>CALSOO010000012.1 GCA_943787985.1 uncultured Paracoccaceae bacterium | reverse complement strand
GCGACGTTCGCTCAACGATAAGAAATGTCCGCTTCGACGCAGAGAACAAACGTTGCTCAAAACAGTAAACGCCCGGTGCCTGAGACACCGGGCGCACTGAAAGTGCTTTGTCCTTCTTATTTAATCGCAAGGATGTCGAAGTTGCTAATGTTGGCGACCACTCCGTCGTCCCAGCCACCTGCGACAAGAACCGAAGCTCGTTCATTCAGCAAGCCAGCGACTTGACCACCAAAGTGGGCTTCGCGGCCTGTGTTGTTGGCAAAGATGTCAAAGATTGCAAAGTTGTTCTCATCAATCTGCAGGGCGGCCCAGAACAAAGTCTTGGGTTCTGTGTCTGCAACGATCGGGCCAGCAGCGGTCAACAAGGCCGCCAGATTTTCAGCCTGCCCTGGCGCTGCTTCAAGCTTAATGTAAGTCGCAGTCGTTGCACTGTAGAGGTCCACAGGCGCTTTGGCGGAAAGAACGTCCGAGTTGTTGATATTGGCGACAACACCTGCATCCCAACCACCGTCGACCAACCTGTCAGCGTTTGCGTTCAGCGCTCCGGCAACAACACCAGAGAAGTGCGCGTTGCGGGCGTTTTCATCTTCGAAAATGTCAAAGATCGCCAGTGAATTGCCAGCTTGCAATGCAAACCAAGTTTCGGTGCCTGGCTCGGTTTCTTTCACAAGCGGGGCGGCCCCTGCCAGGAACTCGGCAAAGGCATCTGTTTGACCAGCGGCGGCTGGCATTTCAATAAAGCTGGCGGTGTGATCGGTCATGACGTTTTCCTGTGCGTTTGCGATTGAAGTTGTTGCGATCAAAGCGAGGGCTGAGAGTGTGTGAGTGATGTGAGTGTTCATGGTTGCCTCCTGAGGCTGGGTTCATCGTTTAGATTCCGATGAGCCCTTGTCCCATGAGCAGCGTGCGCAACTCCAATCCCGAGATTCTATACTTCGATAGGCATTGACTATGGTAATCAGGCCGATGAGATTGCTTAGTAGGAGATGCATATGGAAATGAATCAGGTTCGCTACTTTTTGGCTGTTTGTGAGCATCGCAACTTCACACATGCGGCAAGCGCGTCCAACGTTTCGCAACCTTCCCTCACGGCGGCAATCAAGAAGCTAGAAGAGGAATTGGGCGATGCATTGTTTATTCGAGACCGTGCCGGGTGCCGCCTGACGCCGCTTGGAAAACTCATGCGGCCAAGGCTTGAAAGGGTTCATACCGAAACGCGCGAGGCCAAAGCGGAAGCAGTACGACACACACGGCTCGAGAGGGTTCCCATCAGCGTTGGCATCGGCGAAACCATTGGTCAAAGGAAGATTGCAGACGCAGTAGAAAGGTTCCGCGTGCGCCTTCCGCAAGCCGAGATTGAGCTAATTGTTGCGTCATTCGACGCCTTGTTGACCGGGCTTCGCGATGGGGGTTTTGATATTGTCATCACGGCTGAGGACGTAAGTGATGAGTTGTATCGCATAGACCCTCTCTATCGCGAAACATATCAAGTTGTGGTCGCCAAAGATCACCCGCTTACAAGGTCAACGTCCGTCTCGCTTGCGGATTTGGCCGATACCACAATGCTGGATCGCCCAAACTGTGAGATGCGCGACACCCTTCATGGCACCTGCGCCGACCATGGTTTTGCTCTCTACGCTGCGTATCGTTCCAACCGTGTAGACTGGCTGATCGAACTCGCGCGGCGAGGTTCCGGAGCAGTCCTCCTTCCCCAGACCGCAATCCCAGACGATAACAACCTTACATCTCTCCCAATCGATGATGTCGAGATCGCCCGCAACGTGACTGCGCTGCGCTACCGCCATCAAGTTTCGCGGCCAGAAGCCAGCGATTTGATCCGCGAGTTTTCACGCCTTTGATATGGCCCATGAACGAAAAGAGGCCCTTCGTACATCTTGCAGCATCCCGCACAATGGGCTGTTTTGATAGCTGTGCCTTACCGAGTTCACTTCAGAGAAGGTACTCTGGCACGAAGATTTCTAAGAAACCGACCACTAAAAATAACGTCAAGAAACTCACCGCAACGTATCCGATAGCTTTTGCCCACTTTCGCCGTAACTCGGGATAAATCTCACCTGCAGTGAAACGACCAAAGGTGTTGTTGACGCCATTTGGGTTGGCCAGATCCTTCCATGGGCTGGGCACACCAGCCCAGTCCGAGGTTCCCAACAAGGTAAAGATGACTCTTGCCTGCCAATAGAACGCGACCCCGAATGCGATCAAGGCATTCGCAGCCAGCAAAAGCGCGACGGAGGTAACAAGATAGGACATGCACCAAACCTAGTGGCCAACGACAAGTTGTTCAACTTTAATTGCGGACATTGGTATCTCATGCAGCATCCGGTAGTTTGGGCTCTTTTGACACTTTCGCCGCGATCCGCACGAACGGCTGCTAGCCCAAAGGGTGGTTTTTGAGAAGGGCACTGATACACGTTCAATCCACTTGAGTTTAAAAAATTACGCAAAAAAGGGCCACATATTGAGGTGTGGCCCTTGCTTTGAAGCGATGACACGCTGCTTACTCAGCAGGCTGTAACGGCCCGGTACACTGACCATAATTTGCGCAAGACCTGCATTGCTTCACCTTGGTTGGCGGCTTGGTCTGGCGTGCGGTCAATGTCAGACCAACAGACGCCGCAGCAATTCCAAGTCCGATCAGGCCGGTCGTAGATAACACTTCGCCAAACATCAGCCATGCCATAACCATTGTGACTGGTGGGGAAAGATAGGTCAGGCTTGCAACTTTTGCTGCTGGTAGCTTCCGTAAAAGTACGAACATCAAACCATACGCTGCCAAGGATACGACCAGAGCCAACCACACAATAGCGAAAATTAAGTTTCCGTTCCACTCAGCTTGTAGTCCTTCAAATCCAATAGCCATCGGAGCAAGAACGAGAAGTGAGACCATGCAGTGCAAAAACGTTACGAGCAGAATTGGCGCAGCTTGCTCGTCGCTAAGCGTGGCGCTGCGGTCAATTAATGACCCTATCGTAATGGATATGACTGCAAGAAATGGAAGAACGTGGGCCAAAACAGATCCGCCAAGTGAAATGCCACTACCAATGACAACTGCAACAGCAACCAGCCCCAGGAATAGTCCCACCCATTCCTGTCGTGATACATTTTCGCCTGTGACGCGTGCTGAAAATGCGCCGGTTATGATGGGCTGCAATGCAGTGATAAACGCGGCGAGCCCCGCTGATAGCCCCAAATCAATCGCACCAAGAACTGCGGCCAACCACCCGGCATGCGCCAGAGCACCGACAACCATATGGCGCATGACAACTTTGCGGGCCAGCGGTTGCCACTGTCTGGCAACCGTCACCATGACGGCAAGAACCGCAGTTACCAAAAGATAACGCCAGAACAATATTGTGAAGGTTCCGGCGTAGTCGAGGCCAAATTTGGCCCCGACAAATCCTGAACTCCAAAGCACGACAAACACGCCGCACAAAAGAGGTATCCCAAGGAGACGCGACATCATTTCACACCCCCTTCGCCTTGCACAATTCTGCGAAAACCGGACAGATCATCAAGCTCCATGTAGACTTGCTGAAAATGCCGGATGCCTTCGCCATCATCAAACGCATCCCGACCGTGCAACACGCGGTGATTGTTGATCAAGAGCATCTCACCAGGTTCGCAGCGATGCGACAGCCGGTTTTCCGGGGCATTGACCAGCTCTGCCAAAGCCCGCCATGCATCATACCAGCGTGGTACCGTATCAAAGGGGACAGTCTTAAGCGGTTGCACCGTCCAGTTCGCATAACGCAACAAAGCAAGATCACCAGCCTGATCCAGCATCACGGGTGGATATTGTGACAGCGTATCAGCTTGCTTTGACCACAGTCGAAATTCGACATCATGCTCTGTCAGAATACGAAGCGCATCAGGGTTGGATTTTCGCAACTGGGCGATAACCTTTGCTCCGTCCACGTATTGGGATGCGCCACCGGCAACTTCATTCTGGATACAGTGAAACACCATGACATTCGGGGGCCATGAATAGCCCGAACAATCCGTGTGCATCGGCAATGAAGAATTGGTGAAACCCAGCGTGTAGGGATCGACGCTCACTTTAATATTCGCCACACGGTCAAACGCAATTTCGCGCACATAAGCCAGACGATCGGCAAAGCGTTCGACTTCGCGGTCATCGGTTGGCGCGCCAGTCAAGCGGATGAGCCCCCATTTTTCGAATGCGTCAACCATCGTAGCGGCGATGACGTCATCTGCCATGACATCCTTGTACCCAAAGCTTTGCAAAGAACTGGCATATTCAGAACCCCACTGGTGTTGACGTGACTGAGAGGGGCCGGCTGTTACGTCATACGCGTTGTTCTTAAGCCACGTCGCATAAAAGTGGCTATCTGCCGCCCCGTCCGACCACGTGATGCGAATATCATCTTCGCCAATTCGAATTGCATTTGAGCGCAGATCGCCGGGGATCGTTTCGGTCAAGGCTTTGCGCTCTTGCGTTGCGGGATCAAAACGCTCGACCGAGCGGCAGTTGTCTCTTAGCCATTGGTAGTGGAACCGTGAAACACCGCCATCCTGCCAGTACAAGGAAAGATATTCATCGTGAGACTCGGCAGAAACCGCTTTGTCTGTTGCGAAATTGAAGTCATGCTTGCTCATTTTTATCTCCTGGGTTGAAACTTAAAACCACATTCACTTGTTTTGGAGCTTTCGAGAAGATACGCTTAATGCGGTACTCCTTTGCATAAAACGCAAAGCATCGTGCGTAATTCTGAGAGGCGAAAATGGACCTAATTGGTGATCTGATCCTCATGCAGGAGCTGGCAGAGCATGGCAGTTTTTCAAAAGTCGGACGACTGAGAGGGCAGGCGCCATCAAGCATTGCGCGTCGCCTTGACCGGCTTGAAAACCATCTCAACGACAGGCTGTTTAACCGTGCTCCAACAGGGCTGTTTCTAACAGCCAGCGGCACGCGTAAACTATTTGAAGGGCGCGCGCTGACCGATGCGGCCGCAAGTTTCGTAAATAAAGATGGTGAGAATGGAAGCTTAAGCGGTCATCTGGTTATCTCGGCACCGTCCAGACTTGGTGAAACACTCATTGCACAAGCTGTTGCACAATTTCTAACGACTCATCCAAACGTTTCGATAGATCTTCATTTCACCGATCTTGTCCAGAATCTGGAACGAGACAAAATCGACCTAAGTGTGTGCGTCGGAACGCAATCCCCCGATCATCATTTTATCCGCCGGATTGTAGAGAACCGGCGCATTCTTGTGGCAGCCCCTGCTTATCTGGCACGTTTTGATCAGGTCAAATCTGTAACAGATCTGGATGCACATAGCGGGCTATTTTTGGGGCGCACACTAAGCTGGAAACTTATGAAATCAGATATGACCACGCATGTCGCACGTCCCAAAGCGCGGTTAAGAGCGGTTGCAGGTGATGTGCTTTTGACGATGTGCAAGGCAGGTTTGGGTATAGCGCTCAAGTCATCATGGGATGTGCGCCGCGACCTCGCAGAAGGCGAAATAGTTCAGGTTTTGCCAGAGTGGCAACAAGCGGACCCATCGGATATCATGATTGTTACGCCTAGCCGAAGACTGGTGTCGCCTACCATCAAGGCATTCAGTAGGATGTTAGACGACTACTTAAAGCGGACACTGTCAGCATCTGAATAATCGCCTACTTTTAAGACTTCCGCGATTTTATGAAGTCTACTTTAGCCTCTAAGTTTGTTTGCGGACAGTAGGTATTCAGAACCCTCCCGCAAACGCCCCTTTGTGTTCAAACGGGACGGGGGGCGGGGCGTGACGTTGTCGTGTACTTTGCGGCGACCATGCCAGCCAGCATCGCTGGCACGAACCAAAGTGTGCCGGTGGCGGCCAATGGCAATGCCGTCAATGCCGGTCCCGGGCAAAAGCTCCCCAACCCCCAACCTACGCCAAAGGTGGCGGCCCCGACGACAAGCCTTGCATCAAAATCAGTGCGCGTTGGCAGATGGAACACGTCATGAAACAGCGGCGTTGCGCGTTTCTGAACCAGCCAAAACCCCGGCATCGTCACCATGATCGCGCCGCCCATAACGAAGGCAAGACTGGGGTCCCATGTTCCCAACAGATCAAGGAAGTTCTGGACTTTTGCAGGGTTCGCCATGCCTGACAGGATGAGTCCGGTCCCGAACAACAGCCCTGCGCATAATGTGCTGAAAATATGCATGATCTTAGCCCCCCACGATGTGGCGCAGGACAAAAACGGTCACAAATGCAGTGGCCATAAATGTCAGTGTCGCCGCAATTGAGCGCGCAGAACCGCGTGAAATGCCGCATACGCCGTGGCCACTGGTGCAGCCGTTGCCCATGACCGAACCGAACCCGACCAAGAGGCCCGCAATCACAAGCAACGGTCCGTTGTTTGAAACCACTTGCACAGGCGCGGCGCCGGTGAACAGCATCCAAAGAGGGGCGGCAAGCAGGAGGCCAATCACGAATATGACCCCCTGTGGCAATCCGGCCTTGTCGACTGAAGGCGGCAATACCCGTGATACAATGCCACTGATGCCTGCAATCCGTCCGTGGGTGGCCAATAGCACAACGGCAGAAAGGCCAATGAGCGCGCCACCAAGCAATGATGCAAAGGGGGTAAAATCAGTTTCCACCGTGTAACTCCTTATCGTGTTGTCGTCGTTTTCGGCGCATTTTCACATCAACGCGCTTGCTCTTATATTTGCAGTCGTTTATATAAGTGTTCGTAAATTCACAAGAGACAATTTGCCCAATGTTGGACATCACCGCACTCGAGCCCAAAATCGCAGAAGCCGCCAAGCTCATGGAGATGCTGTCGCAACCCGTGCGCCTGCGTCTGATGTGCATTTTGCTAGACGGTGAACAAAGCGTGCTCAGTCTTGCCGCCAGTGCAGGTCTTTCGCAGCCGGCGATGTCGCATCACCTTAAAAAGCTCCGTGACGCTGAATTGGTGGAAACCAGGCGTGATGGTCAAACCATCTATTATTCGGTGAAAGGGGCCGAGGCCGTGGAGGTCATCACGGTTCTACACCGCCTTTATTGCCCGCAAGAATAAACCTGAAATCGCCCGGCGCTGCCGGGATGCAAAATGGAGTTTGTTGTTCGGAGCTTTGCCGCGGGCTTTGTGGCGGATCGCAGCCGCGCCTTCAGTTCGGTCCGTCTTCAGCAAGATAGGGGATTTGTCGCAACCCAGTTTAGAATGTGCCAATGTGCGCGAATGATACGTGTAATGGTAGTTATGTAAATATAGTGGGGATTTGTGCTTTTTTCTGCCGCGCTTTCCCCTGTACTTTCCCCTGCGCTTTCGTTGACAAGCTTCCCTCAAAACGATACCGCCGCCCGAAGCCCTGTGGCATCATAAAGAAGCGAACCTGCGCATCGTGACACCTGCTATTTACACCGCCTATCACAAGCCGTCCCCCCTGTTGCAAAGCCAGTCCGTACGCCCCATTCATGTGGGCCGCGCACAGGCCGCCGCCCCTTTGGAGGGCATGATCGGGGATGACACCGGCGATCATATTTCTGGCCAGAACCGTGAGTATTGCGAGCTCACGGCCTTGTATTGGGCGTGGAAGAACGACACCGAAAGCACCCACATCGGATTGATGCATTATCGCCGTGTGCTGGATTTTGATGGCCAGTTCGAGGGCACGGGCGCGGAACTTTATCCCTCCCGTTTTGACATTCCCACATGGGTGCAGAGTGCCGAAAGCTGGCTGGCGGATCAGGGCGGATCCTATGATCTGGTGGTCCCTCGGATGCACGTCATGGGCCGCACCCTTCAAGAGAATTACCGCAAGAACCACGCCCCTGCCGATCTTGATCTGACCCGCGACATCATTGCGGCCGACCACCCCGACTATCTGGGCAGCTTTGACACGGTCAGCCAGCAGAACGGGGTGCGTTTGGGCAATATGTTCGTGATGCGCCGCGATCTGATGGATCGTTATTGTGCGTGGCTGTTCGACATCCTGGGCAAGCTTGAGGGCGCGGATGTGGACCGCTCCTGGTACAGTCCGCGCCAGTGTCGCTACCTTGGTTTTGTGGCCGAGCGTTTGATGACGGTCTATGTCCATCACTTGCAGGCCGAGGACGCAGGGCTGCGGGTGCATGAGGTCGCGATTGTGAACTCTTCGCAGGCGTTGCTGACCCCCTATGTGGCCGATGAGCGTATGAACGGCCCGGCCCATGTGAACATCGCCTTTTCGGCGGACCGGGCCTATTTGCCCCACACGGCCGCGATGCTGCAATCGATGCTGACCCGGGCCGACCCTGCGCGTCAGATGAACCTGTTTTTCCTTTACTCCGATATCGGGGTGCACGGGATGGGCCAGCTCGAAGAGGTCGTGTCCAGCCACCCCAACGCCCAACTGCATCCGCTGAATGTGCGCGGGGCGTTTGATGCCAGTTACCGCTCGTCCAGCCGCGCGCCCTCCAATGCCACTTACAACCGCTTTTTGCTGTTTGAACTGCTCCCCAGTCTGGAGCGATTGCTGTATGTGGATGTGGATATGATTTTCCACGGGGACGTCTGTGAGGTGTTTGACATCGACATGGGCGATGCCCAGATTGCAGCGGTGACAGATTACATCATGACCCGCACTCTGACAGGCCCGACCCCGACGCGCGATCCGGATGTGCCGGACCTTTATGCGTATCACCGCGATCGCTTGGGGCTGAGCGATGCCCAGATCGGGCGGTATTTCAACGCGGGGCTGATGCTGTTGAACTTCAAGGCGATGGATGTGCACGCCACCGGTCAGGCTCTGTTCCAGGAGGCCGTGGCGGGGCGCTATCTGTTCCGCGATCAGGATATTCTGAACCGCCATTTCAAAGACCGCCTGTTGGTGCTGGACGGGCGCTATAATGTATTCAACACTGTCGGATCAGGATATGACCGCGTCCCCGCCCCCAATTTTGCGGCTGCAATGGCGGCGCGCAAAGCCCCCTTTGTGACCCATTACGCCGCAGGGGATTACAAGCCGTGGAATGCCGTGCCGGTGCCACGCGCGCAGTACTACTGGCAGGCGCTGATCCAGACCCCGTTCTATTCCGAGGTGATCTCCAAATTTGGCAAACAGCGCACCCAACCCCGCCCCGAGCAACCTGTGACCCTGCGCCACAAGGCCGAGGCGCGAATGATTGAAGGGGCGAAAGCCATGGCCACCCGCTTTCCTGCGCTGCGGCCTGCTTTGACGCGAGGCTATCAGCGGGTGCAGTGGATGTTTTCGAAATGATCTGGCCGTTCAAACGCAAAACCCTGCACGTGGCCAACCCCGAGGCCACCTGCATCGAACACCCTGTGACCTTTGTTGCATCGCCTTATAAAACCGCGACCACATCGGTGGGCCGTGCGCTGATCACCATGGGCGTGCATGAGGCGGACATGCTTTATCACGGCAAGCTGCTGCGCGAATATCGCCACTTGATCAAAGCGGTGAACACTTTGGCGCGGGGCACCACATCGGCGCGGGATTTTCTGGACAACAGGGGCGAGGACGTGCGCGTTCTGATGGCGGATTTCACGCCGCATGTGCAAAAATTCGACGTCTTTTCGGATGCTCCGCTGGGGCATGTGCACATTCACCCGTTTGTGCGCAAAGCCATCGCGCCACAGGGCAAATTCATCTGGGTGCACCGCGATGAGGACTCGTGGTTTTCATCGGTGCGCCGCTGGGAAGAGGGCCACCCCAAAACCTATCCACGTCACACCTTGTGGGTCGATGAACCAGAGCGCCGCCCCACAGAATTGCGCCGCCTTTGGGCCCGCCATCTGGGCTACTTCGAAGCCCTCGCACAAGCCTGCCCCCAAGATTGTCTGCAGATCCACATCGACGATCTGAAAGACTATTCCAAACTGGCCGCCTTTTACGGGGTCGAGGCACCACAGGTCGAACTCAAGCGCTACAATGTGAACGAGGCCAAAGCGCAAGACAGCTGATGTCTGGCATCAGGAGGGAATTGCGGATGGCAGGGGTGAAGGTCGGGTGTGCGGGAGAAACGGTCGTTGCGCTACTAAAGACCAATGTCCGCTCTCCAAACTATTGAACTCTTATGTTTCCGCCTGTTTCCGCACGTAAAATTCAACTCTATTTCTAACGCCAATATTCGGATCATTTTGTAGTATGCCAACAATGGAATCCAATTCGTCCCTTAGGTCTCGATGATGTCGGAGAGCGATCAATCCATCGGCTGTACGCCTACGCACCATAGCCGAATTATCCAAAGCGCCTGAGGAAAGGAGTTCAATTTTGTTGGCAGATATTGACAATTTACGTTCGCAGAAAACTCGTTCAGTTCGATATTGCCCCATCGAACGGTCGATCCAAACCTTAACTGTTTTGCCTGTCGGCCAACGTGCCCTTTGTGAAAGAAGTATATCGAGCGCCATTGTGCGGATATGCGGGAGTGGTGCGGTCAAAAACACATGATGGATATGCTGATCGATCCAATCGTTACGGGAAAGTTCGCGAAAGATCTCGCCTAAACGAGGCTCCCTTGTCGTGCTGATCAACCCCAATAGTTTCGCCGCAACATCCGGCCTACTGAGAAGGCTATTGATTGCCTTGGGTCCTTCAGGGGGCCAACGCCCCCAACTATTGATGTGGGGCAAGATCGCGATGAGCGCAGGAACGATAACCTCCGCAGATGTTTGCGGCATGGTTCGTTCAAATGCCCCATATGCTGCTTGGTTCACCTGAGGCACCCAATCGTTTAAGCGCCAGGACAGCCCATAGACATTGGCGGACGTGGGTAGTGGGCCTTTCAAATTGCGAAGAGCTTCTTGCCTTATTCGGCCATCACCATGAAACATAAAAACAAGGGGAAGGTCGGGAACATTTTGCACCGCCCAAAGCTCTTCTCGTGCAGCTTTCCCAATGTCGTCCCGATCAGAAGACCAACGATAATGAAGATTAAGGTTTGATCTGATTTTTCCTTCCATCTTGTTCAGATCGTCAGGATTATTGGTTGAGCGTAAAATTTTCTGGCCCTGCTCATGGACGTAAAAATACTTTTTTGACGTGTCATCGCCCTGCGAGGAAGGCTTTCGACCCAAAATCCAACCGAATAATTTACTAAGCATGCGTCACACCAATACCCTACAATCTCAGGCCAGATTGATGCTATTGTCGTCAATGCACAAGCAAGAGGACATTCGCGCACAGCGCAGCATCAGTGACTCTGGGCTCATCATAGCCGACCTTGGGGGGAACTCCTGGCGTAGGGTTCACCTCTGTACGGTCCTGACCCCATCAAAGGGGGCAGGCCTGTTTCAAGAGGTGGTCCGAGAGGCCCGCGTCCACCGCGCCGCCTTAGGCGAAGTGGCTTACTTCCACTTCGACACGCATGGGATTTTGGTCGTGTCGCAGCGTGCCGCGTATTTGGCGGCGATCTCTTTGACTTCGCTCATCACCCCGTCGCTGAGCTTTGTGGGCTCAAGGCCAAGGCCGAGGAAGTTGTCGTTGACCACGTTCAGCTCGTTTTCCGCGGCTTCATTGCGCGGGTTTTCGAGGTAGGCGATTTCGGCGTCGGTCTGGTCCGCGATCATCTTGGCCAGATCCCGCACGCGGTGCGTTTCGGTCATCTGGTTGAGGATGTTGACGCGCTCGCCTTTGGCGGGCGGGTTGTTCAACGCGATCTCGACGCATTTGCAGGTATCCTGAATGTGGATAAAGGCCCGCGTCTGCCCGCCTGTGCCATGCACGGTCATTGGATAATCGACGGCCGCCTGCATGATAAAGCGGTTCAGAACCGTGCCGTAGTCGCCGTCATAATCAAAGCGGTTGATCAGGCGTTCGTCCTTGCGGGTCTGCTCGGTTTGCGTGCCCCAAACGATGCCCTGGTGCAGGTCGGTGATCTGAAGCTGGTCGTTCTTGGCGTAGAACTGGAACAGCAGCTGGTCTTGGGATTTGGTGAGGTGATAAATGGACCCCGGGTTTGTCGGATACAGGATTTCCTGCTCGCTCTCGCCCTCGGGTGTGTCGATCTTGACCTTGAGGTAGCCTTCGGGGATTTTCATGCCCGCGGTGCCGTAGCCGTAGACGCCCATGGTGCCAAGGTGGACCAGATGGATGTCCTGACCGGTTTCAACGATCGCGGCCAGCACATCATTGGTGGCGTTGAGGTTGTTGTTCACGGTGTAGCGCTTGTGGCGCGCGGATTTCATTGAATAGGGGGCGGCGCGCTGTTCGGCAAAGTGCACGATGGCGTCTGGCTTTTCGTCCTCGATCATTTTCACCAGACGGTCGTAATCCTGACCCACGGTGAAGTTGTAAAAGCCGATTTTCTTGTTGGTCAGTTCTTCCCAGACGCGGATGCGTTCGCCGATCGGGCGGATGGGGGTCAGGCTCTCAACTTCCAGCTCCAGATCAATGGCCCGTCGCGAAAGGTTATCAACGATAACGACGTCGTGGCCTTGCTCCGACAGATAGAGCGCATTTGGCCAACCGCAAAAGCCGTCGCCGCCTAAGATAATTACTTTCATCGAACAGATTCTCCTTCGATCACCATTTTTGTTTGCGTATCTATCTCTCAATAGGGAAGAAAGTGTAAGTGGAAAATGGCGGAATACCTGCCCTATTCTGGGGGGAGTTGTGTCTTGGCGGATTTTTGCACACTCCACCGTACGCATTGTTTACCAAAGATTTAACGCTTGGACCCAGACTCCGCCAGTATTCATGACAGGAGCTCCGGATGTCCCAAACCTCTTTGATCTTAGGTCTGCCCTATATTCAGCCTGCCCAAGCGCAGAAGCACGTGACCCACAATGAGGCCCTGCGGGTTCTGGATGCGGTTGTGCAACTCAATGTGACAAGCGCAACGCTGCTCACGCCCCCCGCAGCCCCTCCCGAAGGCGCACGGTATCTGGTGCCGGCAGGCGCGAGTGGGGACTGGGCCGCCCAGCCTGCCGCTTTGGCCGTTTGGGACAATGGCGCGTGGCTGTATATTGCGGCCCAGACCGGGTGGGTCGCGTTTGTGCGTGATACGGCCACTCAGGTCTATTTTGATGGTGCCGCTTGGGCCAATGCCGCGCCCGATATCACCGAAGTGCAGAATGCCACCGGTGTGGGTGTTGGCACCACAGCGGATGCGACCAATCCTCTGGCGGTGTCGGGTCCGGCCACTTTGCTGAGCCACTCAGGCACGGGCCACCAGTTGAAAGTCAACAAAGCCAGTGCCACCGATACGGCCAGCTTGTTGTTTCAGACCGATTGGGCCGGCCGCGCAGAGATGGGAACGACAGGCAGCGATGATTTCGCCATCAAGACCAGCGCGGATGGGACCACATGGAACACCGCGGCCGTGTTTGATGCAGCCTCCGGTCGGGCCCGTTTCCCTTCCGGCGCGCGTGTCACCAACCGTGTGGATGTGGGGGGGCGGTTTTACTGCTACACCAACAACCGCTGGGTGACCCATCAGACCAGCTACGGCATCCAGGGTGAAAACAGCAGCACCAACGGCGGCTCTGGCAGCGATCCGGTGGTGGGTTGGGAACATATGGGCATGTTTTTGCCGCAAGGCGCTGTGTTGAAATCCTTGGACGGGTTTTTGCGCGCCTCCTCTACCGAGGTGACGGGCTATGACGTGCAGGTCCATTTCCAGACAGGCCCCTTTGACACAGGCTGGAACACAGACGCCGAAACAGTACGCACATCTGTGGCCACGCAATCGGGCAACACGTTCTTGCCGGGTTTCAACCGCCTCGATCTGGATCTGGGCTTGTTCGAAGCGCCCGAAGACGGGTTTGCCTTGATCTTTATCCGCCCCATCGGGACGATCACCGCGACACGCTATTTGTATGGTGGTCTGGCCATGAATTACGTGAGCACGGATTAAGCCACACTTTACGAGGGCGTGTTTTCCAGCATCCTGAGCAAATAGTCTCCGTAACTGTTTTTCGCGAACATCTCGGCGCGGGCGCGTACAGCGTCTGCGTCGATCCAGTTTTGCTCATAGGCGATTTCTTCGGGGCAGCCTGATTGCAACCCTTGGCGTTCGGTCAGAGTGCGCACAAAGTTCGAGGCATCCAGCAGGCTCGCATGGGTGCCGGTGTCCAGCCACGCATAGCCCCGCCCCATGGTCTCCACAGTCAATGCCCCATCGGCAAGGTAGCTGCCCAGCAGGGTGGTGATTTCCAATTCCCCGCGCGCGGATGGGGTCACGGCGCGGGCTCGTGCAGGGGCCGAGCCATCCAGAAAATAAAGGCCCGTCACCGCGTAGTTGGACGGGGCATGTTGCGGTTTTTCGATGATGTCCGTGACGGTGTTCTCACTGTCAAAGGCCAGCACCCCGTAGCGTTCGGGATCAGCCACGTGATAGCCGAACACAGTGGCCCCCTGCCCCTGATCGGCGCGCGCCAAAAGCGTCGGCAAGCCGTGTCCGAAAAAGATGTTGTCGCCCAGAACCATCGCAGAGGGGGCACCGTCCAGAAAATCCTCAGCCAGAATATAGGCCTGCGCCAGCCCTTCGGGTTTGGGCTGCACGATGTAGGTCAGGCGCAAACCCCACTGCGCCCCGTCCCCGAGCGTGCGTTTGAACTGCGCCTGATCCTCAGGCGTGGTGATCACCGCAATCTCGCGGATGCCCGCCAGCATCATGACCGACAGCGGGTAGTAGATCATCGGCTTGTCATAGATCGGCAGCAGCTGTTTGGAGACGCCCATCGTGATGGGGTAAAGCCGCGTGCCAGAGCCGCCTGCCAGAATGATTCCTTTGCGTGTGCTCATGCCAGTTCGTCCAATATATCTGCGAGCCCTGCCCGCCAGTCGGGTCGCTTTAACCCGAACATGGCGTCGATTTTATGGCAATCGAGGCGGGAATTCAGCGGCCTTTGTGCGGGTGTGGGGTACTGCGTTGTGGGAATGTCAGTGACCGTGCACGCCAGCTTGGCCTGCACAAATATCTCGCGGGCGACATCGGCCCAACTCGCGTCCTCCGCCCCCGAAAAGTGATACAACCCCCCTTTATCAGGCTCTGATATCAGGGTTTTTGCCATGTGGTGACAGGCCCGCGCAATATCGCGCGCAGGGGTCAGCCCGCCGATCTGGTCCGCCACAACATTCAACGCGTCACGCTCTGCCCCGAGGCGCCGCATGGTTTTCACAAAATTGCCCCCATGCGCCGACACCACCCAAGACGTGCGCATGACCGCCCATGTGCCACCCACCTGTGCAATCGCCTGCTCTCCCGCCAGCTTTGAGCGGCCATAACCGTTGAGCGGCGCAGGCGTGTCGGTCTCTGACCAAGGGGCATCACCCGATCCGTCAAACACGTAATCGGTCGACAGCGACACAAAGGGCACACCCAGTTCCAGACAGGCTTCGGCCATCGCCTCGGGGGCGGCCGCGTTGATCATATGGGCGCGCGCGGCGTCCGTTTCGGCCCCGTCAACCTGCGTATAGGCGGCCGCATTGATCACGGCGGCGGGACGATGCATGGCGATGGCCTCGGCGCAATTGAGGGGATATTCCAGATCCACATCCGCGCGCGACAGGCAGCGCACATCGGGCAAAAGGCCGAGGGCGCGGGCCACTTGCCCCGAAGCGCCAAACACCAGAATCATGGGGCAAGCCCAAGGCGCGCGCCGACGCCTTTGCGCCCCTGCAAAGCCCGCCACCACGTCTCGTTGTCCAGATACCACTGCACGGTTTTGCGCAGCCCCTCTTCCAGCGTCACCGAAGGCACCCACCCCAATTCGTCACCAATCCGCGTTGCATCAATCGCGTATCGTGCATCGTGCCCGGGGCGGTCGGTGACAAAGGTGATCAGATCGGCGTAGGAAGTCGCGGCGGGGCGCAACGCGTCCAGAAGCCCGCAAATCATCCGCACCAGATCAATGTTGCGCGCCTCATTGTGCCCGCCAATGTTGTAACTGCGGTTCAGCGCGCCTTTGCCCAGCACCGTGAGCAAGGCCTCGGCGTGATCCTCCACATAGAGCCAGTCGCGCACGTTCTCCCCTGCCCCGTACACAGGGATCGGAGCGCCCGCCAAAGCGTTCAGGATCACCACCGGCACCAGCTTTTCGGGGAAATGGAAGGGGCCGTAGTTGTTGGAGCAATTGGACAGCACCACAGGCAGCCCATAGGTTTCGGCCCATGCGCGCACCAAATGGTCGCTTGCCGCTTTGGAGGCGGAATAGGGGCTGTTGGGCTGATACGGGTGATCTTCGGTGAACAGGCCCGTCGCGCCAAGAGAGCCAAACACCTCATCCGTCGAGACATGGTGAAAGCGGAAACCTTGCGGCTTGCCTTGGGCGATCCAATAGGCGCGGGTAGCTTCCAGCAGCGTGTAAGTGCCGGTGATATTCGTCTCTATAAAGGCCGATGGGCCATCAATAGAGCGGTCCACATGGGACTCTGCGGCCAGATGCATGATCGCATCGGGGCTATAGGTTGCAAGGGTGTGATCCAACGCGGCGCGGTCGCAAATATCGGCCTGCACAAAGGTGTATTCAGGGTGGTCCGCAACGCTGGCCACATTGTCCAGACAGGCCGCATAGGTCAGCGCATCAAGGTTCACAACGCTATGGCCCTGCGCAATCGCGGCGCGCACCACGGCCGAGCCAATAAAGCCGGCGCCGCCTGTGACAAGTATCTTCAAAACGGCGTCCCCACCTTGGCCAGTGGTCCGGCTTGCGCGTCTTTGTCGGACAAAACTGGCTCTGATACACCCCAATCCACCCCAACCACAGGGTCGTTCCACGCAATCTCTGCATCACAATCGGGCGCATAGGGGGCGGTGCATTTGTAGCAAATCTCGGTGTCGTCCTGCAGCGTGACGAACCCGTGCGCAAAGCCCACAGGCACCAGCAATTGCCGCCCGTTTTCTGCGGACAGCTCCACCCCGAACCATTGCCCGAAGGTGGGCGAGGCCCGCCGGATATCCACCGCCACATCAAACAACGCGCCGCGGCCACAGCGCACCAGTTTGGCCTGCGCCATGGGGGGCGTTTGGAAATGCAGGCCGCGCAGGGTGCCTTTGCGTTCGGATAAAGAGTGGTTGTCTTGCACAAACTCCAGATCAATCCCGACCGCCTGCATCGTTGCCTTGTTCCACGACTCCGAAAAGAACCCCCGCGCATCGCCAAAACGGCGGGGGGTCAGGAGCAGCAAACCCTCTAAGGGGGTCGTCTCAAGGTGCAGCGCGTCACTCACGGGCATACATATCCTCGTAGCGGATGATGTCATCTTCTCCCAGATAGGACCCTGTCTGCACTTCGATCAGCACCATTGGCACTTTGCCCGGGTTCTCCATGCGGTGCACCGCGCCAAGCGGAATGTAGACGGACTGGTTTTCGCCCAACAGCTTCACATCCTTGTCCACGGTCACACGGGCGGTGCCCTCCACCACGATCCAATGCTCCGAGCGGTGGTGGTGGCTTTGCAATGACAGCGCGGCGCCGGGGTGGACCACAATGCGTTTGACCTGAAAGCGATCGGCCAACACGAGCGTTTCGAACCAGCCCCACGGGCGGTGGTCTTTGGGGAAAGCGGTGGCTTGTTTGGCCTGTTTGGCCTTGAGGGCAGCCACGGCCAGCTTCACATCCTGCGCGCGCGACATATCCGCGACCAGCACAGCGTCAGGCATTGCCACGGCCATGATGTTCTTGAGGCCGATGCCCACAACCTCAAGCCCTTCGGCTTCGGAGCGCAGCAACGTGTCATCACAATCAATCGCAGTGGCCGGGCCAGAGGTGGCCACACCGCGCGCGTCCGGTCCGGTTTCGCGCCACACCGCGTCCCACCCACCAAGGTCGGACCAGCCCGCGCCAAAGGGGACAACAGACAGGTTGTCCGCCTGCTCCATCACCGCATAGTCAATCGACACATCACGGGCATTTGCCCACGCATTAGGGTCTAATCGCAAGAACCCGAGGTCGGTTTTGGCCTGCGCGACAGCCTCTGCAACAGGGGACATCAGATCAGGGCAATGGGCGCGGGCGGCGTCAATCATGGTCTGGGCCGAACACAGAAACAGCCCGGCGTTCCACAGGAAATTGCCTGCCGCCAGCATCTCGGTCGCTTTGGATGCACCCGGCTTTTCCACGAAACGGGTCAACGGGGTGGCGTGGCCCTCTTGGGGGGCAGCACTGAGTTCAAGGTAGCCATAGGCAGTCTCGGCATGGGTCGGGGTGATGCCAAAGGTGACGATCCGGCCTGCGCGGGCGGCCTCTACACCGGCGGCCACAGCCGTGCGAAAGGCATCCGCGTCAGGCACAACGTGATCGGAGGGGGCCACCAACATCAACGCACCCGGATCGGTTTGGGCCAGATACAAGGCAGCGGCCAAAATCGCAGGCGCCGTGTTGCGCCCTTCGGGTTCGATCAGAACCGCGCCCGGATCAAGGGCGGCATCTTGCAACTGCTCGGTCACGATAAAGCGGAAATCAGAGGCGGTCAGCACCAAAGGCGGCGCATAACCCGGTCCCGACAGACGACGGGCAGAGGCCTGAAACAGCGTCTCGTCGCCCACAAGGGGGACAAACTGCTTGGGATAGCTTTTGCGCGAGAGCGGCCAGAGACGCGTGCCAGAGCCACCGCACAACAAAACTGGAGTGATCATAAGCACAGCCCCCTTTCGGGCAAATCCAAGGGTCGGGTCATACTGCCTTTATTCTGTGCCATGCGCACAGTTGCAATGTTTATCACACGCGACTTCGTGCTCCCCTTGCAGCACTGTGTCCTGCATGGCATTGACTTGACTTGACGACAATAGAGTATCACGCACCGCCCACAAACGCGGGCCATAAACGGAGTTGCGTTGTTTTATGCAGATCGACACATTCGCGGTTAAAAGCTTTCCTGCCATTGACCAGATCGGGCTCAGCACCGGCCAGGAGAAACTGCGGGTCTGCATCGTCACCGAAGAAATCATCGGTCCAGTGCGCAACGGGGGCATTGCCTCGACCTATTATCACCTGTCCAAAGGGTTGGCAGCCAACGGGCACGAGGTGCATGTGCTGTTCCTCAAAGGGCGCGTCGTACAGGATGAAACGCCCGAACACTGGGTCGAACATTTCGCCGCTTTCGGGGTGACGCTGCACTACCTTGAAACCCCGCACCGCACGCTTTGGGGCGCCTCTATCGATTGGCAGGCCCGCTTTGCCGCCGCCTATGAATGGCTGCGTGACAACCCGCCTTTTGATGTTGTGCACACCTCTGAATGGCGGGGGGGCATGATCTATGCCTTGATGGCCAAACGCATGGGGCTGGCGTTTCAGGAAACGCTGTTTCTGGTCAAAACCTCATCCCCCCACATCTGGAACCGTCACTACCAGATGCAACCCATCGAACAGCGCGAACTGGTGCTGGCCGCCTACGCCGAACAAAAATGCGTCGAGTTGGCGGATGCGGTGATTGGTGGCTCTGCCCATCTGATCACCTTCATGGAAGAGATCGGCTACAAAGTGCCGGACGCCAACGTGTTTGTGCAACCCAACATTGTGGATTTCTCCAAAGTCATCGTCACGGACGCGCGCCCGCCCCGCAAACCGGGCGATCTGGTGAAAACCCAAGAGCTGATTTTCTTTGGCCGCCTTGAAGGGCGCAAAGGCGTCGAGATGATGTGCAACGCGCTGGATATCCTCAAGGAACGCGGAATTGCCCCCTCCAAAATGACCTTTATGGGCAAATGGGGCGCGGCTTTGGCCACCCAAGGGGGGCGCCCGGTTCAGGAATACCTCGAGGAAAAAGCGCAAAACTGGGATTTCGAAGTCGGCTATATCGACGACAAGAACCAGCCCGAAGCCTTGAGCCACATGTGCAGCCGCGACATGATTGCGGTGATGCCCTCGCTGATCGAAAACTCGACGATGGCGGTTTACGAGACGCTGGAAAACAACATCCCCTTTATCGCGACAGCCGTGGGCGGCACGCCCGAACTGATCGATGTGGGCGATCACGAACGCTGCCTTGTGGCACCGCGCGCCCAAGACCTCGCGGATCAGTTGGAACGGGTGTTGCGCGACGGGCAAACCATTGCGCACTCCAGCTTCTCCAACGATGAAAACCTGCGGGTCTGGTACGGGTTTCACGCCCATGTCGGGGATGCGATCAAGGAAAAAGGACGCGCGGCGGCCATTGGTGACATCACCAAAGCCATGAACCCCACGCCCCGGCCTGTGGGCGGTATCAGCTTTGCGGTTCTGGTGCGGCGCGGGGACAATGTGTCCATTCTGGTGAAGGCCCTCAAAGCCGATCCGCCACAAGAAGTGCTGCTGGCCTACACCGAAGCGGCCTTGCGCGAAGAGGTCCACGCGGGGGCCGAAGCCCTCTCCCGGGAAGGAATCACAACCCGGGTTCTGGATGCCATCGGGCAAGCGGCGGGGGATGCGCTGAACCTGCTGGCCGACAGCCAGACCCAGGACGCGGTGGTGATGAGCCACGGCGCGGATATTTGCCCCCAGCCCGGATTTTTTGCGGCCGCCACCACCGCCCTGACCCATCAGCCTGACATCTTGTTCACCACCTTCTTTGACGGGGGCAACGGGCTTGTGGGGATGCCGATCGGGGGGGATGTGGCCTCGCAATACCTCAACACCCGCGCTTACGGCGGCGAGATTTTCGCGATGCGCGCCAGCACCCGCACCCGTTTGGGGGCCTTTGAACCCTATGATGTGCGCGCTGGGATCTTGCACGAGTATGTCACCCGTATCGTGGAAACGGGGGGCAGCGACATGTTGGTGCATCCCGAACTTCTGCTGCGCTGGCTCAACGGGGCGGCCAAGGCCAAAGCCTATGCCGGCGACACGGTCTATTCCTATCTCAAGGCGAAACCCCTGCTGGATGCGGGCACATTGGCGCAACGCAAAATCACGCTGGCGACCCTGCAACAGGGCAGCGCCGGAGCACTGGCCCCGCATATGCTGCGCGATGGCAGTCGCATCGACGGGGAAACCCTGTGGATGATGCCTGTGGATTGGGACCGCACCGACATCCAGCAGGCCCGCCACCGCGCCATGGTGATCGCCCTTGAGGAAACCGACAACTGCCTGTGGCTCTATGCACGCGGCACGGGCGAACGTGTGCTGTCAGTGCGCGGCATGGCCGAGCCGACAGCGCTGGTGGAAAGCCACGAGAACGCAGGGGACAAAAACGAGCTGGTCACCCTGTCACGCTTTGACATTCCGCACACGTGGGATGTGGGCAGCTCATATGCGTTGCACTGGGCGCTGGAAGTGGACGGCGAACGCACCCGCACCCAGTTCTTGCGGGTCACCAAGATCAGCGAAGGGGTGTTCGGATTGTCCGCCCGCACTCCGATCCTGACCAAGGAGGCGCTGAATGTGATGCTCAACCAGCAGCTTGGCGCGGGAGAGGTCAAAGGGGCGATGGCCCAGATGAACGCCGCCACCTTTGCCGAAGTGACAGGCGACACGGCAAATGTGCTCGAGATCGTGAGCGGGGGGACGACACAGAACAGGGGGCAAACCTCAAAGGATCAAGGCGCCGCAGAACTGGACGCCGCCCCCGATATCACCGCGTTGTTGGGGCTGACCCACAACACTACCCGGCGGGGGTTCTTGCTGAAAGAAGCGATAGAGCACAGCCAGAAGCTGATGGCCGGGGTCATGGATCAAGACGTGCGCAGCGGCACGCCGCGCGGGCGGGTGATGAAACCGGCCAAGGATTTCTGGCTGGCCCATGACATGATCCGGGGCTGGACATGGGACCGTGACGCCCAAGAGGACATTCTGCATGTGGCCGTGATGATGGACGATCTGCCAGTGTTCATGACACGGGCGGATGTGCTGACACCGGGGCTGGCCCGCGGCACGCCGGGGCTGGAGCATCACGGGTTCAGTATTCCCATTCTCAACGAATTCTTGCAGGCTGGAACCAGGCTTGAGCTGATGATCTGGGAAACCCAGACCCGTATCCCCAACGGGCGCCTCATCGCAGGGACCAATGCCCAAGGCCAAAAGGTTCTGCGGCTTGCAAAAGGAAAACCATCATGAACACGCAAAACAACGTACCTAAAGCGGCAAAACCCGCAGCTTTTGATGAGGCGGCGTTCAAAGAAACCTTTGACGGGCTTCTGAGCGAAGGCAAAGCGGAGCCGGCTTTGACGCATCTGCTCAACGCCCTGCCCCAGCTCAGCGCCAGCAAGCTCAACCGCAAGGAAAAGCTCAAACACCTGACCTTTGCAGGGCGGATGCTGCAGGGGGCGGGACTGGGCAAATACGGCCCCGAAAAGCTGCGCGGCAAAGCGGCCAATCTGGCGCGAATGGTGAAACGGCACGGGCTGCGCTCGCGGCGCACCTTTGTGGATCTGGGATGCGGGGCACATGAACCGCTGGCCATGGCCACGTATTTCTACGCCAACGGATTCGAAAACGCCTTTGGCAGTGACTTCATGCCGATCAGCGATGAAAGCTATGCGGCTTTGTCGATGTATGACGTGATTTCATCCATGTTCATGTTCCCCGAACGCTACATGATGGAGGGCACGGATCAGGCCGATTACCTCGCGCGGCTGCGCAATTTTGATGCGGCGGCCCTGTCCAAAGGGGACCTCGCCGGGGGGCTGCGCAATGTGGCCGAACAGGTCGCCTTCAAATGCTGCGACATCGTGGAAGCCGGAATTGCGCCGGGGTCGGTGTCTTTCCTGATCTCGTACGCCGTGTTCGAACATGTGATGGATGTGCCCGGTGTGACCAAACACATCTATGAGCTGATGGAGCCGGGGGGGTTGGGGTTTCACTACATCGATCTGGCCGATCACCGCGCCTATCGCCACGACGGGGATTACAACGAGTTCAGCTTCCTGACCGAAGAAACCTGCGCGCCCAACCTCAACCGGTTGCGGGCCTCTGAACAGATCGCGGCCTTTAAGGCGGTGGGTTTTGAGATCCTTGAAACGCAACACAAACGCATTCCCGTCCCCGAAACGACCCGCGCGGCGTATTTGCCCCGCTTTGCGGCCATGTCCGAAGAAGATCAGGACAGCCGCGCCCTGCGCCTTGTTATCCGTAAACCTGTTTAAACCTCTTTCCTTTTTCCAACCTGAAATGTGACCCAATGACCAACGACGATAAAGAACTCCAAGCCCTGACATCCAAAATGGAGCGCAACGAACTGCGCGCCCGTGATGCCGAAGCACGCCTGCGCATCATCGAGGCAGAGATCGCGATCATCAACAGCCGCTCCAAACTCGAAGCGCTGCGCGACGCCGATTAAACCTTGCGCCTACCTTGTGCCTACCCTGCGCGTTTGTGCAGGGTTCGGGCCACCGGTTTCAGCTGTTGCACCGCTTTTTTCGGGGCAACAGCAGGGCCAACCACCTCTGCGATGGCCCTGCTATAGGCTTCCGCCGTGTGACGCTGGATCAGATATTCCCGCAAGGCCCGCGCTTTGGTGCGGGCTTTGGTCGTTTGGGCCAGCACAGTCTTGATGGCGGTGACGTAATCGCCCGCGTGGGCCTCTTGTGGCAAAGCCTGCGCAAGGGTCGGATGCAGCACTTCGCCTGTGCCGCCAACGGATGTGCCCACAATCGGCACCCCCGTCATCCCCACTTCCAACAAGGTCTGCGGAATACCGTCCCACCCCGACGTATAAAGCCACAGATCCGCCCGCTCCAGCGGCAGCTCGGCAAAGCGCGCATAGGCTCCGTGCAGGGTGATATTGCGGGGAGGTTCCGGCAGGGGCGGCCCCCCTTTGAGCACCTTTTCCCCCCAGACATGAAACTCTGCCTGCGGCATCAGCGCGGCGATCTCATACAGCAGATCCACCCGTTTTTGGGCATCCATCCGTCCTGACCAGAAAATCTGCGGGCGCGGGTTTCCCTCTGGCAGCGGCGCAAGGGCGATGCTGTGATCCACAGGCCCGCGCAACACAGTGATCCGCGCCGCGTCCCCGGCGGGAAGCATGTAGTCGCGCCTCAACTGGTCCGCCAGAAACTGGCTGTCGGTGCACACCCCTGCCAGCAGGTCAAAGTGGCGATAGAACCGGCGCAGCGGATAGCCCGTCCACGCCCCTGTGTTGGTGCGTTCATTGCAAAACAGACAGCCGAACAGGCGCATACTGGCGCTCAGGGCCTGCCCGTAGCTGCCAAGCGCATCCCACATCAGGCGGCTGTTGACGTTGAACACGACCTTGGGGGCCAATGCACGCAACACCTCCACCAGACTGCGTTCGTTGAAATCCCGCGGCAGTTTGCCCTGCAGGGCCGTGGGCAAATCCACATGGCGCACCCCTTGGGGGAACTTTCCGCTTGGCATCATCCCTGCCCCGTCCGTGGTGATGACCACCACCTGATCCGCGCCGTAGCGGGCCACCAGCGCATCGGCCAGATGTCCCTCCATGCGCCGTGCCCCGCCCCACCGCGGCTTGTTCACCACAATCACCGCCTGTGCGGTGCAGTGTCTGGCCTGTTCCAGCGCGCGGAACATCCCCGTGACCCGCTGTGTGGTCAGATCGCTGTGAAAGGGGGGGAT
Source organism: uncultured Paracoccaceae bacterium (assembly GCA_943787985.1). Lineage (GTDB taxonomy): Bacteria > Pseudomonadota > Alphaproteobacteria > Rhodobacterales > Rhodobacteraceae > Ascidiaceihabitans. Next base: position 20,345 of record CALSOO010000012.1, on the reverse strand, counting down.
TTTGATTTGCAGGGCTTGGATCCAGCCCATTTCGATGGTCGGATCAAAGCGGGCGGCCTGGGCGACTTGCGCCCCCAAAGCCCCGCTGCCGAGGCGCTGGCGCAGATCGGCGTAGCGCTGCGCATACAGCACCTCCGCCTGAGCGGCAGTCAGCCCCAACATACGCGCCATTTCCTCGAAGTGGGTAAACGGGGCGCCGATTTTGCCCTCAAGCTGGCCGTGTTGCAGCCAGTGGTGAAACGGGGTTTTGTCGGACTTTGCCACACCGGGATAACGCGCCAGATAGGCTTTGGCCCCGAACAACGGATGCGGATCGCGCCCTTCGCGCGCGCCTGCCCGCATGTAGTGTTCGCGCGGGTTCACGTCGGGAGCACTCAGGATGTCGGGGTTGGCCGCCAGATAAAACCCCGTGTCAAAACTGCGCGCAATGGCGTTGTAGGCTTTGCTCGGGGTGGCGGGGGTGCGGGCGTTGGCGTGGCGGATACGGGCGTCCAGCACAGGGCCGTAATTCGGGTTTTGGGCCGGCACACGCGCAATGTCACGGCACAAGGCGGCGATGGGGGGCGGGGCGTCTTGGGCGGCGGCCTCACCGCTGGTGGCAATCAATTTGCGCAACCGCTCAAAGGGGGTCAGGGGCGGGGGGGGCGCCTTGCTCTGTGCAGGGTTTGCGAAAGCCCAAAGCCGCCACACGGTCGATGCGCATCGCAGGCAACGCCCGCACCACAGCCCGCCGTCCCTGGCTTTCGGTGACCAGCGACACATCGCGGCGGCGCTTGAAAATGATGGTGTCACGGGCCACCCCGTGCCGCCATCCGGCCTGGGTGGTTTCAATGCTGAACTGCCAGTCCTGAAACGACAAACCGTTGGGAATGTCGCGGTGCACATATGGCAGCTCAAGATGGGCGGCGCGGGGCGTCAGGCACAGACTGTCATAGTAATTCATCACGTAGAGGTAATAAGGGGTCCACAGCGGATCATCCTGTTCAGGGTTCCAATAGACCGACTGGGCCCCGTCAAAGAGCCAGTTCAACTCGGGATGGACAATCATCCGCTCGCCGCGCGCTTCGGCGGCGCGCAAACGGTTCATGCCCTCTGCCAGCCAGTTTTGGGAAAACAGATCATCCGCATCCAGAAAAGCGATGGCACTGCCGCGGGCATGATCCTTGACGACCTCGTTGCGGGCACGGCCCAAATCCCCTTGGGTCAACGCCACCCGCTCCCAATGATCAAAGGCAGGCTGGTTGAAATACCGGGCGGTCCCTGCGGTGGGACTGTCCAACGCAATCAAACGCTGCACCGAAAAACCTGCGACCTTGGCGGCCTCGATGGCCGCATCGGCCGCGCGCATGGTGGGGCCCCCGACCACGGTTTCGGAATGCACCGTCACAATCACAGACAGATCACAGGCAGGGGCAGGCGTATTGAATGGCGTCATACTCTTGGCTTTCTTTTATCGGCCCTGTGTTGACCCGGAACAGGACAACGTCAGCGCAGGTCCTCCCAGTCGGGAAACAGCGTTTGAATTCCCCTTCAGCGCGGCATAGGACTGAGTTAACCAGACGCCGCAGACCTGAATAGAAAGACTCAAATTGATGAAAAATTCCTCAACACTTGTCCTTATTGGCGGCTTTGGCTTTGTCGGACGCAACATTCTGGAAAACATCGCGACCAACCCCGCGTTCGAGGGATTGAGCCCTGTGATCGTGGACAACCTGTCCAACCCCGCCCCCGGACACGAGGCGCTGGATGTGCCTTCTTATGTGGGCAACTACGAGGACGCAGGCGCGGTCGAGTTTCTGAACAACATCCAAAGCGAAAACGGACGGGTGTTTGTGTTCCTCGCCGGAGAAACGCGGGTGGCCGAATCCAAGGACCGACCGCTGGATTTCATCGACGCCAACATCGCAGACCCTGCCAAATTCGTGATGCAAGCCGTGAAGCCCGGGGATAAATTCATCCTGATCTCGACCGCAGGGGCGCTGTTTGACGGCACGTTCGAAGTGTCGGTGACCTCACCCTACTGCCCCAAGAACTTTTACGGCGCGACCAAAGCGGCCGAGGAAATGATCCTCGAAAAGCTGGTCGAACTGCGCGGTGCCGAATTCCGCGTGATCCGCCTGACGAATGTGTTCGGGAAATACTCCGACAACAAGAAATCCGCGATCCACGCGTTCACGCGGGCCGCAATCAACGGCACAGCGGTGACGATCAACGGCGACGGCGAACAGTCCCGCGACTTTATCTACGCAGGCGACGTGGGCTTTGGAATTGCGACGCTGGCCAACAAGCTGCGCGCAGGCGAGCCGTCCGAGCCGGTGAACATGCTGGGATCAGGGGTCACCACCACATTGATGGATGTGGTCGCCGCGATCGAAGACGTCACAGGCAAACCCCTCGCCTATGAGAAAATCCCCGCCAAAGACCTTCTGGCGACCGAACCGCGTGATGTGATCGCGGACAAAAAGGACGTCAAAGTGCTGCTTGGGGACTCTGCGCGCCCGTTTGTGGACGGGATCCGCGAAACCTACAGCTATTACGCCAAGTAACGCCACAAGGGGGCAAGACATGTCGCATGTGATTATCGTGGGCGCAGGCCTGTCCGGCGCGGTCATTGCCCGCGAATTGGCTGAGGCGGGGCATACCGCGCATATCGTCGAGGCGCGCAACCACATCGCGGGCAATTGCCACACGGAACGCGACCCAGAGACAGGGGTGATGGTGCACCACTACGGGCCTCACATCTTTCACACCGGCGACGACGCGGTGTGGGACTATGTGAACAGATACGCCGAATTCGTGCCCTACCGTCACCGCGTGCTGACCAAAATCAAACGGGGCGGCGCGGATGAAGTTTTCGCGATGCCGATCCACCTGTCCACGATCAACCAGTTCTTTGGCACACAGATGTCCGAGGCCGAGGCCAAAGCCTTTGTCACCGCCAAGGCCGACAAAACCATCACGGACCCTGCCAATTTCGAGGAACAGGCGCTCGCCTTTATCGGCGTCGACCTCTACGAGGCGTTTTTCAAAGGGTACACCATCAAACAATGGGGCTGCGATCCACGCGACCTGCCCGCCTCTATCCTCAAACGCCTGCCGCTGCGCTTTACGGATGATGACAGCTATTTCAACCACCCCCATCAGGGACTGCCCCGCGATGGCTACACGGCCATGGTCGCGGCGATTCTGGATCATCCAAAGATCACCGTGTCGCTGGAGACGCCTTATGATGCGGCTCTGCACAAGGGGGATCACCTGTTTTACTCTGGTCCGCTGGACGGGTTCTTTGAGCACCGGCTGGGGCGCCTTGGCTACCGCACGCTGGATTTCGAACGCTTCGTCGCGCAGGGCAATTTCCAGAACATCCCCGTGATGAATTACGGCGATGCCGATGTGCCCTACACCCGCATCACCGAGCACAAACACTTCGCGCCTTGGGAAGAGCACGCAAGCAGCGTGTGCTACCGCGAATTCTCGCGGCTGTGCGGGGCGGACGACATCCCCTACTACCCGATCCGTCTGGTGGATGAAAAAGCCTTGCTGTCAGACTATGTGACACTGGCCGAAGCCACCCCCGACGTCACTTTCGTGGGACGGCTCGCCACCTATCGCTACATCGATATGGACGTGTGTATCCGCGAGGCGCTTGATCTGGCGGATGGGTATTTGAAAAACGGGACGGCGCCAACATTTTCGGCGGCCCCGCTTTAAACCGCAGATCAGTGGCAGAGCGCGACGCCTCTTAACCCCGCGCTGCCCTGCCCTTGACCCAGCCCAGAAACGCCTTGTCCGGCGCGCCCAGTCGCGGCTTGCCGGAGGTCACCCAGAACCCGCGCCACTCGGCCTCAAGCGCATAGACGTCAAAGCCGGGGGCGAGGCGTTTGGCCTCTTCCAGCACATCCGCCCCGAAGCGCGGCGCAGCTTCCGTGTCCAGCACCTGAGGCCGCGCAAAACGCATCACATCGCCCGGCTCTTCCATCATCTCGTAGCCGGGCAATTGCGCGTCTTTGATCATCCGCCGCAAGGCCGCCCGAAACACGCGAATGGGCGAGGCACTGCCGGATTTCTTGTGCAGGGTCGCCACGCTGACTTTCCACTCGGGCTGGCGGCCGCAATGCTTGCGGGCCAGCTCGTAAATGCGCCGCTCCAGCGGTTTGCGCAGGAGAAAATAGTCTCTACTCAAAGTCAAAACGGACCTCGACTGCACGGCCTGAAACAACCACTCGGAGAGGGTCACCTTGACACTGACCATCCGCCCGCCGCGCGTTTTGCGCACAATTTCCCAGCTTTCAATCAACCCGAACCCGCGGGTGGTCTCGAACCCGCCAGCGGTCATATTGGTGGTGATGCGGGTGCCGGCGAGCCGCTCGAACGCCTCGCGCAGACGGGTGTAGCTGTCGCCCGATGTGTCGCGATGGGTGGCCACCAACAGATCATGGGCGGTCAAATGCAAACTGCGCGAAATCGCCCGCCCCGCGTTCACCGCCGCCATCAGCTGGCTGATGCAGTAGATCAGAATATCCTTGTCATGAATGGTCGCACGCCCTTTTACGGAGGGCGTCACCTCAAGGGTCGTGCCATTATGGACATAGGACAAAACCCGACGATCAGGACGGGTAGAGAGCGAAAAAATAGGATGCTCCATCGAGCCCAAATCATCCTTGGGCGCCGCATCGAACACGTCGCAAATGAAAAAATCCGCCCTTGGAGGACGGTCGGGGATCAAGCCCCCCTGCCCTGTTGCCATACCTGCTCGCCCGGTCCGTTTGCGGATCCAATTGGAATAGACCCCGGTTCACGAGGAATCGGCCTCTTCGGGGTTTCAATGACACCCTAAAGTTATCCACAGGCTGTGGCGAGTCCCCAGATCGGCGGTTCAGAGTCGCCTTTGCGTGGGTTCAGAGTCACCTCAACGGGGTTTCAGAGTCGCCCTACCCTTGAATAAAGCTGAAATACCCAACAATTCCAGAAAGATAGCCAGAACACTGGACTCCTGTAACGAATAAATAACAATATATAACAGATCAAAAAAAGACACAGCGCCCCAAAAGAGGGTCAATCCAGCCGCACGCACTGCTAAATTCCTTAGAAAATATAAGAAAAACGCCAAGGTGTGCGTGTTTTACTTCCATGTGAGCGCTTTTTCGGTATCCTGCACAAAACAGCACACATGAATGTGCATTCAAAAGCAGTGAGCAAATGACCGATACCCCTCCCTACTTCAACATAGACCCCGACCGCGCAGCAAGTGCCTTGGGGGATGCCACAACCACAACAGGGTTCACAGCCATTGCGCAGGCCTGTGCGCGCGGTCGCAGCGATCTTGCCTCAAGGGGCCTGGAAAAGGATGGCAGCCGCACTCTGCGCCAGTTTTCCACATGGGAGATCACCCGCTACCTGATTCCCGTGGCTGTCGGTCATTTCCGCCGCGTCCTCAAGGCCAACCCCGACTTGCCCCAAGGGCGCTCCGAAACCGAAGGCGGCGCCAAATGGTTCACCTTGGACGAAGTCCTGCGCCTGCGTGCCTTTTTCGGAACCCAAGGGTCAAAGGCCAAAGACTACCTCCCCTACCGGCCCAAAGATCTGCCCGCCAAAATGGTGGCCGTCGCGAACTTCAAAGGGGGGGTCGGCAAAACCTCTACGGCGGCACATCTCGCCATGAGCGCCGCGCTTGACGGCTACAAAGTGCTGGTCGTGGACCTCGACAGCCAAGGGTCCATGACATCCGTGTTCGGCGGCAAGGTCGAGGACGAATGGAACACGGTGTTTCCGCTGCTGGCCAGACACTACGCAGGGCATTTGCGCACAGAAAACCACCGCAGGGCAGATCGCGGCGACGCGCCGCTGCCCCTTGACGAGACGCTCACCGACGCCCTTGAGGTCAAAACCCAAGACATCATTCAAAGCACCCATTGGCCCAACATCGATCTGATCGGGGCGCAGCTCAATCTGTATTGGGCGGAATTCCAGATCCCGGTCTGGCGCATGCAAGGGCGCGGCTGGAAACTGTGGGATGCCCTGAGTGAGATGTTCGCGGCGGACGGGGTGCTGGACGCCTATGACGTCATCTTCATCGACACCCCCCCTGCCCTTGGCTACCTCACGATCAACGGGCTTGCGGCGGCGGATATTCTGCTGGTGCCTATGGGGGCGTCTTTCCTCGAGTTTGACAGCACGGGGCGGTTTTTCGACATGTTAGGGACGACGTTCGGCTCGATCGAGGAAAGCGAAAATCTGGCTGCGCGGGCCTTGGGGCGGGCGGAGCTTGCCTTTGAATGGGATGCAGTGCGCACGGTGATCACGCGCTATGACGGGACCCAGCAGGCAGAGCTTGCCGGATTGATGCAAGCCTATCTTGGGCCGACCCTGTCGCCGCACCGGCAGGATTTCACAGCCCTGATCGGACAGGCCGGCGAACAGGTGCAAGGGATTTACGAGGCGGATTACCGCAACTTTAACCGTGAGACCTATGTGCGGGGGCGTGAAACCTTTGATGCGACCTATGCAGGGTTCAAAAGCCTGTTGCTCGGGGCTTGGGCGCGGGATGAAAAAGCAGCGTCCGCCCCTGAAGGAAAGTCTTAAATGTTTCGCGTGCGAAACATTTTGGCGTATGACCGTGCGCAGGGCTTAGGCCTTATTAACCCTGATTTCGCAGGGTCGTGGTCACAAAGGGAGGCATTATTATGGCCAAACGCAAGCGACTGACACCGGCCAATCCGGAGTATCTTCCGTCTCGGGAGGGCGGGTTAGAGACGAAAAGCATCTTTCCCAAAACCAGCGGCTCTATGGGGTCCGCGCCGATCTCTGCTGTGGCGGGAGATGCCGCTGCAACGGCTGCTTTGGCGGAACTCTCTGCGGAAATGACCAACGCGCGCGCCACCGGGCGCATGGTGTTGGATGTCCCTCTTGAGCAGATCGATGCAGGGCATCTTGTGCGCGACCGCGCCCATGTGGACGAGGACGACATGGAAAGCCTGATCGAGAGCTTGTCCCAGCGTGGTCAGCAAACGCCTATCGAGGTCGTTCAGCTTGAAGGGCAGCGCTACGGTTTGATTTCCGGCTGGCGCCGTCTTGAGGCATTGAAACGGCTCAAGGCAGAGACTGTGTTGGCGTTTTTGCGCAATCCGCAAGACGGGGCAGACGCCTATATTTCCATGGTCGAGGAAAACGAGATCCGTGCAGACCTTAGTTTTTATGAACGTGCGCGCATTGTGGTTCAGGCCACAGCCCAAGGGGTGTTTGCCTCCGAAAAGCATGCTCTAAAAGCCCTTTTCAAATCATCCCCGCGTGCCCGCCGCTCCAAGATCGGGAGCTTCATTCCTGTTGTGCGCGCGCTTGACGGGCGGTTGCAGTATCCGCATCGTCTGACCGAGAAAAACGGCCTGACCCTGGCCAAGGCTTTGCAAGCTGATGAGACGGCTGCAGACAAAGTGACCAAGATTTTGTTGGGTGGCTCTCCTGATGCGCAATCTGAATGGTCGAAAATCCAGCGTGCCATCAAGCCTAAAACCCTCGGTTCAGCCAGGTTAGAGACGGATTATGCCGAAGTTGCCCCCGGTGTTCAGATGCTCAGCCCAAGGTCCGGTGAAATCGTATTGAGCGGTGTCAACGTGACCCCTGAATTCGAGCGACGTCTGCTGCATTGGCTGCGCAAAGGGGCCCGTTGATCTGTGCAAAATGTTTCGCGTGCGAAACATTTGAGGTCAAAACCTGTGGGTGGTAATCTGCAAAAAGCGTGTGAAATGTTTCGCACGCGAAACATTTTGACCCCCTGAAAGGTGAAAATGCCCCAAACCTTGACCGCTTTGGTCGTCACCCGCGACCGGCTGGATCACCTTCAAACCACCCTCGCCGCCTTACTGGACAGCGCGCCCAAGGCCCTGTCCTGTGTCGTTGTCCTCGACAATGCCTCCAGCGATGGCACCTCCGTCTGGTTGGCCGCACAGACGGATCCCCGTTTGATCGTTCTGACCCAAAGCCGGAACCTTGGCGGGGCAGGGGGGTTTGAGGCCGGCTTGGCGCATATCCGCGATCATCTTGATCCTGACTGGATCGTCATGATGGACGATGATGCCCGTCCCGAGATTGGCGCGTTGGAGCAGTTTCACAGCATTGATCGCAGCACCCATGATGCGTGGGTGACGGCGGTGCGATATCCGTCTGGTGGCATTTGTGATATGAACCGCCCGTGGATCAATCCGTTCTGGAGCATGGGTGGGTTTCTTAAGGGGCTTTCGGGTGGTCGTGGTGGGTTCCACATCAAGGACAGCGCTTATGAAGAACCTGCTCCGATGGAAATTGATGGCGGCTCTTTTGTGGGGCTGTTCTGGTCGCGGGGGGCATTGAAAAAAGCAGGTTTGCCTCAAGGACGCCTGTTTTTGTACGGCGATGATGTGCTGTATTGTCTGGCGCTCAGACGGGCAGGGGGCCGCGTTGCCTTTGATCCGGCGCTGCGGTTTTTGCACGATTGCGAAACATTTGAAGAGAGCGACGGAACCATCGCGCCCTTGTGGAAAGTTTACTACATGCGCCGCAATCAAGTGATGGTGTATCGCCGGGCAGCGGGGCTGTTTTTCTGGCCTGTCTTTGTGGGGTTTGCAGTGCGGTGGTGGACACAGGCGCCGCGTTACGGGGGGCAGGCCACGACCTATCGCCGGGTGCTCAAACGGGCGCTGCTGGACGGTGTGGCGCAGCGCACGGAGCTGTCATTGGACGCGGTGCAAAAGCTGGCGGACCCCGACCTGTAAAACTGGCGTTAAATTCCCAACCGAACGTTAAATCTATGCTGCTAGGGTCAGGCAATCTGATGTGAGAGTGGCCGATGACCTATGTGCAAATTCCCAACATAAAAGGTGCGCTATGACCTTTTCGCCGATCCTTTTGGACAGCGGTGTTGCCGGGTATAATTTCCTCAACCGCACGCGCGAGCAGCAGCAGGGTTTGTATGACCAGTCGCCCGTCGTGGCGCGCGATATCGCGCAGTTCAAAGCGGGGCTTGAGGGGATCGAAACCGCGCAGGACCTGATGGACAATCGGGGCATGTTGCGTGTGGCGCTCGGGGCGTTCGGGCTGGATGAGGACATCAACAACCGCGCTTTTATCCAGCGGGTTCTGGAGTCCGATCTGGATGACAGCACGTCGCTGGCCAACCGGTTGTCGGACAAGCGGTATCAGTCTTTGGCTGAAGCGTTCAATTTTGCCGGTGGCGGACCTGTGGCGGAACCCGAGCCTGAACCGACGGACGAGGTCGGGCGCAAACTGGCGGCCCTGACATCGGCGGATGACTTGTTGTCTGACCGCAACCTGTTGCGCGCGGCCCTCACGACCTTCGGGCTTGAGGACAACGTGGGCGAAGTGTTTTTTCTGAAGCAGGTGCTGGAGTCCGATGTGACGGATGAAACCTCCTTTGCCAATGAATTGAGCGATCCGCGATTTGCCGAACTGGCAGCGGCCTTTGACTTTGCCCCCAAGAGTGGCCCGGCAGATGCGCTGGTGGAATTTGCCGAATTGTTCGAGGGACGTTTCGCAGAGTTACAAACGGCGGAAGATCTGGTCAGTGACACGGCCCTTTTCGAGGGGGCTCTCAAGATCTTCAATCTGGAAAATGAAGTCTATAGGCCTGATTTCATGGAGGAAATTCTGAGTTCTGATTTGGATGACCCGGCCTCTTTGGCCAACCAGCAAGGGGATCCGCGGTATGTGGCCCTGACGGAGGCATTCGGCTTTAGCCTTGCGACGCCGCCGTTGTTGGGGACCAATGCGGAACGGTTTGTGGATGTGGTGCTGAGCAACGCAGGCGATATCAAAGAACCCGTTGATTTATTTAGCGATTTCAAATTGTTAATAGCTACGACGAACTTTTTTGATATGCCGCTGGGATCATCTGCAACGCGCTATGCACAGCGCCTTTTGGAGGCGGATAAATCTGATCCGCAATCCCTGGTCAATCTGGTCAAGGACGAACGGTATTTGCCCTTTGTGAAGGCATTCGATTTCCAACCCGTGGCAGAGGCGCCGACATATCCGCCGGGATTTGCGGAGAAACTGACAGCCAATTATTCCGAACGCCAGTTCGAGATTGAAGTGGGAAATTCCGACAGCTCCATGCGGGTGGCGTTGGCGCTTGAGCGGGAATTGGGCACTGTGATCGAAACCGGCACCACGGAGGATTCGCGGTGGTTCGGGATCATGGCATCGCCTGCGTTGCGCTCTGTGTTCGAGACAACATTCGGGCTGCCCTCCAGCTTTGGAACGTTGGACATTGACCAGCAATTGTCCGAACTCAAAACCCGTTCGGAGCGCCAGTTTGGCACGACGGATGTTGCGGATTTCAACACGCCTGAACAGCTGGATTCGTTGCGCCAGACCTATCTGCTGCAACAAAACAGCGTGCAATCCTTTGGAAGTGGCAGCAGCAGTGACGGACTGGCCCTTGCCTTGTTGTCGGGCTTTCAGTTCTAAAGCCTGCTCCGCCTAACGGTTGAGGATATCGCGGCTAAAGCGGCGCATCAGCATGAGCCCCAATGCGATGAGCGTCAGCGCGATCAGAAGCACATAGATTTGCGAAATATATTGTGGCGCGTACATCGGGTAGAACCCTTGGCGCATCAGCCCTGTGATGTGCATGATGGGGTTATAGACAAGAATGTCCTGCGCAAAGGGCGGCAGGTCTTCGTGGATGATGATCACGCCAGAGGCGAGAAACAGCGGGCGTGTGATCACGCTCCAGATGCTGCGCCAGACCGGAAAGAACCCGTTCACCACACAATTGACCAACCCGATCCCGACCCCCATCAGGGTGGCGAGCGTAAAGGCCTGGAAAATCGGCCCGAAGGACAACACCACGCGCGTGTCCACCAGCAACAGGATACCGCCCAGCAACAGATAGGTGACCAACACCCCTGTCAGCAGGTTCAGGATGACCCGCCCTGCCACAGCGTCCAGCCAGCTCACCGCCGGATAGGTCAGCAGCGCTTTGGAGAACATCAGCGCGTTGCCCACCAACTGCGTCAGTTTGAGAAACAGGTTATAGACCAGATAGCCCGTGGCGTAGAACAGGATAAAGCTGTTGCCCAGTGAGGGGCTGCGCAACAAAAGCGAGAACCCGAAGGACAAAATTACGATCATCCCGATCGGTTCCAGCAGCGCCCAGACGTATCCTCCCGGCGAGCGTCCGTAGACGGATGCCATCTCGCGCAGGATCAATGCCACAATGGTGCGCACCCGTCCGCCGGAGCGGCCCGGACGTCTGGTTGGCGTTTGTGGCACCAAGGGTGTAGAGGGTGAAGACGGTTCAGACAAAATCAGACCATGCCGCTAGTATTTCGCCTATGAATATGTAGAAATACGAGGGGAAGATCAAATTGCTTATCGTCTTGGTAAGCCATTGGACCACAACAAAACTATAGCGCTTGTGAGAAACCGGCGCTTTGTTTGAAGCGAAGGCTGCGTCAACAAAGAGGCCGCGTCAAAGATGAAACCGACCAAACGCAGCTCCGGACCGCGCAAGTTTATCCGCGCCGGGGGCAAATCCGCCAGCAAGGCCAACCGTTCTCTTGCCCCGTTGTTTTCCTCCACAGATGCCCCTTCTGCGGCGTCTGTAGATGTTGCGGACCAGCTTGTCGCAGATGTGGCGGTTTCCGAAGTGCCCGATTCTGAAGTGCCCGATTCCGAAGTGGCTGTCTCGCCCGCCGCGTCTGCCCCCCCGCGTCAGGATCCGGTGCCCCTTGGTGATCCCGCTCCCGTTGCTGCCGTCCCTGTGGCCAAAGAGGTGAAATCCCCTGAATTAGAGCCTGTTTCCCCGCCGGAAGAGGTGCAGAAACCTGCATCCGATACGCCTGACCCGGCCAAGAAACCCCGCCCCCCGAAACCACGTCCCAACAGGTTTGCCCCTGACCGTCCTGCCCCCCCCGAGGCAGAGAAACCGGCCGAGCCTGCCCCCTCTAAAAAGCCCCCGCCCAAGCCCAAGAAGAATGCCAAGGGCGGCCCCGCCAAGAAGCCCCCGCCCAAGCCTGCCCCCAAAGTGGTCGAGATCGCCCCGATGGCCCAGCCCGCCACCATGCGCCGCCGGCATTGGGGTTTGGTTGCCAGTGCTGTGATGCTCATCGTGTTTCCGCTGGTGTTGTCTGCGTGGTATTTGTGGACTGTCAGCACGGATCAATATGCTTCGACGGTTGGGTTTACCGTCCGTCAGGAGGAGGGTGGCTCAAGCGCGGATTTGCTGTCCGGCAGTTTCAGCCAGTTGTTTTCCGGCTCTACCCAGTCGGATGCGGATATTCTGTACGAGTTTATTCAAAGTCAGGAGCTGGTGTCGCGCATTGATTCCCGTTTTGATTTGCGCGCCCACTATTCGCGCCCTTGGCCTGATGATGCGGTGTTTGCCATTTGGCCCGATGCCACCATCGAGGAGTTGCAGCGCTATTGGCGTCGCACGGTGCGCATTTCCTATGATCAGGGCAGCGGTTTGATGGAGCTGCGTGTGTTGGCCTTTGATCCCGAGACCGCCCAAAAGATTGCCCGCGGTATTCTGGAAGAGAGCCAGCGCATGATCAACGCGCTGAACGAGCAGGCCCGCAATGATTTGCTGCGCTACGCCGAGACCGATCTGGAGGCCTCTCTGGCCCGTTTGAAGCGCGCCCGCGAGGCATTTATTGTGTTCCGCACCCGCACCCAGATTGTGGACCCCGAGACCGATTTGGCGGGGCGCTTGGGTGTGGTCAACAACTTGCAAGGGCAGTTGGCCCAGTCCTTGATTGATCTGGATGTGCTGTTGGACCAGTCCTCGGAAAATGATCCGCGCGTCAAACAGGCCCGCCGCAGCATCGAGGTGATCCGCAACCGTATCGCGATCGAACGCAAGAACGTGGCCTCGGGCGATGCGACGATTGTGGGGGAGGATTATCCGACCTTGCTGGCGGAATACGAGGGCCTGGTGGTGGACCGCGAGTTCGCCGAGGAAGGCTACCGCGCCGCGCTCACGGCCTTGGATATTGCGCGCAACAATGCCCAACGCCAAAGCCGTTATCTGGCGGCCTATGTGCAACCGACCTTGCCCCAATCCGCAGAATTTCCGCGCCGCTGGGTGTTGTTTGGCATGATCGCATTGTTTGTGGTGCTGATCTGGTCGATCCTTGCGTTGATCTATTATTCCATCCGCGACAGCCGCTGAACCGGCATGATCCGTTTCGAGAACCTGCACAAAAGCTTTTGGATCCGGGGCCGGCGCAAGCCTGTGATCAACGGGTTGAACCTGACGCTGCCGACGGGCAAATCGCTGGCGCTGTTGGGGCGCAACGGGGCGGGGAAATCGACCCTGTTGCAGATCATTGCAGGGATTTTGCCAGCAGATGAGGGGCAGGTTTTCACGGATGGGTCTATCTCGTGGCCGGTGGGGTTTGGCGGCTCTTTCCACCCGCTGATGTCGGGGGCGCAAAACGTGCGTTTTGTGGCGCGGGTGTACGGTGTGGACACCGAAGCGTTGATCGCCTTTGTGCTGGATTTCTCCGAACTGGGGGACCAGTTGTTCATGCCGGTGCGCTCTTACAGTCAGGGGATGCGCGCGCGGCTGGGGTTCGGGCTGTCTATGGGCATCCACTTTGACACCTATCTGGTGGATGAGGTCACGGCGGTGGGGGATGCGTCCTTTAACGCCAAAAGCCGTGCGATTTTCCGCGAACGGATGAAGAAATCCAGCGCCATTATGGTCAGTCACCAAATGGGCGCCGTGCGCAATTTCTGCGACAGCGGGCTGGTGCTCAACAAGGGGGAGTTGACCTATTACGACGACCTCGAAGAAGCCATCGACGCGCACCAGAGATTGATCCGCGGCGCGGCCTGACGCCAGCGCACCCCGTCAAATGATCGCTCTGATTTGATGGAAAATTAGAGCCGTATTTGAGCCATTCATCGCATCCTTGCCGTATTTGCGCCCCTGCCTGCGCCGCGGCTGTTTCGCACCTTCGCATCTGACAAGAATTCGGGTGTGAGGTGCGCAGGCGATGCCTGACCTACAGTTTCAGAAAGTGGTTCAAAGCAACATTGACGTGCTGGATTTTGGCGTGCGCGACCTTGAGGCGATTGTGACGGCGTCGGGCACTATTTTGTACAGCTCCACCGGATACGGGGGCGGGGTCAGCAGCTATTTCCTGTCCAATGGTGGCTCAGTGTCACTGGTCGATACGGCGCTGTTTGATCTGGACGCAGATGCGGGGCAGGGCGGTGAGATCGAAGTGGTCGATGGCGGCGACACCTTGTTGGTGGGCGGGGTCGCAGGGGGCAAGGTTTTGCGCTTTGATCTGGTGGGCCTGGGCCAGATTGGCGGTATGAACGAGATGAACGTGGCGGGGTCTGGCAGCTACGCGGCCCTGGCTGAAACAGACAGCGGCCACATCCTGACCGCGGATCAGGCAGGCAGTGGCGTGCTGACCTACACCATGGGCAACAACGGTCTGACCCTGCGCAATACAGAGGCCGACACTGCCGCCAGCCACGCGGTGCATGTGTCCGACGTCAAGCTGGTCACCCTGTCCAATGGCACCGAAGTGTTGCTGAGCGCCAGTCAGGGAGAACGCGGCATCAGCAGCTATCGCATGTCGGGGTTTGATCCGGTGCTCGCCGACAGCATGGGCCCCGATGAGGGGGCAGGGATCATGATCCCCACCGATATGGCTGTGATGCAGATGGGCACGCTGTCCTTTGTGATCGTGGCGTCCATGCCAGGCAGCGGCAACAGCGGGGCGCTGACGGTGATGCAGATTGACGGCAACGGCCAGCTCAGTGTCACGGATCATGTGCTGGACAGTCTGGACATGCGGTTCGGGGCGGTACAGGCCATCGACACCATCGAGATCAACGGCCGTTGGTATGTGGCCGCAGGGGGGGGCGATGACGGCATCAGCCTGTTTGTGGTCCTGCCGGGGGGCACTTTGCAGCATTTGTCCACGGTGGAGGATAGCCTCACCTCTACCCTCGACGGGGTCACGGCCATCAGCCTTGCCTTTGCGGGCGGGGATTTGCAGGTTTTCGCAGCCTCTGGCGCCGAAGGCGGCATCAGCCAGTTCACCTATGATCTGGCGGGCACGGGGCAGACCAAACTGGCCAATGCCAACGGGCAGGTCCTGAACGGGTCGAGCGGCCATGACATTCTGGTCGGGCAGGGCGGCAATGACCGGTTGCAGGCCGGGGCGGGGAACGACACGTTGATGGGCGGTGACGGGCGCGACACCTTGTCGGGGGGCGCGGGCAATGATCTGTACATCATCACCCAGGACGGGGTGCGCGACACCATCACGGATTTCAATCCCAATCAGGACACCATTGATTTGTCGTTCTGGTCTTTTCTGTATTCCACGGACTCTTTGGATATTGTGCGCATTGACGGGGGGGTGCGCATCACCCACCGCGGCGAGTCTCTGGATGTGCTCAAAGGCACCAACGGCAGTTTGAATGTCGAGCAAGTGCGCGATGCCATCACTCTTGGGCCGGCCCGCTCGATCCCGATCGAGTTCGACGAGGCCGATGACACAACCACCTCTGCGGCCCCCTCCAACGACAACGACATATTGCAAGGCACCAGCGGGACCGACAGCCTGTCTGCGATGCTGGGCGATGACACCCTGTATGGCTGGGGCGGCGATGACACGCTGATCGGGGGCTACGGGGATGATCTGATTTTTGCGGGCGCGGGCGATGACAATCTGCGCGGGGGGCGGGACGCGGACACCATCCACGGCGAGGCGGGCAATGATTTTATCCAGGGGCAGGACGGGAACGATTCCATCACGGGGGGGGACGGCGACAACAAGCTGTTCGGCCAGCGGGGCGATGACACGTTGGTGGGCGGTGCGGGGCGTGACACCCTCAACAGTGGCGGGTCTTCGGATCTGCTGATTGGCGGGGACGGGCGCGACTGGTTTCGCGCGGGCAATTCCGAGGACACGTTGTTTGGGGGCAATGGCAATGACACGATGTTTGGCAATTCCGAGGATGACATCCTGCACGGTGGTCCCGGCTTTGACCGCTTGTTCGGGGGGGGTGGGGATGATTTGATCCTCCCCGGTCCGGACAATGATTTTATCAAAGGTGGCACGGGGGCGGACACGTTTGTGTTCATGCCCAACATGGGGCGCGACCAGCTTTTGGGCTTTGATCGCACCGAAGACACGTTGCGCATTTCATCGGATTTGTTGAGCGGCCAGACCAACGGTTGGCAGGTGGTGCAAGAATATGCGTCGGTTGTGGGCAAGGATGTTGTGTTTGACTTCGGGGATGGCAATCAGATCGTGCTGTTGTGGGGCAATAATCTGGGTGGATTGAGCGATGACATTGAAATTATCTGATCTGCCTCCCGCATAGGTGGTATCGCCATCGCGTTTCCGGTTTTTTTGCCCAATCAATCTGGTGGTCACAGGGTTGATTTGATAAATATTCCCCAAATGGTCGTGGGGATCATGTGTGTGATTACTTTGGAGTGTAACAAATGAGCATGGCGTTTAAGAGCAGTGGATTTGATATGGGCGCCGTTGGCTTTACCAGCCAGATCGGTGCGAACCTGTTTGAAGGGGCCGATGCGCCAAGCGGGATCACCACGCCCTATTCGATCGGGGATGGTGATACGTTCTTTGGTACGCTGGACGAGGTTCCGTCAGGTAGTTTTGCGGATGACTGGCTGAGCTTTGACATCGAGCTTGGCCAACAGGTCACGTTCACCATGACCGGAGACGGGCCGGTGCCGGAGCTTGACCCTTATCTGGTGGTTTACAACAGTGGCGGCGACTACTTGGACTCTGATGGCAATTTCGGCAGCCTGGCGACAACGACCCTGACCTTTGTGCCCACATCCTCGGGCACCTATTTTGTCAAAGCCGAAACCTGGGACACCACCGGCGGCGGCTATGCCCTGAGTGCGGTGTACGAGGACGCAGAACTGCCCCCCTCCAACGCGATTGAATCGCTGATCTGGAATGGCGGGGCGCTGGACCTTGGCACGGACAAAATCATCAACGTCTATTTCGCAGGCGCAGGCGTGACGTTGTCAGACGGGGGGGACACCTATACCTCCGACACGTTCAACGCCTATGAAAAAGCGCAGTTCGGCAAAGTGTTCGACATGCTCGAAACCTACATTGATGTGGATTTCAACATCGTCACCAGCGCGGCCCAAGCGGATTTCCAACTGCACAGTGACAGCAACAACGAGCTTGGGGACGGTTACCTGGGGTTCTTTTATCCGCAAGGGTTCGGCGCGGATTCCGGCAAGGGGATGTTCAACACCTCGCAGTGGGACAGCGCGGCGGGCGGCGATCTGGAACAAGGTGGCTTGGGCTGGGTGACGATGGTGCACGAACTGTTGCACGGCATGGGGCTGGCGCATCCGCATGACACGGGGGGCAGTTCCAGTGTGATGACAGGGGTGAGCACGTTTAACCCCTATGATGACTACGGGACCTACCTGCTCAATCAAGGGATTTTCACGGTGATGTCCTACAATCCGGGCTTCAGTGAAGGGGCGGTCGGGTCGGAAGGCAACGCTGCCGAGACATGGGGCCTCGAAGGGGGGCCTATGGCGCTTGATCTGGCCGTGTTGCAAGACATCTACGGGGCCAACACAAGCTTTGCGGCGGGAAACACCAACTATTTCCTCGATGATGCCAACGGGATGGGCACCTATTGGCACGCGATCTGGGACGCGGGCGGTGAAGACAGCATGCGCTACACCGGTTCAAAGAACGCGGTTCTGGATTTGCGCCCTGCGACCTTGCAATCCGAGATCGGCGGCGGCGGCTTTGTGTCTGCGGCCAACGGAGTGGCGGGGGGCTACACCATCGCGGACGGCGTTGTGATCGAGCGGGCCTTTGGCGGGTCGGGCAATGACACGATCACGGGCAACGACGTGGCCAACCGTTTGGCGGGCAATCAGGGCAACGACCTTATTGACGGGGGCGACGGGCGCGATACGATCTTTGGCGGCGCGGGCTTTGACACGCTGTATGGCGGCAAAGGCAATGACACTCTTGCGGCGGGGGACAATGACGACCTGCTGTTCGGGGGGGGCGGCAATGACCGCCTTGTCGGGGAAAAAGGCAATGACACGCTGAACGGGGGGGACAACAATGACCGCCTTGCCGGACAAGCGGGCAATGACCTGATCAACGGCGACAACGGCAACGACCAGGTATACGGCGGGTCGGGCACGGACACCATCTTTGGCGGGGGGGGCAACGACGTGCTGCGCGGTGAATCCCAGAACGACACGATCTACGGCAACCAGGGCACCGATGTCCTGATCGGCGGGTCAGGCAGCGACGTGCTGCGCGGCGGGTTCAACAATGACACGCTGTTGGGGGGCTCGGGCAATGACACCCTGTATGGCGAGCGTGACAACGACAGTCTGGTCGGCGGCGCGGGCAATGATGATTTGCGCGGCGGCAACGGCAACGATTTCCTCAACGGGCAAAGCGAAAACGACATCCTGCGCGGCGAAGCAGGGCGGGACACGCTGAACGCAGGCAACAACGATGACACGTTGTATGGCGGTTCGGGCGATGACATCCTGCGCGGCGGTGCGGGCGATGACCTTTTGTACGGGGGCAGCAATGATGACCGCCTCGAAGCAGGGTCGGGCGATGACACGCTGAACGGGGGCTCGGGGGCAGATGTGTTTGTCTTTAACGTGAACTCCGGAATGAACACGATCGAGGATTTCGAAATTGGCGTCGACACGCTGCAGCTGAACGCGAACATGCTCAACGGCCAGACCAATGCGGCAGATGTCTACATCGCCTACGGCTCTTCGGACGAGACAGGCGTGACCTTTGACTTTGGCAACGGTCTCACGATCTATCTGGACGGAACAGAGCCGACATTCCTGCTCAACGATCTGGTGATCGTCTAAAAATCGCACTCTGACGCGCCCCTGACGGGGCACGCCAGAGCGTTGCTTTGAAAAAGCAGAAGCGTGTTCCGGTCACGACAAAGGTCGGGTGTGCAGATGGGATGGATGGCTCCTGCACCCATCGGCGTCGCAATGCGCCATACTGCAGTTGTCAGAAACTGCTCAGCGGAGGAGCCACCCAATGCAAGTTACAACAGTTGGTCTAGATTTAGCCAAGAATATTTTCCAAGTTCACGGCATCACCGACAACGGTGAGGTCGCCTTCAATCGCGCAATAAGGCGTGCGCAATTGCTAAAGTTCTTTGAAAGCCTTGATCCTTGTCTTGTCGGTATTGAAGCATGCGGCACAAGCCATCACTGGGCTCGCGAGTTGGTAAAGCTCGGTCATGACGTAAAGCTGATCCCGCCTATTTATGTGAAGCCGTATGTTAAACGCGGTAAATCTGATGCGGCGGATGCAGAGGCCATTTGTGAAGCAGTAACGCGACCGACGATGCGTTTTGTTGAGATCAAGACGCCAGATCAGCAAGCCATTCTGGCGCTACATCGAACACGCGACCTTGTTGTCCGCCAACGCACCCAAACGATCAACATGTTGCGCGCACAGTTGGCTGAATTTGGCATCGTGTTTCCGCAAGGCGTCGGCCATGCAACTAAATTTGCAAAGCGCCGATCAGAAGGTGAGGTCATTGATTTGCCTGATACAGCAGGCGGTGTGATTGCTGAACTCTGCGAACAACTTTTGTTCCTGCACGGTAAGATTGCAAACTACACTCTGGAGATGACGCAGATGGCCAAGCGAGAGAAACGGGTCGCTCTTTTGCAAACGATCCCGGGCATAGGTCCGATCACGGCGTCCGCCATTGTCGCTACAATTGGAACTGGGCAACAGTTCAGTACGGGTCGTGATTTTGCAGCTTGGCTTGGTCTGACACCGCTAAATCGTTCCAGCGGCGGTAAAGAGAAACTGGGGCGCATCTCGAAGATGGGAGACCGATATATACGGCGGTTGCTCGTCATCGGCATGATGTCCCGCATGCGGCAGGTCCAATTGAACCCAGATCGCTATGACCCGTGGTTTGCGGACATCATTGCCCGAAAGCCGGGCAAAGTGGCGGCCGTCGCGATGGCAAACAAAACGGCCCGCATGGTTTGGGCCGTCCTCACCAAGAACGAACCGTACCGCGTAAGAGCAATCTGACCCAAACCGAAACACAGAGATAGCAAGACCAATGAAGTGATGGAAAATTTGTCAGCCCTAGAATCAATACACCCCGTGCTAAGTCCTGAACGCTTGCTGTTCGATATGCAGAATGGGAATTGGTTTGTGGAAACCATCAGGGCCAGCGGCCTTATGTGCCCGCGCAAACAGGCCGGACACAAGACCGCATCTGACAAAACAACAATCACATCAGAAATGTCTTGCTAAGCAGGAGCCATCCACACAGGACTT
>CALSOO010000011.1 GCA_943787985.1 uncultured Paracoccaceae bacterium | reverse complement strand
GCCAAGTCGAAAAGTGGTCCGTCTGTCCACCTGCTCAGGCCCCACATCATTCCTGTGTCAGATGTCGGAAAGAACGTGGGGGAGGGGGTGGCGCCGCTCAAGCTCGCGCAGAATGCAGTGCGTGTCGCAATAGATGTCCGCGCCGATTTGCATTACAGGGGTGCGCCTGTACCCGCCCGTCAGCTTCGTGAGCATCGGTTTGGGGGGCAAGGCGGGGGATCTCGACAGAGCGCCACGCCAGTTTTTTGATGCCCAAAGCGATCCGCGCTTTTTCAGCAACGGGCGACTGGGGGTAATTGTGCAGGATGATTTCCAAAGACGGGTCGGTCATAAATAGGGCTTTCCGTGAAAGATGTCGCATTGCGGTATACGCTTCGGCAGTGACGAAGTCAGATTCTTTTTGCGCTGCTTGCAGGAGGGCAGTGCGAAGCCGGACGGAACGGTCCGCTGATTGGAAAATTCTCCTTGCGGCTAGAATGGTGAAATTGCGTAATTTATCTCGAAAAAATGCGCCCACTCGCACGCGCTGTTTTCCTGACGCACTGGCCGTGATCCGAACGCGACGTGCATATTTCTGTTGCCCGCCTAAAACAATCGAGCACGTTGTACGCAAGAGTACATAGTGGCGCGAAAATGATGCAAGCTGGTTGGTTGGCGACACCTTTGATGCCCGCCTTGACGGGGCGATCCGCACGTGGGCGCGCAGATCAGGCACAGTGCGTCGCGCGCTGGATATCAGCGACGATGCGCGCATCCATGCGATCGGCGCAATGTTTCTGCGCCATCGCTTTGCCGAAGGAGAAGCAAATGTGCGGGCGCAGATCGTTTACGCCAGGCAAGTCGGCTACGATGCGCTTGACCACCCGGAAAGCTTGGAAACCCGCCTCGTACGCGGGCGCGATTATCTGTTTTGCATGACGGGAAGGCGCCAACAGTGTCCTGCTCGGGGCAAAAGGCCGCCTTGTTTTGATGATCCCACTTTCGCCCTGCGCCTAAGCAGGTGCTTTGCGTAAGCCGCCGATTTCTTGTGTGGCGACGTAAGCGGCCACATAAAGTGCGATCATCCAGCCTGTGCTGACGGCAATGCCGATGCCAAGCCAGACCCCCAAGACGTCCATTCCCAAAACGCTGACCAAAAGCCAGACAAAGAACGCGACCCCGAACCCCTGACGGTAGATGGAAATCCACAGCGTCCAGATGGGGCGCTTCATCGCTTGGAGGAAAGAGTTGATGGAAAACAACATCATATAGAGAATGAACAAAAAACTGTCGACGCGCAGATAGCTGATCCCGACGGCGATGACGGGTTGGTCATCGGTAAACAATGACATCGCCGCCCCTCCGCCGAACCACAAGACAGGGGCGGCTCCGATGGTCATGATCAGGCCAAGTTTCCAGCAAAACCAAAGGGCTTCGCGCACCCTGTCATGATTGCCTGCGCCAAAGTTTTGCGCCGCGATCGGCAACAACGCACCGGTCATTCCAAGCACTGGCAAAAGCAGAATTTGCTCGATCCGAAGGGCCACACCGTAAGCGGCAATGGCATGCTCGCCAAAACCTTTGAGCGCATATTGCACCACAAAGCCGGACACAAACATCACCATGAACGCAGAGGCGGTCGGGATCATTTGCCCAAAAATTTCGCGGTACATGCGCATGTCGGGCAGCAATTCACGCGGATGCGCCCCTTTGATCACCCGCAACTGCAGCACGGCCCGCAACACAAACAGCATCACACCGGTTTGGGATACAACGGTGGCCAAGGCGATGCCGTTAAACCCAAGCCCCCCGATGACGCCCGGGATTCCGTATATAAACAAAGGGTTCAACCCGATGTTGGCAAGGAAGGCGACCATCATCGCGCGCTGCAGGGTAACGCTGTCTCCGTGGGCTTGCAAAATTCCGTTGGCGGCATAAGCCAGCAAAAAACCGGGGAGGGCCGCGAGCAGCCAATAGAAGTATCCGTTTGCCGCGTCACGGTATCCCCCCGGTTCCGAGACCAGTTCAATCAGATAAGGGCCGCCGATACCGCCCAGAACCATCAGGATCAACACCATCGCAATGGCAAAGGACACCCCCTGCATCGCAGTGGTGCGCGCTGTTGCATCGTCTTTTTTGCCGCGGGCATTGCCTACGAGTGCGCTCATGGCAGAGCCCGTGCCAAAGCCCACCGCCAGCATGATGAAGAAAGCCTGAAAGCCAACAGTCTGGCCTGCTTGGGCTTGGGTCGAGATCTGACCTGCGAAATACACATCCACAACATTGTAGAGCGTGGTGAACAGCATCCCCATAGCGGCAGGTATGGCCAGCGTGCGGAAGTGACCCGAAATCGGGCCCTCTGTCAGATCGTGATCGCGCATGTCGGGAACTTTCTGTGACGGTTGTCCCTCGTTAGCGGGTTCATGCAAGGAGGTCACGCGTTGGCTGCAGCCCACCTCAAACTGACGGCTGGTCTTTGCGATGAAACTGCCACAAAGTTGTTGCGATGATCCCGCATTGGAGGAGCCTTCATGTTCTCACGCGCCAATCTGACGTTTGACCCCGTTCCCTTGCCAGACAGGCGGGACATGTCGCCTGAACAAAGCCAAAACGGGGCCGATGCCTTTCACAATGTGATGAAAGCCCGCCACACAGTGCGGGATTTCTCGAACGATCCCGTGGCGCGGGACGTCATTGCAAAATGTATTGAAACAGCAGGAACTGCGCCCTCAGGCGCCAATCATCAACCTTGGCATTTTGTGGCCATTTCCAACCCGACGGCCAAGAAACGTATTCGGGACGGAGCGGAAGAGGAAGAACGCCAGTTTTACAACGGCGGGGCAGGGGACGAGTGGCTTAAGGCGCTTGAGCCGATCGGAACAAGCGATCACAAACCGCACCTCGAAGAGGCACCGTGGTTGATTGTGGTGTTTGCCCAACGCTGGGGAGAGTTTGACGACGGGACGCGGTTCAAGAACTACTATGTTCCCGAAAGCACAGGCATTGCGACCGGCTTTTTGTTGGCGGCTTTGCATCACGCTGGATTGGTGATGCTGACCCATACGCCCAATCCGATGCGGTTCTTGAATGATATGCTGGATCGCCCCAAGTCCGAGAAAGCAATCATGATTATCGCTGTCGGGCATGCCGCCCGAAACGCCCATGTCCCCGCAGTTGCAAAGATCAAAAAACCTCTGGATGAAATTCTAACGTTTACTGAATGACGTGCAGGCTATCGGGCAAGCTATCTGTCAGGTTATCGGACAGTATGATGTTTGCCTGTTGCCCGCCCGACCTGCGATTGCATCATGTTGAGAAAGTGCGAACAGGCATCCGAGATCATATGTTGACGTGATGAGACCAAATAATACTGAATAGTCAGGGACGGTTCGAGTGGAAGAAACCGCATTCCGGCCAGATCTTTGCCGCGACACGCAACCTCGTCCGTCAAGGCGGCCCCGTAACCGGCTTTCACAAAATGCAGGGCTTGATCCAAAGTGTTGGTGTCCACATTGGAGCGGTCAACGCACAGCCCTGCTTGGGTGATCAGGTCCAGATGGCGCGCGTTATACGCGCCTGCAATCAAAGGCATGCGGGACAGACCCTCTGCGTCGATGGGTGTGCAATGCGCATTGGATACGGCCAGCAGCACTGTGCTGGTGGCAAACGGTCTGAAACTCAACTCGGTTGCGTGGCAAAGTCGCGCCATCGCGGCAATCCCGATGGTCGCCGTCTGTGCGCGCACCATGTCCAGAACACACGTGTCATCCGCTACGGTGAGTGTGTAATGTTCTTTGAACCGTTGTGCCGTGCACGTGGCAAGGTCTGGAGGAAACAACGCACTGGCGATGCCGCTTGAGGCTGCCAGCGGTACAGGTCCCGCATCACCACGGCGAATGTTGACAGCCAGATCGCTCAACGCGTCCATCTGTGTCAGAACAGATTTGCACTGTACGCTAAACCGGTTCCCTTGATCGGACAGTGTCAGGTTGCGTTTACTGCGATCAAATAGCGCAAACCCCAATTCTTGTTCCAGGACCGCAATCTGGCGGCTGGCTGCCGAGGCGCTTATATCCAGACTATCGGCGGCCTTTCGCAAAGACCCCATGCGGACCACGGCGGACAGAATCTGCAGTGTTTTTATGTCCATTTCGCTTCCTTTTTGCGGGGGCCGCGGATTGGACCAATGCGCGCTACAATAGAATTAGAAGGCGCGGGCGCGTTATGTAAATCTGAAGGGACCGCGTGACGGCTTTTGCGCGCATCCTCGCCATTTTTGGAATTTGCGTAGGCGGAAAATGGGGAAACTGTCGCGACAGATGCACCCGAAAAGGCGCATCAAGCAAATGCAAGTGAAACAGCCTTGCTTGTTTCGGGCACGTCGGGGCGTGACGTCGCTGCGTTACGGGCGGGTGTGTCGCGATCAAGCTTACGCCAATGCGTGTGGTATCTGTTTTTGATACAGCGCGCAGGGGCATCGCCTGTGCCCAACCCCTACGCAAAATCCGAACAGGGTCTGGAGGTGTTCTGGCGTTTTTTGAATGCAGTGGAGTCAGTCGGCCTTGGTCTCAGCCAATACTTTTTTGGTTGCGCGGAAACATTCCAGTCCTTGAGGGACACCGCAATAAATCGCGATGACGTGGATGATGGCGCGGATTTCCTCAGGGCTGACCCCGTTGTTGATTGCGCCGCGGCAGTGCAGTTCCCATTCCTGCATCTTGCCCAAAGCGCCGATCATCGACAGGTTCATCATCGAGCGCGTCTTGGCATCTATCACATCGTCACCCCATCCAAACCCCCAGCACCACGCGGTCATGGCCTCCTGGAAGGGGCGGGTGAACTCATCCGCTGCGGCGAGATTTTTCTCTACATACTCCGCGCCCAAAGTCGCTTTGCGTTGTTCTAACCCTTTGAGAAACAAGTTTTCGTCGAATGTACTCATGTATTGGGTCCTTTGAACCGGGGTTTAACGCAGTGTCGGCGCAGATGAAAACACCCGAACAATGCCGAAAACGCACATCAAGAGCAACAAGGACAACAACAAGTTGGGGAATACTTTAGGATGGGTCCATGCGGCGGGCATGCTGGACGGCACGACCACTTGAAAGACGCGGCGCCCCAAGACTGCGGCCTCGGTTGCTTCGGTTGCTTCGGTCAACGAGGTCATGGAGGCAGTCAATGCTTCTTCACTCACGCGGACATTGAGGTCCAGTCGCTTGAAGTCGATCAACATACTGTTGAGGGACTGCCCGTCCAGCGTCGTGTTCGAGACCAGCACCGTGCGTTGTTCTTCAATGGGGTCGCGTAAACCCTTACGGGAGGCCTGAAGTTGATCGGTCTGATAGGTTTCCCCGGCGCCTTGGGCCGTGGCAAATTCGATCCGGATAGTGATCTTTTGCGCCTCGGACTCCAATTGACGGATGGTTTCGTTGATCTGTTCGATGCGCACACCGGGATCGCCCGCTCATGGTGACCGCTGACAAAGAAATCATGGCTCGTACCGCGACAGACGATTGTCCGAAATGGTCACGGACAAGGCCAAGCCCGCCGCCAGCAAGACAACGGCCAATCACAACGGATAGGCCAAGACCCCTCCGGCAAACCGGGTTTGGATGTCGCGTTGCGCCAGTGCCGCAAATCTTTCCAAAGGGTGGGACATCAGATCGGGCTACACTTTGTAGGTTTTATACCAGTCCACAAAGCTCGCGATGCCTTCTGCCACTGGAGTGTTGGGCTTGTAGCCTGTGAGTTGTTCAAGCTGCTCTGAGCTGGCCCATGTGCCCGGTACATCGCCCTTTTGCATTTCCATGAAGTTCTTTTTGATCTCGAAGCCGAGGTTTTTCTCGATCTCGCGGATGAAGTCCATGAGGTTGACCTGATCGCCGTTGCCGATGTTGACCACGCGGTAGGGGGCAACCGGGCTCAAAGTGTCCCACGCAGGGATTTCTTCGCCTTCGGCTTTTTCCACGGGGGCTGCATCAATGAGCAAGCGAATGGATTTCACCAGATCGGTCACATAGGTAAAGTCGCGGGTCATCTCACCGTTGTTGTAGATGTCGATGGCCTCGTCTTCCAATGCGGCTTTGACGAATTTGTACAGCGCCAGATCAGGGCGTCCCCAAGGACCATAAACCGTAAAGAAGCGGAACATGGTTGTCGGGATTTTCCACAGGTGGGAATAGGAGTGAGCCATGCCTTCGTTGGCTTTTTTGGTTGCGGCATAAAGGGTCAGAGGCGTTTCGGTCTTTTGCCCCTCTTTGAACGGCATTTCGGTATTGGCGCCGTACACAGAAGAAGTGGAGGCCATCAACAGGTGGTCCACTTCCAACTCACGGGCCATTTCCATGATGTTGAACGTTCCGATGATGTTGGATTCAATGTAGGAACGCGGGTTCTCAAGGCTATAGCGCACACCGGCCTGAGCGGCCAGGTGGACGATAACATCCGGTTTTGCGTCATTGAGGGTTTTGCGGATCAGGTCCATGTCTTCGAGCATGCCGTTGACGCATGTGAAGTGCTCGGACTGGAGCAACATTTGCTGGCGACGTTCTTTGAGGCGTACGTCATAGTAGTCCGTCATGCCGTCAAAACCGACGACGCGAAAACCTTCAGCCAACAAGAATTGAGCGAGGTGGAAGCCGATGAACCCGGAGGTCCCTGTAACAAAAACTGTCCTCATAGTGGTGTTTAGTCCTTTAAAAGTTCAAGTGTTTGAGCCAGCACACTGTCCACGGCAAAGCGTGGTTCGGCGTGAATTCTGGCAGCCTCACCAAAGGTGGCGCGCATGGCGTCATCCGTAAGTAAGGTGGCGAGTGATGTCATAATCTCGTCTGGGTCAGGTTCTTTGGCGCTGGCCAGAACGAAACCGGTTTTACCGTAATCGACAACTTCGCTTGTGCCGCCCGCAGGGGTTGCGACGACGGGTTTGCCTGCCAAATGCGCTTCGATCAGAACGTTGGGCAAGCCCTCCATCTCTGTCAAGTCGAACACCATGTCCGGTTTGTCGAGGGAAACGCCGACGTTTTCCTGAACACCCGGCAAAAAGATACGGTCCTGAAGGCCCTGCTTTTCAACGCGGGTGCGGCAGCGTTCAAATTCGTAGCCCCCCGCAGATCATCAAGCGCGTGTCTGAGTGCCGTTCGATATAGCGTTTGGCCCTGTCTATCCACGTGCCGGGCCGCTTGTTTTGGTCATAGCGAAAAATGCCCAGCACTGTCTTTGTGCAGTTCGGGGACACCGATTGGATTTGCGCCCATGTTTCCGCGACCTGCGCTGATCCGACACGATCAGGGCTGCGCGTCGCGTTCCAGATGGCTTTGACGTGACCGGCCTCAAGGCCCAGCCATTTTTCGTACTCGGTGGCCGTACTTTGGCTGTTGGCCGAAAACCGCACGTGGGGCAGGGCGGCGAGGGCTTGATACATCGCCTTCATTTGAGGGTGGTCCAACTGGGGCCGCAAGTTGGGCGGCAATCCGTAAGACCGAGTGCGGTTGACCTGATAGGCCATCCGCTCTGTCGAGAGTTTCAACGGAGTGTTCACACGGCAAGAGCCGATAGGTGTAATTCCAAGCAAGCTTTTGGCCCCCCAAAGTGATGCTAAAGGTCACAAGGACCAGTAGACAGACCCTTCCGGCATTTCAACATTGCGCAATCCACCGCGGATATCTGCAATAATTCCGCCCTTTTTAAGCCGTGACAGCAAAGCCGCGTCTTTGATGTAATCCTTGTGCGGGGTGCCGATGATCAACAGATCAAGGTCCTGCAAGTCGCTATCAGGCAACAGATCGATGCCTTCCATTGCGGCATGCTCTGGTTGCACCAAGTAATCGGTGACCATTGGCTTTAGGCCGTACTCACGCAAGTGACGCACAACGTCGACCACTTTTGAGTTGCGGATGTCCGGAACGTTCTCTTTGAACGCGATGCCAAAGACACCAACGCGGGAATTGCGAATTGATTGGTCGCTCTGCCCAAGCAGTTTCATCAATGCGACAGCCACACGTCCCGGCATTGCATCGTTCAGGCGACGCCCTGCCAGAATAACTTGCGGGTTCAAACCGACTTTTTCCGCGAGGTGGGCAAGGTAGTAGGGATCGACACCAATACAGTGACCGCCGACCAGACCCGGGGTGAAAGGCAAGAAGTTCCACTTGCTGCCGGCAGCTTCAAGCACTTCATGGGTGGAGATGCCAACACGCGAGCAGATCAGTGACAATTCGTTCATCAGGGCAATGTTGACGTCGCGCTGTGTGTTTTCCATGACTTTGGCCGTTTCAGCCACCTTGATGGAAGAACAGCGGAACAAGCCGGCTTTGATCACTGGTTTGTAGATCGCTTCGACGCGGTCCAGAATTTCAGGAGAGGAGCCGGATATCACCTTAACGATGTTCTCGACGGTGTATACCTTGTCGCCAGGGTTGATACGTTCCGGGCTGTAGCCCAAGTGGATGTCTTCAAACAGGGTCAGCCCGCTTTTCGCGGCCAAAATCGGGCCGCAAACGTCTTCGGTCACACCTGGGTAGACCGTGGATTCAAACACAACCAGGTCGCCCTTTTTCAGGAAAGGACCAATGGTATTGCAGGCAGATTCCAGCGCAGAAAGGTCGGGTTGGTTGGCGTCGGTGATCGGGGTAGGGACCGTCACAATAAAGGTCGTCGCAGTCGCGATGTCAGCGATGTCGTCTGTAATGACGATGCTGTCTTGCGCCAACATATCCGGCTCGACTTCACCAGTGTGATCCACACCGTTTTTCAGTTGCTCGACGCGTGATTTCGAGATGTCAAACCCGATAACTTTTTTGTTGTGCTTTGCGATGTTGACGGCCAGCGGCAAACCGACATACCCGAGACCGATAACTGCAATCAATTCCATTTATGGTATTCCCAATGCTCAAAAACTGGGCAATTCATAAGTGAGTGCCCCGCCAGAAGCCACACCTGCGGCGCAAGTTCTGGGGGGGAATCTTTAGCATGCCCGTCAATATCTCTATGAACTTAGTCAACCAGCGCTCGGTGAAAAAGAGTTGTTCCTCACCTTCTCCCATCACAGGGAGTGGTGCAAGGGCAATGCTGGTTTTCGCGCCGTCCCACCCGATATTCGGGAACAGACAAGTCGTACCGCGTCGGTAGGACATAATCGTGGCAAAGGCAGAAACTTTGATCGGGGTGCCCATTAGGGGCTTGTTTAGCATGGCGCACGCAAGCAGCGCAGCGCACGCAGCAATGGCATATGAAAACACGAAGCGGTCAAATGAAAAAAGGGCCGGTCAAATTCCTGACCGGCCCCTTCAAAACTGAGCTGTGCGCCTTGGGCGCAAGGCGTTATTTTCTTGCGATTTCGGTCCAGTTGCCATCTTTGATGACAGAAATAACCACTTCATCCGCACCTTGGTGATCGGTGGCAGAATAGGTCACAGTGTTGCCAGATACGACATCTTCGTAGTTCAGGCTCTCGATGCCGGTTTGGAAGGTCTTGGCGTTCAGGTCACGACCCGAGGCCTCTAGGGCGCGTACCATGGTTTCCGCAGCCGAGTGGCCCAACAAGGCGCCGGAGCCTGGCAGTTCCTCGCCTGTGGCCTCGGTGTAGCGTTGGAAGAACTTCTGCACTTCAGGTTTGTCCATGCGTGACAGCAAGTCAGCCCAACCGGATGCGGCATACATGCCTTCGGTCACGCCACCTGGCACTTTGGCCATAACCGTGTGGAAGCCCGCGGAGGAGTTCAGGAAAGACATGTTGGTCAGACCCAGCTTTTTCGCTGTACCGGACACAGTGATCGCCTGACGAACACCCAAAGCCAAAGCTACGATTT
The DNA here is from genome assembly GCA_943787985.1 of uncultured Paracoccaceae bacterium. Lineage (GTDB taxonomy): Bacteria > Pseudomonadota > Alphaproteobacteria > Rhodobacterales > Rhodobacteraceae > Ascidiaceihabitans. The sequence goes on along the minus strand of CALSOO010000011.1, from coordinate 114,941 downwards.
CACAGCCGTCAGCATTCAACTTTTGCAACGCGCCCACAAAATCGGCATCGTCCGGCTTGTGCGTTGTCTCGGACGCAAACGTCATACCGTCGGTTTCGGCCGCGATGGACTCAGCGCCTTCTTTGATGTCTTTGCCAAAGTCGGTGGGCAGGTACATTGCACAAACGGTGCTCACACCTTTGAGTTCAGCCAGATAGGTCACGCCAACACGGATTTGGGCGTAATAGGTCGCGGTGCCTGAATAGTGCAAAGGCGAGAAAGGCTCGGCCATTTGACGGGCTGCGGACAGGGGCGACACGTTTGGAACGTTCTTGGCATCCTGCAGCTTGAAAGCCGCGATGTTCATGGGGGTGCCCAAGGACAACAGCATGGCAAATACTTTGTCACCATTGATGAGCTTGTTCATGCCCTGAATGGCTTTTGGCATCTGATACGCGTGATCTTCGACGATGAAGCGGATTTTGCGACCGTGAATGCCACCGGCTTCGTTCACTTCGTCAAACACTAGTTGCGCGGCTTTGGTCGCCGGAGCACCAAAGGCGGCAAAGGGGCCGGACAGGTCATTGTTGGACCCGATCAGCACTTCGGTATCGGTGATCCCTTGTTCGGCGTATGCGGGGGCTGCGACCATCGTCGCGGCAACGGCAGCCGTCGCCATTCTGGTTGTTAGGTTTTTCATGTAGTCTCTCCCTTTTATAATTTCATGTGAGAAGCTTGGCCTGATGTTGTCAATACATCTGGTTGATCAACTCGGCATGTTTGGTTTCCACAAAGCTGCGCTTGAGCTTCATGGTCGGTGTCAGTTCGTCATCATCCGCTGTCAGCAGGATGTCGATCAGGCGGAAATCCTTGATCTGTTCCACGCGGGCAAAATCCTTGTTCACGGTGTCCACGGTTTCGCGGATCAGGTCCTGAACGTCTTTTGCAGCGCAGAGGGACGCATAGTTCGAGAACGGCACGCGGCGGTCTTGCGCGAATTTCTCGACGTTTTCCTGATCGATCATCACCAGACAGGTCAGGTATTTGCGTTTGTCACCAATCACCACAACGTCAGAGATATAGGGGGAGAACTTGAGCTTGTTCTCGATCTCGGCAGGGGTGATGTTCTTGCCGCCTGCGGTGATGATGATGTCCTTGAGGCGGCCTGTGATTTTCAGGAACCCTTCGTTGTCGAGCATGCCCACATCGCCCGTGCGCAACCATCCGTCTTCGGTAAAGGTTTCGGCGGTCTTTTCGGGGTTCTTCCAATAGCCCTGAAACACGTTGCCGGCTTTGTACTGCACTTCGCCCTCGGGCGTCACGCGGATCTGGGCACCGGGCAGGGCAGGGCCGACAGTGCCAAATTTATTGGTGGCCTCGCTGTTGATGGAAATCACACCCGAACTTTCGGTCATCCCGTAGCCTTCCAGCACAGGGACACCAATAGAGTGATACCAATGGAGCAAATCAGGAGAGATCGGAGCCGCCCCCGAGCCGCCACGGCGCAAACGGTCCATCCCGATCATGCGGCGCAGGTTCTGCAACAAGGCCACATCCCAAAAACGGTAGGCGAGGTTGGTGCCAAACGGCACCGGTTTGTTCTCCGCCAGACAATCGGCGCGTGCAGCCCCTGCCTTCAGCGCCTTGCTGTAGGCCCATTTTTGCATGCCCGTGGCGTCACCAATGCGAATGGCGACTTGCGAATAGATCTTTTCCCACAACCGCGGCACGGCCACAAAAGTTTGCGGGCTGACTTCTTGAAGGTTGTCGAAAATCGTCTCGGGGCTCTCGGCGAAATTGATGGTCGAGGCCGCAGCGATCGGGGCGTTGACCGAAAACACCCGCTCCAGAATGTGACACAGAGGCAAAAAGCACAGCTGGTCATCGGTGTCGAACACGGGGCCGTCGCGAAATCCTGCACAGACGGAATACATCAGGTTGCCATGGCTGATCATTGCGCCTTTGGGCTTGCCTGTGGTGCCGGAGGTATAGACCAGAATGGCCGTGTCTTCGGGATGTGTCGCGTCAATCGAGGCGTCGAACGCGACGGGGTTGGCTGCGTCATATGCCGCGCCCATCTCGTAAAGCTCGTCCAGAAACATGATGTCGGGGTCGGAAAACCCGTGCAGGCCTTCGCGCTCGATCACGATCACTTTGGTCAGGCCGGGCATCTGATCGCGTACTTGCAGGAACTTGTCCAGTTGCTCGTCGTTCTCGACGATCAAAAAACGGCTGTCCGAATTGTTGACCAGATATTCCAACTGGGTTGCGGAATCGGTGGTGTATACGCCCGAGCAAATCGCGCCGACGGATTGCACGCCCATGTCGGTGTACATCCACTCCTTGCAATCCTCGGAGAGGATCGACACGACCTCGCCGCGCTGCAAGCCCAAGGACACCAGTCCAAGCCCCAGATGTTTGGCATGGGTGAAATAGGCGTCCCACGAGTGAGACCGCCAGATGCCGAATGTCTTTTCACGGTGCGCGGTGCGCGTGCCCAAAGCCCGCGCACGGTCGCGAAACAGTTTCGGGGTCGTGTCCTGACCATCGATATAAAACGGCCCTTGGGACAGGTCCGCGTTAATCGTCAGCCCGTTGACTTTTTCCTGAGGGGGGAGTGTGTCTGCCATGATCAATCCCTATCGCCACGTTTTGCGTTGTTTCCAGCGGCGTTGCCCGCGCTGGTTTTCATCCTGACTGACGCCAAGATAGAATTCCTGAATGTCTTTGGAGGCGGCCAGAACGTCGGCCTGATCGTTCATAACGATGCGGCCCAGCTCCATCACATAGCCGTAATCGGCAGCGTCCAAAGCGACTTTGGCGTTCTGCTCCACCAACATCATCGTGACTTTCTGTTCTTTGTTCAGACGTACGATGATCTCGAAAATTTCCTGTGTGAGCAGGGGGGACAGGCCAAGGCTGGGCTCATCCAGCAACATCAACTTGGGATTGGACATCAATCCGCGCCCGATGGCCAGCATCTGCTGTTGTCCGCCGGACAAGGTGCCCGCCCGCTGGGTGCGGCGGTCTTTGAGGATGGGGAAATAGGAATAGACCATATCCTCATCCACACTGATGGTGCTGCGGTCCTTGCGGGTATAGGCGCCCATCGCGATGTTCTCGGCGACGGTCATCAGCGGAAATATTTCGCGCCCCTCAGGAACGTGCACGATGCCGCGGCGCACAATGGCATCAGGTTCCAATGACTGGATTTCCTCGCCTTGCATCTTCACAGTGCCTTTTTCAGGGTCCATCACGCCCGAGATGGTCTTGAGCAGCGTGGTCTTGCCCGCGCCGTTGGCCCCAAGGACGGTGACAATCTGCCCTTCATGCACTTTCAGGCTGACGCCGCGAATGGCCATGATGGGCCCATAATAGCTCTCGAGGTTGTCGATCTGCAAAAGGACATCCGCGTTGGTGTTTTGTGTGCTCATGTGCGGGAGGTCCCTGTCTTGGAAATCTCGCTGGTGCCCAGATAGGCCTCGATCACGGCGGGATGGGATTGGACTTCGGCGGCGGTGCCTGTGGCCAGTTCTTTGCCATCCGACAGCGCCATAACGCGGTTTGATACGGCAGAGACAAGGCCCATGTCATGTTCGACCATCATCACGGACACGCCCATCTGGGTCTGGATGTCTTCGATCCAAAAGGCCATGTCCTGTGTCTCCTCGACCGACAGGCCGGAGGCGGGTTCATCCAGCAACAACAGCTTGGGCTCAGAGGCCAGCGCGCGGCCCAACTCGACCACTTTGCGCACACCGTAGGGCAGGCCGCCGATGTATTTGTCACGGTAAGGCTGGAGGTTCAGAAACTCGATGACCTCTTCGACAGCCGCGCGATGGCGCAATTCTTCGCTATAGGCCTTGGGTGAAAAGATGATGTTGGACAGCATGCCTGTCTTGCGGTGCCGGTGGCGCCCCACCAACAGGTTTTGCAACACTGTGGCTTGTTCAAACAATTCGATGTTCTGGAAGGTGCGGGCAATGCCAAAGCTGGGGACCTGATCGGCGGTGCGGGCCAACAGATCATTGCCGTCAAAACGGATGCGCCCTTCGGCAGGGTCGTAGAACCGTGATATCAGGTTAAAGATTGTGGACTTTCCCGCGCCATTTGGCCCGACAAGAGCAAACACTTCGCCCTCGTTGACCGTGAGGGATACGTTGTCCACGGCCACCAATCCGCCAAAGCGCAGGGTGATATTTTCAATTTCAAGCAAACTCATTGGACGCGATCCGTCTTGAGGTAGGATTTCTGACGTTTGAACATGTCTTTGCGGTAAAAGGGGAACAGCTCGAAGTAGGTGCGGATTTTCAGCCAGCGCCCGTAAAGCCCCATAGGTTCAAACAGGATGAAGCAGATCAGGATGAACGCGAACAAGGCGCTTTCAAGCCCGGGAACATTGATGTTCACATCAAAGGTGGTCGCCAGAAACGATCGCCCGTTTGCGATGGCCACCGGAATGATGCCAACAACAATCGCCCCGAAGAAGGCCCCGTGGATAAAGCCCAATCCACCAATCACGATCATCAGCAGCAAAGTGATGGACATGACCAGATCGAATGTCTCGTTGGTGACGTAGCCTGCGGAATGGCCGAACAACGCCCCCGCAAGTCCTGCGGCCGTGGCGGAGAGGAAAAACGACATGGCCTTGGTGCGGGTCAGGTTGATGCCCATTGCGCGCGCCGAGATTTCGCTGTCCCGCACGGCTGTAAAACTGCGCCCTGTCGGGGTGCGCAACAGATTGCGGTAAAACCAGACCAGCAGGATCGCGACAAACAGCACCAGATAATAGAACTTGTAGGGGGTGGAGTAGCGATTGACCTCGACCCCGAAGATGTTGATGTCAGGCACCGCAGCGCCGGCGATACCGCCCGTCCACGGCTCTGCCATGACCACAAAGTCGCTGGTCAGCATAGACATCGCCAATGTCGCCAGCGCCAGATACACACCGTGCAGGCGCAAGACGGGCAGGGCGATCATTGTGCCCAATGCGCCCGCAATCAATCCCGACAAAGGAAAGGCGATCAGCCACGGCACGCCGGCGCCAAGAAAGTTGATGTTCAGGTAACACCCCAGGGCCATGAATGTCGCATGCCCCAAGCTGGGCAATCCCGTGTGCCCGGTCAGCAGCATCAATCCCATGCCTGCGATGGCAAGGATCAGAACACCCGTGATTTCACCCAGCAGATACGCATCCCCGATGGCTGCGAAATAAAGCGGGGTCGCCAGAACCAAAAGCAACAACAACCCGTACCAGACGGCCTGAGCACGATGTTTGAACAGTTGAATATCCGCGTCATAAGAGGTTTTGAAGACAAAGCGCATCTTAGACCTTCTTTCGTTGTGTCTGGGAAAAGATGCCGCCGGGGCGGAAGATCAGGATGAGCAACAAGATCGCGTAAGGGGCGATCTGGCTCACGCCGGGAGGGCCATAGCGCGAGGCCAGCGGCTCGACCAATCCGATGATCAACCCACCAAGCAAGGCACCGGGCAATGAGCCGAAACCACCAATCGCAGCGGCCGCAAACGCTTTGATGCCAAGCAACCCTGTCGACGGGTCAATCGCGCCTTTGGAGGCAAACAAGATGCCAGCCACAGCCGCGACCATACCTGAAAGCCCCCAGACAAGACTGTGAATCCGTTTGACAGGGATGCCCATGTAATAGGCGGCCAACTGGTTCTGGGACGCGGCCTGCATCGCCAGCCCGATCCGGCTGCGTGAGAAAAACAGATAGAAAAGCAAGGTCAGGATGGCGGTGACCACCACGATCATCACCTCGTCAATGCCCAGAACCAAACCGCCCGAGCGGATGTCCTGCCCTGCAAAGGGTGTTTCCAGAGACGTGGGTTCATGGCTCCAGAAAAAGCCGGCGAAAAAGCGGATGATAAAGCCCATGGCGATGGTCAGGATCACGATAGAGGTCTGGGACTGGCCAAACATGTGGCGCAAGATGCCCCAGTTAAACAAATACCCGAAGACGCCCATCACAAGAATGGACAAGGGAACCGCGACCCAGAAATCCAGCCCCATATATTCGTGATTTGTGAAGCCGATGCACACAAACGCGCCCAGCATCATGAAATCGCCCTGAGCGAAATTCACAGCTTCGGTGGCTTTGTAGATCAGCACAAATCCCAAGGCGATCAGCCCGTAGACACAGCCGTTCGCCAGTCCGCTGATGATGAGTTGTAGAAAATCCATGGTGCTCCTCCCAAAGACCAATTGACGGACGATAGACAGCGAAGTGCACAGATCACAACGCATTTTCCGTTAGCGTACGTTACGTCAGCCTTTTAGCACGTCGCGTCAGTTTAACGATTGGCGCTGGCCAATGGCTGCGTCGTGTGAAGGAGACCTCTGTGAGGTGTAAAATCCGGGTATTGCGCAAGCCAAACCTTTTCTGAGGGGGCGGTTCGGGCACCGTAAGGTTTGCACATATTGTCGAAATTCACGAAACAACACTGGCTGGCGGATTTCCTTTTGATTGTGCCCGAACCGACAATGCGGTAATTTCGGGTTCCAAATGTTCAGGTCCAGAGGTGACAATGACCCTTCGTGACGCCGCGCTGGAACACAGTGCACGCTACTTTGACAGGGGCCAGTTCCAGACTGACCTCGCCCGCCTTGTGGCACTCCCCAGCGAAAGCCAGAACCCGCACGCGCCTGAGCACCTTCAAAACTATCTGGACCATTGCATCATTCCGATGCTCGGGCAGATGGGCTTTACCTGCCGTGTCCTGACGAACCCCAAGCGGGGGGCGGGGCCATTCCTGCTGGCAGAGCGGATAGAAGCGGCGGATGGTCCCACGATACTGACCTATGGCCACGGCGACGTGGTGCGGGGGCAGGGGGATCAATGGCGGGACGGGCTGTCACCGTTCGAACTGGTGAAGGAAGGTGACCGGCTTTACGGGCGTGGAAGTGCGGACAACAAAGGGCAGCACCTGATCAACCTGATGGCACTTGCGTCCGTGCTGGCCGTGCAAGACACGCTCGGGTTCAACTTCAAGATCCTGTTCGAGATGGGGGAGGAAATTGGCTCTCCGGGACTCAAGGAAATTTGCGCAACCTATAAGGACCAACTGGCGGCAGATGTGTTTATTGCCTCTGATGGTCCGCGGGTTTCACCAGACAACCCGACGATATTTACAGGATCGCGCGGAGGCCTCAATTTTGACCTTGTGGTGAACTTGCGGGATGAGGCGCATCATTCGGGGAATTTTGGCGGGCTTTTGGCCGATCCTGCGCAAATTCTGGCCCATGCATTGAGCGTCATTGCGGACCCACGCGGGCAAATTCAGGTGCCCGAATGGCGTCCAACCAGCCTGACGCCCGAAATCAAAAAGGTTTTGGCTGCGCTGCCCCCGGTGGATGCAGGGTTCCCGCTGGATGAAAACTGGGGGGAACAGACATTAACGATGGCAGAACGCGTATTTGGTTGGAACAGTTTTGCGGTTTTGGCGATGAAATCCGGCAATCCGGAGGCGCCTGTGAACGCGATATCGGGCTTTGCAAAAGCCAGTTGCCAGTTGCGTTTTGTGGTTGGGACCGACCCGGATGATATCCTGCCCGCGTTGCGCCGCCACCTTGATGGGCTCGGATTTGCACAGGTCGATGTGGTTCAAGCCGAAGGCAACCCGTTTCCTGCGACGCGACTGGACATGGATCACCCTTGGCTGTCTTTTGTGGCGGCGTCGCTGGAGACCACCTGCGGTGTGGCCCCTGATCTTTTGCCCAATCTGGGCGGATCGCTGCCCAATGATTGTTTCGCAGACGTGCTTGGTCTGCCGACGATCTGGATCCCGCATTCCTATGCCGGATGCTGCCAACATGCACCAAACGAACACATTCTCGAGCCCCTCGCGCGTCAAGCGCTTACGTGTATGACAGGTCTGTTTGCGGACATCGCGCAATCTGGCGCCCGAATTTGATGACCGCTTCATAAAAGTGCGTTTGCGCCGGTTTCGCAACGTTGTGGCCAGTTGAGACTCCACATTCAAAATTCTCCAGTCTACGCTTGGTCCGAACGGTCCGCCAAAGATGATCGTCACAGCAATTTGGGAGATACAAATGCATGTAAAACATTTACTGACCGCTTCGGTCCTTACCCTTTCGGCTGCAAGCCCCGCGTTTGCTGAAAACGTTCTGCGATGGACCAGCCAAGGTGATGCGCTGACGCTTGACCCGCATTCACAAAACGAAGCGCCAACAATTGCCATGAACGGCCAGATGTATGAAACACTGGTGACACGCGATGCTGATCTGGTTCTGCATCCTGAATTGGCAGAGAGCTGGGAAGCGGGCGCAGACGGGTGGACATTCAACCTGCGCAAAGGCGTCAAATTCCATGACGGATCGGATTTCACCGCCGAGGATGTTGTGTTCTCGTTTGAACGCGCCAAGCACGAAGCATCTGATTACAAAGAGCAAATCAAAAGCATCACATCGATGGAAATCGTGGATGATCACACTGTCAAAATGATGACAGACGGCGTGAACCCCATTTTGCCCAACCAGCTGACATCCTTGTACATCATGGACAAGGGCTGGGCCGAAGCGAATGACGTGCTGGTCCCACAGGACTATGCCGCCAAGGAAGAAAACTTTGCGGTACGCAATGCCAACGGGACTGGCCCGTTTGTACTGGAAAGCCGCGCGCCGGACGAAATGACCGTTCTGACGCGCAACGCCGACTGGTGGGGCGAGGGGATGTTCCCGGGCAATGTCGACAAAATCGAATACCGCCCGATCTCAAACGCGGCGACCCGTGTTGCGGCCCTTTTGTCAGGCGAAGTTGATTTTGTCCTCGACCCGCCGCTTCAGGATCTCAAACGGATCGAAGCAACGGACGGTCTGACGGTCAAAACAGCGGCCCAGATCCGGTCGATCTTTTTCGGGATGGATCAAGGGGTCGACAAGCTGCGCACCTCTGACGCCGAGGGAAACCCCTTTAAAGACGTGCGCGTCCGCGAAGCGATGAACCTTGCCATTGACCGCGAAGCGATCAAACGGGTGGTCATGGAAGGGTTGGCCTTTCCGACAAGCATGATCACATCGCCGGGCGTTTTGGGCAACACGCCCGAGAATGACGCACCCGTCGGGACAGATCCGGAGCGGGCCAAGGCACTTCTGGCCGAAGCAGGTTATCCCGATGGCTTTAGTGTCCGTCTGGATTGCCCGAACGACCGCTACAACAATGACGAAAAGATCTGTCAGGCCGCCGTCTCCATGTATGCGCGTATCGGCGTCACTGTGAACCTTGATGCGATCCCGAAGTCGCAGCACTTTCCCAAAATCCAGAACCGTGAAACAGACTTCTACATGCTGGGTTGGGGCGTTCCGACGCTCGATAGCCACTACGTGTTCTCCTACCTTCTGGACAGCGAAGGGTCGTGGAACGCCGCGGGTTACAACAACGCACGCGTCAACGAAATCACGACAGACATTGCCACCGAGATCGATGCAGCCAAGCGCACAAGCATGATTGAAGAGGCGTGGACATTGGTGCAGGCGGACATGCCGTATGTGCCGATCCACCACCAGGTTCTGGCGTGGGGCCTGGCGGCCAGCGTTGATATCCCGATTGCGGCTGATGACGCGTTCCGCCCTCGTTTCGCGGTCATGAAGTAAAGCACTTCAGCGGGGCGGCACGGTCCGCCCCGTCTGTTCTTGAGGGGACACCATGATATCTTTCATCGCGAAAAGACTGGCGCAATCTGTGCTGGTCATGGCCATTGTCTCGGCAGTGAGCTTTTCGCTGTTCAACTTTGTCGGCGATCCGGTCAATAATATGGTGGGCCAGGACGCGACACGTGAACAGCGCTTGGAAATTCGCGACAAGCTGGGCCTGGATGATCCCATCCTCACCCAGTACAGCCGCTTTGTCGGCAACATATTGCAGGCCGATTTCGGGTTGAGCTATCGCATCAAGCGTCCTGTCGACGACTTGATTGCAGAGCGGCTCCCCGCGACGCTGGAACTGGTCTTTGTCAGCGCGATCATATCGCTTTTCTTCGGGATCGTGCTGGGAATTTACACGGGCATCAAACGCAACTCATGGGGCAGTCGGATCATCCTGTCGACCTCCCTTGCCGGGGTGAGCCTGCCGACCTTTGTGATCGGCATTGCCCTGATCTACGTTTTTGCGGTCCATTTGCGATGGCTTCCGTCATCCGGACGGGGCGGCGTTGTCGAACTGGGATGGTGGAAAACCTCCCTGATCACTCTGGAGGGGTGGCGGTCGATTATATTGCCCGCGATCACCCTGTCCCTCTTTCAACTCACACTGATTTTGCGCCTTGTGAGGGCCGAAATGCTCGAAGTTATGCGCACGGACTACATCAAATTCGCGCGGGCGCGGGGGCTTTCGGAGCGCGCGATCAACTTTCGCCACGCCTTGCGTAACACGCTTGTGCCCGTGATCACGATCATCGGGCTGAACATCGGAGGATTGGTCGCGTTTTCGGTCGTGACCGAGACGGTCTTTCAATGGCCGGGCACGGGGCTGATGTTTATTCAGGCCGTGAACTTTGTGGATGTGCCGATCATGGCCGCCTATCTTGTGTTCGTGGCTTTGCTGTTCGTTGTGATCAATCTGATTGTCGATATTCTCTACTTCGTCGTCGATCCACGTATCCGGTTGGGGGGATGATGGACAGTTTGGATGAGAAACCCGTGACAAGATGGCAGCGGTTCAAAGACAACGACATCGTCTGGTCGTTTCTGTCCTCACCGGGGGCGATGGGGGCGGCCGTCGTGGCAAGTGTGATGATCCTTGCCTGTATTTTTGCCCCCCTTATTGCGCCGTTTGATCCGTTTGATCCGGGGCAGATTTCGCTTTGGGACGGTAAATTGCCCCCGGCATGGGTGGAAGGCGGGCAGGGGAAGTACCTGCTTGGCACCGACAATCAAGGGCGCGACATGATCTCGACCATTCTGTACGGGGGGCGATTGTCCATCCTCGTGGGCTTGGCCGCTGTGTGCCTTGGCATGGTGCTTGGCGTTTCGCTCGGGGTGATCGCGGGATATGTGGGCGGGGTGACAGACGCGATCATCATGCGGCTTGCGGATGTGCAATTGACGATCCCGGGCATCCTGCTGGCCATTCTGATCAATGGAATAGGGCGGGCTTTGTTGCCCTATGAACTGCGCAACGAGTTCGCGATATATGTTGTGATTTTGGCCATCGGGCTTACGGACTGGCCGCAATTCGCACGGGTGGCACGGGGGGCAACGCTGGTCGAGACAAACAAGGAATACGTGCAGGCCGCGCGGATCATCGGGCTGCCGTCGTGGCTCATTATGGTGCGCCACATCGTGCCCAACACGCTGCGCCCGATCTTGGTCATCGCAACCATTGGCCTTGCCTTGGCGATCATCGCCGAAGCCACGCTGTCCTTCCTCGGGCAGGGTATCCCACCGACCACACCCTCGCTCGGAACCCTGATCAGGGTCGGAAACGAATACCTGTTCTCGGGCTTGTGGTGGATCACGCTATTCCCTGCGGTGGCGCTGATTGTGTTGGTCTTTTCGGTGAATCTGCTGGGTGACTGGCTACGCGATGCATTGAACCCTAAACTGAGATGAGTACATTGCTGGATATCAACGGGTTGAACATTGCGTTCCCGACGCGGCGCGGCACGGTCAACGCGGCCAAAGACGTCTCTTTGACTGTAGAGTCAGGCGAGGTTCTGGGGCTGGTCGGGGAATCCGGCGCCGGAAAATCGACAATAGGCAATGCGATCATCGACCTGCTTGAAGCGCCGGGGCGCATCACAGGCGGATCCATCCGGTTCATGGGCGAAGAGCTGCGCGATATGAACCGCGATGAAATGCGCCAGATACGGGGCAAGCGGATCGGAATGATCTTCCAGGATCCGCAAACCTCGTTGAACCCGCTGATGACGATCGGCGCACAGCTTGTCGAAACGATCGAAAAAGCCACCAGCAAGCGGGGGCGCGATGCGGACGCGCATGCGGTCGAATTGCTGGAACAAGTGGGAATTACCGAAGCGGTGGCGCGTTTGCGGGCCTTTCCGCACCAGTTTTCAGGAGGGATGCGCCAGCGTGTCGTGATCGCGCTGGCATTGGCAGGCGATCCGGATCTGATCATCGCGGATGAGCCGACAACGGCGCTGGATGTCTCTATTCAGGCGCAAATCCTCGACCTGATCAAAAAGCTGTGCCGCGAGCGGAACCTGGGTGTCATCATCGTCACCCATGACATCGGGGTCATTGCCAATATCGCCGATCGGGTGGCCGTCATGTACCGCGGTGAAATCGTCGAAACAGGCACGGTGGCGCAGGTCTTGGGGGCGCCCTCACATGTCTACACCCAGTCGCTGATTGCTGCTGTGCCGCGCGCGGACACCAAGCTGGACCGCTTTACCTCGGTTGACTACATCGAGGGCAACACAGCCAGTTTCCGCAGGATCGATATCCAGAACCATTGGCTGGGCGAGACGCAACAAAACGATCACACGGGCACGGCCATAGATGTTGACCGGTTGAACCTGTCTTTTGTGCTCCAAAAGGCTGTTTTCAAACGCAACCGCCGCATGTTGAAGGCCGTCAACAACGTCAGCTTTTCTGTGCAACAAGGGGAAACCTTTGGCTTGGTCGGAGAGTCAGGATCAGGAAAATCGACCGTCGCGCGTTTGATTGCAGGCCTGTACACGCCCGACAGCGGCACGATCAATGTGTTCGGAAAAGACGTTAACGAAAACCGTAAAGCAGTCGAAAGCCGCGCCGCGCGCCAAGCTCTGCAAATGATTTTTCAAGACCCGTATTCCTCGCTGAACGCGCGGTTGCGGGTTTTGGATATCGTGGCCGAACCCATCCGCTTTTACCGCCTGACAGAAAATGAAACCCAGACCCGCAAGATCGTGAGTGACCTGCTGGATCACGTGGGGTTGGGGGCCTCTGCAGCGCTGAAATATCCACATGAGTTCTCTGGAGGGCAACGTCAACGGATATCGATTGCGCGCGCCTTGGCATCACGCCCTCGCATCCTGATCTGCGACGAACCAACGTCCGCTTTGGACGTATCGGTTCAGGCCACGATCCTGAACTTGCTCAAAGATCTGCAACAGGAACTTGGCCTGACGATGCTGTTCATCAGCCACGATCTGCCTGTGATCCGCCAGATGTGTGATCGCGTGGCAATCATGCGGCACGGCGAAATCTGTGAAGTCTCCGACGTCGACACGTTTTTCGAGGCGCCCGCGCATGATTATTCGAGGCACTTGTTGGACCTGATGCCAAGTATGACCTTGCTGAGCGATCCGGTGGAATGACGGATCCGGCGTAGGTTCAGGATCGACAGTTCATCGTGCACGGCGCGGGGGCCACCAAAACGTACAAACATGGGCCAAAACTCGAATATCCCAAGGCCTACCTTGTCCAAAAACTTGTGTTTGCAAGAAAGCAGCCGACGCATTTGTTCAAAACGGCTTTTGACCCAATGCGATTTGGATAAAAAAGTCGAACGGATCCCGCGCTCCAACGCGCGGTCTAACCTTCAGGAATAGAAGGGAAATACACGTTCGGAAGGCAGGCCTGTTGGCAGAGTGGCATTGGAAAGCTTTCCCAACGAAGGGGTGCGCCTTTATGGGAAAATCAAATAAAATGAACCATTTGAGCGAGTAAACTATATATGCAGCGCTCCATATTTACACCGGTTTGGAGTGGGTCGTTGGTTAGTGCCGTTAGATTTTCCGTAAAATAAACAAAATCAAGGACTTACGAAAATTCCGGCTTTTCCAAAAAAGGCCTTGCACAGACAATGGGTTACAAACTAGAAACAGCCTTGGAGACGTGGCCGAGTGGTCGAAGGCGCTCCCCTGCTAAGGGAGTAGGCTCGGAAGGGTCTCGAGGGTTCGAATCCCTTCGTCTCCGCCACAAACCAATCGCGAACCCGAGACGAGGCCCCAGTGAGGGCCTTTTTTCTTTTTGGTTCAAAGGGGTTTAACGATGCCATCCGACTTTCGGAGACTGGCATTTGGGCCTAAATCGGTCTCTAAAGCCCCCGCGTCTCTTTCCACCCGCCCTTCACCCAAATCGAGACGCATTCAAAACTGTCCGTCTTTTCAGAAGCTTGCTGAAAATGGATTGCGCCGCAGTTGAGGCAGGTTCGACCGCTATCGAAACGGTCAGAGACACCTGAAGGCGGCGTGGTTCTTCGAAGCAGTGCGAAAGGTCGCGAGAAGTCTTTGATGACAAACAGACTTTCCGCTCATAGCCTGGCGGCATGTCGAATGGGCCCTGGACCGATGAAGAAAACGACCTGATCGTCGCGGATTACTTCGCGATGCTGGCCGAGGACATGGCGGGCCGTCCCTACAACAAGGCTCAGCACCGGCGCAGTTTGATGCCCCTATTGCGGAGCCGAACGGAAGGCTCGATCGAGTTCAAGCATCAGAATATCAGCGCGGTGCTGAAGGGGCTCGGTGAAGATTGGATCCCCGGCTACAAGCCAGCGTTCAATTTCCAGATGACCTTGGTCGATGCTGTGGCGCGTTGGTTGGCATGGAACCCGGCCTGGCTTGGGCGGATGCCGGGCTCGCGACCAGTAAATGGTTTGCGCGAGGCTGCGCAGATCTGGATTGGACCTTCACCGACGTTGTCGAACCAGCCGCCGCCGCAAGAACTGGAGCAGATGCTGCATGTTGCCCGAAAATTCGACGTGGCGGGTCGAGACGAACGCAACCGGGCCCTTGGCCGGGCGGGAGAAGAACGCGTCGTGGCTCATGAACGATCCGCACTGAAAATAGCCGGTCGGGATGATCTGGCACGAAAGGTGCGTTGGGTTTCAGAAGAGGACGGCGATGGTGCCGGGTATGACATTGCCAGCTTCGCGCCGGACGGACGGGAGCGATTGCTCGAGGTGAAAACGACAAACGGCTGGGAACGCACGCCCTTTTATATCTCCCGCAATGAATTGGCGGTCGCCGAAGAGCGCCGGTCGGAATGGTGCCTGTTCCGGCTCTGGAACTTCTCGCGAGAGCCAAGAGCGTTTGAGTTGCACCCGCCGCTGGACGCCCATGTCTCGTTGACCGCGACGGCCTTTCAAGCAAGCTTTCACTGAGGTTTAGCTTGTTGCGCGGCTCAATTGTTCAAGGGTTGCTGCTTGGAAGGTGAAGATAACGGAAGCCAGTGACGAAATCGTTGTGCTTGCAGTCACAACGGCATTAATTGCGAATACTGGGCTTTTGCCGCCGGCGTATGCTTCCCATGGTTTGCGGCGAAAGCTGCCATTAAATACAAGATGGTGACTTCACTACGTCCGACGCCTCCACGGGCGACCACCATCCGAGTTTTCGTTGATGAAATCACACGCTGCGTTGTCGTGTTCGATCACGGTGGCGCTGATTCCGGCAACATAGTTATCGCGAAGGTGGTCAATTCTAACGTAGTCGGCATCGGAACCTCGGTGCGCAACGTCTCCGCGCACCTTAACGAAATCGTTAATGAAGTCCTTGCCGCGGGTCCAATTCTTAGAGGGGTTCTCCCAACCGAGGAGCTTCTTGTAGGTTTCGTCAATAGGGCCAGCTTTAGGCGTGTTCAGACTGCCCACCACCTCTGTCACATGGGCAGTATAAACCTGCTCCCAACCAGAGCCTGCTAATTCGAGCGGTTTCAAATCGTGCTTGTGATCCCTGACCAAGCGAGACAGCTCTTTCTGTGCGCCTAGGGGAAGTTGGGTTGGGGCATTGGCTCGGCCTGCTAAGTGACCAGCAACCTCGATGGCAAGTTCCTCCACATAAAGCTCCCAAGACGCGCAGAGCATCAGGACGCCACTACGGGTTATATGCCCGAGGCCTCTTCGACCGCCTCCATCGTGATTTAATGTTCCATGGCTTTCAATGATCCTATTCACATCAACAAGCATCTTGTTTTCAAATTTGGCGAGGGCATTTGACGGCATAGATGTGACTGAACTCTTTGATTCTGATGAGACACGATAGTATTCAGATTCGCTTTCACTGCAATTTAAAACGCCCGCTCAGCTCATGCGTGTGGTGATCGCTGCCGCCGCAATACGGCAGCATCTTGGTCGCGCGAGTGCAGCGAATGTCAGGAATGCCGGGCCGCAGTGTATCGCTTCGCCATCTGATCTAGCGATCGAACAGGGCCGATCACGACGTTCAGGATCCAGTATTTTCGAATGCCCGTCTCGATTGTTCTGGCCAAGTCTCCCCCGCCAAAAAACACGCATCATACAGGCTGACCGCCGACGCCTCGCGCCCGCAGGTAAGACGCTTCAGCACCTCCGGCGCAAGATATGCCAGCCGCAACTGGCGGCTGACGTGCCGTTCTGCCAGTCCAACGGCCTCGGCCAGTTCCTGGATCGTGGCGAACTCACCGGCGTCCATGCGCCGCCGCCAGCCCCATGCCCGGCCTATGGCGCGCAGGACATGCGGGTCCTGCATATGGTCTTCGCTGGGCAAATAGTCGGCGGGCGGCAGGATTTTTGGCCGACCGTTCTTCTTGCGGACCTTCAACGGGATTAGCACGCGGATTGTGTCATCGGCATGCGTCATTCGGCGGCCTCCAGACTGCGCGGCGCGACCATCTCGCGGATGACGCCCGCAATCCCCTCGCGTCGGATGTCCACCTCAAGACCTGCGGCAGTGACAGTGACGCGCCGTACGAGAAGCTGGATGATCCGTGCCTGCTCGGCCGGGAATAGTTGCGCCCAGAGCCCGGTGAAATCATGAAGTGCTGCGATGGCGTCGGCCTCGGAAATCGCGCTATTTTCCGACTTCAGGGCCGCAATCACCTGTGTCACCACCTCCGGCGTCTGTAGAATGCGCCGGACCTCGGTCACGACCGCATCCTCGACCATTCCAGCCGCCAGCCGCATCGGGGCGGTCTCAGCACCGGTCTCGCGGTTCCGGATGACGTCCATCGACACATAGTAGCGGTAAAGCTTCGCGCCCTTCTTCGTGCTGGTGGGGGTCATGGCAGCGCCGGTGTCGCTGAAGATCAGCCCCTTTAAAAGAGCAGGAGTCCGGGATCGGCTATTGTTGGCCCGTTTGCGGGGGCTTTCCTGCAGGATGGCGTGGGCGCGATCCCAGAGGTCGTTGTCGATGATAGCGTCGTGCTCGCCCGGATAAGCCTTGCCCTTGTGGACGGCTTCACCACGATAAACTCGGTTGTTCAGGAGCCGATAGAGGTAGCCCTTGTCGATCAGCGTACCCTGCTTGTTGCGGAAGCCGTCGCGGCGGAGTTCGCGCGCGAGAACCGTCGCGGATCCCAGTTCGACAAACCGCTCGAAGATGCGCCGGACCGATGCGGCTTCGGCATCGTTCACCAACAGTTTGCGATCCTCCACATTATAACCCAGCGGAACATAGCCGCCCATCCAGATCCCACGCTTGCGCGATGCCGCCACTTTGTCGCGGATGCGCTCACCGATGACCTCGCGCTCGAACTGGGCGAAACTGAGCAGGATGTTCAGCGTCAACCGCCCCATGGACGTCGTGGTATTGAACGACTGCGTGACCGAGACGAAGGTGACGCCGTTGCGGTCGAAGATCTCGACCAGCTTAGAAAAATCCATCAGCGAGCGGCTGAGGCGGTCGATTTTGTAGACCACGACCACGTCGATCAACCCGTCGTCGATGTCGGCCAGAAGCTGCTTAAGACCGGGACGTTCGAGGGTGCCACCGGAAAAACCGCCATCGTCGTAGCGTTCGCGGGTCGCAACCCAGCCCTCGGATCGCTGGCTGGCGACATAGGCCTCGCAGGCCTCCCGCTGGGCATCGAGGCTGTTGAATTCCATGTCGAGCCCTTCCTCGCTCGACTTGCGGGTGTAGATCGCACAGCGCAGGCGGCGGTTGGGGCGGGCGTTGATGTCCATCATGCTTCCTCCCGCTTGCGTTCGCGCAAGCCGAAGAAGCGATAGCCATTCCAGCGCGTTCCGGTGATGGCACGGGCCACCGCCGAGAGCGATTTGAACTTCCGGCCCTGCCAGTCGAAACCGTCTTTCAGGACGATCACCGTATGCTCGACCCCGTCCCATTCCCGGATGAGCTTGGTCCCTATGACCGGATTGCGCGGATCAGCGATCTGGTTTTTCCGGCGCGCGACGCCTTCGACCTCATCGGCCAGCAGATCCAACATGCGGCGAGTTTCCCGGTCGAGGCCGCCGTAGGTCAGTTCCTGGATGCGATAGGCGATCCGGATTTCCAAAAAGGTCCGGCTGTTGTTCGGCGCGGCGCTGCCGATGAGCTTTTCCCATTCGACCTTCAGGTCTTTCACCGACATCGCCTTTAGTGCGGCCAAGCGCGCCAAGACGGTTTGATCCATTGCGCGGTCCTGCTCAGGCTTTGGCGCTGTTATCTTATTGTGATGCTTCATCAATTCCTCCGATGCGGATACGTTTTGCACGACGACCACCGCTCTTTCGGGGCGAGAAGTCCACGAAACTGTCTCCGCCTCCGGCAGATAAAGAACTGGCGTTTTCGGTGTTCAGTCGAATGACGCCAGCCGCCAGAATACGACCGAGTTCTTCGAGGCGCGCGTCCGCTGACATGCGCTCAGGACAAAGAGGATTGGGACCCGAAATCGGGCCTGATGTGATGCTGGGCATGGCGACTTTTCGCGATTGGAATGATGCCGTCAATGTATCGCGAAATCAGGAAATCACAAGTAATTCAATAATTTGCGGACAGAATCGACCTGCGCGTAGAGCCGCGTATTTCTGCGCAATGACTATGCGCCCGTAGGGGGCGCCAATTGGAGTCACAGAGCCGAATCAGCCTGCGCGACCATCCATGAATTTGTCGAATGTATCGATGGTCTGCTCTTCTTCCAGCTCAGCCATCTCCCAGCGGGATGGGGCGCGGTCAGGATAAAGCAGCAGCGAGATCGTCATCTGGTCGTTGCGGGGCGAGAACACCGTCATTTCATGGACGGGCTCAGACCCTAACCAGACACCTGCCGGGTGGCGATGGCCATGGCGGCCGGTGTCCATGTCGACTTCTTGTGCGGCGAGAGAGGCCTGTGGAAGTTCGATCACGCTCTGCCGGGCGGCATAGAAGATCCCGGACTTGATCAAAGGCTCGCTGGACCATGCCCAGTCGATGAAGCCGTCCTTTCCGACGACGATCATGGCCCGCTTTTGGGTGATGGTCATCCATTTCAGAATCGCAGCGGTAAGCGATACGGCATAGCGGTCCGCCAGATCGGTCATCACGTCGATGTCGATGGGGCGGTCCTTGATCTGGGCTCGGAAGTCGTCGAGCGGCATCAAGAGGTAGGAGGCGAAGGTATTGGCCTCACCTTCGATCTTGTTCCGGCCCTCATCCCAGTCAGCCATGTTGCGGTTGCTACATTCGAGGCCGTTGGGATTGGTCTGCGGTGCAGCAGGTAGTGGCCCAGTTCATGGGCCAACGTGAAGTTCCGCCGCCCCGGCGAACGGATGGTCTCATTGTAAATGATACCCCACTCACCAGAACCGTTGGGGTGCGGCATCAACATGCCTTCGACGCCTTTGGACAGGTCCAGCCCGCCGACCATTGTGATCGGTGCGTCCGGAAACACCTGTCGTGAGAAATCCTGCGCCAGCGCCGCCACATCAATCGGAAACCGCGGTAGCCCATGCGCTGCCTGATGCAGCGACAGGATCTGCGTAAGGCGGATTGCCCAACCCTGTGGCGTCGTGGGCAGGCTCAATCCTTCTTTCCCCACATATCGATCATCTGATTGATCTTCGCCTGGTCGTCCGGGGCAAGCTTGCTGAATTTGCGGAAGAATGCCTCCTTTAGAACCGCGTCTCCGGGCTCCTCGCTTTCATCAAGCAGATAATCGGTGGTGACCTCGAGGGCCTGAGCGATCCGTGTCAGTTTTTCTCCGGACGGCTTTCGTGCGTCGCGGTTTTCCAACTCCCAAATGTAGCTCTTGCTCGAGTCGGTCAGTTCCGCGAGCTTGTCTAGGGAGTATCCCTTTTCCTGGCGGTGGCGCTTGATCTTGGCACCGAGGGACGTGGTCATCGTATCATCCTTGTTTTCCTTGGTTGCAGGAAGCTTGTTCGGTATGCCGAACAAAATCGTGCCGCGCAATTAGACGAGGCGGTTTGTTCGGTATTTATCGAACATAATCGTATCGCTTTGCACCGATTCCCTCCTCCTCCTGGCCAGAAAGGGCTCCCATGGCTGCCATCGCCGCCTTCCTCCGCAAAACACCCGTCACCCGACTGCAAGACTACTTCACCGCTGCCGGATTCACTTCCCTCGCGCTGGTCGATTGGACCAAGCCCGAGTCGGAGGTCGTCGAGCCCCTGATCAAGGCTGTCGACGACATGAACGATGACGAAAAACAGCGGGTCATTCTAGATGCAGGCCGGGTCGCCGCTCTCGCAGATGAGCCGGGCCAGAACGCCTTGCAGAACGTGGTTCTCAACCGCGCTGTGTTCGACCCGCTGGAAGGGGCAAACAATCGCTCGCTCTGGGTCTTCCTCAATGAGACCGACCGTTTCCGTCTGGCCGAAGAGGTCCGCTACAATGATGAGCGCCGCCGGACCCGGTCGTGGAGCGGTTTTGGAGTCGATGCTGATCTTGCAGTGCGGAAGGATCCAATCTCGATCGCGGCGTTCACCGCAGCGATCCGTGAGCGGTTTGAGACGCCAAATGTCCATGTCGACATCTTCGACCGCCACCGGGTTATCCTCGATGGGGAAGAGTGTGAGCTCGTCCAGGTAGCAGTTTATCGCGAGGGGCGCCCCGAGGACACGCTTGGCTTTGATGCCAACAGCACGCTGGCGCGCCGGATCGTTAAACCGGTGTTCGAGGCCGCATTGACCTATGAGGCAGCGACCGGCGTGATTGAGGTCGTGGCCAAGACCCGCGAGGATCGTATGGATCTGACGCGTTTCATGGCCCGGGATCTGCTGGGCATCACTATTGATGAGCACCAAGCGTTGCCGCTGCGCGAATACGATCTGAGCATGCTTCTGCAGCCTTTCGACTTTCCGACGGACCCGGCCGACGGCATCGCCAGCGTGACGGTCAAGGAACTGCGCCTGATGGATCTCGGGGATGCGAAAGAACGCATCACGCTTGAATCCATGTCGGGGGCGGACCGGACGATCTGGCAGATGGGAGAACACCGCATCGGGTTGGATATCGGCAGCGGTACTCATGGGGCCGGTTTTGTAGGCGAGGTGCCTGAATGGGTGATCACCCGCGCGCGCTTCACGATCAAGTTCCACCCCGGCCCCGAAGGTGGGCGCGGCAAGTCTCTGGCTCTGACTGTGACCATGCCGCACGGCTGCAATCTGAAGGACATGACGCCACAGGAACGCCTGATCGGCGAGAAATACCTGCGCCTCTGGGGCATCCTGAAAGACGACACCGACGAGGGTGATGTTCTTGAATAAGCGGGCGATCGACCTTCTGCTGCGGGCCATGGAAGCCCGCAGCATATCTGTTCAGGGCACGACGCTGCACCAGGTTTCGCCACGAGCGACCGAGATACTGCTTGAGGCCAAACTTCTCGTTGCTGGCGGGCGTGTTTCGGTCGTTGCCGCGATG
The DNA here is from genome assembly GCA_943787985.1 of uncultured Paracoccaceae bacterium. Taxonomy (GTDB): domain Bacteria; phylum Pseudomonadota; class Alphaproteobacteria; order Rhodobacterales; family Rhodobacteraceae; genus Ascidiaceihabitans. The sequence continues at coordinate 93,425 of CALSOO010000011.1, read as the reverse complement.
GATGACTACGAAGACGAGCCGGTCGAGGTCACCTGGTCGCCAGTGCTGAAGTCATATGGCTACCACGACAGCGTAGGCCGTTGGATCCAAGTCGATGAGCAGGAGATCGCGGCCTATCGCGTCGACTATGGGCTGGCTCTCGCCAAAATGCTGGTGTCGTTCGAGCGACAGGGGCCGCCGGGACCGCAGCCACTGATCAAGGATCAGCTTTGGGATGTTGGCACCATCAGGCTTGCAGGCGCCAAAACCCCTGCGCCTGTCTGGTTTGCGCGGCGTCTCGGCGATCCTGCGGCCTGGGCGAGGGTCGAGGGGCTGTTCGAGCGCAGGCCTCCGGTGGAAGCCCGCATCATCCTGACGTCGACGCCGGGCGATCGCATTCCGGTCACCACTCACAAGCGCAATCACGTCATCAGCGTGGCAGACGTTATGGGACCCGGCAAGCTCGCGATCTCGCCGCAGGTTCTGCGGTCACGGGTGTTCCCGGGTCAAGTCCAGCGCCGTTTCCCGATCGACCATTCGGATGACTACGGCATTGTCTGGCTGCGGAACGAAACCCTTACTTTCCGTAGCGACAAACAGCGGCAACTGTTGGGCTTGCTGTTCGATGCATACTGGTCCGGTTCGCCTGAGTGTCGGACAGCCGCCGTTCTGTTTGAAGCCGGTTACAAGGACGGTACGAACGCCTTCGCAAAGGTTTTCAGCGGCCGTGACGATTGGCGTTCATTTCTAAAGTACGCCGAAGGAAACTGCTGGATCGAGCCCTGATCCAAGGAAATCTTGCGATGACAAAAGCCGTCCTCCGGGGCGGCTTTTTGCTTTTGTGGCTCTCCTACCAGTTCCCCTACCGCACACCTTCCTGAGCCCTACCACCCCCTCCGCCATGTTGATCCCGCAAGTGTTCGCAAAAACCCGAAGGAGGTTCACATGGCGCTAAGGCACCTTTCCCAGATCGAGCTGGCGGCTCGCTGGAACATTTCACACCGCACGCTGGAGCGTTGGCGGTGGACGGGTGAAGGCCCGAAATTCATCAAACTCGGGGGGCGGGTGATTTACCGGCTCGAAGATGTCGAGGCTTTCGAGGTCGAGCAGATCCGCGGCTCGGACCACGAGCCCCACCGCCCGATGTCGGCGTAAGGGGGACCAACATGACAATTTCTAACCACATCACACTGGCCGATATCCACCGCATGCCAGTTGGCCAGATCGCCGCACTGCCCGCTGATCAGCTGGCAATGCTGAAGGAGACGGCCGATCAGCAGCTCACCCAGGCCAAAACCGTATCTGATTGGCTCGATGGTGCCATCTCCCTGAAATACGCCGAACGTGCAGCCGAATGCCGTCATGAGGCGGGCAAGGACACGGGCACGATCCGCTTTGAAGATGGCGACGTCACCGTGATCGCCGACTTGGCGAAACGGATCGATTGGGATCAGGCGAAACTCGCCCAGATCGCCGAAAACATCGCATCGGCTGGCGAGGACCCGGCCGAGTTCATCGAGACCACGTTGAAGGTGTCAGAGCGCAAATACACTGCACTGCCGGAGTCCTGGTGCAAGGGTTTTGAACCCGCGCGCACGGTCCGGACCGGCAAGCCCAAGTTCCGCCTGTTGCTGGGCGAGGAGGTGCGCTGATGGCTATTTCTCTCGCATCTCTGCGCACCACCTCGGTGCTCCAGCCGCCGCGCATCCTGATCCACGGGGTTGCCGGGGTCGGAAAATCCACCTTCGCGGCTGACGCTGGCGCGCCGGTGTTCATCATGACCGAGGACGGTCTCGGCAAATTGCAGGTCCCGCATTTTCCGTTGGCGACCAGCTATGCTGAGGTGGCGGAAGCGCTCGACGCATTGCTGGATGAAGATCACGATTATGGGACCGTCGTTGTTGACAGCGTAGACTGGCTCGAGCCGCTGATCTGGGCTGAAGCGTGCAAACGCAACGGCTGGCAGTCGATCGAAACCCCGGGCTTTGGCAAAGGTTACGCCGAGGCTCTGACCGTCTGGCGCGAATACCTCGATAAGCTGAATGCGCTTCGCGATCAGAAGGGCATGGTGGTTATCCAGATTGCCCATACCGACATCAAGCGTTTCGACAGCCCCGAGCACGAACCCTACGACCGGTATGTGATCAAGCTGCAGACCCGCGCCTCGGCGCTGCTGCAGGAGCATTCCGATGTGGTGCTTTTCGCGAACTACCAGATCTCGGTCGCAAAATCTGATGTCGGCTTCAACAAGAAGGTGACCCGGGCGCTCGGGTCCGGTGCGCGCGTCATGCACACCGAAGAGCGCCCGGCTTTCCTCGCCAAGAACCGTTACGGCCTGCCGGACACCTTGCCGCTCGAGTGGTCAGAGTTCCTCGCAGCCATGCCCCAACCTGAATAATCCAGACCTGAAAGGATACGACCATGGCACGTTTTGACGCCGCATTTGATGCCTCGGGCATCGAGCCCACCACCGCATATGAGCTGCTGCCCGCAGGCAAATACAGCGCCCAGATCGTCGAGAGCGAGATGCGCGTGACCCGCAACGGCATGGGCCAGTTCCTCTGGCTGATGCTGGATATTCTGGATGGCCCGCACAAAGGCCGGAAGATCTTCGACCAGCTGAATCTGGTGAACCCGAACCCGACCACGGTCGAGATTGCGCAGCGGACGCTGTCGGCGATCTGCCATGCGACGGGCAAGATGCAGGTCAGCGACAGCGAGGAACTGCACCTCATCCCGATGACGATCCAGGTTACGGTGAAGCCGCCCAAGAACGGCTACGGGGAGAGCAATGCGATCCGCTACATGACGCCGGAACAGGGCACGGCCGCATCGCAGGCTGCGAAGAAAGCCCAGACCGGCGGGGACGCAGCAGCAGCCCCGGCCAAGATGGCCTCCGCTCCGTGGAACAAGAAGGGCTGATGCTCCGCGCTGCTCCGCCCCTGTTCGCCGGGGCAGCGCCCAAACACATCTGAGGATATTTCCATGACTGATCTGACCAATGCGGCCCCTGTGGCCGTGATCAGCCCCGGCTTGCCTGAAGACCAGCGCCGGTTGATCGAACTCGACGACGATATTGCCAAGATCCGCACACAAATCGCGACCGCCGATCTGGCACGCCAGCGGGGGCAAAAACCCATCGATCCCGACTGGTTCCACCGGGCACGGACCGCGCTGCGCCACCTGTGCCGCGAACGGGCAGAACTGCTGGCGAAAGGAACCGGCCGCCGTCGTCGCGAGAAGCTGAAGGACGCCCTAATCGGCGTTTTGCGTGACCGGCATGACCCGGAGACCTGGGACGACATTCTGGCCGAGGCCCAGGCCCGCAGTGAACGGGAGGGCTTGTGATGGCTGATCTTCCCTCACCAACAACGCCGACACTGACGGCGATCTATGCGTCTTATGAGGAGCGGCAGGGCGATGGCTTTCGCGATCACCTTGGCGCGTCGATCATCGGCAAATCCTGCGCACGCGAGCTCTGGTATGATTTCCGCTGGGTGACGCCTTCACGCCATTCCGGCCGTCTGCTGCGTCTGTTCGAGACCGGCCAACTGGAAGAGGACCGTATGGTCCGCAACCTGCGCGCCACCGGTGCGACCGTGCTTGAGGTCGATCCGGACACTGGCCGCCAGTTCCGCGTCGAAGCCCATGGCGGCCACTTTGGCGGCTCGCTTGATGGCGTCGCCCTCGGGCTGCTTGAGGCCCCGAAAACCTGGCACGTTCTGGAATTCAAGACGCATTCAGCGAAGAGCTTTGCCGACTTGACTTCAAAAGGCGTGGTGCTGTCGAAGCCGCAACATGCGGCGCAGATGCAGATCTACATGCACCTGACCGGCATCATCCGCGCGCTCTACGTCGCAGTCTGCAAGGATACCGACGCGTTGCATATCGAACGGGTTGAGGCCGATCCAGCCATGGCCGAACGCCTGTTGGACAAGGCCGGTCGGGTCATATTCGCCCAGCATCCACCCGTGCGGATCAGCGAGGACCCGGCTTGGTTCGAATGCCGGTTCTGCGATCACCACATCGCCTGCCATGAGGGTGCCGGTACGGCTATGACCTGCCGGTCCTGTCTGCATTCGACGCCCATTGACGGCGGTTGGCACTGCGCCCGCCACGACCGGATGCTGGCTCCACCCGAGCAGCGTGCTGCCTGCGGCAAACATCTCTTCATCCCCGATCTCGTGCCGGGTGAGGTCGTCGATGCGGGAGACGACATCGTCACCTACCGCATGGCCGATGGCTCCTCCTGGTCAAATGACGCTCGTACCACGGAGGCCGCGCCATGCTGACCCTGCGCCCATACCAAAACGCTGCGATCTCTTCGATCTACGGCTATTTCCAGAGCAACACCGGCAATCCGCTGGTGGTCATTCCAACAGCTGGGGGCAAGAGCCTCGTCATGGCCGCCTTCATCGAAGAGGTGCTGAAGACCTGGCCTGATCAGCGCATCCTGATCGTGACCCATGTGCGCAAGCTGATCGCGCAGAACTATGCCGAGATGATCGGCCTTTGGCCTGACGCGCCAGCGGGCATCTATTCGGCGGGTCTGGGTAAGCGCGAGGCGCAGGCGCGCGTCTTGTTCGCAGGCATCCAGTCGATCCATCGCCGGGCCCGCGAAATCGGCCACACCGATCTGGTGCTGATCGACGAGGCCCATCTGATCCCGGGCAAATCAAGCACCATGTATCGGCGTTTTCTCGATGCGCTGAGCGCGATCAACCCGGCGCTGAAGGTAATCGGTCTCACGGCCACGCCGTTTCGGCTCGACAGCGGCATGCTGCATGAAGGCAAGAACGCGCTCTTTACGGACATCGCCTACGAAGCCCCGGTCCGCGACCTGATCGATCAGGCCTTTCTAAGCCCGCTTGTTTCAAAGCAGCCCGCCACCCGGCTTGATGTGTCGAAGGTCGGCACCCGCGCTGGTGATTTCATTGCCCGCGACCTGGCGGCGGCGGTCGACCAGGAGGCGACCACCCGGGCGGCTGTCACCGAGATCATCGAGTATGGCAAGGATCGGAAATCCTGGTTGGCCTTCTGTTCGGGTGTCGATCACGCCCGCCATGTCGCTGAGGAATTCGGACGTCAGGGTATCACCTGTCAGACGATTTTCGGGGACACACCCAAGGACGAGCGAGATGCCATCATCGCCGCGTTCAAGCGGGGCGAAATCCGCGCGTTGGCGTCGATGGGCGTGCTGACTACCGGCTTCAACGCCCCGGCCGTCGATCTCATTGCGCTCCTGCGTCCGACGCAATCGGCCGGGCTCTATGTCCAGATGGTCGGTCGAGGCACGCGTCTGGCACCGGGCAAGGAGAACTGCCTCGTTCTGGATTTCGCGGGCAATGTTCGACGCCACGGGCCGATCGATCTCGTGCGTCCGAAACGTCCCGGCGAGAATGGCGGGGGCGAGGCACCCACAAAGGTCTGCCCCATGTGTGAGAGCATCGTGGCGCTCTCGGCCACCGAATGTCCGGACTGCGGCTATGAATTCCCGGCCCGTGAGGTGAAGATTGCGCCGACCGCAGCCACGCTGCCGGTCCTGTCGCCAAAAGCGTCTCAATGGCTGCAGGTGAGCGGCGTATCCTACACCCGACACGACAAACGCGGCGGGCGGCCGTCGCTCAAGGTCACTTACAGCTGCGGTCTTGCCACCTACAGCGAATGGGTCTGTTTCGAGCATAAGGGCTATGCGCGCCAGAAGGCCGCCGATTGGTGGCGCAAACGTGCACCAGGTCTGCCCGTTCCGCTTAGCGTGAATGAGGCCATTGCGCAGGCAAACCGTCTCACGGGCCCAAGCGAAATCTCGGTCCGTCCATCGGGCCGCTATTTTGAAATCTCCGGCTACAGGTTCGATCCATGCGCCAAATCCACCCCGGCCTCTGCGCCGTCTGCCACCGGGAACCTCGCGGCTTTGGCTGGTTCAACCCGATCTTCCGGATCTCGGACCAGCGAAGGGACGCAAGCCGCAAGCGCCTCTGCTCTCGCGCCTGCCAGGACATCTGCCATGGGAGGAAGGGCATGATCGACCCCACTCCGAACGAGAGCGAGGCCATGAGCGTCGGCGGCCAACAAGGCGGTGAATACCTCGAGAGCATAGGTAAATCCGATTTAACGACGCTGACCGAGACCGAGTGGGACCGCTTCATCGACGCGGTCGTCACCGGATATTGCGACCACCTGCGGGAGCTTGCGGCCAAGGACCGCACGCGGCTCGACGGGATGAGCCCGGAGGTGCCCTTCTGATGGCCGAGACATCCTACATGGCGCGTTTCGGCGCGCGGCTGGTCACCAACGGCTATGCCATTCTGCCGATTGGCCCGGGCACCAAGAAGCCGGGGCGGTTCCAACGAGGGGCCTGGACCGATTATCCAGAATGGAACCGGCATGCAGAGCGCCCCACGACCGAGGTGGAGGTGATGACATGGTCGGCTTGGCCCGAGTGCGGCATCGGGATCGTTGGCGGCGCAGTTGCTGCTGTCGACATCGATATCGTCGAGGATCCTGAATTGGCGCTCCAGATCGAGCAACTTGCGCGCCAACGGCTGGGCGATACGCCCGCCTTGCGCATTGGTCGCGCCCCAAAGCGCATGCTGATTTACCGCACGGCCGCGCCGTTCCGGGGAATCAAGCACCACCCTTTGGAAGTGCTCTGCCTCGGCCAGCAGTTCCTTGCTTATGCCGATCATCCGGACACGTGCGCCCCCTATGTCTGGCCCGAGGAAGGGCTGGCTGATCTCGACATCACCGATCTGCCAGAAATCACCACCGAGACAGCAGCCGCATTCTTGGACGAGGCTTATGCGCTGCTCCCCGAGTCGTTACGGCAGCGAGGGTTTTCAGCCATGTCGCCTGCGGCAGAACACCTGCGTAGCCATAACCAGGTCGGTACAAGGCCTGCCATCCAGGCGGCGTTGGAATGGTTGCCCAACCTGGAACTCGACTACGACAGCTGGATGCGGGTTGGTATGGCCCTGAAGGGCGCGCTCGGTGAAGCCGGTAAAGACCTGTTCACGGATTGGTCAGCGCAGGCTGCGAAGGACGTACCCGCGACCACCGCCAAGGCGTGGACGAGCTTCAAACCCGATCGCATCGGGGCTGGTACGATCTATCACCTCGCCATGGAGCGCGGCTGGCAGCCTGACGCATCGCTGCGGCTTGATGGGTCTATGGCCTGCGACGGCAAGCATCCAGCGGCGGGGCTGTTGTCGAGGCTGGATGGTAATCCTGAAGAAGGCGTCGAAACCCCGGCGAGCTCGCCGTTCACGCTGGAGATGCCCGACGGGCTGGTGGGTGATTTGACGGATTACATGCTGTCGACGGCCCGGCGACCGCAGCCGCTTTTGTCGCTCGGAGCGAGCCTCTGTGCGATCGGCGCTCTGATGGGGCGGCAGTATCGGACCGAAAGCAACCTGCGTTCGAACCTGTATGTCGTCGGCATCGCCGACAGCGGGTCGGGGAAAAACCACGCCCGCGAGATCATCAACGAGGTCTTCTTCGAGGCGGGGCTGGCGCATCATCTCGGTGGCAACAAGATCGCCTCCGGGGCGGGTCTTCTGACCGCGCTGCACCGCCAGCCCGCGATCCTGTTCCAGATCGACGAATTCGGCATGTTCCTGGCGGCGGCAGCCGATCGACGGCGCAGTCCGCGTCATATCACCGAGATCCTCGACAACATGACCGAGCTCTATACCGCAGCGGGCGGAATCTTTCTCGGCGCGGAATACGCCAACCGTGATGGGTCGAACGAACGGCGCGACATCGTTCAGCCCTGTCTTTGCGTCTATGGCACCACGACGCCCTTGCACTTCTGGGGCGCGCTGCAGGGGGCAAATGTGGTCGATGGCTCGCTCGCTCGGTTTCTGATCCTGCCCAGCGACGAGGATTACCCGGACGAGAACATCGCCGTTGGGATCCGCCAGGCACCGCAAGCACTGATCCACGGATTGCAGGGCGTGGCCGCTGGGGGTGGGCACCAGAAGGGCAATCTTGCGGGCAAGACGGCCGATCAGAACACGACAGTAAATCCGACCATCGTGCCCATGACCGATGAAGCGAGGGCGCGTTTCAAGGCACTGAGTGCCGAATTGACGGAGGAATTGCGGGCTGCAGCCGGGACAGCATTCACAGCGATCCTGGCTCGCATTGGTGAAAACGCGTTGAAGCTGGCGCTGATCGTAGCGGTTGGGCGCGACCCGGCAAAACCCGAGATCGACCTCTCGGTGGCGGACTGGGCTATCGACTTCGTGCGCCACTATGCGCGGCAGACCATGGAGGCAGTTGAGCGCCACGTGGCCGACACAGAGACCGAAGCCCACCTGAAACGGCTTAAGGAGGTAATCCGCGCAGCAGGAGCGAACGGGATTACCAAGTCGGAAATCACGCGTGCCTCCCAGTGGCTGAAATCCCGCGACCGTGATGAGATCCTGCTCACACTGATCGAAACCGGAGACGTCACGACGGGTATGCGAGGATCATCGACGCGGCAGGCCATGGTGTACCGGATGGCCCGCTGGATGGGCCCCTGGCGAGATGCTTCAGGGCGCAAAGTCAGTCAGAAGGAACTGTAATGCTGCCTAACCGTATGAAAGATAACCGAAAACAGATTCCTTCACATTCTTCAATCTTTCAAGAGGATACCTATACCACTCGCGTGTATGCGCGCGCGTTTAGAAATAGAGAGACACCCACTATAACTATATAATAATTGAATAATTATATATTATAGAGACTGGGCAATGGGTTAGCGGCCCCAATCCTTCACGGGGGGACATTGAAGCCCAAGAATAATTCGCAGTGCGACCCGATCGCCCTGCGCCTGACGTGACCAGACCACCCTTCGGGGCCTGGCGAGACCGCAGCCTTCACCGGCCAGCCCTCTCGCCGAGCCCGGCAAACCGAAGAGGAGGTCGTCATGACCCAATCACAAATGCAGCGCTGCATTCTGGCGCTCGATCTTGGAACCACGACGGGCTGGGCGCTCCGGACCTTTGACGGGCTGATCACCACCGGCACGGCGTCGTTCAAACCTGGACGCTACGATGGCGGTGGAATGCGCTATCTGCGTTTCACCAACTGGCTGACCGAATTGGATCGACTGTCGGGCCCTTGCGCGGCGATCTGGTTCGAGGAAGTCCGTCGCCATGCAGGCACCGACGCGGCCCATGTCTATGGGGGCCTGATGGCGTCGCTGACCAGCTGGGCCGAACTCAGGGGCATTCCATATGAGGGCGTGCCCGTCGGCACCATCAAGCGCTACGCGACCGGCAAGGGTAACGCGCCAAAGCAGGCGATGATCGACGCAGCGCGCGCCCGAGGCTTCAGCCCGGCCGACGACAATGAGGCTGACGCCATCGCCATCCTCCACTGGGCTATCGAGACCCAGGGAGGTGCGGCATGAGGTTCACCCCCAAAGGCTATGGCGGTCAGCGCCGCGACCCCGAGCAGGTCAAGCAGGAGGGCTGGCAAGAACTGGGTGTGCTGGCTGTCAGTGTCGATGACCAACGCCTGACTTGGCCCGAACGCGAACTGGTCGAACAACTGGGTACGAAGCTCTACGGGCCACGCCCTGCAGGGGAGGTGCGTCATGGCTGATCACATCTGGACTGCTGACGATGTCGCCGATCATTTCGAGGAAGCGTTCCGCACGCTCCGGAAGCTACCGCCGGTCAAGGCCCGTGGGTATTTCAACGCATGGCCGGACATCGTGCGGACCAGCCGCGAGATCGCAGCGATGGAACCGCAACCCATGCGCGTCTGGCCTTCGGCGGCGTCGATCACCCGGCTCGAGCAGACCTTTGACTGGGTGCTTTGGATCGAGGAGGCCGAGCGCAAGCTGGTCTGGTCGCGTGCTGCCCGCGTGCCGTGGAAACAGATCAGTGGTGAATTAGGGTGTGATCGTACAACTGCGTGGAGGAGGTGGCAGCTGGCGCTTACCAAGATTGCCTCACGACTGAATGCTTGAGCGAATCCAATGTGTTGCAACACTTTTGTGTTCGACACATGCAACATTTCTGTGCTATCCGTAGGGCATAATGGGGAGAGTACGTTGGAAAACGGCTCTCCCCGTTTTCGTTGCTGGATGTCCCACTGGCTTCCGGGGTCCACCGAAGGGTCCAGTTGGGGGCTAGGCGGCTAACCCACTGACTTTACGGGTCCTTCCTGGCCACAAACGTATACGGGCGGGCGAAGCGCGCAATATCGCCAGCGACAGGGCCGGTTTTTTGGGAAGCCACCCCAGAGGGCATCCACCCGAGACCTGCTGAAAACCACAACAAAACAAACTCTTGGAACCGGACACGTCCGGTGGCCGCTGGACCCTTGCGGAGTCCAGGCTGGCTGCGGGTGTCCGGAGTCCAGGGGATCCACCCCACCAAGGCGATCTGACCATCATGACCCTGAGCTTTGCCCCTGACGCGATCGAGACCTGGCCGCTGGCCAAGCTCCAGCCCTACGCGAAAAACGCGAAGGCGCATGGCGCGGATCAGGTTGCGAAGATCGCGGCGAGCATGGCCGAGTTTGGCTGGACCGTTCCCTGCCTCGTCGCGGACGACGGCGAGTTGATCGCGGGCCATGGCCGGGTGCTGGCCGCCACGCAGCTCGGGCTGACGGATGCGCCGGTGATCGTGCTGGGGCATCTGACCGAGGCGCAGCGCCGGGCTTATCGGATCGCGGACAACAAGCTGACTGAGCTCGGTACGTGGGATGAGGCGCTGCTTTCGGCGGAACTGAACGACCTGCTGGCCGAGGACTACGACCTGTCGCTCATTGGTTTCGACGACGCTGAGCTCGAGGCGCTGTTGGCTGGAGAGGTCGACCTTGAAACCGCCTCTCGTGAGGGCGAGGACGATGTTCCTGACGTACCTGAAATCCCGATCAGCCACCCTGGCGATCTCTGGGTGCTCGGCAAGCACCGACTGCTCTGCGGTGATGCGACCGTTGCCACCGATGTTGAGCGTCTGCTCGGTGATGTGAAACCGCTCCTGATGGTGACCGATCCGCCCTATGGCGTCGAATACGATCCCGGCTGGCGCAACAAGGCAGGGGCTGCCGCCACCAAGCGCACCGGCAAGGTGCTGAATGATGACCGCGCCGATTGGCGCGAGGCCTGGGCGCTATTCCCAGGTGATGTGGCCTATGTCTGGCACGGCGCGCTGCATGCAACGACAGTCGCCGACAGCCTGACTGCCTCCGGCTTCAATATCCGGTCGCAGATCATCTGGGCAAAAGACCGTCTGGTGCTTGAGCCGCGGTGATTATCACTGGCAGCACGAACCATGCCTTTATGCCGTGAAAAAGACCGGCAAGGGCCATTGGGCCGGTGATCGCAAACAGACGACGCTCTGGCAGATCGCCAACAAGGACCAGGATGCGGAAACCGTTCATGGCACCCAGAAGCCCGTCGAATGCATGCGTCGGCCGATCCTCAACAATTCCAGCCCGGGTCAAGCGGTCTACGAGCCCTTCATGGGGTCCGGCACCACGCTGATCGCTGCCGAGACGACGGGTCGCGTCTGCTACGGGATCGAACTCAATCCGGCCTATGTCGATGTTGCCATAGAGCGTTGGCAACAGTTCACCGGAAAGGACGCTGTTCTCGCAGGGCAGGACCGAACCTTTGCCGATGCACGCCAAGAGCGAGACAGACCGGTTCAGGACAGCGACGAAGCTGCCTCCACTTCTCCGGCAGCGGTATAGAAGCGGATGTCGGCAATGGATATGTCGGCCTCGAATTCTCTGCCAATCGCGACCAGACCAATTCGGCGAAGCCGGGCGGTGTTGAGCGGGCGTTCCGTTCGATGCGGCACAAATTCGGAGAACGGAAGGTAGATAGTCGTCCAGCGGGACGGAGCGCAGAAACTTTGGCGGTAAGATTTCCAGGGGCGGTGAATATCTGATGTCCGCAGATGTAGGTTGTAGACTTGGTCGTTCCCGAAAACGTCCAACTTGATCCCGGTCCAGTTTCGCGCGTCGACTTCACCGCCTGCATCACCAAGATCCAGTGCGACTTGGAGAAAGCCACCGTTATTCTCAAGGCTGACGCCGCCTCGCATGCGGATCGCCTCGCGGCCGTCGACCATTTCGCGTCGCATCGTTCCGGCCGAAACCCCGCCCATTACACGGTCAGAAATGAGCGCCCAGCCATTTCCAGTCACGGCCATCGGTGAGGTGTGACGGAGGTCATCAATTATTTCAGGGGCATCGATCATGATTAGGACTTCTACTACTGCTGACTCAGATTTAAGAACTTCTGTTCAAGACACAATGCCTGCGAATGGCAGCCAGTCGCGCTTCATGTCGCTGGTTGAGTCCGTCGCCAACGTATTTGTCGGCTATAGTGTCGCGGTTGTTACGCAGATCCTGATCTTTCCGATATTCGGGTTGCATACGACGCTAACGCAAAACCTGAAGATGGGCGCGGTGTTCACCGTGGTGAGTATTGCTCGGTCCTATGTGCTGCGGCGGCTCTTCGAGGCGATCCGGGTGAGAAAGACGAAGCCGCCGCTTACACGGCGACGGCTTCCTTATAGTCGTGACTTCAGCGGTGCGCCGGATCGAAATCAGCGCTTGATACGATAGACCCGTCCGAGGCCCTCGACCTTCTTCGAGGTGATCTCGAGGCCTAACTTCTTCTTTAGCGCGCCGGACATTGCGCCGCGCACAGTGTGCGACTGCCATCCGGTTGCAGCGGTGATCTCTTCGATGCCCGCGCCTTCGGGCCGCCGCAGTAGATCGATCATTATCTGCTGCTTGGTCTGGCGCGGGGCTGCATCGGTTGTTTTGGGGATGGAATTCTTGGCCATGGTTGTCTCCGGTCATCGAGGGCGCGGAATGCGACCCTTCTACTAGGACGAGCCCCGCGCGTGCGGGGCGGGTCTGCGCGGTTGCCCAAATCAGATCAGGTCGAGATCTTTCAGGCAGGTTGCCGCATCGATCAGCTGATCGGTCGGCACCTCGATGGTGATCGTCATGCTGTCAGCGTATGCGAGGATATAAACGCCGCCATCGTCCATCAATGCACCTTCGATTTCGTCGAGAACCGTGGTGATACGACTTCGGTCGAAGCGCTCAGGCAGCTTACGAATGGCAATGCGGATGGTGCTGGTTTCCATGGTGCTCACTCCGCGTGCTCACCCTCGCCGCAGGCGCTGTCGGTGATGCGCTTCAGGAGGCTGGCGTAATGCTCAAGGGTGCCGACGTGGCCCCAGTTGATCTCGTCTGGGTGGGCGTTGAAGTGCTCGTCGCTAAGGCTTGCCAAGCGGGCGAGCATCTCGTCGATCTCGGCCTTTTTGCCGATGAACGCATTGAGAGCCGCCTCCCGGTTCCGGGCCGCCTTCGCGGCGCGCAGCTGGTGGCGGGGTGTGGTGATTGGGTTCAGGCGGGTCATAGTGGCGGCTCCGTTGTGAGTTGCATCGTTTTCGTAGGATCACGTTCGCTCTGGTGCGGAGGCTTATCAACTACATAAGCACATGATTTTGAATGATAATCGGAGCGCGCAATGGAGGGTCTGAGCGAGCGCCAGTATGCCGCCCGCGTCGGTCTCTCACGCGGGGCGATCCAGAAGGCCAAGGCGACAGGGCGGCTAGTTCTGTACGGCGATGGCAGCATTGACGCGGTGGCCAGCGATGCCTTGCGCGCTGAAGCAACCGATCCGTCCAAAACCCGCAAAGCAACGAAGCCGAAACTCAAACCCGTCCCGGAGGCGGCGGTCTCCGCCGTGGGAGAAACCCTGCGCGAACAGGGGCTGGCGGCTCCGCCCATTGGCAGCGGCACCACGTTCCTGCAGGCCAAGACGGCGAACGAAGTGCTGAAGGCGCAGGAGCGCCGCCTCCGGTTGCAAAAGCTGAAAGGCGAGTTGATCGACCGGGCCCGTGCGCTGTCGCTGGTGTTCCGGCTGGCGCGGCAGGAGCGCGATGTCTGGGTCAACTGGCCGTCGCGAGCTGCGGCGCTGATGGCGGCCGATCTGGGCGTCGAGCCCGCCGCAATGCAGAAGGTTCTGGAGAAACATGTCCGTGCCCAGCTCGACGATCTTGCCGAGGTCAAACCCGATCTCCGGTGATGCCGACGATATTCTGGATTTTGACGGCGCTGCGGAAATCCTGCGCGCCTGGGGTGCTGGCCTCACGCCGGATGCGGACCTGACGGTCTCGGAATGGGCGGACCGGCACCGGATGCTTTCGGGGCGCGCTTCGGCAGAACCCGGGCGGTATCGCACGGCGCGCACGCCCTACATGGGCGAAATAATGGATAGGCTCTCACCCGGCGATCCGACGCAGCGGATCGTCTTCATGAAGGCAGCGCAGGTCGGCGCGACCGAGGCCTGGAACAACTGGATCGGCTTTGCGATCCACCAGGCACCGGGCCCGATGCTGGCGGTCCAGCCGACGGTGGAACTGGCGAAACGAAACTCAAGGCAGCGGATCGACCCGCTGATCGACGAGAGCCCGGAACTGCGGGAACGGGTCAAACCCGCCCGTTCGCGCGACGCGGGCAACACCATGCTGTCGAAGGAATTCGCGGGCGGCATCCTGATCATGACGGGGGCGAACTCGGCCGTGGGCCTGCGCTCGACTCCGGCGCGCTACATCTTCCTCGACGAGGTCGATGCCTATCCGGCATCCGCTGACGACGAAGGCGATCCGGTCACGCTGGCCGAAGCGCGGTCGCTGACATTTGCGCATCGGCGCAAGGTGTTCCTGGTCTCGACGCCGACGATCCGGGGGCTGAGCCGGATCGAGCGCGAGTTCGACGCCAGCGACCAACGCCGGTATTTCGTGCCGTGTCCGCATTGCGGTCAGGAACAGTGGCTGAAGTTCGAGCGGCTGCGTTGGCAAAAGGGGCGGCCGGAGACTGCTGAATATCACTGCGAGGGCTGCGAGACGCCTATCGCCGAACACAACAAGACGGCGATGCTGGAGGCAGGCGAATGGCGCGCGACTGAGACCGCAGCCGATCCCGGCACTGTAGGCTATCACCTCTCGGCGCTGTATTCGCCGATCGGTTGGCTGAGCTGGGAGCGGATCGTGCGGGCATGGGACGCGGCGCAGGGGTCGGATGAAGCGATCAAGGCGTTCCGCAACACGATCCTCGGCGAGACATGGGTAGAAACCGGTGAAGCGCCGGCCTGGCAGCGCTTGGCGGATCAGCGCGAGACTTGGGAAGGAGGCACTGTTCCAGAGCGGGGCTTGTTCCTGACCGCCGGGGCGGACGTTCAAAAAGATCGCATCGAGGTCGATGTCTGGGCCTGGGGCCGCGGGCTGGAGAGTTGGCTGATCGATCACCTGGTCATTGAGGGCGGGCCCGGCGACCCGGCGTGCTGGCAGCAGCTGACCAATTTGCTCGGTCAGACCTGGGAGCATGCTTCCGGTCAAAACATGACATTGGCACGGCTGGCGATCGACACAGGCTACGAGACCAGTGCCGTGTATGCCTGGTCGCGACAGGTCGGCTTTGCGCAGGTGGCTCCGGTCAAAGGCGTCGAGGGCTTCAACCGCTCGAGCCCGGTCACTGGCCCGACTTATGTGGACGCGACCATCGCAGGCAAAAGGCTGCGGCGCGGGGCGCGGCTTTGGACGGTCGCCACGTCGACCTTCAAGACCGAGACCTATCGCTATTTGCGCCAGGACCGGCCGACGCGGGAGGAAATCGAGGCTGGGCATCTTTGCCCGCCCGGAACCATCCATCTGCCAAACTGGGCGGACGGCGAGTGGCTGAAGCAATTCACGGCCGAACAACTGATCACGGTGCGCACCAAACGCGGCTTTGCCCGGCTCGAATGGCAGAAGCTGCGCGAACGCAACGAGGCGCTGGATACACGGGTCTATGCGAGGGCCGCGGCTTGGATATTGGGCGCTGACCGTTGGTCCGATGCGCGGTGGACTGATCTGGAAGCACAGGTCGGGATCACGGCGGAGGACATGGCTGAGGACGGGGCGGGAAACACCACGCCCGCTTCTCGGCGTGCGGGACCACAGCGGCGAACCGTGCGCTCAAGTTACATGAGGTGAAGGGGCTGGAAACGCAGGGTCTTGTTGGCCGGGCCGGTTCAGTGCAGGCAGCATTTCTTGAACTTCTTGCCGCTGCCGCAGGGACAGGGATCGTTGCGGCCAAGTTTGTCGGGTGTCTTTGTGAGGGCCTCTGTCCAGGGGGCCACGCGTAAGGCGTTGTCAACTTTGCGGGTCTTCTGCTGGGCGAGAAACTCATCGGTATAACAGTGCCATTTCGACAACTCATCGATGGAATTGGTGATCAGGGCTTTCTGGTAACGACGGTTTGCGGGGGAAACACCTTCGTTGAGGGAGGTTTCCAGATCCTCAAGGAAATGCCCGAAGTCGCAATACTCTTTCGGGATAAGGCCCTGGTCGAAAACCTCGCGCACGGCCTCGGACATATCCTCGAGTCCGAGGGCGGCAATAGCGCCCATCCAGCCAGTGAGGAGGTCCACGGGTGCCTTGGGACAGCGTTGGCGAAAGGTCCGGAAATAATTCTCGATCACCGGGCGTTCAGCGGGGTGCAGTTGCGCGATCAAGACGAGAGCATTCATCAAGGACAGACGCGCGAATTCGTCAGCCTTCCTGTCCTCGATCGCGTCGAACACGGGCTGCAGGTCACCGTCGAATGTTCCGGCGATGACGCGAAAGCTCGTTTCGGTGACAGCGTCCCCGAGGAGATGGTCGATGACCTTGGTTGGACGACGGAGCATCTGAACCAAAGGGCGATAGGCACGAGGATCCTGCCATTCGCCCAGCATGTGGAAGATCGGAATAAAAGCCATCAGATCAGCGTCTTTCATCGCCGGGATACGCTGATGTGCGAGGCGGGTTACGAGATCGATGAAGACTGGCGCCATTTCTTCGCGCCGGGTGCCTGCTTCGGCCATGGCGGTTTTCGGAAAAATGTCGTTGCGCGCGAGATCGCGCATGATTTCGGTCGGGGTCATGGTTTTGCCCTCACTCGGGATTCGGTTGGCTCAATGAAACATATTCCCAAGTCAGGTCAATTCAGATGCCGACATTGACGGAACTCAGTAGTCGCCGCGAGACCCTGGCTGTTCAGCGTTCCTCAGGCGTGGCGCGCGTCAGCTACGACGGAAAGACGGTGGACTATCGCAGTGTGGCGGAAATCGACCGGGCCATCGAGGCGCTCGACCGCGAGATTGCGGCTGCCGAGGGACGACGGATCGTTCGGCAGGTGCGTGTGACGACGACGAAGGGTCTTTGACTCATGGGCCTGTTTGACCGCTTTCGCCGCCGTGTCCCCGGCGGTCCCGCCGCCGTGTCCGCGCGTCTGGAAGGCGCTCTGGCAAGGCGGCGCTTGCGGGGCTGGAACCCGCCGCTAGAGAACATCAATTCGCTGGTCGCCTCGGGCGGCCCCCGCCTGCTGGCGCGGTCGCGCGAGTTAGTCGTCACCAACGGCTATGCCGCCAATGCCTGCGAGGCATTTGCGTCGAACATGGTCGGCGACGGGATCAAGCCGTCGTCGCTGATCTCAGATGCGGTGTTGCGTGACAGTGTTCAGCAGCTCTGGCTCGCATGGACCGACGAGGCTGACGCGGACGGTCTGACCGACTTCTACGGTCTGCAGGCTATGGTCGCACGCGAGATGTTCGTGGCGGGCGAATGCTTTGTCCGGCTGCGGCCGCGCCGGTCTGAGGATGGTCTGCTGGTGCCTTTGCAACTGCAGCTCCTGCAGTCGGAAATGCTGCCCTTCGAGAAGACGGAAACGTCGGGAAACGGCAATCGCATCCGTTGCGGGATTGAATTTGACGGCATCGGACGGCGCGTGGCCTATCACTTCCGCCGACGCCATCCGGGCGACAGCACCGACCAAGGGGCGGTGATACCGGAGACGGTGCGCGTGCCCGCTGAGGATGTACTTCACATCTACCGGCCCATTGATGCGGGGCAAATCCGGGGCCTGCCGCATGTGGCCCCGGCCATGGTGCGGCTGTTTCTGCTGGACCAGTACGACGACGCTGAACTGGACCGGAAGAAGACGGCGGCGATGTTTGCGGGCTTCATCACCAAGACAGCACCTGAAGACCCGATGATGGGCGAGTCCGAAGCCGATCTCGATGGGGCGGCCATCGCCAGCCTGGAGCCGGGCACGATGCAAGTGCTGCTGCCGGGCGAGGATGTGAAGTTCTCGAGCCCCGCAGATGTTGGGGGTGGCTATGAGGCGTTTCAATACCGGACGCTCTTGTCGGTCTCGGCCTCTCTGGGGCTGCCCTATCACCTCGTCACCGGCGATGTGCGCCAGGCGAACTATTCGAGCTTGCGGGCAGAGCTGGTCGAGTTCCGGCGACGCATTGGCCAGCTGCAGCATGGGGTGATGGCGCACCAGCTGTGTCGGCCGATCTGGCGGCGCTGGCTTGAGACGGCCGTATTGTCGGGGGCGCTGGATATCGGCAATCCCGCCGTCGCGCGGCCGGTGCAGTGGATCCCGCCACGCTGGGACTGGGTCGACCCGCTGAAGGACATCCAGGCGCAAGTGCTGGCGATGGAAGCAGGCATCACCTCGCGGCGCAAGGTGGTCGAGGCCACTGGCTATGACGTCGAAGAAGTCGACCGAGAGAATGCGGCGGATGCCAAACGCGTTGCCGATCTGGGGCTGAGCTACCGCGCGAGCCCCGGCGAGACACAGGGCGCGCGAGCAACGCCCGCCGCGCGGCCTGATCCTGGAGATGGCACAGGCGAAGACACAGGCGATGGATCCGCCTCCACCGATCCCGCCACCGAACAGGAGTGACAATATGACAAGCTGGTATGCGATCCGCGCCCGGGGAACAGGTGCGGAAGTGGCGATCTATGACGAGATCGGTGCCTATGGGGTCTCGGCGAAGGGGTTCCTTGCCGAACTCGGCGCGTTGCCCGACGGGACGCCGGTCGATCTGCGGCTGAACAGCCCGGGCGGGTCAGTCTTTGATGCCGTGGCGATCTACAATGCGCTGAAGCGGCACGCGGGCACGGTCACGGTCTGGATCGACGGTATTGCCGCCTCTGCCGCGTCCTATGTCGCGATGGCGGGTGACGAGATCGTCATGCCGGAAAATGCGTTCCTGATGATCCACGATCCGTCGGGTCTGGCAATGGGCACGGCGGGTGACATGCGCGCCATGGCCGAGGCGCTCGACAAGATCGCGGGCAGCCTCGTCCGGGGATATGCCGCCAAATCCGGCAAACCAGATGACGAGATCGCAGCGCTGATGGCGGCCGAAACCTGGTTCGATGCGGGTGATGCGGTGGCGGCGGGCTTTGCGGATCGGCTGGCGGACCCTGTGAGGATGGCCGCGCGGTTCGACATCGGTCGGTTCCGCAACGCGCCGCCCGACCTCGTCAAGGCTGTCGATGCAACAGGCGCGGAGGGTGTTCAGCCCGAACTGGAGCACGTTCCCGAGGATACTAGCCAAGACACGGGCACAAAGACCGAAAGTATCGTGGACGGCGATGTCGAACCTGACGACAGCACCGGCGAGGCGGACAGCGACGAAGCGCCGGTCGAGCCGGAAGGGCATGGTGTCACCGACGACTTGCCCAGCCCTTCGGATCCGATCCCGACTCCGGATGGCGCACCGCTCGATCCCGCCGCGATCCGCGCCGAGGCGATCACCCATGCTCGCGCTGTCGTCGATCTCTGCCGCCTTGCAGGCCAGCCGCAGATGGCTGGGCGGTTCCTCGAACAGGACGCCAGCCTCGACGACGTCCGCATGGCCCTTCTGGCGGCAAAAGCCGAGGCCGAACCCGAGATTGCCGCCCATCACCCACAACCCGGCCGGACCACGACGGCCCGCCCCTGGGGCGAGATCGTCGCCCGCACCTTCAAGCTGAAAGGATAACCTCATGACCACGCTCACCGAGACCACGCATCCCGGAGCGGCCGGGGTGGCGACGCTGGGTGCAGCGGGCGTGGAGGTTGCACAGAGCGTCCTGGCCGAGACCCAAACGGCCATACTTCCGCTCGTCCCGTATCTCGACACGCTTCGCTGGGTCTTCATCGCCTTGGCGCTGTGTGGGATCGCAGTCACGATATACGCCCGCCTTGATGACTGGCGCAGGGGGCAGCGATGATTTCGACCTTTCTCGGCGGTATCGCTGCCATCCCATGGATGCGGGCGGCCCTACGTTATGGTGCGATCACTCTCACCATTTTTCTGTTCCTACTGTCGATCCGCCGCTCCGGTGAGCGCGTCGGTCGCCTGGAGGAACGTTTTGAAACCACGGAGAAGGCCAATGAAATCCAACGCCGGATGCTGGAGTCGGCGGCTCGCCGTCCTCGTAATCGCGGGGAGCTGGTTGACCGGCTGCGCGACGGCGAGTTTTAAAGCTGGCGGCGTGGCAGCGTGTCAGCCGGTCATGGAATCCAGCAGGGAGCTTCAGGCAGGGTTGGACTTGTCGCGTTTACATTCCGGTCTCTGAACTCATTTATGCGGCCTTTCGTTCGAATGCCAAGGGGCTTTTGCCACCTAGCGATGAGTGACGTCGGCGCGGGTTATAAAAGCCATTGATATACTGGAAGATCGCACCTTCTGCCTGACGACGTGTGTCCCATTTGTTGCGCCAGATCAGCTCAACCTTGATGGATTTGAAGAACGTTTCAACCATCGAATTGTCGTAACAATTACCCTTGCCGCTCATCGAGACCTTGAAGCCATGCTTTGACAAGCGTCGTTGATACTCGTTGGAACAGTATAGCGACCCGCGATCCGTATGGTGAATGCAGCCTTCGGGCGGTCGCCGTAGTGCCACAGCCATGTCCAACGCCCGGATCGCCAAGTCCCGTTTCATGCGATTGCTGACAGCCCAGCCGATGACGCGGCGAGAGTAGAGGTCGAGGATGACAGCCAGATATAGCCAGCCTTCGCTGGTCCAGATGTAGCTTATATCACCGGCCCATTTCTGGTTCGGGCCATCCGTAGTGAAATCCTGATCCAGCAGGTTGGGCGCGATGTTGAACGTATGGTCGCTATCTGTTGTGGCCTTGTATTTCTGGGTCCTGATGACCTTGATGCCGTTCTCGCGCATCAAACGGCCAACACGCCCGTGACCGACGTTCAGCCCCAGCTCCTGCAACTCTTCGGTCATCCGTGGCCGCCCATAGCTTTGCAGGCTGAGCCTATGCTGCTCACGGATGTGGGCGAGAAGGACCATATCATCACGCTGTCGCTGGCTCATTGGGTGCACCCGCCAAGCACGGAACCCGCGTGATGTGACCTTCATAATTCGGCAGAGGAACTCCAGAGACCATTCTTCTTTCCAGGCATCGATGAAAGCAAATCTCACCGGCTTTGGCCTGCAAAGAAGATCGCCGCCTTTTTTAGCACTTCCCTCTCCTCGCGCAGCAGACGGACTTCTTTGCGAAGTCGCGTGTTTTCCTTTTCAACGTCTTCATGCGGTCCTGACATCAGATCGTCATGTTGATGTTGCTGAACCCATTTGTTCAGCGTCGAAAGCCCAACCCCTAAATCCGATGAAAGTTGAGGCCGCGTTAGGCCACTGGTCGTCGCCATGCGCACCGCATCACGCCGAAACTCGTCTGTGTATCTCTTTGCCATTCTCTATCTCCTTCATAGCAAACATTGCTCGAAAGAGACCGGAACTAAACCGCGATAAGACCAAATTCCTTGAAGCAGGTAAGCGGCGTTTGTCTGGAGATACTGCGCGCCAGGCGACGTTACCAGAAGTGAAGGAGTTGCGCTCAGAGTCTTTGTCGCTGAAGGAATGCGTAGCGGATCTGACCCTTGAAAATCGTTTGCTCAAAAAAAGCATGACAGGAAGTGGGGAGTACGGGGAATGAGGTATCCCGCGTCTGAAAAGCTTGAGATCATCCGCACAGTTGAGAGCTCGCACCTGCCAGTCAAACAAGCCCTCGATATGCTATGCATTCCGCGTAGCACGTTTTACCGGTGGTACGATCTTTATGTCGACGGTGGCCTGGACGCATTGGCGGATCATTCGCCACGCCCTGGGTCAGTCTGGAACCGCATTCCGGATGCCCGCCGCAATGAACTCATTGAGTTTGCTCTGGAGCATGAAGCGCTGAGTACGCGGGAGTTGGCCGTCAAATACACTGATGAGAAACGGTATTTTATCTCTGGATCATCAGCTTATCGCATTCTCAAAGCAGCTGACCTGATCACTGCGCCGGATTACGTAGTGATCAAAGCGGCCGATGAGTTCAAAGACAAAACCACGGCAATCAACGAGATGTGGCAAACGGACTTCACCTACTTCAAGATCATCGGCTGGGGTTGGTATTATCTCAGCACGATCTTGGATGACTACAGCCGCTACTTGCAAGTCATGAAGATCGGACACCCATCCACTAGGAGCATTTTGCGTTACTGTGTTATGGGTTACGTCAGTGACTCCAAAAATAGCCCCAATAACACCCATGGCTCCTGCGGCTAACACAGAAATGCCGGCCGCAGCCGCAGCCATCAACCCTATGGCGCCCCCATGATATGCCTCACCCCTCTGCCCCATCTCATCATTTGATATGCCAAAATCAATTGCTCTACTCATTTGGTCCATAACGTCGCTATCATCAGAGCGATGAAGCCCCCCTGTGGGGTTAGATATATTAAGCTCCATGGGTTACCCTTTTTTCCTAATTAAAATTAGCCAAAAAACAGAAAGCGCAAATGTGGTGCAAAATGCAACCAGGACGCTTTGTAACACAATCAAGTCACGATCGTATTCAGTTACGTTCACTAGATTAGTCATTCTGAGTATAAGCTTATCTCCTATATTAAGTGACACAAGGGTATACAATATTGCGGCGAAAAGGCCGGTTATAAAAATGGCTACCCTTAGCGACCACGAGACTAACGATCTTATATTTTCCAAAGGCTAGGCCTTCCTACTTAAACCGACATTCCCCAAGTAGAATGCCGTTCTTTCCAGTTTGTACCGGTTTTGCGTGCCGATCAAGACTCTTGGACAAGCTGTGCCTGGTACTCGGTGATCTGTCGTGCGGCCTGATCGCTATTTTGGGTTCGGCAGCAGGTTTGACCCGGCTTTTTGGCTGAACATCACCGGCCCAGACGGACCAATTGAGCCACGTTCCTTTAGATTTCATCGCTAAGGCGGTCATGCGGGAACCGGCGGTGCGCGCAGCCGCTGGATGGCTGCCAAGATGCGATTGAATAAATCTCCGCTGACGGCAACTTCAGCAAGCTGGAAGGTAATGGCACGGGCATGTCGGACGACGCGCGCACCAATCTTGATCAGCCGGGTTTGCAAGCTGGTTAGAGACCAGTCGGCCATCTCTTTGGGAAGGTCCGTGCCTTGCAGGAAGACACCCAGATTGTAGGCCAGTGCGTGAAGCTGAAGGCGGACCTCGTTTTGCGCCATGCCCTTGCAAGACAACCGTGTCCAGTTGATAGCTTGCTTGCCTTCCTTGATGTACTGCTCGGCGGTGCCGCGTTGATTGTAGAAGCGGATGATCCAGTCTGGCTCCATTGGCAGGTTGGTGACGACAAAGCCGACACGCGGGAACAACTCGCCGGGATGCCACTCGACCTTGGCGATAACGCGGCGAGGCTTGTCCCAGGACACCGCCTGATACTCAAAGTCACCGTAGATACGCTTCACGCCTTTTGGCGGACGACCCATCGGGCGCTTGAGCAGATGCGCAATCCTGCCCTGAAGAACACGATTGGTGCGGAGGCGAATGGCGTAGTAATATCTCTCCGCTTCCAGAGTTTTGTATAGCTTTGGCATGGCGAAGGCAGCATCGCCCCGGAAGAACCGCATCAGGTGACGGTCCGCATATCGCGCTATGATCGGCTTCAGAACCTCCTCCCATCCATACGCGCTGTGCACATTACCGGGGCGCAGAGCGCAGCGTTCGAGATGACCGAACTGGTTGAAAACGAACAGCGGGTGATAACACATGCAACCGAAATGCCCGTTCCAGGCCGTGCCCTCCTGCGCTCCGTGGGTTGGACTGACCGAGCTATCCATATCCAGCGTGATCCACTTGGGCGGTTTGCGTTCGTGAACACGGTCGATCCATTGCCCCGGCAGATCAGTCAGCGCAGTGCGGTTACCAGCCGCCGTCAGCACCTCTGTTTCGAACCGTCCCATCTGGCTTGCTGACGCGGCCTTGGCATCAACGGCCCGTCCTCCGACCACCTGCCGCATCACTGGATCGAGCGCCAGACGATCCGCATCATTCACATCATCGTACCCGGCCAGCCGACCAAAGACCGACTGTCGCAACAGGCCGACCAGTGAGTGCAGACGATTGTGACCAGTGCGGGTGTCACTCAGAACGCCGCCCGCAATGTCGTGCAGGCCAAGCACCTCGTCCAGTTCCCGAAACAACAGCAGACCACCGTCCGAACTGATCTTTGATCCATGAAATTCCAGCCGCACGCGACGGTCAAATCCAAGCCGAACATTTCCGGTTTCGCCTGCACCCTTTGGGTGATCCATGATCGGCCACCTTCAACCCTATTAACATGCTGAAACATAACACATTAGTGGCTTCCAGAGGCGCGAAAACATCGGGCTACTTGGGGAATGCGGGTTTCATCTGAACCACTACTCTTGATAATTTAATTCTTTATAAACTTTTGTGCCTAATAAATGTTGTCGTTGCAAAGATTATATATGAGTGTGATATGACGAAAGCCTTGACCCGTGGCGCAACTGTGTGCGCTGTTTATGTCTTAACTTCTTCAGCTCTAATGGCAGATACTGTCGCATCCAATGCCAATCGAATTGACCATTCGTGGATTTTGGTTGCCATAGCTCTTGTTGCCTTCATGCAAATCGGATTCCTGCTTTTGGAATGTGGATTTGTTAGATCAAAAACCACGATTAACGTTGCCCAAAAAAATCTAACTGATTTTGTTGTTTCACTTGCGGGCTATTGGTTTATAGGGTTTAGTTTGATGTTTGGCGTCTCCGTCGGTGGATGGTTTGGCGCCAGCGGTGCATACATTCTTCCGGATGAGATGGATGGTAACACCCTGTTATTCTTTACATTTCAAGCAATGTTCTGCGGTACAGCGGCTACAATTGTCTCAGGGGTCATTGCCGAAAGATGTTCTTTTTGGGGATATACGCTGGCAGCTGTTTTTATTGGCACCTTGATATATCCGGTCGTTGGCCATTGGGCTTGGGGAGCGGCGCTTCAAACGGAAAACGCACCCATTTTGGGTAATTTAGGATTTATGGACTTTGCCGGATCAACTGTTGTTCACGGAGTGGGAGCTTGGGTTGCCCTCGCCGCGGCTATGGTCATTGGCCCTCGGATCGGGCGCTATGGTAAAAATGGTGAGGTGCTTGACATTTCCGGGCACAATCCGGTCATTTCAGCTGCTGGCGCTTTAATTTTATTGGTAGGTTGGCTGGGCTTCAATGGGGGTTCGGCACTTGCTCTCAGTGATGTGGTGCCAACAATCATCACAAATACTGTTTTTGCAGCGGTTTTTGGTGGTATTGGAGGATTGCTGTACAGCGTCGTTGTTGATGGGCGAAAGTTAAAAGTTGATAGAGTAATCAACGGGCTACTTGGGGGGCTGGTTTGTGTGACTGCTGGTCCAGACGTGTTCGGAATTCAAGCGGCAGCTTTAGTTGGCTTCATCGGTGGAATGGCCACACAATATTTCAACTACCTATTATTACATGCTTGGAAAGTTGACGATGTGGTCGGAGCAATCGGTGTGCATGGTTTTTCAGGTGCCCTAGGGACAATTCTTGTTGGTATTTTGGCGCCGGCGGATTCACTATTGGCGACCTCACGCGCAATGCAAATTGCGGTACAGACCGGCGGCGTTTTGTTGGTCTTTGCCTGGAGTTTTGGCGTGTCATTCATAGGTCTGAAAATTATAAATAAATTCGTTCCGCTCAGAGTGGCTGAAAAAGACGAGTTTGATGGTTTGAATACGGCGGAGCACGGTCAAACGCTTGGCACTGGTCACTTGCAGCAAATGCTTGTCCGCATGTTGGAGAATGATGCCAAGCCAGGTGAGTTGATAAAAGTGGAGCAGGGGGATGAGTCTGGAGAATTGTCTATGTTATTCAATCAACTGACCCTACGCATGGCTGCAGAAGACCAAAAAAACCAAAGGGAAAGCCAGCGTAAAATGGCTGAGCTGGAAGAGCGAAAGTTTGTCGATGAACTTCTTGTCGAACAAATCAATTCCATGATCGAAAATGCTGTAAAAGGTATTTTTCACGATCGTATAAATGCTCCGAAAGGGGCAAGCCGAATGTTGTCGACAGCGTGCGAAGGTGTAAACCGGCTATTCGATGTGGTGGATAGTGTTACGGATGACATGGAAAACGCTCTAAAACGTTTGGCGTCTGGCGATCTGCGGTATCGGATGGAAACCTCCGATTTAGGGAAATTTGCGGGTATGTCGCATGACTTCAATCGAAGCGTGGACAACTTTAGCGAAACGCAAGCAAAATCAACATTGTCGATGAAACGGATGACAAATGAAAGTCGAATGACCGCTGAAGATGCCGATGACGCGTTGAGTGATATTCAAAATACCTCTAACGAAGCGCTAAACATTGTCAAAATGATTGAAGATATTGCGGCGAAGATAAACATTCTTGCGCTCAATGCAACGATAGAAGCTTCAAGAGCGGGCCAGCATGGGAGAGCGTTCGGCGCTGTTGCCGATCAGGTCCAAGAGCTATCCGTCCGTGTTGGAAAATCTTCTGCGGATATTAATGAAATCATATCAAAAAATGCCGCTACTGTTGATGCTGGAACGAATGCAATTCGAAAGGTCCGCGAAACTCTAGCAAAAATTGATTCTGAAATCAACCAACTGTCAGATCATGTTGAAGTTATTGATGCAGCAGCCTAGGCTCACGATGCAGGAAAGCAATTATCGGAGTTGAAGCGGCTGTCCATCATTGAATTTTAGTGGTTCAGATGTGATCTGACAGTTGGCCGTTTTTCTGGCGGCGTCTGTCAGGTCAAGTTCAGTTCACGAACTTTTCCTGCCAGATTTCTTTCTCGTCGATCATAGTTTCGATGGGTGTTCTGCCGCAACACATTTTGCCCTGATGCGTGCGCTCGTAGTTGTAGTGATGCAGCCACCCATCCAGATCGGCCTGCAGCGCGTCGATGCTGTCATATAGCTTCTTGCGGAACGCGACTGATAGAACTCCTGCAGGATCGTCTTGTGGAACCGCTCGCAGATGCCGTTGGTCTGGGGCGACTTCACCTTGGTTTTCGTGTGATCAATATCGTTGATCGCCAAGAAGAGCTGGAAATCGTGTTTGTCGACACGTCCGCAGTATTCCGTGCCCCTGTCGGTCATGATCCGCAGCACCGGCAGGTCGTATTCTTCTTGGAATGGCAGCACCCGGTCGTTGAGCAGGTCGGCCGCCGTGATCGGCGTCTTTGTGGTGTTGAGTTTGGCATGGGCCACCTTGCAATAGGTGTCCGCATAGGTCTTCTGGTAAACGCGGCCCACGCCCTTGAGGGTGCCGACATAGAACGTGTCCTAGCTACCCAGATAGCCCGGATGAGCAGTCTCAATCTCGCCGCAAGCCTCATCGTCCAGCTTCTTCTTTTCAAGCGCTTGAACCTGGGCCTCGGTCAAGATTGTGCCGTCCTCGGCAACCTTGGCTTCCAACGCCTTGAGCCGCTTTTTGAAGTTGGCCAGATCGTGCCGCAGCCAGATCGACCGGACGCCTGATGGCGAGACAAAGACGCTCAGTTTACGCAACTCGTTGGAGGTGCGGGCCTGGCCGTAGGCCGGGAAATCCGTGGCGCATTTGATGACGGCGTCCTCGGTCGCCTGATCCACCCGGTTCGCCAAATTGGGCTTGCGTCAGGTGCGCTCGAACAGCGCTTCCACGCCGCCTTCGTCGACCGCAGATTTGTAGCGGTAGAAGGTGTCACGCGACATACCCATCACTTGACACGCCTTCGATACGTTACCCAGTTCCTCGGCCAGGTTCAGCAAACCGGTTTTGTATTTGATGATCTTGTCAGTAGAATTCAACATTGTAGTTTCCTTGTTTGATGGTTCGGTTCGCACCACCATCAAAACCGACAACCATCTCCCTTCAAGGGAACCACCGCCCCCAATCCAATTTGAAAAATTGGGGGCGGTGTCAGATCACATCGAGACTAATACACATCAAAAGGCCGCAAGCGAATGCTCTAGCCCTTTCTCGATGTGGATCCTTAACGTATCCGCGGCCGTATCAATGTCCCGGGCGAGTGCTGCCTCAAAAACTTTCCGATGCTCCTCAACAGCCTCTTCGCCACGGTGTGTCAGAACCAACATCTGGTACCGAAGATACTTATCGAAAAGGACAGCGTGCAGCGACAAGAGATTCTGAGATCCGCATGCTTCGATCAGCGCCTGATGAAACTCCCAATCATAACGCTTCCAGTCTTCGATCTTGCTTTCGTCGCATTTCAACATGCCTTGTTCCATCAGGTGTAACTTGTGATGCGCGGCAACGAGGTTGCCTTCCCAATCGGTGTCACCGTTCTGGATCGATAGTCGCAGCGCGTGGCATTCCAGCAGAACGCGCAAATTGGCGATTTCGATGAGATCTTCGCGCGATACCGGAGTTACAAAGAACCCGCGTTGGTCCAAGGCGTCCACAAATCCTTCGCTGGCCAACCGGTTTAGGGTCTCGCGCAGCGTCGACATGCTGACCTGATAGCGATCTCGCAAACCATCAAGTTTCAGCTTAGAGCCCGGAGCAAGGTCGCCATATATGATGTCTCGCTTGATGCGCTGATAGGTAGAGGCGCCAACAACATTGCGGGATTTTGTCATAAGTCTTTCATCCGATAACTTAGGATTTTTCCGATAAACTAGGCATTGCAGCAAGGAACATCAATTATTTCTTTTATATGGTATAGCTGAAAACATCAGACGTTATTGCATCTTTGCCTGACATCGGTAGGTTACCTGGACAAGCTACCATCGACTCAGGAAATCCAAGACATGTCAGATCCGACCAGAATAGCAGTTGTAGGCTTTGGCCTGATCGGGCGTCGACACGCCGAGGTGATCCGGCGTGCACCCTATTTGTCACTTGCCGCAATCGTTGAGTCATCTCAGGAAGGGTTCATTACCGCGCAAGATCAGGGTCATCCAGCTTTCAAAACGCTGGACGACATGTTGGCAACTGTTCATCCCGATGGCGTCGTACTTGCGACCCCAACGCCTTTGCACCTTGAGCAGGGGCTCGCTTGCGTAAAAGCAGGGTGCCCTGTGTTGATTGAAAAGCCAATCACTGTGACGTCTGCGGATGCACGCAAACTGACCGATGCCGCTGATGCAGCGGGTGTTCCATTGCTTGTAGGTCACCATCGCCGGCACAATGGGATGGTCAAGGCGGCAAAAGCAGCGCTTGCGCAAGGCGACATCGGTGACATCCGCGCAGTTCAGGCAACCTGCTGGTTCTACAAGCCCGACCACTATTACGAAGTAGCACCCTGGCGCACCAAGAAAGGGGCGGGTCCGATCTCGGTCAACCTTGTTCACGATGTCGACTTGCTAAGGCATTTCTGCGGGGATGTAGATACCGTTCAGGCCATTTCGGTACCATCGCATCGCGGGTTCGAAAATGAGGATTTGGCGACAGCGGCTCTGCGTTTCAAGTCTGGGGCGATTGCAACGATTTCGGTCTCAGATAGCATCGTCGCACCTTGGAGTTGGGAGCTGACCGCAAGGGAGAATCCCGCGTATCCCGCGACGTCCGAAAGCTGTTATTTGATTGGCGGATCGCGGGGCGGCATGTCTTTGCCAGACTTGCGAGTTTGGCAATATGACGCTGAGCCAGATTGGTGGACGCCGATTTCGGCACGCAATCTAACTTGTCTTATGGACGACCCTCTTGCCGTGCAGATGGCACATTTTGCGGACATCATCGCGGGCCGCGAAGCGCCTTTGGTGTCTGGGCATGAAGGGCTCAAATCGCTCGAAGTTGTTGAGGCTGTTGCGCTGTCTTCCGAAACCGGGCGGGAGATAAAGATCTAAGAGAAGGCCTCCGAAATAAACTACTTAAATTAAAAATATATGATGTTTTATAAAATATCTTGTTATTATAAAAAAATCAGTGGTAAAAATCGTCGGCGCTCTTGAAGCGTTTTGATTCAGGGAGGAACACAATGTTCACACTTACTCGTCGCGCCGCGATTGCGTCTGTCGCTGCACTTGGTATCGCCGCTGCAGCATTGCCTGCCGCTGCAGATGGCCACAAAACAACATTCTCGATGGCGACATCGGGGTCTGAAACCGATGCGCGCTCGGAAGCACTTGCGAAAGTATTCGCACCAATGGTTTCAGAGATTGCCGACTACCAGCCCGGCTATAACGGCACGCTTTTTGCACAAGGCACAGAGCTTGAAGCTATCGCAGGCGGCAACCTCACGATGTCGATCGCATCCGCACAGGAACTCGCGCAGTTCTTCCCGGAGTTCTCCATCTTTGCGACTGGCTATGTCCATCAGGATGCCGCTCATCAGGTTCGCGTCTTTAATGACCCGTTGATGGACCCGTTCAAAGCAACGGTTGACGCCGAGCTTGGCGTTAAGCTGTTGTCGGTCATGTATCTTGGCCGCCGTCACGTGAACCTACGCCAAACGCGCGAAGAACTGGACGTGAAGACACCCGCCGATCTGGCGGGCGTAAACCTGCGGATGCCGGGCACAGACGCTTGGCAGTTCCTCGGAAAAGCGCTAGGGGCCGCACCAACACCGCTTGCCTTCTCTGAGGTTTATACCGCTCTTTCATCCGGTGCGATTGACGGACAAGACAACCCACTCCCGACTGTTGTTGACAAGAAGTTCTACGAAGTGACCAAGCAAATTGCGCTTACAGCTCACCTTGTTGATCTGAACTACATCGCGTTTTCAGCGGAAACCTGGAACAGCCTTGACGCAGACCAGCAACTCACTGTTCAGCGTGCTGCCGATGCGGCTGCCGCTTGGGGTCGCCTCAAGCAGTTGGAGAAAGAAAACAATCTGGCGGACTTCATTCGCAGCCAAGGCGTAGAGATCTACACACCAGATTTGGCCGCCTTCCGCGAGCATGTTCAAGCTCAGTACGTTGGTTCTGAAGCCGCGGCGTCTTGGCCAGACGGTGTCTTGGACAAGATCAACGCGCTCGGCAACTAAAACTGGGCAACAAAGCTACAAATCAATTCCGCGGGAGAGCAGATATGAAGTCCCTTTCAAAATGGTTCACCCGCGGCACCGAGTTTATCGCCGCCATGATGTTGGCGGTAATTTTCATCACCTTCCTTCTTGGAATTGTTTTTCGCTATACGCCCTTTTTAGAACCCATCGGCTGGTCGGTTGTTCTGATCTCGCTTCTTTGGGTATGGCTGATATTTTTCGGTGCCTCGTTTATCGTGCGTGAAACCGATCATGTTAATTTCGACGTCATTTATCTTGCAGTGCCACGTCCTGCCCGCAAAGTCTTGGCCCTGCTGACAGCCGTACTGATGGTCGTGGCGATGGTCTATTCGCTTCCTGCGGTCTGGGAGACAGTGTTCGACAATCGGTTGATGAACCTGAAGAAAATCCAGACCCTTCGGCTACCTGTCACTGGCGACAAAATTGCAATCAAGTGGCTGTTCGCGCCTTTCGTGATGATGATGGTCGTTGTCTCACTTCGCTATCTTTGGCGCATTTACACGGTGCTCAAATACGGCCCCCCCGCAACCGAGTTGGAGGCAATCGCCTCTGTCGATGAAGCAAAAGGGGAGGCATTCAGATGAGCATGGAACTTCTCTTGGGGATGATCGCCCTGTTCGGCATGGCAGCTATTGGGACACCCGTTGGCTATGCCATCCTTGTCGGGTGCATCGTCTATCTGGGTGTCGCTGGGCAAGACGTGGCAATCGCAGGCACGACAATGGTGCAAAGGCTCTTTGATGGCTTTTTGCTGCTGGCCGTACCGCTCTTTATCACGTCCGCCAATATCATGAATGCAGGCTCCATCTCTGACAGGCTTTTGCAATTTTGCATCGCCCTAGTCGGTCGTTTCCGTGGCGGTATGGGGCATGTGAACGTGGTGGCCAGCCTGATCTTTTCGGGCATGTCCGGCTCTGCCGTGGCAGATGCGGCCGGCATCGGTAAGATCATCATCGATATGATGGTAAAAAGCGGACGCTACACGCGTGGCTACGCCGCCGCAATCACAGCGGCAACCGCAACCATCGGGCCGATCATCCCCCCATCCATCCCAATGGTGCTTTATGCATTGGTTTCAAACGCGTCGATCGGTGATCTGTTTCTTGCTGGCATCGTGCCTGGCCTCGTGATGGGCGTCGTCTTGATGGGGATGAATACCGTGATCTCGCATCGGCGTGGGTTTGGACAGGAAGAAGCGGTTCCACTGCGTGACCTCCCCAAATTGACGGTGCGCGCAACGCCTGCGCTCTTGATGCCTGTCATCCTGCTTGGCTGCATCTATTCTGGTGTCACGACCCCCACAGAGGCCGCCGCCATCGCCGCCCTTTATGCACTGGTCATTGCAGCGGGTCTATACCGCGCCATCAAGATCAAGACGCTTTATCAGATCTTCGTGGAAAGCGCGCGTGCTTCTGCTTCGGTTGGTTTGGTGATCGGGGCGTCGATGATCCTGACTTACATCGTTATTCAGGAAAACGTGCCGCAGTCCATCTCTGCCATGTTTGCTGGTGCCGATATTAGCCCACTGATGTTCATCCTGCTGGTCAACCTTCTGGTCTTGCTGCTGGGATGCATTCTGGATGCGACGGTGATCATTCTTGTGATCATTCCACTGTTCATCCCGACTTGCCGCGAGCTGGGCATAGATCTGGTACATTTCGGCGTGTTGATCGTGGTCAACTCGATGCTCGGGCTGATCACGCCGCCCTATGGCATCCTGTTGTTCGTCATCAACGCGGTAACGGGCATCCCGCTGAAAGAGATCATCTCAGAGATCTGGGCATTTATCGCGGTCTTGCTGGGCGCACTCTTGTTCATGATCCTTGTTCCTGACGTTGTGCTATGGCTGCCGAGACTGTTCGGTTATCAGGGATGACCCAACTTACCATTGCAACGACCTCTGTTCCCGGTGATCTGCTGCAAAAGCTCGAAACGATCGCGGCGGCGGGGTTCTCCGGCGTTGAACTGCACGAGCCGGACCTGACGGGTTTTTCCGGATCGGCAAAAGACGTC
This sequence comes from uncultured Paracoccaceae bacterium, assembly GCA_943787985.1. Taxonomy (GTDB): domain Bacteria; phylum Pseudomonadota; class Alphaproteobacteria; order Rhodobacterales; family Rhodobacteraceae; genus Ascidiaceihabitans. The sequence goes on along the minus strand of CALSOO010000011.1, from coordinate 60,293 downwards.
GCGCGACACGCAGCCAAGCTTGGGCTAACATTGGACGTGTTCCAGCCGTTTGATGATTTTGAGGGGCTGTCTGACCCAGAGCGCGTGGCGGCGTTCGCGCGGCTGGATCAAAAACTTGGGCTTATGCGGGACCTCGGGGCCAAGACCCTGTTGGTTGCCACATCCACCCGAAAAGACGCATTTACTGATCGTGACGCGCTAGTCGATGATTTCAAGGAGATGGCGAAACGGGCGGGCAAGGCCGGTTGCCGTGCCGCTCTGATCGCTATTCCTTGGGCTGCCCATGTTATTCGTGAGCTTGATGCCTTTGAGCTTGTTGAAGCCGTAGACAGCCCGCATTTTGGGCTGGCGCTCAATTCCTTCTTCTCTCTTGCCGACGGGTCGAAATCCGCACGACTGCGCGATATTCCCGGTGATCGAGTTTTCCATGTGCAGATGTCAGATGCAGCGGCTGTGGATTTCGACATATCTCACCGCAAGAGCCAATTTGGACTGTTGCCGGGTCAAGGTGGATTGAACCTTGCGAGTTTTGTGCGCGTTCTTGCGCGAGCCGGATATGAGGGGCCGTGGTCCCTGGCCCGCGTTAGCGCGACCGCTGCCGACAGGCGCGATACCTATGCTCGCGATGGATATCGCGCGTTGGCGTCCTTGCTAGACGACGTCGCTCAGACCGAACCACGCGTGCCGCAACCGCTCGCAGAGCTGCCCGCGCGTGTCCATGCGACGGGTTTTGAATTCATCGAATTCGCTGTGGACCCTTCTGCAAAAACCACACTGACGAGTGTACTGTCGGCACTATCGTTTCGCGAAGAACGCAACCATCGATCCAAAGCAGTTGAACTGTGGCGGCAAGGTGCAGTGAATATCGTCATCAACTCCGAATCTAATGGATTTGCGGCTCAAGCCCGAGCCGAAAACGGACCCAGGGTCTGCGACATGGGTCTTCGTGTGCGCGATGCCGGTCAGACAGTGAAACGCGCGCTTATGCTTGGCGCGCCGGCCTTTTCCCAACCTGTAGGCGCAGGAGAGCTGGACATACCTGCCATCAAAGGCGTCGGCGGATCGGTTGTGCATTTCATCGACGAGAAGTCCGATTTGCACCGCGTCTGGGATATCGAATTTGATCCCACCCCAAAAACCAAAACGCCTCAACCCGCGGGGCTACGTCGGATCGACCACGTAGCCCAAACCATGCGGTATCAGGAGATGCAGAGCTGGCTGACCTACTATCTGACGACGTTCCAAATGGAGAAAGCGGACGCGGTCGATGTGGTGGATCCTTCGGGCCTGATCCTCAGTCAGGCATTAGCCAGCCCGGAAGGCGAAGTCCGGCTCAATCTGAACGGAGCGGGCGGGCAAAGCACTTTTGCTGGCAGCTTCCTTAGTAAAGGTGATGGGGCGGGCGTTCAACACATTGCTTTTGCCAGCGACGACATCTTCGAGACGTCGACCCAGTTGCAATCCACAGGATTCGAGCGACTGACCATCGCGGCAAATTACTATGACGATCTTCAAACGCGCTTTGGCCTTGAGGATCATACGATTACAGCCCTTCGCGCTGGAAACATCCTTTATGATCGCGACGGTCGCGGTGAATATTTCCAGATCTACAGCGCGTCTTTCTGGGGCGGGTTCTTCTTTGAAATCGTCGAACGGCGCGGCGGCTATGACGGCTACGGCGCGCGCAATGCGCCGATCCGGTTGGCCGCCCAAATGCAACATACAAAACAGGCAGAAATCGCATGAGCAGTGATGCAGACACCGTGCGCCATTGGTGGCGAACCTCGATCATCGACATGGCCCCGGGACGGATCGCCTTTCGCGGACATCCCATTCAGGACCTGATTGGCAACGTGACTTTTGGCCAAATGATCTGGCTGATGACTAATGGTGACCTGCCAACGCTTGCACAGGCCGAATTGCTGGAATGTGCGCTTGTGGCTGGTGTCGATCATGGGCCGCAAGCCCCTTCGATTGCTGCCGCACGCATGGCCGCAACCTGTGGTGTCGGGCTGAACAATGTGATGGCGACGGGCGTGAATATGCTCGGCGATGTGCATGGCGGAGCGGGCGAGCAATGCGCTGAACTTTATCTGGATATTGCAGGCCGTATGGACAGCGGCGCTGAATTGGAAACGGCGACCGTTGACGGCATCGCCGCCTGGCGCGAGACCTATGGCAAAGTAATATCAGGCTTTGGCCATAGGTTTCACAAACCCGATGATCCACGCGCACCTCGCCTGATGGCCCTTGTCCGTGAGGCGGCGAAGGCAGGCACAGTGTCTGGCCGTTTTGCCGAAATCGGCGAGGCAGTACAGGCCGAGATCGGAGCGGCACGCGGCACGCCAATCGCCATGAATATTGATGGGGCCACCGCGGTAATCTTTTGCGAGCTTGGTTTTCCCCCGCCCTTGTCACGCGGGCTTTTCTGCCTTTCCCGCTCTGTTGGCGTGTTGGCACATGGGTGGGAGCAGATGCAGCAAGGCGGACGGAACAAAGGCCCGATGCCGCCGAAGTATCTTCCCGAATATGAACCGCGTGAGGATCAATCCTAGCCTGTATAATCGATGATTTACACAACATCAGATATTTATTATAACATAGGAAATTAAAGACTCACGCGCACGGGATGTGGCCATGTCAGTTGATCCAAAATATCCAGCCGATCCGCTATACTCATTGGCGCATCTGACGCTGATCAATTGCACACCGGCCGAGCTGGTCTATGTCGCGGCGCGGGCTGGTTACGATGCGGTCAGCCCGCGTTTCATCCCGATGAACGTTCCGGGTGAGTTTACGCATCCGCCGCTCGACAAGGCACAGGTTCAAGCGACAAAGACGGCGCTGGACACAACCGGGCTCAAGGTCCTCGATATTGAACTCGCCCGCATCACCGACGATTGCGACCCCCGCGAATTTGAAGCCGCACTTGAACTGGGGGGCGAGATGGGCGCGCGACATATGATCATGTCTGCTTGGACCACTCGTTGTGACGACCGTAACTTCCTTCTCGATGTCTATGCCGAGACTTGCGATCTTGCCGCGCCTTACGGGCTGACAATTGATCTGGAATTTCCGTCCTTTTCGCGTCTACGAACGCTGGATGAGGTTCTTGATATCGTGCGGGCGGCAGATCGTCCGAATGGGGGCGTGCTGGTCGACACGCTTTACTTGCACCTCAGCCGTGTTGATCTTGGCGAATTGCTGCATGTCCCGCCTGAATGGCTGCATTTCCTGCATATCTCGGACTGCTTGCCGGGCATCGCTGATACACGCGAAGGCATGATTCAACTGGCCCGCGACGCGCGGCTGTACCCCGGCGAGGGATGGATCGACTTCGCAGGTATCATCGAGCGCTGTCCACCAATGAACTATTCCATTGAACTACCAAACCAAAGCCGCGTTGCAGAACTTGGTTACGAAGAACACGCACGCCGCTGCCTGACCCACGCCAAACAGACCTTCGGCCTCGCCTGCTCCAAACGCCGCGAGGCGGGCTTGCTGGCCGCTTAATCCCCCATTCCGACATTTGAAAAGGACGCCAGATATGGCACGAGACCTCACAGAAGACGAACGCATTCAGGCCCAAGACATGCTGGCCCGCGCGCGTGCAGCCCAGGCCCAGATCGAAGACTGGAGCCAAGAGCAGCTTGACCGACTGAGCCAAGCCATCGCGTGGTACGCAGGCAACGAAGCGACATTCACGCGGCTTGCGGAACAAGGCGTCGATGAAAGCGGTATCGGCGACCGCGCAGGTCGCCCTGCCAAACGGTTCAAAATTCAAATGGTCCTGCGCGACGTGTTGCGCGCACCTTCCACCGGCATCGTAGAAGAAGACAGCGCGCGTGGGTTGGTGAAATACGCCAAGCCCGTCGGCGTCATCGCATCACTCATCCCGATGACCAACCCTGCGATGACCCCACCTGTGACCGGCGTTTCCTCGGCCAATGCGCGCAACGCAGTCATCTTTTCGCCACATCCGCGCACAGCGCAAACAACCTTTGAAATGACGGAAGTCATGCGTGCCGCTTGCCGCGCTGTTGGCGCGCCCGAAGACTTGTTCCAGGCAATCCGCAAACCGTCAATTCCGTTGACACAGCACCTGATGCAAATCTGTGATCTGACGCTCGCAACTGGCGGAAAGCCGATGGTGCAAGCCGCATATAGTTCCGGCAAACCGGCCTATGGCGTTGGTGCGGGCAACTCCTCAATTGTGATCGACGAGACAGCTGACATCGACATCGCAGCGCAGAACACGCGGATTTCCAAGACTTCTGACTTTGGGTCTGGGTGTTCAGCGGATGGCAACATCATTATCCAGCGCTCGGTCTACGATCAGATGGTCGCTGCACTTGAAGCAGAAGGCGGCTACCTCTGTAACGCCGAAGAAAAGGCCATGCTCGAGAAGGCTATGTGGGACGACAACGGCAACCGAACTTTCCCAACCATTGCCTGCAAACCGCAGCAAACGGCCGACGTCGCCGGGTTCTCGATCCCCGAGGGTCGCAAATTTCTGATGGTCGAGAATCAGGGCCAGATCGGGTCTGAGCATAAGTTCTCCAAAGAAAAACTAACCACGCTTATGGCGCTTTATCACTTCGAGACATTCGACGACGCGCTCGAAACGGTGGCCGCAATCTACAACACTGGCGGCAAAGGGCATTCTTGCGGCATTTACAGTCACAATGACGAGAACATCGACCGTCTTGCCCGCCTTGCCCCGGTCAGCCGGATGATGGTGCGCCAGCCGCAATCCAAAGCCAATGCAGGGTCTTGGACCAACGGTATGCCGATGACGTCCAGCCTTGGTTGCGGCGTTTGGGGCGGCAACATCACCAACGAGAATGTCACAATGAAACACATGATGAACTATACTTGGGTGGCGCGTCCCATCGCAGAGGATCGTCCTTCGGAAGAAGAGCTGTTCGGTGAGTTCTACGGTCAGGAGATAGCGTAATGGACGGCACTAAATTGGACGGCAAAACTGTCGCCGAACACATCGTTGATTTTCTGGAACGACGAGAAATAGATCATGTGTTTGGCCTGTGCGGCCACACCAATATCGCGGTGCTTGCCGCCCTTGCGGAAAGCCCGATTGATTTCATCACCGTGCGCCATGAGCAAATCGCAAGCCATGCAGCTGATGCCTACGCCCGCGTTCAGGGCCGCGCGTCGGTGGTGCTGTCACACCTTTCTCCCGGGTTGACGAATTGTGCCACCGGCGTCGCCAATGCGGCACTTGATTGCATCCCGATGGTGGTAATCGCGGGGGACATTCCGACGCATTACTACGGCAAGCATCCGCACCAAGAGGTGAACTTGCACGCAGACGCGGCGCAATGGGAAATCTACCGTCCATTCGTGAAACGCGCTTGGCGGGTCGACCGTGCCGACCTGATGGCCGACATTTTAGAAAAGGCGTTTCATCTGGCTGAAAGTGGCCAGCCCGGACCTGTGCTGGTCAACGTCCCGATGGACATATTTTCCGAAGTGATTTCCTCCGACACTTTCGACCGCGTGGCCAAAAATACCCGTGCTTTGAAGAAGCCCTCGATTGATGACGAAACGGCACGCGAGATTGTCGAAGCGCTCGCCGCATCCAAAAAACCCGTTGCCTATGTCGGCGGCGGTATCCTTTTGGCTCAAGCCAGTGAAGAGCTTCGCGCATTTGTTGACCACATGGGCCTTCCCGTGGCCCATAGTCTGATGGGCAAAGGCGCTCTGCGCGACGATCACCCGCTCGTCATGGGCATGACCGGATTCTGGGGCACGACGTTAGTGAACCAAACCTGTCTGAATGCCGACACAATCTTTGCCGTGGGTACGCGTTTCAAAGAAGCGGATTGTTCCAGCTGGTATCCGGGCTACACGTTTAACATCGGGGCCCAAGGCAACGATGCACGCGTCATTCATATCGACATCGAACCGCAGGAAATCGGGCGCAATTACCCGACCGAGATCGGCGTTGTCGCAGATGCCAAGTCTGCGCTACGTGTATTGATCCGCGTAGCCAAGAAAATGTATCCGGACGGTTTTGCACGCACTGAAAAGAAAGCTGAGGTCGTCGAATTCCGCAAAACGTTCAAGGCGTCAAACCACGAGATGCAAACTTCCAGCGCCTTCCCAATGATGCCGGAGCGCATCCTTGCCGACGCCCGCCTAGCACTTCCGGACGATGCGATTATCACCACCGATGTCGGGTGGAACAAGAACGGCGTAGGCCAGCAATTCGACATCCTGACGCCGGGCTCAATCCTTACGCCGGGTGGGTTTGCGACGATGGGCTTCGGTCCTCCAGCTGCCATCGGGGCAAAACTTGCAGCGCCAGATCGCGTGGTCATCAGCCTTGTCGGAGATGGCGGCTTCGGGCAGAACCCTTCAATGCTCGCCACAGCCGTGGAGCTTGATCTGGGTATCGTCTGGCTTGTGATGAACAACAATGCGTTTGGCACCATCGCAGGGCTGCAAAAGGCGCATTACGGTCTGACCTATGGAACCACGTTCCCCGGTAGCGCGGAAGCCCCCACCAACGGCCCGGGCTACGCCGAAATCGCGCAGGGCTATGGCGCTGAAGGCATTCGGATTACGTCTACAGATGAACTGCTCCCGGCCTTGAAGGCGGCCATTGCCCGCGGTAAGCCGACAGTCTTGGACGTGCCGATGATCAACAACCCAACGCCAACGACAGGGCATTGGAACATTCTAGACATTTATTCGCCAGATAAGGATGTGAGCCACGTCTCTACTTGATCTTAGGCGGACGGTGCACTTTGGTGCGGCGTCCGCTTAGAACGAAGGTCTTAGCTTAGACAATATCACGACAACGTTCAGAAAATGATCATACAGGCAGCATTGGCTTGTGCGCTCGGAAAACGAGGGCTTGTCCCAACCTGTCTTCGATGCACATCTGAACGTCGCCATTACGTTACGTGCCTCGTGTGCTGAAATCACGCGTCGCGATTAAACAGTCTGCAATTCCGGACTTACTTTCCAAGCTACGACCGCTTCCGCGACTTGAGCCGCATTGCAGTGAAGTGCTTGCCGCAAGCGCAAAGCAATGCTGCGTCAGCAAAGGTGGAGAACCCAATGACAACAAAGTCCGCATCATTATCGTTGAGACAGGGCGCACGGAATGTCCGAAGACGACATCTCCTCTTCCTAATCTTCATGTGCATAAATATCAATGAGTTAGGAGTAGAGAAGATTCGACGGGGGTCCCGTTCCCTCCGCCACTTGCCCTACAGAAAAGTTTCTCCCGATCCGGCTGAGGCCGGATTTTTCCGTTGTTTTCGAGGGTTATGCGGGTGGGGCTGAACACCGGCCCCGGTGCTAGGAGGGTCCAAAGCGTTCTCTCCGAGCCGATATTCTCTACACCTGTTGACTACTACAGCGAAGGTTTTTTCTTCTAAGGCATTGAAACTATGACTTTTTTATGAACTCCGCGCAAGTATTCCGATTTATGTCGCGGTCCCATGTGAAAACGACTGAAATCAAACAACTAAGTATCGACAAAATAGTTACATGAACGTGCCAGATGTCACTTTGCGGGGGAAATAGCTAAGCATCAGCCGAAATGCCGACCGTTACACCGGCTGCGATCAATCCCTCACGGATATCTTCAATCATATTTGTAAAAGACAAACCAACGGCCCACAGACGACAGCCAGTAGACGCTGTTCCAAGCGAACGGATGCCGATGCGTGCTTCATCGGGGTAAAACAAAACAGCGATCTTAGTATGATAGGCTGCTGCATGAGCGACAATTTCATGAACATCCGAAGATGTAAAACGCGGAGCAATAATGGGCCACAGAAACGACTGCTTAGCGCGGTTGTAGCGGAGTAAAAGTCCGCCAGTTTGTGCCCTTCGAGTTATCGGAGGGCGGGAGATGTATTCTGTGGATATTTATAGTCGTGTGCGCCGTGCGTGTTTGAAGGACGGTATGTCTGTTCGTGCGGCGGCCCGTTATTTCAACAAGGACCGCAAGACGATAGCGAAGATGCTGCGTCATGCTTTGCCGCCAGGGTATCGCCGTTCAGAAGCCCCACGGCGACCAACGCTTGATGGTTATGTCGGTGTCATTGATGAGATTTTGCGGACGGATAAAGCCCTGATCAAAAAGCAGCGGCACACCGCGAAGCGGATTTTTGAACGGTTGCGCGACGAACACGGATACGCAGGCAGCCTGACCACGGTGACCTATTACGTGCGCGAACAAAAGCGACGCACCAAAGAAGTGTTTGTACCGCTGTCGCATCGGCCAGGGCACGCGCAAGTGGACTTTGGCGAGACACTTGGGGTGATTGGCGGCGTAGAATGCAAGATCCACTTCTTTGTGATGAGTTTACCGCATTCGGATGCGGTGTTTGTGAAGGGATATCCTGCTGAGACGACCGAGGCGTTTTGCGATGGCCACGTGTCGGCCTTTGCTTTCTTCGGCGGCATTCCCCAATCCATTCTCTACGATAACACCAAGATCGCCGTGGCGCGGATTCTGGGTGAGCGCACCCGTGTCCGGACGCGTCGGTTCACAGAGTTGCAGTCGCACTACCTGTTTGATGACAAGTTTGGGCGGCCCGCTCGCGGGAACGACAAAGGCAATGTTGAGGGGATGGTTGGTTACACACGTCGCAACTTCATGGTGCCCGCGCCGCGTTATGACAGCTTTGATGATCTGAACGCCCATCTGGAAGAGAAATGTTTGGCGCGTCAGGGCGATACGTTGCGCGGCCATGACATGTCCATCGGTAAGCGTTTGATGTCCGACTTGGATGCGCTGATGGGATTGCCCGTCGCAGAATATGAAGCCTGCGATCATGTCAGTACACGGGCAACCTCGATCTCGATGGTGCGATATCGCGGCAATGATTACTCTGTGCCGGTGGCGTATGCGCATCACGACGTCCATGTGCGTGGCTTTGTGCATGAGGTCCTGATCGGTTGCGGCAATGAGGTGATTGCACGACACGAACGATCCTATGCATCCGCAGATATGATCTTCGACCCGCTCCACTTTTTGCCTTTGATTGAACAAAAGGTTGGTGCATTGGATCAGGCCGCGCCGTTACAGGGCTGGGATTTGCCAGATGTCTTCGCGACCCTGCACCGGCTGCTCGAAGCCCGAATGGGCAAACCGGGCAAGCGGGAATACGTGCAAGTTCTGCGCCTTTTGGAAACCTTCGAGGTCGACGTCGTGCAGGGTGCAATCAGCCATGCCATTGATCTGGGTGCGATCGGTTATGACGCTGTTAAACATCTTGTGCTGTGTCGGGTCGAAAAGCGACCACCACGGCTGGATTTGGACTTCTATCCGTATTTGCCCAAGGCCAATGTGGGCACAACCCGCCCGGCCAGCTACATGAGCCTGATGGGAGGGACAGCGGCATGACCGACGCGCCTCAAATCCTGCTGCATCACCACCTCAAGACATTGCGTTTGCCGACGTTCAAAGGAGAGTACGCAAAGCAAGCACAGCTTTGTGCCGCCGAGAACAAAGACCACGTCCAATATCTGGCGCGGCTATGTGAGATGGAGCTGATTGACCGCGAACGGCGAATGATTGAACGGCGCATCAAGGCCGCCAAGTTCCCCAGCACCAAAAGTCTGGACAGCTTTGACTTCAAGATAATGCCCAGCCTGAACAAGCCTCTGACCATGGAGCTGGCGCGGTGTGAGTATATGGATCGCAGAGAAAACATCATCGCCCTTGGACCATCAGGGACTGGCAAAACACATATCGCTTTGGGGCTTGGATTGGCCGCATGCCAAAGAGGGCTGAAGGTGCGCTTCACGACGGCTGCGGCATTGGTCCATGACCTGATCGAGGCGCAAGATGAGCGAAGGTTGCAACGTCTGCAGAAACAACTCACCAGTCAAAACCTGTTGATCATCGACGAGTTGGGCTTCGTGCCGCTCAGCAAATCTGGCGCGGAGCTCCTCTTCGAGGTCATATCCCAATGCTATGAGCGCGGATCCATCATCATCACATCAAATCTGCCCTTCGACGAATGGACTGAAGTCTTCGGCTCCGAGCGCCTGACCGGCGCATTGCTGGATCGCTTGACCCACCACGTCCACATTCTCGAGATGAACGGCGAAAGTTACCGTCTCAAACACAGCCGCAGCAAGCAAAAGTAATCAAAGCTCTATCCAGATCAAAATAATGTTGGCCAAAGGGCCAACATGCGCTTTGGCACGCGTTAGCTATATGGGGAGCACTCGCGCCAAAGCGCACAAAAAGCGATAGCTCAGTGGACCCGTTTTAAGCCGCGACTTGGCCCCTTTTTACTCTGCGATTGACATACGCGGGCAGGGGGCTTTCATGCCCTTCGCTGCACCATGCCTGAACTTACACAATGCCGGACAAACCGGACTTGTGCAGGTGCAGCTAATGCTCACGCAGCAATTGCTCGCAACTGGATCGCCTTCCTTTGGTGGTGTAGCAAGTTTCGCCAAACCGGTCGTTTAGATGCGTTCCAGTCGCCAGTCCGCAAAAAGGTTGGATTTAGCTGAGAATACGCTCGTTTCGTGACCTGCGAATAGGCCGTCTTGGGTGACGAGAACCGTTCGCCAACCACGCGCGGCAGCACCCAATATATCAGTGTGCAACGTGTCGCCACACATCGCTATGCGAGCTGATGGTACATCAGGTAACGACGCCTCAATGAGGTCGTAGACTTCTGGGAAGGGTTTGCCGAAGAAACGGACGTGGTCCGGGAATTTATCCGCGATGAGGTGGCCATAGTGACCAGGCTCAATAGAAAACCCGTCGTCGCGTGGCGCTGCAAGATCGGCGTTCCCGATCAAAAGGGGACGAGGGCGTGTGGTCATCGCCGCCATCAGCAGGTCTTGACGGACAGGCGTCCATTCTGCGGTAGAAAGAAAAAGGAAATGGTCTACCGTGTCGTAGACATCCGAGGAATCTTCGAGGCGACTTGCGCTTTCTGGCAGGTCGCTTAGATCGTCTGAAGTCGCAGAAATCACGCCCCAATGGCCCGCCGTTAAATGCAACAATGCGGCTTCGCGGCTGGTGATAATTTCATCGTCTTCGACCGTCAGCCCAAGCCGTTTGAATTTGTCGATCGCTCCGGCACGATCATAGCTGGCGGCATTCGTCAAAATACGGATTGCGCAACCACGTTCGCGAAGTTGATCCAGCCTGCGGTCTGCACCGGGAATCATTGTTTCGCCCACATTCAACACTCCGAACGCATCAAAAACGAACGCGTCGATGTCGTTGGTAATATCTAGCAGTGATGCAATGTCCAACGTGTCAGATCGCGATGTAACATTGGGCAATCGCTCACTTATTTCCTCGTACCTATCAAAGATTGACTGTGTTGTTTGCATGATTTTCCATCTGAAGTTAGCCACTTTGCAGCGTGGGTCCACCTTACGAGAAAAAAGTTGTAGGGAAAGAAGAAACAACAAAAATACGGCATTTGGGGTGATTTTTAACCTAAATACTGTTGCGAATTTATAAATTATGCTTATTATTCAGATATTTGAGGCCTAATTGTAGAAATGTAATATTAAAATGTTGTTTTGTTGTTTTTTTGAACCTAATGTAAACCATCGGCACAGACGAGGTTTGAATGTCATCCAAGAAAGCCAGACGCAGAGAGGCTATCGCTGCCCTTGTTGTAGAGCAGGGCGCTGTGACCGTCGGGTCCTTGGCTGATCGTTTTGATGTTTCCATGCAAACCATTCGCCGCGACGTGGATACCCTGTGTGAGGGTGAGATGCTCCACCGTGTGCATGGCCGAATTGAGCTGAGCGAAGAATTCTTGAACACGCCTTTTGATCAACGAGCGGGCACCAACCTACTGGGCAAGCGCGCGATCGGTGACGCGGCGGCGAAACTGATCCCTGATGGGTCATCATTGTTCATTTCGATCGGATCGACCCCGCTGAGCGTTGCGCAAGCCTTGCGTCACCGTAAGGGTCTGACTGTGATCACCAACAATCTTAGTGCAGCAATGGCATTGAGTGAGGAAGTCTCAAACAGGATCCTGTTACCCGGCGGCGAGCTGCGTCTTCCCGATCGCGACATACTTGGTAATGAAGTCTTGGATTTCTTTGGACGCTACAGGGCCGATTTTGCCGTGTTTGGTACCGCAGGTATCGCCAGCGATGGTGGCCTTCTAGAATTTCACACCACTGAAGTACGGGCGACACAAAAGCTTTGCAAAAACGCGCAACATTCGCTGCTGGTGGTGGATCATTCAAAATTTGGACGTCACGCGCCGGCGCTGGGTGACGATATCGCTGACATCGACACGGTCATCATTGACCGCCGCCCGCCTCCGGCATTTTCGCCGCTGATGGATAAGATCAACGACAGGCTGCTTGTAGCCGAAGGAGAAGCAATATGACGACCGGCCCCTTTGTAGCAATAAAAGATGTGGCCAAACGCTGGAATGGCCAGCTTGGCGTTGAGGGTATCACGCTTGATATTCCCGAGGGCAGCTTTACGGCGCTGCTTGGCCCTTCGGGGTGTGGTAAATCCACGACATTGCGTTTGCTTGCGGGGTTAGAACTGCCCGATGAGGGTAAAATCTTTATCGACGGCAAAGACGTCACCACAAGTGCTGCGTCTGACCGGAACCTGTCGATGGTGTTCCAGTCTTACGCGCTGTTCCCGCATTTGTCGGTGGCTGAAAATGTCGTCTTTGGCCTAAAGGTCCGCCGCGTGCCAAAGCTAGAGCGCCAAAAGAAACTACACCGCGCCTTGGAAATCACAGGGCTGCTTGGTTATGAAGATCGCAAACCGGGCGAATTGTCCGGCGGTCAACGCCAGCGTGTGGCTCTGGCCCGCGCAATTGTTGCGGGGCAACGTCTGTGCCTCATGGACGAACCCTTGTCGAACCTGGATGCAAAGCTGCGCAATTCCGTCCGCAAAGATATTAAAAAACTACAGCGTGATCTAGGTATTACAGTCGTCTATGTAACCCATGATCAGACCGAAGCCATGAGCATGGCGGATACTGTTGTGCTGATGAAAGACGGCCATATCCAACAGGTCGGCCCGCCAGAGGAGTTATACAACAAACCCAATAATACCTTTGTCGCCGAATTTGTCGGGGCACCGGCGATGGCATTGATTTCGTCGGACGGGCTAAGCGGATTTGAAGCGGGGCAAAGACTTGGCATCCGCGCAGAAAATATCCAAATCGTCCCCAAAGGCGAAGGGCGTTTGACCTGCACGATCACCGAAAGTGAATTTCTGGGTTCCGAGACGCTAATTGGTCTGGATCACGCCCATGCGACGGGGTTGTGTGTCTTGAAATCCGGCATGGCATTGATGCCGGAAGGCGACACCATCGACATCACGTTTACTGACGAACACCTGCACGTTTTTGATGCGTCAGGGCAAAGAATAGCGACGCAGACATAAGATCTGCGGTGGCTAGAAGACGACTGAAAATCCTAGGGAGGACAACATGAAACTATTCTCAACTACTGCACTTGGTCTGGCGACCGCGATGGCCGTCACAACTGCACACGCGCAAACTGAACTGACGATGTATTACCCCATCGCAGTGGGTGGATCACTGACCGAAGTTGTCGACGGGATCGTCGCTGACTTTGAGGTTGAAAACCCTGACATCAACGTCACAGCGATCTATTCGGGGAACTATGACGACACGCGCGTACGTGCATTGTCCGCGTTGGCGTCCGGTGAATCTGCGCAACTGGCTGTGATGTTTTCCATCGACGCATATGACCTGATTGAACAGGAACTGATCGTTCCATTTGAGGAGGTCGCCACCACAGACGCGGACAAGGAATGGCTGAATAGCTTTTACCCAGCCTTGATGGCCAACAGCCAAATCGAAGGCCAGACATGGGGCATTCCGTTCCAGCGTTCGACCATTGTTGCCTATTATAACAAGGATCTGTTCCGCGCTGCTGGCCTTGATCCGGAAGCCCCCCCAACCACGTGGGACGAAATGATCGAGATGGGCAAAGCCCTGACCAATGACGAAACGTACGGTCTGATGATCCCGTCCACGGGCTATCCATATTGGATGTTCCAAGCGCTCGCGATCCAGAACGGCAAAGAGGTCATGTCCGGTGATGGTTTGACCACTTATTTCGACGACGAGACTGTCGTTGAAACGCTGGAGTTCTGGAAATCCTTGTCGGGCGAACACGGCATTATGCCTGAGGGAACCGTTGAATGGGGCACATTGCGTCAGGCGTTCCTTGAAGGCCAGACCGCGATGATGTGGCATTCCACAGGCAACCTGACCGCCGTCAAAAATGGCGCCAGCTTTGATTTTGGCGTCGCAGAACTTCCGGGCAATGTGCGTCTTGGATCACCAACTGGTGGTGGTAACTTCTATCTGTTCCAAGACACAACGGATGAAGAACGCGCCGCCGCGCTGAAGTTGATGCAGTTCATGACTGCACCAGAGCAGGCGGCCGCATGGTCCATCGCAACTGGCTACATGGGTGTATCGCCCGCAGCCTATGAGACTGACGCGTTGAAGGCCTATGTCGCTGAATTCCCGCCTGCTCTTGTGGCGCGCAACCAGTTGGAAAACGCAGTTGCCGAATTTTCAACATTCGAGACTGCACGTGTTCGCGACGGTCTGAACAGCGCGATCCAATCTGCTTTGACAGGGGCTAAAGAACCAGCCGAAGCCTTGGGCGAGGCGCAGGCCGCTGCGGTGCGCCTGCTGTCTGACTACCAGTAACCACCTCCCGGACGGGCCGGTGCATGGTCGCATCGGCCCGACCACTCTTAAACCTCGCGAGGACACGCCATGTCAGCACATGCCAATCTAGAACGCCGCAGGCAGGCCATTTATGGCTGGCTTTTGCTCACGCCGGCCCTCGTTCTGTTGTCGGTCTTTGCGTTCTATCCGACCATGTCGACCCTCTGGTCGAGCCTTTTTTCACGGGGCACGCGCCGCAATCCGGTCGAATATATCGGCACAGGAAACTATACTGAACTGTTCGCTGACCCGACGTTTTGGATCGTCGTTAAGAACAACCTTTTGTATGCGGGCGTCACCATCCCTGTATCCATGGCGATCGCGTTGGCGATGGCGCTGTGGGCGAATGGCAAGATATCCGCTCGCGGATTTGTGCGCACCGCCTATTTCACCCCGACCGTGCTGCCGATGATCGCCGCCGCCAACCTGTGGCTGTTCTTTTATACCCCTGGCTTGGGCGTGCTTGATCAGATCGGCAGCGTCTTTGGTTTGCCGTCGATCAACTGGCTGGGACAACCGGAAACCGCGCTTTGGGCGATTATCATTGTGACGATCTGGAAAGAGGCGGGATTCTTTATGATATTTTACCTCGCCGCACTTCAAACGATCCCTGAGGACCTCAAAGAAGCCGCAGACATCGAAGGGACCAGTCGCTGGACCTATACCCGTCGCATTGTGTTGCCGTTGTTGATGCCTACTACAATTTTCATTGCGATCAATGCGCTGATCAATTCGGTAAAACTAATCGACCATTTGTTTATTCTGACGAAGGGTGGGCCGTCGGACGCGTCCAAATTGTTGCTCTATTACATCTGGGAAATGGCGTTCGCGTTCTTTGACGCGCCACAGGCCGCCGCCATGACGATCCTTGTAATCGGAGTGCTGGCCATCGTGGCCGCTGCAAAGTTCCTGTATCTTGATAAAAGGACGCATTACCAATGAAGCGTTTTGGCAATTTCATGGACAGTTTCGGCGCGATCCTTTTGGCCGTCATCTGGATTTCACCGCTGCTGTTTGCGTTTTGGGCTGCGACCCATTCCACATCCGATGCGGTTAACCTGCGTTTGTTTTCACCGTGGACCATGGATAACTTCATCGTTGCCTGGAACGGCGCGCCTTGGCTCAAATACTTCATCAATACGTTCAGCTTGGTGACGGTCATCCTGATCGGTCAATTTATACTGGTGACCTTGGCAGGATTTGCCTTTGCGCAACTGCAATTTCCCGGCAAGGATTTCGTGTTCATTCTGGTGCTAATGCAACTGTTCATTCTGCCAGAAGTACTGATCGTGGAAAACTACGCGATGGTGTCGCGCCTTGGTCTGTTCGACACGATCCTCGGCGTTGGCATGCCCTACATGGCATCCGCGTTTGGTATTTTCCTGATGCGCCAAGCGTTCAAAGGCGTGCCGATTGAATTGCACGAGGCAGCACGGATCGAAGGCTGTGGGTTATTGGGCATCTTGTGGCGCGTCTATGTTCCACTGGCGAAACCCACGTATCTGGCTTACGCGCTTGTTTCGGTGTCCACTCATTGGAACAATTTCCTTTGGCCGCTCATTGTTACCAATTCGCCTGAGACGCGCCCCCTGACGGTTGGCTTGTCGATCTTTGGTGCCCCTGAAAACGGCGTTGATATCAGCGTGATTTCGGCGGCCACGTTGATGTCCGTCGCACCGCTATTGATCGCGTTCCTCATCTTTCAACGCCAGTTCGTACAAGCGTTCCTGCGTGCAGGGATCAAATGACCACGATCCTTCAAATCACGGACACGCATATTGTGCGTGAAGGCGCGCTAGTTTCAGACAGGTTGGATACTGCTGCGGCTTTGGCGCGCTTGATTGATAGGATCCAGTCTGTCCGCAATCAGATCGGCGCGATCGATGTTGTTTTGATCAGCGGCGACCTGAGCGATGATGGCAGCGCGCAAAGCTATGAGCGGTTCAAAGCTATACTTGCTCCGCTTGATTTGCCGCTACTGGTAATTCCCGGAAACCATGACGCCCGCGGACCGATGCGGGCGGCGTTTGCTGACCAGTTTACGCAGGATGGGCCCCTTGACTGGGTTACGCAGGTTGGCGACCTCAAGATCATTGGGCTGGATACACTGGTCGAGGGATCGGGCAAAGGCACGCTGTCCGCGCAGTCTTTGGTGTTTTTGAAAACCGCACTGGCGGACGGGTATGAGACGCCCACATTGTTGGCGCTTCACCATCCACCGTTTCGGTCCGGTATCAATTTTATGGACGACATCGGCCTGACCAATCGTGCGGCCTTTCGCGATGTTGTGTCCGACCACACTGGCCCGTTGCGGATTGTTTGTGGTCATATCCATTCTATGATGGTCACGGATGTGGGAGGGCACATCGCAATTTCCGCCCCATCGCCGTGTACTACATTCGCCTATGATCGTCGCGCTGACGCCACTGTGGGGTTTATGACTCTCGAGGACGGGTGCCTGTTGCATACTTGGGACGGCGTTTTTCAAACCATTCGGATCGGACCTGATGCCGGTCCCGGCCCATTTCCGTTCTAAACTATTTCTCTGACAGAAAGCGTGGCCTGTGGACGACCCACATCCGATACAATTCCTGATTCAAATAGCCGGCGCAGCAGCGCTGCTGATCTGGGCTGTCAGATTGGTCCGCACCGGTGTCGAGCGCGGCTTTGCAGCACCCTTGCGGTTCTGGTTGCGCCATTCCGCCAAAAACCGTTTGCTGGCAGCAGCCACAGGGATGGGGGCCGCAGTGTTCCTGCAAAGCTCGACGGCGGTGGCGGTATTGGTGTCCAATTTTGTGGCCAAGGGCGGGCTTGCGACGGCTGTTGGTCTGGCGATCTTACTGGGCGCAGACGTTGGGTCAGCAATTGTAACGCAGCTTTTGATGGTGCGTCAGCCAATCCTGATCCCGATATTGCTGTTGATCGGGGTCGCTATCTTTCAACGTGCAAGCGGCAGCAATCGCCAAGTTGGCCGCATTCTGATCGGGCTTGCCCTGATTTTTGTGTCCTTGGATATGATCCGCGCGGCGACTGGGCCGTTGGTGGCTAATCCCGCAACGCAGACCGTCATGGCCTATCTTGGCCGTGATTTACTGACAGCATTTGTCTTAGGTGCGGGATTTGCGTGGGTCGTTCATTCCAGCGTCGCGGCGGTGCTGTTGTTCGTCACATTGGCCGCACAGGCCGTTTTGCCAGTTTCAGCAGCCGTCGCCATGATCCTAGGTGCAAATCTGGGCGGTGCTCTCATTGCCTACGTTCTAACGTTGTCGGCCCCCTTGTCGTCGCGCCGCATGATCGTTGCAAACCTTGTTTTGCGAGGCGGTGGAGCGATTTTGGTAACCTTTTTGATATCTGCGACGCCCGATCTGCTGGACCGTTTGGGGACGACACCGGCGCGCCAATCGATCAATTCACATCTTGTATTTAATCTGGTGCTGGCTGTCATCGCCTTACCCTTTGTCGGCGTGCTGACATCTTTGCTGACGCGCCTGATGCCGGACAAGGTTTCTGAGGATACCTCCCTTGCGGCGGTCTCGGCTCTCGATCCGAACGCGTTGGAACGGCCCCAGCGTGGTCTCGATTGTGCAGCGCGAGAGCTGCTCGGGATGGGCCAGAAAATCGAACATATGCTGATTTCGGTCGAACCGCTTTATGACACTTGGAACACTGCCGCTGCGAAAACGATCCGCGATCAAGACTTTACGATCAAACAGATTCATCTTGATGTGAAGCTTTACCTCGCGAAGCTGGGTCAGACGGGGCTGGATGAAGAACTTGGCCGTCGATCAATGGAGCTTGCGTCGATTTCATCGAGCCTTGATTCCGCGTCTGATGCGATCGCAAGGGTCATGCTGGAACTGGCCAAGCGGCTCGACGCACAGAAGCTCCAGTTTTCCCCCCAAGGTCGGATCGAAATTGGCGACTTTTCCGACCGGGTTCAAAGCAATGTACAATTGGCGCTGAACGTCATGATGAACCAGAATCCTGCCGAGGCCCGCGAGCTTGTTGCAGCAAAGGAAAAGGTCCGTAAGGTTGAACAGAAGCTACAGCGCAATCACATTGGCCGCCTACGTGAAGGTTTGGCCGAAAGTATCGAAACCAGCAACATCCACCAAGAAACCTTGCGCGCCCTGAAGCAGGTCAATACTGCATTTTCAATGGTCGGCTATCCGATCTTGTTAAAGTCCGGTGATTTACTGAAAAGCAGGTTGGTATGAAGGAGCTCGAGAGCCCTTTGTCGGCCGTGTGTACGAGGGCTGTTTTCCTCGCTGCAGGCCTTATGAATGACTGGTTTACTCGCTGAATTGCGGCACAGTATTTTGAGCAGTTGCAGCATAAGTTGCGCGGCGAGCGCGTGCAGCGAGAAAACCGAACTCACAGATTGGGCTCCTAGCAGACTTTAGCTGCGGAACGGTCCAATGACCGCTATGCGCCGCTCGTTTCAGAGCGTTGGGCTGTCTGCTGTTTGGAATATGAAACTGATATCTATTTTGTCGATTGCGATTGATCGGTTTGCCAGACTCGGGCCGCGCCCGTAATCGCCGGATGTATCGCCACTGGAGTGGCCAGTAATGAAGTCGTTCATCTCTTTTTCGATACCGGCATCGCGTAGAAGATCTTTGATAGTGTGTCTAAAGCTGTGGATGACCAGTCTAGTATCTTTACCAACCACAGCGCGAATGTAAGGCATAAGTGCCTTAGACGCCTTGTTCTCGGCTTTGCCATCACGGTCAACCGGGTATGAGAAGATGCGCCCAGAGCCGGGCGCAGGCAGGATTAAATCAGAATGTAGAGGGACCAACCGCTCAGAACCCTGCGTTTTGACTTTGGCTTGGGTCAGATCGAGGTAAGTGATCTCGCCTTGGGTCTTCACTTGTGTCCAGTCCAGCAAAGCAACTTCGTCAAGCCGCATTCCTGTCGTTGCAAGGCCATCGGAGCTGACGACACTTAATGCCAATAGACAACGATGCAACGTCGGCGAGACTATGACTTCATGGTCATACGGCGTCGCATGATTTTTACGCAGCCCACTGTTTCGGCCTGCGGCTTGATTGAGTTGGTCACGATAGTGATCTTGGTAGATGTCATCGATACCAAACCTTTGAGCGACAAAATTCAAACGGCAATATTCGTCTTTGGCGAGGAAGGTCAGGATGGTACTGATGTGCTTATCCTGAAGATCATTACGTCCACGGGCGCTCACAACCACCATACCAGCCAGCTTTGAGGCAACCGTTGCGATGTGGGGTTGTGATGTTTAATGCGCTGCTAATATGAGCACTCTTTATTGGCTGCCTGAGGTGCAGATGGCGCGGCTTCGGTCCATGCGGAGGGGCGTCGGCCAGCCTGCCGTATCAGCGTTGACCGGTTGATCAAAGCAAGCCAAAGGAGCGATGGAGTCTCGGGACTTAAGGTCTGCGGGGCTCAAAATACCTCAAGGCCATCACGCACGGGTGTCAAAGCACAAAAGCCCCTGCCACAATCGCGGCAAGGGCCGTGGATTTAGACGATTTTGGCCAAGGTCGCGGCGCGCAACTCGTCTTCGGTCACGCCATCAGCGCATTCGACAATTTTCAGCCCGCCTTCAACCACATCCAGCACACCAAGGTTGGTGATGATGCGATCGACAACGCCTTTGCCGGTCAGGGGCAGGGTACAGGCCGGCAGCACTTTGCTGTCGCCGTGTTTGTTGGTGTGGTCCATGACCACGACCACACGGCCGACGCCTGCGACCAGATCCATAGCCCCTCCCATGCCTTTGACCAGCTTGCCCGGGATCATCCAGTTGGCCAAATCACCGTTTTCAGCCACTTCCATCGCACCAAGTATCGCCATGGAGATTTTGCCGCCGCGGATCATGCCAAAGGATTGGGCGCTGTCGAAATAGGCGGTTTGGGGCAGTTCGGTGATGGTCTGCTTGCCTGCGTTGATCAGGTCTGCGTCCTCGGTGCCTTCAATTGGGAAGGGGCCCATGCCCAGCATCCCGTTTTCGGACTGAAGGGTCACTTCGATGCCCTCGGGGATGTAATTGGAGACCAGCGTCGGGATGCCGATGCCAAGGTTCACGTACCAACCGTCTTGCAGCTCTTGTGCGGCACGCGCCGCCATTTGATTGCGATCCCACATGTTATGCGCTCCTTGTTTCGCCAGAGGCGGACGCTGGTGTTCCGCCAGAGGCGGACGCTGGTGTTCCGCCAGAGGCGGACGCTGGTGTTCCGCCAGAGGCGGACGCTGGTCTGGTTGTGCGTTGTTCGATCCGCTTTTCATGTGCGCCCTGGACGATGCGGTGCACGTAGATGCCGGGCAGGTGGATGGTGTCGGGGTCCAGTGAGCCGGTGGGCACGATTTCCTCGACTTCGACCACGCAGACCTTGCCGCACATGGCGGCAGGGGGGTTAAAGTTACGGGCCGTTTTGCGAAACACAAGGTTGCCGGTCGCGTCGGCTTTCCAGCCTTTTACGATGGCCAGATCGGCGACAATGCCTTCTTCCATGATGTAGGTTTCGACCTTGCCATCACGGGTGGTGAAATCCTTGTGCTCTTTTCCGTCCGCGATCACGGTGCCCACACCCGTTTTGGTGTAGAACCCCGGGATGCCACAGCCGCCAGCGCGCATGCGTTCGGCCAATGTGCCTTGAGGGTTGAATTCCAGCTCCAACTCGCCCGACAGGTACTGGCGCATGAATTCCGCGTTTTCGCCCACATAAGAGCTGATCATTTTTTTGACCTGCTTGGTTTGCAGCAAAATGCCGATGCCAAAGTCATCTACGCCTGCGTTGTTAGAGGCAAAGGTCAGGTCCTGGGTGCCCGCGTCTTTGATCGCGTCCAGCAGCAATTCAGGAATGCCGCACAGGCCAAAGCCTCCGGAGGCGATGAACATGCCGTCAAACAAAAGCCCCTCAAGGGCCTCAGCGGCTGAGCCGTAAACTTTCTTCATGGGAACTCCTTTGGCAGATTTAGGGTTGTGTTTATGCGATATTGACGCAAGGGAAAAGACGCGATTGCGTCGTGGCTCTGGACCCGTCAATTTTGCACCCTCAGCACATATATCATGACATATCAGTGCTTTGCATCGGGCATAAATAGGGGGCCGCTTTGCAAAGGGGGCGCGCGGCATAGATGACGTGATCCGGGCGCCCCTCGGGGCGTCGGGATTTCGCCAATGCGCCTAGGAATCGGGATGTGCTGCGGCAAAGGCGGGGTGCTGTGTGCAGGCGGCCTCGATGGCTTGGATGCGGGCGCAATCCGTGTAATCGGCCCCCCAACGCCGCGCGTTGTAGATTTGCGGCATCAGGCACAGGTCCGGCAGGGTCGGGGTGGGTCCAGTGCAAAACGGCGACTGGGTAAAGCCGGTCAGGAGCGCCTCAAACGCATGCATCCCTTTGGGGATGAAATGGGTCATCCAGTTGGTGCGCGCCGGCTCTTGGCCGCCGGTGGCGTGCCCCATAACGGACAGGTTGCACACAGGATGCAAGTCCACGGCGATGACATGGGCCAAGGCCTGAACGCGGGCGCGCAGCAGCGGGTCGCTCGGGAGCAGACCCAGACCGCGCGTCGTATCAAGATACTCAAGGATCGCGAGGGATTGGGTCAATCGCTGCCCGTCTATGTCAAGCACGGGCACAAACCCTTGGGGATTGCGCGCCAGATGGGCGTCAGAGCGGTGGTCTTTGGCCAACAGATCCACGGTCTCGATCCGGTAGGAGATCCCTGCAAGGTTCAGCGCGATGCGCACGCGGTAACTGGCGGAGGACTTGGGGTAATCCCACAACACGACCTCACGCATGGTGGGCCGCCTTGAGGGCATCAGCGAGCACGGCGCGGTCCCCGATGTGATTGGCCAGCACAAGGATCAGACGGGCGTTGTAGGCGTCACTCTGGGTTTTGCTCAAGCCCTCGTGCGCCTGGACAAGAGAGTCGTAAAACCCATCAGGGTCAGGAATATTCGGGTTCAGGTTTAAAGACATAGGCTCACTCCATTCCGCAGGCGGTGCGCAAGGCCGCGCGCACAGAGGCGGTGTCAAAATCTGCCCAACGGGCGGCGACATGCTGGTCGGGGCGGATCAGATAGACCGCGCTTTTGGCGTCGCCGAGGTAACGGGCGCGCAGATCATCGGTGATGGCATCATCGGGGACAGGGACGACGCGTGCGGTGACGTCCGCCTCGGTCACCCCGGTCACTTCCGTCGGGACGTCGGCGTTCAAGGCAAGGAGGGTAAAGCCGCCCACCAGCGCGTTCAACACGTAGCCGTCGCCCAAAGGAGCATCGGGGCAAGGGGCGCCGACACGGCTCACATGAGGGGCATGCAGCTTGTCCGGCCCGTTCAGCGGCATCTCATCATAAACGCAAGGGACCGACAACCGCCCCGAATTGACCAAGGGGCGGGCAAAGGCGTGGTGTTGGGCCAGTTGCAGGACCGCGTTGCGGAAAATCTGGCTGGTCTCGGACTTGGGGGTCAGAAAATCAGTGGCACGGGTGGAATTCAGGATGTTCTCGTCGGCCCCGTGAGAGCGCTCGGTGGAATAGCTGTCGAGCAAGGCCTCGGGGGCGTGCCCTTTGACCACCAGATCCAGCTTCCACGCCAGATTGTCAGCATCCTGCACTCCGGAATTGGCCCCGCGCGCGCCAAAGGGGGACACTTGGTGGGCGCTGTCACCGGCAAACAAGACGGAGCCGTGGCGGAAGTCCTCCATGCGGCGGCACTGGAACGTGTAGATCGAGGTCCATTCCAATGCGTAGTCGGGAATGGTGCCATCGCGGCTGCCCAACATGGCATCGACGCGGGTGCGAATGCGGTCAGGGTCGAGTTCTTTGGCGCGGTCGATGTCCCACCCCAGTTGGAAATCAATGCGCCAGATGTCGTCGGGCTGTTTGTGCAGCAAGGCTGACTGACCCGCACCCTCGAAAGGGGGCTCGAACCAGAACCAGCGCTCTGTCGGGAAATCCGCCTTCATTTTGACGTCGGCAATCAGGAAATTATCCTCGAACACACGGCCCTCAAAACTCAACCCCATGAAATCACGAACAGGAGAGCGCGCTCCGTCACAGGCGATCAACCAGTCGGCTTCAATCTGGTAAGACCCGTCGGGGGTGTTGATGTCGAGGGTGACGTGGTCGCCGTGATCGTGCAGACCGGTGACCTGATTGCGGCCGCGAATTTCGATGGGGGCACCTTTGGCTTGTTCGACGCGGATCTGGTCTACAAGGAACTTCTCGAAATAAGGCTGTTGCAGGTTGATGAAAGCCGGGTGTGCATGGCCCTCTTCGGGCAGCAGGTTGAAGTCGAACACACTGCTGTCGCCGTGAAACACACGGCCCACATTCCAGACCACCCCTTTGTCGAGCATGGCTTGCCCCGCGCCAAGGCGATCCGCGATCTCAAGGGTGCGCTTGGCAAAACAAATGGCGCGTGAGCCAAGGCCTACACCGTCGTGATCATCAAGCACCAGGGCAGGGGTGCCGCGCTGGCCCAGATCCAGGGCCAACGCCATGCCAATGGGTCCACCACCGACAATGACAACAGGGTGGCGCACAGGAGCGGTGTCCTGTGCGGCTACCTTTTCGTAAGGGTAGAGCTTGAAAGCAGTTTCATATCTAACGTCTGGCATTTTGGTCTCCCTTTGTGCTGGGCCGAGATTTTTCGTCGAAAAATCTTTTACCCCTGGAGGGCCGCCCACATTTCCAGATCGCGCTTGTCGGTCCAGATGCGGGGGTGTGCGATGCCGCGCGCTTCGTCGTATGCGCGCGCCACGTTGAAGGGCAGGCAGTGTTCGTAGATGGCGTAGTCGTGGAATTTGGGGTCACATTCCGCGCGCACAGCGTCCCATGCGTCTTTCAGGCTGCCACTGCGCGCGGCCACACGGGCTGCGGGGCGGTACGTGCTGTCCACAAAGTCGCGCGTGCTGTCAATGGCCCGTGCGACGGCGTTTTTGCCGACCAGTGCATCACCGCGCCCTGGGGCGATCGCGTCCACGTCGTACGTCATGATGTTGTCGAGCGTCTGCCCCCAGTCGCCGAAATATCCGTCGCCGCAATAACACGCAGAGTGGTCCTCGACGATGTCGCCGGTAAACATCACGTTTTCGTCTGGCACATGGATTACGGCGTCCCCTGCAGTGTGTGCGCGGCCGATGTGTTTGATGTCCACCCGGCGTTTGCCCAGATAGACGGTCATGCTGTCAGAGAATGTGGTGGTGGGGTAAGTCAGGCCGGGGATGGATTCATGCCCCTCGAACAGACGGGGGAAGCGTTGGAACTCGCTGTCCCAGTCCTCTTGGCCGCGTTCTTCGACCATACCACGTGCCACGTCGGACATGATGATTTGCTCTGCGCCGTAAGCGGACGCGCCCAACACGCGCACGGCGTGGTAATGTGTCAGTACAAGGTGGCTGATCGGCTTGTCTGTCACGCTGCGTACTTTTTCGATGACTTTTTCAGCCAGCCGCGGTGTCGCTTGCGCCTCGACGATCATCACGCTTTCGTCGCCGATGATCACGCCGGAGTTTGGATCGCCTTCGGCTGTGAAGGCCCAGAGGTCTTTGCCCACTTCGTCAAACGTGATTTTCTTTTCGGACATGTCGCCTTGGGATGCGAATGCTTTTGCCATGGTGTTTCCTTTCGGGTGAGGGCGCTTGCGGTTGGCAGCGGACCCTCCGGGGGAGGTTTATTTTGCGAGATGAAGTTTGGATCAGGGGTGCTTTACGGCGGGCAGGATTGTTCCTGTGCAATCGCCGAACCCGATTTGGTAGCCGTCGCCTTTGGCGGCTCCGCGCAGGGTCAGTGTGTCGCCGTCTTCGATAAAGGTGCGGGTCTCTCCTGTGTCGAGCGTGAAAGGTTCGCGCCCTGCCCATGAGACTTCCATGAGCGAGCCGTATTCGGATTTGTCCGGTCCTGATATGGTTCCTGATCCGAGCAGGTCTCCGGCGTTCATACCGCAGCCCCCGACGGCGTGGTGGCACAATTGTTCCGCGGCGGAGTAATACATGCGGTTGTAGTTGGTTTTGCTCAGAGCCGTTGCGGTGTCTGCCCCTTCGGGCTGCATCAACACTTCGAGTTCGATAGTATAGAGCCCGTCCACAGTGCTGTTGAGGTAGGGCAGCAGTTCTTTTTCGCGTGGCGGTGTGGGCGCGCGGAAAGGTTCCAGTGCGGCGGCTGTCACGATCCAGGGGGAGATGGAGGTTCCGAACGCTTTGCCCTGAAACGGTCCCAGCGGTTGGTATTCCCACCCTTGGATGTCGCGCGCCGACCAGTCGTTGAGCAGCACATAGCCAAAGATCATCCCATCGGCTTCATCCACTGTGATGGGTTGGCCAAAGGGTGACGGGGTGCCCACGATGGCCCCCATTTCCAGTTCGATGTCGAGGCGTTTGGACGGCCCGAAGCCGGGCACATCCGCGTCGGGTGCTTTCATCTGTCCGTTGGGGCGGTGGATGTCGGTGCCCGAGACGACGACGGAAGACGCGCGCCCGTTGTACCCTATTGGAATGTGCAGCCAGTTGGCAGGCAAATCAGGAGAGCCGCGCAGGATCGCGCCCATGTTGGCCGCGTGTTGGCGCCCTGCATAGAAGTCGGTGTATTCCTGAACCAACAGGGGCAAGTGCATCTCGACGGCGCTCAAGGGGATGAGGAGCGGCGCAAGTTCGGCCTGTTCTGGCGCCCCCTCGGCCAGCATCGCGGTGAGCCGCGCGCGCAGACTGGCCCAGACCTGCGGTCCCAATTCCATCACATCGTTCCAGAAAGGCAGGTCAAACGCACCGTCGTCATCCAGTGTGACCAGACCGGCAGCTTCAACGGCTTGCATATCCAGCACCATATCCCCGATCGCGACCCCGCACCGGGCGTCACTGTCCGCGGTGGAAAACACCCCGTACGGCAGGTTGTTGAGCGGGAAAGGGGTGTCGGGGGTATTGGCCGAAGCCACCCAGCTTCTCAGTAAAGGCATGTGTCGTTCTTTCTATAGCGCAAGTGCGGATTATTTTTTACCGGGGGTGCCGTCGAACTTCTTCTCGATATCGGCCCAGCAGTCGATGTAGTCGTCCTGCAAGGGGGCGTCATTGGCGGCAAACGCGGTGAGATGTTGGGGAAAGCGGGTCTCGAACATAAAAGACATGGTGTTGGCGAGCTTCTCGGCCCCCAACTCGGCGTTCGAGGCCCCTTCAAAGGCGGCCTTGTCAGGACCATGGGGCAACATCATGTTGTGCAAGGACATGCCACCGGGAATAAAGCCTTTGGGCTTGGCATCATAGACACCGTAAATATTGCCCATCAGTTCCGACATGACGTTCTTGTGGTACCAGGGGGGGCGAAACGTGTCCTCGGCCACCATCCAGCGATCCCGAAACAGCACAAAGTCGATGTTGGCAGTGCCCTCCTGACCCGAAGGGGCGGTAAGGACGGTAAAGATCGATGGATCAGGATGATCAAACAGCACCGCGCCCACAGGGCAATAGGTGCGCAGATCGTATTTACAGGGCGCATAATTGCCGTGCCATGCGACCACATCCAACGGGGAATGGCCGATCCTGGTCTCGTGAAACTGACCACACCATTTGACCGTGACGGTGGAGGGGGCATCGCGGTCCTCGAACGCGGCAACAGGGATTTTGAAATCCCGCGGATTGGCCATGCAATTGGCGCCAATGGGGCCACGGCCGGGCAATTCGAACTTCTGACCGTAGTTCTCGCAAACAAATCCGCGACACGGTCCTTCCAGAACCTCGACACGGTAGACCAACCCACGCGGCAAAATAGCGATCTCCTGCGGGGCGACGTCAATGACACCCAGCTCGGTGCAAAAGCGCAAATGCCCTTCTTGAGGGACAACCAACATCTCGGAATCAGCGGAATAGAAATAGGCGTCCTCCATCGAGGCGGTAACCAGATAGATGTGACTGGCCATGCCGACCTGCGTGTTCACGTCACCCGCTGTGGTCATGGTGCGCATGCCTGTGAGCCAGGTCAAAGGGGCGTCACTGTGCGGGATCGGGTCCCAGCGGTACTGGCCCAAAGAAATCACATCAGGGTCAATGTCGGGGGCAGAGCGCCACAGGGGAAGGTCGATTTTTTCAAAGCGGTGGGTGTGTTTGACAGAAGGGCGAATACGGTAACACCACGTGCGCTCGTTCTGGTGTGAAGGGGCGGTAAAGGCGGTGCCGGACAGTTGCTCGCCGTACAGGCCATAGTTCACCTTTTGCGGGGAATTCATCCCTTGAGGCAGGGCACCCGGAAGGGCTTCGGTCTCGAAATCATTGCCAAATCCGGGCATGTAGCCGGCGTGTGTGCCCACAGACGTCGGGGCCTGCTGCAAAGCGACTGGTTTGGACTGCTTGTTCATAAAGTCTTCCCCCTGAGATGACTGATCCATGCGGGTTGCAATATTAGTTCGTTTTGTAACTAACAAGGGCGAAATTTTGCTCAATTGCGAAAACTCTGTATCGGGTCCGTCGTGCGTTTCAGGCTGCGGGGGGCGGGGAAAAGGCAGGGTAGGTTCCCCGAACGGGTGTAAATTCGGCCAGTGAAGGGCTATGTTCACTCTGAAACGCAGCCACACCACCACACAGCTCAAAACAGGGAGACCCGCCATGACAACGCAGCACAGCGAAGAGACAACCTTGCTTGATGCGCTCAAATCCGGCGACAAAAACGTAAGCTATGAAGTGTCCGCCAGGATGCCACGCATGGCCGGGCTATTGGATTTGATACTGTCGCACTACTCCCGCAAACTGGTCTTGCAACAATTGGAAAAACACGAGGCCGCACGCCTGAACACACATCTTGAAGAGATGGCGCGGGACAAGCCGATAGAAATCACGGTGGACGTGAAAAAGCTGAAATCGACGGCAGCAGTGTTGGAATGGATCGAAGGAGTGCTCGCGGTGGATCCTGAAACCCACCCAATCGCGGCCGCGAAATGGCACGAGGCCTTGCGCAATTTACTTAAAGGCAACCGCGATATGCTGTTGGCTTTGGAGCGGGTGACGCCAGATATGATCGAGCGCTACAAAGAGGACAAGGCCTTCACACTCGATGACGCGATTGCGTTCGAGGCGCATGGACTAGGGTCTGTGATGCCGGTCGATCGGATTTCAGTTTCCCGAGAGGGTTGGGCATTTGGCAAAGATATTATGAAAATATATGGTGTCGCATTTCTGCCGCTGGTGTTGGTTCTGACCATTGGCAACCTGTTCGGCATACTCTCCGGATCATTGGCTCTCATCGCGACAGCGGCAACCGCGATGACGTGGTTTGCAATGGTTCGCTACTGGCGTGGAAAAGACAAAAATTTTCTGATGCAGCGGGTGTTCACAAAGACGCAGAATTTTTGGGTTTCGGATCTTGGCCTGTATACGTTGAACCGAGTGTTTGGCCGG
This sequence comes from uncultured Paracoccaceae bacterium, assembly GCA_943787985.1. Taxonomy (GTDB): domain Bacteria; phylum Pseudomonadota; class Alphaproteobacteria; order Rhodobacterales; family Rhodobacteraceae; genus Ascidiaceihabitans. Next base: position 31,200 of record CALSOO010000011.1, on the reverse strand, counting down.
AATCAGCACGGCTTTGTATTCTGGAAAATTCATCCTGTTGAAGATGACCGCGCCACGGCCCACATTGCCGCGACCCCTGATGTGAGCCGTTCGAACGACTAGGCGTTGGGCGCGCAAAGCTGAACAAAGTCTAAACGCAGATCAAAAAAGGTAAACGCGCCATTTGTATTGCTGAAAGGTAAACAGGCACTGGGCACTTGTCTTGTGACAAACGGGGCTTGTCTTGTACAAAACTGTGTTTCTGGCGCGGTTATGTGGGCTTCGCTGTGCGAAATCTTGTCATAAACAGGCAATGTTTTGTACAAAAGCCGCTGTGCATGCCACCGCGCGCTGCGTTAAGCTTTTGCAGGCTTGGATCAAGTTTTGGATTGCGTGGGCGGACGTGCTGACCCAAAGTCTTGTCAGACTGTTCACATTGTTTAGCATCGGACACCTCGGATGAAAGACTTCGCTGCCCCGCCGCAGATGCCACTCAGACCCCCGTCTGACGTTATGCGCTTGGCGCGCATGGGGGCGATGTTTCCGACCCGTTTGTCGTTCCTCAGAGTGTTGATGCGCCGTTTGGCCTCTGAGGAGGTCGTGGTAGAGCGCCCTGTTTGGAATATGTGCGAAAACGGATTTGGACACGCTGTTTATTCACTGAAATTAGGGGGTTACACGTACAGCCTTGTCGCTGTGTCCACTGATTTACCCCCCGAAAAGCGCACAGATCGCGTCATCGCAGAGGCTTGGGACAGCGCCTATGTCCTCTACGACGGGGTGCCCGGTGCCGCTGAAATCGCGCGCATCTGCGCATCTGCGCCCAAGCAGGAAGCCGGCCGTTTCACGCAGCGCGATCTGGTTTTGAGCCGTGCCAACAAGTCTGTGCGCCTGTTTGCCCATGTGGTCGAGGCCTTGCGCGCGGGCACCCAGCCCAATGCCGATATGATCCGTGATATCGGCTATTTGATGCGCACAACCGCTGTGTACGGAAACGGAAAATTTGGTATTGCGGACAGGGGTTTAATCGAAAATCGCCCCGCTCTTGAAGGCCCTTTTGCCGCTGAAATGCTCACGGTCTGGATGATCCGGAGTTTCACCCATGATCTTGTCGAACACGTTGGACAAGGGACGTTGGAGCGCCGCTTCAAACGCCACCTTGGGATCGGTAATTCTACCGGGCTCGGGATGGCTCCGTTTCTGGTCAACCATCCGGTTTTGTTGAACAATTGGATGATTGCACGTGAAACGGGCTTGGCGCGGGTGCGCGCGATCCCTGCGTTTGACGCAGATGAGGTCGCCCGCATCACCGCATTGGCGAAACGTGCGGCGCAGCATCTGGAAGAGTGGTCGGTGCCCGACCCCGAACATCAGGCGCGCGTCACCCGATTGCGGGCGGACTGGGCCGATTTTACCCATGATATTCATGCAGATATGGCCCTGCCAAATCCCGCTGACGTGATCCACCGCCGCGCGCAAACGATGTCACTGGATATTCAGGAGTTGGCGGCTGCAATGGTGTTGGAACCCTTTGGCGCGCTGATCGATGGTTTGGCAGAGTGCATGGGGGACCCGTTTGGAGCACTTCCGGTTTATCCAAAAGATACCAGTGGGTTGCGGGCCGATATTAATGCGTGTTTCGCATGGGCGTTGACGCCTGACTACACCTGCACAGACGAGTCCCGTCAGTTCTGGTATGTCAGCGAAGCCAAGCAAGAGCCCCGCTTGGGGGACCGTTATGCGGAAGACGGCGCGCATCTCGAAAGCCCGCTCGACATCGGGCGCCGTATCAAAGCGCTGCATTCCGACCTGCCAAAAACCACCCGACCTCTGGCGGAGTTTTTGATGGCACATCCCGAGCACGGCCTTGCCATTGAACGCGTGGCTCTGGCGAAACGCTACCCATACGCTGAAATCCACGACAATCTGATCGCGAGAACATGTTTGCCGATTGATATGCTGCGGTGCAAGTTGTCGTTCTTCGGGGCGTCAAAATTCGATCCGAAATCAGACCGTTGGACGCGGATCACATTGTGTCAGGGCGCGCCGCTGCGGGATGAGTTGGGGCAGGGCGGCGACGACTGGTGGTTGCCGGTTTTTGGCGCATGACGCAGGCTATGTTCGAGGGATCAGTCAACGAGCTGCAGGGCCTTTTGAGCAAGGCGGCACGCGGCGCCGGAGCACCCGCAGCGCAAGCGGCACGCTTTGGTCAGGCAGGTGTCTACCACTTGGCGCAGGGCGGTGATGAAGGGGATTTAGACGCGGCGTTGTCTGAACGCGAACTTGATTGCATTTTAGATATTCCCGTTTTAATTCAGGGAGTTGCAATGGAAGGTGAAGGTATTAATTTAAGATTAAAGCCACCGATACACCCTTTGGCAAACGCCTATTGCGCAGCTCTTCCGCAGGCTGCAACGGTCATGCAGGACGGGAGCATTTCGATCGATCCCGACACGTTGCAGCGCCCGCCTTTGCCTGCCCGTTTGACGGTGTCCATGCGCTCGGTCACACTCTGGCAAGCGCTTGGGGCAAAGACCTTTGTGCCGGAAACAGAACAGTCCCGTCTTGCGGGTGCTGGCGCGGGATTGACCGACAACGACTAGGTGGCCGCAAACGGATCTTGGGGATAGCCGACCTCTGCCAGATACAACCCTTGGGGGGGAGAGACAGGGCCACACGCCGCGCGGTCGCGTGCCGCTAGCGCATCGGCCACGCGATCGGGACTCCACTTGCCCGCACCAACCCGTTCCAAAGTGCCCACGAAACTGCGCACCTGGTTGTGCAAAAACGAGCGGGCGCGCACGTGGAAATGCACCTCTGGTCCCCACAACGTGTCGACAGTGCTCAGGCGCAATTCATCCAATGTTTTCATCGGACTTTTCGCCTGACAGATCGAGGAGCGGAAGGTGGTGAAATCGTGATGCCCCAACAAAAGATCAGCCGCCTTTTGCATGGCCTCGATGTCGAGCGGCGGGTTCACGCGCCACACCAGCCCCCCCTGATGCGTCACAGGAGAGCGGCGCATCAGCATGCGAAACAAATACCGCCGCTCTTGTGCCGAGAAACGGGCATGCCATGCGTCGGGCACGCGGGCGCAGTCCATGATCGCGATAGGATCGGGCTTGAGGTGAAAATTCAACGCTTCTGTCAGGCGGAACGGGGTCCAGTCCTTGTCCAGATCGCAATGCGCGACTTGGGCCATGGCGTGCACACCCGCATCTGTCCGCCCTGCGGCTGCAATGTTGTGGGCGCGCGGCTCAAGCTTGGCCAAGGCCTCTTCGATCGCGCCCTGAACAGAGCGGCGGTCATTCTGACGCTGCCATCCAACGAAGGGGGCGCCGTGATATTCGATTTTGAAAGCATAACGTGGCATGGCGTGGACCTATCGCGGGGAAATCCGCTGTGCAATCCCCACTGGCAAGCCAAGGCGACGCTGCCTATGTTAGGCACAACATACCGAGGGGCAAAGAACAGACGTGGTCATCACAACATTGGCAGACGGGGTTTGGCGGGGGGTGGAAACGGTACAGGACCGCGTGTCCGAGACGTTTTTCGAACCGGTGATCCGCTTGGGCGTCACCGGGCTTGCGCGCTCTGGCAAAACGGTTTTCATCACGTCGCTGGTGGCGAATTTGCTCGATACAGGGCGCATGCCGCATCTTTTGGCCGCGTCTGAGGGACGGATCGCGGCAAGCTTCCTGCAACCCCAACCCGATGACACCGTGCCGCGGTTCGCGTTTGAAACCTATCTCGGGGCGCTGACCTCCCAAACACCAAGCTGGCCGGACAGCACGCGTGCGATCAGTGAATTGCGGGTGTCATTGCGCGTGCAACCCAAGGGGCTGTTGGCAGGGTTGCAAGGGCCGCGCACCATTCATCTGGACATTGTGGACTACCCCGGCGAGTGGCTTTTGGACCTTGCCCTGCTGGACATCAGCTATTCCGAGTGGTCTGCGCAAGTGCTCGCGCGCATCGCGCAGCGCACACAAGCAGCTGATTTCATGGCGCTTTCAAGCAACACAGACGCCACCGCCAAACTGGATGAGCCGCAAGCGCAAGCATTGGCCACATGTTTTGCCAAATACCTGAATGACGCGCGCAACGCCGGATTTTATGACTGTACGCCGGGCAGGTTCTTGTTGCCCGGAGACCTCGCAGGCTCGCCTGTGCTGACTTTTGCACCGCTGCCCGCCACTGACACGACCCCGCGCCGCTCTTTGATCCGCGAGATGGAACGACGCTTCGAGGCCTACAAATCCCAAGTGATCCGCCCCTTCTTTCGGGACCATTTCAGCCGTATCGACCGCCAGATCGTGCTGGTCGATGCGCTTGGGGCGATCCACAACGGCCCTCAGGCGGTGGAGGACATGCGCGGCGCGATGACCGAAATCCTCTCTGCGTTCCGGCCAGGCAAAAACGCCTTTCTGAGCAATCTGTTGCGGGGCAAACGGGTCGAAAAAATCCTGTTTGCCGCGACCAAAGCCGATCATTTGCACCACACGCAACATCCGCAACTCACCGCGATCATGCAGGCGCTGACCCGCGACGCACAGGATCGCGCCAAGTTCGCAGGCGCGCAAACGGCTGCTATGGCCATCGCGTCCCTACGGGCCACGACCGAAGACACCGTGACCCACGCAGGCGCCGAACTGGACGTTGTGCGCGGCATTCTGGCGGACACGGGCAAGGCCGCAGCCTTTTACCCCGGTGCTTTGCCGGAGGATCCCAATCATCTGCTTGGACCTGCCCGCGAGGGGGCGGCGGCATGGCTGGATCAGGACTATCAAGTGATGCGCTTTGCGCCGTCCCCGCTCAACATCCGCCCCGGCGACGGGCCACCACATCTGCGACTGGACCGCGCTGCACAATTCCTGTTCGGGGACAAGTTGTGAGCCGCGTTTTGCGCGCCGCCCGCTCAACGGATGCTGGCAAGGTCGGGGATATTCTGTCCGATTTCATCGACACCACGGCATGGATGGCGCGCATCCACACCCGCGCTCAAGACATCCACCACGCAGGCGTCATGATTGCACAGGGCTGGGTCCAAGTGGCCGAAGTAGACGGACGCGTGATCGCCTTTCTGGCGCGCGAGGCGGCGGATGTGCATGCGCTTTACGTGGCCAAGGATATGCGCGGTCACGGGCACGGCCGCGCGTTGTTGCAAGCGGCACAAGAGGCCACAGATCATTTGTGGCTCTGGACCTTTCAGCTCAATGACGGCGCGCAACGTTTTTATTCCGCGCATGGATTCAAAGAGGCGGAACGCACGAACGGCGCAGGCAATGACGAAGGCCTGCCAGACATCCGCTTTGAATGGCGCAAAGGAGGCAAATAATGGCCAAAGGTCCCGTATTGATCGATCTGGAGCCCGAGGAGGCCGCGCGCATCGATGTCGCCAGCGCCCCGCCTGTGCCCGATATGATCCCCCACGCGCCCCAAGGACAAGCCATGCAAATGGCAGCCAAAGCGGTGGCGCGCAAATCCTCCCGATTGGGGCGGATGTTCATCACGGTCACGCTCGCTTTGGTGGGGGCTGCAATCTCGTTGGCGACGTGGACATTTGTCACGGATCTGATGGCCAAATATCCGCTTTTGGGGCTGATCTTTACGGCCCTTTTGGGGCTGTTCGTGCTGCTGGCGGCCTTGATGGCCATGCGGGAACTGGCCGCATTGGGGCGGCTCACCCGCATCGACGGTTTGCGACATGCGGTCAATGATGCGCTTGAAAACAATGATTTAGGGCGCGCGAGGGGCGTCAGCGGCAAGATCGTCGCCCTCTATAAAGGGCGCGAGGACACCCGTTGGGCGCGAGATCGTCTGGCAGAATTGCAAGGGGATCAAGTGGACGCGCAAGGGCTTTTGGCGCTGGCCGAGCGCGAAATTATGGGGTCGCTCGATGCCATGGCCGCCCGCGAAGTCGAGGCGGCAGCACGTCAGGTGGCAACTGTGACCGCGCTGGTGCCATTGGCGCTGGCGGATGTTGTGGCGGCTCTGACGGCCAATTTGCGGATGATCCGGCGCATCGCTGAAATTTACGGGGGGCGCTCCGGTTTCTTTGGCAGCTGGCGTCTGACGCGCGCGGTGATGACCCATCTTGTGGCGACAGGGGCGGTGGCTGTCGGGGACGACATGCTGGAGCCGATCCTTGGCAGTTCGATCCTGGGGAAACTCTCGCGTCGCTTTGGCGAAGGGCTGGTCAATGGTGCGCTCACCGCGCGGGTCGGGGCCGCGGCCATGGAAGTCTGTCGCCCCATGCCATTTTCAGCGCTGCAACGGCCCAAAGCCAGTGCCTTGATCAAACGCGCATTGAGCGGTCTGTTCACACGCAGCTAACGATATGAAAGGTCTGGAAAAACAGACCTGTTCGCGCAAGCTTTGCCGGAGTACCCTTTCACGCGGGAATACAGGTGAAAAGGTGGCGGCGTGGAATCATTGTTGGTCTTGGTGGGATTGGTCGTCGTGGCGATCCCTGTGGCAATTATCTATCTTTTGGTCAGTCATTCAGGGCTGAAAGGGCAGGTGGCCTTGCTGCGGCGCGAAACGACGATGCTAAAGCGCTCGCTTGAAGATATGCGCGTCACCGCCGAAACTGCGCCACAACAGGCACAGCCGGCGCAGCAGACACAGGCGGACCCGCCAGCACCTGATCTTGCGCCGGATCCTGAACCCGACGCGGTTACAGAGGCGATTGAAGCAGAGGTGGCGCAACCCGAAACGCCCGCGCAAACACCTGAAATCCCTCAACCCGCACCCGTTGTCGCGGATGAGGATTTGCCGCCCGCCGCCCGTGTTCTGGCCGCGCGCCGCGCCGCGGCCTCCACCACGGCAGCGCCACAGCCAAAGGCTGCGCGCCCGCCCGCAACGCCGGCGCAGCCATTGGTGTTTGACCGTTTTCTGGGGTGGATCGGTGAAAACTGGTTCTACGCTGTATCTGCAGTGTCTTTGGCTCTCGCGGGGCTGTTTTTGGTGCAATACGGCATGGAAAACGGCTTTTTGCCGCCAGCGGCACGTGTTGCGGTGGCGCTGGCCTTTGGCGCGAGCCTGATCGGGGGGGGCGAGTTCATCCGCCGCCGCTTCGGGGAGGGCGAAGACAGCACAACCGCTTATTTGCCATCTGTGTTTTCAGGGGCGGGGATCGTGTCCTTGTTTGGCGGGGTTTTGTCCGCGCGCATGTTGTACGGCCTGATCGGCGCCGAAACCGCGCTTGCGGGGATGGTCGTCGTCGCGCTGATCGCGCTGGTTCTGGGCTGGTTTTATGGCCCGCTTCTGGCCGCGGTTGGCATTATCGGCGCCTACGGCGCGACATTTGTTTTGGGGGGCAGCGGGTCTGACGCGACACCGCTGTTGGCCTATTTTGCGATCGTTGCGGCGGTCGGCCTCGGGGTTGATACATTGCGCCGGTGGGCGTGGGTGTCGGTGCTGACAGTGGTGCTGGCCTTTGTGATGGGGTGGCTGTTGTTCTTTGGGGACAACGGGCTTGCGGGGGCATTCGCGTTGTACCTTGGGGCCTTGGTGGTCATGGCGACCACGATCTCCGCGCGGTCCTTGTTTCCCGATCACAGCGGCCCTTTGTTGAGCACGTTTTTGCGGGCGCCTGACAAAGAGAAAATGCCGATTTTTCCGGTTTGCCTTGCGGGGGGCGTTTTGGCGGCGGCCTCTCTTTCGATGGTGCCGATCGCTGTTCAGGGCGAGGCCGAGTTCTGGATCGCTGTCATTTTTCTGGCAGGGTTGAGCGCGGTGTTCACGGTCTGGTCATTGCGCGGCCAGGCCTTGCAGGATTTGGCGGTTTTGCCATTTGCGGGCTTTGCCATCGTTGTGGTGATGCAAGGGGACTACGAAGCGGTCTATCGCAGCTTTGCCCGCGCGCCCGAGGCAGGCACGCAGGCCGGTTTCCCGCTGGCCGTTACCGCGCTTGTCGGGATTTCGGCACTGTTGTCCATGCTGGCCGCGTGGCGCAGCATGAGCCGTGGCAGCCACGGTGTGATCTGGGCGGCTGCGGCGGCATTGGTGGCCCCCGTGATGGCGGTCCTGATCGAGATGACGTGGCGCCCGGCCGCCGTGATTGGCGCATACCCGTGGGCAATGCACGGCGCTGTTCTGGCGATATTGATGACCTTCTGGGCAGAGCGGTTTGCGCGCATTGATGGTCCCTTGAACCGGTTGCGCATGTCCTTCTTTGTGTTGTCGGCCTTGTCTTCCATGACCTTTGGTTTGGTAATGATCTTTTCCGAGGCGGCGCTGACGGCGGCATTGGCGGTCACGGTCGTGGTCGCGGCGGCTTTGGATCGCAAATACGATCTGCGTCCGATGTCATTGTTTGTGGCGGCCGGTGTTGTGACCCTGGGGTACCGTTTGGTGGCCGATCCCGGACTGGACTGGGCGTTGGATGCCCCTGTGCCCGAGATGTTGTTGTTACACGGTGGGGCCTTTGCGGCCTTGGCGGCGTCCTTGTGGATGGTGCAGGCCCGTCCCGGGCGGGTGAGCACACGCGTGATGCTGGACAGTGCGATGTGGTCTTCGGGTGGTTTGTTGGTGTCCTTGATCTTGTTCCGCGTGATTGATCACTTTGCGGGCGAGGATGGTACGGCCTCGCATTGGGGCATGGGCATTTTCGCCGCGATCTGGTTCGGGGTGGCTTTGGCCCAGGTGCAAAGGCTGCAAATCCAGGGGCACCGGTTTATCCCGCATTCCCCAAGTAGCCCGATGTTTTCGCGCCTCTGGAAGCCACTAATGTGTTATGTTTCAGCATGTTAATAGGGTTGAAGGTGGCAGATCATGGATCACCCAAAGGGTGCAGGCGAAACCGGAAATGTTCGGCTTGGATTTGACCGTCGCGTGCGGCTGGAATTTCATGGATCAAAGATCAGTTCGGACGGTGGTCTGCTGTTGTTTCGGGAACTGGACGAGGTGCTTGGCCTGCACGACATTGCGGGCGGCGTTCTGAGTGACACCCGCACTGGTCACAATCGTCTGCACTCACTGGTCGGCCTGTTGCGACAGTCGGTCTTTGGTCGGCTGGCCGGGTACGATGATGTGAATGATGCGGATCGTCTGGCGCTCGATCCAGTGATGCGGCAGGTGGTCGGAGGACGGGCCGTTGATGCCAAGGCCGCGTCAGCAAGCCAGATGGGACGGTTCGAAACAGAGGTGCTGACGGCGGCTGGTAACCGCACTGCGCTGACTGATCTGCCGGGGCAATGGATCGACCGTGTTCACGAACGCAAACCGCCCAAGTGGATCACGCTGGATATGGATAGCTCGGTCAGTCCAACCCACGGAGCGCAGGAGGGCACGGCCTGGAACGGGCATTTCGGTTGCATGTGTTATCACCCGCTGTTCGTTTTCAACCAGTTCGGTCATCTCGAACGCTGCGCTCTGCGCCCCGGTAATGTGCACAGCGCGTATGGATGGGAGGAGGTTCTGAAGCCGATCATAGCGCGATATGCGGACCGTCACCTGATGCGGTTCTTCCGGGGCGATGCTGCCTTCGCCATGCCAAAGCTATACAAAACTCTGGAAGCGGAGAGATATTACTACGCCATTCGCCTCCGCACCAATCGTGTTCTTCAGGGCAGGATTGCGCATCTGCTCAAGCGCCCGATGGGTCGTCCGCCAAAAGGCGTGAAGCGTATCTACGGTGACTTTGAGTATCAGGCGGTGTCCTGGGACAAGCCTCGCCGCGTTATCGCCAAGGTCGAGTGGCATCCCGGCGAGTTGTTCCCGCGTGTCGGCTTTGTCGTCACCAACCTGCCAATGGAGCCAGACTGGATCATCCGCTTCTACAATCAACGCGGCACCGCCGAGCAGTACATCAAGGAAGGCAAGCAAGCTATCAACTGGACACGGTTGTCTTGCAAGGGCATGGCGCAAAACGAGGTCCGCCTTCAGCTTCACGCACTGGCCTACAATCTGGGTGTCTTCCTGCAAGGCACGGACCTTCCCAAAGAGATGGCCGACTGGTCTCTAACCAGCTTGCAAACCCGGCTGATCAAGATTGGTGCGCGCGTCGTCCGACATGCCCGTGCCATTACCTTCCAGCTTGCTGAAGTTGCCGTCAGCGGAGATTTATTCAATCGCATCTTGGCAGCCATCCAGCGGCTGCGCGCACCGCCGGTTCCCGCATGACCGCCTTAGCGATGAAATCTAAAGGAACGTGGCTCAATTGGTCCGTCTGGGCCGGTGATGTTCAGCCAAAAAGCCGGGTCAAACCTGCTGCCGAACCCAAAATAGCGATCAGGCCGCACGACAGATCACCGAGTACCAGGCACAGCTTGTCCAAGAGTCTTGATCGGCACGCAAAACCGGTACAAACTGGAAAGAACGGCATTCTACTTGGGGAATGTCGGTTTATGTGGATGGCCCGTGTTGTGCTTGCGGGCGTTTTTTCGGTGTTTGGATTGGGCGCATTGGTCTTGGGGTCTTTTGTGTTCTCCCCGTTGATTGGAAACGGGTATATCATGGGCTCTGTCGTGGCGGGGCCGCCTGTGTTCAATACGTTGATTGTGGCCTGCCTGTTGCCTGCGGCTGTTCTGGGTTTGGCCTTGTGGCGCCTGCCGGCCTTGCCCCCGATGCTGGCGCGCGCGATGCAGCTGTTGATTGGCGCATTGGTGGTGTTGTGGGTGTTTTGCACGATCCGTCATGTGTGGCAGGGCGCGGGTGGTATGCCGCTGGACAATGGCGTTACCCAAGGCGAGCTTTACAGCTACACGATTGCGTTGCTGTTGACGGGGGCAGGGTTGTTTTATCAGTCCCTTGCGGGGCGCTCTGCAGTGATGCGCAAAGCCGGATTGGTGGTGATTGGTGCGGCGGTGGCCAAGGTGTTCTTTGTCGATATTTCGGGTCTGGACGGGTTGACCCGAGTGTTTTCCTTGCTCGTGTTGGGCTTGTCCTTGGCGGGGCTGGCGTGGCTTAACCGTTGGGCGCAGACCAAAGCGGACCCTCAAGACGAGTCGTAATCCAAATGTGCGGGCTGCCGCCCGCGCCCGATGTTTGCGTCCCCCTCCGGGGTCCGCGTTTTACGAGGCGCTGCCTCGTGCTCCGGGATATTTTTCCCGACAGGAAGCTGGGGGCTTGTGGGGATAACGTGCCCTGCCTATAACGCCCGTATGTTTGGTCCGTTGATCATTATACGAATTATATCCCCGGCGCTCTGACCCGATGAGCCGCCGGGCACAGGTGTTTGAGCCATCGCACCGTCTCCCCCATTTGACATTCCCTGATCCGAAGGACGCCTGACATGTGCGCCGATACCCCCGAGTACAAAGACACCCTGAACCTGCCCAAGACCGATTTCCCGATGCGCGCCGGTTTGCCCAAACGCGAGCCCGAGTGGTTGGCCCGTTGGGAGCAGATTGGCGTGTATGATCGTTTGCGCGAGAAAGCGGTCCTTGCTGCTTCTGGTGAAAAGCGCAAACCCTTTACTCTGCACGATGGCCCGCCTTATGCGAACGGGCATTTGCACATCGGTCATGCGCTGAACAAAACCATCAAGGACATGATTGTGCGTTCGCACCAGATGATGGGCTTTGATGCGCGCTATGTCCCGGGTTGGGATTGTCACGGTTTGCCTATCGAGTGGAAGATCGAAGAGCAGTATCGCAAGAAGGGCCGCGAACAAGGACGCGGTGCCTATCAATGAATTCCGTCAGCCGAGTGCCGCAAGTTTGCTGCCGGCTGGGTCGACATCCAGCGCGACGAATTCAAGCGTTTGGGCATCACGGGCAATTGGGCGAACCCTTATCTGACCATGGATTTCCATGCGGAACGCGTGATTGCCGAAGAGTTCATGAAGTTCCTGATGAACGGCACGTTGTATCAAGGGTCCAAGCCCGTGATGTGGTCCCCGATGGAGCAAACTGCGCTGGCCGAGGCCGAGGTCGAGTATCACGACAAGGACAGCTTCACGATTTGGGTGAAGTTTGATGTTGTTGTGAAAAAGCAGAGCGTTGCAGGTGGTGCACACTTTGAGGAAGCCGAAGCTCGTCTTAAGGAGCACAATTTAGAACTTGATGAGATTCGTGCAGCGCTGAACGGCGCAAAAGTTGTCATCTGGACCACCACGCCATGGACCATGCCGTCCAATAAGGCTGTCGTGTACGGCGCGGGCATCTCTTATGGCTTGTATGAAGTCACGGCCCGTCCTGATGAATGCTGGGCCGATGTGGGCGAGACGTTTGTGTTGGCAGATGCGCTGGCGGCCGATGTTTTGGGGCGCGCCCGTTTGGACGAGACGATGTACACCCGCGTGCGCGATGTCCCCAATGACGATTTGGCCAAAATGGCTTTGATGCACCCGTTGGCAGGCTCTGAAGGTTCAAACGGTGAATGGGACGATATCCGAGACTTCCGCGCTGCTGACTTTGTCACGGACACCGAGGGCACGGGCTTTGTGCACTGTGCACCGTCCCACGGCATGGAGGAATACGAGCTTTACCGCGATCTCAACATGTTGAGCCAGGTTATCACCTATAATGTGATGGATGATGGATCCTTCCGCCCTGATCTGCCGTTCTTTGGTGGCAAGTACATCCTGTCGCGCAAAGGTGGCGAGGGGGATGCGAACAAGGCGGTCATCGACAAGCTGGTTGAGGTTGGCGGATTGCTGGCCCGTGGCAAGGTCAAGCACAGCTATCCGCATTCGTGGCGCTCCAAAGCGCCTGTCATTTTCCGCAACACGCCGCAGTGGTTTGCCGCCATCGACAAGGCTGTGGGTGATGGGCAGGACATGCATGGCGCGACGATCCGTGAACGGGCATTGACCGAGATCGACAATGTGAACTGGACCCCTCAAGCGGGGCGCAACCGGTTGTATTCCATGATGCAAGCCCGCCCTGACTGGGTGTTGTCGCGCCAACGTGCATGGGGTGTGCCGCTGACCTGTTTCACCAAAAAGGGGGCGTTGCCCACTGCGGATGATTTCCTATTGCGCAACGCCGAGGTGAACGCGCGCGTGGCGGATGCCTTTGAGGTGGAAGGGGCCGATGCGTGGTATGCAGACGGGGCCAAAGAGCGGTTCCTTGACGGGTTGGTTGATGTCGATGCCTACGAGCAGGTGACCGACATTCTGGATGTGTGGTTTGATTCCGGTTCCACCCATGCCTTTACCTTGCGCGACCGTGAAGACGGGACCGAGGATGGCATCGCAGACGTCTATATGGAGGGCACCGATCAACACCGGGGCTGGTTCCATTCCTCATTGTTGCAATCTGTGGGCACGACAGGGCGCGCGCCTTATCGCAATGTGGTGACACATGGATTTACTTTGGATTCCAAGGGCTTGAAGATGTCCAAATCCATCGGGAACACCATTGTGCCCGAAGAGGTCATCAAGCAATATGGCGCAGATATCTTGCGCCTTTGGGTGGCGCAGACCGATTATACCGCGGACCAGCGGATCGGGCCGGAGATCCTCAAAGGGGTGGCGGACAGCTATCGCCGCTTGCGCAATACGATGCGCTATATGTTGGGCTCATTGAGTGATTTCGAGGCGTCTCAGGCTGTGGATGTCAAAGATATGCCGGAGCTTGAGCAGTTGATCATGCACAAATTGGCTGTGTTGGATGAGGTCGTGCGGGCAGGCTACGCCAAGTTCGATTTTCAAGGCGTGTTTCGGGCGGTGTTCGAATTTGCGACGCAGGATCTGTCGTCGTTTTATTTCGATATCCGCAAAGACGCGCTGTATTGTGACGGGCCGTCACATCGCCGTGACGCGGCTTTGACCGTTCTGGATCATCTTTATGCGCGCATCACAACGTGGCTCGCCCCGATCTTGCCCTTCACGATGGAAGAGGTTTGGCTGGAACGCAATGGTGGTGAGACTTCGGTGCATTTGGTCGATTTCCCTGCGACACCAAGCGCCTGGCGCAATGAGGATCTGGCGCAACGCTCTGAAGTCGTGCGCGCAGTGCGCCGTGTTGTGACAGGGGCGTTGGAAGAGCAACGCACCGCCAAAGTGATCGGCTCCTCGCTTGAGGCTTGCCCGACTGTCTACCTTTCGGACGCGTTGGCTGCCATCATCACCGACCCTGAAACTTTTGCCGACTTGTGCATCACCAGCCAAGTCAATCTGGTGGCCGGTGCGGCCCCTGAGGGTGCGTTTGTGAACGCGGACGTCGCTGGTGTTGGCGTGACGTTTGCCAAGGCTGAAGGCGAGAAATGCGGGCGCTGCTGGAAGGTTCTGCCGGATGTTGGCACCCATGCCCACGCGGGTGTGTGCGCCCGCTGCTCTGACGCTTTGAGCTGAGAGAAGAGGGGGGCGCTGCCCCCGGCCTTTGGCCTCCCCCGAGGTTTATTTGGCGAGATGAAGACCGGATGTGGCGGGCTGTTTTTGCGGCCCGCCACGTTGTTTCGGGCTATTGGCAAAACAGTTGTGATTGTCCGTTGTAGAATGTGATGCTGACTTCGCAGTGGCGCGTTTGACTGCCCAGTTTCATACCTCCACTGAAGGTGCGGACCGGATTGTTCCCGAGGTCGTCGACTTCGGCGGTGTAGGAGTAGCGGTAGTCGCCCCCGATGCAATCAGATCCGTTGGCGTAAAGGAATGCCTGACCGCCAGAGATGCTGACGGTGACGTACCACGGCGCAGAAACTTGCAAGTTGTGCACGGTTTCCAGGCGTCCGGAGATGTTGAAATACAGCTCGGCTTGTTGGCGGCAGGCGGGTTTGCGGGGTTTCGGAGCGGCGGCGCGCGGCTGCTGCGGTGAGGACAGGGACGCTGCATAATTGCGCAGGCTGTTGACGGACCACCGTTTTTTCTGGGCGGTGCACCCAAGGCGTTTTTCACGGGATTTGATGTTTGCGACACGGGATTTGTCGCGGCTGCTTATGTTTGGCTCTTTGGTGAAGCATCCGGAGTTGCCAAACACCCCTTGCCCCAAGCTGGAGCCAAAACAATAGCCTGCCTGTTTGAAGATGGCGTTGCGTTCCAGCCAAAGCCCCATGCATTCATTGGCAAATGCGGGTGTTAGGGCGCCTGTCACGCTCAAGCTTGCCGCCAAAGCGATTGATTTGAAGACTGACATATTGACCCTTTTACACACTGCGATAGCTGAACTTTAGCGATTTGGGTGCATCAGGCAATGCTGTTTAGGCATGCAGCGCGCACCGCATCACGTGTTGCGGGCCAGCTTCACCGTGGGGCCAGATTTGTCCTGTGTCATCAAACCCGCCGTTGCGATAGCTGCGCACAGCGGCGAGGTTGATGACATTTACCGTCAGCCAGAGGGTTTTTGCCTGCGGGTAGAGGGGGTTAAGGTAGGCAGGCAGGGCGCGACAGGCCGTTGTGCCGTGCCCTTTTTCTTGTTGTCCAAGGTCGATCAGAAATGCACGCAGTCCGATGTCTGTGGGGGTTGCAAAATCGTATTTGGCGCTGTAGCCACGGTCGATTTTGAAGAAGCCGACCACGCTGCTGTCTTTTGCTATGCCATGAAAATCGACGTTGGTCTCAGCTGTTTCGAACGCTTGTGCGACCGTTCCCGAAAACCGGATCTGGTCGGGGGCCACGCGCAGATGGGCGACGCGTGGCTGCTCTTTTGAGGCCAGGCCAAAGAGGGTTAGGGTCACCCCTCCATGGCTTCCAATTCATCAATAAAGCCGGAGATCATCGACAGGCCTTTGTCCCAGAACTTGGGGTCCGAGGCGTCGAGGCCAAAGGGGGCCAAGAGCTCTTTGTGATGCTTGGAGCCACCCGCGCGCAGCATGTCGAAATACTTGTCTTCAAACCCCTCGTCGCCCTCGGCGTAGACGGCATAAAGCGCGTTTACCAAGCCGTCGCCAAACGCATAGGCATAGACGTAGAAGGGGGAGTGGACGAAGTGCGGGATATAGGCCCAGAAGGTCTCGTAACCGTCCATGAATTCAAAGGCAGGGCCAAGGCTTTCGCCTTGCACGGACATCCAGATGTCATTGATGTTTTCGGGCGTCAATTCGCCTGTGGCGCGGGCGGCGTGCAGTTTGCACTCGAAGTCGTAAAAAGCAATCTGGCGCACGACTGTGTTGATCATGTCCTCGACCTTGCCCGCCAGCAGCACTTTGCGCTCGGCGTCTGTTCGGGCGTTGTCGAGCATCTTGCGGAACGTCAGCATTTCCCCGAACACAGAGGCGGTTTCGGCCAGGGTCAGCGGCGTCGAGGACAGCATTTCGCCTTGACCGGCGGCCAGAACCTGATGGACGCCGTGCCCCAACTCATGGGCCAAAGTCATGACATCACGCGGTTTTCCCAAGTAGTTGAGCATCACGTAAGGGTGCACATTGGTCACGGTAGGATGCGCAAAGGCCCCCGGCGCTTTGCCCGGTTTCACGCCGGCATCAATCCAGCCGTCCGAGAAAAACGGCGCGGCGATGTCGCCCATGCGCGGATCAAACGCGTTGTAGGCGTCCATCACCATGGTTTCGGCCTGCGCCCAATCGACGACGCGGGGATCTTCCATGGGCAAAGGCGCATTGCGGTCCCACACTTGCATCACATCCAGGCCAAGCCATTTGCGTTTCAGCTCGTAGTAGCGGTGGCTGAGCTTTGGATAGGCTTCGACAACCGCGTTGCGCAGGGCGTCGACGACTTCGGGCTCCACATGGTTGCTCAGGTGGCGGCCCATTTGCGGGGTCTCCATCCCGCGCCAGCGGTCGATGATTTCTTTTTCCTTGGCTTGGGTGTTGTGCACCCGCGCAAAGGTTTTGATGTTTGCGCCGAACACTTCGGCCAACTCCCGGCTGGCAGCCTCGCGTTTGGTGCGGTCTGGGTCGGTCAACAGGTTCAGCGTGCCCTCGATGTTGAGCGGTTCACCGTCCACGTTAAACTCCAGCCCCGCGATCGTTTCGTCAAACAGACGCTCCCACGCATCGCCCACCACACCCAGATCGTGCATGAATTTCTCGAGCTCGTCAGACAGCTGGTATTTTTTCATCGCACGGATGCGCTCAAACACAGGTTTGTAGCGCGCCAGATCGGCGTTTGCGGCCAACAGGTTTTCCATATGCGCATCGTCCAGCCGGTTCAGCTCAAGCGTGAAAAACACCAGCGGCGTGGTGTAGTTGGTGATCTTTTCCTGCATGTCTGACATGAATTTCGCGCGGCCCGCGTCAGTGGTCAGCTGGTAATAGCGCAATCCCGCATAGGACATGATGCGGCCCGCGATCTGGTTGATCTTTTCATTGCGCAGCACGCAATCGAGCAAGGCCGGAGCATCCTGATCACCCAGTTTGCCTTCAAAATCCGCGGCAAAAGAGGCGCAGGCCTGTTCCAGCCAGTCCAGATCGCGCTTCAGCTCTGGCGCGTCTTCACCGGTGTAGAGGTCATCAAGGTTCCATTCGGGTAAATCCCCAAGCGGCTCCCCCCCCATTGTGGCATTGGCATCACGGACGGGAAAAGGGAGTTGGAACATGGATAAACCTCACAGTTGTGTTGCGTAATAGGTAAGTGCGCTTGTCCCTTGTCACAAGCGCGAATTAACCGACACTTAAAAGCCGAACAGTTTATTCGGGTTGGATACCAGTATAGCGTGTCTTTGGGCGTCCGTGGCGACGTCATCAAGGGCATCCAGCGCGGTGACAGCTTGTGGCATGTCGACCCCGTTGAGCATCAGATGTGGCCAGTCCGACCCCCAGAGGCAGCGTTCAGGGTTGGCTTGGATCAAACGCTCGACCAAGGCGGCGGCTTCGTCATAGGGGGCGTTGCACATGCGATACAGAGCGGACAGTTTCACCCAGACCTTGCCGCCTTTCAGCAGGTCACACAGCGTATCGATGCCGGGGGACTGCGGGTTCAGTCCCTGCGTGGGCCATGCAATGTGATCAAGAACCAAGGGCACTGGCAGGGCTTCGATGGCAGGGGCAAGCTCCTCCAAGTGCTGATCGGCGTGACACAGCATCTGGATGTGCAAGCCCCGCTCTGCCAAAGCAGGCGCCATCGCGCGCGCGCCGTCCCATGTCAAAACACCGCCGTGCACGTAGTTGAGGCGCACGGCACACATGTTCCAATCCACGAACTGATCCATCTGCACCTCGGGGGCGCCATCGGGCAAAAGACCGACCCCTTTGAACCCGTCGCCCATGCGGCGCACAGCCTCTACGGTGACGGAATTGTCGGTGCCATACAGAATGGAATGCACAATGATGCTGTGATCAAAACCCATTGTTTCAAGGTGTTGTCGGTATAAGCTTAACCATTGGTTAAAGTTTGGGCCGGGGGCGGGGTTCTCGACGCGCCCGTCCCACAACGCGAAATCACCGCGCCCTGCCACCAGATGGACATGGGCATCGCAGGCGCCCTTGGGCAAGGGTCTTTTCGGGGCAACCGGCGCGGGTGGCATCTGGGCGTCAGGCTTATCCATAGGTCTCTAGCATCCGGTTCAAATCATCCAATGTGTTGGCTTCTTGCACAGGTTTGTCCTGTCGCCAACGCAACATGCGTGGAAATCGCAACGCCACGCCGGACTTGTGGCGCGGGCTGGCCTGAATGCCCTCAAAGGCAATCTCAAAGACATGATGCGGCGGGACCTGACGGACCGGACCAAAACGCTGCAACGTGTTCTTTTTCACCCAGGCCGTGATCTGGCGAAACTCCGCGTCCTTCAGGCCCGAATAGGCCTTGGTAAAGGGGACCAGCTCATTGCCGCTCCACACCGCGAAAGTGTAATCGGTGAACAAGGTCGCTCGGCGTCCATGACCGGACTGGGCATAAATCATCACCCCGTCGATGGTCAGCGGATCAAGCTTCCATTTCCACCAATCGCCTTTCTTGCGGCCAATCCGGTAAGGGCTGTCGCGGCGTTTGATCATCACCCCTTCGGCAGTGGCGGCACGGGCGGTGGCGCGGACCTGCGCCAGCGCGTCCCAATCCGAAAACGGCACAGTCGGGGACAGGCGCACAGGGGCATCGTCGGGCAAACCGGCACAGGCCTGCTCCAGCATGGCACGACGTTGGGCCAACGGGGCAGGGCGCAGGTCCTGACCGCCCCATTCCAGCAGATCATAGGCATACAGAATGACAGGGGCGTCCTGCAGCAGCTTTTTCGGGACAGTCTTGCGCCCAATCCGCTTTTGCAGGGCATTGAAAGACTGCGGGCCAGCGTCGGTCCACACCAGCAACTCACCGTCCAGCACCGTACCACTCGGG
Source organism: uncultured Paracoccaceae bacterium (assembly GCA_943787985.1). Classification (GTDB taxonomy): domain Bacteria; phylum Pseudomonadota; class Alphaproteobacteria; order Rhodobacterales; family Rhodobacteraceae; genus Ascidiaceihabitans. Next base: position 12,110 of record CALSOO010000011.1, on the reverse strand, counting down.
AAACAGGACACAGCGCGGGCCAATTCGGGGAAACGGTCGGTCATCAACTCCTCGCCGCGTGACCACACGAAATGGGCGCCCTCGCGCAGGATCAACTGGCCGCGAATGCCGTCCCACTTCCACTCTGCCTGCCACGCCCCGGGCGGGCCCAAGTCCCGAGGGGCGCCCTCCAACCCGTGCGCCAGATAAAACGGATAAGGGCGCGAGATACGCGCGCCTGCGTCCTCGTCCTCGATCAGGCTTTGCCACGTTACAGTCTCGGGGGTCCAATCGCCCATCAAGCGATGGGCCAGTTCCGCCTCCTGCTTGCCCGTGGCTGCGGCCAATGCGCGGGTCATCAGCTTTTGGGAAATGCCCACACGAAAGCCACCGGTGATCAGCTTGTTGAACACAAATCGCTCGGTCGTGGGCAAGTGATCCCACGCGTCCAGAACAGCCTGTTTTCGGGCGTCCTCATCCGCGTCATGCAGACCTTTGAGCAGGGTGATCCAGTCGGTCAAACTGCGGGTCGAAACACAAGTGGGAGGGGGCAAAACCAAGGCGATGGTTTCGGCGAGGTCTCCGACGATGGGATAGCATTCTTCAAAGAGCCACAGGGGGATGCCGGCACGCTCTGCCGCCCATGCGCGCAGCTTGGTGGTGGTGACAGCGCGCTTGGGACGGCGGCCCGAAAAAAGGGCGATGGTCCACAGCCGGTCGGCGTGGGGGGCGGCGTTGAAATAGGCGGTCAACGCGGCGACCTTGGCGGTGGTTTTGGTGCTTTGATCGACGTGGGTGAACAGGGTGGCAAAACGGTTCATGTCGCGACCTGCGGGTCACTTTGCGGATCCAGAGTTTCCCCCTCGAACTGGGTGGGAACAACCTGCGACACCCACCCGTTATCATTTAAGTAACGATTGAAGATATCCGTGTAACCATGTGTCACATATATGTTTTCGGCATTAGTTAATGTGATCGCATCCAGCAATCCTTGCCAATCCGCATGATCCGAAATGACAAAGCCACGATCGCCCGAGCGGCGGCGGCGCACACCGCGCATCGTCATCCATCCAGAGGCAAAGGCGGTCTGTCGGGGGCCGAATTTGCGCGCCCATGCACTGTCCAAAGCAGACGGTGTGGCCAGCACCAAAGCGCCGGTATGCGCCTTGGGATCAAGCGAGGCATCGGCGCGCACAGTGTCGGGCAAAGCGATGCCTTGGGCGCGTAGAATTACGTTGGTGTTCTCGATCGCGGTATGGGTTAGAACGGGGCCGATGTCAGGGTCGAGCATCGACAAAAGCCGCTGCGCTTTGCCCAACGCATAGGCCCCCAAAAATGCAGTTTGCCCTGCATCGCGACAGGCGGCCCACCACGTGTTGATCTGTGCTGCAACCACCGCTTGTGGCTGCCAGCGGAATACGGGCAATCCAAAGGTGCTTTCGGTGATGAAATGATGACACCGCACAGGCTCGAACGGGGTGGACAGCCCGTCGTCCTCCAGCTTGTAATCCCCCGATGCCACCCAGATTTCACCCGCCACCTCGACGCGAATTTGCGCACTGCCGGGGACATGACCGGCAGGGTGGAATGACACCACCGCATCGCCAATTTGGCGGTGGGCGCCGTAAGGAATCGTCTCGATATTGATCGCGCCAAGGCGGTGGCGCATCACGGGGGCGGCGATGTCGGTGCACAGATAGCTGTCATGGCCCCAGCGGGCGTGATCGGCATGACCATGGGTGATCAGCGCACGCGCCACAGGCTTCCACGGGTCGATATAGAAATCGCCCGCAGCGCAATAGATGCCGCGATCGGTAAAGGTAAGGGCAGGCGGTTTTGACATGAATTGGAACCTAGCAGTGCGGCGGCACAAATCTAGGAAAAGAGGCGCGCAGCTATGAAAACGCCTCTGCCAAGCCGTCAAACACCGTTTTGCGGATCTCGGGGGTTTCCATCATCACTTCATGCTCGCCGTTCTCGATGACGATGAGCTTGCTGTTTTTCCACCCGTCCATGCGCTCGTGAATGCGCTCCACATGCACAATCCGCTCGTTCGAGCCCAAAAATGTGGTGCAGGACAGGTCCGGCGCATCCAGCTTGGCCAGTTCCTGTGTCTCCACCAGCGCTTCGCGCAACCACACAAGGCTTGGACCGCCCAAAGACAACCGGGGATGGGCTGTCAATTGGTCCTGCAGCATTTGAAACATCTGCGGGTCAGTCGTTAACTTGTTGTCCTCAAAGGGAGAAACGTGCACGTAGGGCTCGGGAAAGGTTGTCGGAGTGATACGGTGGCCTTGGCCTGCTGCGGGCATAGAGTGGCTCAACGCCCACGCGATCGGGCGCAAATAAGGGGCAATGCCAATGCCCCACATTGGCGCCGAAAAGGCACAAGCGTCCACATCCAGACCGTTTTGCAAGGCGCGCAAGCCAATGCAGCCCCCCATAGAGTGGCCCAGCAGGTAAAACGGTTTGGGCAGATCAAAATGTGCCAGTCCGTCCATGACGGCGGCGAGATCTTTTTGGTAATCAAGAAAATCAACCACATGGCCCACACGCGGATCATCCAACATGCGATCCGCCATGCCTTGACCGCGCCAGTCGATCGCAACTGTGGCAAAGCCGCGCTGCGCCAGTTCGGACGCGGCGGGGCCGTATTTTTCGACATATTCGGTGCGACCCGGGAAAATCAGGACAGTGCCTTTGGCATCTTCAGGTGTCCAAAGGGCAAAACGCACGCGCAGATTGTCTTCGGTGTGGACCCAAAACGCAGCCCCCGCAGAGGGCCCCGCGCAAACGTCAGTGTGAAGTGGCGCAAGGCTCAACTGCATCGGAAATTTACCTTAACCCAGAACCGAGGCCAAAGACATCGCCATGCCCATGTCGCCGTCAACCTTGAGCTTGCCGGTCATAAAGGCGCTGGTGGGGTTGGTGTCACCGGACATAATGCCTTGAAATGTCTCGACATCTGCGGTCAATGTCACTTCGGCATCGTCATCGGAGGCACGCGCACCGGACGAATCGATCATAACACAGCCTTCGCCTTCGATCTCGAACTTCGCAGTGCCGTCAAAACCGGCGCTGCCCATTTTTTCGTTCAATGCTACAACAGCTTGGGAAACAATTTCGCTCATTTTTAGTGCCCTTTTGGCCTGATTGTGATCATGAGAAGCCACGGATCACTGGAATTGTGCGCCGCGCCTGTTACATTCCCAATATGGGCATCATTTCACACAATTCCAAACGTATCGTTGCGGCAACCCTTGTCGTAGTCATGAATTCCTTACCGTTGGGCGCGCAAACCGCGGCTGCGGACCTTTTGGGGCAACTCAAACAGGTCGACGAAAGCGAAGCCATCAAGGTGGAGCGCGCGTTGGAGCTGGAATGGTCCAAATCAGGGTCCACAGCTCTTGATTTGCTGCTGCGTCGGGGGCGGGATGCGATGAAGGAGGGGGAATTTCCCAAGGCAATTGAGCACTTTACTGCACTCATTGACCACGCGCCTGACTTTGCCGAAGGCTATCACGCCCGCGCCACCGCTTTTTACAGTGCAGGGCGTTTTGGCCCCTCCATCGCGGATTTGCAGCGCGCTTTGGAGCTGAACCCCGACAATTTCAACGCAATCTTCGGGCTGGGCGTCATTTTCGTGGAAATAGATGACCTCCAGCGGGCACAGAGTGCGTTTCAATCCGTTTTGGACTTGCATCCCCACCATCAAGACGCCACCGATGCGCTCAAACGGTTGGAGCGCGAAGGCATCGGACGCGCCCTTTGAAAGGGATAACACGTGACAGCGCAAGGGCGTGTGGTGGCCGTACTCGGCCCCACGAACACAGGCAAAACCACCTACGCGATTGAGCGGATGCTGGCACACCGCACTGGGGTGATCGGGCTGCCGCTGCGTTTGCTGGCGCGTGAGGTCTATGACCGGATCGTGGCCCTGCGCGGCCCGTCCGTGGTCGGGCTTGTGACGGGCGAGGAGCGGATCGTGCCACCGCGCACCCAATACTGGGTCTGTACGGTCGAGGCGATGCCAGAGGGCATGGGCTGCGATTTCCTTGCGATCGATGAAATCCAGCTGTGTGCCGACCCCGAACGGGGGCATGTGTTCACCGACCGCCTGTTGCGCAGCCGTGGCCAGCACGAAACGCTGTTTCTGGGCTCGGACACCATGCGCGGGGCCATCGCGGACCTCGTGCCCCAAGCGCAATTCATGCGCCGCGACAGAATGAGCGATTTGACCTACTCAGGTCCGAAAAAGATAAGTAGGATGAAGCCGCGTTCCGCAATTGTGGGGTTTTCGGTTGAGAATGTATATGCCATTGCAGAACTGATCCGGCGCCAAAAGGGCGGTGCGGCGGTGGTTATGGGGGCGCTCAGCCCGCGCACACGCAACGCGCAGGTCGATATGTACCAAAACGGAGAGGTGGATTACCTCGTCGCGACGGATGCCATCGGCATGGGGCTGAACCTCGACGTGGACCACGTTGCTTTTTCAGCACTTTCCAAGTTTGACGGGCGGCGGATGCGTCCGCTTGCTCCGAATGAGCTGGCCCAGATCGCAGGGCGCGCGGGACGGGGGCTCAAGAACGGAACCTTTGGCGTCACAGGCGAAGCGCGCCCGCTGGACGAGGGGGTGGCGCAGGCGATCATGGATCACCGCTTCACGCCGCAATCCAAATCTGAACTACCGCAACCATGCACTGAAATTCGGCTCTATCGCGCATCTGATCATGTCGCTCGAAGCAGCCCGCAGATCACGAACGGCTGGTCAGAGCCCGCGAGGCGGATGACCTCAAAACGCTCAAATCCCTGTCCGATCTCACCGAGGTGGCGGCGCGGGCCACGGACGGCCCTTCTATCAAACTGCTGTGGGATGTCTGCCGCGTGCCGGACTTTCGCGGGATCAGTCACGGCGAACACGCCGACCTTGCGGCAACGATTTTCAACCACCTGCACCAGCGCGGAGCGCTGCCGGAAGACTGGATCGCACGGCAGATCAAACGCATCGATCGCGCGGACGGGGACATCGACGCGCTTGTCCAAAAGGCTGGCGTTTATCCGCACATGGACCTATGTTTCGCACAGCGAAAAGGCTGGACGAGGGACGAAAGCTCATTGGCGCGGAGACGACACGCGCTCGTAGAAGACAGACTGTCGGACGCGCTGCACGAGCGTTTGACCCAGAGATTTGTCGACCGGCGCACGTCCGTGCTCCTGCGGCGGCTGGGACAGAAGGAGGCCATAGTTGGCCGAAGTAAACGACGCGGGTGAAGTGACCAGTCGACGGCGAATTCGTCGGCCAGTCTGGACGGGTTCCGCTTCTCGCCAGGACAAAGGCGCAGCGGGCCGCAGAGGCCAAAACGACTAAATCGGCGAGCGCTTGCACGCGCTTGACGCCGCAATTCCACTTGCGGGCGGACCGTTTTTACAACGCCCCCGACACGGAGATCGACTTCACCGAGCAGGGTGGCCTGATGTGGGGCAGTACAGGCGGTTGGCAAACTCGTTGCCAAGGCGCGGAGGCGCTGAAGCCCACAGGTTGACGTGCTTTGTGGATGACGAGGCCGGCCCCGAGGTGGCCGAGAAAGTGACAGCGCCGCTTGCAGCACTTCATCGACCGCAAAGTGGCCACGCCTTTGAACCGCTGCTCAACCTAGCCGCGACGAAGACGCTCACCGGCCTCGCCCGCGGCTTTGCCTTCCAGATGGTTGAGGGCTTGGGCCTCTTGCCCCGCGCCGCGGTCGCCAATGACGTAAAATCGCTCGATCAGGACGCGCGCTGCGCCTTGCGCAAGCACGGCATCCGCTTTGGCCAGTTCACAATCTTCCTGCCTTTGTTGCTCGAAGCCCGCGCCCGACGCGCCTGCGCCTCGTGCTTGTGGTCTCTTGCGCAAGAGTTGCAAGAATTCCCCGAAGCGCCCCCCGCGGGTCTCGTGACCGTGCCCATGTCGTGCTGGCGCGCCGGAAGGCACTGACACGATGGCCGGCTACCGCAACGCAGGGGACCGCGCGATCCGCATCGACATGCTGGAGCGCCTCGCCGATATGCTGCGCGGTGAAGATAGCGCGTGGCGGTTTTGAAGCCAAAGCAGACATGCTTGTCGATCACAGGCATGACCCTTGAGCAATTCGCTGATCTGATGGCAGGTCTTGGCGTATAAGGCGCGACAAAGGCGAGCGCATCAAAGGTCAAAGTCCGCGCCAACCGTAGCGGCACCAGCAGCGGCAGACGCAAAAGAGGCAGAGGCAGACGTACCGGTAGAAGCTGCAGCCGAAACACCGGCCCCAGAAGCCAACGGCCGAGGCGGCCAGCGAAGCGAAACCCCAGCCGAGACGCGAGGCAGAATCCGCCGAGAGGCGAGTGGAAGTATTCTACAGCTTCACATGGGGCGGAAACCGTGCACGCACCAACGCCCGCTGCACGTACAGGGGACAAACCCCATGGTAAAGGCAAGCCACAGGGAAAACCCGCGCGGCAAGGCGGGCGGTCAAGGGTGGTGGCGGCAAAGGCAAACCGGGCAAGGCGCACAGACGCTTTCAGGCTCGTCGCGCCCAAGAGAAAAAGCCATCGACCCTGATAATCCCTTCGCTGCAGCGCTCATGGGCCTCACCAAGAAAGACTGATGGCAGAGACGCCCACCGCCCCCGCAAAACTGCGGATCGACAAATGGCTCTGGCACGCGCGTTTTTTCAAAACGCGTGGCCTCTGGCGGCCAAGCAAGTGTCTGGGCGGGGCCATGTGCGTATCAATAGCGAAAAGACTTTAAAACCCGGCGACCACGATCACCTCAGGCGACGTGCTCACCTTTGCGCAGGGCGATCACCATCACGCGTGGTCAAAGATCCTCGCCTTAGGCGAACGGCGCGGGCCTGCCCCCGAGGCCCAATCGCTCTATGAAGACCTGACCCCACCACGTCGAAGAGCGCCTGCCGAGCCGCATCGGACAGGCCCCGCCCCACAAAGAAAGATCGCCGCAAAGGTGATGGCAGCTGACCAGAGCCCAAGCCTGCGGCATACGAGTGCGCTTGAATGATCGGCCAAAACCGACTAGCTCAGCACGGAAAGCCATCAGTTAGGGGGTCTCCCATATGACCTACATCGTCAACGACAGCGTGCATCGCTTGCAAATACACAGACTGCGTCGAAGTCTGCCCAGTAGATTGCTTCTACGAGGGCGAGAACATGCTGGTGATCCACCCCGATGAATGCATCGATTGCGGCGTCTGCGAGCCTGAATGCCCTGCCGACGCCATCCGCCCAGACACAGACGCAGGCACCGAACAATGGGTGGAATTCAACCGCAAGTATTCCGAGCTCTGGCCTGTGATTGTCAGCAAAAAAGACCCCCTTCCCGAAGCCGAAGAGCGCGATGGTGAAGAGGGCAAGCTTGAGAAGTATTTCTCCGAAGCTCCCGGAGAGGGCGGCTAAGCGCTCCGCCGCCTGCCGAACCTTACGCAAGCAACCCCTTCTACCAGCACGCTTTCTTTTGCCTCCGATTCGTGCTATGTGTCAGACATGTGAAATATGAAACCTGCCTGAACCCATCCCCCGAGCTGCCGCTTGCTGGATGGCTTTGTTTGTCAAAAACTCTGGCCTGTCGGGGCGGCTCTTGCGGCCCCCAGCATCGTTTTTGACCTACTCACAGGATTATCGGCAATGCGAGGAAAGATTGCATGACCAAATCGAAGAAACCGGACTTCCGCGCCAATGAATTCGTTGTCTACCCCGCCCACGGCGTTGGACAGATCGTATCGATCGAGAAACAAGAGGTCGCCGGCTTTGAGCTCGAGCTTTTCGTCATCTCTTTTGAGAAAGACAAAATGACTCTGCGCGTACCCACTAACAAAGCCACAGAGATCGGCATGCGTGGGCTCTCAAGCCCCGATGTGGTCAGCCACGCGATGAAGACCCTCAAAGGCAAAGCCAAAGTCAAACGCGCAATGTGGTCCCGCCGTGCGCAAGAGTATGAGCAAAAGATCAACTCGGGCGATCTGATTGCCATCGCAGAAGTCGTACGCGACTTGCATCGCTCCGATGATCAGCGCGAGCAAAGCTACTCCGAGCGCCAGCTCTATGAGGCTGCTCTGGAGCGTTTGACACGCGAAGTGGCCGCAGTGGGCGGGGGCGACGAACTGGCCGCTGCCAAACAAGTGGGCGATGTGCTGATGAGCCGCATCGCAGCCTAATCGGACACCAGATCAAACAAAAGCCGCGCCTCTCAAACGGGCGCGGCTTTTTGCGTTTCCAAATGTCGGGAACCCTGCAAAAGCGGCCCCGTCAAAGGGCGCACAAGATCAGGAACATCACGGAAATCTCGCTCATCACCACAATCGCGCCCAGCACATCCCCTGTCTGACCGCCGATCTTGCGATGGGCCAACCAACCCACCAGACAGGCAACGAGGGCCGCGACCAGCAGCATCAAAACACCGATCCAGCCCACCAGCCCCAAAGCCAAAGCCAACCCAAGCGCCAAAGCCACACTCGCCTGCAAACGCGGCGGTTTGCCGACACTGCGTGACAACCCGTCACTGCGCGCCCGCGGCATCTGTGCCATCACCATCGGCACCACCGCACGCGACACCACCATCGCGGCCACAACGCCCGGCCAGCCACTGGCGAGGACCGCACTGAACAACAGCCACCGCACACCGGTGCTCAGGATCAGCGCCAAAACGCCGTAGGTGCCGATATGGCTGTCCTTCATAATCTCCAAACGGCGGGCAGGGGAAAACCCGCCCCAAAACCCGTCGACAGTGTCGGCCAGACCATCCTCATGCATCGCGCCCGTCACCATCATGGCGCAGACAAGGGTAAGGCCCGCCGCCAGCGCCGCATGACCACTCAGCGCGAACACAGCCGCGCCCGGCAAGCACCCCAGCACCGCCACAACACCCCCGCACAATGGATAGGCCCACACCGCATGCGCACTGCGCGCAAACGCGGCCTCCGGCAATCGGGGCAAGGGCAGGCGGGTCAGCAAACTCAACGCCACCAGCAAGTCAGTGCCGACAAAACCCTTGGGGTCGTTTTTTTTGCATGGGTGCGCCTTTTTCAACGGTTGCAGTGCTTTGCACATTGGGTAAACAGGGTCAAAGCCTCTGGCAAGCGATAGGATCTGCAATGACCACGACATTCAAGACTGTGACAGACGTGCGCAACGTGATGGTGGCGATGCCGGGGGCGCATTCGGATGCGATCACAGGGGCAGAGGCGCGCAACGCACAGCTGACCAAACCCCCCGGCGCGCTTGGCCGGCTAGAAGATCTCGCGATCTGGTACGCAGGCTGGCGCGGCACAGACCGCCCCACACTGAACGCACCGCAGGTCATTGTGTTTGCAGGCAATCACGGCGTGGCGGCCAAAGGGGTCTCTGCCTTTCCACCCGAAGTGACCGAACAAATGGTGCTGAACTTCCAACACGGGGGCGCGGCGATCAACCAGTTGGCCAAAACCTTCGGGGCGAAACTGGACGTGCACGCATTGTCGCTGGAGACGCCAACACAGGACTTCACCACAGGCCCAGCCATGAGTGACGCAGAATTTTGCGCCGCCATTCAAACCGGATGGGACGCTGTGGATGCGGACGCGGACCTGTTGGTGACCGGAGAGATGGGGATCGGCAACACCACGTCCGCCGCCGCCTTGGGCGCGGCGCTGTTCGGCGGTGAGGCTGCAGACTGGACGGGGCGGGGCACTGGCGTTGAGGGGGCGGCACTGGATGCCAAGACCCAAGTCGTCGCAGACGGGGTCGCGTTGCACGGTGCAAACGGGGACGGGCTGACGTTGTTGGCGGCATTGGGGGGGCGCGAGTTGGCGGCGATGGCAGGGGCAATCCTGCGCGCACGCATGCTGCGCATCCCCGTTATTCTGGACGGGTTCATTTGCACGGCCGCCGCCGCCTGTCTGGAAGACGCCCATGCAGGCGCGCTTGATCACACTGTCGCCGGGCACCAAAGTGACGAGCTCGCCCACGCACGGATGCTGGCGGCTTTGGGCAAAGCGCCTTTGCTGGACCTTGGGTTGCGTTTGGGCGAGGCGTCCGGCGGGGCGTTGGCGATTGGCGTGTTGCAAGGGGCGGTCGCGTGCCTGAGCGGCATGGCGACCTTTGCGGAGGCTGGCGTCTCTGACGTTTAATTTTTCATTAATCTTCTGGGTGATCTTTGGTGTTTAACCATTTGTTAACATAGGTAAATTGTTTCGCGTGCGAAACATTTCACCCTTTGTCGCGCTCTTCGGCTTGGGCCAGAAACGCGGTTTCCAGATCCTTTTGAAGCTCCCGCGCCCGTGCCACATATGCCTCGTTCTGGCTGGCAGGCACGTCCGGTTTCCACAAGGCCGCCAGCTCTTTTACGGCTTCGCGGTCATGGTGGTAGAACACCTTTTCCGCCTCTGCCGCTTCGAACTCGCTGAGCCCGATGTTCTCCAGAACGTAGCGCCCCGCCCGCAAGGAGCTGTCAAACAGCTCGCGCACAATATCGTTCGCGCCGGCCTGATACAGTTTGTACGTGTGACTGCGGTCATAGGCCCGCGCCACGATATGCAGGTCGGGTCGGGCTTTGCGCGCCACTTGCACCAGCTTGATCGCGGCCTCCTGATCGTCCAGCGTCACCACCAGCACCCTTGCCGTTTCCAACCCTGCCGCGTGAAGGATATCACTGCGCGTCGGGTCGCCGTAAAACCCTTTGAACCCGAACCGCCGCATCAGCTGGATCGTGTCCATATTGTTGTCCAGCACCACGGTTTTGAACCCCGATGCCTGCACCAAACGGTTCACGATCTGCCCGAACCGGCCGATGCCTGCGATGATCACAGGCCCCTCTTCGTCGATCTTGTCTGGTGCGTGGGTGACAGCCGCGTCCTTCATCGAGCGGCTGATCAGGTCGTAGGTGATGAACAGCAATGGCGTGATCAGCATCGACAAGGCGATGACCAACAGCAACGTGTCCCCGACCCCCGGTGTGATCACCGATTGTGTCACCGAAAACCCGACCATCACAAAGCCGAACTCCCCCGCTTGCGCCAGTCCCAGCGCAAACAGCCAATGATCGCGCCCCTTCAACTTGAACGCGCGCCCGATGACCCACAAAACCGCCCCTTTGATAAAGATCACCAGCACCGCCATGCTTAGAATTGCCGGTGCATTGGAGAACAACAGCGGAAAGTTGATCCCCCGCCCCGACGGTGATGAAAAACAGCCCCAAAAGCAGGCCCTTGAACGGTTCGAGGTCGGTTTCCAACTCATGCCGGAACTCGCTTGAGGCCAGCACCACCCCCGCGATAAATGCCCCGAGGGCAGGGGACAGTCCAACCAGCATCATCAGAAAGGAAATGCCCACAACAATCAGCAAGGCCAGCGCCGTGTACATCTCGCGCAGGTGCGCCGAATGGATGTAGCGAAACACTGGCCGCGTCAGGAACACCCCGACAAAGATCACGGCCGCAACCGCCCCGACCGTCACCAGTGTGACGCCCCAGGCGGGCAGGCCCTCCACAAGGCTCATGGTGGCGCCATGGTGGTCCCCTGCATGGCTGTCGCCGCCGGTGATGTTGATCGACCCGTCCGCGTTGATTTGGGCGGGCAGGGTCACAGCCAACAGCGGCAGGAAGGCCAGAATGGGAATGACCGCAATGTCTTGGGTCAGCAGCACCGAAAACACCGACCGCCCCCCGTTGGTTTGCATCAATCCCTTTTCGGACAGGGTTTGCAGGACAATCGCCGTGGAACTGAGCGAGAGCGACAAGCCAATCGCCAGCGACGTGCCCCACGGCTGCCCGTAAGCCATCGCAACCCCCCATCAAGGCGGCGGTGCTGAGCACAACCTGCAACCCCCCCAACCCCAACAGGCGGTGGCGCATATCCCAAAGGGCGCGGGGTTCCAGCTCAAGCCCGATCAGGAACAGCATCATCACCACCCCGAACTCCGCAAAGTGCTGCAAGTCCTTGGTTTCTGCGCCCACCAACCCCAAGACGGGCCCGATCATGATCCCTGCCGCGAGATACCCCAAGACAGAGCCAAGCCCGAGGCGGGCGGCAATCGGCACGGCAATCACAGCGGCGGCCAGATAGATCGAGGCTTGGTAGAGGAACCCTTCCATGGGGTCTCCTTAGGTTGTGGGCAACGGCCCGTC
>CALSOO010000010.1 GCA_943787985.1 uncultured Paracoccaceae bacterium | reverse complement strand
ATCTGCGCGCCCACGTGCGGATCGCCCCGTCAAGGGCGGGCATCAAAGGTGTCGCCAACCCAACCAGCTTGCATCATTTTCGCGCCACTATGTACTCTTGCGTACAACGTGCTCGATTGTTTTAGGCGGGCAACAGAAATATGCACGTCGCGTTCGGATCACGGCCAGTGCGTCAGGAAAACAGCGCGTGCGAGTGGGGCGCATTTTTTCGAGATAAATTACGCAATTTCACCATTCTAGCCGCAAGGAGAATTTTCCAATCAGCGGACCGTTCCGTCCGGCTTCGCACTGCCCTCCTGCAAGCAGCGCAAAAAGAATCTGACTTCGTCACTGCCGAAGCGTATACCGCAATGCGACATCTTTCACGGAAAGCCCTATTTATGACCGACCCGTCTTTGGAAATCATCCTGCACAATTACCCCCCAGTCGCCCGTTGCTGAAAAAGCGCGGGATCGCTTTGGGCATCAAAAACTGGCGTGGCGCTCTGTCGAGATCCCCCGCCTTGCCCCCAAACCGATGCTCACGAAGCTGACGGGCGGGTACAGGCGCACCCCTGTTAATGCAAATCGGCGCGGGACATCTATTGCGACACGCACTGCATTCTGCGCGAGCTTGAGCGGCGCCACCCCTCCCCCACGTTCTTTCGACATCTGACACAGGAATGATGTGGGGCCTGAGCAGGTGGACAGACGGACCACTTTTCGACTTGGCCGTAAAGGTCATTCTGGGCGCGGCCGGAGACGGGCTGCCACAAGATTTCGCACAAGATCGCGGGCGGCTTTATTTTGGTCCGGACTGGGCCGAAGGGCTCAAAGCAGCCAATGCCAACCTTCCCCCATCTTGCGGCGCAGTTCCGCGCCCCCGTTGGGCTGGGCAAATGATCAACTGTCAGACAACCGCCCCTTTCTTTTGGGGCCGGATCCGGCTGCGAATTGATGCACAACTGTACCACTTGGTCTGGTTCTTGCGGGGGCGTTGGAGCCAAGGGCCAACCTTTTTGTCAGAGTTTTTCGCATCTGGAACGATGGGAGGCCAACGTCGCGCAGATCGGGCACGGCTCCATGACCGAAATGTCGCCTGAAGACGCCGTGTCGCGGGCGGCGCAGTGCAGCCCTGTTGCGGTGCAAGCCACAGATCCACTTGACCCTCAAGGCCTCAAACCCGCATGCCTGTTACCGTCTCTCCTGACCTGAACGGTGGGCGAACAGCCAGTCAGCGGCGACGTTGTTTTCGCAGATCGGGACACGATTGCAATCCTCAGGACGCGCCAGAGGGTTGGCAGCATTTGGCGTGCATTTTCCCAAGAGCGGGCTACCGCGTGGACCTGTCAGACTGAGTGGCGCACCGATACGGGGGCACACGTATCGCCAAAGTGCAAAATGCCATTGCCCCATATTGTGAAGTCAGCAGAAAACGGGCCACAGTTGGAAAAGTGAGCCGCACAGGATCACCCCACGCACAGACCGGGAACAAGATCATGAAAACCAGATCACTTGGCAAAAAACGGCCCCCCAATTCATCCTATCGGCATTGGGGCCATGTCGTTTTCAAATTTCTACGGTGCCACCACAGAAGCCCAAAGCCACGCAATTCTGGACGCTGCCATGGACGCAGGGGTGAACCACATCGACACGGCCAATGTCTATGGCATGGGCACGTCCGAAACCGTGATCGGCACCTACCTCAAGGCAAATCCGCAGGCCAGGGGCCATTTCAACATTGCCACCAAAGGGTCCATTACCCGCAATCCAAATGGGCCAGGCAACATCTTTGACAACTCGGCAAAGCACCTTGAGGCCGAGTTGGAAGGCAGCCTGAAACGGTTGGGCGTAGAGGCGGTTGATCTGTACTACGTCCATCGCCGCGATCCTGCGATCCCGATCGAGGAGGTGACAGAAACCCTTGGCCGACTGGTGAAATCCGGCAAGACCAAAGCCATCGGCTTTTCCGAGATCGCGCCTACATCCTTGCGCCGCGCGCATGCTGTGCATCCAGGTGGCGGCGGTTCAATCTGAATACTCGCTGTCCACGCGCTCCCCCGAGATGGGGTTGGTGCAAACCTGTGCCGAGTTGGGCACGGCGCTGGTGGCCTTTTCACCTGTAGGGCGGTCATTTTTGACGGGCACACCTTTGAGCCATGCCGCGGTTCAGGAGTTGTCGTTTCTTGTGAACAACCCCCGCTTTATGGAGCCCAATTACAGCGCAAACATCGCCGCTATTGCACCGTTTTCAAGCCCTTGGCTGCTGAATTGGATATGTCCACGGCCGGTCTGGCCATTGCGTGGGTTCTGGCGCAAGGCGATCACGTCATCCCCATTCCCGGAACGCGGTCTTTGGCGCATTTCACTGAACTGCTGGAAGCCGCAGAGCGCAGGTTAGGCGCGGATGAATTGAGCGCAATCGACGCCGTTCTCCCCATCGGTTGGGCGCATGGGGATCGCTACTCTGCCGTGCAATGGAACGGGCCGGAAAAATACTGCTAGGCACAACACCCGTTGACCACAAAAATGGCCGGACGCCTTGCGGTATCCGGCCACGACATTCATCTGCTGTGTTCAGTTTTCGTTGGCTGCAATGAAGTCTTTCGCACTTTCACCAATGCGGCGCCCATCCAACCCTTTGGCATCCATTTCAGCGATCCACTCGGCCGTTACCTGAGCGCCCACTTCCATCCAACGGTCCATTTTCGCCGTCCAGCTCCGTGATCGTATTGCCCGCATCTGTTGCAACCTTGCGCCCGACAACGTCAGCGGCGTCCATTTGCAGCACCGAAAAGGGCCGAGACTTCGGGCCCTGAATTGGCATCGATGACCGCTTTCAAATCATCCGGCAACGCCGCATAGCTGTCCTTGTTCATCGTCATCACAAAAGTCGCGGTATACAGGCCCGGCTTTGAGGTGAACCCCGAGTGGTGTTTTGCTCAACTCGCTCATTTTCAGCGGCAAGGTCACTTCCCACGGATAATTGCGCCGTCGATCACTCCTTTGGACACCGCTTCTGGCACCGCAGGAAACAGGCATGCCAACCGGGGTCGCCCCCCAACTTGTCGAGCAATTGTCCTGTGACCCGCGTTGGCCCGCGCAGCTTTGCCCTGCTACATCATCCAGGGTCGCGACGTTCTTGTTGCTGTGAATCCAACCCGGGTCCATGGGTGTGAAACACAATCGATGAGTGTCGCTGAATTCGTCCATGCCGTTGGCGATCACATACTCATGAAACGCTTTTGACGATCCCGCGCTGTCGCCGACCATGAACGGCAATTCAAATGCTTCGGTTTTCGGGAAACGGCCGGGCGTATAGCCGATGACGGTCCATGTGGATGTCCGCCACGCCTTCGGCAGCCTGGTCATAGAGCTCAGGGGGTTTTCCGCCCAATTGCATCGACGGGTAATGTGTAATCTGGATGCGGCCACCGGACTCTTCCTGAACCTTTTCGATCCACGGCTGAATGGCTTTGGCCGGAATGGTCGCGCGCATCGGCAGCAGCTGGTGCAGGTTCAATGTGACCTCCTGCGCCCAAGCCCCTGTGGCGGCAAGGGATACAAGCGCCGTCGCAAGAGCCGTTGTTTTAAGTCGTCTGATCATATCAATCCTCCCAGATCGAGTTGGTTTTATGTGAGTGTCGCAGGCAAATTCACAGGTCCCCGAAAGCCGAACCCCCGAAAGCGGACAAGGGACGGGTCAGGCAAGGACATGTTCGGGGAAACCGCTCGAAAAGTCGGGGCAATAAAATATCTGCCAACATGCGGCGCGCAATGTGTTTGCCCTGACAAAAATGCGGGCCGTTGCCAAAAGCCTGATGCGGTTTTTTTGGCTCGGGTGACATCAAACAGATGCCCGTCGGACCAAATGTCTTCGTCATGGTTGGCAGAGGCCTGAATGGTCATCACGGTCTCCCCTTTTGGAACCGCGACCCCCCGAATTTCGGCGTCCTGTGTGACAAGTCGCGAGCTGACCTGAATGGGCGCAACCCAGCGCACCCCTTCATCAAAAGCATCGCCCCACGCCCCTGTCTGCACAACATGTTCGCGTTGTGCGGGATTGGTCCAAAAGCCCGTACAGGATTGTAAGCAACGCATCGCGAGGCTCATTCAGGCCGCCGCCGATGGCGATTTTGATATTGGAGCGGATCTGGCTCAACGCGATCGGGTCATCAGCCGTGACCATCGCACACAAAACACTGGGATTGGGATCAGCCTTGTGTGCAGCGGAATGACCTTGTCCATGTAAGCGTCCACTTGGGCGTTTGCGAGGTCACTGTGTTCGAACAGGGCCGGGTCCCATCCGAAATTCCCCGCCCCGTCGATAAGCGTTTGTGACCACCTTTGCATGTCGTCATCTCCGGCCTCCGGCAGGCCAAGCAATTGGGCAAGACAGCGTGCCGCAAAAGGGCCGGCCAAAGCTGTGTAAAGGTCCACCGTCTCTCCTGCGGGCAACCCCGCGACGAACGCGTCCGCGATCGTTTCGTACATCGGCATCCAGTGTCCAGTGATATTTTTGGCACTATAGGCGGGCGCCATCGCCATGCGTTCACGCATGTGCGCATCCCCGTCTTTGCGCATCAGAGTGTGGGCCAAAAAC
The DNA here is from genome assembly GCA_943787985.1 of uncultured Paracoccaceae bacterium. GTDB lineage: Bacteria > Pseudomonadota > Alphaproteobacteria > Rhodobacterales > Rhodobacteraceae > Ascidiaceihabitans. The sequence goes on along the minus strand of CALSOO010000010.1, from coordinate 68,536 downwards.
GCGCGGCGCATCGGAGTGTTGGGATCATCCGAACTGAAGATTTCGGGATTGTCCTTGACCCATTTCGTATCCGCTGCCTTGGTCAAAAGAACACGGTCAACGGCCTCTAGCTTGATCACGGGAGCTGACGCACGCAAGTCTTTGTAGATCGGATAGGGATCACGCACCAAATCAGCGATAGAAATTTTGGAATCAACCGGAAGTTCGATCATAGCGGCATACTCACCTTCATTCCGACGCCACCAAAGCCAGACCCGGAATTCTGTTGGTCAGCTTGGTTTGACGTGTGTTCAGATACTTGAAATTGACCAAAGCGAGGCGCGCATGTTCGCGGCTCAGGGCTTCTGCCCGCATCCCTTCACCTGCCTGTATCGCATCGAGAATAGCGCGATGCTGGCGTTGGGCATATCCAAGTGACGCTTGAAAATCGGGAATAATGGCCTGATCGCTGAGAAATGCGGAAGGGGACGCCAGTGGCAACAAGCTGATCCGTGCGATCTCGCGCTCCACAATGGGACTTGCAGGAAACCGCGCCAAAAGCGCATGAAACCGTGCGTTTTGTTGGACATACAGATCAAAATCCAACCCATTTTCGGCCTCCAGCGCGGTGTCGATCTGCCCCAACGCATCGTTTACCTGAGCAAGCAATTGCGCATCCACCCCGCGCTCCGCCGCCATTCGTGCAGCAGTGCCTTCGATGACACCGCGCAATTCGATCGCATCTGCGATGTCGTCTTTGGTGAACAGAGCAACGCGGCACCCGCCCGTTTCGATCCGTTCAAGCAGCCCCTCGGCCACCAAACGGTCCATCGCCTGCCGCAGCGGCGTACGCGAGGTGCCAAGCTTTTCTGCGACAGCGACCTCGGACAATCGCTCCCCTCCGGAAACATCGCCATTCAACACCAATGAGCGCAGCCCCAAAAGGGCGCGATCCAATTGACTGAGATGCGTAGACGACATTGACACCACCGGAGCTCGTGTGAGACTGCGTTTCGCCCAAAATGTATACATTGCTGAGGCAATTAAAAGAAAATTCAGCAAAATTCAACGATTCTACAAAATATTGTACACATTTGTAGGGCGTGCGCCCGTCTCCCAATATCCAGTGCGGCGACAATCCAGCAGCTTCAGCGCCCACCAGCCTCCAGAGGTGTTTATGGGTTTTAAACCGCTTTGCAGCCCTGTTCTGATCCGCAGAGGCTGTTGAGAATGATCGAAAACCATAGATAGAATTCAGACATTGCATCCGAGATCACAGCACGCCCCCATTTCAAGCGTTGCGCAGCAACAAGACTTGCGCCCGCATCAGGCATCTGGGTTTTGAGATGCAAACAAAGTATCGACCGCGACAAACTCCGTCACATCATGCTACCGAAGGTTGACGTTTCGGCTTACAAAACTCACGTTACCCACGAAACAAACACTCTGCCTTTTGAAATGAAAGCCGCTTGCAACATGCCGTCACGATTACTCAACAACCTGGCTTTCTTTGGCAAAATTCTTTTGGTGTCTGCATTCATTGGCATGATCATTGCGGCTTTGCGGCAAAACGGCGCCTTTCAATGGGGCAACGTGTTTGAAGGTGCTCTGAGTGGTGTATTAATCGGTCTGGGCTGCACTTTGACGGACCTTTTGTCACGTTCAAGCCGCCGCGACAGCTTTGTGCGACGTTTCCCCGTTGCGGTCGTCGTGTTGTTGCGCGCGACAGCCTTCAGCTTTTTCATCGTGGTTGGACTGACCCTGCCATTCTGGCTGATCTCTGGTGTTCTGCAGTGGCAACAACCGGGGTTTAAAACATTATTTTTCATTTCGGTTCTGATCGCCGCCATCATTTCAATTGTCGTTGAAATCACAAGGTTGCTTGGCAAAGAAGCCACTCTTTCGCTTGTGACGGGGCGCTACCGTGTTGCGCGACAAGAAGATCGTGTTGTTCTTATTGCTGATCTGGTCGGCTCCACCGCTCTGGCCGAAAGGATCGGTGATCTGCGGTTTCATGAGTTTCTCGGCGACGTTGCGCAGGATTTATCAGCATCCATCGAAAATGCGTCCGGAGATGTGCACCGCTATGTTGGTGACGCTGTGATCGTCACGTGGCGCTCGCAGGAAACCAAAGTGTGTGATGCGTCCTTAACATGCGCCCAAGACATGCACCGCGCGCTTGAGGACGCGGCGGCGGGATACATAGCTGACTTCGGATCAGCACCTCAGTTGAGGATTGCAATCCATTGCGGACCACTCGCGGCGGGAGAGATCGGCGACTGGAAGAAAGAAATTGCCCTGCTTGGAGACACGATGAACACCACTGCAAGGATCGAACATGCAGCGGGCGAGTTCGGGGCCAAAATTGCTGTATCGTCTGATTTTGCCGATCTGCTTTCCGAGCCGGTGCGGGCAAACCTTGTCGCATTGCCCGGCTATGCCGCAAACGGCAAAAGCGAGCGACTTGCGCTGTTTGGCATCAAATAGCGTCACCAAAGTGGCCCGAGTCTTTCTTCGGTTCATGGTGTCCTTTTCTTTTGATACGCCGCAAGATTGGTGGCCTACTGTCTTTTGTGAAGGATGTTTACTGGGCGCAGCAATGGCATTTTCAACGGCAGTTTCCACACCTGCCTTCAGGGTATGGGGGCTTTGCTGCGCGCACGGTGCATCAGAGCCGTGCAGGCCATCGATCGCGCGCTTTGTCCGGCCAAAAAGAAGCTTTGCGCGCTTGCATGGCTTTGCCCCGTATTGACAGGAACACGTGATGACCAAGAAACCCAACATCATTCTTATCTTCACCGACAACCAGCAGGCCGCGACATTGGGGTGTTATGGAAATTCGGAAATCCATACCCCGCATTTGGATGCATTGTCCGAAAAGGGCGTGACGTTTGACAATGCTTTTTGCCCAAACGGCTTTTGTTCGCCGTGCCGTGCCTCGGTCCTGACGGGCAAATTGCCATCGCAACATGGGGTGCATTCATGGATTGATGATCGCAAAAAGGATGATTGGCCGAGTGCGTGGCACGCATTAGATGGCCATAATACTCTGCCAAAGGCGCTCAAAGCCGAAGGCTACGCAACAGCATTGGTTGGAAAATATCATCTGGGTCAGCCCACATCCCCCGCTGAAGGGTTTGACAATTGGGTCACGCTGGAAGACGGCCATGTGCGCAGTTTTTATCGCAACAAGATTTTTGACAACGGCGAGGTGTATGACCAACCCGGCCACTCCGTCGATTTTTTCACCGACAAAGGGGTCGCCTTTATCGAGGATCAAACCGCGTCCGAAACACCCTTTTTCTTGTACCTCCCCTACCCTGCCCCTTACGGGCATTTGCCCGCCACCAAAGAAACTGACGAAAACCGCCATACGGCACAGTATGCAAACTGCCCCATGCATTCGATACCACGTTCTGGTTTGAGCAAAGCAGCCGTCGACGGTTTCATGCTGCGCAGCAGTGAAACATCCGAGCATCTGGATTTCTCGATGCTGATGCGCGCGCCCAATGATCTCGCAACATTGCGCAATTTCTACTCCCAAATCTCCATGGTTGATGATGGGGTGGGCAAGATCATTGCCACTCTCGACCGCCTCGGCATCGCCGATGACACTTTGCTTATCTTCACAACGGATCATGGGTTGTCGACAGGCGAACACGGTTTCTGGGGGCATGGCGCGGCCACACTCCCGTCGAACCTGCACCGTGCGGCGCATTCTATTCCGATGATCATGCATCAAAACGGTGTCACAACCCAAGGACTGCGTTCGAAGCTGATGGTGTCGGGTATGGACGTCTTTGCCACAATCCTTGAGCACGCGGGCGTGGGGCGCACAGAACAAGGCCTGCCAAGCCGATCGTTAATGCCTGTTCTCACCGGATCGGACCTGAGCGATTGGGGGGCAGACGCTGTCTTTTCAGAACAAGAAGAAACCCGCGTCATCCGAACGCCAAAATGGGCATTTTTCAAACGCTTCAACACCCGCAAAACAGGCTTTGAAGACGAATTGTTCGACGTTGAGAACGACGTTGGTGAAACGACAAACCTTGCCAGAGATCCTGCTTTTGCACAGATCAAAAACGCCCTTGACGCGCAACTCACCGCCTTCTTCGCGACCTATGCCCTAGACCATGCAGACCTGTGGAAAGGCGGCGTGCCGATCCAGCACAGTGAGCGCAAAAAACTATGGTCTGACGCATGGGGTGACAGCTGGCAACCCGTGTATCGCTATGATTAAAGTTGAGACAAAATCCTGCTGCGTTCCGATCTCGAACCACGAGGATATCGGAACAAGCAAGGTCCGGATTGCACCGTCCCCTACCCCTCCCGATCATGGGTTGATCGCATTGAACCCGCATTCCCCAAGTAGCCCGATGTTTTCGCGCCTCTGGAAGCCACTAATGTGTTATGTTTCAGCATGTTAATAGGGTTGAAGGTGGCCGATCATGGATCACCCAAAGGGTGCAGGCGAAACCGGAAATGTTCGGCTTGGATTTGACCGTCGCGTGCGGCTGGAATTTCATGGATCAAAGATCAGTTCGGACGGTGGTCTGCTGTTGTTTCGGGAACTGGACGAGGTGCTTGGCCTGCACGACATTGCGGGCGGCGTTCTGAGTGACACCCGCACTGGTCACAATCGTCTGCACTCACTGGTCGGCCTGTTGCGACAGTCGGTCTTTGGTCGGCTGGCCGGGTACGATGATGTGAATGATGCGGATCGTCTGGCGCTCGATCCAGTGATGCGGCAGGTGGTCGGAGGACGGGCCGTTGATGCCAAGGCCGCGTCAGCAAGCCAGATGGGACGGTTCGAAACAGAGGTGCTGACGGCGGCTGGTAACCGCACTGCGCTGACTGATCTGCCGGGGCAATGGATCGACCGTGTTCACGAACGCAAACCGCCCAAGTGGATCACGCTGGATATGGATAGCTCGGTCAGTCCAACCCACGGAGCGCAGGAGGGCACGGCCTGGAACGGGCATTTCGGTTGCATGTGTTATCACCCGCTGTTCGTTTTCAACCAGTTCGGTCATCTCGAACGCTGCGCTCTGCGCCCCGGTAATGTGCACAGCGCGTATGGATGGGAGGAGGTTCTGAAGCCGATCATAGCGCGATATGCGGACCGTCACCTGATGCGGTTCTTCCGGGGCGATGCTGCCTTCGCCATGCCAAAGCTATACAAAACTCTGGAAGCGGAGAGATATTACTACGCCATTCGCCTCCGCACCAATCGTGTTCTTCAGGGCAGGATTGCGCATCTGCTCAAGCGCCCGATGGGTCGTCCGCCAAAAGGCGTGAAGCGTATCTACGGTGACTTTGAGTATCAGGCGGTGTCCTGGGACAAGCCTCGCCGCGTTATCGCCAAGGTCGAGTGGCATCCCGGCGAGTTGTTCCCGCGTGTCGGCTTTGTCGTCACCAACCTGCCAATGGAGCCAGACTGGATCATCCGCTTCTACAATCAACGCGGCACCGCCGAGCAGTACATCAAGGAAGGCAAGCAAGCTATCAACTGGACACGGTTGTCTTGCAAGGGCATGGCGCAAAACGAGGTCCGCCTTCAGCTTCACGCACTGGCCTACAATCTGGGTGTCTTCCTGCAAGGCACGGACCTTCCCAAAGAGATGGCCGACTGGTCTCTAACCAGCTTGCAAACCCGGCTGATCAAGATTGGTGCGCGCGTCGTCCGACATGCCCGTGCCATTACCTTCCAGCTTGCTGAAGTTGCCGTCAGCGGAGATTTATTCAATCGCATCTTGGCAGCCATCCAGCGGCTGCGCGCACCGCCGGTTCCCGCATGACCGCCTTAGCGATGAAATCTAAAGGAACGTGGCTCAATTGGTCCGTCTGGGCCGGTGATGTTCAGCCAAAAAGCCGGGTCAAACCTGCTGCCGAACCCAAAATAGCGATCAGGCCGCACGACAGATCACCGAGTACCAGGCACAGCTTGTCCAAGAGTCTTGATCGGCACGCAAAACCGGTACAAACTGGAAAGAACGGCATTCTACTTGGGGAATGTCGGTTGAATGCAGGGACCTTCACCATGGGTGCAGACGATGGCCCACATCCCGGGGATGGCGAAGGCCCAGCGCGGAAAATCACTTTGGATGCCTTCGCAATTGCGCCGCTGACCGTCACAAATGGTCAATTTCAAGCTTTCATTCAGGAAACCCGATACAAAACTGTCGCCGAGCAAACCGGAACCTCTTTTGTCTTTGATATGCTCTTGCCTGCCTGCGTCACCGACAAATCCCCCGCACTTCAAGCCCCGTGGTGGTGTGAGATATCCGGCGCGTGTTGGCATCAACCTGAAGGACCTGAGGGAGCGGGGATCGATCAACGCCTGGATCACCCTGTTGTCCACATCGCGCTGCTCGACGCATTGGCCTATTGCGGCTGGGCCCATGTTTGCCTGCCAACCGAGGCGCAATGGGAATTTGCCGCACGCGGTGGGCGAGACGCCCAACCGTTTCCTTGGGGTGACACACTGGAACCAAACGGGACACCCCGATCAAACGTCTGGCAAGGCACTTTTCCGCACTCGAATACCGCCAGAGACGGCTTTGTCGGAACCGCGCCCGCGCGATCCTATGCCCCGAATGCCTATGGCCTTTTCGCGGTGACAGGAAACGTCTGGGAATGGACAATGGACCGCTTCACAGCGCTGCATTCACCGCGTCCTCAAACCAATCCGCGCGGCCCGCTCAATGGCGAACACGCTGTTGCAAAAGGAGGATCGTACCTGTGTCATGCCTCATATTGCCAGCGCTATCGCACGTCTTCCCGTCAGGCGCTTGCCCCGTTTACAACGGCTGGAAACCTCGGGTTTCGCGTGGCCAAAAAGAGCAATACCCCACAAGAGCTTTGCTCACCCCATACAGATCAAAAGTGATAGGGGATCTATTTGCAAGCGGCGCAAGCCGCTGGGATGAATTGACACAAGCCCCCTTCGGGTTGTCCGGATCAATGGGTCCCGAGCCTGACGCAATACGACGCAATACATCGTGAAATATGGGCTATTGTGCCATCAGATCAGACGCTTGCGTTTCCGGCCCGTTCAGAACCCATACACCTAACCTACTCTGACCTAAGCGATCCGGTCCGCAGCAGGGCTTTCGTCCATTTGCGCGGTCAGGTGTTGGGTCAAGCGTTCTGCAAGACGGGCCCGGTCCTCAAAGTGATCCGCACTGTCCCACAGGTTATGGGTCTCGTTCGGGTCATCAATAAGGTCGTAAAGCTCGCCCCAGTCCTGATCCAGATACATCGTGTAGCGCCACTTGGGTGTCAAAAGGGACCGGACCCGCGCAGGTTTGGAAAAGCCAAGCCGTGTGCCGCCATCGTTGAATTCGACCAACAGCTCATCGCGCACATTCTCCCCGCCCTCCAGGGAGCTTTTGAAACTTTTGCCCTGATTGCCGTTGAACGGCGCAATCCCAACGCGGTCGAGGATCGTCGCTGCAAGATCAACCGTGGACGCCAACGCATCCGATGTACCCGCAGTGCGGTCGTCGGGATCGGACCAGATAAACGGCACACGCGTGATGCCTTTGAACGGCAAAGCCCCTTTCAGCAACATGTTGAAGTCACCAAGGTAATCACCGTGATCGGATGTGTAACAAATGACTGTATTTTCCAGTTGGCCATTGCGCTCAAGAGCTTCAAGGATTTGACCAACCGCATCATCGACACAGGCCATCATGCCTGCCGTCAGCGCCATCGCTTCCTTCAAATGTTGATCCGTCAGCATTTGGGCGGTCTGGGGTGTCGCTTGCCCGCCACCCTTTTCAAGGTTGGCATTCATCCAGCGCATAGGCGGTGTCGGGTTGCGGTGCGCGGCATACGGCAGCGCGAGGTCAAAATCGTCCGGAGAATACATATCCCAGTATTTACCTGGCGGGATGAACGGATGGTGCGGATCGGGAAACGACACAAAGCTGAAGAACGGATCATCCTCCCCCACACGGCCGTTCAGATACTCGACCGCACGATCGCGCACATAGGCTGTTGGATAGAGCTCTTCCGGGATTGGCGTGCGGAACGCCTGCGGACATGTATACGTATGGGGCAACTCATTGGCGTCGTCATGTAGTGCCTCCCAGTTCGGGGCCTGTTCACGGAACCATTGCTGGTAATGTCCGCCACACCGGTCGCCATGCGTCGTGACCATATCGACGTGCTGGTAGCCATAATAGGGTGTCTTGAATTCGTACCGTCCATCAGACGTATAGCGCCCCGGTTCCTCTTGTGCATAGTTGCCGTCGTCAGCCTTCCACGCCTCTTTTTGCTGCGCGATCTCTTCATGGGTTTTGCCCATCGGAGGCATGTCAGTGAAAGGTTGCAGATGGCTCTTGCCGATGGCGGCGGTGTGGTATCCGGCCTCGGCCAAAAGATCGACAAAAGTATTGGCCGATAGCGGCAAACGGCACCCGTTGTGACGCAGCCCGTGGCGGCTGGGATAGCGGCCCGTTAACAAGGACGCCCGATTGGGCATGCACACAGGTGCGGCAGTGTGAAAATTCTCGAACCGCTTTCCCCGCGCCGCAATACTGTCGATGTTCGGCGTCTTCAGAACCGGATGCCCATAGCACCCCAACCAGTCGGCCCGTTGCTGGTCTGTGATCAGGAACAGAAAATTAGGACGTTTTGTCATGCCATGGCCTCTGGTTCTTTTGCGCTTGCCGACCCTTTGTCCCGACCGCCCATCCGGTGCCAGACCAAAAGGCCAAGAGTGACCGCAACAGCCGTCAAGTGAATGGCCTCAGGCCGCAGCAATATCAGCACCCCAAGGGTCAACCTGACAAAAACCATAGGCACCCCAAGGGCATAGACATCAAAGCGGGCCAAAGCACTGGCCACCAAAAACAGCGTCAGCCCCAACCGCGCCAGCAGCCAGATGAAGGATGGCCAGCTGACCCCGTTTTCATAGCCTGGCAACGCATCTCCTCTGGCCGATGACGGATCAACCAACGCTTGGTCGATCAGCAAGAACTCGGGATAGAACGCAAAGACAAATGGTATCGCAAACATCACTATGCCGGACCGCACCGCGCTGAACCCCGTCGCCATCGGATCTGCTTTGGTGATTGTCGAGGCCGCAAATGCGGCCAGCGCGACCGGAGGCGTGATCGCCGAGGCCACCGCGAAATAGAAGATGAACATATGCGCAGTCACTGTCGCAATCCCCAGCCCGATCAAAAGCGGCCCCATCAAAAGGGCCACGTTGATATAGGCAGGCACCGCAGGCATCCCCATGCCCAGCAGGATCGCCAGAAGCATGGTGATAAACAAGGCCACGAACTGGAACAACACCGACCCGCTGCCCCCCAGATCAAGCGAGAGCAAGAAGGTCAGGATATCCACCGCGACAAAATTCGACAGGCCCGTGAAGCTGAGGCACACGTCAATAACCGTGACGGCCAGAAACATAAGATACAGCGATGAAATCGTGACCCCCGCGTCGGCCAGTGCATCCAGCGCCAGACGCGGCTTGCTCCGAAAATCCTTGTCCAGAAACAAGAGCACAGAGACAAAGGCCGCAGCCCACCAGCCGGTGGCACCCGCATCCCCTGCCGCGTTTTGTATCAGTTCAAAGAACCACGGCAGGTTGCTCGCGCTGCAGGTCTCCCCCACAATCGCGGTTTGCACGCCGAACAGGGCCCCCAATGGGCCACAGCCAACCGCATCTTTGGGTGTCAGCAACAAAACAAGGATCAGCAGGATGGGCAGGAATATCTGCAACAGATGCAGGATGTCAGTCTTGGTGATCCGCATGTCTTCGGTCAGATCGCCAATCGCCTCGATACCCTGCTTGCGGGACTGGAATATGACGGACAGGAACAAGCACATAAAATAAGCCACCGCAGGCAGTGTAGCGGCGACGATGATATCGCGGTATGGCACGGCTGTAAGGGCCGCCAGAATAAACGCAGCGACCCCCATCACTGGCGGCATGATCGATCCGCCAGAGGAGGCCGCGGCCTCTACACCGCCGGCAAATGTTTTTGAAAACCCGCGCTTGAGCATCATGGGAATGGTCAGCACGCCGGTTGAGAGCACATTGACCACAGGTCCGCCTGTTATCGTGCCGAACATGGCCGACGAAACGATTGCGGCATGGGCAGGCCCGCCCCGCAACTTGCGTGTCCAGCGAAACGCGATTTTGATCAGCGCTTGCCCGCCTGCGGATTTGCCAAACATGGCCCCCAGAATGATATAGGGGAACACCGTGTTCATGATGATGTCGATAAACCGCCCCAACATCCCCGACGCATTGTTGACCAGCGCATCATGCACATTGGGTCGACCATCATAAAACTGGCGCGGCTCGCCCCCCAGTTTGGTCATCAGATATTTGTTCACATCGTCCGGACCGTAGAAATACCAGACCAGAACCGTGAGTATTGTGTAAACTGCGATCGCCAGCGACACGAGCACCAGCGGCAGGCCCCAAACCTTGATATTGTAGGCCAGAAACACAAGGATCGATATGCCCATAATCGCCACCAGCCAAACGCCAGTGGTGGTCACGCAGCTGGGGTCATCCACCGCAGTAGGAGCAGGCAGCCCCATGTCCTCGGCAAAAGCAATCTCGGATTGCAAAGTCTGCGCGATCAGCCGTGCGCGGTCGCCATTCAGCGCATCAATCATGCACACGCTGTCAATCTCGATCAGGTAGGTCAGCGAGATCGCAGCCGCCGCCGTGACCAATGCGAGGTCCATAAACAAGCCGAACCCCGCCTTCGCGGTTCCATGCCAGTCACGCCACATGGAATGTTTGAACGCCACCACACACATCATGATGAAAAAGATGATCGGGTAGAACCACTCGGTCGCAAAGCGGCGCACCTTCAGCTTCTCGATGCCCGTGATCTCGCGCCACATCTCGTCCCAACCCGGGATCGTCGGCATTGAATTGATGATCCCCAGCACCACAAAAAACAGGGCCGTGTAATAGACCCACGCATTGGGAAACTGCCCCTTGAAATGTGCGGTATCAGTGTGCTTGGACATCGGTATTTCAGCCTTGAGTGAGAAACGAAAACCGCCCCGTCTCCGGTGTCAGGACGGGGCGGTTTATTTGTCTGGATCGGCGCTGCCTTACATGTCTTTGGCGCAATCCGGAACGTCATAGCCGGCTTCTTCCCACGCGCGCGTTGCGCCTTTGTGGTACTTCACAGGGTTCGCACCGCACATGCCCAGCCCGGGGTTTTCATAGTTCACGGCCTCGCCATACGGCGCTTTGGCTTTCAGATCCGCAATCGTGGAGATGTAGGTCTTCACGAGTGAGTACACGAGGTCCTCGTCCATATCCTTGTTGACCACATTGCCGCCAACAGTGGCCATCGCGCGGAAAGTGTCGTCCTCGGAAATGATGGTCCAGCTGTCACCCAGAAGCGTTTCAACTTCGGCAACCGTCATGATGACTTCCGAGCTGCCCGGAGCTTTCATGTACTTTTGCATGGTCTCGCTCTCGTGGATGTCTTTGGGCATCGACCAAGCGGTCATTTTGCCAGCCGCACCCAAGGTCGAAATCCGGCCACTCGGAAACAGCTCCGGCAGAACAACCGCATCAGGCTCTCCGCCACTGATGACATTGCTGGCCTGCCCCCAATTCGATTGAATACCTGTGTAACCTTCGCCATCTTTCAGACCTGTTGCGATCTCGATGATGGTGCGCGCGTTGTTCAATGCACCCCCGCGCGGTGGACCATTGAAAATAACCTTACCTTCAAGATCATCCCAGCCACCGACGTCTTTGGCATCGAACCCGAACAGGAAGAACACGCCCAGCGTAAACGGCGTGATAGCGCGCAAGTTACCGGCAAGCTCTGCGCCCTTCTCGGCACCCAACTCTCCATATGGACCAACACCACGGCTCATCAGGAACGGCAAAATATGCGGCGTTCCGGCGATGTCTGTTTTGCCTTCCGCAACGTTCTGAATTGAGTTGGTGAGGGTCTGGCCAACCGCAAGCTGGATGTTTGCAATGCCCTGCGTGCCTGCAACTTCGGTCAGATGCGCGGCAGAAAGATGCGTGGCGCCCCCTGCAGATGCGGTTTCAGCAGTCAGATTGACCTGTGCAAACACAGGTGCTGCAAACAATGTTGCAGCAACAACCGCGCTCGTATAGAATTGTGTAGACATGGTTTCCTCCCAGAAATTTTATATTATTTAATCTGTTAAGTATTATTTTTTGAGTCAACATCTTTCTCGGAAATGCCCCTCAAGGTTCCGCATTTTACCATGATCATGATCCGTTCAACCCCCGGGCCAATTGTCGGGCCAAGTTTCAGGCCAAGTTTCAGGCCATGTGTCGGTCCGACAGTCAAAGCCGTCATCCAGACACCGGAATAAAATCAGCGGCGCGGTCCGCGATTATCAGTGTTGGCGCATTTGTGTTGCCCGACACCAAAGCAGGCATAACAGAGCAATCCGCGACCCTGAGCCCCTCGATCCCGTTGACGCGCAATTCAAGGTCGACCACAGCACTTGGCGTTGGGCCCATCCGGCACGTGCCCGCGGGATGAAAAATAGTCCGTGCATGCGCCCGAATGGCATCATCCAGCCTGTTCGAGCCCGCCTTTGAACTGATGTCGGGGCCGGGCCACACTTCTTCTGCGATGAGATCCTTCAACTCGGGTTGCTCGCACATCTTTCGCGCCAGTCGAACCCCGCGGCGCAATGTGTCCATGTCGTCTTCATGGGCCAAAACGTCCGAATAGAATTTTGGCGCATCATTCGGATCTTTGGACCGCAGCCCCAAACGCCCCCGCGATTTCGGGCGCATCGTCATGGGATGAATTTGCAGGGCGTGAAACCCAAGCGGTGCTTGCCCCGGCGCGCCCGGGGCAAAAGGCGCAAAATTGAACTGGACGTCAGGCCGCCCAGCGCCGTCAGTGTCAACACACGCGCCGGCCTGCAACAAATTGGATGTCAGCAACCCGCGTCGAAACGCGACATAATCGATGCCGTGTTTCAGCGCGCGCAAACCACGATCAGCGCCGTGCAAACCCGTTGCCCCGACAAGGTGTCGCGTGACGGGTGCGCCGACATGATCCTGATAATTGCGCCCGACCTCATCGGCCTCGTGGACAACATCGATGCCTTGTCTGTGCAACTCGTCGCGCGGGCCAATGCCGGACAACATCAACAATTTCGGGCTGTGAAAGCTGCCCGCTGCGAGAACAATTTCACGCCGTGCGCGGATCGTAACATGTGCGCCCGCTGTATCGCGCGCCTCGACCGCAACGGCACGACGGTTTTCAATGCGCAACCGGCAGGCCAGATGTCCGGTCAAAACCGTCAGGTTTTCGCGATCAAGCTCGGGTTTCAAAAAACAATGCGCTGCGGACTGGCGCTGACCACCACTGGCCGTGACCTGATACCAGCCTGCGCCCGTTTGTTGGGCGCCGTTGAAATCATCGGTCTCCGGCACCCCCGCAGACACTGCCGCGGCAATGATCTGGCGGCTGACCGGATGCGCCGCGCAGGGGTCATCGACCACCAGCTTCCCTTGGGTGCCGTGATACGCGTCGCTTATCCGCGTGTTCGCCTCTTGGCGGCGGAACACGGGCAAAACATCTTTGTAAGCCCATCCCCTACAGCCATGCGCATCCGCCCAGTCATCATAATCTCGATGCTGCCCGCGCATGTAGATCATGCCGTTCACCGATGATCCGCCACCCAAAACCCTGCCTTGCGGCACCGGAAACGGCTTTCCATCCAACGAGGGGTCCGGCTCGGACACAACCGCATCACTGTCCTGGCTTTGCAGAGCTTTGAAAAAGGTGGCGGGAAGTGGATCCAGCGGTTCGTATCGCGTTGTCCGCGCTCCAGAAGGACAACTGTGCGCGGGGTTGGCTGTCACCTGAAATACGGGACATACGTTGCGTCCCCAACCATCTACCCCCCCATCAACCGATGTTTGGGGAGAGGTGTCATGAGACCTGCCGGCCGTAGCGAAACTGGCTCGCTTTACTTTCAATATCCACATTTTGATGCACCTGCGCCCAGCGCGCGGGCAGCACCAAACACTGCAGCGCCTGTGGCTATTGTGGGTGGCGGACCAATAGGCCTGACCGCGGCACTTGCCCTCGCCAAAGAGGGGGTGCGGTGCGTTGTCTTTGACAACAAAGCAACTTTCAACGACGGCAGTCGCGCGATCTGCGTTGCGCGCCCAAGCTACTACATTCTGTCCAAAATCGGCGCAGTGGCCCCCTTTCTCGAAAAAGCACTTGGGTGGACGACCGGACGGACATTTTTTCGCGGCCAGAAAATCCTCGAATTTGAAATGCCGGACAGTTCCGACGAAAAATATCGCCCGATGTACAACATCCAACAGCCATACATCGAGCAATTTCTGTATGAGGCAGCCGTCACCAGCGATCTGATCGAAATCCGATGGCAAAGTGAGGCCACGGGCATCCAAGAGACACAGGATGGCATCCGTTTGACAATCACCGACCCTGCAGGGGAATACACTTTTGCAGCGTCTTGGCTGCTTGCGTGTGACGGCGCACGTAGCCCGATGCGCAAACTGCGAGGGCTGCGCCTGCAAGGCGAGAATTATAGCGGGCGATATGTCATCGCAGATATCCAGATGGCGCACGACTATCCAACGATCCGGCGGGCCTTGTTTGATCCCGAAAGCCTGCCGGGGATGACTGTCTTGATCCATAAACAGCCTGACAACATCTGGCGCATCGACTATCAGATCGACGACGACACCAATGAGGACGAGGCCCTGCGCGAGGACGAAATTCGCGCAAAAGTCTCGGCTGTTCTGAACGACATCGGCTATGACGGCCCATGGGAACTTGAGTGGTGGAGCATCTATTCCGCAAACACACTCGCTTTGGACGACTACCGCGACGGACGTATCTTCTTCGTGGGTGACAGTGCCCATATTGTGCCAATCTTTGGCGTGCGGGGATTGAACAACGGGCTCGCCGACGCGGCCAATATCGGATGGAAACTTGGCTGGGTGTTACAGGGCAAAGCCCGCGAGGCCTTGCTTGACAGCTATTCGCCAGAACGGCGCGGCGCCACGCTGGATGTTTTTGCGAATGCGTCCAAAAGTGCGCGCTTTATGACCCCAAACACGCATGGCTGGAAACTGATGCGCGATGCGGCACTGTCATTGGCGCTGACCCACCCGTTCGCCGGCGAACTTGCGAACCCGCGTCAGATGACGGCCTTTACCTATAGCGACAGCCCTGCTGTTTTACCCGATGATCCAGCATTTGGCACCGGACCCGGCGTCGGGGCCTTGATGCCAGACGCCCGGTTTGGCGACGGCTTTCTGTCGGACGCATTGGGCACCGGCCACACAGTCCTTTGTTTCACCAACGCTTTGGCACAAGAACTCAAGTGCGCTTTTGCCTCGGATGCAGAGGTGCGTATCCTCACCCTGCCCCACCCGAGCACCATCTGTGAAAAATTCGGCGCTGATGCGCAATCCGCCTATTTGCTGCGCCCGGACATGCACATTGCAGGACGCTGGAAAGATGCCTCAGCACAAAAGGTCATAGATGGATTTCGCACCGCCACATTCCAGAAAGGCACAAGCCAATGAACCCTCATGATCTGGAAAATATCTACGCGGCACTTGCACTTGAAATTGATGCTGTTGGCAAAGAAAACAGCGCGGTGTTCCTCGCAAAGCTCGTCCTGCTGTTGGCGCATAAAAACGCAGACCCCGAAGACGTTCAAGAGAGCATCAAAGACGCAGCGGTGTCGCTACGCGCCATGAACGGACCGACCTGAACACAGACCCCTTGCCTCATTGTGACGTCCCCTGTCATGTAGCGGTATGACCCTGATACATACACCTGACACACCGCTCGAAAGTGCTGTTCTCGCGGCCCTGCTGGCGTGTCTCGAGACCTCCGGCAGCACGGCCTTCAATCACGCGTTTGCTCGTCTGGCAACCGAGCATCTAGGCGCAGATCAGTGCATGATTTTTTCGTATGGCTCTGAAAAACCGCGTTGCTTTCTGTCCTTCAACGACAGCCCCAAAGGCGGAGCGCGCGCACTGGCACAGAAATACATCGTGTACGGCCACGAAAGCGACCCGATCAAAGAGCGCATAAAACAGGTGTCCCGCGGTGACTGTTTGGACATTATTCCGTTGAATGCCCTGAGAGAGGGCATGAGCGACGGATATTGGAAAGACTTCTACGAAGCCCCTGGACTGGTCGATAAAATCGCGGTTCTCGCACGACAGGACGGCCTTGTTCTTGGCCTCAATTTCTATCGGTACCAAGAAAGTGGACCCTATAAAAATGCCCTAAAAGATGGCGCCGATACGCTTTGGAAAATCGCAGCTCAGCTGGCCTTGGCACACTATCGATCCTCAGATGATCACTCCCTCGAAGATCCGTTGCTGACGCTTTCGGATCGGGAGCAGGAAGTGTGCCGATGGATATTAAAGGGGCTAACAACCGAGGCGATCGCATATGAAATGGATGTACGTCCCAACACGATCGCGACATTTCGCAAACGGGCTTACGAAAAACTCTCGATCAATTCCAAATCTGCTCTTTTCGAGCTGTGTCAGTCATAAGGTGATCGCCGTTTCATCGCGCCCCACGGGAATACAGGACCGCCTGTAGATCAAGCAAGAGCGCGACACTGCACCCAAGCGGACCTTTGAAATCCTGATCTTTGGGTGGTCCGAGTTCGCGACAGTTTTGCGGCTTGCCCAGCTTTCGCTATACTTGGAAAAAGACCACTTATGGCGGTCTTTGGCAGGTGCTGGGTCGTTGCAATGGCCATTCCGAGGTCAATTCGGATCAGGTAGTATCCGATGGCGCAAGCTCGACATCGGTCTTCGTTCGAAAATCCAATTCATTTCAGATCCATTCATGAGCCACAACGGTATCTATTTGAACGCCAATATTGATGACGAATTTTCCTATTTTCGCCCATGAAGGCGATACGGCTACTTGATGCTTTGTGCCCCGCTTGGGCGATGAGATGCGGAGAGTAATGCCGATATTTCAAAGTTGAGTTGCAAAGAATTTAAAAAAATCGAGAACCCGCCCTCTACCTTACTAAAAGAGTAAGTTACTTGCCGGTCCAACGCAGCCATCCAGACATTTGTCAGACAGCCCGCATTTCAAAAATCAAT
The DNA here is from genome assembly GCA_943787985.1 of uncultured Paracoccaceae bacterium. Lineage (GTDB taxonomy): Bacteria > Pseudomonadota > Alphaproteobacteria > Rhodobacterales > Rhodobacteraceae > Ascidiaceihabitans. The sequence goes on along the minus strand of CALSOO010000010.1, from coordinate 51,429 downwards.
GGAGCATCCTAATGCGGGATCTAAAAACCTCGAGCGAAATTTCTTTGCGCAAAGCAAACTTGATGACAAAGCCTCTGGTCGGGCTTTCAACCGCTGCGGCCTGTTTCGTTGGCACTGCTTATGCGCAGGACACCGGCACGTCCGGTTTGATCGTGCTGCCGACCGTGGATGTCGAAACAACGCAAGTTAAGACCCCAACGCCAGCACCGACCCGGCCCACCTCCGCCGCAGAGTCGGCCGCCGCGCAACGCGCTGAAGCCGCACGGCAGGCAGCCTTGGCCGCCGAGCGTGCCCGTGCCGAGGCTGCCGCTGCTGAGGCGCGCGCGCAGGCAGAGGCCACCGCAGCCGCGCAGCGTGCCGAAGCAGCCCGTCGTGCGCAGGCAGGATCCAACCCTTATGCCGATCCAAATGCACCCCTGCGCGCCGTGAATATTGGCAACTCCCTTTATCAAGGGCCTTTGCTTGAGACTCCGCGCACTGTCACTGTCGCGACAGAGGAATATCTGGACGCCACCAACACGACGTCGATCCGTGAATTGGCCCGCTCAACGCCTGGTGTGTCACTTGGCTATGGAGAGGGCGGTGCCTCGTTCGGGGATAACCTTTATATTCGTGGGTTCCGTGCCAATAACGATGTTTATGTGGATGGCGTCCGCGATTCAGGTTTGGCTGTGCGTGAAACATTTAATGTCGAGCAGGTCGAGGTCATCAAAGGCCCTGTTGGCGCGACCGAAGGGCGCGGCGCGGCGGGCGGTGCATTGAACCTGACCACCAAACGCCCGCAGAATGTGGATTTCCAGCGGACCACGACGGAAATTTCAGGCGCAGGCACGGTGCGCACGACGCTGGATTACAACTGGGCGCAATCCGAAAAACTGCAATTCCGGATCAACACGATGCTCCAAGACGGGCAAGTGGCAGGCCGCGGTGACGAGGTTTATGACAATCGCCAAGGTGTCTCGGCTGCATTGACCTATCACGTAAACGATGACGTCACTGTGGACCTGGATTACACCCACACCCGATTTGACCAGATGCCAGACTGGGGTGTCGGGTACATTACCGACCCTGACGATACGGACGGGATTGCTATTCCAAACGGCCCGATCACCGAATTTGGCGTGCCGCGCGATACATTCTATGGCATCAAGGGGCGTGATTTTCAGGAGTTCGAACAAGACGGTCTGTCTGCCCGAGTCACGTGGGATGTTGCGCCCAACTTGACGCTCACAAACACCTTGCGGGCCGTTCAATCGGAAAACGCCTATATTGTGACCGCACCAAGCCAGGTGAACGATAACGGCTCCGCTGATCCCGCAGACTGGACTGTTGGCACGAGCGTGAAATCCCGTTTCCAAGAGACCGAGATATTTTCCAACACCACCGAAATGGCAGGCAGTGCTGACCTTTTCGGGCTGAACCACGACTTTGTCGTTGGTGTGATGGTGCAGTCCGAAAGCCTGCAGCGTGGCAGCTACACCGACCTTCAATCCGAGGATTTCCCAGCCGGCAATACCGGCTGCACCATGCCTGCACTCAATCCTGATCCGTCCCAGTGCTGGAACGGTTCCGCACCGGTGCGCGGTGATGTGTCTGCCAAAGTGGATGTCGACACCCTGTCCCTTTATATGGCTGACCGTTTCAAGCCGTCCGAGCAGTTGATCATCGATGCCGGTTTGCGTGTGGATCACTATGAGATTTCGAGCGCAAGCGGCAGTACCCTTTATGAGCGTAAGGATACTATGTTGAACGGTAACCTTGGGCTCACCTATCTGCTCAGGGACAACTGGACCGTCTATGGTGCGTTTGCCACATCGACCAATCCAATGGGCAGCGAGCTGGAAGGCGGCGGTGGCATCTATGGTGGTCTGGACGACGCCGGGCAGATTTTCGATCCAGAGCGCAACGTCGCGTTGGAACTAGGGACGAAGTATCAGGTCAACAACCACCTCGAATTGACGGCCTCATTGTTCCAGACGACACGGATCAACGGGCGCGAAACTTACGACGCGGATGGTCGGGGCGGCAATCCGGGCATCACCGATGATACACTGCGGTATCGTTTTACAGGTGTAGAACTTGGCGTTGCCGGGCGCATGAAGGACCGGATAGGACTATACGGTGGTGCGATGTTCATGGACTCCAAGATCACCGAGAGCATCGATCCTACAGCCGTGGGTCAAAATGTTGCCGGTATTGTCCATAAACAGCTCAACCTCCTGGTCACCTATGATCTGACCGATGCATTGACCTTGGGGGCGCAGATCAACTGGGCAGGTGAAGTGGAATTGGGCACAACGGCCCCCAACGGGAACCTTTTGCCATCCTACACATCACTTGACCTCGTTGGCTCCTACGCCATCAGCGAAAACGCAGATCTCCGCTTTGGTGTGAAAAATGCGGCAAATGCCACGTATTACGACACGGCTTACCGTTCAGGCGAGCCGTTCAGCTACGTCGCACCAGGGCGCGAAATCTGGGCTGCGATCGACATCCAGTTCTAGAAAAATTCCATATTGTGAGATGGGTGTTGGCAGGGGGAACCTTGCCTGCGCCCGACATACGAAAAGGACCGATTATGCTCATTACGATCCCCAACGTCTTTGACGCCGGAGAAGTTGCCGATATCCGCGCAGCACTGGATGCTGCCGCGTGGGATGACGGCACCAAGACCGCAGGCGCGCAAAGCGCAGCTGTCAAACATAACCGCCAACTGCCCGCGACTGCAGAGGTGGCGCAAAAGCTGGGAATGCGAATTCTTGAACGGCTGGGCCAGACGCCCCTGTTCGTCTCGGCAGCCCTGCCGTTGAAAATTCTACCTCCTATGTTCAACCGGTATGAAAGTGGCGAGACATTTGGCACCCACGTCGACAATGCGATCCGCGTGAACCCTTTCAACGGCGAGCAGTTGCGCACGGACCTGTCTATGACGATCTTCTTCTCAGAACCGGATGAATATGACGGCGGCGAACTGATTGTCGAAGACCACTACGGCACCAAGCGGTGAAGCTGCCCGCCGGGCATATGGTGCTTTACCCCTCTACATCCCTTCACAAAGTAACGCCGGTCACACGCGGCGCGCGCGTGTCGTCGTTTTTCTGGCTGAAAAGCATGGTGCGCTCGCACGAGCACCGCTCGATCCTGTTCGAGTTGGACCAAACTATCCAGACGCTTGCCATGCGTTTGGGCACTGACGACGCAGAAGTCGTCCGACTAACAGGCGTTTACCACAACATGATCCGCGCATGGACGGAGGTTTGACATGGACTTCTTGACAAATTTTTCAGGCTGGTACGCTGGATTGGAGGCCACATACGCAGGCGATCACATGACCCCAATGGGCATGTACTTTGCCGCTGATATTGTGGTGAAATCTGTGATGGTGTCCTTGGCCGTGGCATCCGTTTTGGTTTGGGGCATCTTCGCATCCCGGCTGGTATTGCTGGCACTGGCGCGTTGGCGCATCCGGCGGAACTATCGTGCATTGAACGTCGCGGGCGGGCTTGGCCCTGCCGCGGACAGGTTTGCAAAGGGACGTGGTGTTGTCAGCGCGATGGTGCGCGCAGCACAGGCAGAAGTGCGCGCCTCCAAGGATGGTGAAAAGGCAGGCATCAAGGACCGCACAGACAGCGCATTGGACCGGATCGGTGCCGGGGCGACGCGCGCAATGCAGCGCGGCACCAGCGTGCTTGCAATCACAGGATCATCCGCACCATTTATCGGGTTGTTCGGCACGGTTTGGGGCATCATGAACAGCTTTATCGCCATTGCGGAAACCAATACCACCAATCTGGCCGTCGTGGCGCCGGGCATCGCAGAGGCCCTTTTGGCCACCGCAATTGGGCTGGTTGCGGCCATTCCGGCCGTGATTTTCTACAACATTCTGGCCCGCGCAACCGGCAGCTACAAAGCGATGGTCGCTGATTCCGCCGCTTTGGTCAGCCGCCATTTGTCCCGTGATCTTGACCTTGAGAAAACGCGGGTCGCGGTGCAGGACATGGCGCAGGACAAGGTGACGGTCGCCGCCGAGCCAGCGAAGGCAGCGGCATAATGGGGGCGCGGCTGGGCAACGATCTGGACGATGATCTGACGGAAAACGCCGAGATCAACGTCACGCCATTCATCGACGTTATGTTGGTGTTGTTGATCATCTTTATGGTCGCAGCCCCCCTGTCGACCGTGGATATCCCTGTCGAACTGCCTGTCGCAGTGACCGGCGCACCAGAGAGGGAGGCAGACCCCGTTTTCATCACTATCGCAGAAGACCTGAGCATTTCGGTCGGGGAAGAGACCGTAACGCTGGACCACTTGCACATTCAGGTCGGGATTGTGACGCAAGTGAACCGTGAAGAACGCCTGTATCTGCGGGCCGATCGCTCGGTTCCCTACGGTGAAGTGATCCGAGTGATGAACGCGCTCAAGCGTGACGGTTACTATAAAATTGGCCTCGTCGGGCTGGATGAAGCCGCCGTCAGCACTGAAGCTGAAACCTTGGCACCCCCAGCGCAATGAGCCTGACCTATCCGACACGCCCGACCGCACTTCCAATGACCGTCGCGGCCATCGGGCTTAGCCTTGGTTTGCACGGTGCGCTGCCTTTTGTGCTGTCCGACTATCTGGTCGCACACGACCCGTTGCCCCAAGAACGGGACAGCGGCGTGCAAGGCGCGATCCTTTTCGATTTGTCCAATGTGATCGCGGCACCGGCAATCGCCGCTGAAGACAGTCAGGAGGTTGCTGAATCCACCGAGTTGCAGACACAAGTCGAAGTCCCAACAGACATCGCCCCCACGCGAAGCAACGACGCCCCTTTGCTGCAACAGACGCCTTATCTGCCAGACGATGACAGCCTGCAATTTGACATTGCGGCCCCAGAACCGGAGGCGGAAACCGAGGAGGAGGCGACAGAGATTGCCGAAGAATTCATCGAGGATGAGGCCCACCAAGAAAGTGTGATGGGCGCACAAGAGGTGCAAGCTTCTGATGCGGCGGTGTCAGGCGTTGAGGCTGAAGCCGAGGCCGAAACTGCGCAAGCGGATGCAGCGGGCCTGACCGCCGAACAGACCGAGGAGATCACACAATGGCAACGCTCGATCGTGGTGCGCATTGCAGAGGCAAAGACCTATCCGCGCGACGCCCGTTCTGCCGGGGCCGAGGGCGAAGTGCGTGTGTTGTTCACAATGGATCGCTATGGGACGGTGATTGCGCAGGAAATCGAAACGTCTTCGGGGCATCGCGTGTTGGACGACGCGGCGCTCTCGCTGCTCGGTGAACTCGGCAAAATGCCAACGCCACCAACACACCTCGCGGGGGAGAGTTTCTCCATGGTCATCCCCCTGAACTACGCGATCAGAAGGTAGCCTCGGACGGCAGTTGCACGAAATCGCGGGTAATATCGGCAATGGTCGCGCAGCCCGCCAGCGTCATCGCGACCTCTAGTTCATCACGCAACAGGCGCAACACGTGGCTGGCCCCGAGAGCCCCGGCGATGTGCAATCCATGACAGACGGGCCGCCCGACCAGCACGGCATCCGCACCCAGTGCCAGCGCGCGAAACACATCAACGCCACGTCTGATGCCACTGTCCATCAGCAGCGGCAAACGCCCACCGACCGCCGCGGCAATATCTGGCAAAACGGAAATCGTCGACGGCGCGCCATCCAGCACGCGCCCGCCGTGATTGGACACGATAACTCCGGCGGCCCCTGCATCCGCTGCCAAACCAGCATCCTTTGGGTTCAGGATTCCCTTCAACAACACCGGAAGTGGCGCATTTGCGCAGAGCCACGCCAAATCTTCCCAATCTGGTAAAACGTGGGCGATGCGATCAAAAAGCATCGATTCATCAGGGCGGAGCGGCTCAAAATTCGGGCTTGGTATGTCTGTCAGGTTTACTGCGTTGACGCCGTCCGGCAGCGTGAACGCCGCCTCTATTTCAGCGTCGCGCACGCCGTTCACAGGGGCGTCAATCGTCAAGACCAGCGCCTTGTATCCTGCATCAGCAGCCCGTTGGGCGAAGGCCAGTGTCGCCTCTCTGGTGACTTGCCAATACACCTGCATCCAACTGGCATCCGGCGCTTGGCGGACAATAGTTTCCATCGGATGGCTGGCCTGTGCGCTGACGATCATGCCGCAGCCCTGTGCTGCCGTTGCCGCCGCGAGCCCGACTTCGCCGTCCTTATGAAGCATACCTTGATATGCCATTGGAGCGATTAGTATGGGGACGTCCATGTTCATCCCCAAAAGCGATACTTTTGTGCTCCCGTTCTTAGGGGGGCAAAGAGAACGGGGTTTGATGGTGACACGCCCCAAATCATCTGTATTGCGGCGCATTGTGGTTTCACATCCTGCTCCGCTTAGGAAATAGGCAACTTGATCGATGGGCAGTGACCGCTTTGCCGCGCGCGCGTAGGCAGGCAGGCTGGCGAGTATCTGGTTGGACTGGGCACCTTCGCTGATCATACCGGTTCCGTTTCCGTGCTTAGGTGAGTGATAAAGACATCAAGGATGTGTTTGAAAAGGAAGGCCCTCACTGGCTGTTTCTGCCAGTTAAATCGCATCGACAGCTCTGGTTAGGGTGGTTCATTGTCAATGAAGTGTTTTCGCGATTTCATATGAACCTGTGACGATGTCCCTTGGCGCGCTCAGCCGCATCCGCATAAAGGCGTGGCCCACTTCGGCAGCAAGGGACGCGATCAGCGGGGCCATGTCCGGCCGCACCAACAAGGTCGCGATCAGCATGGCGTCTTCGCGCTCTCCCGTTGCAGCGGCTGCGATGAAGTTGGCAAAACAGGATTCGTCTGCACCAAGGCATTTGCATTGAAGTGAGTGTCGCATCAGAGGGCGACGCCCATGACGGCAGCACAGTGAACAAAGGTCCTCGAATGACTTCAGCGCCTTTCGCCCTTGTTCAGGCCCAAGGCTCGACGCAAAATCATCGCCGACCTGTGCCTGTGCCTCTGGGCCATCGCACCAGAGGCGCAGATAGATAACAGAGGCGGCCTCAATACCATCCAGTTCAGTGATAAAGCCGACAGCCGCGCCGCCACGATTTTGATTGGAACCGCTCATTTGGTCAGGATCAACTTGCCAGCCCGCGTGATCCGCAAGGTGTAGATTTGCAGGTCCAAAACGATCTGGGCCAGATCACCCCCTTCGGTTAGATCACTGGCTGCATAAGTCGGGAGCGTCGGCATCTGGCTTTGCTTTGGAGGGGTGGATTGGAAACTCATGGCGAGACCCGCTCCCGTTCTGACAAACGGTCTGTGAGCCAGATCGGGCAGATCGGGTCCACCTCTGATGAAGCGGCTAATTTCTCAAATCTGTCAGCTTGCCTGATGCGCGAAGTGCGGCGTGGTTCACATGAATCCCCAGATCGCCTCAGAATGTCTTGTATCAGCTGCATTGGTCAGTCCTCATATGATCACGTGTCGGGCTTCCCTGCTTGGAATCAGGGTGGCTGGACCTGATTTAATTCTGAGTGAATTTATCGGACATGTCAATCTGACAAAAATAGTAAGGTATTGCTGACGGCCAAATCTGTCCTACGCAAGAAATTGTAGAGGTTATTTGGATTGGTAATCCCCCCGTTTTTAATGGGGTCCAGCCGTAGAATTCAGGCGGCTGTTTTAAGTTTCATGGCAGGTGTGATTCCGCCGATGCCCATCGGCTGGGTCTCTCGTTGTTGTAAGTCCATAGCCATTCAGTCGCCTGGTCTTGCGCCTCCTCAATCGTTTCAAAGATATATTGCCCAAGCCACTCGTCACGAACGGTGCGGTTGTAACGTTCGATGTAGCCGTTTTGTTGGGGCTTGCCCGCCTGAATGTATTCAAGCCGGATGTTGCGTATCTCAGCCCATGTCATGAGCGTGCCACTGAAATATTCTGGACCATGATCGACGCAAATTGCCTGCGCCTAGGCAACAGCAGCAGCAACGGGTTTGACGAAGGTTGGCCCTAACGGCCAAGATACCCAACGTGAAATTGCATCTCTTTCGAGATGCCTGTGCTGGTTGGAAACCTATCTTTTGAAAGGAAATATTCATGTCGGCACCTCCGCCAACGCTCTACATGCTGTGCGGCAAGATCTCGGCGGGCAAATCAACTCTGGCGGCGAAATTAGCCGCAGCGGACAAAACGGTTCTGATCGGTGAGGATGAATGGCTTGCACCGCTGTTTTCTGAGGAACTGCACGCACCAAAGGACTACGTCCGGTCTGCTGCGAAACTACGGGTGGCAATGACGCCGCATATCTTGACCTTGCTGAACACTGGGTTGTCCGTGGTTCTCGATTTTCAGGCGAATACTGTCGAAAGTCGTACATGGATGAAGGCTTTAACCTTATCGTTCACGACACAGATCAGGTGTGACGGGGCCAATGCGGCCCCGCTTTTTTGGTTTAGACAGGGTGTGTCTGATTTTGTGTCATCCAAAGCAAGCCGAACAACAACAAGGCAGCGGACACAGCAGAAGCAGCAGTCCGAATGCTGTTCCAGAAAGTCCACCGTGGCAGGTATGTGTTGGTCCAATACGCGCTTGCAGCGGCAGAGGATGCATCCATGCCAGCAAGCGTTTCATTCATCGGAACGTTGAATAACACAGTCACACCGAAGCATCCGACGAAGTAGATCAAGCCCGCCAGGATCAGCAGGGTCCCGGGGCCGTTTCCTACTGAAAATCCGCCATATGCGGCAATTGCAAGCGACACGAGGGCCATGCCAATGAACAACGTCATGAACACCCAGCGAAAGACTTCTTTGTTGATGACCTGCATGGCATCAACGCCGCCAATTCCACCGGTATGGGCAAGGGATCGCATGATGAAGTCGGAAAATGCTAGAAAGACTCTTCTGACCAGCGCGTATCTCTCTCAGTCTCGTACCATGCTCGATCTTGGTGTGAGATTGTGGAAAGCGCGTCCGCTGTCATGTCTACGCAATACAGCAGTGCTTTCTTAAGCATCGCCTTGTCTGTGCCGGATAAGCGGTCGAACTGCGCAGTGTCCTTTGCGAAAACTTTATACAGGCCATAGTCTTCAACAATCTCAATTGAATCATCAAAATTGTCTGGCTTGTCAGTCCATCTCCATCTTTCGAGGATAATGTCGCGTACCGCAGATGGAACTGGCCCTTGCTTCATTGCGATGTAGGTATCTGCAACTGTCGGACGACCATATTCGTTAAGGTGCCATTTTTCGGCGAAAAAGAATATTTTTGCAAAATACTTCTAAGACAAGTTAGAGCGCTCACTAGCGACAAACGCTAGAGCCTTAACTGCTTTCTCTGTATTCACGGCAAACTTCACTTTTCCTCCTGAATTATACATAGTGCAAAACGTGACACTTTGGTAGTCCACTTGGATGATATTGATGTTAATGGACAACATTAAAATTTAGACGGACAGCCGCCAAAAACACCCATCCGGCCCGAAGTCCTGCACCACATGCCCGTCCTTCTGCGCCCGTTGCAGCGCGTCACGCACCCGCTTCAGCACATCGGCATGGGTATCCGCGTCCCAGCCCTTCGCAGCGATGATCTGCGCCGCTATCGTTTCATCATCCACAGGGGCAACCCGTAACGCGTTGATGATCGTCAGCTTCAACTCATTGCGCCCGAATAGCTGCTTGTACTTGCCGCGCGGGGCAATGCCCTTGGGATCGTCCTCATAGCCACACAGCACCAGCGCACGGTCTATGGCGTCCAAGTCAGCCTTGAGGGTGTCAGCGGCCTTCATGGCAAGCTTATGCTGCCCTGCTATCTCGCCGCGTTTCTTGATCAGTCCGAAGATTGTGTGTTCCATGCGAGGAATCTAACTGATATTGTTGGGTAAATCTTGGTGCGTTTTATACATAAGGCCGGATATTGAAGGATTTTAGCGAAGGCGCGTCCACGTTTGGGATTGGCATATGCCCAAGACACAGCCTGCAACCGTAAGTTTGTTTGCAAGAAGCGTCATTCGAGAGTTGTATGTGCGACCGTTGCGCGGATCCCAGATTTTGCCGCCATTCCAAACGCCTGAGCTGTCAGTTGGCACCATATCCCAGATCATGCGCTGTCCGACATGCTCATATGGTCCAGTTTGACCCTGAAGATCGCGGGCTCCTGCGATAATACCGCAAATCGCTGCACCGCAGTTCTGCACTTTAATTTCCAGATAACCCTGATCGTTCGCTTCGGTGCGCCATAGGCCTGTTACGTCTTGGGCATGGACCAATTGGGGCAGGAACGTAAGGGCAATGAGCGCAATGGCCCGACGAATGCAGACTATCATGATGGGGTACTCCTCTGGGGGGCGCCGGTCGGGTTCAATCGGCTTCTGGCCACTTTCATTTGTCCTGTCGCAGGCACCAGATGGCCTGCCCGCCCCAGCCCTTGTTCAGGCATTCCAGAATACAGGGTCTCAAAACCCCCCGCTTCAACCAGAAATGTCTCATGCCAGATCCCGACATCACCACGGGCCTTTTTGGCGAATGCATTGAAACTTTTCCATGCCGGCATGTGGAGGCCGGTTTTCTCTCTGGCATAGGCTTCAAGATGATCAAAACTGCGCCAGTACTGAACGGTCATGCCCGGTGTAATGACGCGAGACTCCATGCAGCCTGTCTGCGCCGCGGGCAAAGTGGTCAATTCTCGATGCATCCGTAACATTGCAAGGGCGGGAGGTGCCCATCTATGGATTTTCCACCATTTATTGATCCGCATGCCGATCAGAAAAACGACAAAATCCCCTTCAATTTGCGCGCTCATTCGTTCGGCGATGACTTTCCCCATCAGTTTGCACCTGACGTCGTATAGGTCAAAGTGGCGATCTTCTTTAGGTCTGTCATTGCAATCTTCCTTAATATCAACACCGTTGACATTGTTGACATTGTTGACATTGTTGACGTGAGGGACGCGCAATGTCAACAGTGCTGATATGAGCAGCAAGAAGTCGCAATATCACCATGGTGACTTGCAAGAACATATTTCCCGAATTGCCTGGGAAAAAGTCCTTCAGCATGGCGCTGACAAGCTCAGCCTGCGCAGCTGCGCGCGCGATGCCGGCGTTGATCCCGCCGCCGTTTATCGCCACTTCAAGTCAAAAGAAGACCTTTTGGGATGCCTGACGAACATCGCCTTTTCGGAATTGTCAGCGGCAATGACGCAGGCAGAAACCGTGTTTCGTGACAGCGATCCCAAAGAAGCATTGGTTCAGACCGGGTTGGCCTACATTCAATATGCCCTTTCAAAGCCTCATGTTTTCCGGATGATGTTTGATATTGCGGGCCGCAGCACCGGCGGCAATATGACAACGGCATCCGCAGAAGGGCGGGAAGCCTTTGAAATTCTTGTCCGAGGTATCGCCCGGCTGAACCCGCAAACCGGCAGCGACGTCCATATTTTTACGCTTTGGAGCATCGTGCACGGCTTTTCAAAGCTTGCAAATGCGGGTCTAGGGCCGGGACCATTGCATATTGATCAAGTTAGCCGAAGCATCTGCGAGAAAGCTGTCGCGACGATTATTTAGGGACGCCTGCAGCATCTAATCCTGTCGCCAGACGGCGGCTTCGGGCCGTACGTGTCGCACGGCCCTAGCTCTATTATTTCAATCGCTTCCGAAATTGCCGACGCGTCTTCCCGTTCAACACCCGAAGAGCGCACTGTGCAGTCCATCTTCGTATGCCCCATAAGATGTTGAACCACAGGCAGGTTGCCCGTCTTTTTATGGATCAGGGTGACCTTCGTGCGTCGTAACGCTTTGTCTGCGGGATCTTGCGCTGTTGACCTTCACTCCTTAGGCGCCACCTGCTGCTTGAGCAGTGCCTTCAATTCAGACAACTCACTTTTCAGATCGGCCATCTGATCGGCCATCGAGGGTGGCGCGGCTTTGGCTTCAAGCGGTCGCAACTCTTGACCAAAACCCATCAGCGCCGGTCGTTCAACATAGGTGACCCGGTGCAGGACGCGCCATGTTTTATTGGCTTTGCCCTGTGCTTGTCGCAACGATCGCGCCTCTTCATCGTTGCTTTGAAGCCATTCAGGATCAACGACATAACTAAAGAAATCCATGAAATTGCGGGTGCTGGCATCAAGATAAAAACTCATGAACCGGTAGCGATCCACCTTTTCGCCGGGCATGACCGGATAGTCATCGTGATCGGTGATGCCTGTGTTTTCCACGCCGCTGACATCAACCTTTAGCCCGAACCCTTCCTTGTGCGTCTCGGTTTTCGCCATCGATTGCACCAATTTGCCAGTGCCTTGCACCATCAATTCCGCCGACACGACCCCGGCGAAAAACTTGCCCTTGAACCCCAATTGGCCTTCGAGGGTAAAGCTGCCGCCGATGGTATGCTCTACCGAGCTTGAAAACTGCTGGGAGTCGACCCGCATCCCGCCGTCCGCATCCCAGACATAATTGTTGACGATGTTGCGCTTGCCTGATCGCGACTTGATCGCCTCCATTTTGGTTTGCCACGTGTGCATACTTGCGCTCGCGTGGTTGCGCTCTTGCAAACTGGCAAGCTGTTTTTTGATCTCGGCCTCTTTTTTCTTGCTGGCATCCGTCGTGGCCGCGGCGTTTGCTTGTCCTTCTTTTTTTGTTCCTTTCCGCACGCTTTTCCCCGGCCTTCTTGTCGTCTTCGGCCGAGCCCTGCGTTGCATTGACCGCTTGATGAACAGATATGCTACCGGGCAGATCGCCTTTTTCTATCTGCCCGCTCAACTGGCTGCGTTGCACTTTCGTAGAGTCGAAGTTCTCGAAATACGCCTCACGCGCTTTGTCCTGCCGCTCGATCTGTTGCTTGAGGTCATAGGCCTCACCCAACCGGTAGAAGCTTGCAGGATAAGCCGAGCCATACTGCGCGCGCATCGTGGGCACATGGCCAAAGAAGCGGTCGCTGGTGGCTTTCGTGCCCGTCAAACCATCCAGACTGCCCGCCATCGCATAGGCCGGATTGATCAGAAAGGTGATGGTATTGATGTCTGGGGGCACGTCTTCGACTGGCGTGATCTGATAGCCGATCATTCGCCCGCTGCGTGCCAACTTGGTGATGAACACGTCTGCCAGCCCCGAGATGACCAAAGCATAGCCGACGTTTTTGGGAATAAACCGCTTGCCAAGATGAGGGAACTTCGCCTTGTTTTCCATCTGGCCCCGCAACGACAGCGTATCACTGGTGTGATTGATCGAATGCGAGGAAATTTTGCTGTCCGCAGCTTTGCCGGATGCCCAGTTGCCTTCGCCTGCGACGCCTTTCTTGTGTTCTTCGAGCTTTTCCACCAACCCAACCCCGCCCAAGCTTTCACCCGCAAGTCCGGCAAAAAATTCGACATGGTTGCCCGACGCAGACTGCTCGGAGCGTTTCCAGCTATAGTCCACGTCATCCGATTTGGTCAGTGTCACCGATGAAGCGCCGTTGTAATTTCTTTTCACAGTCAGGTTTTCGCTTGGCACTGGCGGGGCCCCCTCTATGTAGCCCAGCAGTGTCGGATTGAACTGGCTGTTGCCAACCCAGACCAGATCAAGGTCTTCGATCCGCTTGTCCGCAATCGCCTGAACCGCCCCCTTCGAGACATAGGTCGTGTTTTGCATCATCGTCGCGGTTTTGCGTCCCGTTATCGGATCCGTCGATAGACGGCTGTATTCCGCGACCACGATCTGATCGGCGGGGTCCACGCCATCCATCTGGCCAATTGGCGCACCGCAGGCCGCCCAGCAGGCGTTGGCTATAGAAGGGTTCAGCTTTGCATCGTGGCCGTTGGCAGTCATATCGTGCAACATGTGGCCGCCACCCTCTTGCATCGGCCAATAGGCCAATAGGCCGGGTTCGGACCCGCTTAACCGACCCTTGGAGTTTGCAAAGACTTCCGTTGCGCTCAACGCCTCCCCCCAAATCCCCAACTCTGTTATGTGCCCGATTGAATTTCCCTGGTCGCAGAACCCCCTCAGGTCGCACGGCTGGTTGGGCAGCTTGAGGCCCGGTTGATCAGACAGATTTTCGTCTTCACCGACCGTGACGCAGACGCCGTCAATGTAAAACTTCACATGTTTGCCATCAGCGACTGCTGCAATGTGGTGCCAACCGGCTGCATAGTCGCTTGGCCTGACGCCTGCGCTTGAGAATTTCCCGTTCGCCCAAGTTCCCAGCGTCTCGTCGCCCGTGTTGGGGTCGTAACGGATGGCAAAAACGTAATCGACGTCTTTCGAATTATGAAGCGGAAGGAACATACTCGTGAACGCTTTGCCCTTCAAATCTGGAAAAACTGTGGGCACGGTCAAGGGAAATATCGACCAAAGTTCTACAGTCCACGCCTTGGGCATCACGATCGGTTTTTCAAATTTGATCGTCGGCGACGCAGGGAGGGTCTGCACACAGAAGTTCGTCTCATCGGGCAACCATTCCTCGAACTCACTGTTCAGATGATCTGCCACCGCGTCAAAGCTGTTGCGTTGTATCCGGCCTTTGCGATCAAGGTAATTCAACTGCACATTTCCTGTGCAGGAATAAAACGCCGTCATCCGGCTTGCGGGTTTGACGAACCCAAGGACCGCCCCAAAGGTCTGCTGCCCCCGCGCATCAACGCGGATAGACGGCATGGACCGCTTTTGACGCCGCGCTCGGGCGGTGGTGTTAAAGGCCAGCTTACTCAACCCGTCAAGATCATCCTTTAGGGCCTTAAAGGTGTCCTCCTTTAGCTTCAGCCGTTTTTTCAACGCGGGAATGGTAAATTGCTTTTCCGCCACCAGCTTTTCAAGATCAGCGTGCAGGATGGCCAGCGTCGCGTCCTCGGTATCGCGCCACTGGGTGTTCAGCCTGTACTGGTTCTGAATTTTACCCTTGTCATAGCGTTTTCGTTGTACCGTGCGCACTGTGACGGATGTCGTGCGGTCGTTGTAGCCGAATTTGTGGCCGACATTCGCACAGTCCTCGGTCACCACCTTCTGCTCGGCAGAGAATTCCTTGTAGCGGTGCATCACCACCTCAAGCCCCTGTGGAACACGCAGCGAACTCATGATGTTGTCCCAGCCCGTCCCGTACAATTCCCATCGGCCAACACCGATGTGATACGCTTTGCTGGAGGGGCTGTAGTCTTCACGCCAAAACAACTTCGCAATCCGGCTTGAGGCGTCGTGTTCGGCTTTCCAATCGCTTAGATACTTGGCATAGCCTTGCCGCAGTGCGAAATGTTTGCCGATCAATGCGCGTTTCGACGCAATTTTTTCGTCCAAAACCCCGATCTCGAAAATCAAATCCTTCAAGTGCCTGATCTCGCGGTAGATATTGAAGAACGCCTTCTCCTTGGTTTCCAGAGTATCGTGATCAATTGGCTCAAGGCCAACATCAGGAATAAGGGTCAGGGCCATGGATTCATCGGTGGTTTCTTCGGTCACAACGTCTGACAGATTGACAAGGCTGTGTTTGCAGATCCGCAGTTTTTTCCAGTCGATCTCGGGGCGATCCCAATGCGGGGTCTGCGTTGACAGCCCGAAGGTGCGCACCAGGTTGACCCCGTCCGGCACATAAAATTTGCCTGTCAAACGCATCCAGCCACCGGACAGATTTTCAAGCGTCGCCTTGGTCGGTGAGAACAAGCTCATCGGTTCGCCCATCTCATCGACTTCGCGGTCCGAATAATCGATGACCGTGTCCGATGCCGCATGCGACTTGCCCCAATAGACAAACTTGAACAGCCCGGCCGTCACCAGCGCCATGTCGTCAATCGCAAATTCGATCATCTCTTCGTAATGGCCGCGTTGCATCACAGCCACGTAGTCTTCGTTGATGTATTTCGTGGCCTCCAGCCTGTCGCCGTCGATTTCGGACAGTAAATATCTGTCACAGACTTTTTCCGACAACAGAGCATCCCCCACCAGTGTGGCGGCGTTTTTGTAGGTTGAGAAATCAGTGAACGTCGGCGTTTGGCCGGGCACAATCGCCCCCAAGCGCCAGTACCCTGACAGTCCTGTCTCTGTACCTGTGAGGTTCGCAAACATCGTGTTTTTGATCTCGGTGTCACTGCGCACCCTGTCCCAAACCTGAAAATCAGACAGTTCGAGCGCGCCGCCTTGGCCAATTATGGTCGCCAGTTTGCCACCAAACCGAAATGCAGTGTTGCGCCGCGGAAGTGTCATCAGCGACACCGCAAGACAGTCTGACCACTCGTCCGCGATGCGGCTGCCTATCATAAATCCATACCGGCCCGCCGCCAGTGACGATCCAAAGCTGAACCCCCCGTCATCAAGGTCAGCTGTGATGACCTCGTCTTGCATTAAAAACCCTGTGTCCTCGCCTCCGTGGATGTGCATGACAAACACACGGCCCGCGTTCCAATTGTATTCTGCATTCGGGGCGCCAATGAACACATTGTCCGCGTTCATCGCAACTGCCGTGCCAAACCGCTCAAAGTTCAAGGCCCCGAGATCTTCCCCGCGGCAGCTGGATTGCAAACTCCAACGCCAGTCCTTGTAGGCGAACAGATGTACACTGCCGCCAACACCCCCGTCTTCAAAACGGCCGGGCGCGCCGATGACAGCGTAATCCCCGTGGATGGCCGTCGACACGCCTTCAATGGTCTCGCCGTCTACATCCGGGCATTTGAAGTTGAGGGCATTGATCCATTTGCCTTCTTCCAGTCGGAAAAACGACGCGCGGTAGATTGCGTCTTTGCCGCCTGATCCAACGACAAGATGTTCGGCAGTGGCTGAAATCGTTGCGCCGAACTGGGTGGTGTCAGGCACACCCGCATCTGGCAAAAGGACGTCGCGCTCCTCAAACGTTGCGCCGTTGTCCACAAGCGCATAGACCTTTCCCGCACTGGAGCCAGCGTGGGCCACCCCTGATTTTGCGCCGATAAAGAGATGCCCCCCGCACAAGGCGACCGCGCTGCCAAAACTGGTGCGCGTTCCTCTGCGCGCAGGATGCTGCGGGCCAATGTCTGCGATGAGTTGGGAACAACGCCACTCCGTGCCGGTGCGCCGGTAAATGAGCACCACCGCATCGTCCGTGCCGTTTTCGTCGTCATAGATCCCGACTGCAATGGTATCGCCGTCGACCGCCAACGATTTGGGGGTCAAAGTTGTTACGCACGTTTCATTGAATATGTCCAACACCGTTTCACGGTTCCAGACCGCCCCCGAGCGCCGGAAGACATGGACATAACTTTTGCCCAGTTGCCCGTTCGGGCCTTGCACTGCGGATACGACCGCCGTGTCGTCGCAGACATCAACATACCACCCCAAACGGACCATGCCTGTTAACGTGTCATGGGGAATCTGGTTGGCAATCTGGCAGTCCCAAGACGGCGCAGGGGACGTGTATGCAATGGATGGAAACGCAACTTCGACCCCGTCGCGGTAGAGCTTCAAAACCAGTATGTCAGACCCGTGCCCGCCTGTGCCCGCCCGTATCGTGACCGCGAAATGCACCCAAGTGTTCAATGGCATCGCAACCGGGTCTTTCACCTCGGGGCGTTCGCCCTTTCCAGTGGAAAATGCCGTGGCAAAACCGTTGACCAGCTTCAGGCAGATTGCACCGTCCATTTGCGTGAATATCACACGGTTCAACATCGCTTCATCCGAACGGTAGGCCCAGACCGAAACCGTATAGCCCCCCTTGGCACCATCGTTGAGATCCGTCAGATCCAGCGCTTTGGTCTGCCCATAAGATGGTGCGGTGCTGTTCACGTCTTCTATAAACCGCACGCCGCGCCGATTGCCGACGGCCCGACTTAGGTTCACCGCGTTGCCTGCGTGCCACTTGCGCTCCAGCACAACCTTTGTGCCGCTCACCGATGCGACACGGTGCAACCCGTTTATGGCCTCGGTCCCTGTGATCTGTACCGCATCGCCATCTTTCAAACCCGTGCCCATCGACGCGACCTCGACTCCGGTCTCGTCGACGCAGACGCTGGTGATCATCCCGTCCGACACTTGGCCGCTGGTGTCATGGTCGATCTTCACCCATTGCCCTGACAGGTTCATATCCTCGGGTTTGGGGACAGAAAACTGGTCGGAGGTCACGTCCGAGACGCTGTCGTAATGACCATCCATCGAGGACGTATTGGTGATCCGGATCAGTTCACCGGCTTTCAAATTGGCGGGGGTGTCACCCACAACAATCTCGATCCGGTCTTTTGATCCACGCCGAACCGTGTTGAACGTCCCGTGTGGCGGATGCTGTGTGTCGCCGATCAGTTTGATGGCATCCAGGGTGTCCAACGGCAAAATCACCTCGCGACGGGTGGCCCTGAGGTGTTGTTCGCTGCTGTCGACATGCCCGTCTTGAGACTCTCTGGAGCCGACATGGGACAACCGTCCGTCCTTGGCCGCTGCAAAACTGATCGACACCGCACCTGACGCCGTGGGAATGTTGACAAGAACCCGCGTCGCCTCGCGCAGCAAATGCGGCCCGCTGTCGGTATCTTGTTCGGTCTGGACGTCGTACTGGCTGGCCACAGGGGCGCCCGTGAACGCCAGATCGGCCACGCCATCTGCATCGCAAATATCAAACGACCTGCGGATCAACCCCGGTACATTCCCCTTTTCGGGTGCCAGGACAAAGTGATCCTTGAAATCAAACATCTCGTCCTTCGAAGACTTCAGCGAGGCATATTCCAGCTTGTTGCTCTGCGCCGTCAGATAGAAAATATGCCACCTGTGAACGTCATGATCATCGGTGGGCAACAGCACCACGGAAAACCACCCTAGACGGATATCCCCCAGCCAGGACAGCTCGGTCGAGGGCTCATGAAAGGGCTGACCATTGACGTCGCGAAAGTCCAAGCTGTCGACACTGTGCAGATGTCCGTGGCTTTGTGGGTTCGAGTTTCTCAACGGCGCAAACCGTTGGCCACTGCGCTTGAAACGCACCTCCAGTTTGCGGTTCAATTCGTTTTTCATCCCGTCGAGGACAAACCGGTCCACCAGAATTTTACCATCGCGCGATTGCCGGAACACATAATTGCCGGAACACATATAAGTGCCCCAACCCCGAGATCAGCTGAACAGGGGCCCGCGCCGTGTGGTTGTGCGTCGTGTAGCGCGACCGGATGATGTATTTATCAGCATCATCCGTGAACGCATTGTTCTGCTGTTCTTTCTCGATGACCGAAATGTCCTCGATTTCGGCAACCGGATGCCCCGTTTCGCTGTAAAACGCACCAGGCAAGTCCAAAATTTTCCATGTTTCCCAGCCCGTATGGTTTGTCCCACTGGGATCTAGCGCTGTGTCCTCAAACCCGTCTTGCTTCACCGTGTAGTAAATTCGGGCGTCTTGATCGGTCGCAAAAACCACCAATTTGCTTACATGAAGAATGCTGCTGATATGTTCGAATTCTTGTTTTGAATTTGGTTCCGAAATCATGCCGTCGATCCAATTTATAAAGATATGGCCCGGTCAACAATCATTGAAAAATGGATCGCGTAACGGAAAAGACAGCAGTGTGGATTGCCATTGGTTTTGTCAAACGAATGGTTTTCGCAGCATAATTTGACGACACAAACGCTGCTGCCAAGCGAACCCCAAGCGTTGCAAACACATCATCGATAAAGCGTTGCACCGCGCGTGGATGATCTACCGCTGCGCATTGAAGTTACGAAATTTCATGCAAGGGACCGGACGGCCATGCGTCTGACAGAGACCGTTGCATGCGACGTTATCCTGGAGCGCCGCGAAACATGCCTGAAATTTAGGCAAGCATCTGCGCGCTGTGCGGTATTACGCTCATTTTTGAGTGTCAAATGTTGCGGTGCGCGAAGATATTACTTTATAAAGTAACAACAGAATTGAACTCGAAGAAAGAACAGTCATGCGCAAGCAAGCCGCGACGCGGCAATCAGACGTTTTGAAGGTGCTTGAGCGGCACGACAAGCCGATGACTGCCTATGCTATTCTGGATCAGATGAAACGCGATGAACCTGCTCTCGCGGCACCTACGATTTATCGTACGTTGACCGCTTTGACGCAGCAAGGTCGCGCCCACAAGCTGGAGTCCATGAAAGCTTTTGTTCCATGCCGCTGTGATCATGAAGAGGCAGTGCCGGTGCTCGCCGTCTGTGAGGCCTGTGGCACTGTTGAAGAGCACGACGGCTCACAGGTTCTACCGCACCTCAAAGCACTCTCGGCGCAATCTGCGTTCCATGCCACCCGCCATATCGTTGAAATTCACGGTCGCTGCCAAAACTGTGCGACCTGACCTCCCTCAGACCCAAAGGATAAACGTCATGATCAAATCCGTTTCCGCTGCTCTCCTCCTCATTTCTGCCGGTGCTGTCGGTGCCGAAGACGCTCGCCAGCTGGAGGCCCATGAACATGGTGTCGGCCAGTTGGATATCGCGTTTGATGGCGACCGGATTGCTATGGAGTTGCATGCGCCAGGTGCCGATATTGTCGGCTTTGAGTATGCGGCGCAAAGCAGCGCGGACCGTGCAAAAGTCGATGCTGCTGTCGCAATTCTGGCGCGGCCTCTTGATCTGTTCTCAGTGCCTGCCGCCGCCGGATGCAGCGTGGTTGAGGCAAGTGCATCGCTGGAAAGCGAGGCAGAGCATGGCGACGAAGACCATGCCGCCCATAAAGACGAAGAAGAAGGTCATGACCACGAAGACCATGCAGAGGAAGGTCACACTGACGAAGAGCACGCCGAACATGACAAGGACCACGACGACGACGCGCACGCAGAGGAGACAGGCCACACCGAATTTCATGCAGAATACCTGCTGACCTGCGCCGACCCTGCGCAGGTGACCCTGATTACTTTTGGCTACTTCGAGGCTTTCGCGAACGCGCTTGAGCTGGAGGTGCAGGTGCTCTCCGAGGGTGGCGCGACGGCCTTTGAGGTGAAGCGGGACGCGCCCTCGCTTGATCTGCGCAGCTTGTTTTAAGACCCGATCACAGAATGGATTCAGACACCTCCATATTGTCACTGTCGGGTGTCCGGTACCACTGGCCGGGACGCGCGTCTTTCGGGTTGGACATCCCCGATTTCCAGCTCGCGCGCTCCGAGAGTGTTTTGCTGCTGGGAGAAAGCGGGTCGGGTAAATCGACACTTTTATCCCTGATCTGCGGCACCATCACTGCGGATCAGGGCACGGTGACCGTTGCAGGGCGGGATATCGCGTCATTGACGGCGGGCAAACGGGACCGGTTTCGGGCAGAACACATCGGGCTTATCTTTCAACAATTCAACTTGCTGCCCTATGCCAGTGTTCTCGACAATATCCTGCTGCCTTTGCGGTTCGCGCCCCTGCGCAGGGGACGGGTGGCGTCGCCACGCGATACTGCGCGACGGCTTTGTCTGGACTTGGGGCTGCCCGAGGACGCTATTCTGGCACAGGCCGGAACACTCAGCGTTGGCCAGCAACAGCGTGTCGCAGCCGCGCGCGCGCTGATTGGTGCGCCGCCGTTGATTGTGGCGGACGAGCCAACATCGGCATTGGATGCCGCGACCCAAGCCACTTTTCTGGATCTCCTGTTTGCCCAAGCCCGGGCCTCGGGCAGCACCTTGCTCATGGTGAGCCATGACGCCCGCCTGAACGTACATTTTGACAGGGTTGTTCAGATGTCAGATGTCACACAATCAGCAAAGGCCACCTTATGATCCTGCGGCTCGCCCTTGGCTCATTGATCGCCCGCGCCTTGACGGTTGGGATGACGATCCTTGCAATCGCGCTGTCTGTGGCACTTTTCCTTGGCGTAGAGAAAGTCCGTACCGGCGCAAAAGCCAGCTTTGCCGACACGATCTCGGGCACGGACCTGATTGTCGGGGCGCGTTCGGGGGCGGTGCAATTGTTGCTCTATTCGGTTTTTCGGATCGGTAACGCCACGAACAACCTCACGTGGGAAAGCTATGAGGATATCGCGGGGCGCCCTGAAGTCGACTGGATCGTGCCGATCTCACTGGGCGACAGTCATCGCCAGTTTCGCGTTATGGGCACAACAACGGCATTTTTCGAGCGGTACAAATATCGCGCCGGACAATCGCTTGCCGTTCAGGACGGGGCGGTGATGGATGACATTTTCGATGCGGTCATAGGCGCAGATGTGGCGGCAACTTTGGGATACAGCATTGATGATCCGATTGTCGTGGCCCACGGTCTGGCGTCCTTTGTCGCGCATGACAACCAGCCGTTTCGCGTGTCGGGCATCCTGGAAAAAACCGGGACTCCGGTGGACCGCACGGTCATCGTCAGTCTGGAGGCCATCGAGGCCATTCATTTGGATTGGAGCAGCGGTGCGGCCATCCCGGGGCAATCAACCCCTGCAGATGTGATCCGGCAGATGGAGCTCGAACCGCAGGCCGTCACAGCGGCCCTCATCGGCGTCAAAAGCCGCCTTCAGGTATTTGGTCTGCAACGCAGCATCAATGAATATGCCCAAGAGCCCTTGCTGGCGATCCTTCCGGGGGTGGCCTTGCAAGAGCTGTGGCAGATCGTCGGGATTGCAGAAACGGCTTTGATTGCGGTGTCGGGAATGGTGGTTGTCACGGCCCTGATCGGGATGATGGCCACAATTTTCTCAAGCCTCAACGAACGTCGCCGCGAGATGGCGATTTTCCGCGCGATGGGCGCGCGGCCCCGCGTGATCCTTGGCCTGCTTGTGATCGAAGCCGCGGTTATGGCTGCTGTGGGCGCGGTTTTGGGGTTGGGCCTGCTTTATCTGGGGCTGCTGGTGGCGCAACCGGCCATGGACGCCGCCTTTGGCCTGTGGTTGCCGATCGAGCCGCCTTCATGGCGCGAAGTCTGGGTTTTGTTGGGGGTTGTTGCCGCTGGCGCAATTGTGAGCATGGTGCCTGCCTTGCGCGCCTACCGCTTGTCGCTCAGCGATGGTATGATGGTCAAGATATAGAAAAGGGATTGATATGATGGACCTGTCACGTCGCACTCTCATCACCGCGGCCGCAGCGTTTGCCGCCGCGCCGCGCTGCGCTTTGGCCAACACGCCCCGCGTTGTTATGTGGACGGACCTTATTCCGGCCGGCGTGCCATATGCAGAGATTATCGGGCCCGGTGAAATGGACGCGGTCGAGGACATTTGGCTGCCTGAATTTGACGAGAATGCAACAAAGCTGAACATGGAACTGCATGGTGCCTACATCAAGATGCCCGGCTATGTCTTGCCCATCGACATGTCCTCGGCGGGCGTGACCAGTTTTATCTTGGTGCCGTATGTCGGCGCTTGTATCCACACGCCGCCGCCGCCCGCCAACCAGCTTGTTTTTGTGGACAGCAAAAAACCTTGGCCCAGCGACAAACTCTGGGATCCGGTGTGGGTCACAGGCAAGATGCGGCATGAACTGCAATCCACGTCCCTCGCGGATATCGGCTATGCATTGGATGCCGAGTTGATCGAGGTGTTTAAATGGTAGCGCAAAGCATCGATCGCAGGCGCGTTCTGGGCGCGCTGGGTGCATTGGGCGCGCTGGGCGTTGCCCCATCTGCCGCTTTTTCAAAAGACTTTGTCGATCTGAACTGGACCGATCTGATCCCGGAGGGCCAACCCAAGATCCCCCCGGGCTTCCAAAGTATGATCCAGCACGATGTGCCCGCCATGTCGGTGCAACAGCCTCCCTCGCAAGGCGTGCGCACAGACTGGAACGGCGAAATCGTACGCCTGCCGGGGTATATTGTCCCGATTGACCACTCGAGTACTGGTGTGACGGCGTTTATTCTGGTGCCATTTGTGGGCGCATGCGTGCATGTACCACCCCCTCCCGCCAATCAGCTGGTTTTTGTCACAACCGGAAAGCCATATGAGAGTTCGGGCTTGTTCGAGGCCGTAAACGTCATTGGCATGTTCGGCACAGCGTCAACATCCACACAACTGGCCGATATCGCCTACGCCCTTTCGGCAGATGAAATTGTGCCGTTCTGAAAGGTGCAAAACCTCTCGAAAACCACACTGAATCGTCAAGCGCGGCGACGCCCTACCGCCACGGTATTTTTCCAGGCGCGGGACCCATCAATCTTGTCCCATCAGCTATCCAGATTTCGGTTCTGATCATTGCCCGTCAGGGCATTGCGCAGCACGGTCCCAAAAGGGGAAGAGCGTCTGCGCAGGAACAGTGGTTCTGTTTCAAGCAGATGTGACGCAACCCACGGTCGCAATCCATTCGGGTGAGCAGTGGCAAATTGAATGTCTGCTCCTGAAATTTGGGCGGTGTGCTTCGCAACTGCGGCGAAAGTCCGGAGTGCGCCTTTCCTAACAAACACCTAACCCTTCCGGCCAAACCTCAACGCCGCTCAATCCCTAACGACCCTTTAACGCCTCAAGGCCCCAAATCTTGTAACAAACACGCGCTGTTTTGTACAAAACGCTCAAAACACCCGCAATTCCCGTTCTGCAGGGCTGCGCATCTTGTGACAAACGGCTTCTGTTTTGTACAACACGCCCTCTGATGGCCTGCGCACGCTGCATTAACACACCCCCGTGAGTTTTCTGTCACACCCTTCCCAAACGCCTCTTTGGCCCCCATTCTAGGGCACAGCAAAAGGACGCCAAAATGCCCACCAAACGCATCACATTTACTGGCCACGCAGGCACAAAGCTCGCCGCGCGCCTCGACATGCCTCCGGGCGCGCATCTGGCCACCGCCATTTTTGCCCATTGCTTCACCTGCGGCAAGGATATCCCCGCAGCGCGCCGCATCGCCGCCCGTCTGGCCGGTGCAGGTATTGCAGTTTTACGATTTGATTTCACAGGCTTAGGCCATTCAGAGGGTGAGTTTTCCAACACCTCCTTTAGCTCGAATGTCGATGATCTCGCGGCCGCTGCCGCCTATCTTGTGGGCGAAAAAATGGCCCCCAGCTTGCTCATCGGACACTCTTTGGGCGGCGCTGCGGTCCTCAAAGCGGCCTCTGAGATCGCAGGAATCAAAGCCGTCGCAACATTGGGCGCGCCCTTCGATCCGGGCCACGTCGTACATAACTTCGCCGCCGCCCTTCCCAAAATTGCCCAAAACGGAGAGGCCGAAGTCTGCTTGGGCGGCCGCCCCTTCAGAATCGGTCAGAACTTTGTTCGCGACGTTTCGGAAATCAATTTAAAACAAAGCGTTAGCAACATGAAAGCCGCGCTTCTGGTCATGCACGCCCCCCAGGATTCCATCGTATCTATCGACAACGCCGCCCAAATCTTCACCAATGCCAAACACCCCAAATCTTTCGTTACCCTAGATGACGCCGATCATCTGATCACCCGCGCCGAAGACGCCGAATACGCAGCAGATGTCATCACCACTTGGGCAACTAAGTATCTGAAATTAAAGCACCCTGCCCCGCCCATCGGCGCCCCCGAAGGCATTGTCAGAACATGTGAAGCCGACACCAAAGGCTTTCTGCAAGACATCCACGCAGGCCCTGTGCACCACGTTTTGGCCGACGAACCCCTCGCTTACGGCGGAACCAACAAAGGCATGTCACCTTACGGGTTTTTATCAGCAGGATTAGGGGCTTGCACGTCAATGACAATCCGTATGTACGCGCGGCGCAAAGGCTGGCCTCTTGATCATGTCAGCGTCGATGTGAAACACGACAAAGTCCACGCCCAAGACGCCGACTCAGGCGGCAGCACCAGCAAAGTAGACGTTTGGAACAGACGGATCACACTCACAGGCCAACTGTCTCAAGACCAACGACAAAAGCTGCTCGAAATTGCAGATAAATGCCCTGTTCACAAAACCCTAGAGCGCAGCTCGGATGTTATAACAGAACTCGCGCCCTAGGGCTCAGAGCCGCCCAAAACGCCTGAAATAGAATGAGGCGCGGCCCGTAAGGGCCACGCCTCCCAATAAGATCACGCCGCGCTTAGTTGCGTGCGCGAGATACGATTTTCCAAATCGCCGGAAACACTGCCGCCGCAAGCGCGAGCTTGACCAAATCCCCGACAAGGAAAGGCGTCAGACCCCATGCCAGAATTGGCTTGTCCCAACCATAAAGCATCCCCAGCCAGATCAGCCCGGGCACATAAATCAGAGCGTTGCCCAAAAGCATGGCCAACGCCATTTTGGGCGCAGAACGATCCCACCCCAGTCGCGCCAAAGCACCCAGCAAAACAGTCGCCAAAACGTAACCGACAAGGTATCCGCCTGTGCCGCCCATCATGTATTCCAGGCCCACCAATTCGGCAGATGATCCAGCAAAAACATCAAAGCCCAGCGCCCCAATCAGCAAATATCCCAACATGGTGACCAATCCCAAACGGACCCCGTATGCCGCGCCAATGCTCAGAACCGCGAAGGTTCCCATTGTCATCGGCACAGGCAGCATAGGCACGGTTATCTTTGCTGCGACTGCCAACAGAGCAATACCTGCAACAACCAAAGCCGCATGGCGCACCAATTGACTGGTCCCCTCGCCCACCCCGATTGCTTCACTCAGCACCTTGTTATTGATAGCAGAATTCATGTTTGCGCACTCCTGTCAGAAATTTCATTGCGCAAGTCCTGCCGTGCGCAGAAAGTTTCTGCAAGTGCAAAATGCACCTTACGCAAGGGGTGTTGAAGCCCTGTAGTCAGAAACCATAACGTAGTCCTTCCTTGGCCCCTTTACCTGCCATTCGGACCGCCATTCGGGCCATGCGTCAAAGGAATAGGCCACAAAATATCGATCGGGATCACACCAATGCTCTGCATCACCGCCCGTTGCAGGCACTTGGTGAAAAAAACGTCCGTCCTCGAAATGCACGTTCAATCCGACTTGCCAAACATACCTCCGCTCGGACTGCATGGCCGGTTGGCCGGGGAGCAAAAGACGCCCCTGCTCATGATAGGCCAGTCCATTGGCACATGGGGTAAACACAGCCTGTCCTTCAAATCTCGCTTCAGGCGCCGCAGCCGCTATGATCTTGCGGGTCAGCCTCCACCGCCCTACGAAATCTTCAAGAACCCGGACCCTCATCAGCCTTTGTCGCCCCCGCCCGTGATGTTATCCCTTGTTAAGCTTGTCCAAATACCCTCACCCTGCGCAATCTGCGGCGCGATCACCGGCGAAATCATCAAAGCAACAGCGACGATGCGTCTCATAACAGGCTCCCTTGGTTGTCGTTCGTCCCTGCGCAGTCTATGACGCCCGAGAACTGCCCGAAAGTCACAAAAAGGTGCGCCTATGATCCCCCGCTATTCCCGTCCCGAAATGGTTGCCATTTGGTCCCCTGAAACCAAGTTTAAAATCTGGTACGAGATCGAGGCCCACGCCTGCGAAGCAATGGCCGATATGGGCACCATCCCACGCGAAAATGCCGATGCCGTTTGGAAAGCCAAAGACGTTGAGTTCGACGTGGCCCGCATTGACGAAATCGAAGCCGTCACCAAACACGACGTCATTGCTTTTTTGACCCATCTGGCAGAGCACGTTGGCGCAGATGAAGCCCGTTTCGTGCATCAGGGGATGACGTCTTCGGACGTGTTGGACACCTGTTTCAACGTCCAACTGGTGCGCGCTGCCGACATCCTGATCGCTGGTGTTGAAGGCTTGATGGGCGCGTTGAAGCGCCGCGCACTTGAACACAAAGACACCCTGCGTGTTGGCCGCTCCCACGGTATCCACGCGGAACCCACGACAATGGGCCTGACCTTTGCCCGCTTTTACGCCGAGATGGATCGCAACCTGAAACGGATGCATACAGCACGCGAAGAGATCGCCACGGGCGCAATCTCTGGCGCGGTCGGGACTTTTGCCAACGTTGATCCCCAAGTCGAAGAGCATGTCTGCGCAGCCTTGGGTTTGCTGCCTGAACCGATCTCGACCCAAGTGATCCCCCGCGATCGCCATGCCGCCTTCTTTGCAGCCCTTGGCGTTGTGTCCTCTTCGATCGAGAACATCGCCATTGAAGTGCGCCACATGCAGCGCACCGAAGTGCTGGAGGGGGCGGAGTTCTTCTCGATGGGCCAAAAAGGCTCCAGCGCGATGCCCCACAAAAAGAACCCTGTGCTGACCGAAAACCTGACCGGCCTGGCCCGTTTGGTGCGTATGACCGTCATCCCTGCACTGGAAAACGTGGCCCTGTGGCACGAACGTGACATTTCCCACTCCTCTGTCGAGCGCAACATCGGCCCCGACGCGACCATCACCCTTGATTTCGCACTCGCCCGTATGACCAGCGTCATCGACAAGATGATCATCTTTCCCGACAACATGCTCGACAAC
The DNA here is from genome assembly GCA_943787985.1 of uncultured Paracoccaceae bacterium. Classification (GTDB taxonomy): domain Bacteria; phylum Pseudomonadota; class Alphaproteobacteria; order Rhodobacterales; family Rhodobacteraceae; genus Ascidiaceihabitans. The sequence goes on along the minus strand of CALSOO010000010.1, from coordinate 23,314 downwards.
ATGAACAAGTTCCCGGGTCTGGTCATGAGCCAACGTGTGCTTTTGGCCCTGACCCAAGCGGGCGTGAGCCGCGAAGACGCGTATGCCATGGTGCAACGTAACGCACTCAAAGTGTGGGAGCATCGCACCGATTTCCGCGAAGAACTGTTGGCGGACGAAGCCGTGTGCGCCGCCCTTTCTGTTGAAGAAATCAACGAGAAATTCGACATGGGCTATCACACCAAACACGTTGACACGATCTTCAAGCGCGTCTTTGGCGCATAGATCTGCATCCAATGCGCCCTGCCAACCGTGCAACTGCGCGGTCGGCAGGGGATCAAAAACCTGAAGATCTGCGCACCTAAAGTGCAAAAAATTGCGCAAAATACAGGGCCAGCCCCCTTTTGGGGCCGAAATTCTTTGACCTGCTCTGTCACCACGTTACCTTTGTGCCACCCAAAACAAAGGAGACGTGAGATGAAGATCAAAACCGCCGTAGCAGCCCTTGCCCTTGTACTGGCACCTACATTGTCGCTGGCCGAAGGCTGCAATTATGGCAAAGAGCATCAAGCGATGTCTTGTGCTGATGGCACAGCGTATGACGCGACCTCCAAAAGCTGCGTTGCCGTAAACGCATAGACTTTTTGACCACACCGTAGCTGCAAAGCAGAGTTTTCTCTTTGCTTTGCCTCAATCTAACGGGTCATGAAATAATCTTCACGAAAGCGTGACTGAATAAAATCGCACCATGTCGGGTTATCCTTGCACGAAACCTTAGACACCATCTTGAATTTGGAGACACGAACATGCGGACCCTATTGATTGCAGCAGCCATGACCTTGCCCCTGAGCCTTGCAGCCCCCCTTCACGCGGCCGGCGGCGCGACAGAAACCGCGCCCAAGCCCACCAAGACCAGCAAAGACTGCAAAGGTGTGCGCGTCTGGGACGAAGCCAAGCAGCGGTGCGTACGCCCCAAGAAAAGCTCTTTGGATGATGACGGTCTGTACGACGCCGTGCGCGAACTGGCCTATGCTGGTCGCTACACGGACGCACAGGGCGTTTTGGCCGCGATGTCTGATCAGAACGACGACCGCGTTTTGACATACAAAGGGTTCACAAATCGCAAACTTGGAAAAATCGAAGTGGCCATGGTGTTTTACCAGGACGCTATCGACACCAATCCGAACAATATTCTTGCCCGGTCCTACATGGCGCAAGGGATGCTGGATCAAGGCGACAGGATCGGCGCAATCACCCAATTGCGCGAGATCCGCGCCCGTGGTGGTGAAGGCACATGGGCCGAAGCCTCTTTGCGCAAAGCCATCGAAACCGGCGTGACATATAATCACTAAAATCCGACCCTGATTTCAGGGTTTCTTCACCAATTGCAGCCTAGTTTGGGACAAACCTAAATAGAGGCCGCAAATGGACCTGCTCCCTATGGCACCGATGGGCGGATTTCCGTCCATCGGGTCTGACACACCCACCACCGTTACTCCGGTAACGCACATCAGCAACAAGGCAAAAGCGGCAATTGTCGTGCGCCTTTTGCTGAATGAGGGTGCCGATGTCCCGATCGAGGACCTCCCCGAAGAACTTCAGGAACAGCTGACCAAGCAAATGGGTAAAATGCGCGTTGTGGATCGCGACACGTTGCAAGCTGTGGTGGCCGAATTTGCCGCTGAAGTTGAAAAAATCGGCCTCTCTTTTCCGGGTGGCATCGCGGGCGCATTGAGTGCTTTGGATGGCAAAATCAATCCGCGCACCGCAGCACGTTTGGCCAAAGAAGCCAACGTCCGCGAAACAGGCGACCCATGGGTCCGGATTTGCGAGATGGGGGCAGACCAACTGACCCCTGTGATGGAAGAAGAATCCATCGAAGTCGCCGCCGTATTGCTCTCAAAACTGGACGTTCCCAAAGCAGCAGAGATCCTCGGAAAATTGCCCGGTCCCCGCGCCCGTCAGATCACCTTTGCCGTCTCCCAGACAGGAAGTGTCACGCCAGATGCCGTGGACCGGATTGGACGCTCGCTTGCGCATCAATTGACGGCCCAACCGCTGCGCGCCTTTGACGAGGACCCTGTGGACCGTGTCGGTGCAATCCTCAACTCCTCAACCACCATTACGCGCGATGATGTGCTGGAAGGGCTGGATGAACGCGATGAGGGTTTCGCCAATGCCGTGCGCAAAGCGATCTTCACCTTCGGCAACATTCCACAACGTATCGCAGCCCGCGATTTTCCAAAGGTGCTGCGCGAGATCGATCAAGCGGATTTGATCACAGCATTGGCCGGCGCACCAGCGGCTGGTATGCAAGCCACTGCCGACTACATTCTTGAAAATATGTCAGGGCGCATGGCAGATTCCTTGCGCGAAGAAGTTCAAGATGCCGGCACCCCGAAACCAGCAGATGCAGAAGTCGCAATGAGCAACATTGTGACTGCCATCCGCGCACTCGAGGCCTCTGGCGGATTGCTGTTGATTTCGTCCGACGACGCAGAGTAGCGATCAACTCAACGCTCGCACGGCGTCATCTCATGGCTTGTGGTGGCACATGCTTACCGCTATGTCTTTGGCATCGCTAACAGTCCACCTATGAGACATGCGCAGGCCATGGCCCCACTCCCCTCCCCCAAAGCCCCTCTTGGACGTCGCGCCGTGCATTTTGCATCCAATGCAGTGATCGTCGCCATGATCAAACTGGCGTTGGCCTTGCCCTATCAGCCTCGCGTACGATTGATCGGCGCAATGATGTCACGCATTATCGGCCCGTTGGCAGGGTATCGTAAACGGGCGATGGGTCATATCGCGCACATCTTCCCCGACATGCCAACAGACGCGCGGCGCGCGCTGGCCACCGCGTGTTTGAACAATTCCGGCCGCACCCTGATCGAGAATTATTCCACCAAGGATATGTTGACGCGTATGACGGGCCACCCTGTCACAGGTCCGGGCCTTGCGGCGCTGCAAACTGCGCAAAAGGCCGGACGCCCAGTGATCCTTGTTTCAGGGCATTTCGGCAATTACGAAGCGACACGCGCAGCTCTTGTCGAACACGGTTTCAGCATTGGTGGCCTTTACCGTGACATGGCGAACCCCTATTTCAATGCGCACTATGTCAAAACGATGGAAGCATTTGGCGGCCCCGTTTTCCCCCAAGGGCGCAAAGGCACCTCGGGGTTTGTGCGACACCTCAAATCGGGTGGACAATTGGTACTGCTCTTTGACCAGCATGTTTTTCATGCGCCTGTTTTGGACTTTCTTGGCAAACCTGCGCGCACTGCCGTCTCTGCTGCGGAACTCGCCCTGCGCTTTGATGCGCTGTTGATCCCGTTCTATGGCATTCGCCAGCCCGACGGCTTTGGCTTTGAATGTGTTCTAGAGGCCCCGATCCCGCACAGTGACCCCCTTACGATGACGCAAGCCATGAACGACAGTATTTCAGCCCGTATTCGCGCCAACCCCGAGCAGTGGTTTTGGGTGCCGCGCAGGTGGCGTCCGAACGAAATCTGATCAGCGCAGCCGCGCGGCGCCAACGATGGGGCCATGTTTGGCGTGCTGGACCAAAACAACCACAGGCTCAGTGCCCGCCGCATTTGCGCTTAAAGACAGCGGCGAACGCCCGTCCCAATTGCCCAGAACCTGCCAGTCTTGTGCAACATTTGCATAGGCTAGCGTGCGTCCGGCGTTTTCACCGCGTGTGATGCGCGCCTCGCGAAAGGGCTGGTATCGCAGCATTTGAACCACGTATTTGCCAGCCGCTTGCGTCGTTGCCCCGATTTGCACCGTGTCGCCATCGCGCGTCAGCGTTACAACCATAGCCGAAGGTTTCGCAGCATGCGCAGAAATTGCCGCCGACAGTTTCATCGCTTTGGCCCCGACGATGTCCGTCTCGCCGTTCACAATCATTTGAGGCGTATAGATGGATCGGCGCCCGCCCTCGGATGCATAATTGCGCTGCCGTTTGGAATATGCAGGGTCCGCGAATTCATCTTTCCACCCGATATAGTCCCAGTAATCAACATGAAGCGCGATAGCGATCACGTCATCGCGCTCTGCCAACTCATGCAACAGCGCGTCTGCGGGTGGACAGCTTGAGCACCCTTGCGACGTGAAAAGTTCAACCACCACAGGCGATTGCGCCCACAAAGGGGCACCAAGACCGACAAAGGCGGCCGTCAGGCAAGAAAGCATGCGTTTCATGTGATTCACTTTATCCACGTTCGGGTATACCCTTGGCTAACCATATTGCGTCTAAAAAGCCAATCAAGGTTTGTTGAAAGGCCTGTGAGCGCGGATTAGGCAAAAGTATCGAAAATTCGGTACACAATGGTATACAAAATTGCCGCAGATGCCTGTTTAGGTGTTGATTCACTCACAAACCTAAGGCAAGACCGCACCAACACCGTGATATACTCAACCCAAAAGGGAGAACCCGCCATGCCCATTACCGTAGGTCAGGACACAGCCAAAACCCGCAAGACGCTCACTGTCGGCGACCAGTCCATCGCTTATTACTCGATTCCAGCGGCGACCGAAGCCGGACTCGGTGATTTTTCCAATCTCCCGGCCGCTTTGAAAGTCGTTCTGGAAAACATGCTGCGTTTTGAAGATGGCAAGACCGTCTCCGTAGATGACATCAAGGCATTCGCCGAGTGGGGTGCCAAAGGTGGCAAGAACCCGCGCGAGATCGCCTACCGCCCTGCCCGCGTTTTGTTGCAGGATTTCACAGGTGTTCCAGCTGTTGTTGATTTGGCCGCGATGCGCGACGCGCTTGTGTCCCTTGGTGGTGACGCCGAGCAGATCAACCCGCTCAACCCCGTTGATCTGGTCGTCGACCACTCTGTTATGATCGACGAATTCGGCAACCCGCGCGCGTTCCAGATGAACGTGGACCGTGAATACGAGCGCAACATGGAGCGCTACACATTCCTCAAGTGGGGCCAAAACGCCTTTAACAACTTCCGCGTCGTGCCCCCCGGCACAGGCATCTGCCACCAGGTCAACCTTGAGTATCTCTCCCAAACGGTTTGGACCGATGCGGACCAGAACGGCGAACAGGTTGCCTACCCGGACACGCTTGTCGGCACGGACAGCCACACCACCATGGTCAACGGCGCCGCCGTTTTGGGCTGGGGCGTTGGCGGGATCGAAGCCGAAGCCGCGATGCTGGGCCAACCGATTTCCATGTTGATCCCCGAAGTCATCGGCTTTGAGCTGACCGGGTCCATGATGGAAGGCACCACTGGCACCGACCTTGTTCTGAAAGTCGTTGAATTGTTGCGCGCCAAAGGCGTTGTTGGCAAATTCGTCGAATTCTACGGTGAAGGCCTCAACCGCCTGCCCCTCGCGGACCGCGCCACTATCGGCAACATGGCGCCAGAGTACGGCGCGACATGCGGCTTCTTCCCGATCGACAATGAAACATTGCGATACCTGCGCACCACGGGACGCGATGAAGACCGCATCGCCCTTGTCGAAGCCTATGCCAAGGAAAACGGCTTCTGGCGCGGTGATGACTATGCGCCGATCTACACAGACACGCTGCACCTCGACATGGGAACAATTGTTCCTGCGATCTCCGGCCCGAAGCGCCCACAAGATTTCGTGGCATTGACGGACGGCAAAACGGCCTTCAACCGCGAGATGGAAGAGACCTTCAAACGCCCGATGGGCAAAGAAGTGGCCGTCGCGGGCGAAGACTACACCATGGAATCAGGCAAAGTTGTCATCGCCTCCATCACGTCCTGCACCAACACCTCCAACCCCTACGTCATGATTGGCGCGGGCCTTGTTGCGCGCAAAGCCGCAGCTTTGGGGATGAACCGCAAGCCTTGGGTGAAAACATCCCTCGCCCCCGGTTCCCAAGTTGTGTCTGCCTATCTTGAAGCGGCTGGCCTGCAAGAAGATCTCGACAAAATCGGCTTTAACCTTGTGGGTTACGGATGCACCACCTGCATTGGCAACTCGGGCCCGATCCAGAAAGAGCTGTCAGATGCCATCGCGGAAGGTGACCTGGTCGCCACATCCGTTCTGTCCGGCAACCGCAACTTCGAGGGGCGCATTTCTCCTGACGTGCGCGCAAACTACCTGGCATCGCCCCCCCTCGTCGTGGCTTACGCACTGGCCGGTACGCTCGACATCAATCTGGCAACAGACGTAATCGCGCAGGACAAGGACGGCAACGACGTCTACCTTAAAGACCTTTGGCCCACGACCCAGGAAGTCGCCGAGCTGGTTGAACAGACCGTGACGCGCGAAGCCTTCCAAACCAAATACGCAGACGTGTTCAAAGGCGACGAAAAGTGGCAGGGCGTCGAAACGACCGATGCTTTGACGTACGACTGGCCAGCGGCATCGACCTACGTTCAGAACCCGCCCTATTTCCAGGGTATGAACGCAGAGCCCGGTACGATCTCCAACATCGACGGTGCCAAGGTGCTGGCGGTGCTGGGCGACATGATCACGACTGACCACATCTCTCCTGCCGGGTCCTTCAAGGACACAACGCCAGCGGGGCAGTATCTGATCGAGCGCCAGGTCTCCCCACGCGAGTTCAACTCTTATGGCTCGCGCCGCGGCAACCACGAAGTCATGATGCGCGGCACCTTCGCCAACATTCGCATCAAAAACGAGATGCTGGACGGCGTTGAAGGTGGCTACACCAAAGGGCCGGACGGCGCGCAAACCTCGATCTATGACGCAGCCATGGCACACCAAGCCGCAGGCACGCCATTGGTGATCTTCGGGGGCGAGCAATACGGCGCGGGTTCTTCACGTGACTGGGCGGCCAAAGGCACAGCGCTTTTGGGTGTCAAAGCCGTCGTCGCAGAAAGCTTCGAGCGTATCCACCGCTCCAACCTTGTGGGCATGGGCGTGGTTCCGTTTGAATTCACAAACGGGGACAGCCGCAAGTCCCTTGGCCTGAGCGGGGACGAGACTGTCTCTATCTCTGGCCTCGATACCATCGAGCCACTCCAAGAGGTGCCATGCACCATCACGATGGCCGACGGAACCGTGAAGAACATCACCCTCAAGTGCCGCATCGATACCGCGATCGAGATTGAATACATCGAACATGGCGGCGTGCTGCACTACGTCCTGCGCAACCTCGCCAAGGCTGCTTAATGCGGATCGCTCTGGACACAGGCGGTGCGCGCGGGATTGGCCGCGCCATCGCCCATAATCCGGGCAGTGCGTGACAGCAAAGGTGCGATCACATAGAGTACAACAGACATCGGGCCGCTTCTTTTGGAGCGGCCCGATGTTTTTTCAATACAAACGCCGCGTTGTGATCGCCATGCGCGAGCGTGAGGGCCGTGTACTGCCATTCGTATGCCACAGCGAAAAGCGCGATCTCGACACTTGCTGCTTGCCGCGATCCAATTCCGACAAAGATCATAGGGTTGATCCAAGTATATCGCGGAGCGCCCGTTTCCGACCGAGCATGGGTCCGCAATTAATAGCTGTCAGGGCTGACGACCTCTCACGCGGCAAGTGCTGCAATGACATTGGGAGGACCATGCCGATAACCGGAATTCATAAATTCAATAATGGCACTATCATCGGTCTGCATCGCGTAGCGTGTGTCCAATTCGGCCGTGCCATCGACAAAAATTGTCTGCCAATCCGTGCCAACGTTCAAAATTCCACCTTGGAGTTTTGGCCCCCTTACGGTTCCACCCACAATCGGAAAAATCCGCCTGACACCTGCACGGCCATTTCCCATTTCAGCAATGGGGGCAAGCTGCACCTTCAATGTGCATAGATGATCAAATGCCGGAGGGGTCATAGTGAACGATCCCTTTCGCATTGCTTGAATGGTCTTCTGCCTACATCCGCATACGGGGCACGTTGTTGGGATCAAGCTTCAATTCAACAATGATCGGGCCGGTCCGTGACGCAATGGCCGCAATTGCTTTTTCAAGTTCCTCTGGTGACGTGACCGTTACACCTTGACCACCAAAGGCTTTTGCAACCTCGGAAAACGACGGCCAATTGAACTCTGTAATCGACGCATCCATCTGACGGTCTTTCATCTGGATATGCTCTGCCCCATAGGCGGAGTCATTGCACACAATCACGATCAAATCGCAGTTTTCGCGCACAGCAGTGTTAAATTCATTGGCCCCACCCATCATGAACCCGCCATCACCTGTAAACAGAACGACGGGGCGGTTCGGGGCGCCTTTTGCAGCACCAATGGCTTGCTGCATGCCCTGCCCGATGGCGGCGAAATTATCGCTCATATGAAAACTACTGGGATCAGGAACGTTGATACGGCACCAGACTTCCGTGATGTATCGCCCGCCATCAGTGAGCATGATCCGATCTTTGGGAAGCGCATCGTTTAGTCGATCAAGTGCATATTCGAAGTTGATACAATCTTCGATCGCGGCCTTTGGATCACCTTTCGGATAGCTGGCGACGTCCGTTCCTTCGATCTCTTTCGCAAATCCCGTTGGCGGAATTTCCGCCTCATTCAGCCAGAACGAAATGTTGTTTGCAGTCAGCCCGGCATCTGCCACCAAGGTCGCATCAGGGCGATAGAATGCACCAACATCAGAGGCATCATTGTTGACCTGAATGACCCGTTTGCCGTCCAGCAGCTTACCACGGTCCGTAGTAAAGAAATGCAGCCAAGCGCCAAAGGCAATCACGCAGTCGGATTTGGCGATCACATCATAGGCCTTGTCGGTGCTAAGCGTTCCAAAATAGCCGATGTTGTAGGGATGGTCCGCAAACAGGCCTGTCCCTTTAAGCGTCGTCGCAAGTGGTGCCTCCATCCGTTCGGCCAAAGCAATCAGCTCAGCCTTGGCACCTGCAGCACCGGCGCCTGCCAAAATCAAGGGGCGCTTGGCAGACGCGATCATGCCAATCGCTTCTTCATGAAGGGTACCTTCGGTTATGACGCTTGGCGGGCGATCGAACGGGAACACAACCTTGGTGTGTTTGACTTCGGCCCACATGAAATCAGACGGAATATTCACCACGATTGGCCGCCGCTCGGATCGGGCACGGTATAGGGCCGTTGCCACATCGTGTGACGCAGTTTCAGGTGATCTGACCTGCTCAAACCCCGCGCCAGTCGCTTTCACGACTTCGCGTTGGTCAATGTTCTGCGGATGAAACGGCACTGTGACGGGGGTATCGCCACACAGCAATATCATGGGGCGACGCGCGATCACGCCTTCCTTTAAGGCGGTGAAACAATTGGTCAGTCCCGGCCCTTGCGTGACCGTCGCGACACCGACCTGTCCGGTCACCTGCGTATAGGCCTGCGCCATGAGTACAGATCCACCTTCATGGGCGGCACCAACAAACGTACCTCCGCAACCGGTCGCAAAATGATTGGCCATAAACAGGTTGGCATCCCCAACCAAGCCAAACATGGTGTCGATCCCATGGTCATGCACGGCTTGGGCGATGGACTGATGCATATAGCTTTTTTGATCTGACATGGATGTCTTTCGCTTTGTTTGTTTATGTCAAACTGACATGATTTATGGTGAAACAATCCGCAAACGCGTTGTGGATATGACTTCAATCGTCTTGGGTTTGAGGGAGTGCTTGTGCCGCGATACCCGCAAAAGCATGCACCAGAACCAAAGCCAGACCAATGGGGATCGCAAGGCTGATCCAGACCATTGAAAACCCTAACATCTCGGCGCTGCGCGCCATTGAGCGTGCGATAAAGCCACGCGTAAAGCCGCCGTTTGGTCCTATGAAACAGAACCACAATACAGGCATTGCAAATGTCGCGACAGCACAGAACCGTCCAATGGCCGCGATCAGGCCCTTCGAGCCTCGCAACAAATTGGCGGCGGGAAACAGAGTGGGGTCAGTGCTGGCGTGAAACGCGCAAGACGCTCCCAGAAGACCAGCCCAAACCATCGCATAGCGCGCCAGTTCTTCGGTCCAGATGGGTGGTGACGCGAAAATATAGCGCGACACCACTTGATACATGATCGACATGACCATGACGCTGACGGCTGCAACAGCCCCCCAAAGTGCCAAAGCATTCAGGCGCCCGGATAACCAGACTATGAACTGTGCAACCGTCTGCATGGTTTACTCTTTACCTGCAGCAGCAAGCCATGCCGCTACGGATTCAGGGCTCGCCAAACCGCCTTCGTAAAGCGAAAGTGAGGCTTCAGCGAAACGGGCACGCCCTTCATCGCTCAGATTGACAATAGCAATGCCCGCCGCTTCGAGGTCTGCCAAAACAGAATCCTGTCCCAAAACCCATTGGCGGTTCGCCACAGTTGCGACTTCGACAGCTTCATTAACCGTCACACGCTCTTCATCACTCAGACCTTGGTACCAGTCTTCTGATGCCAATGCGACGCGCACCGGGGCAGAGATACGTACATCAGTGAAGTGCTTGAGAAAGTCATTGTGACCAAACATCAAAGGGACAACAGGCGCGTTTAGATAGCCATCGGCGACACCTGTTTGCAGCGCGCTTGGCACTTCTGGCCATGACACGATTGTGCCAGCACTCCCCCATGCTTCGTACATGCCAATCTGGGTTTCATCCAAGGCGCGCATCCGCAAATCAGCCATATCTTCGATCTTTTCGATGGGCTTCTTTGTGTTGAAAAGACCGGCGGGTGACCCATTGGCCACAAGCGCCAAAACGCGAACGCCATTTGGCGCGGTGCCTTGGTTGATGATCTCAAGCATGTTGCCTTTTTCAACAGCCGCATCCAATTCGGCATGTGTCCCGAACAGGAACGGCAATCCCATGCCATAGATGAACGGATCAAGCGAACCAGCAGAGCGTTGGTCAGACATGGAAACTTTCAGCAAGCCAGATGATACTTGGTCCAAACGCTCTGCTTCGTCGCCAAGGGCGCCACGTGCGTATTCCACAGCTTCCATGCCATTGTCATTTAGGTGTTTGGCGAAGGTGCTGGCCCAAACATAGGTGCCGCAGGTTTCCGGATCAGGTGGGCAATCCTGTGCCACTTTGACTTCGGCCTGCGCCGCGCTGGCCATCAGCGCCATAGCGGCGATCGTGGTGCTTAGTTTTAGATGTTTCATTGTAGTTCCTCCACTTTGGTTGTTGTTAATTGACCAAGCCCATTGCACGGGGGATGGCCAAGGTGATGTCTGGCACAAGGATCAAGATCCCTAGGACCAGAAGTTCTACGATGACAAACGGCAGGATCGCCCATGCCAACTTCCAGTAATTCGTTCCCGTCACCGCCGACACGATCAGCAGCACACCCCCAAGCGGTGGCGTGATCAGACCGATGCTGAGGTTAAAGCAGATGATAATGCCCAGATGCGTTGGATCAGCGCCTTGGGCGATGGCGACAGGGGCCAAAAGCGGCACCAACAGCGCCAGTGCCACGGGGATGTCCATGATCATACCGACAAAGATTAGCAGTATGTTCAGCAACAACAGATACTGCAGTGGGCCAAGACCAAGGTCGTTAACAAGTGTCGCAATCGCCTCGGGAAGTCGTTCCAGGGATGCAATATGGCCAAGGGCTGCGACGGCTGCGAGGATCATAAATATCGAACCGGACAACATCGCGGTGCGGCGCAATGATTCCAGGATCGCTTGAGCGTTCAACACATTGTAAAACCATCCGGTAAAACAGGCAGCCACAACCGCAAGGCCCGCCGCTTCTGTGGGAGTCACAACCCCGAACACGATGCCCCCGACAATGATGACAGGCAGGGTCAAAGCCGGAAGACCGTGCAAAAGCGCTTGGCGCAAAGGAATGATATCGCCACGCTCCAACTTGGGATGGTTACCCACTTTTGCGGCGACCGCATTGGTGACAAACAAAGCCGCACCCAACATCAGACCCGGAATGATCCCCGCCATAAACAGCGCTGTAACGGATGTTTGCATCACCGCACCATAAAAGATCAAAATGATCGAAGGCGGCACAATCGGCCCGATGATCGAAGATGCGGCTGTCACGGCGCCAGCATAGGCTTCGGAATAGCCACGCTGCTTCATCTCGGGGACAAGCGTGTTGGACAAGGCTGCGGCATCCGCAATCGCAGAGCCTGAAATGCCCGCAAAAAAGATCGACGTCATGATGTTCACATGACCCAAGCCGCCGCGCAGCCGCCCGACAAGCGCCATGGAGACATCCAGCAGCGCCCTTGTGACGCCGCCGCGGTTCATGATTTCACCCGCCAGAATAAACAGCGGCATCGCCATCAGCGAGAACACATCAATCTGGCTGAAAATCTTCTGTGGTAAGACCGCAAGATACCGCGTGTTGTCCGAGGCCACGAATGACAGAACCGCCGCAGCACCCAGCACATAGGCAAGGGCGGCACCTGCTGCCAAAAAGACGGCAACCAAGACTGGAATATGCCACATCAGGTTTGGCTTTCCGGTTTGGCCCGTTCAACAGCCAACCGCCGCACCGCGCCGTCACGCAGAAACGCCACTTCGTCCAGAACATGCTGAGGGTTCAGGAAAACATTTGGCTCGGCAGGATCGCGGGCGAGGTGAATTTGACGGTTCTCATCCAAATTAGCCGAAAACCCATGCATCGTCAGATGCACTTGAACGGGTTGGTCTGGCACGGTGGCCAGATCACGAATGCGGTCCACGCTTGCGATGAACGCTTCGACCTGTTCAGGACCATCAATCGCATTCAGACCAAGGCCACCCACCGTGATCGCCCGATGGCTTTCGCCCTTGTCGTGTACTTCATAAACATAGGATGCCGTGCCCCACGTATGACCCGGCGTTTCGATGAGGGTGAAACGATTGCCACCCAAAGTCACAGCTTCGCCGTCAGCAAGAACAAGATCAGTCTCAATCCGGTCATACTCTTTCGGGGTGCCCCGCCACATGGCCACATCGTCGTCGGTTTCATCCCAACCGCGTTGCGACATCACAAAGGTCGCGTTGGGCAAAAGCGCCTTCATCCGCGCAGCCCCGCCGACATGATCAAAATGGCCATGGGTCATCAGGACATAGCGAATGTCCGCAAAATCAACGCCTGTGGCGCGAATATTCTCTATCAGCGTGTCAACATGCGGACCATAGAGCGTGTCGATCAAAACCGCACCTTCGCTGGTTTCGATCAGCCACGCAGACACCCAGCAAACGCCGACAAAATGCACGTTATCAAACGGCTTCCAAGTTTCGATGCGCTGAAGCTCTGGATCGTCAAGCCACTTGCCAAGGTCGGGCGGCATTTACCCTGTTTTCCCAAACTCGACAAAGCGGGCAAGGATATCGGCAGAGCAGCAGCCGCAGATAGCCGTATCAGAAGCACTCATCTTGCGGTCCTTTTCATATGCTGGGGCACAGGTTCCATCGGGACCAGCTTACCGGGGTTCATGATGCTCTTAGGATCAAGAGCGTGCTTGATTGCCTGTAGTGCAGCCAATTGACTGGGTTGCTTTTGTAGGCGCATCAAATCCAGTTTGGATTGACCGATGCCATGCTCTGCGCTGAACGATCCGCCCATCGCAGCCAATCGATCCAGAACCGCAGATCGGGCTGCGGCAAGCGGCAAGCTGTCAAAATCAACACCTCCGGGCGCGGCCAACGCATAGTGCAAATTCCCGTCCCCCAAATGGCCAATCGTCAGCGTTCGAAATCCGAACTCTGCAATTTCCGCATCCATGTTCGACACAAACAAAGCAACGTTTTGCAAAGGTAGCGCCAGATCGAAATGATAGGCTTTGCCTGCATGGGTAATGGATTCAAGCACCGCCTCTCGCATTTGCCAAAGTGCTGTGCGTTGACGCTCTGACGTGGCAACAACCCCGTCCAGAACCGCACCGCTTTCGATCTGATCGGCCAAGACACTCAGCAAATCGGCATTCAAACGCGGCGAACCACCTTCAGTTTCTTCGGCATCAATCGGGCGGGTTGAGGCGACTTCAATCAAAAGACCCGTTTCAGCCGTTCCGTTTAACGGGCGCTGCGTGTCGGGAAAGGCCTGACAAATCGCGTCCACCACAGGTTCTGGCATATATTCAAAAGCCTCCACAGCGCCGCCCGTGCGGTCCTGTAGAATATTCAAAAGGGCCGGCGCATCCTGTAGTGACCGCAACGAGACAAAGGCCGTGGCCTGCGCGACGGGTTGTACAAACAATTGCAGGGTTGCCGCTGTGATAATCCCCAACGTGCCTTCGGCGCCGATCAACAAATCGCGCAGATCATATCCTGTGTTGTCTTTGCGCAGGCCATGTAGCGTGTCGATGATACTGCCGTCAGGCATGACCGCTTCGATGCCCAAACACAGCGCGCGTGCAGAGCCATAGCGAACCACATTTGATCCGCCCGCATTCGTCGACAAAGCGCCACCAATCATGCAACTGCCACGCGCCCCGAACATGAGGGGAAAGATCAAATCATGTTCGCCGACTGCGTTTTGCAAGGTTTCCAGCACAACCCACCTTCGACGACCGCACTGCGACCTTGGACATCAATGTTGCGAATCCGCGACATGCGCGACAGCGACACAATCAATGATGGCCGATCCGCTGTCGGCACGGCACCCGCGGCTAATCCTGTTCGCCCACCTTGAGGAACAATCGCGATTCCTTCGCGCGCGCAAAGCGTCACAACCTCTGCAACCTCGGCTGTCGATTCAGGAAAGGCGACGGCGAGCGCCGCTGTACTGTTCTGGCCGAGCCAATCAGTTTCAAATGGCGCGCGTTCATCCGCGTCACAGATCAGTTTGGAAGGTCCCAATATCTCGACGCACGCATCAATAAACGTCTCATAAGACGTTTGATTTGCCGGGCTTAGCATTGGCCTATCCCCTCCCAAGGACTCTCTGTCAGACTGACAAGACCAATTTGTCTTGCCCGCAAAACTAACATGTTACATGTTTGACGTCTGAGTCAAGTGGCTTGAGAATTGCGGCCTTCCAGTGCAGTTAGGGCAACAGACAATGCAAGAGGACAAAAAATGGAACGGCTTGAACCGATCCCATCATTGATGGAAGCCACCGCCGATCGTATTCGTAGCGCGATCATCTTGGGCGAACTCCCATTGGGGTCAAAACTCTCCGAGCAAAAGCTGGCTGATATGCTTGGGGTCAGCAGATCACCGGTTCATAACGCATTGGCATTGTTGCAATATGAGGGCCTTGTCGAAGTTTTGCCTAAGGTCGGTAGTTTCGTCTTTACGCCAAGCGTAAAATCAGCATTCGACTTGTGCGATCATCGCGCGGTGCTGGAAAGTGCAAGTTTGCAAATGGCGATGGAAGCCAACCCAAACACGCTGATTGACGCCCTAAGCAAAGGTGCTGCGAGCATGGCTTTGGCTATAAAAAACAACGATCCAGCCGCTTATACCGCAGGCGACTTGGCCTTCCATGCGGCCATTATCGAGTGCGGGGGCAACAAGTCCATTGCCCGTGCGTATTCCCATACGGTTGGCCCGCTGATGGCCTTGCGAACCCACCTATTCACGACCATGAACACCCATCTTGATCGCTCAATGGAGGAACATCTAGACCTGATACAAGCTTGCAAAGAGGGTCACATAGATCACGCTATGACCGTCTTGTCGGCTCATATCGGCCATCTCGTTAGAGAATATCAAACTGCTTCTCAGAGCGATGCAGAGCAATCGCGCGGGTGAATTGATCGGGGTAGGAACTTTTACCGCCGCTCATTCATGCCGTTCGCCAAATTTGCACATTGGAAAAATATGTTCGCAGTCCTGAAAGTCCGCTTTCAACAAGTTGACCGAAGGAGTTAGCACTCGCAGCGAAGGTCGTGTGTGGATGGCTCCTGCATAGCAAGACCTTCGCTGCGCCTCAACAAAGGACAAAAACGGCACCAGAAAAACCCAAGACTTTCGCATTGCGGATCAGGGAAAGTTCAATTGGATCAGTGTTTACGACCCCCAATAAGGTCTTATGGTATGATTTCGGCACCGGCAGGATGAAGTAGTCCCACTAATTCGGACAGTTTTGCGGCTCAGCTAAGATGTAATTTGGTTGGTTTCATGCCGCTTTCTGGGATCGTTCTGTGTCAAAGAATGCGTCGTCAGGGGTTCGCTTGTCGAGAGCCGTGTGAGGCCGCTCGGTGTTATAAAACCTGATCCAGTCTTTGATCACGCGTTTGGCTTGGAAGCCGTCCTGCAATTCATGCAGATAGACAGCCTCCTGCTTCAGTGACCGCCACAACCGTTCGATGAAGATGTTATCGAGGTAGCGACCCCGCCTGTAAAACGCGGAGCAATAATGGGCCACAGAAACGACTGCTTAGCGCGGTTGTAGCGGAGTAAAAGTCCGCCAGTTTGTGCCCTTCGAGTTATCGGAGGGCGGGAGATGTATTCTGTGGATATTTATAGTCGTGTGCGCCGTGCGTGTTTGAAGGACGGTATGTCTGTTCGTGCGGCGGCCCGTTATTTCAACAAGGACCGCAAGACGATAGCGAAGATGCTGCGTCATGCTTTGCCGCCAGGGTATCGCCGTTCAGAAGCCCCACGGCGACCAACGCTTGATGGTTATGTCGGTGTCATTGATGAGATTTTGCGGACGGATAAAGCCCTGATCAAAAAGCAGCGGCACACCGCGAAGCGGATTTTTGAACGGTTGCGCGACGAACACGGATACGCAGGCAGCCTGACCACGGTGACCTATTACGTGCGCGAACAAAAGCGACGCACCAAAGAAGTGTTTGTACCGCTGTCGCATCGGCCAGGGCACGCGCAAGTGGACTTTGGCGAGACACTTGGGGTGATTGGCGGCGTAGAATGCAAGATCCACTTCTTTGTGATGAGTTTACCGCATTCGGATGCGGTGTTTGTGAAGGGATATCCTGCTGAGACGACCGAGGCGTTTTGCGATGGCCACGTGTCGGCCTTTGCTTTCTTCGGCGGCATTCCCCAATCCATTCTCTACGATAACACCAAGATCGCCGTGGCGCGGATTCTGGGTGAGCGCACCCGTGTCCGGACGCGTCGGTTCACAGAGTTGCAGTCGCACTACCTGTTTGATGACAAGTTTGGGCGGCCCGCTCGCGGGAACGACAAAGGCAATGTTGAGGGGATGGTTGGTTACACACGTCGCAACTTCATGGTGCCCGCGCCGCGTTATGACAGCTTTGATGATCTGAACGCCCATCTGGAAGAGAAATGTTTGGCGCGTCAGGGCGATACGTTGCGCGGCCATGACATGACCATCGGTAAGCGTTTGATGTCCGACTTGGATGCGCTGATGGGATTGCCCGTCGCAGAATATGAAGCCTGCGATCATGTCAGTACACGGGCAACCTCGATCTCGATGGTGCGATATCGCGGCAATGATTACTCTGTGCCGGTGGCGTATGCGCATCACGACGTCCATGTGCGTGGCTTTGTGCATGAGGTCCTGATCGGTTGCGGCAATGAGGTGATTGCACGACACGAACGATCCTATGCATCCGCAGATATGATCTTCGACCCGCTCCACTTTTTGCCTTTGATTGAACAAAAGGTTGGTGCATTGGATCAGGCCGCGCCGTTACAGGGCTGGGATTTGCCAGATGTCTTCGCGACCCTGCACCGGCTGCTCGAAGCCCGAATGGGCAAACCGGGCAAGCGGGAATACGTGCAAGTTCTGCGCCTTTTGGAAACCTTCGAGGTCGACGTCGTGCAGGGTGCAATCAGCCATGCCATTGATCTGGGTGCGATCGGTTATGACGCTGTTAAACATCTTGTGCTGTGTCGGGTCGAAAAGCGACCACCACGGCTGGATTTGGACTTCTATCCGTATTTGCCCAAGGCCAATGTGGGCACAACCCGCCCGGCCAGCTACATGAGCCTGATGGGAGGGACAGCGGCATGACCGACGCGCCTCAAATCCTGCTGCATCACCACCTCAAGACATTGCGTTTGCCGACGTTCAAAGGAGAGTACGCAAAGCAAGCACAGCTTTGTGCCGCCGAGAACAAAGACCACGTCCAATATCTGGCGCGGCTATGTGAGATGGAGCTGATTGACCGCGAACGGCGAATGATTGAACGGCGCATCAAGGCCGCCAAGTTCCCCAGCACCAAAAGTCTGGACAGCTTTGACTTCAAGATAATGCCCAGCCTGAACAAGCCTCTGACCATGGAGCTGGCGCGGTGTGAGTATATGGATCGCAGAGAAAACATCATCGCCCTTGGACCATCAGGGACTGGCAAAACACATATCGCTTTGGGGCTTGGATTGGCCGCATGCCAAAGAGGGCTGAAGGTGCGCTTCACGACGGCTGCGGCATTGGTCCATGACCTGATCGAGGCGCAAGATGAGCGAAGGTTGCAACGCCTGCAGAAACAACTCACCAGTCAAAACCTGTTGATCATCGACGAGTTGGGCTTCGTGCCGCTCAGCAAATCTGGCGCGGAGCTCCTCTTCGAGGTCATATCCCAATGCTATGAGCGCGGATCCATCATCATCACATCAAATCTGCCCTTCGACGAATGGACTGAAGTCTTCGGCTCCGAGCGCCTGACCGGCGCATTGCTGGATCGCTTGACCCACCACGTCCACATTCTCGAGATGAACGGCGAAAGTTACCGTCTCAAACACAGCCGCAGCAAGCAAAAGTAATCAAAGCTCTATCCAGATCAAAATAATGTTGGCCAAAGGGCCAACATGCGCTTTGGCACGCGTTAGCTATATGGGGAGCACTCGCGCCAAAGCGCACAAAAAGCGATAGCTCAGTGGACCCGTTTTAAGCCGCGACTTGGCCCCTTTTTACTCTGCGATTGACACAAGTTTGAGGTTCTAACGGCCCTATCCAACAGGTCGCTCCGGTCATATGCCTGACGGGCACTGTTGCCGATGGTGTGGCTTAGGGCGCGTTCTGCGCTGTCAGCGTCGTATGAGGTTTGTTCAGCCACCCAAGTACGGAAAGTGGTGCGGAAACCATGTGCGTCGACCTCGTAGCTCAAGCTGCGGATCAGTTTCACAAAGGTGTTTTCCGAGATTGGCTTGCCGTGCTTTGATCCCGCGAACATCAAGTCGCTGCGATCTGACAGGCCGCGGGCCTCCATCAGAATTTGAAACGCTCGATCTGAAAGTGGCACTTGATGCGTTTGGCCGGTCTTCATTTCGTCGCCATTGATCGTCCAGACCTTGCTGTCTTCATCGACCTGGTCCCAGCGCGCCGTGCGCACCTCTTTGGGTCTGGATGCGCACAGGATCATAAATTCTATGGCCAGCTTTGTACGCGGATGCGCGTTCGATGCTTGAATTGCTGTGACACACTGTGCTGCGTCTGTGTAGGCCAAGGCTTTGCGGTGCGTGACTTTCTTGACCTGCTTGGGCAATCCCTCTGTGGCGGCTTCTACGGGGTTCTGGGTGCGATACCCTCGCGCCATTGACCACTTCATCACAACTTCGATGCGCTGCTTCACACGACCCGCTGTTTCCGCCTTTTCCAACCAGATCGGGGACAGTGCGCTCAGATACATGGTGGCTTTCAATGTTGGACACCAGCAGATCACCCAGCGCAGGGAAGGCGTAGGTTTCAAGCGTGTTGATGAATTGTTGGGCGTGCTTGGGATTTGACCAGCCAGCCTTGCGGATTTCCAGCACTTTGTAACAGGCTTCACGGAAGGTCGGGACATTCTGATTGCGCCGACGTTCAGCGATGGGGTCTCCGCCCTCTTTGGCGACCCTACGGGCTTCCAATGCTGACCGCCGCGCCATTTCCAACGTGACGACGGGATAACCGCCCAAACCAATCTCACGACGCTTGCCTTGGATCGAAATTCTGGCGAACCACTGCTTTGCGCCGCTTTCTTGTGAGACGAGCTATAGACCGCCACCATCACCGATTTTGCCTGTACCTTTGAGATTTTGGACCTTCGCATCGGTCAGTTTGTGCAGCGCCATATCTCTACCCCCCATTCTACCCCACTTTATACATGAGATAGTATGAGAGTGGTTGATAGTTAATGAGAGGGTGAGAATGGGAAATTGCCATATAAACAAAGCCCCTATGAGAGCGGTTGATATAGATCAATTATTTATGAAAGAGCCAA
Organism: uncultured Paracoccaceae bacterium; assembly: GCA_943787985.1. GTDB lineage: Bacteria > Pseudomonadota > Alphaproteobacteria > Rhodobacterales > Rhodobacteraceae > Ascidiaceihabitans. Next base: position 3,364 of record CALSOO010000010.1, on the reverse strand, counting down.
ATGGCGGAGGAACAGGGATTCGAACCCTGGGAGGACTTTCACCCTCGTCGGTTTTCAAGACCGGTGCATTCGACCACTCTGCCACTCCTCCGACACGCATCGTTTAAATGTCCAAATCTGATTCTGCAAACAGGCAATTTCGTACACACTTTATGGGGATTTTTGCCGATCGCGTCGGCTGGTGCTTTTCAGATAGGCTTTGACAGGCTAATGTGACTTCAAGACCCCCGTCAGGGGGCCAATCAATGTGCCTCAAATTCGGCACACAAGGCGCGGGCGGCGCCACAACAGGCAAGGATGACACGAGCAATGGGCAGCGCGACGACTATCAGGCACCCCCTGCACTGGACAAAACCAGCATTGGCAGCACTCATTGGTGTTAGCCTTTTGAGCGGATGCGATGAAGCGGGGAACTTCCGTTTCCCCGTCGCAGCCGAACGCAACGCCGACGGCACACAGACACCCCGCAGCACAGGGCGCGGCACAGAAACAACCGAGCGTGACATTGAAGCACCCGAGGTGTTTTCAGCCAATGAAGCCGGTCTTTGGGACGGACGCCCCTCACTTGGTGGAGTATGGGTCGCTCATCCGGACGTGACCGACCCCGAGCGGGTGATCATCCGCAACAAAGCCAACAACAAATTCGTCGTCGGCGCATTGTTCCGTCGCGAACGGGACATCCCCGGGCCACGCTTGCAAATTTCTTCGGACGCGGCCGAAGCGCTTGGCATGCTGGCCGGCGCACCGGCAGAGCTCAACGTCACAGCACTGCGCAAAGAAGAAGTGCCCGTTGCAGCGCCAGAAGCTGCAACCGAAGCCGAAGGCGTTGAAGCCCCCGCTGATGTGACCGAGACCTCTCTCGATCCTGTTGCCACCGCAGCGGCTGCCCTTGATGCAGCTGCGCCACCTTCAGCCCCGACTCCTGCACCGCGCGCCTCTAACCTAGATAAGCCCTTTATCCAGATCGGCATTTTCTCGGTTGAAGCAAATGCCAACCGAACAGCCCAACAGATGCGCAGCGCTGGCATGTTGCCCACAATCAAACGCGGCGAGAACAACGGCAAGCCATTCTGGCGTGTGGTTGTCGGACCGGCGGTGACAAATTCCGAGCGCAAAGCGCTGTTGAAAACCATCAAAGAGCAGGGCTTTTCGGATGCCTATGCTGTGACGAACTGATCTAAAAGGACTCGCCGCATGATACGCCACATCGCAGCCGCCTTCGCGGTGATCCTGTCCACTGTTGTATCCGCGCAGGCGTTTGAAACCCGCGCGACGGCGGCCTTTGTGATCGACCACACCACCGGCACAGTGTTGTTGAACAAAAATGCCGACACGCCGCTGCCCCCCGCGTCCATGTCCAAGTTGATGACGCTTTACATGGCATTCGAAGCTGTAAAGCGCGGTAAATCCAACGGCGGCCTTGATATGCTCGAAGAGTTGCCTGTGTCATCCAAAGCCCAAAGCTATGGTGGATCGACACTGTTTTTGAAAGCTGGCGAACGGGTCAAAGTCGAGGATTTGATCAAAGGTATCATCGTATTGTCAGGCAATGACGCCTGCGTGGTCATCGCTGAAGCTTTAAGCCCTGATGGAACAGAAGCAGGATTTGCCCGCCTTATGACCCAGCGTGCACAACAGCTCGGCATGACCAACTCAACCTTCGCCAACTCGAACGGCTGGCCTGCCTCGGGCCAGCGCATGTCGATGCGCGATCTGGCGCTTTTGGCGAACCTGCTGATCACCGACTTCCCCGAATTCTACCCCATGTTTGCCCAAAAAGATTTCTTGTTCGATCCAAAGGAATCCGCAAACCGTTTGAACCGGAACCCTTTGCTCAGCTTGGGGATCGGTGTCGATGGCCTCAAAACGGGACACACCCAAGAAGCGGGGTACGGCCTTGTAGGATCCGCAAAACAGGGCAACCGCCGCGTCATCTTTGTGATTTCAGGCTTGGACACCTCACAGGCCCGCGCTCAGGAATCCGAGGCGATCGTCAACTGGGCCTTCCGTCAGTTTGCACAGCGCAATATCGCCAAAGCAGGAGAGCGCATCGCAACAGCTGACGTGTGGATGGGCGAGGCCCCTACGGTCGGCCTTGTCCCCGCCGAAGATATTTCTGTTCTTTTGCCGGTTTTGAATGGAACCGAAGTGCCCGCAGACGTGGTATATACGGGCCCTATCGAAGCTCCGATTGAACAAGGGCAACCTTTGGCAGAACTGGTCATCTCTCCTGAGGGGCTGCCCGAGATACGCATACCGTTGGTGGCGCAAAAGGCTGTCGCAGATGGCGGCTTCATGGCGCGGATCAGCACTGCGGCCATGAAACTGATAGAACGGCTGAACGATGGCCCACAAGAGACTGCGCAAGGCTCGTGAGCGAAACTGCAATGTCCGGCCTATTCCTCACATTTGAGGGTATAGATGGATCGGGGAAATCCACACAAGCCCGCTTGTTGGCCGAACATTTGACGGCACAAGGGCACGACGTTGTTTTGACCAGAGAACCCGGAGGAAGCGCAGGCGCCGAAGAAATCCGCGCATTGGTCTTGCAAGGTGACCCTGACCGCTGGTCTGCCGAAACCGAAATCCTGCTGTTTACTGCGGCCCGCCGCGATCACATGGAGCGCACAATCCTGCCCGCTTTGGCGGACGGAAAAATTGTAATCTGTGATCGCTTTGCGGACAGCACGCGCATGTATCAAGGGCTGTCACGTGGCGATCTGCGCACAACGGTTGACCAACTGCATCAACTGATGATCGGGCGCGAACCGGACCTCACCGTATTGATCGATATGGATCCTGAAACCGGCCTATCCAGAGCATTGTCGCGCAATGGAACCGAGGAGCGGTTTGAAACTTTTGGAACCGCCCTGCAAAAACAAATGCGTGCAGGTTTTCTTGCCTTAGCTGAAGAATTCAAATCGCGATTTGTCGTGTTAAACGGTGATCAAAAGATGGATGCGGTCGCAAATGATGTACGTGCAGCTGTTGAAGCGGCCTTGAGTTAACCAGCCCATCACGTCAAATGATAGACCATGTGACTTGCAACCCTGCGCGCGGAACGTGCATGCCGCGTCTGCACAGCGACGTTTATGGGGAGAGTGAACACGCTCATGGCTGAAGATCGGACACACTCCTAGACATCGCGTGAAAGCGCCCCATCACTATCTTTGCAAATTGTCCCGAGTATCACGCTCGCTTACAGTGTCTTTTCGCCCTGTCCCGCAAACGATCCCAGAGTGGTTTCACAATATCGAAAGTGGTTTTCGATATACGGGGTGGGCGGGTCTTCTTACGTGACAGGACATCGGGAACGTATACATGAGATACCCAATATATAGAATATTAGCGTCGAATATACGTA
>CALSOO010000009.1 GCA_943787985.1 uncultured Paracoccaceae bacterium | reverse complement strand
CGGAACCGCAGAATTGGTGAAAATCCAGTCCGCGATCAACATGCTACCCGTTTTCGCCGAATATGACCTCGACCGACTCACGACGATCAGCCAGACTGTTTTTGACCTGTTCGAGCAAGAGGACGGGTTGGATGCCCTGTTCGGACTTGTGCGCGACTCCCTGCCCGAGCGCCTGAATGAAACGGCATATGCATTGGCCTGTGATGTGGCCGCTGCTGATGGATCACTGGAGGAAAGCGAACTTCGCCTCCTCGAAGAGATGCGCTACGAGCTGAACATCGACAGACTGCATGCAGCTGGAATCGAACGCGGCGCACGGGCACGACACCTGACGTAAAATTCGCGGGCTGTTCAGTGTTGTCTTTAACGACCCTTACAGCCTGCAATGCGGGGCGTTGCGACGTTTCCAAACTGGACGGCCACACTGGCCAATAGATACGTCGCACCTGTTGGGACGATGTACTATCGGTCCATACAAAATATATGGGCCGTGTTTATTTATCTGAAAATGACCGTACACCTTTGCTGAGGCTCCGGTGCAATCCAGCATCGCCAAAAAATTGCTGTTTTGAACCAGTTCCGGGACAGAGTGCAGATGTCTGTTCAGACTTGGTTACCGAACTGAAGATAGCCAATACCGAAAATTCACTATAGCAGCCAAATTTGACTCGAAATCCAGATCGGTTCGGGCGCGGGGCAGACCTCCAACGGCCAGTCCTGCGAGCGAATTCCGGCCGATATCCGACACCATAAAATTACATGCAATTTTCCTTTGCACTGCGTCAGAAAGTTTCCTATACGAAACCCAAGTTGATGAGACCCCCATGGGAGAGCGCAGAGCAATCTGCCGCCGAAGGAGCAACCGCCCCGGAAACTCTCAGGCAAAAGGACCGGCACAACACAAACAATCTGGAGAGTAGTTGGGTCCGTCGCCCAGACTCACCGCAGGAGCAAGTACCCACCCAGCGTGCGGTATGAATCTCTCAGGTTCCAAACAGATGGGGCACACGATAGGCATTGGTCTATCTGTCAATTCTCCTGACGTTTTTGGAACTGATCACATGCAACACATTGCCATTATTGGCGGCGGTATTACCGGCGTCACAACTGCTTACGCCCTCGCAAACACGCGGCCTTCGAGTCACGCTGTTTGAGCGCCACCGCTACGCTGCGATGGAGACCTCGTTCGCCAACGGCGGTCAAATTTCTGCTTCCAATGCCGAAGTATGGAACCACACCAGCACCATTCTCAAAGGCCTCAAATGGATAGGCGACGCGAATGCGCCCTTTGCTAGTCAACCCCAAGCCCAGCTGGCACAAGCTGTCTTGGATGGCAGAGTTCATAGCCAATATTCCACACTACGAACGCAATACCATCGCCACCGTCAAGCTGGCTATCGCCGCGCGCGAGCACTTATAAGTTGGGCGCAGGAGGAAGGTATTCCATTCGCACTCAAGCGCGCAGGCATTCTGCACATCTATCGCAATAAAACCGCCTTTGATCATGCGACGAACGTAAACCGCTTGCTTGCACAGGGCGGGCTATCGCACGGCGGTGAGCCCATCAGAGATGCGTGCTATTGAGCCAACGCTCAAGGGCGATTTTGTGGGCGGCTACTTCACAGAAAGTGACGCCACCGGCGACATTCATCAATTCACGGTGGGACTGGCTGCCGCATTTGAGCGCCTAGGTGGCACCATTTGTTATGGCCAGCAAATCGAGCGCATTCAAAGCAACGGCGCTACCGTGACCCTCACCGCCAAGGGCAGTGCAGATACAGACACAAGCGCCACCACCAGCACCTATTCGGACGTGGTGATCTGCGCCGGTGTGGCAGTCGCGCGCTGGCAGAGCAACTTGGTGATCGCGTGAATATTTACCCTGTCAAGGGCTACGCCATTACCGTGGCCTTGCCAGACGCCAAGTCTCAAGCTGCCGCACCGAACGTCAGCTTGCTGGACGACGAGGCCAAGCTGGTCACGAGCCGTCTGGGCGAGGACCGCTTCCGCATCGCGGGCACCGCAGAATTCAACGGCTACAACCTCGACATCCGCGCCGACCGCATTCGCCCCTTAGTGGCCTGGGTGAACAGTGCTTTCCCGATGTCGGCACCGTCAGGTTGTGCCATGGGCGGGATTGCGCCCCATGATGCCCGATATGATGCCCAAAGTCGGTCGCGGACGGCAGGCGAACGTCTTCTACAACACAGGACACGGCCATTTGGGCTGGACGCTGTCGGCGGCAACAGCCGAAGCGGTGGCCGATTTTGTCGAAGTGGCTGTGATGAAGAACGAGAAGGCCGCGTAACAAAACCAACATGTCGGGCGATCAACGATCGCCTGACACGATCACTTTGCCATCGCCGCTAGAGCAAAGCCTCTACACCATACAAGCACCGTATCCCGCACGCCGCCCAAAGACTGCGCCAGACGTCAAACCAGACCCACCGGGATAACCTGCGAAAAAGACCCCGCCCACGATTTCTCCGCAGGCAAAGAGGCCCGCAATTTTCGCTCCGTCTGTTGAGATGACGCTGCCATCCGCATCAACTTTAAGCCCTCCGTAGGTAAAGGTGATGCCACCCGTCACAGGAAAGGCCCGATACGGGCCTTGATCGATTTTTTGGGCCCAATTGGACTTGGGAGGAACAAGGCCTTTGGTCCCCTTTGCATCCAAAACTGTCGGGTCGAACTGTGTGTCGATGTCTACTGCGTCATTGTAATCTGTCAGTGTCACGCGTGCCGTGGCATGGTTGACACCGTCCAGTTTGGCGATCAGAGCATCCAAAGTGTCTGCCTCCACGAAATGCGCATCATGAAACCGGTATTCAGCGTAAAGCAGGTCAAAAACCTTGCTGTCAAAGATTTGCCAAGCGAATTGACCGGGCTGTTCCAGAATAGCCGCTCCGTACTGGGCATACGTATAATTGCGGAAATTCGCCCCCTCATCGACAAAACGCTGTCCGTCAGAGTTCAGCATGACCCCAAGAAAATAGGAAATCTTGCGATAGTTTTTGCGCTCCCCGGGCGGCAGATCAAGGCCACCAAAATCTGCCATATGCAAGTCCATCGGCGTTGCATGGCACCCTGCATATAGTCCGTATTCCGCAGCACCTGCCGCCAGTGCCATGGTCAACCCATCGCCGGTGTTATGCGGTGTTCCACGCACTTTGGCTGCTTTCCAGTTGGCGCCCATATGTTTGACGCGCATCTGCTCATTTGCCTCGAACCCGCCCGTGGCAAGGATCACCGCATCGGCCAAAAGCTGTTCTCCGCCTAGACGCACACCAATGACGCGATCATCCTCCGTGACCAAATCTGTGACAGCGCACCCATAGCGCACTGTGCCTCCCATGCTTTTCACGGCCGCAAGCTCCATGTCAAAAAGGCCAACGCCTTCGTTTTCGGCAGCCAGCGTCAGCCCCCCCCAAAAGACATGGCGGCCCTCTTTTTCAAAGCTCTGGCGGCTGTAAATCGGCTCGAACTTCACATCATGAGATGCCAGCCACCGCATGGTTTCGCCTGATGTATTGACCAGCGCCTCTTGTTCGGCCGACAACGCACGCCCGTCATTGAATCCAAGCAGGTCGGCCCCGAATTTCTCGGTCGTGTAGCTGCCGAAATCGGTGGTTTCCAGTCGGGCGTCATTTGGATCGCGCAGCAACGGGATCAGATCCTCCGCCCCGTCATAGGCAAAGCGCATGGCACCCGCCGTGTATTTGGTGTTGCCCCCTGCCAGTGCCTCATCCGCCTTTTCCAGCAAGGTCACCTGAGCACCTTTTTCCAAAGCCGCGATAGCGGCACAAAGGGCGGCGTTGCCGGTTCCGACGACTATAACTGATTTTGACATTGGCTTTCCCTTTGCAATCACCCATTGTATCCAAGCGGATACAATTTGGACACTCCCTAGAATGCCCGACCTCGAATTGCAAGACATGTCACAAGGCGAAGCTGCCTATGCGCGCCTGTACGCAGCCATACGTGCAGGCGAATTCAAACCCGGAGATCGCTTGCGCGAGACAGAAGTCGCGGCCAAACTGTCGCTCTCGCGCACGCCCGTTCGCGAAGCATTGCGCAAGCTGGAGAGTGACGGCATAGTCGAGCACCGCCCTCGTTCAGGGGCTGTCATCCGCACCTTGTCGCAGCCCGAAGTGGTAGAGCTATACGAGATGCGGCTGGTCTTGGAGCGCACTGCGGCGCAGATGGCCGCCAAACATGCCAACGCGGCTGAGATTGACATGCTGTCGGACCTAAATACCCGAATTGATGCAACTGCGGATGACACGCAGGCCGCGGCGGCGCTCAATCAGGATTTCCATCGCTGCATCTACCTTGCCACACGCAACCGCTTCTTGCTGGACTCAGCGCGCGCGCTGAACAATGCGCTCATGTTGCTTGGCCCTACCACGCTGGACGATGAAGCGCGGATAAAAATGGTGACGGCCCAACACGCCCGGATCATTGCCGCGATAGCCGCAGGGGATCAAGCCGCAGCCGGAGATGCGGCAGAAGCGCATTTGCAAACATCCCTGCGCCACCGGTTGAAGGTCATGCGCGGATGATGGCGCGTGTGACGTCTTTGGCTGTTGCCTCTGCAGGTGTGTGGGCTTTCAAACTGTTGCATTTGCCATTGCCGTGGTTGCTGGGGCCAATTTTTGCCTGTTTGATCGCAGCACTTTGCGGTGTTCGCATGCGCGGGGTCAAACTGGTCAACGATGCGATGCGCACCATACTCGGCGTCGCGGTAGGGGCAACATTCACGACGACGCTGCTGTTCTCTATGGGGGAGATCTGGCCCACCTTGTTGATGATCCCCGTGATGACAGGCTGCATCGGGCTTTTGGGCATGCTTTACTTTCAACGCATCTGGGGCTTTGATTTTGCCACAAGCTACTATTCCGCGATGCCGGGCGGATTGCAGGACATGTTGGTCTTTGGCGAAGAAGCGGGCGGCAATGTGCGCACTCTTTCGTTGATCCATGCCACACGGATCATGGTCATTGTGGTCACGCTACCTTTCTTGCTCACATGGGTTTGGGACGCTGACCTGAGCAATCCTCCGGGGGCGCCTGCGGCAAGCATCGCGCCGGATCAACTGGCGCTCATGGTTGTTTGCGGCATCGCAGGTTGGCAACTCGCCAAGCGGGCGGGCATGTTCGGAGCCACTATTCTAGGGCCGCTAATAGTGGCGGCAGTGATGGCTCTTGCGGGCATCCTTGAGCACCGCCCCCCAGCCGAAGCGATCTGGGCCGCGCAATTTTTCATCGGGATGAGCGTGGGCAGCAAATACGCAGGCGTCACCATGGCCGAAGTGCGCAAAGACGTGACCGCGGGCCTTGGGTTTTGCGTGATCTTGCTGATCCTCACTGTGGCGTTTGCAGAGACGATCCACCTTGCGGGTCTCGCACCACCGATGGAGACGATCCTTGCCTTTGCCCCCGGCGGGCAGGCAGAGTTGACCGTGCTGGCGTTGATCGTGGGCGCAGACATGGCCTTTGTCGTGGCACATCACGTTCTGCGCATATTTGTGGTTATTTTGGGCGCGCCATTGTTTGCGCGCTTGTTCAATGTGAGCAGAACGGACAGACAATGACCATGCAGAATTCCCTTAAGACATTGGCAAAAGACGGCATCCTGCGGGTGGCAATCAACACAGGCAACCGTGCTTTGGTACAACCCGATGGTGATCGCTTCACGGGGGTCAGCCCGTCCCTTGCACAGCGTTTGACCCAAGAGATCGGGGCAAAGATGGTGCCCGTTGTCTACAGCGGCGCGGGCGAGGTTTTTGCCGATGCAGGGCACGACGTGTGGGACATCGGGTTTCTGGCCATTGATCCTATGCGCGCGGAAAAGATCGCCTTTACCCGACCCTATGTTGTGATCGAAGCGACCTATGCCGTCCGTATGAAGTCAGGTTTTCAAGACGTCGAGGACATCGACAAAGCTGGCGTTAGGGTTCTGACATCCACCGGATCGGCCTATGATATGCATCTGAGCAAATCGCTCCAACATGCAACCTTAGAGCGCTCCGGCACGCCCCCTGACAGCTTCGCCGAATTTACGGCGGGGCGCTGCGATGCGGTGGCAGGGGTCCGCGCCTCCCTAGAGGGGTACTTCACGAACAATACCGACGTGCGGATCCTGTCGGGTGTGCTGACCTCGGTACGTCAGGCGATGGCACTGCCCGACGGCACAGACCGACGGATCGCAGCCCTTGATGACTTTGTCGCGCGCGCCATCGCCGATGGGTTTGTTGATTCTGCCAAAGGGGTCTAGGCGTAGACCTCAGGATTGATCATGTGGATGGGTGCGCCATCTGCATAGGCATTTACCTGATCGAAGATATCCGAAAATTGCAGCTCGAACTCATCCTCCGTGACAAAACCGATGTGCGGCGTCGCCAGAACGTTGGGGTGGGTGAGCAGCAGGTGCGCAGTATCGGTCAGCGGCTCACTGTCAAAGACATCAACCGCCGCGTGAATACGACCTTGGGCGATTTCTGCTTCAAGCGCACCGGCGGCCACCAATCCTGAGCGTGACGTGTTCACAAAAAGCCCGCGAGGCTGCATTGCGGCAAGGTCATCCGCGGTAATCAGGCCATGTGTCCCGGGCTTGAGCCTGACATGAACGCTCACCACATCGGAGGTGGCAAAGAACGCTTCGCGCGACGATGCAACAGTTTCGCCAGCGGCCAGCGCGCGCGCGCGGCCTTGTTCCGAGGACCACCACTGCACATTCATCCCCAAAGCACGCGCATATTCGGCAACAGCCCCCGCAATGCGCCCGTACCCGTACAGGCCCAGTGTCCTGCCGCGCAGGGTACGCCCTACGCCAGACTGCCATTTGCCTGCCTTTATCGATGCCGTTTGTTGTGGAATTTGGCGATAGCTGGCGAGGATCAGCGCCAGCGTGTGTTCGGCAGCAGCATAGGACGGGGTGCCCGAATGCATGTTGGAGCAAAGAAGTACGTTGTGCGCGCTACAAGCCTGCACATCGATGTGGGGGTAAACACTGCGTTGTGAAATCAGTTTGAGATTGGGCAGTGGGGACAACAACTCTGCACCAATCTTTGTGCGCTCGCGGAACAGGACCAACGCTTCGGCGTCTTGCAAACGCGCTGCCAGCTTTCGCGGGTCAGGCTCATGATCCGTCCATACCGTCACGTCATGTCCTTCCAGTTTACCAAAGCAGGGCAAGCCGCGCAATGTGTCGAACCAATCGTCGAGGATATGTACTTTCATCAGATGTTGCCCTGTCTTTGGGAAGTTATTGCGCCTGCCCTGCCCAAACAGACGCGGGGACAAATACCGTTCCTGCAGCGATTTTGCGAGCCGTCCGTACAAGCCCTGCGGATCGGATCACAAACCCTGTGTCGGTCCGGGCATAATCTACGGCGACTTCAATGGTGCCCGCAGCGTGCTCAAGCGTGATCATAGCCGGATTCTCTTTGGGTTTGGCCGCAAGCCCTTCAGCCACAGTGCCAGGGGTCAGAACGCAAGACGCAAGACACTGCGCGCCAGTCACAGCCATTGTGGGATGTGCGCTCCAGGGCATGAAATAGCGCGTGGCAATAGTGCCGCCTTGAGTGGCAGGGGCCAAAAGCCCAAACTTTGGTGTCACGGATTTAGCGACATCGCCCATCCCCATCAACACACCTGCCTTGATCCGCAGTGCCTCCATGCGTGCAAAGAAATCACGATTCTGGTCCAACTCTGCCGCGCTCTCATAGCCAGTGAGACCAAAGCTGGCGGCTGCGGCGATGACCATCGGCATCGCAACATCCATGCAAGTGACTTCAATTCCATCGACGACATCGACGAGGTTACCCGTTGGCAAGAAAGCCCCTGTCACCCCCCCCACAGTTTCCATGAACTGCAAAGCAACGGGTGCACAAGTGCCCGGCACACCATCGATCATAGCGCTCCCCTCATAGCTGACCGCACCATTTGGCGTTTGTACGACAGCTGCCACGCGGGCCTCGGTATTGACGGCACGGATATTCACAGGTGTCTCGCTCATTTGCGCAGGGACCAACCCCATCTCGATGGCGGCGGGGCCTACTCCTGTCAGAATGTTTCCGCAGGTCGGTTTGAAATCGACCAACCGGTCCTCGACGCTGACTTGGGCAAAGAAGTAATCCACATCGGCCCATGGATCATCCGAGCGCGACAGCATCGCGACTTTGGTTGTGACTGCAGCGCCGCCACCAATCCCATCAATGTTCAGGGCGTGACCTGAACCTACAATCGCAATCAACACTTGGGCCAATGTCTCAAGGTCATCAGGCAGATCGGCGCGATTAAGGTATGGGCCGCGCGAAGTGCCGCCGCGCATAAAAAGGAAAGGAATCTCGGTTTGGGTCATGTCAAAGGCCACGGAAGGTCGAAGAATTCTTGCAAAAGGCCGGGCGGGAAATCTCGGTTGAGCAGCCATGCCATCACACAGATAAAGGCAATTCCGCCAGCCGTATAAAGGGCTGCGAAGGCAATGCTGAGCCCCGCCCGAAGCCGCATGAAACTGAACAGGAAAATCACCAGCGCAAGGATGAAGCCCAGCAATGCTGTCAGCACCAGAAGTCCGGCGAACCAGCCCAGTGTTGTCCACAGGCCATGCGTCGCATCGGCGTCTTCACCGTTCGTTTCGCGGTCAGCAAACATCACGTCCGTTTCCGGCTTTAGCATCATGCGGATGATCAAAACAGCGCAACCAATGAGGCAAATACTGGCCACAAACATAGGAAAGACACGGTCGCGGCTGTAGCTGGGGATCGAGGCCGCATCAAACAGCGCATAGGCAATGTAACCCGTCAACAACAACAAGAACATCAGGGGCGCGCGCTTGGAGCCGGATTTCACGTCCCCCTCCGCCATGATGTGTTTGGCCTGACGCAGCCCAAGCACAACCGAGATGACCGTGATGATCAGCAGCACAATCACGATGGGTGAAAACATATATTCGATCCCTTCGCCAAAGCTTTTGCGAAACCGCGAAGCTGCGATTTGCACCGCTTGGTTGGCGTAGGTCTCTGCAGGAGTTGCCAAAACAAAGCCAATCAGGAAGGCAGGGCGCGACCAGTCAAAGCGGCGCATAAAAATGCCAAGGAATCCGATGGCAAACAAGGCCACCAAATCCATCAGGTTTTGTCCTGATTGGAAAGCCGCAAAACTGATGATCATAAACAGGAAGGGGGCCAGCAACACAAAACGGATCGTCGTCAGCTTTGCAATGCCGCCAGATGCGGCGATGCAGATGACCGTACCCACCACGTTGGCCAGCGCCAGCAACCAGACAATCGCATAGGTGATGTCGAGGTTGTTTTTCAACATCGCAGGACCGACTTCGATCTGGCCCGAGCCGAGCAGGGCAATCGCACCGATGAAAATCGCCATAGAGCCGGAACCGGGAATGCCAAACAACAATGTTGGCACAAGGCCGCCGCCTTCTTTGGCATTGTTGGAACTCTCAGGCCCGATCACGCCGCGCACTTCGCCTTTGCCGAATTTCGACCGGTCTTTGGTGGTTTGCACCGCGTGCCCGTAGGCGATCCAGTCCACGACAGAGCCGCCCAAACCGGGGATCACCCCGACCACAACTCCGATGATTGAACAGCGCACAGAAAGCCAGATGTTGGCAAACCAGTCTTTGACCCCCAACAACCAACCGCCGCCCAATTGCGGTTCCTGACTGATGGCGCGGTCCTGGCGTAGCAAGGAAATGATCTCGGGAATGGCAAAGATGCCAAGGCCCACGATCACCAACTTCAACCCGTCCGTGAGGTAAGGGAAATCGTACGACGACATGCGCAGATCGCCTGAAGATGCCCCTTCGCCGATTGTGCCGATAAGCATGCCCAAACCCGCAGCCACAACCCCCTTGATCGCGACCCGGCCTGCAAGGATTCCCACCATAGACAGGCCGAAAATGGTGATCATCAACAACTCGGGTGTGCGGAACTCCAATACGATGGGGCGCGCAATGAGGATGAAGACTGTGAGAAAGGCTGCACCAACCAAACCACCAAACAATGAGGAGGCAAATGCGGCAGAGAGCGCCCGCGCTGCCTGTCCCTTTTTGGCCATGGGAAAGCCGTCCAGCACCGTCGCTTGAGAGGCCGATGAACCCGGAATGCCCATCAAGACGGATGCAAACGTGTCAGAGGTCGGGACGACAGCCACCATGCCAATCATCAGCGCCAAACCCAAAATCGGGTCCATGCCGAACATGAAAGGCAACAGCAATGACAGACCTGCGATACCGCCAAGGCCCGGAAAGACTCCGATACACAGGCCCATCAGAACACCCATGACCAGATAGCCCAACACGATCGGTTGCAGAATCAATGCCCAAGCGTCGCCAAACGCGGGCAGCGCCTCCATGATGACTTCCATGTTGTCCCCCTTCGCTTTTGAAAACGCCCCGCCAAGGCCGGCGGGGCGCTCAAAAAGCGAAGCTTATTTCAGCGACACGCCGTATTTTTCCTGCAACCAGTTCACGATGAACGCTTTGGCCTCAGGAGATACTTTGGTTGCGCTCTCCATAGCGGTTTTGGCAGCATCACCCGTCATCTGGGGGTATTTGCCCAGACGTTTGCCCGAAATTTCGGCAAAGTCAGCGCGTGCTTTCACTTCCTCAAAGGCCTTGGTGTAAGTCACGATGGCGTCGTTGGACGCGCCTTGGGGCAGGAACACCATTTTTTGCGCAGGAAAGCCCGCGATAAAGAAGGCTTTCCAAGCGTCCCATTTCTCACCCGAGGTCTCGCAACCCTCTGTGGCTTCGCAAACTTCCTTGAAAGTTGGCATGTCGGGGAATGTGGGATCGCGCACAATGTTACCAGCATCATCAAGCGCACCCCATGACATCATCGGCACGGCCGTACCTGCCTCAACCAGCGGCGTTACGCCGGACAGGTAGGAGGACGATGTTTGATAATCGATATTGGCTTCGCCACGCTCGAACATCAGACGGCCATCACCGCGACCTTTGATGCCCATAACAGACTCAACATTCAAACCCAGCATTTCCCATGCCAGTGTCGGCACGAGGTCCAAACGTGTGGCACCTTGGTTGCCATAGATGAAATCTTCACCCTGCAAAGGCGCAGCATTCAGGCCGTCCATTTTGGCAGCCAGCTCTGGCGGCAAATAGGCGACGCCACCGGTGCCTGAGGCCAGCACAACATTCCAGTCTGCGTATTCAAACTTTACCCGTGGATCGCCCAGCAGATAAGGGAACTGGGTCGAGCCCGAAGAACCGAAAATCAGCGTACCATCGTCATAAGTCTGCTCTTGGAAAAAGTTGGCCCCCTTGGTGGAGCCGGCACCCGGCATAAACTTAACAACAACCGTAGGCGCGCCCGGCAAGGCTTCAGACAGCAAGGGCGCATAAAAATTGGCCCATTTGGCCGAACCGCCTGTTTCAGAGAATGGAATGATCCATTCAACTGTTTTACCGGCCAGATCAATACCGTGGCCGCCTGCATGTGCCTGCAGTCCGAATGTTGCAGTGGCCGCAGCAACCATGCTCATGGCCACGCCGCGCGTGGATTTAAAAATGGACATATCTTCCTCCCAGTTTGAAAGCCCCTTCTCCCAAAGGGGCAAAATAGAATCGTATAGGGGTGTCCGCCCCTGTTGATGTCCTCTGTGTGACCTGCGAACCTTGCACCAGACTTGCACAATCGAAATGAACCACGATGCGGATCACTCTGGTCGAAGACAACATCAGCCTTGCCAAAGGCATCACCTACCGCCTTGAAGACGCAGGACACGCTGTAGATACGTTGCATGATGGCAGCGCAGCGGAGGCGTATCTCAAGAACGACGGCGCGGATCTGGTCATTCTGGACATCAATCTGCCAGGGACAGATGGGCTGACGCTGCTGACCGAAATGCGCAAGCGTGGCGATGTGCGTCCGGTGATTTTGTTGACGGCGCGCGCGGATACCCAAGACCGTGTAACGGGGCTTGATGCTGGCGCGGACGACTATCTGATCAAGCCGTTCGAGATGGCCGAGCTCGAAGCGCGGGTCCGCGCGTTGCTGCGCAGACGCGCTATTCCCCAACAGCACTACATCAGCATCGGTGCCTTGCAATACAATGCCGGCGCGCGCCAATTGCTTGATGGCAAGGCCGAGATTGATCTGCCCCGTCGCGAAATGTCCGTCTTTGAATGTTTGCTGGCTGCAGACGGGCGGCTTATCTCAAAAGCCGCGGTCCTGGACCATGTTTACGGCGTGGGCACCGATGTCGAAGAAGCCGTGGTAGAGGTCTACATCTCCCGCCTGCGCAGCCGCCTTAAAACATACGGCATTTTGATACGCACACGGCGTGGACTTGGATATCAAATGCTGGCCGGACCCGTGCTATGAGACCCAACTCACTGCGCACACGTTTGATTATCATTATTCTGCTCCCCCTCCTCGTGCTGTCCATGATCGCGGCAGCATGGCAGTTCCGCACCACCACGACGCGCGCTGAAAACATCTTTGATCGGGGGTTGCTGTCAGCAGCTTTGGCAATTTCACGAGATGTGGCCGTATCGGATGGAGATGCGATCAGCCCCGCAACACGACGTTTGGTCAACGATACGTCGGGCGGCACTTTATTCTATCATGTCTACGCCCCGGACGGCGTGTTTGTGATCGGATACGCGACACCACCTGCCCTCCCCCTAGAGGCGCCAAACGCATTGGTCGACCCGTTTTTCTATGATGGAAATTACCAAGGCGAGAACGTACGGGTTCTTCGTTTTCAAGATGTTACAGTTGTCAGTGGGGTCGCAGGCGTGTTCAATATCACAGTCTGGCAAAGCGCCGATGTGCGCAGCAGTTTTGTGCGGGACGTCTTGTCCCGCTCCTTTGCAGTCATTGCCCTGTTGGTGATGAGTGTGGCCATAGTAGTCTGGTTTGGCGTCCGGCTAGGTCTGCGTCCGTTGCTGGACCTTGAACACGCTATAGCCAAACGCAACCCAAACGAACTTGACCCCATCCGCCGCTCCGTGCCTGTTGAAACGCAAGGGCTGGTCACAACCCTGAACCAGTTGCTTGATCGCGTGTCCCGCAGGATCAGTTCCAAAGACGAGTTTATCTCGAACGCCGCGCATCAGCTTAGAAATCCTGTGGCAGGTGTGCTTGCGCTTGCCGAAGCCGTTCAAAACGCGCCGAACGCAAAAGCGGCCAAAGCGCGCAGCATCGAATTGGTGCAGGCAGCCCGCGAGGCAAGCGATCTGACAAACAAATTGCTGTCGTTCGAGCGCGCAAGCGGAACAGACATCGCCACATCAGGGCTCCCAACCGACTTCAAAGCCCTTGTTCAAAACGTGAGTGACAGTTTTTCAGCACAACATCTGAACGAAAACGTTTCCTTGATTTGCGCCCTTCCCTCTGGGGATATGACGATCTGCGGTGATGAAACAATGCTGCGCGAGGCGCTGTTGAATGTGTTGAACAATGCGATCATCCACGGAGGCCCACAATTAACGAAAATTGAATTTCTGCTGACGCTGAATGGCCAAAATGCCGTTTTGACGGTCAACGATGACGGCCTCGGGATCCCGCCAGATCGGCATGTGGAAGCCATCAGCAGGTTCAGTCAGGCAGGGGGCGGCCCCGGGAGTGGATTGGGACTGCCCATCGCGGCCAAAGTCATGCAAAATCATGGCGGGGCACTGGAAATTCTTGCCCGCACATCCGGCGCATCAATCAGGATATCGTTGCCACTGGCGCCCTATTCCACACGCACTCCGACCGTGTCTTAGCACTTGGTAAAGACCAACTGCTGTCTATGGATTATTTTGTTTGCACGTTTGGAGAGCTTGGGGCGACGGTGTCACTGTATGGACTGACATCCTTCTCGAACGGAACATGCCTGCGCCGGAATGATGTACCGGTAACGCATTCCGGTGCGCTGATGCGATCCATACGAAAATGACGGAACCCTTCGCGCATAGGGTCCCATGCCACCAGATACCACAAGGGTTGCAAGACAAGCATGGCCTGCGGCTCGACTTCACGACTGGACTTGGCCCCCTTTGCGTCGCGGTATTGAAATCGCATGAGGCATTGCTCCAAGAACGCATTCTCGAATGCAGGCAACAGGGTGGGGTCAATTTTGCCCAGATCCGAAAGATCCTGCTTTGGCGACAACTGCCCAATATGCAAACACTGCAGAAAACGGCGCAGGTCGCGCACTTTCTCCGAGGGCAAGGATTTCTCGATCTTGGCCAGACCTGCATCTGCCAAATCCGAAAACGGCAGGTTTTGTGCAGCGCGCATCGCGGCAACACTGATCAAAAGCGCAAAGACTTCGGCCACAGACAGGCGCGCTGAAGTTTGGATGGATTGCGGATCAAGTTGCAGCCCGCCGCCTGGGCCACTTTCGGAATAGATAACGAATCCATCGTAGCGCAGCGCCGAGATGTCGCGCAACACAGTGCGCCGAGACGCGCCAACCTCGTGGGCCAGCTCATCAATGGTTGCAGTTCCGTTGCGCCGTAGAGTGCGCGCGATGGTGTCATGGCGTCGTCTAATATTCATTTCACCACCCTAGCATAATTGGTGACAAATTTTGGCACTAATTAATTCTACAAAGGGTTCAGAACACATCAACAAAGGAAACGAACGATGAAACGCACTGCAGTAAACCCTTGGAACTGGTCCCTGAAACTTGGCTACAATCAGGCCGAAATCATCGAAGGCCAAACGCGCCAACTGATCATAGCGGGGCAAACTGCTGTCGACGAAAACGGTGCACCCCAACATGAGGGTGACATGCGCGGCCAGATCGCTTTGGCGCTTGATAACCTTGAGGCCGTGCTCAAAGGAGCGGGCATGGACCTGAGCCACGTCATCAAGCTTGGCGTTTATGCGACCGACGTGGACGACGCGTTGAAGAACTTCGATCTGATGGGCATGCGCTTTGGCCCCGTCCAGAACGCCCCGCCGATGACATTGCTGGGTGTAACCCGCCTCGCCATACCCGGTTTGCTGTTTGAAATCGAAGCAACAGCCGCAGCCTGATGCAAACCGCGCAACAACACGTCATCCGGCTGAGCAATCTGGATGACGTTTACTGCACGCGCCAAACAATTTGAAAAGGATGTAACATGCTGACCTGCGTCATCCGTTACCAGATCGACCCGACCAAAAAATCACAGTTTGAACAATATGCCCGCAATTGGGGGCAAGCTATTCCGCGATGCGGCGCTGATCTGGTCGGGTATTACGCACCTCATGAAGGGTCAAGCACGCTGGCGTATGGTATTTATAATGTGGCCAGTCTGGCCGATTACGAGAAGTATCGCGCGAGATTGGCGAATGATCCGCTTGGGCGCGAGAACTACGCGTTTGCCCAAAAGGAGAAATTCCTGCTGCGTGAGGATCGAACGTTCCTCAAACAAGTCTCCGCCCCGCACAGCGCATTGATCTCCCACGAATGATCCTGTGCACTTGATTTTGATTGCGTGACTCGCGCGTGCTGAAATTTCTCGCGTCCTGATCTGGATATGGCAGATCGGGCCGAGATGGCCGTTGTGAAAAATGACAAGGCGGCGAGAAAAACAAGTCGCCTGTCAGGCTCGTTTAGGTTCTTGTAGCGGTCTACCGAAAGCCATAGCGGCCTGTTCGCACCGACTTCCATTTCGCAAAATTAATACAGCCCACCACAAGGCCTGCAAAAGCAAGGACCCCAAAGAAGACGCTTTTTCGCCTACCGATGCTGGTTGTAAATTTGTCGACCGGATCATGTTACATTTGGTTTCCCAGTCGCGGAATTGTCGCACACCCGTCCAACACGCGAGCACCGAAAACCCGTTCCCGATCACGACCCGTAAAGCGTGCCCCATCGTTCAATCAACTGCTGCTGCAACCGCTTTGCCCGCTTGTTGTATCCACGCGCGCCTTGGGGGGCTTCGCGGTTGGCCTTTTTGATGCGCTTGCGTACCGCTTCGTCTCCGGAAAAAATCGCAAAGGCCAATACCGACCCGTCCTTGGCCTCCATATACCCGCCCAAACCAGAGACAAAATTCAGCGTCCCTGTCTTGGCGTTCACGGCAATCGGATGGTTTTTCAGCACTCTACCTTTGGAGTCGCGCATTGCGACAGGTTTCAAAATCGTGCGCAAGCTGTCCGACGCAAAGACCTTGACCAATGTATCAACCATCGCATCCGCACTCATGCGGTTGGCAGCCCCCAACCCGGAGTGGTCGCGCAAATTCATGCCCGACACCCCAAGCGAGGACTTGGCCCACGCGTTCATTTCACTCGC
Source organism: uncultured Paracoccaceae bacterium (assembly GCA_943787985.1). GTDB lineage: Bacteria > Pseudomonadota > Alphaproteobacteria > Rhodobacterales > Rhodobacteraceae > Ascidiaceihabitans. Next base: position 194,900 of record CALSOO010000009.1, on the reverse strand, counting down.
AGAGGCGCGCAATCCTGACGGCACGCCCTTTCGCTTGGACGTTGCCGCCATGCCAACCATTTCTGCAGTCAGGTTCGTGGAAAAACGCAACATGTCGCGCAAAATTTCGCGCAAAGGCTCGCTCCGCTGTGTCACCAAAACGGCGCCTTGCGGGGCACGGCGCACGACTTCGGCTGTTTTCAACCGAATGCCTTGAGACGCCGCCATACTGCGAAACACATCGCCTGCGTAGGCCGCGGGTTTGCGTACAGGCAACCACCTTGAGCCGGCATTGCCCAAAGCTCCACGCGACACGCTCCATGCATCGCGGCCCTTTTGATCAGCATAAGCGTAAACAGGCAAAGACCGGTCCGCGATCCGCATTTGCGCCATCGTTACATCAGGGCGGTATTTGTCAGAGCGCGCGTCCATCGAGATGGAATATTTCCCCGAATTTCGGCGCCACTCAAAGTGCACCCGATTGTAATTCAAAGAAATTCCAGACACGGCAGGACTGTAGCCGACATGATCGGGCTGATCGGTGTCAATCGTTTTGATAAAGGGCAGCGCCCCCTCGAACACTTTGAAAGCGCCGCGAACTTCGCGCACGCCTGCAGCCTTCAACTGACGCGCCATGTCCGCGAGATGGTTGGTATCAAGGGTCGGATCACCGCCCCCCACAAGGATCAAATCCCCGCCAAGGACACCGTTGCTCACCGCACCCGTCGCCATTAGACGCGTTTGAAACCGGTGATCCGCCCCCAAGGCATCCAACGCGTACAGCGCTGTCACGGCCTTGGCGACACTGGCTGGCGCGACTTGGGTTGTGGGCAGATTGCCCTCTAGGCGCGCGCCGGTTTTTGCATCTGCCACAGCATATACAACGCGTCCACCCAGTTTGGCCTGCGCAATCAGGCTTTTGGGGTCGGGAACTGACCGCTTCGCCGCATTTGCGGGGCGTGGAACAGGACGCAAGGATGCTGCTGGGGCCTTCGCCCACACAGCGCCTGAGGTCAGTACAGACAGAGATCCGGCCAAAAAAGCCCGTTTTGACAAAGCATATTTCATATTGCGAACTTAACCATTCGGATATGACGGGAACAAGGCAGGATTCGATCACTTTTGTATCCCTTTGCTCCGTGGTACTGCGCTGCCATGCAACGCGCAGTCCTCATCATGTTCCTTGCCATGTCGCTCATTCCCGCAGGGGACACGGCGGGCAAGCTTTTGACCTCTTCCGGTTTGGCGACGCCTGCGTTTGTGGCATGGTCACGTTTTATGGTCGGGGTCATTTTAGTAATACCCTTTGCACCCCGCAGTGCGTGGGGGCTGCTGCGTGACTGGCGCATCTGGCTGCGGGGTCTGTTGATTGCCTGTGGCATCAGTTGTATCCAGATCGCCCTCAGCAGCGCGCCACTGGCCGATGTGTTTGCGGCCTTTTTCATCGGCCCAATCATCAGTTACGGCATGGCTGCGATATTTTTGCGCGAGCCCATCACATGGCAACGCACTGCGTTGATTTTTATCGGATTTATTGGCGTTCTGATCGTCGTTCAGCCGGGTTCCGATGCATCGCCTGCCCTACTTTGGGCCGTAGCAGCAGGAACATTTTACGGCGCGTTCCTGACGTCATCGCGCTGGTTGTCCCACCTAGGATCGCCTATCGCCCTATCGTTCACACAGCTTTTCATCGCCGCATTAATCCTGACCCCCTTCGGCCTCATAACACTCCCGACGTTCACGCCCTACGTCGTATCGATTACCTTTCTGTCAGGGCTTGGCTCGATGCTGGGCAACTTGTTGCTTCTTTATGCCTACAGCGCAGCCCCTGCTACACGCTTGGCGCCGTTTGTATATTTTCAACTGTTCGCAGCCGTGCTGTTTGGATGGTTTGTTTTCGACACATGGCCCGAAATGTGGACATGGATCGGATTGTTCATTGTCATGGCCGCGGGCATCACTTCAGCGCGATTGCGGGCCTGACCATTTACCACTTTCGCGAATTGCCGTTGAGGATTGCGCAACCATCGGCACATTCACAAAGCACCATGCAGGGCCATCCCGATGCGTCAAGAGATGGGAGGCACGGCCAGCAATTCGGTAAGGCGCATATAGCGTCGCAGCACGGCTCATCCGCGCCGAAATGCGATCTCCGGGGCGGGCCAGAACGCCGACTGGCACGTTTTCCATGATCCAACGCCAGTCTTTCCAAAGGTGCAATTGCGCAAGATTGTCAGCCCCCATCAACCAGACAAACCGCACGCCTTGATAGCGCCCCTGCAAAGCTTTGAGCGTCTGAGCCGTGAAGCGCGTCCCCAATTGGGTCTCGATATCCGTGATCTCGACACAGGGGTGGCACATGACCTCTCGTGCCCGCTGCATGCGCTGGCCCAAAGGCGCGGGGCCGCGGGCCTTTAAAGGATTGGCGGGACTGACCATCCACCACACACGATCCAGCCCAAAACGCTTGAGTGCCTCGCGGGTGATATGTGCATGCCCCTCGTGCGCCGGATCAAATGAACCGCCCAACAGGCCGATAGTCTGGCCTGCGCGGGCATAGGGAAAGGCAGAATTCATAGCGTGTCTTGCCCCCAAATCGCCCATTGTGTCAATCGACTGGGTAAACACTGCTGCCGACGTGCACCCACCCCGGCACAATGACTCTGGCGCACCAACCGCCATGCCCTCGAACCGCACTATACCCGCCAGTGCCAAAGGTCTCCTCCATGCGCGAACACGGTGCACAGATCGTGGTGACCTCCAGCACAGCCGCGCCGACAGCAACCCGCCGCGCTTTCAAAGCGTTCAAGTTCAACCCGCTGACCACAATATTTCGGCGCATCAAAGCCACGTCAATCGCACCCTGCCCCAACATGGCCCCGATGACCTGCAGGTGCTCTGCCTGAATAAGCGTCACAGCACGCTTGCCCGCTCGGCCATGGTCGCCCTCTAATCCGGCCTCTGTGATCAGAGCCTCATCAACCACAGACATTTCCCCGCGCCGTTCCCCGCGAAGGCCCAACCAAGTCACACAACCCTCTTGTGCATATCCCGCAATCAGATCTTTCAACGCATACATGTCATTGCCCCCCAACGCTGCCTGCATTATCACACCCCAAACCAAATTTCCCAATCGGAGTCGATCCAATGGCAGCCTATCAATACGTCTATCACATGTCCGGTGTGTCCAAGGCCTACCCCGGCGGTAAGAAATGCTTTGAAAACATCCACTTGAACTTCCTTCCCGGCGTGAAAATCGGCGTTGTGGGCGTGAACGGCTCGGGTAAGTCCACGCTGATGAAGATCATGGCCGGAATGGACAAGGACTTCACCGGCGAGGCGTGGTCGGCGGAAGGCACCAAAGTTGGCTACCTGCCACAGGAACCAAAGCTGGACCCGAACCTGAGCGTGCGTGAAAATGTGATGCTTGGTGTGGCGGAGAAGAAAGCCGTTCTGGACCGCTACAACGAATTGGCGATGAATTACTCTGAAGAGACCGCCGACGAGATGGGCCAACTGCAGGACCAGATCGACGCCGAAAACCTTTGGGATCTCGACAGCCAGATTGACGTCTCTATGGAAGCGCTGCGTTGCCCTGCGGATGATGCAAACATCAACGATCTGTCCGGCGGTGAAGCACGTCGCGTGGCCCTGTGCCAATTGCTGCTTGAAGCGCCTGATATGCTTTTGCTTGATGAACCGACGAACCACCTCGACGCTGAAACGATCGCCTGGCTGCAACAGCACCTGATTGATTACAAAGGCACCATCCTGATCGTGACCCACGACCGCTACTTCCTCGATTCCATCACAACTTGGATTCTGGAACTGGAACGCGGCCGCGGCATTCCATGGGAAGGCAACTATTCCTCCTGGGTCGAGCAAAAAGCCAAACGCTTGTTGCAAGAAGCCCGCGAAGACAAATCGCGCCAAAAGACATTGCAACGCGAATTGGAGTGGATGCGCCAAGGCGCCAAAGCCCGCCAAGCCAAGTCCAAAGCGCGGATCAATTCCTATAACGAACTGGCAGATAAATCCGAGCGCGAAAAGCTGACGTACGCCCAGATCGTTATTCCGAACGGTCAACGCCTTGGCAGCAAGGTGATCGAGATCACAGGCCTGAAAAAAGCTATGGGCGACAAGCTCTTGATTGACGGCTTGGACATGTCTGTTCCCCCCGGCGGCATCGTCGGCGTGATCGGTCCAAACGGCGCGGGTAAATCCACGTTGTTCAAAATGATCACAGGGCATGAAACCCCTGACGCAGGCACCGTAGAAATCGGCAACACTGTGCAGATGTCTTATGTGGACCAGTCCCGCGACGATCTCGACCCTGACAACAACGTCTGGGAAGCGATCTCTGGCGGAGCGGAGTTGATTTCATTGGGCGACGCCGAAGTGAACTCACGCGCGTATTGCTCCTCCTTTAACTTCAAAGGTGGCGATCAGCAAAAGAAAGTCGGTCTGCTGTCAGGCGGTGAGCGCAACCGTGTGCACATGGCACGTTTGTTGAAAGACGGCGGCAACGTTTTGCTGCTCGATGAACCGACAAACGATCTGGACGTTGAGACCCTGCGCGCTTTGGAAGACGCTTTGGTTGATTTTGCAGGCTGCGCGGTTGTCATCTCGCACGACCGCTTCTTCCTTGACCGGATTTGCACACATATTCTGGCGTTTGAAGGCGATTCACACGTTGAATGGTTTGAAGGCAACTTCGAGGACTACGAAGAAGACAAAAAGCGGCGCCTTGGTGCAGACGCGATGGAACCCAAGCGCCTGAAACACAAGAAGTTTTCACGCTAATCAATGGCCCCCTCTCACTGCGCTGTCGTACTGAGAGGGGGCCATTTTCTTTTCAAAACATCCCATTTTAAGGGCCGAGTATAGAGTATGACAGAGTTTCAGTGGGGCCTTGTCCTTGGCACAGTTGCCGGTGTGGTGGCCGCCCTCGTCGCAGAACCCGTCTTGTATATTTTCCGTCGCAGGGCACTGATCAAACACTTGCGCGCAGATTTTCAAAACGCTGCCCGCCATTTCTCAATGGTAAGCAACGAGTTTCACTTGCTGGCCGCTGATGCCGAATGGAAAAAGCTGTCGCGCATTCAATGGACAACATTTGCCTCGCGCGGTTTCTTCACGCACTCGCGTGAACAACTCCACCTGCTGACGCCCAAAGAAGCCGCTGTTGTTTTTCGCCAGTTGGTCTTCATCGACAACTACGATGTGGCCTGTGAAAGCTATTTGAAACATCACATAACAGGCGAGCCAATCTGCGAAAACTTCATTGAAGAACTGGAAGACAGAAGCACGCGGATTTCCAACAGCTGCCTGGACCTATCCAAGAAAATCAAACTGTTCAAATCAAACGTATAAAGCCCAGCCTTTTTAAAAAAGGGCTGGGCCGCGTTATTGTTTTGAATCTTCAGACGGTGCCGCCCAAGGACCCTTCCAGCGTCGCCAGTTCCTGGCCACCCGCCATCATATCTTGCAATGCTTCAGGGGTGATCTCACCTTTGTTCGCAGTCCCATAGGTTTTGCCCCGGTTGAGAACAGTAAACCTATCGCCAACGGCCATTGCGTGACGGACATTGTGCGTGATGAACACGACCGAAATGCCTTGTTTGCGCACCTTGTCCACCGTCGCAAGAACGTTGGCAGTCTGACGTACCCCTAGGGCTGATGTAGGCTCATCAAGGATCAGAACCTTGGCCCCGAAATGAACAGCGCGTGCAATCGCCACTGTTTGCCGTTCCCCGCCTGACAACGTGCCAACGGCCTGATCGGGACCACGCAAGTTGATGCCCATTTTGCGCATTTCACTCATTGTCGTCTCATTGGCGTAGTCATGATCGAAAAAAGACATGCCTGCCCTCTTTTTCACAGGCTCGTTGCCCATGAAAAAGTTGCGGCTGACAGACATCAACGGGATCATGGCCAAGTCTTGGTAAACAGTCGCAATGCCCGCCGCGATCGAATCTCGCGGGTCGGAAAAATGCATCGGCTGCCCTTCGAACAGGATATCTCCGGAGGTTGGCTTGTGCACCCCTGACATCGTCTTGATAAACGTAGATTTCCCCGCTCCGTTGTCCCCAAGAAGGCAATGGCATTCGCCGGGGTAAAAATCGATTGTTACCCCCGCCAGCGCAATGACAGAGCCAAAATGCTTTTGGATGTCGTTCATTTGAATGATCGGTTGCATCAGCGTTCTCCCGTGATCAGGCGACGAATGTAGGTGTTGAGGATAACGGCCAGTAGTAAGATAACCCCAAGGAAAACGCGGAACAGCGAGCTTTCGACGCCGGCAAAGAACAGCCCTTGTTGCACCACCCCAAAGATCAAGGCTCCCAATGCAGCACCGATCACAGAGCCATAGCCGCCCGTCAGCAACGCGCCACCAATGACAACGGCGATGATGGCCTCAAATTCCTTGAGCAATCCACGGTCAGCTCCAGCTGATCCGAACTCCATCACCTGACAAACCGCGAAAACAGTCGCACAAAAGGCGGTGAACATGAACATCAAGATCTTGACGCGGTTGACCGGAACACCTGCGTAACGGGCCGCTTGCGCATCGCCCCCTGCCGCATAAATCCAGTTACCAAAGCGGGTACGGGTCAATAAAATATGGCCCAAAACGACCAGTCCGATGGCCCAAACAAGCAACATCGGAATGCCGTCTACAACGGGTTGCCCCATCTTGTTGCCGCGCGAAAACACGTCGATCACACCCATATCGCCAAGCCACTGAAAGAAGCCTTTGAAAATCGTTCCGCCAAAGATTGACGCAATCCAGTCGCCTTCTGCCGCTTCGCGGATACCACCGATGATGGTCTTACGCTCAAGCGTTTGAGGGATAAAAATCGTAAAACCGCGCAAGATAAACAGCGTGGCCAAGGTCACGATAAAGCTTGGCAATCCCGTGCGGACCACGATGTAACCGTTGAGGGCACCGAATGCGATGCAGATGATAAAGGTGACGATAACGGCCAACCACATCGGCCATCCCAGTGTGACGCCAAACACCGCAACCATCATGCCCGCAAAGCCGATCATAGAGCCAACAGACAGGTCAAATTCGCCCGCGATCATCAACAGACACGCGCCCACCGCGATAATCATGAATTGCGCTGAAACCGTCGACCAGTTCATCACGCCTTGCGCGTTGAACATCCCCGAATTGCCGGCAAAAAGAATGAAAAACGTAAACACGGCGACTGTGCCCACTATTCCGCCCAACTCGGGCCGGATCATCGCTTGGCGCAGCTTAGACATTTCTCTAACGCGCTCGTCTGTTTTTACTGCCTCTGACATCGGCTTCCCTCTATGTGATCAGATACAAAAAAGGCGGCCTACGCACGTGCAAAGGCCGCCTTCTGTCGCTTGGATTTAGCGGAATTCGCCAGCGAATTTTTCAACTTTGGTCAGGCCGTCAGCAGTGACGAAACCCGGGCCGGAGTTGATGTTGTTGCCTGGGAGAACGCCGTAGCGGTCGTAGTTGGCAAGGACGACAACAGGCAGGTAAGCTTGCAAGAACGGCTGTTGGTCGATGCCCCACTTGATCGTGCCTGCTTTGATGCCTTTGACAATTTCTTCACCCAAGTCGAAGGTGCCGAAATAGATGTCGCCAGCCATACCGTTTTCGTCCAGCGCCAACATTGTCGGGTCAGCGGATGTTGGCCCAAGCGTCAGGATCGCATCCGTTTCAGGGTTGGCGGACAGGTAGGCGAGAACACGGTTTTTGATCTCTGCAGGGATCTTGACCAGAATCGATCATCTGGTTGCCCAGATCAACACCCAAGCCATCAGCAAACCCTTGGCACCGCTCTGTCGAGGACGGCGAAGAGATGTAGTGGTTGACGCACAAGAAGCTGCCAACACCGTCGCGTTTGGCAGCGTTGACCAGCGGCAAGACCGGCGTCGTACTCAGGCTGACCAACATACATCAAAGCGCCAACTTCGGCGGCTTGCGCAGGTGTACCAGAGTTCATGATGATCACGTCGATACCTTGATCGACAGCGGCCATGATTGGCCCCTTAAGGACATCAAAGTCAGACAATGTCGTGATGATACCATCGGGTTGCGAGGCTGCTGCCTGCTCGATGATACGCGCCATGTCAGCAAGGTCACCAGTTGGTGGGTTGCGGTACTCGACCGAAACGTCCATTTGCTCACCCGCCAACGCGAGGCCGTTTTTGATGGTGTTCCACCAGCTGTCACTGTCAGGTGCGTGGCTGACCAAGAATATACGTCAGATCATCACCTGGCCATCCGCGGACGCCATCAGTGGTGAAACCACGACTGCAGCAGTCAACATCAACTTTTTCAAAATAGAGTTCATTTTTTCCCTCCCTGGAATTATGAGCGCAGCTCTCGAACACGCCGGAGCCGCTCTGTAGTTCCTAGGAAACCATGGAATCGAAATATTTTGCAACCGGTTGCAAAAATAATCGGATAGATTTTTACTGCGCCGCATCACATTCAGATGTAAAGAGGCTCGGCGCGACGTAACTGTTGGAATTTACAATGGCAGCAACGCTCAAAGACGTGGCGATAAAGGCGGGGGTTTCGACCTCGGCTGTGTCGCGGACATTTACGGACGGCGCCTCTGTTTCCGAGAAAATGCGCAGAAAGGTCGAAAAAGCCGCTCAAGAGCTTGGGTATAGTCCAAATTTCCTTGCGCGCAGTCTGACCACCCGCCGCACCAAACTGATCGGCTTGGTCAGCAACAACTTTCACAACCCGATCTTTCTTGAGGTTTTGACCTCTTCACCCGTGGCCTGCAAGATCGCGGTTTGCGGCCATTGCTGGTGAACCTGAGCAATGAAACCGATCCCGAACATTCCGTTCAAATGCTGAACCAATATTCTGTCGACGGGGTTATCGTCGCCTCTTCCACCCTGCCGCCCGCATTTTCCAAAGCGTTTCGCGACAAACGAATCCCCGTGGTGAACACTTTCGGCCGCTATTCCAGCGCACCCGAAGTCCATGTTGTTGGCATCGACAACGCAGAAGCAGGCCGGATGGCTGCACGTGAGTTGGTGGAACGCGGGTATGAAGATGTCGCATTTCTTGGGGGACCAGAGGCCGCGACCTCTACCCAAGACCGCCTCAAAGGGTTCCTCGAGGAATTGGCGAAACATCCTGATGTATCGGTCAGCTACTCTTTCGCCGCGCAGTATTCTTTTCAGGCAGGTCGTTCGGAAATGCAGCGCCTTGCCAAAACCACTTTGGCACGAGGCATATTTCTGCGGTGACGATGTTTTGTCCATTGGCGTTCTAAGCGCGATCAAAGACGCAGGCATGCACGTTCCCAGACGACATTGGCGTCATCGGCTTTCAATGACATGGAAATGTCGAGTTGGGAAAACATCGCGCTCACCACCATCCACCAGCCTATCAAGCAGATTGTTAACTCATCTGTCGAGCTGATGGCTGCCATGCTGGATGAGCCTGATCGCTACCCTGAGGCGCGATTGTTTCCCTGTCAGGTCGTTGAGCGCAATACGTTGCGCCCGCGCCGTTAATCGCGAAACATAGGGGGGCGCGCGTCCATCCATGCCCCATCCTCTTTCGCCGATGCCACCGCAGTGTGAACCGCAGCCATAGACCGCACACCGTCAGCCGCATTTGGCAAACCATCACGCACTTCGCCGCGGATCGCATCCGCAAGATCGCAATAGATGTTGGCCACAGCCAGTGGAAAACCTTCGGGGTGGGCGATTGAAACGCGCGAAAGCCGCTGTGCATCTTCATGCAGCCCCCCCTCGCCCTTTTCAATAATCTGTGTCCGTCCCCCAACCGGGGTGTAGATCAACTGGTTCGGCTGCTCGGAGGCCCAGCGCAATCCGCCTGTTTCACCAAAGACTTGAATGTCGAAACCATGCTGTCGCCCGATCGCAACCGAAGATGTCCAGAGCCTGCCAACGGTGCCACCAGTCATGCGGAAGTTGACCATGGCATCGTCCTCGAGCTCACGACTTGAAATGGTAGATGCAAAATCGGCCGAAAGTTTTGAAACCTCGTCATCGCAGATAAAGCTGGCCATGTGCAGCGCGTGAATCCCGCAATCTGCAAACTGTCCGGACACGCCCGCCATCGCAGGATCATAGCGCCACCGCACACGCGGATTGTCCGCGTCGGCGGCGTCACCGTGGTGGCCATGGCTGAAGTTTGTCACCACAAGACGGATTTTACCCACCTCGCCCGCGCGCACCATTGCGCGCGCCTGACGCACCATCGGGTAGGCGGAATAGCAATAGTTGACCGCACAGATTTTACCGGTCGCACTGGCGACGCGCACGATTTCCTCGCCCTCCTCCACCGTCATCGTCATCGGCTTTTCGCATAAGCACGTTAAAACCTGCCTCAAGGAATGCTTTCGTGATCTCAAAGTGCGTGGCATTCGGAGTGGCCACCGTGACAAGATCAATGCGGTCCTCACGGTTCTTTTCCCCCTCCAGCATCTCTTGCCAATCGCCATAAGCGCGGTCCGCAGAAATGCCCAAACGCCGGGCATAGTCGCGCCCCTCTTCGGCACGGTGATCAAGGGCGCCCGCCGCAAACTCGAACAACCCGTCAGCCTGTGCGCCCAAGCGGTGCGCTGGTCCGATTTGGCTGCCTTCGCCGCCACCAATCATGCCCCATTTCAACTTTGTCATCTTGTTTCGTCCTTAAAAACCAATGGATTGCAGGTAATCACGGTTGGCGCGCGCATCTTCAAGCGGCGTGCCAGGCATCGATGGGTCACAATCCTGTTCAACCGTGCACCAGCCCTCAAAACCAGCATCCAACAGGCGCTTGCCGCACAGCAGGAAAATCAACATCCCCTTGCCCCAGATTGCAGAAAATGCCTTGTCCGCAGGCTTTGTAAAAGTCGGTGCGCTTGGCCACCACATCCGCCTTAACGACAGGGTCGATATCTTTGAAATGCATGTAGGATATGCGGTCGATGTAGCGATCCATAAAGGCAACCGGATCAAAGCCTGCATAAGAGTGGTGGCCGGTGTCAAAACAGATCTTCAGGAGTGCTTTCATCGACTTCGTTCAACAGACGATCAAGTTCAGGCTCAAAGTCCATAAAGCCCGCCGCATGTGCGTGGATGCCCACGGTCAGCCCGTATTCTTCGCTGCCCATTTTTGCGATGGTCGCAATCCGGTCACGAAAGGCGTCCATTCGGCCTTGTCCATCTGCTCGGCCTCATCCGCACGGCCAGCCGTCGGGGCACGGCGCGGTGAAATGCTGTCAATCAACACCAGATGCTCGGCGCCGTGCGCGGCCAAAGCTTTGCAGGTGCGGACGGAGGCGTCCATCACATCGTCCCACATTGCCGGATCATGGAACGCGCGAAACACAACGCCGCCAATAATCTCAAGGTCCCGTTCTGCCAAGCGCAGGGGCCAAGACCATTGGGTCCTCAGGCATATAGCCAATCGGGCCAAGTTCGATGCCCTTGTACCCCGCACCAGCGCATTGATCCAAGACGGATTGCCATGTTGGATATGCAGGGTCACTTGGAAATTCGATTCCCCAAGAACAGGGAGCGTTGCCGATTTTGATAGTCATGTCAGTGCCTTTCGAAAGCCTAAACGCCAGCAACGTCGACCCACGCCTTCGCGCGAGATGACGCCATGGCAGCGGCGATAACTTGATTCACCTCCAAGCCATCCTGAAAGGTTGGCCAGACGGCGGTTTGAGTTGCGATGGCGTGCAAGAAATCACGCGCTTCAATGATAATCTGATCTTGATAACCGGTGCCATGCCCGGGCCCCTGACAAAACGGGGCATAATCTGGGTGCGCAGGTCCGGTAAGGATCTTGCGGAAACCGCGTGTCGCTTCAGGCTCTTCCATCGCGTAAAGCCACAACGCGTTCTGGTCTTCCTGATCGAAACGGATCGCCCCTTTGGTCCCTGTCACCTCATAAGCGTAGCCCATTTTGCGGCCATGGCTGATGCGGCTGAAATACATCTGCCCCATTGCTCCATTGGCAAACCGGCACATCAACTGGCCATGGTCATCGTTGCTCACCGCGCCACCGGGACGGGTGGCATGAACAGTTTCGACCTCGGCAATCACAGAGGCGATGGGGCCGATCAAAGCCAAAGCCCCGTTGATCATATGGGGTGCCAAATCCCCCATGGTCCCGTTGGCATCCCCGTCCGTGCGCCATGTGGCCGGCGCCTTGGGGTCGGCCAAAAAGTCCTCGGTATGTTCGCCGCGGAACCACGTGACATCCCCGATCGCGCCGTCGGCAATAAGCTTGCGCACGAACTGGCTGGCGGGGGTGCGGATATAGTTGAACCCCGTCATGCTAATCTGGCCAGCAGCGGCTTTGACCATAGCGCGACTGTCTTCAAGCGAGGCGCCAAGGGGTTTCTCACAGAACACAGGCTTGTTGAGCGCAAACGCAGCTTCAGCGATATCACGGTGAAATTCTTGTGGGGTGGCGATCACTATGGCTTCGACCTTTGGATCGTTGACGAGAACGTTCCAGTCGTCCGTTGCGCGCTGGAACCCGAACGCTTTGCGGTATTTCTCAGCGCTTTGAGCAGAGCTGGCGCAGATCATTTCCAGTCTGGGGCGCAGTTGCGTATCAAAAACAGCCCCCACAGCGGACATAGCGACAGCATGGGCTTTGCCCATATAGCCGCCGCCAACGATACCAATGCCGATTTCTGTCATCGCGCCGTACTTTCCGTGAAATTGGGTTTGCAACCGGTTGCAAAACTAGTATCCTTGGATTCTAAATCGTGCAAGCGACAATCGCCGCAAGGGCAAAAAATGAAAGCGGATTTGGCCATGTCAGATAGCACCCTGCGTCTTACGACAGCGCAAGCAATTATCAAGTACCTCGCGAACCAATACATCGAAATTGACGGGCAAGAGATGCGCGTTTGCGGTGGCGGGTTCGGCATCTTTGGACACGGAAATGTGACGTGTCTGGGCGAAGCCCTTTATGATGCACGCGACGCGTTGCCATTGTATCGCGGTCAGAACGAGCAAAGCATGGGCTTTGCTGCGGCGGGCTACTCCAAGCAGTGGTTACGCCAGCGTTTCATGTTCTGCACAGCCAGCGCAGGCCCCGGAACGGCAAATCTTTTGACCTCTGCCGCTCTTGCCCACGCCAATCGCTTGCCAATGCTGATGTTGTGCGGGGACACATATGTCACCCGCCTGCCCGATCCGGTCTTGCAACAACTTGAGCACTTCAACAATCCGGCGCTCGGGGTGAACGACGCCTTCAAATCTGTCAGCCGGTATTGGGACAGGATCACCCATCCTGCGCAAATCATCCAATCCCTGCCTGCGGCTCTTGCGACGATGCTGGACGCGGCGGATTGCGGTCCTGCCTTCATCGGCTTGCCACAGGATGTTCAGGGGTGGACGTTTGATTACCCCGCCGCCTTCTTTGAAAAGCGTGTGCACCGTATTCGCCGTCAAAGCCCTGATGTCCGCGACATCGCAGAGGCGGCCGCCCTGTTAGCAGGTGCAGAACGCCCGATGATCATTGCCGGCGGAGGGGTGCAATATGCCGGGGCGGTTGCCGAACTGACCAGCTTTGCCAAAACCCACAACATCCCTGTGGTCGAGACCATCGCAGGGCGCGCAAACCTTCTTCAGGACGATCCTTTGAACATCGGCCCTGTCGGGGTGACAGGCTCGGACAGCGCCAATGCCATCGCAGAGCGCGCGGATGTGATTGTCGCCATCGGAACGCGTTTGCAGGATTTCACCACGGGATCATGGACAGCTTTTGCACAGGATGCGCGCATCATCGGCGTGAATGTCGGGCGCCATGACGCAATGAAACACATGTCTTTGCCTGTCATCGGGGATGCAAAACTCAGCATCACAGCCCTTGGCGCTGCATTGAACGGATATACCGGCCCCGCGTCATGGGTCGACTTCGCGCGAAGCGAGCGGGCCAAATGGGTGGCCTACACCGATGACATCACCACCCCCGGCAATGGGCCGAACTCCTATTGCCAAGTCATCCGGACCGTCAACGATCTGTGTGATCCACGTGACCGCGTGGTCGCAGCCGCAGGCGGCTTGCCCGCCGAAGTGACCGCACATTGGCAAACCAAGGACATCGGCACCGTCGACGTCGAATTCGGCTTTTCCTGCATGGGGTACGAGATTTCAGGCGGCTGGGGTGCCAGAATTGCCCAGTTCGAGCGCGAACCAGACCAAGACACCATCATATTCACCGGTGACGGCTCTTATATGATGATGAACTCGGACATTTATTCCTCTGTTCTGACGGGGCATAAACTGATCATCTGCGTTCTCGACAATGGCGGGTTTGCAGTGATCAACAAACTGCAAAACAACACTGGCAACGAAAGCTTTAACAACCTGATCGCCGACTGCCCTACGGTGCCGCATCCTTTCGCTGTAGACTTTCAGGCCCACGCTGCCGCAATGGGGGCCAACGCCGAAACCGTCTCCAATCCAGCAGAATTTGGTGAAGCGTTCAAACGCGCCAAAGCAGCCACCAAGACCAGTGTGATCGTGATGCAAGTTGACGCCTACGAAGGTTGGACAACCGAAGGGCACACCTGGTGGGAAGTCGGGACGCCGCATGTCAGTGACAATCCAAAAGTCACGGAAAAACATCTTGAGGTCGAAGCCGAACGCGTAAAACAGCGAAAGGGCGTTTGATGTTACATTTTACTTCAAAAACGGCAACGCCCGACGCGATCGTAGACGCGCTTTTGAACGGTCAGGGCGCGGTCAGGATTTCGGGACTTTTTTCACCGCAGCAAATAGCGGAAGCGCGACAGATCGTCATGGAACACTCCGATCAGGACGCGCAAAAGGCAACTCACTTTCAAGGTGCTGCAGAAGATGCGGGAACTCTCAACCTTCAGCGTCGGGTGTGGAACCTGCTGGCCAAAGGTGAAGTTTTCTCGGACATGGCCGCGCACCCAGTTTTAATGGACGTTTTGCGCGCATTTCTAGGTACCGAATTCATTATGGGCTCCATCGCAGCCAACCGCATATTGCCGGGCGGTCCGGGTCAAGAACCCCATGTGGATTACCCGTATTGGGACTTCCATAAACCCGAAACGCATCCTGTCGGGTTTAACGGCTCATTTCCCATGAATGCTCAGGTCTCTGTCATCTTGGACCCGTTCACCAAAGAAAGCGGGGCAACTGCGTACATGCCGGGCAGCCAAAAGCAGCTGCGCTACCCCACACCAGAGGATCGGTTTTTCGAAAACTGTGAGCAAATGACCGGAGAGCCCGGTGACGTTGTCTTGTTTTATGGCGTCACATGGCATTGCGCGATGCCCAACACGTCTCAGCACGATCGCAGCGCCATTTTGATCCAGTACCTGCCCAAGTGGGTGAAGCCGATGGAAGACATGCCGGCGGCGCTGCCTCAAGATTTTATCGACAACGCCAGCCCCGAAATACGACAACTGATCGGCTTGAATTACCCCTACCCGGAAGTTCTGGACGCAGCCAAAGCGGGCAACGCAGAGGGACGCACATGATGGACGTTTTACCAGGCATAAAGAAAAACAACTTTGTCGTTGTTGGGCGCGTCGGAATGGACTTGTTTCCTGAACCGGGTGTTGCCACGCAAGACGCCACAACATTCACGCCGGACATGGGCGGCTCATCTGCCAACATCGCGGCGGGCATCGTCAAACTGGGTGGCGCAGCATCGCTTGTAACCAATGTGTCCGATGACGCTGTTGGCCGCTTCTGTGTGAACAAACTGCACCACTACGGCGTGGACACCACATATGTATCCCCCGTGGGCGGAGAGGCACGCAACTCGCTGGCCTTGTACGAAAGTCGGGTTGAAGGGCACCAATCGGTCATCTACCGCAACGGCGCCGCTGATTTCGAGATGACGCAAGCAGACGTCGAAGCGGTCGATTACACAAAATTCGGCGCGTTGGTCACGGCGGGCACTGTGTTTGCAGCCGAGCCGTCACGCAGCGCCTCGTTTCAAGCGTTTGAATTGGCGCGAGCGGCAGGTTTGCCTATCATTTTCGACATTGACTATCGCCCGTACAGTTGGCCCTCCGCTGCGGTGGCCGAAGACGTGCTATCCAAGGCTGGCGCCTTGTCGGATGTGATTGTCGGCAATGACGACGAATTCGGCTTTATGGCCGGTGACAAGGACAAGGGGCTGGCCATGGCGCGATCACTCGCGACCACAAGCGCCGCGATTGTTGTCTACAAAATGGGCGAACGCGGCGCGATTACCTTTGCGCAAGGGCGCGAAGTTCGCACTGGTATCTACCCTGTCACGGCCCTCAAACCGACAGGCGCCGGGGACAGTTTTATGGCTGGAATGCTTTCCTCTCTTGCCGCAGGAGACGCGCTGGAAACGGCTGTTTTGCGCGGATCAGCCTGCGCCGCCATTGTCGTGGCAAAACCCGGCTGTGCCCCCGCTATGCCCTACCCCCAAGATTTAACTGCCTTTCTCGCCGGTCATTCCGGCCCAACCCAATTCGCTTAAGGACCCGTCATGCATATTGCCCCACACGACAACCAGAACAAAGCCATCGTAGATGCGGATGACCCGACCGTTCCTTTGAACTACTTCAACATCGTCAAACTCAAAGCCGGCGAAGCCTTTGAATATCAGGTTCCAGGGTATGAGACATGCATCGTGCCTGCCACGGGCACTGTCGATGTGTCGGTGGAGGGCGTAGATTTTGCGGCCCTTGGCAACCGCACCGAAGACGTTTGGGACGGTGAACCCGAAGGCGTCTATGTGCCTGTCGGGGCCAAAGTGACCATCGTCGCCACGCGCGACACCGAAACATTCATTGCGGGCGCAAAGTACGATAAGGTCCTGGATCCTTTCGATGTGCGGGTCGCTGAACTCGACAAAGTGCAATACGGCTCGGACGACACCAAAACCCACCGCAAGATCAAGCATATCCTTGGGCAAAAACAGCACGACAAAGTGGGCCGCTTGCTGGTGAGCGAGTTGTTCACTGTCGGCCAAGGTGGCTGGTCAGGCTTTCCGGCGCACAAGCACGACACCGACAACCTGCCGCATGAAACCCGCCACGATGAGACCTACAATTTCAGGTTCCGTCCGAAACACGGCTCCGGCGTGCAAATCCTTCAGCGCGAAGAAGGCAAGCCGGGAGATGCCTACCAACTGATGGATGGCTCTACGATGATGATCGACAAAGGGTACCACCCCTGCGCCGTGATGCCGGGTTATGAAATGTATTACTTCACCATTTTGGGCGGGCTCAGCCAACGCAGCCTTATCCAGTTCTTCCAACCCACACACGCCTATCAGGTCGAAACCATCCCGGGCATCAAAGACATGGTGGCAAAGTTCAAATGAGCATAGCAACGCTAGCAGATGTCCTACAACCTGCTCTCAAAGGCCACTACGCGGTGGCGGGTCTGGTCACCTTGGGATGGGAAGACATGCGTGCCTTTGTGGCCGCTGCCGAAGCCGAAGGCTGCCCTGTGATACTGCAAGCTGGCCCGTCTTGCCGCGCGCACACCCCTTTGCCCGTTCTGGGCAAAATGTTCCGTCACTTGGCTGAAGCCGCAAGCGTCCCTGTCGTGGCCCATCTGGATCACGGCTATACTGCGGATGAATGTCGCATGGCGTTGGAGAGCGGCTTTACCTCGTTGATGTATGACGGATCACGCGCGCCGCTTTCGCAGAACATCGACGAAACTGGCGCAATCGTCGAAATGGCCCATGCCGCAGGTATTTCTTGCGAGGGCGAGATCGGCTTTGTGGGCTATGCCAACGGCGAGAATTCGGCCGGAACCGACCCTGACGAAGCCGCAAAGTTCGCACGTGAAACCGGCGTCGATGCCATGGCTATTTCCGTGGGCAACGTTCATCTGCAACAAGACAAAGAAGGTGGGTTGGATGAGGCCCGCATTCGCGCAATCGAAGCGCTGAGCGATGTACCACTGGTTATCCACGGTGGCTCTGGCGTCCCTGTAGCGCAGCGCACGGCCTTGGCCACGGGATCGAAGGTTTGCAAATTCAACATCGGCACTGAATTGCGCATGGCCTTCGGACAAGCGATGCGCAAGGCCGTTAATTCCGACGCATCCCGCTTTGACCGTGTGAGCATTTTGAAAGACACCCATGATCCAATGGTGCAAGCCGCAAGAACGGTTTTGAGCGCGATGGGTCATGAGCAAAAAGGGATATAAAATGGTGCGTATTGGAATTCTGGGGTGTGGTCGTATCGGGCAGGTTCACGCCCGATCGTTGTTGCGCCTGCCTTCTGCAAAATTGGTCGCTGTTGCGGATGCCTTTAGCGCATCCGCGCAAGCGGTCGCGGATCAGTCAGGGGCGCAAGTGCGCAGCACACAAGAGATCCTCAGCGCGTCGGACATTGATGCAATCATCATTTGCACTCCGACCGATACCCATTTTGACCTGATTCAATCTGCGGCCAAAGCAGGCAAAGCGATTTTCTGCGAAAAGCCCGTCGATATGTCCGCAGACCGCATCCAGACCTGCATGGACGTGGTACAAGCCAACAATGTGCCGTTTCTGACCGCGTTCAACCGCCGCTTTGACCCCAACTTTGCTATGGTTCAAGCCAGAATAGCTGCTGGCGAAATTGGCGATGTCGAAATCGTGACGATCCTGTCGCGCGATCCGAACCCGCCGCCGATCAGCTATATCCAGAGTTCAGGCGGTATTTTTCGGGACATGATGATCCACGACTTCGACATGGCGCGGTTTCTGCTTGGTGAAGATCCGGTACAGGTATTCGCCGTAGGGTCCGCCCTTGTTGATCCCGAAATCGGCATTGCGGGGGACGTCGACACGGCTGCCGTGACTTTGACCACCGCCTCGGGTAAAATTTGCCAGATCTCCAACTCAAGACGCGCAAGCTACGGATATGACCAACGGATCGAGGTGCACGGCTCCAAAGGCATGTTGCGCGCCGAAAACATGTTGGAAAACACAGTCGAGGTTGCGACCGAAGCAGGGTTCAAACGGGCGCCAACGCAAAACTTCTTTCTGGAACGCTACGAGGCCGCTTACCTCGCAGAAATAGCGCATTTTGTTGAGGCTTTGGATGCGGCCACGCCCCCCAGCCCAACAATCGAAGATGGGCTAAAAGCGCAGAAACTGGCAGATGCGGCGGCCCTTTCCCTTCAAACAGGGCAGCCTGTGACGCTATAGCTGTGCGTGAAACCGCACGTTACCCAGATGACGGAGGCCGCGCGCAATGACCAAAGAGTACAAAGACCTGCGGTCGGCCCGTTGGTACGCGCCGGATGATCTGCGCTCTTTCGGGCACCGCTCGCGCACGATGCAGATGGGTTTATCTGCCCAAGACTGGGAAAATAAACCCATTATCGCGATCCTGAACACGTGGTCTGACCTCCAACCCTGTCATATGCATTTCCGGGATCGGGTCGAGTTCGTGAAACGCGGAATTTTACAGGCGGGCGGGATGCCGGTCGAAATTCCTGTACACTCGCTGGGGGAGCAGTTGCTCAAGCCCTCCGCCATGCTTTATCGCAACATGGTGGCGATGGAAGTTGAAGAAGTCCTGCGTTCTAATCCGGTGGACGGTGCTGTGTTGATGGGTGGCTGTGACAAATCCACGCCGGCCCTTGTTATGGGGGCAACCTCGATGGGTTTGCCGTTTATCTACCTGCCGGCTGGTCCGATGTTGCGTGGGAATTATGCTGGTAAAACCCTGGGATCAGGTGCCGATGCTTGGAAATACTGGGACGAACGCCGCGCGGGCCACATTTCAAAATCCGAATGGCAAGGTGTAGAGGGCGGCATCGCGCGATCCTACGGGCATTGCATGACCATGGGCACCGCCAGCACGATGACGGCCATCGCTGATGCGTGGGGGCTGTGCTTGCCCGGAGCCTCCTCTATCCCCGCTCCGGATGTAAACCACCAACGCATGAGCGCGGCGTGCGGGCGCCGGATTGTGGATATGGTTTGGGAAGACTTGACGCCAGACAAGATCATCACCCCTGCCAGCACGCGCAATGCAGTGACTGTCGCAATGGCCACAGGGTGTTCGACAAACGCCATCATTCACCTGATCGCAATGGCGCGGCGCGCTGGCGTGCCGTTGGGCCTCGACGATCTTGATGCCATCGGGCGCACAACCCCTGTCATCGCAAACATCCGCCCATCGGGAAAAGACTATCTGATGGAGGACTTCTACTACGCAGGTGGCCTTGCAGCCCTGATGCAGGAGCTGTCGCAAAAACTGGACCTGACGGCTCTGACTGTGACAGGGGAGACCTTGGGGCAAGCCCTTGAGGGAGCTCAGAATTTCAACTCCGATGTTATCAGGTCCTTGACCAACCCAGTCTATCACGAGGGCTCACTCGCCGTGCTCAAAGGGAACCTTGCGCCGGATGGGGCTGTTATCAAACCCGCTGCGATGGACCCGAAGTTCCTCACCCATCGTGGGCCTGCACTGGTGGCAAACTCCTATCCCGAACTCAAGGAGATCATCGACGACAAAGATGCGGACATCACTGCCGATCACGTTCTCATCCTGCGCAATGCAGGGCCACAAGGCGGACCAGGCATGCCCGAATGGGGCATGATCCCGATGCCACAAAAACTGCTGAATGAAGGGCACCGCGACATGGTGCGCTTGTCTGATGCGCGGATGAGCGGCACCAGCTACGGGGCCTGTATTTTGCACGTTGCCCCAGAGGCCTTCGTCGGCGGGCCCCTTGCGTTGATCGAAACAGGGGACATCATCTGCGTCGATGTTCCAAATCGATCTTTGAGTGTGGAAATCACAGATGCTGAAATGGAACGCCGGCGCGCAGCTTGGACCCCACCCGCGCCTCGCTATCAACGCGGGTACGGTTGGATGTTCACAAAGCACATCGAACAGGCCGACAAAGGGTGCGATTTCGATTTCCTTCGTACCGGGTTCGGCGCACCGGTTCCGGAACCAGACATCCATTAGCAAACCGCTATCAGTAACGGATGCCGCGTCCAGCCAACGCTTGTCCGGCGTCCCCTTCAGGGCACATATCCCAAACCGTTCGAGCGTCTCGAAGAACAGACATGGGCGGTTCCGGTTTGCGCGAAAGCGCGTTTCCGCGCCTTCTTTTTGAAAAACCCGTAACTCAGAGCATCGCAGATGGGTTGGTGAGCCGACAGCGCCTTTCCGGAGATGCACGTTTGATTAAAGCCAATGCCAACAAGCATAAAGAGCCGTTAGCAAGGTGCGGCAAGCACCATCACCCACGTGTTCCCCGGGCCTTGGGCGAGGCCGAACTGCGCGGCCTTTTTGTGCATCATGTTTTTGTAATGCCCGGGGGAGGACGCCCATCCCGCCATCACTTGGGACAAGCTGGTTTGCCCTTGCGCGATATTCTCGGCTAAAAAGCACCATTGGTACCCTGCCGTTTTCACGCGATCCCCGACACTTGCGCCATTCTGGCTAGAATGGCTAAAGAATCCGTTTTCCGCCATGTCCCGCGCATGCATATCTGCTGCTTTCTCGAGGATCACCGAATAGGTCAATGGAGCCCGACGCTTGTCAGCCCGCATATCATTCATGATGCTGACAGCCGCCGGATTGGCATAAAGGGGCAAGCCTGCAACGATCAAAAATACAATTAAAAGGCGTTTCATAGGCGCTCCATCAACCCTCTGGCGAGGGTGTTTTGAGTGGCAATCGTTTCTTCGAGGTTGATGGTCGTGATCTGTCCGTCGCGTACAATCTGCGCGCCTTCAACCATCAGGTGTTTCACAACTGTCGGTCCCGCAAGCAACAAGGCCGCAGGATCCCAGCTGCCTGCAGCCTCAATCCCGGACACATCCCAAATTGCGATATCTGCACGGGCCCCCTCCTGAATGCGCCCGCAATCAGGACGCCCCAAAACATCAGCACCACCGCGAGTCGCGATCTCAAGGGCTTCGCGCGCGCTCATTGCGTCCGCGCCGTTGGCCACGCGCTGCAGCAACATGGCTTGCCGCGCCTCCGAAATCAAATTTCCAGCGTCGTTGCTTGCCGAGCCATCAACGCCCAAACCGGTTGGCACACGCGAGTCCCGCAAAGCACGCACAGGCGCGATACCGCTGCCCAGACGACAATTGGAACACGGACAATGGGCAATTCCAGTTTGTGTTTCAGCAAACAATGCAATCTCAGCAGCATCCAGTTTGACACAATGTGCATGCCACACATCGGACCCGACCCACCCCAGATCTTGCGCATATTGACCGGGGCGTTTACCAAACATTTCAAGGCTGTAGGCAATGTCTTCGTCATTTTCGGCCAAGTGGGTGTGCATCATCACCCCTTTGTCCCGCGCCAAAAGCGCTGCGTCGCGCATCAATTCGGTGCTGACTGAAAACGGCGAACACGGGGCGACCCCGACACGGCACATCGACCCTTCACGCGGGTCATGGAACGCATCAATCACACGGATGCAATCCTCGAGGATATCGGCCTCACGCTCGACAACACTGTCCGGTGGCAGCCCCCCATCGCTTTCCCCGATACTCATACTGCCGCGGGTGGGATGAAACCGCATCCCTAACGAGCGGGCGGCATGGATCGTGTCCTCCAACCGCGCACCATTCGGATAAAGGTACAAATGGTCAGAACTCAGCGTGCAGCCTGACAACGCCAACTCCGCCAATCCCACTTGAGCGGACGTGTACATGTGATCCGGCGTGAAGTTGGCCCAAATCGGGTAGAGCGTTTTCAGCCAGCCAAACAGCAATGCGTCCTGCCCCCCCGGCACGGCACGCGTCAACGTCTGGTATAGGTGGTGATGCGTGTTGACCAAACCAGGCGTCACGACGCACCCGGTCGCGTCAATGACCTCACCGCCAGAAACCAACCCCGTTCCGATTTCTGTGATCCGACCTGCTTTGACACGCACATCAGCGCCTTTGAGTTCGCGGCGGGTGTCGTCCATCGTCAGGACAACATCCGCGTTGCGAATGAGTGTCTCGGTCATACGAACTCTTTCAATATTGCAAGGGCTTGCGCATGAATTTCCGCGTTGGCCGCAGCCAAAGCCCGCCCGCCATTGTGCGCGGGACCACCGCTCCAGTCAGTGACAATGCCACCTGCCCCATGAACCAGCCCAATGGGCGCATGAATGTCGTAAGCGTTCAGGCCGGCTTCCACCACCAAGTCAATCTGGCCCGCCGCCAACAAGGCATAGGCGTAACAGTCCATCCCATATCGCGTCAGGCGGCATTGTCCGGCAACAGCCTCAAACCCTGCGCGCTCATGTTCTGTTCCGACCTCTGGGAACGTCGTGAAAATCGTCGCTTGAGCCAAGCTGCACGGCAGGCGGGTCTCAATGGGGTAAGCCCCATGCGGTCCCTTGAAAAAGGCCCCGTTCGGAGTGCCTGTGAACCGCTCACCGATATAGGGTTGATCAATCACACCGACAATCGGGCCTGTTTCGTCGCCCAGTCCGATCAATACACCCCATGTGGGCGTTCCTGAAATGAACCCTCGTGTGCCGTCAATCGGATCCAGGACCCATGTCAAACCAGTGGTACCGGAGGTTTTGCCAAATTCCTCGCCCAGAATTGCATCGTCAGGGCGTTCCTTGCGCAGGATATCACGCATTGCAGTTTCTGCGGCGCGATCGGCAACTGTGACAGGATCAAAGCCTTCAGATTCCTTGTTGTCGGAAACCAAGTCCTTATGCCGGAAATGCGGGAGAATAGCCTGTCTCGCCGCATCCGCCAACGCGTCCGCGACTTGAACCAAAGCCTGAATATCGTGATGTTTTTTTATCATGCAAACGGGGTGCCATGACGCATTACCGTTTGCAACGTTAGTTTTGCACCGATTTAGACGATCCTAAGCAACATCGCTCAAAACGCGTGCAAGCTCGAACAAGCGGCGACGCTGCGCTTCAGGTATTGCGTAGTAGGACCGCACCAAATCCATCGCCTCTTTGTCGCCCAACAGATCTGCGGGCACCATCGAGCCATCACCCTGCGCTTTCCGAGATGCCTCGGTTTCCATGCCTTCAAAGAAGAAGCCAACAGGAACGCCCAAGGATTCTGCGATGTCCCAAAGACGGGATGCGCTCACACGGTTCGCACCCGTTTCGTACTTCTGGATTTGCTGGAATTTAATTCCAACAAGTTCTGCAAGCTTTTGTTGGGTCATCCCGATCAACCAGCGACGCTGCCTGATCCGTTTGCCCACGTGATTGTCTACGACATGTGCCATTTAGACATTCTTTCATGTGTACGCGCATAAAATATGACCCAGCAACGGAGCGCAATTACGCAAGGATCATCGAAGTAGCCTTGGCGTGACACTGTCAAGACTATCAGACATTAGCATTTTAGACGCATTTTGGCAAGATCGCAGCGCACTCATAGGCAGTGTAACTTCCGCCACACACAATCTATGCGTTAACTTTTTATTAACCATTACGACCGACGACGAGATCACCTGCAATGCTCCACCTTGTCGAAGCTTAGCCCTCAATAGATTTAGGGAACAATAACAACACGGTACTCTGCCCTAAAAATACCACCGCCATTGACGCTAATTGGCGTCGAATATGGATCAAGCGCGTCTACCTAGCGTCATTTCTGGCGTTCGAAAGCACAAACCACCAACGCAGCCACGCGCCCGCAGTGCCTAGGCAGATCTCAGTTTTACCGAATCACTTCCCTCAAATGCGCGTCGCAGAAGGTCCGCCAATGTGTCGTGCACCACCCCTTTGGAGCTTTGCGCGCCGTAGAGGTTAATGTGTTGGGCAGGCAGGTCAGGCAACTGACCGGAATGGTCAATCCGTTCCAGATGCGGTGGCTCCGTCCCCTCGATCATGGCGTGCACAGCAAGGTCAGCGGCAACTGTGGCCTCGATCGTGCGGTCACTTTCGGTTTCAACCATCAAATCCCAAGGCACGCCTGCCTCGTCCAATTGCTCAACGACGCGCGGACGGAACGTGCATTGCCGCCCAAACGCCAATCGCAAAGGGCGTTGACGCCAAGCCGACCCATCAGGCGACCCGATCCAGCACAGTGGCTTGGTGCACAATAGCTGCCCGCCGCTTTCCACAGTGGTTTCCGTGGTCAGGATCATGTCGCATGTGCCTTTGGCGAAATCAGCCTTGAGAGCGCGCGTGTACGAGGAAATGAGCTGGATTTTCACTCTCGGAAAGGCCGAGTGGAACTGTTTGAGGACACGCGGTATCGCGGGATAAACAATGTCATGCGGAACACCCAGCGTGATCTCGCCCTCAAAGGCTTGATCCGTCAGGCGTGTGATCACCTCGTCATTCAAGGCAACCATGCGGCGCGCATAGACCAAAAGCTGCTCGCCCGATGCCGTCAAAGCAATGGTTCGCCCCGAACGGTCCAGCAGATCAAGGCCCAAAGTCTCCTCAAGGCGCTTGAGCTGCATAGACACGGCTGATTGGGTCAAATGCAAAAACCCGGCCGCCCGTGTGACCCCGCCGCTTTCCGCTACAGCCACGAATGATCTAAGCGTTGTGACGTCCAAATTTCTCATATCACGATCCTTGATGAAAGGTTTAACAAATATTCGTTTTCCAAATGTAACGTATTTCGCCATACCCATCAATAGAACTGATGCAAACACACGAAATCATCTATTTTCGTGAAGCTGGAGAGACACCATGGCAGTTACCGATCACAGCGGCATGATCCGCAACCCGTCCCTGACACGCACAGCGCCTGTATTGGCCCTTGGCAGGATGTTCACCTTGTGGCGGACCCGTCGTCAATTGCGCGCCCTCGATGCGACTCAATTGAGCGACATCGGGATTACCGCAGACGCCGCATACGCCGAAGCAAACCGCCCAGTCTGGGACGTCCCAACGAATTGGAGAGACTGATCCACGCCTATTAATCGGGCCAGAACGGGTATTCCTGACAGATTTCGTTATAATTGTGACGTTTTGCCCTGCGAAAACACTTGAAACGCAGGGCCTGCGCACCGATATTTGAGGGCAGGAGCGCAAGATGAACTTGCGCACAGATATCTAACTGGAGGTCTTTAATGGCTGACGTGAATACAATCCGGAGCGCGGCCGGATCCAGCGCCGCCCAGATCGATGTGGGGCTACGCGCCCACATAAACAAAGTTTACGGGCAAATGTCGATCGGCATGATCATCACTGCCTTAGCGGCTTGGGCTATCGCTGGCTTGACTGTGACAACAGACCCCTCACAAGCCGTGATGCAGTTGAACAACGGCAAATTGCTCAACAGCTTGGGTGCGACACTGTACGGCGGGCCATTGCGCTTCGTCATCATGTTCGCCCCCTTGGCATTCATCTTCTTCGGATGGGGCGCTTTGATGAGCCGGGGTTCTGCAGCCGCAGTCCAGCTCGGGTTCTTTATCTTTGCAGCCGTCATGGGCGTGTCGATGA
Source organism: uncultured Paracoccaceae bacterium (assembly GCA_943787985.1). GTDB lineage: Bacteria > Pseudomonadota > Alphaproteobacteria > Rhodobacterales > Rhodobacteraceae > Ascidiaceihabitans. Next base: position 168,554 of record CALSOO010000009.1, on the reverse strand, counting down.
GCTCCATCTTCCTGGTGTTCACGTCCTTCTCTATCGTTCAGACGTTTTTGGTGACAGCGATCGCATTCGCATCCCTCAGCCTCTACGGCTACACAACGAAGCGTGACCTGAGCGGTATGGGCACTTTCCTGATGATGGGCGTTATCGGCCTGATCGTTGCGATGTTGCTCAACATGTTCATCTTCCAGTCCGGTCCGATGGGCATGGCGATCTCTGCGATTGGCGTTCTGATTTTTGCCGGCCTTACAGCCTACCACACGCAAGAAATCAAAACGACATACATCACGCACGCCTCCCATGGCGATCAGGAATGGCTGGACAAAGCTGCCTCTGACGGTGCTTTGAGCCTCTACATATCGTTCCTGAACATGTTCCAGTTCTTGCTGATGTTCATGGGCCAACAAGAGTAACCGAAAATTTATCAATGTATCTAGGGCCATCCGGAAACGGGTGGCCCTTTTTCGTTGGGATATGATGTTTGGCTCAGGACCCGATCTGTTTGGGGGGGGGGCGCTGACAAACCGCTTCAAAGCGGGCGCAGCATCCTGAGGGACGGAAATGACACTTTGCCGCCCAACATTACGTCAAACTCCTTGTCAGCGACGAACCCAATGGATTCATAAAACGGATGAGCAGTGCGCGTGGACCAGCACTCCATCTCTGTGATGCCGGAATGCCCCGCGTCCTCGATGCAACGCGCAATCAGTCCTGCCGCGATACCGCGACGCAAGTGGGCTGGGTCAGAGGCGACATGGCGTATGTGGCCTTTGGTCTTGGATGTGGCGTCGACAGTCCACCCTCCGGCCCCAATGATGCCCTCTGGGCCATCCCATACGTAAGTAAGTGCCACAGGACAGCAACTTGGGCTGTGCAGTCGTCATATGGGGCAATGCAAGGGCCAGAACCTGCGGCGGGTAATCAGGTGCCAACATTACAGGATAGCTGCGCTGCAACAAAGCTGTCACAGCCTGAGCATCGTCCATCGTCGCAACACGGATTACCATCACAATCCCCTTCCCCGAAAACGCAAAAAGCCGCACTAAAAAGCGCGGCCTTTAAAGCGTCAAACGAAACAGATCTTACTTGATCTTGCCTTCTTTGTATTCAACGTGCTTGCGCGCAACTGGGTCATATTTGCGAACGACCATTTTTTCGGTCATCGTGCGCGCGTTCTTTTTCGTCACGTAGAAATGGCCTGTGCCAGCGGACGAGTTCAAACGGATCTTGATCGTGGTTGGCTTCGCCATTTTGTATCTCCTGCTGCATAGTCCCTCGGTAGGGAGATGCGTGAATTCTGAGCTTGGCTTCTACCCGTCTGGTAGTCCGAGTCAACAGCAAACCTACATTATCCCTACAGTTCGATGCGGATATCGTGAATCCAGAGTTTTGGAGGGCGTGACAGCACGAAAACCACGACATCAGCAAGATTTGCAGGTTCGGTGAAAATATGGTTTGGGACCTCTTCGCTCGCCTTGGCAAACATCCGGGTGTTGGTGCCCGACTGGTACATACCGCCGACGCGAACGCCGGTTTCGGCTTCATCCACCTTGCGCACTTCGGTAAAGCCACGCACACCGTATTTGGTTGCCGTGTAATCGGATTGGCCCGCTTGCGCGACGACTCCGGATTTTGAGACCACGTTGAGGATGATGCTCTCGGAATTGGCGCGCAGAGCTGGCAACGCAGCTTGGGTCAGCTGCATCAAACCGGTGAGATTCGTTTGCACAGTCGCCTCAAGCGCGTCAGGCGCGATGGTGTCCAGCGGCCCGGACCGCGACAAAGTCTATATAAAACGGGGGATGAATTTGCGCGGAAGGCCTATAAGCCGGATTTTGTCATAGGCGGCGAACCACCCGAGACGACCATTCATCTTGAACCATGGTTGCCCATGGCCCTCTAGCTGCCAACCCGGACCTGCTGGGGCTAAAGCGGCCCCGCCTTGTGCCCGAAGGCCTTTGGCGCGCGGTCCCTATTTGGCATTGCTCCCGGTGGGGCTTGCCGTGCCAGTCCGGTTGCCCGTCCTGCGGTGGGCTCTTACCCCACCGTTTCACCCTGACCTGCGTGTGATATCGGTTGCCCGATCCGCGCACAGGCGGTCTGTTTTCTGTGGCGCTTTCCCTGGGGTTACCCCCGCCGGGCGTTACCCGGCACCGTTGCTTTGTGGAGTCCGGACTTTCCTCGAGGTCTTCCCATCCCAAGACAGATTGACCCCGCGGCCGTCCAGCCTTCCGCGCGAGGCTGCTTGTGCAACCTCAGACAGCGCAGGTCAATGGAGTATCGCATCACCCTGTGCGCAGTGTCGCGCCCAGACGGCCCCAACGCAACGCGATGGCCTGTTTCAAGTCTTGAGGCGACGCGGCACAGGTGTATCCGGCCAATGCCGGATCACCATCACTGATGGCAGGCTCGGCTGCCGCCAATCCCTGCCGCGCCAGCCGCGCCCAGTCAAAGTGGGGACCTGGATCAATCTTGCGGCCGGGGGCCATATCGGAATGCCCGATGACCCCGTCAGAGGCGATATCCCAGCGCGTCAAAAGACCGCTCAGCAGCATCTCAAGCGCGCTCATCTGCGCTTCGGGGAAAGGATGAAACCCGCCATTGTCCAGTTCAATGCCAATGGAACGGGAATTGATATCGTCCTGACCATGCCACTCCCCTGCCCCCGCATGCCACGCACGCAGTGCTTCATCGACAAGCTGCGTGACCTCTCCTGTGCGGGCGATCATATAATGCGCGGACACCTCAGCCACAGGATCACACAGCCGCTCGATCGCCGCCTGTGCGCTGCGCATGGCCGTGTAATGGAGCACAACCAGAGTGGGGCGCAAACCGTCACGACGCGGTCCACAATTGGGGGACGGGTGTTGGGCGATCTGCAGGGTCAGTTGCCTGCTGCGGACCGATACGGGGCGGGATCCCAGTTGCAGGCGTAGCCATCCCCGTCAGGGTCCAGACCTTTGCGATCTTTGGCAGGGCCACCGCGCGTCAAGAAATCGAGTTGCGCATCATCCGCCGAGTTGAACACAGCGCAGTTCTTTTGGAACTTGGCAGCTGCGTTAAATCCTATGCGGCGGAACAGTTGTGTCCCTTTGGGATGGTCGCTTTGCAGGGCAAAAGCCACAACATTGGGTTGGGCGGTGCCGTCGCGGCTGGGCAATGCCGTCGGTTGCACGACGGTATAGCGGGCGCGGTTTGCTTCAATGCGGGCCGCGTCACTTTCGATGGACTGGCGCGAGGACACGGCATCAAAATCGTTTTCATCTGACAGCCCCGGGTTGCTCACCAATGTCGGAGCCGCATTGGAAGGGCTTGCGATCACGACTTGCTGGCCGGAGTTGGCTTGGGTCGCTCGGGAATTTTCGAGGTCATTCGGCGTCACGCCTGCAATGCGGGGCTGTTGCGAAACTGGCTGCGATACGGGGGCTGTCACGGGACGCGACGCAGGCGCCGGAGCGTTCAGTGCATTTTGCGCAGCCGTGATCACCGGATCCTGCGCGGGCGCAGGCTGGGCCGCGGGCAGCGGTTGTGACTGCACCGGTTGCGCTGCAGGAACTTGTTGCTGTGCCACTTGTGTCTTGGCTTGTTCGGATCGGTCAAACCCGACACCACGCCCCGGAACGCCAGGCTGCGCGCCGCTTTCCGGAATTGCAGGTTGGCATGCAGCAAGCGCGCCCAGCGCGCCCGCGATCAGGATGAGTTTTGGAGTCATAGTTGTGCCTCTGGTCCGCTTGAATGCGATGCTCTTTGGCCCTTCTTACCACCATTTGCTGGGTTTGGCTACAAAACCGGCAGCGCGTTCCAGCGCATAGGCGGAAGACAGCAAATCGCCCTCTTCCCAAGGTCGCCCGATCAACTGCAAACCAAGGGGCAACCCTTTTTCGTCCAGTCCGGCAGGCACGGCAATACCGGGCAATCCGGCCATGTTCACCGTGACGGTAAAGACGTCATTGAGGTACATTTGCACCGGATCAACATCGGTCATCTCTCCGAGCCCAAAGGCAGAAGACGGGGTCGCAGGTGTCAGGATCGCGTCGATCCCTTGCGCGAATACGTCTTCAAAGTCTTTCTTGATCAAGGTCCGGACACGGCGCGCGCGGTTGTAATAGGCGTCATAAAACCCTGCGGACAAAACATATGTCCCGATCATCACGCGGCGCTGCACTTCGGGGCCAAACCCTTCGGCGCGGGTTTTCTCGTACATCTCGGTGACGCCGTCGCCAGCCGCCAGCGTCGCGCGGTGGCCGTAGCGCACACCGTCGTAGCGTGCGAGGTTTGACGACGCCTCCGCCGGGGCAATCACGTAGTAAGCAGGCAGCGCATATTTGGTGTGCGGCAAGGAGATGTCGACGATCTCGGCGCCAGCATCCTTCATCATCGCAGCGCCATCCGCCCAAAGCTTTTCGATCTCGGCAGGCATGCCTTCCATGCGGTATTCTTTGGGGATGCCAATCTTTTTGCCACGAATATCGCCTGTCATCAGCGCTTCAAAGTTGGGCACTGCAAGGTCAACGCTGGTGCTGTCCTTGGGATCATGGCTGCACATCGCTTCGAGCATAATGGCCGCATCACGCACGGATTTGGTCATCGGACCGGCCTGATCCAATGAGGAGGCAAAAGCCACAACACCCCAGCGCGAACAACGCCCATAGGTGGGTTTGATCCCGACAGTCCCTGTGAAAGCCGCAGGCTGGCGGATAGAGCCGCCCGTGTCGGTGCCTGTCGCAGCAAGGCACAAATCGGCCGCCACTGCAGACGCGGAGCCGCCAGACGAGCCACCCGGCGTCAAATCGCGATCATCGACTTTCCACGGGTTGATCACATTGCCATAGACAGACGTCTCGTTCGAGGAACCCATGGCGAACTCGTCCATGTTCAGCTTGCCCAACATCACCGCGCCTGCGCCAAACAGGTTGGACGTGATCGTGGATTCGTATTGCGGCAAGAAACCCTCAAGGATGCGACTGCCCGCTTGGGAGGGCACGTCCTTGGTGCAGAACAAGTCCTTGATGCCCAGCGGAAGGCCACACATGTCAGGCGCATCGCCGGCTTTGATACGGATGTCCGCAGCATCGGCCTGTTTCATCGCGATCTCGGGCGTGTGGTGTACGAAGGCGTTTAACGCACCTGCACCCTCAATGGCGCTCAAGCAGGCTTGAGTCAGTTCTTTGGAGGTTGTGTCGCCCTTGCGCAGGGCATCGCGCGCCTCTGCAAGACCCAGTGTGTTCAGTTCAGTCATTATTCAACCACCTTCGGCACAGCAAAGAACCCTTCACGCGCATCGGGCGCGTTTTTCATCACAGCCTCCGGCTGATTGCCATCGGACACCACATCCGCACGTCGTTTCAGACGCTGCGGGGTCACAGAGGTCATCGGCTCGACGCCCTCAACATCCACTTCATTCAATTGTTCAATAAACCCCAGAATGGTGTTGAACTCTTCGGCCAGCGCAGGAAGGGCGGCCTCTTCCACTTTGATACGGGCCAGTTTGGCGACGCGGGCGGCGGTATTTTGGTCAATGGACATGAAAACCTCGTTTGTTGGGTCTCGTTTATCGCCCTGCGTCAAGGCTCGCAAGGTCTTGTGGACCGGTTTGATTGCAGGCACCCTGCAAGTTGTACAAACCGGAGGCATTCCCATGAAACTCACCCTTCATCACGTCAGCTTCAGTTCTGAAAATGTGCACCGCCTTGACGCATTTTACCGCGATGTGTTGCAACTGGATCCGGTGACCCAAGACATCCCCCAACAAGAGAAAAACAAAGGGTACGCAGGAGAACTCGCCTTTCGCACAGACGGGGCCGTGCAAACCCACATCGCGGAAAAAGACCTAACAGTTAGCTTCAAGACAGGGCACGCCGTCAACCCCGTAGAGCGGGGCCATATCGCCTACCGCACCGATGACATCCAGGCGTTCAAAGCCCATCTGGATGCGCAGGGTATTTCTTATTCCGATTGGGGGCATACTGCCGCCGCCCAGTGGCATCAGGTGTTCTTTTACGATCCTGACGGCAATATTATCGAAGTCCATCAGGTCGCGGACACCTGACGGCGGTAGACTTCGATCATCCACCCCAACATGCAGGCATTCAGGACATGCCAGATGAAATGGGTGCCAATGGGCCAATGCGCACACAGGCTTTCGTCGTTCGAGCGAATGGAGATCGACACGCACAACAATGCGGCCCCGCCAACCATCCCTTTGGCCGTTTGCGGCATGCGTCTGTATAAAAAAACCGCGTAGCCGCTCAACAAGATCGGCACCGACCAGTAGAAGTTTGAAATCATGACAAACGGGATGCGGTCCAGCACCGGCACGATCACAATGGCATAGGGAACAAACCCTGCCGTAGCCAAAACCGCGCCCCACCACGGCAACCCGACAAAATCGCGGTTCACAAGGAACAAATACAGCAGAATGAACGCTCCGATGGGCACGACGTCCGCCATCTCGGCCCAGCGGGTCGCGTGCGTGTGAAACAGGAACGACCCGATCCCGATCATGAACAGCACGGCACACAAAGCCCGCGCCCACCCTGCTCCAACGCATCGCCGCCACATCCATGCCGCCGCAATCACAAAAGCCGCATTGCTGATCGCGTTCAACGGCTCGGACCAATAACTCAGGTCCGTGCGCTCACAATAGTTGTCCGATTTCTGGGACCAGTTCATGCTCATCCCCCTCCGCTAACGGGCGCAACGGCTTTCACACACCTACAGCCGTGTCAGGATCACGATAAGCATGAAGGGATACGTCGTGCAAATAATCGGGATGGGGCAAGGCCGTTTTCGTGGCGCAAGAAATTGAACCTGCATCCCGCGCGACACAGGGATCATGGCTGAAATGGACTGGATCGGGGACTTTTACAAAACCGACATCGTTGTTTCAGGCGTGCGGGAACACTTCCCAATGGGGATGAAAGACGCAGCCGATGGAGCAAAACGCTAACGGTTTTGCAGAAGACTTGCCAAGCCTACGGGTGATCGGACCCGGGGTGATGGTGCCAATCGCGTTCGCCTGACACCCGAATGTCCCAATATTAACGTTTGGACGCAAAAAACGCTTTGAGCAAAGCAGCCGAAGCCGCCTCACCAATCCCGTCATACACCTCGGGGGCATGGTGGCATTGGGGCCGGGCAAACACCCGCGCGCCCATGGCCACGCCGCCGGATTTGGGATCACTCGCGCCGTAATACAACCTTGCAATGCGAGCGTTTGAAATGGCTGCGGCACACATCGGGCATGGCTCTAGGGTGACGTAAAGGTCATGCCCCACAAGGCGCTCTACCTTTGCATCCGCGCAGGCCGCGCGAATGGCCACGATTTCTGCATGCGCCGTCGGATCATTCCACTCACGCGTGCGATTGCCCGCTTGGGCCACCACCGTCCCTTCAGGATTCACAATCACGGCCCCGACTGGGACTTCACCGCGATCTGCAGCAGCCTGCGCCTCACACAACGCGATATCCATGAAAGATCGAAATGTCATACCCTGTGTCTGACACCAAACAGTGCGCTTTCGCAAGTCAGCGCGATAGGATAGAGCGTGCGCATGACACAAGACACACCCAAAGGCGACCGGATCGCCAAAGTACTGGCCCGCGCAGGCATTGCCAGCCGTCGCGACGCTGAAAAAATCGTTGAAGCAGGCCGCGTGGCCGTGAACGGTGAAAAAATTGACCGCGCGGCGCACAATGTGATGCCCGGCGATGTGATCACGCTGGACGGCAAACCAATTGCCGCCGCTGAGCCTGCGCGCCTATGGCTATATCACAAGCCTGCGGGACTGGTGACCACCAATCGCGACGAAAAAGACCGCGAGACGATCTTTGATGCGATGCCAGAGGACTTGCCCCGCGTGATGTCCGTCGGGCGTTTGGACATCAATTCCGAGGGCCTTTTGCTGCTCACCAATGACGGGGGCGTCAAACGCAAACTGGAATTGCCCTCCACCGGATGGTTGCGCCGCTACCGTGTGCGCGTGAACGGGCGCCCGACCGAAGACACGTTTGCACCGCTGCGCAACGGTGTGATCGTGGACGGTGAAAAGTTCCAACCCATGCAAATCACGCTGGACCGGCAACAAGGCGCGAACGCGTGGCTGACTGTGGGCTTGCGCGAAGGGAAAAACCGCGAAATTCGCCGTGCGATGCAAGACATCGGCCTGAACGTAAACCGTCTGATCCGTGTCAGCTATGGCCCTTTCCAATTGGGCGACCTGAAACAGGGTGACGTCGAAGAAGTCCGCCGTAAAGTCATGCGCGACCAGTTGGGGATGGAGGCGATCGAAGAGCCCGTTGGCACAGCGACCAAGAAAACGCTCAAACGTCCTGAACGCAAGCCAAGCGGATCGCGAAAACCGTCAGAACAAGGGCGCACCCGTGACCGGGCCCGCGAAGAGGCCAAACGCGGCGACGCACCCGGCCGCCCCGCCAAGGCCCCTTATGGGCGCAACGCAAAAGGGGCCACCGGACGCCCAAGTGACGCCCCGGGCGGACAGCCGAATGCTGGGGGAAAAGGGCGTTCCGGCCCCTCCTCATCTGGACGGCCAAGCGGCGCGCCACCACGTCGCCCGACCGGTGGTCCCAAAAAACGCTGAACGTTCAATGCCCCTTTCTTGCGCAAAAACGCCTTGAAACGGGACCAACGGTGCAAAATCACCCTGAATTCCCCCTTGCGCGGGGTTTCGATTGTCACAATGCGGCGTTAAGCGAATAAAAACGCTGTGGGGAATATTATGGCTGACTATCTGTTGCAATTGGCGACCTTTGAAAATCTTGGCAACCTTTTGATGCTGTGCTTCTTGCAAGCGGTGTTGGGGTTTGACAACCTTTTGTACATCAGTATCGAAAGCCAGCGCGCGCCTGTCGCGCAGCAGGCCAATGTACGCCGTTGGGGGATCATGATTGCGGTCGCTTTGCGGATTGTATTGCTGTTCACCATGATCCAGTTGATCGACGCGATGGCCGAACCCTTCTACATCTTTGAATGGACAGGCATCATCGAAGGTGGAGTGAACTTTGCCACCTGCGTGTTTATCTTTGGCGGCATCTTCATCATGTATACCGCCGTCAAAGAAATCGGGCACATGCTGAGCATCCACGACCTGAGCACCGATGTGGAACACAAGTCAGGCAAATCTGCCACGCAGGTTATTATGATGATTGTCCTGATGAACCTGATCTTTTCGTTTGATTCCGTGCTTTCCGCGATTGCAATCACGGACGTCTTTCCCATCCTTGCCACTGCGATTTTGTTGTCAGGTCTCGCGATGGTTCTGCTGGCCGACGGCGTTACCCGTTTTCTGGAGAAAAACCGCATGTATGAGGTTTTGGGCCTGTTTATCCTGTTGATCGTCGGGATTGTTCTGATCGGTGAAGCAGGTCAGGCCGCAGCACATGCCATGCACGACGACAGTCTGGCTTTGAAACTTGGCGGCTATGAGGTCATCCCGATGTCCAAAACCACCTTTTACTTCTCGGTGCTGGTATTGGTCGCGGTGGAAGTGATCCAGTCAGGCTACACCCGCAAGCTTAATGCCGAACGCCGCACTGGCGCCAAGCACTAAGCTGGCAATATTGCGCAAGACCACCTATTTTGGGCCCAAGGGGACCGTTATGACACCGAACAGCTTTCAGAAAATCGCCTATGCGGCGCTCATCGCTTTGATGTTTGGTGTCACCACCGGCACGCTTGGAGGGCTTTGAAACATGGCTAAGAAGTTTGGCGGCAAGTTCAGCCCCGATGGAACCGAAAGCGATCTGGACACGACACCCGCCTATGCCAAGGCGCGGGTCAATCCAGTGGGCGCACGCGCCAATGTGCTGTTTATCCCCGCGATCCCGATGGTGTTTCTGGCACTCAACGATGGCGCGATCGGGTTGAGCGTGGCGCTGGCCTCTGCCGCGGCCCTGACGGGGGCGGCTTTCTTGTTGCGCGGCGGTCTGCAAGCCGAGGCTGCGTTCATGGAGCGCAAAGTCGCGCGCAAACCCGCGATACCGCGCAAGATCTTCTCGTCCGTGCTCACCGGCGTCGGGATTGCGCTGGCCGCATACCGCTCTGAACCGGGGCTGGTTGCACCGTTGCTGTACGGCGCGGCCGCTATGGGGCTGCACATCGCGGCCTTTGGCATTGATCCTTTGCGCTCCAAAGGCATGGAAGGCGTCGACACCTACCAACAAGACCGCGTGGCGCGCGTGGTGGACGAAGCCGAAGCCCGTCTGGAGGAAATGTCCGATGCAATGCTGCGCGCAGGCGACCGCCATATGGAGCGCAGGCTCGCGGGCTTTCAAATCAAAGCCCGTGAATTGATCCGTACCGTCGAAGAAGACCCGCGTGACCTCACTGCCGCGCGCAAGTATTTGGGTGTCTATTTGCTGGGCGCACGCGACGCGACCGTGAAGTTCGCGGATATCTACAGCCGCACCGAAGACCCGAAAGCCCGCGAGGATTATGCCAGTCTGCTGGATGACCTCAGTGCGGGGTTTGACGCGCGCACCTCCAAATTGTTGCTGGACGACCGCAGCGATCTAAACATCGAAATCGACGTTCTAAGGGATCGGCTGAAACGCGAAGGCGTCACGATCCCGTCTACAAATTCGTAGCCAACACAAAAACACTACTGCCATACACAGGGGACCCAAAATGTCTGAAGCAACCCGCGAAAAAGCAAGCCAAACCCTCGCTCAAATCGAGCAAGTCACAGCCGTCGCACTGCGCGAACCTGTTGACGCGGGCGCAATTGTGCCGCTGGCCGACGCCGATGCACCGCTTGGTGAAGAAATCCGCAAACGCATGAACGAAATCGACATGAGTGACACGAATTCTATCGTGTCCTTCGGGTCCGGCGCACAAGCCGAACTGCAAGTCATCTCCCAGTCCATGCTCGCCGATGTACGCAACAAAGACGTAGGCCCAGCCGGTGACAGCCTGCGCGGCATCGTGACGACCATTCGCGGCTTCTCGGTCTCTGAACTGAACGTTCGCCGAGATCGCAGCTGGTGGGAAAAACTGCTGGGCCGCGCGGCACCTTTCGCCAAGTTCACGGCCAAATTCGAGATGGTCCAAACCCAGATCGACAAGATCACCGATGATCTTCTGGCGCATGAGCATACGCTGCTCAAAGACATCAAATCACTGGATGTGCTTTACGACAAAACCCTCGATTTCTATGACGAATTGGCGCTGTACATCTCTGCAGGCGAAGAGAAAATCAAAGAGCTCGATGCCATCGTCATTCCCGCAAAAGAGGCCGAGGTACAAGCTGCTGCGGAAAACGATCAAGTTATGGTCGCACAGGAATTGCGCGATCTACGCGCCGCGCGGGATGATCTGGAACGCCGCGTCCATGATCTGAAACTCACCCGTCAGGTCACCATGCAGTCCTTGCCATCCATCCGTTTGGTGCAAGAAAACGACAAATCCCTGGTCACCAAGATCAACTCCACCCTCGTCAACACAGTGCCGTTGTGGGAAACGCAATTGGCCCAGGCCGTGACCATTCAACGCTCTGCCGAGGCCGCCGCCGCGGTGCGCGATGCCAACGATCTGACCAACGAATTGTTGACAGCCAACGCCGCCAACCTGCGGTCCAGCAACAAGATGATCCGCGAAGAGATGGAGCGCGGCGTGTTCGACATCGAAGCGGTCAAAAAGGCCAACGCAGACCTTATTGGCACCATTCAGGACAGCTTGCAGATTGCGGATGAAGGCAAGGCAAAACGCGCCGAAGCCGAAGCCGAGCTCAAGAAAATGGAAGCCGATCTGCGCGACACCCTCGCGTCCGCAAAAGCGCGCAAGGACGGAGTTGGCGACAACGCCGCGACTGCTGTGCCTAGCTAAGCTATGACAACAACGCGTTCAGGCATCAGACAACGATTGGGGGTGGGCTTTGCCTGCCTCCTGTCCCTTGTTGCCTGCGACGCAGCGCTTCCCGTCCAGACGGTTTTGACGCCCATAGCCCGACCCGCTGGCTTGGTTCCGCGCCCTGTGCAGGTTGCCCAAGCCACATCCCCCGAAAGCGCTGCATTGCGCAGCTATTTGACCACTGTACAGTCATCGCAACTCACGCAGGGGTTACTGCGCCAGGACGGCGGCGGTCCGGACACTCCGTTCAGTGCAGATATGCTGGCGCGCAACTTCAAGCGGCTGGTGTTTTACAACGAATACGACAGCGGCGGGATCTCTCCGGCCACGTCCGGCCAATTGCGCCGGTGGGAGGAACCTGTACGCTTTGAAGTGGTCTTTGGCCCGTCAGTCCCCCCTTCACAGCGCGCGCGCGACAGCGCCGATGTTGCCGCTTATGCGAACCGTCTGGCCCGCGCCACAGGCCATCCCGTCAGCATGTCGAAGCGCCCGAACTTTCTGGTGTTCTTTGTCTCCGAGGATGATCGCGCCAGCACCTTGAATGCGATTGCGACCAAACTGCCCGGAATAACCCCCAACAACCTCACACCGGTGAGCAACCTGGGCGATGACATCTACTGCGCCGTCGCGGCTTACGCGGCGGGACCACAAAGCAGTACCTACACAGCGGCCGTTGCAGTGATCCGTTCCGAAAACCCTGATTTGTTGCGCTTGTCCTGCATACACGAGGAACTGGCCCAAGGGCTTGGGCTTGCCAATGACAGCCCCGAAGCGCGCCCCTCGATCTTCAATGACGATGACGAATTCGCCTTGCTCACCAATCACGACGAACTGTTGCTGTCGATGCTCTACGACAAGCGCCTCAAATCCGGTCTGAGCCAAGAGCAAGCCGCCCCAATTGTGCGCATTCTCGCGCGTGAACTGACACAAGGGCCGCTTTAAGCGGCAAAGGAAGGAGACCCTCATGGGTATTTTTGATTTTCTGACAGGTGAATTCATCGACGTCATTCATTGGGTCGATGACACGCGCGATACGATGGTGAACCGCTTTGAACGCGAAGGCCACGAGATCAAATACGGCGCCAAACTGACCGTGCGCGAAGGGCAAGCGGCCGTCTTTATTCACGAGGGGCAGCTGGCGGATGTTTTCACTCCGGGCCTGTACATGCTGGAAACCAACAACATGCCGTTGCTCACCACGTTGCAACATTGGGATCACGGTTTCAAAAGCCCGTTCAAATCCGAAGTCTATTTCGTCAACACAACCCGCTTCAACGATCTGAAATGGGGCACAAAAAACCCGATCATCTGCCGTGATCCGGAATTCGGCCCTGTGCGTCTGCGCGCCTTTGGCACCTATTCCGTCAAGGTCAGCGATCCTGCGCGGTTCCTCGTTGAAATCGTCGGGACGGATGGCGAATTCACGATGGACGAGATCAGCTTCCAGATCCGCAACATCATCGTTCAAGAGTTCTCGCGCACCCTTGCGCGCTCTGGCATTCCGGTTCTCGATATGGCGGCCAACACCCGTGAACTCAGCCAGCTTGTGGCCAAAGACATCACAGCCCAACTCGCGGAATACGGCCTGTCCCTGCCCGAACTCTACATCGAGAACATCTCCCTTCCGCCAGCGGTCGAAGAGGTCATGGACAAGCGGTCCTCAATGGGCGTGATCGGAAACCTCAACGAATACATGCAGTTCCAGGCGGCAGAGGCGTTGGGCCGTGACGGAACAGGTGCCGGGGCCATGCAAGCAGGGCTTGGCGCTGGATTGGGGATGCAAATGGCCCAAGGCATGAACGCAGGCCCATGGGGCTCGGCCCCTGCCCCCCAACAATCCGCCCCTGCCCCCGCCATGGCCCCTCCCCCCCCGCCCGTTGAACACGTTTGGCACGTGGCCGAAGGCGGCGCGACAACAGGTCCTTTCTCAAAGGCCAAAATGGGACGGATGGTCAGCGACGGCACCCTCACCCGCGACAGTTTTGTTTGGACCGCCGGTCAGGATGGCTGGATACGTGCCGAAGACGTGCGCGAATTGGCCCAATTGTTCACCATTCTGCCGCCCCCTCCACCGGGTGCATGATGCATCGGCGCGCCACCACAGTCGGGAGCGCGCCACGATCCACCCTTTTTTGCCCGTTTTGTGGCGCACTCAGCAGCAAACAACGCAGGACCCAGCATGGACGGCGCAGCCCCAGACCAAGAACACCGTTTTCCCTGCGACAACTGCGGGGCAGACTTCCGGTTTGATCCTGTTGCAGGGCAATTGAGCTGCGATCACTGCGGCAACACTGGCCACATGACGAACGGCGGGGCAGTTCACGCCATCAAAGAGCTGGACTTCCGTACAGCCCTGCAGGCCGAATTGCCAAACGCCGACATCGAAGAAATGCGGGTGTCCAAGTGCCCCAATTGCGCCGCACAGGTCGAGTTTGAACCGGATGTTCATGCCGCTGAATGTCCCTTCTGCGCGACCCCGGTGGTGACGGACACCGGCACCCATCGCCACATCAAACCACGCGGATTGCTGCCCTTTGCGATGAACGAAGATGCCGCCCGTACCGCCATGACCGATTGGCTGGGTGGGTTGTGGTTTGCCCCTTCAGGATTGCAAAGCTATGCCCGCAAAGGGCGCAAAATGCAGGGCATCTACGTCCCGTACTGGACCTTTGATGCCAACACCAAATCCAACTACACAGGCGAACGCGGCATCATCTACTACGAAACACAAACCGTTATGCGCGATGGAAAACGCACCCAGGTTCAAGTGGCCAAAACACGCTGGAGCAGGGCCGCAGGCCGCGTCGCCCGCTTCTTTGATGACGTATTGGTGCTGGCTTCTACATCATTGCCCAAGAAATTTACAGATGCGCTTGAACCGTGGGACCTGTCCGCGATGGAACCATACAGCCCCGCCTACCTGGCCGGATTTCGGGCCGAGGGGTATTCCATTGAACTCGAGGACGGGTTTTCAGAGGCACGGGCGCGCATGGATGCTCAAATTGCACGCGATGTGAAATTTGACATCGGTGGGGACCGTCAGCGCATCCATGACATCCAGACACAGATCAACCGCGTGACCTTTAAACACGTGCTGCTGCCTGTCTGGCTGGCGGCTTACAAATACCGTGGTAACACCTACCGCTTTGTTGTGAACGGGCGCACGGGACGGGTGCAGGGCGAACGCCCCTACTCTGCTTTGAAAATAACAATCGCGGTGATCCTTGGCGCCTGTGTTGCAGGGGCCGTCGGCTTTGCACTGGCGATGAACCAATGACTGATTACGAAACATTGAACCACGTGGCCACGGCACGTTATTCCTGCCGCGCGTACCGGCCTGACCCTGTGCCCCGCGATGTGGTCGCACAGATCGTGCAGACCGCGCAGCGTGTGCCGACATGGTGCAACGCCCAGCCGTGGCAACTGGCAATCACTGACGGCGCCGGTACAGAGCGCCTGCGCGAGGGGTTGTACGCACATGCGATGAAGACGCCCCCTGAACCCGATATCGAATGGCCCAAAGACTATCCCGGTGCACTCGGAGATCGGCGGCGCACCTGTGGATACCAATTATACGACGCGCTCGGGATCACCAAAGATGACCGCGCAAGCCGTGCCGCCCAAATGATGGAGAACTTCCGTTTCTTTGGCGCGCCGCACGTGGCTATTGTCACCACCCCTAGCATCCTCGGAACCTACGGTGCCGTGGATTGTGGCGGCTTTGTCACCGCCTTTACCCAAACCGCGACAGCCCTTGGCATAGGAACAATCGCGCAAGGTGCCATCGCGGCCCAAGCCCCCTTTGTGAGGTCGCACTTTGGACTACCTGAAGACCAATGGGTGCTGTGCGCGATCTCGTTTGGCTATCCAGATAATGACCACCCCGCCAACAGCTTTCGCACCGAGCGGGCGCCGCCTGCGGATGTCGTCACGTGGTTTGACACATGAGAACGCTCATCCAGCGGGTCAGCGAAGCGTCGGTCACTGTTGAGGGCACAGTGGTCGGGCAATGTGGCGCAGGGGCGTTGATCCTTGTCTGTGCGATGCCTGAGGATGATCTGAACACGGCCCATGCTTTGGCGGCCAAGATCAGCAAGCTGCGGATTTTCAAGGACGACGCAGGGAAAATGAACCTGTCGCTGGTGCAATCCGGGGGCCAAGCACTGGTGGTCAGTCAATTCACACTGGCCGCTGACACCTCCAGAGGCAATCGACCGGGGTTTTCAGGGGCCGCAAAACCGGAAGAGGCCAAGGCGCTCTATGAACAGTTTGCGCAGGCCTTGAGGGATTTGGGCATTGCCACGCAGACAGGGCAATTCGGGTCAGATATGTCCGTGGCGTTGATCAACGATGGTCCTGTGACAATCTGGATGGATACGCAGGACTAGGCGCGCAATCCTATGGCTCGCGGAATGCCTCGCGCGATTTGTAGAGAGGTTTCAGCAAGTATTGCATGACAGTTTTCGCACCAGTGTGCAGTTCAACCGAGGCCAACATGCCAGGGCGAATAGCGATACTGGCTTGACGGTCTGTCAGGTTTTTGGTGTCCACGCGCAGCGTCACTTTGTAGTGCGGGTCACCGTCAGGCGCGCGCGATTTCTGGTCCTTGAAGGTGTCGGCAGAAATCAGTTTCACCTCCCCCTCAAGGGATCCGAAAATCGTATAATCATAGGCGGACAGCTTGATGGTGGCTTTCTGGCCAGGGCGCACGTTTGCAATGTTCTGCGGGGCCACACGGGCCTCGACGAACAATTCCTCATCCATCGGGATGATCTGCAAAATCTCTTCACCCGGGCGCACAACACCGCCAATTGTGGTAACACTTAGATTGTTAACGATGCCTCTCATCGGGCTGAGAAGGACAGTGCGGCTCAACTGGTCCAAGCTGGATTTCAGGTTCTGACGCAAGGTGCCAAGCTCTTTCAATGTGTCGGAATACTGCTGGGCGCGGTCCAATTCGGTTTGGGTCACGATCTCGTCCATACGGATGCGCGCATCAGCGTGGGATTTGCGGACACGCGTCACTTCGATGAGGGCCACAATGTTACGCGCCAACAAATCTTCGAGCAGCGCTTTTTCCTTGGTGGCTTGGGTCAGGACACGCTCGGCGCCTTCACGGCGGGACACAAAATCGGATTGCCGGGCCTGCAACAATGCGCGCTCGGAGGCCACGATGCCAGGGGTACGCTGCGCGAATTCTTGGGGGACGTTAAAGTCGAATTGTCCCGCCAGTTCCGCCTCGAGCCGCAAGCGACGGATTTCGAGGGCAGTGATTTGATCACGCAGATCATCAACCGCAGATTTGAACTGCGTTCCATGCAGGCGCGCCAGTACGTCGCCTTTGTTGACGATGTCGCCTTCTTTGACAGCGAGTTCCGCAAGGATACCACCCTCGAGGTTTTGAATGATCTGCGGTCGCGAGGAAGAGATCATAGAGCCCTCGGCCCGCACGATCTCGTCCACCCAGGCAAAGGCAGCCCACAGCAAGAACACCAAAATCGTCGCAGCAGACAACCAGACCACAAGGCTGGGGCCCTTCATTTCCGTGTCCATTTGCGATTGAAGGTTGGTGTGGCTGGCCATGGTCATCCGATAGCACCTTTCATCGGCACAACAACGCCGGATTGGTTAAGATGCGCGAGGACCTGATCACGCGGTCCATCGACCGCCATCCGTCCATTTTGCAACAACAAAGTTCGTGTGGTCAAAGCAAGGATAGGGGCGCGGTGCGTGGCAATGATGGCCGTGCGCCCTTTCATCCACGTCTCAAGCCGTTTCACCAAATTCGCTTCAAGGGTCTGGTCCAGGGCAGCTGTCGGTTCATCCAACAGGCATACTTTCGGATCCTGCAACCAAAGACGCGCCCAGCCGATAGATTGGCGTTGCCCGATAGACAGCCCTTGGCCCCCATCGAGAATGTCCAGATCAAGGCCTTTGTGGTGCCCTTTGACAAAGGTCCCAAGTCCTGCAAAATCAAGCGCTTCCATGAGGCGCGTGTCGTCCCGCTCAAGCATGGTCAGGTTCAGGTTGTCGCGCAAAGTGCCCGAGAACAGGCGCACATCCTGCCCCAAATACCCAACCAAGCGACGCAAATCGCGGGGTTCGATCTGGCTCATTTCGGTGCCATCAATCAGCACGCGACCCGTGGTCGGTGCATACAATCCGCTGAGCACTTTGAGGAAAGACGACTTGCCAGACCCGTTCGCGCCAAGGATCGCAACGCTTTGTCCCGGAAGGATCGCAACGCCTGGTATGTCCAGCGTCGGCGCACCTTCATCGTCATATGAGAACGTCATTTCACGCAGCTCAAAATGCCCTTTCAGGCTGTCGCGGCGCAAATACGTGCGGTCATCATTGGCATCCTGATCGGAATTGGCCACTGAATCCAACCCGTCAAGAGCGGTTTTGACATTGCCCCAACGCGCCATTGTACCAGCAAGCTGCGTCAGCGGCGCCAATGTGCGGCTTGTCAGAATACCGACCGCGATGATGGAGCCAACTGTGAACTGCCCTGCAAACACCAGATATGTGCCCACGATCACAGCCGCGACATAGGTTGCTTGCTGCACGCCTTGGCTCCAGAACGTCAGAACAGAGGCCAGCTTGCGCTGGTCCGATGACTTCATGGCAGACAATGTTGTCAGCTCGGTCCACAGACGCATAACACGGTCTTCGGCGCGCTGCGTTTTAACCGTGTCACGTTCAAAAATGGCTTCATGCAACAACCGCGATGACTTGGCAGAGGCCCCTTGGGTCTCCGCGGTCAGTTGCATCATTTTCTTTTGCATGAAGAAACCGGGCACAACCATCAGGATGCCGCCCAGAACCAGAACCCAAACCACGTTGCCAGCGATAGAGGCCACAAGCAGCAAGAACACAAAGATAAACGGGATATCCGCGATTGTCCCGATCGTGGACGCGGTAAAGAACTCGCGCACCGAACCGAATTCGCGCATCGCAGAGAACGTCATAGACGGCGAGTGCCCTTTGATGTCAGAGCGCATGCCGATCACGCGTTCCATCAGCAGGGACAAAACCGAAAGTTCGATCTGGCGTCCGGCACCGTCCATCAAACGGGCGCGGGCAATTTTAAGGAAAGCTTCCATCAGCAAAGCCAAACATGCGCCAACCGCCAACACCCAAAGCGTGGCTTCGGATTGATGCGGGATCACGCGGTCATAGACCTGCAAGGAAAACAGTGCGACCGCCACCGCGAGCAAGTTGGCGACAAAAGACCCCAGGGCGACCTCGGCCAGTTGGCGTTTAAAACGGTGGAATTGACCCCAGAACCAATGTGCTTTGACACTGGCGGTTTTGTGGGTTTTCGCAACTGTGGCCAGCGGCGCTTCGGCACGCACCACAAGTCCTGCAAAGAATGGCTCAAACTGCGCCATCGGGACATGGGCGCGATTGTCTGTGCATGTTTTGTCGTAAATGATCAAATCGCCGCGCGACTGGCCAAGCACCAGAATGACTTGTCCGCTGGTCATATAGGCCAAAGCCGGCCACTGATCCGCGGTGAAGTGCTGCACCGTGCTCACTTCGGTCAAACACCCGATGTGAGACAGCCCATGTGCGATTGCGTGCGCCTCGACAGCGTCACTGGCCCCGTCAGAGATGGCCTTGCAAATCGCGTCAAATGCGTCGGATTGCAAAGCTTCAACGCCCAACAGACCCGCATAAACGGTGGCCAATTCGGCGCGGGCCTGGATGCGGTCCGTGAACAGGTTCTTGTTTGTGGCTTCGGGCGCTTTCACTTTGTTGGACGCTTGAATGCGGCCTTGGTTTCCATTGGTGATAGTAAGCGTGAACGGCTGAGTGCCCATTAAATTTGCCCCCCGTCCGCCAACACGCCCAGAATACGAGCCATTTCGACGCGCAAACGTGCAGCCTCGTATTTTGTTGTGACTTCAGTGGTTTGCGCACGGGCAAAGGTCTCGTAAACACCGACAACATCCATCACTTGGCGCTGTCCCGCTTTGTACTGCTCTTGAAACAAATCTAGGTTTTGCTTGGCTTGTTGGGTCAACCCTGCCGCTTCATGGGACTGACGTGTTTTGGCTGAGATCCGGCTTTCAAGACTACGCAAGGCGCGCTGCGAATTCTCGTTGGCTTCGAACACGTTGCGGCCAGCTGTTTCTGTGGCCACTTTGATGGATTCAAGGCGCGCACGCGTGCCAAGCCCGAGCTGGGTGCCACCTGCATTGGCGCCAATACCACCGTTGCTGCCCAAAGTGCCCGTCAAGGACACACCCGGCAACTGGCTGGCACGATCAACGGCTGCCGCTGCGATTGCACGGGTCTTTTCTGCTTCAGCGCGCACAACTTCCAGTGGCTGGGCATCCGTCGCCGATACCGGCAACTTTGTGATGCCACGCACGTCGGTGAGCGGATCAATCGCCATTGCGTTCAGTTCGGACAGGTTGGTCCGCGCCGTTTCACGGTTGGCTTCAAGGTCTGCACGAATTTCGGCAAGCTTCTGGCGAATGATGTTGAGGTCCGAACGGTCAGACACACCACCGCGCACACGTTCTGACATGATGTACTCAAAGTGGGTCATGTCTTCCAATGTGGTTTCAGACAGCGACGCCTTTTCACGACCTTCGGCGGCAGCAAGGTACAACGTCAGCGCAGTGGCTGCGCGGTCGTTGGTATCCTCGGCGAGGGTCACAGCCGCGACTTCAACATCCGCTTTTGCAAACGCGCGTTCGCCTTTGCGACGGCCATTGTCGAAGATCACCTGATCGACGACGATATTTGCCACAACTGAAGACAACGAGCTCAGACTGATCTGAGGTCCGATGGTCGGAAGCCAGTTTTTGCTGGCCGCTTCGGCGCGCAAACGGGCGGCTTTGAGTTTGGACTCAGCCGCGCGGTTGTTGGCCGCCATCACAGAGGTTGTCACGCGTTCAAATGCGCTGTCGGGCGGCACAATCGAATTGCGCGCCACCAAACCCTGAATAATATCACTTTGCGCATTCAATTCATCGTCGTACGCCGTCGATGTACTTGCGTAAGCTGTTGTTTTGGGTGTTGTTTCTGCCTCGGACAACGTCGCATCTGGCGCGCGCATCCTCGTGACGAAATCGCTTTCGCCTACATCACTCATACAGCCCGAAAGCCCGAATACTACTGCACAGGCTACGCCTGTACCTTTTACACTATGCCCCATGTCCTGCCCTTAAACGTGCCGGTACTATTTTTTTAGTAGTTTGGGCGCGGTTCGGGGTCTCTTTTGACAGACCCCGTCCGCGCCTCAGTTATATTGGACCGGCTGGTTAGCCGATCACAGTATTTACTGTGATATCGTCGTCGATCATCACTGTGCCAGCACCTACGGTGTAGATGTTGTAATCCGCACCATCGATGGTTGTGGTTCCTGAAACGGCACCCCCCGACAGTGTCACCTGATCGTCGCGGCCACCCTTGACGAGCAACGTATCGGTGCCTTCGGACAGATTGACCAATTGCGCCTCGTTGATCGTCAGATGAGCTTCTTCTGAGAAGTTCATGTCGATGGTTTCGATCTGGAAGTTGCCCAGACCCGGTGCGTCCAGCGCAGTTGTCGAACCCGAGACACCATCGTCCAACACAACAAATGTGCCAGACGTGTTGCCTGCGTCGTCCGTTGCCGTCACCACAAGGTTTGACCCGTCAGGCACGTCGCTGCCAAAGCGGAACTCGGTTTCGCCAAAGGAGTTATCGGCGGACTGCGCCGAGATCTCCGAAATGGTGTTGCCGTTGACCTGCGAGACGGACACATCTGCGTCTGTCTGTTCGATCGAAATTCCGCGAACACCGTCACCGATGGTTGTGAGCGAGGCCATGACCGGACCCTCTGGTGCATCTGTGTCGATGCGCAGCGTATCCGAGATCGTCGCCATGTTGTTGTGAGCGTCTGTCGCCATCACGGTGATATCTGCATCATAGCTGCCCGCAGGAATTGCGGATGCCGGAACATCAAGGCTCCAGTTGCCCGATGCAGTGACCGTCGCCGTCAGTGTTGTCCCGTGGAAGTCCACCAAAACGGTCGATCCGGGCTCAACATTGCCAGAAAGGCTGATGCCTTCGCGCGCTTCGGCCCCGTTGACCACGTCGTCCCCTGCCACATTGCCGGCAGAGAAGTTCAAAGTGTTCACCAGCGTGTCGATTTCCACCGTATCGGAGATCGTTTTCACGTTGCCTGCAACATCTGTTGCTGTGATTTGCAGCGCGACGTTTTGCTCGCCTGTGAGGATTTGGTTGGTGTTGAAAGGTACCGTCCAGTTCCCGGCCGCATCGACAGTGGCTTGCGCCGAAACGCCGCCCAAGGACACGATAACAGTCGAACCGACTTCGGTTGTTCCTGTGATGGTGACGCCTTGACCGCGCTCTGTCGCGTTGATCACGCCGTCGCCGCCAACTGGGTTTGCGCTCACGGACATGTTGTCCACTTGCGTGTCAACCTGAACGCTGTCGCTTGCGGTGCGGGTGTTGCCAGCCGCGTCTGTTGTGGTGGCTTCGATGCTGGCTGTATATGTGCCAGGAGCGATTTCACCTGCAGCGTAGGTTGCGTTCCACACCCCGTTCGCGCCTGTCACAACAGTGTGGCTTACGCCGCCCATTGTCACGGTCACGACCGCGTGTGGGTCTGCCGTACCAGACAGAACGACACCGTCGCTCGCTTCGGCCGCGTTGATCACGTCGTCGGCTTCAACCGGATTCGGGCTGATGGTCAGCAATCCGGCTTCGGTGTCCACTTGAACGGTTTGCGTGATGTCAGCCGTGTTGCCAGCCGCATCTGTCGCAGTTGCCGTCATTGTTGACGTGTAAGTGCCTGCCGGAATTTGACCACTGCTGAACGTTGCTGTCCAACTGCCGTTGCCCGCGACCACTGCAGTGCTTGTCGCACCACCAAGGGTCACAGTGACCGTGGACCCTGCTTCGGCTTGACCTGTAACAACCAACCCTGCCTGCGCTTCTGCAGCGTTGATGACGCCATCGGTGCCGCCTGCTGTAGATGTGTAGTTCAGGGAGTTGACATACGTGTCGACCGCAACTGTGCCCGTTGCTGTGGACGAGTTGCCGCTGGCATCCGTTGCAACAGCAGTCACCGTCGCATCATATTCGCCTGCAACAACCGCTGAGGGTGGGAAATCCACGCTCCAGTTGCCGTTCGCATCAACAACCGCTGGCAATGTTGTGCTGCCAAAGGTCACTTGAACGCTGGATCCGGCTTGAGTGGATCCTGTCAAAGTGATGCCAGCTGCAGCCTCGACACCGTTTACTGTGCCGTCACCGCCAACTGTGGATGTGTTGACCGATACGTCGCTGATTGTATCAACGGCAACAGTGCCCGTTGACGTGGCCGTGTTGCCAGCCGCGTCTGTCGCAACTGCTGTGACGGTCGCATCGTATTCGCCGGGCAGCACTGCGGAGGATGGGAATGCCACACTCCAGTTGCCATTCGCATCAACCGTCGCCGGCAATGTTGTGTTGCCAAAGGTCACCTGAACGCTGGACCCTGCTTGGGCCGTCCCGGTCAAAGTGATCCCTGCGGCCGCTTCGGCTGCGTTGATTGTTCCGTCGCCACCGGCGGCGGAGGTGTTGATGCTCACATCTGTGACCGTGTCGACGGCAAAAGAGCCCGTCGCGGTGGACGAGTTGCCATTCGCATCCGTCGCAACGGCAGTCACTGTCGCGTCGTATTCGCCAGGCAGAACGGAAGAGGCCGGGAAATCCACACTCCAGTTGCCGTTTGCATCAATCGTCGCGGCCAATGTTTGTCCGCCGAATGTAACGTCAACAGAAGACCCTGACTGTGCAGTCCCTGTGAGCGTAATGCCCCCTGCGGCTTCGGCCGCGTTCACGGTACCGTCACCACCCACGATGGATGTGTTGATCTCGATTTCAGCGATTGTGTCGATGACCAAAGCGTCTGTGTATGTCGCGGAGTTGCCAAGAGCATCTGTCGCAACAATTGTCATCGTTTCGGTGTATTCGCCGGGTGCGAATGTGCCGACGGGCCATGTTACGGACCAGTTGCCATCTTCGCCCACAGTTGTTGTCTGCGCGTTGCCCGCCACTGTTACAGTGAGGGTTGCGCCGACTTCGCCTGTGCCGCCAACGGACACGCCGCTGTCATTGTCGAATTCATTGAACAGATCGCCGTTGGATTCTGCGCCGCGCGTGATGAAGATTTCCGGAGGCGTTGTGTCGATCAGGAAGGTTGGGCCACTCAGATCAAATGTCTCGCCGCCCCCTTCAACAGTGACTTGCGCCTGAGACGTGCCGTCGCTTGGCAGATTATCACCCGTAAAGATGACGGACCACGTGCCATCGTCTCCGATGGTTGTTGTTTGCGTTTGATCGCCAACAACAACAGTCACTGTGTCGCCGGGCTCGCCCGTTCCAGACACATTCGCCTCGTGAGGCATCTCTGTTCCGCCGATGGTCGCGCTGCTGTCGGGCTCATCGACGGCTGGGGTTGCGCGCACTGGCACTCCGCCACCTGCGACAGCGACACCAGCAACACCTGCCGCGACACCAGCGGCCCCAAGGCCACCACCGCCAAGCAAAGCGAACGGCGCAAGCATGGACACTTCATCATCAGCAACCGGACCAACGGCCACTTCCGTACGACCCAAATAGATCAGGTCGTCAGACGGGCTCCATTTGCCCCATTGTTCTGTCGGGCCGAACTGCGCGTAAAGCCCACCATCGGTGGTTTCAACGAATGCAACCTCGTTCAGATACCCATCAGCACTGACAAACAAGCGGTTGGAAGCGCCGGCGTCGTTAAAATAGTTCTCGACTATAATAACGCGGCCATCGGAGAGAACGATACTCAGATCGTCGCCACTCCGGGAATGCCCCTGCATGTCCACTTGACGCAGGTTCAGCGAAATTTCCTGTCCACTTGTTACCTGAATTGTAGTTGTCTGTGCCTCACCCGGCACGACCCCACGATTCAAAGCGCCCGCACCATCGCGGACGACGAAATCAATCGCCTTCATAACACCACCACTCTACCTCGAGACTCGTTCAATGCGGTCTCATTTATGTTCTCATCAGCAGGCGTTGATTTTTTTGCCGCTCTGCTTGTCGTTCATGATCTTCGTTATTAACCCAAAAGCGAATCAAGGGCTAGTCTCTTTTTATGGGGAAATAACTATTTCGTGACGCTACCCGTAGATATAGCGTCATTAATAGGACATAAGTGCTGCACTAAACCCTTCTGATTTGACCAAACCGGAGCCTACCGATGACACAGCATTCGGACCTGACGTCACTTTGGTGGGCTGGTGTGCGGGCCGTTCAAGGACGTCGCGCTGTTACAAGCGCCCTCAAAACCCTTGAAACGCCCCGGCCTGATATGGTCATTAGCGTGGGCAAAGCCGCCGCAAGCATGGCTGCCGCTGCGGACGACGTGTTTGGCGCCCTTCCTACTCTGATCGTCACAAAATACGATCACACGCAAGATCTGCCCAAAACAGCGGAACTGATCGAAGCAGCCCATCCGGTGCCGGACACCAACAGCCTAAGGGCGGGCGCAAGATTGCGGGAGGTCGTCGCAGTTCTGCCAGAAACTGCGCATTTGTTGATGCTCACCTCTGGCGGCGCGTCCGCTTTGGCCGAAGATCTTGCAGACGGCCTGACCTTTGCTGATCTTGCCCGGCGCACCCAAGACCTGCTGGCCTCCGGTCAAGACATTCACGCCATGAATACGTTGCGCAAATCCCTGTCCCGCATCAAAGGCGGCAAATTACTGGGGGGGTTTGGGGGCGGACGCGTCACCAGCCTTGCCATCTCGGATGTCGAAGGGGATGATCTGGGCGTGATCGGCTCGGGCATCGGCGATGCCCCGTCCTTGCCTTCCTTTGCGTTCCAGTCCCACATCGTCGCGAGCAACGGAGTCGCGCGCGCAGCCGTGGCCCACGCTGCCGGGGATGACGTGTTGAGCAACACGGAAACACTCTACGAGAACGTCGATACCCTTGCCCCCCGCATTGCGGCCAGTCTTTTGACCTCGGACAAAGGACTGCACATTATTGGGGGGGAGCCCACAGTCATTCTGCCGCCCAACCCCGGCAAAGGCGGGCGCAACATGGCGCTGGCCTTGATGCTCGCACGAAAGATCGCAGGCGTTGAGGGACTCGAAATCCTTGTGGCCGGCACAGACGGCACCGATGGCCCGACAGATGCCGCAGGCGCGCTGGTCACAGGGGCGACGTGGGACGCCAGCGGAGCCGAGGCACTGGCCCTCGCGGACGCAGCACCGTGGCTGGATGCGCGCGGTGCATTGTTCCGCTCAGGCCCCACTGGCACAAACGTGATGGATCTGCTGATTGCGCGCCGCAGTTAACCCCTTGGCTTGACACGGGCCTGGACGCGACGCACCGTCTTGGCATGACAAAGAACAGCCTGCACGACATCGTTGAGGACGCCGACTACGGCATCACCCTTTCTGATGGCACCCGCCTTTCCGCCCGCATCTGGAAACCAAAGAACGCGGGCGAGGCGCCCGTGCCCGCGATTCTGGAGTATCTGCCATACCGCAAGCGCGACGGCACATGTGCCCGTGACGCCCTGACCCATCCCTATTTCGCGCAGCGTGGCTACGCATGTATTCGCGTCGACATGCGCGGCAATGGCGACAGCCACGGGCTCATGACAGATGAGTACACGCAACAAGAGCTCGATGATGCGGTGGAGGTCATTCACCATCTCGCGGCCCAAGACTGGTGCGACGGCAACATCGGCATGATGGGGATCAGCTGGGGCGGGTTCAACGGACTCCAAGTGGCTGCGATGACCCCTGAGCCGCTCAAAGCCATCATCACGTTGTGTTCGACCGTCGACCGCTACGCCGACGACATCCACTACAAAGGGGGGTGTTTGCTGAACGAAAACCTTGGCTGGGGGGCGACGATGTGGTCGTATTCGTCTCGTGCACCCGACCCTGCCCTTCGTCCCGACTGGCGGGACATGTGGCTGGAGCGTTTGGAAAACGAACCGTTCCTCCCCTCCACATGGCTGCGCCACCAGACGCGGGATGAATACTGGAAACACGGCTCGGTGTGCGAAAGCTACGACACAATCAAAGCCAAAGTCTTGGCCGTTGGCGGATGGGGGGATGCCTATAAGAATACCGTTCGCCACATCGTGGACAACATCCCCGGCTCCAAAGGGATCATTGGGCCATGGGTTCATAAGTACCCGCATTTTGCCGTGCCCGAACCCCGTATCGGCTTCTTGCAAGAGGCGCTGCAATGGTGGGACAAATGGCTCAAAGGCATTGACACTGGCGCGGACAAAGCCCCCCGCCTGCGGGTGTATCAAATGGACGGAGTACGGCCAGCCAGCTGGTACACCGAACGCGCGGGGCACTGGAGCGGGTACGGCCATGAGGGCGGCGACATCCTGGATGTCTCTTTGCCAATGCCATTCACCTCGGAGGGGATCAGCACAGGCAACGGGCCAGTTGATGTGACGCTCACCTCCCCTCAGCATTGCGGGAGTGATGCCGGGGAATACTGCGCAATTTGGTTGGGACCTGAATTGCCGGGGGATCAACGCCGCGACGATGCGCTCTCGGCCACTTGGGACAGCGCGCCGCTGGACGAGGACCGTGTGATAACGGGCGCCCCATCGGTTTTTCTGAAACTGACCGTCGACAAGCCTGTCGCCCAACTGGCCGTTCGGTTGAACCATGTGCACCCTGACGGTGCCAGCACCCGCATCACCTATGGCACTTGGAACCTGACGCACAGCATGGATCACGCCGATGCGGACCAGCTGAAATCGGGTGAGGTCATGAGCCTGACGATCCCGTTGGATCAAATCGCCTACACCGTCCCGAAAGGGCACAGGCTGCGGGTGTCCGTCTCCAATGCGTATTGGCCGCTGATCTGGCCCTCCCCCGAAGCCAGCACAATCAAAATCAGCGCCGGTGGACTGACATTGCCCTACATCGCGGCAAGTGGCGGAGCGGAAACGGTTTCATTTGCACCGCCAGAGGCGGCCGCGCCGTGGGAGACCAAAGAACTGCGCCCCGAAAATCACGTGCGGCGTCAGGAGACCGACATGACCACGGGCATAGTGTCGCTGGTGATCGAGGATGACTTTGGCAAAGTGCGCGATCTGGAACACGGGCTCATAAACGGCTCCATCGCGCGGGAACGTTGGGACATTCATCCAGATGATCCCCTGTCTGCGCGCGGAGAGTGTCATTGGAGCGACGAGATCGAGCGTGACGACATACGCCTGCGTACCGAAGCGCGGTGTTCAATGTGGTCAGACGCCACGCACTTCTACCTCAGCGCGAAACTCGAAGCGTTTGAAAATGAAATTCTCATTTATACGCGTGACGTGTCTGACAAAATCAAACGCAACGGGATCTGACACATCTATGTCACCTCACCGTGATTAACCCTTGCGAGTGAAGCGTTAATGCGCAAACCTGTGGCACCATGAAAAATAACAGCGCCAATGATGCGCGGAAAAGCCAACCCGGGAGACCATTCTATGACGAACGAACTTCAACACCTGTCCACGAAAGTGACAGACGGCACAATGACGCGCCGTGAATTTATGAGCAAAGCCGCAGCACTCGGTGTGTCCGCAGCTGTTGCCACTTCTTTTCTGGCAGACGCAGCTTACGCGGCGACGCCAGTTAAGGGCGGAACATTCAAGATGGGCGTGCAAGGCGGAGAGTCCACAAACTCCCAAGACCCTGCAACATGGGCCTCTGACGTGCCAATCGCGGGCGGTTTCTGCTGGGGTGAAACCTTGGCTTACGCTGGTCCAACCGGCCTTGAACCACGGGTTGCCGAAAGCTGGGAAGGCTCGGCAGACGCAAAAACATGGCGCTTCAAATTGCGTCAGGGCATCACATTCTCCAACGGTGCAGCGGTCACGACAGAAGACATTTTGGCAACGATGCAGCGCCACACCAACGAGGACTCCAAGTCCGGCGCTTTGGGCATCATGTCTGGCATCGAATCGATGCGTGCAGACGGGGATGTTTTTGAACTGACCCTTGCGATTGGCAACGCCGACCTGCCATATCTGATGGCAGACTACCATTTGATCATCCAGCCAAACGGTGGCTTTGACGATCCCGCCGCCGCCATCGGCACCGGCCTTTACACGCTGGAAACCGACGAACCCGGCGTCCGCATGACCTTCAAAAAGAACCCAACCCACTGGGCTGCGGACGAAATGGGTCACTATGACACCGTCGAAGTCATCGTTCTGAACGATGCAACGGCCCGTACAGCGGCTTTGCAATCCGGTCAGGTTGACACCATCAACCGTGTCGAGCCAAAAATCGCCAAACTGTTGGGCCGCGCGCCGAACATCGAAGTGAAGACCACATCCGGTCGCGGTCACTATGTGTTCATCATGCACGTGGACACAGCCCCGTTTGACAATGTCGAATTGCGCCTTGCTCTGAAGCACGCGTTGAACCGTCAGGAAATGGTCGACAAAATCTTGCAGGGCTATGGCTCGATCGGCAACGACATGCCCATCAACGAAGCCTATCCATTGTTTGACGATACAATTCCACAGCGCGAATTCAGCCTCGAAAAAGCAGCCGAGCACTACAAAAAGTCCGGCCACGATGGCTCGCCCATCATCTTGCGTACAGCCGATGGCGCCTTCCCTGGTGCCGTGGATGCCGCAGCCTTGTTCCAGCAATCTTGCCAAGCGGCAGGTATTCCGCTCGAAATCAAGCGTGAACCAAACGATGGGTACTGGTCAGAAGTCTGGAACGTTCAGCCGTATTGCGCCTCCTATTGGGGTGGTCGTCCGGTTCAGGACCAGATGTATTCCACGGCCTATCTTTCTAGCGCAGACTGGAACGACACCCGTTGGAAGCGCGACGATTTTGACGCGATGCTCTTTGAAGCACGCGCGGAGTTGGATGAAGCAAAACGCAAAGAGATCTACTCCAAAATGGGTCGTTTGTTGAACGAAGAAGGCGGCGTTATGGTGCCAATGTTCAACGACTTTGTGGATGCGATTTCCTCCGACATTCAAGGCTGGGAAACCAACCCCTCGGGTCCGCAAATGTACTGGACTGCCTTTGCCAAGACATGGAAAGCGTAAGGACCCCTTATGCACCCCATTCTTAAACTTGTTGCCCAGCGTTTATCGCTGGGCATCATTCTGCTCTTCGCCGCCTCTGCGCTTATCTTTGGCCTGACCGAAATTCTGCCCGGCGACGCAGCCCAAGCCCAATTGGGCCAGGCCGCAACCCCCGAAAGCCTTGCAAACCTGCGCGAGGAAATGGGGCTGAACCGCCCTGCTCTCACCCGCTATACCGAATGGATCGGTGGGATGATGACTGGCGATATGGGCAATGCCCTGTCCAACAAACTTCCCATCGGTGAACAAATAGGCAAACGCCTTGGCGCCACAATTTTCCTCGCCAGCTGGGCCGCGCTTATTTCCGTGCCTTTGGCCATTCTTTTGGGCCTTGTCGCGGTGCGCTACCAGAACCGCTGGCCGGATAAAGTTATTTCCGGCTCCACGCTCACGTTCATTTCGTTGCCAGAATTCATGCTCGCCTACATCCTGATCTTTATCATTGGCGTAAAACTGCAATGGGCCCCGTCCTTTGCAAATGTCTCGCCGGATATGCCGTTGCTTGAGAAACTGCATGCAATCTCGCTGCCGGTCACCGTTCTGACGCTCGTGGTTCTTGCGCATATGATGCGCATGACACGGGCGGCCATTTTGAACGTCATGCAATCCGCCTATATCGAGACCGCCGAACTCAAAGGTCTGACCAGCTTTGAAGTCATCCGCAAACACGCTTTCCCCAATGCCATCGCGCCGATCGTGAACGTTGTGATGCTCAATCTGGCGTATCTGGTGGTGGGTGTTGTCGTGGTCGAGGCCGTCTTTGCCTATCCCGGAATGGGACAGTATCTGGTGGACGCTGTGGTGAAACGCGACGTGCCTGTTGTTCTGACCTCGGGGGTCATTTTCGCGGCGGTTTACATCGTGCTGAATATGATCGCCGACGTTGTGTCCATTCTTTCGAACCCTAGGCTGAGGCATCCAAAGTGACTTTTCACAGAAAAGACACTTGGTGCAGACAGCGGTTTTTGCGCAGCAAAAGCCCGGTCTGTCACTCATTAGCGGTCGCACCCACCGCTTGCCCCATCGCTCAAACAATTTCGGGAGCATTCTGATGCGAATCCCTCTATCCGCTATGATAGGCCTTATCCTGACTGGCCTGTATTTCTTCGCTGCAATCTTTGCCTCTTGGATTGCGCCATATGGCATGGCCGAAGCCGTTGGCGATGTCTGGGAGCCCTCCTCGGCCGCACATTGGCTTGGCACGGACCAAATCGGACGTGACCTGCTGACGCGTATGATCTACGGCGGTCAAACCACGATCTTCATCGCAACAGCCGCGACCATCCTGAGTTTTTCCACCGGAGCCATCTTTGGTTTTATCGCAGCGGTTTCGGGGGGATGGGTTGATCAGATCCTGTCGCGCTTTGTCGATCTGATGATGTCGATCCCCTCATTGATCCTCGCGCTGGTGATCCTGTCCGCAATTGACGTGACTGTCCTGACGTTGATCGTCCTGATGGGGCTTTTGGACAGCACACGCGTGTTCCGGCTGGCACGTGCCGTTGCGGTAGATATTTCCGTGATGGAATACGTCGAAGCGGCGCGATTGCGGGGGGAAAAGATTTTCTGGATCATTTTTCGCGAAATCCTGCCCAATGCCTTGTCGCCTTTGGTGGCTGAAATGGGGCTGCGCTTTATCTTTATGGTGCTGTTCATTTCAACACTTTCGTTCCTTGGCATCGGAGTACAACCACCGCTCGCGGATTGGGGCGGGATCGTGAAAGAGAACAAGGATGGCATCAACTTTGGCATCGGAGCGGCCCTGTATCCGGCGGTCGCGATCTGTACGCTCGCTATTTCGGTGAACCTTGTGGCTGACTGGGTTCTGACCCGCACCACGTCCCTCAAAGGAGGACGCGGCTGATGTCTGAACCCCTTCTCAAAGTACGCGATCTGAAAATCGGGGCCACCATTTATCCACCAGACGCCAAGCCCCACGACATCGAAATTGTGCACGGCGTCGATTTCGACGTGATGCCGGGCAAAGTGCTGGGGCTGATCGGTGAATCCGGTGCCGGGAAATCCACCATCGGGCTTGCAGCTATGGCCTACGGGCGTGGCGGCGTAAAGCTGACGGGCGGCGAAGTCTGGGTCAACGGACGCGACGTCTTGCAATCCAGCCGCAGCGATGTGCGCGATTTGCGTGGCGGCGAGGTGACATATGTCTCCCAGTCCGCCGCGGCATCCTTCAACCCCGCCAAAAAGATCATGGAGCAAGTCACCGAAGCTGCGATCTTACAAGGTAAGTTTTCCAAAGCCGACGCAGAAAAACGCGCCATCGAGTTGTTTCGCAAGCTTGATCTGCCGGACCCTGAAAACATCGGCACACGCTTTCCGCATCAAGTTTCGGGGGGACAGTTGCAACGCTGCATGACGGCGCTGGCTTTGTGCCCGCAACCTGATTTGGTGGTGTTTGACGAGCCAACCACAGCTTTGGACGTCACCACACAAATTGACGTGCTCAAAGCGATCAAGGAAGCCATTGCCGACACGGGCGTTGCAGCCCTCTATATCACGCACGACTTGGCTGTTGTGGCCCAAGTCAGCGACCACATCATGGTCTTGCGCCAAGGCGAGATGGTGGAATACGGCGACGTAGACCAGATCATCAATGCCCCGCGCGAAGAGTACACCAAGGCGCTGGTTTCCGTCCGCTCGATCGAGCACAAGGAAAAAACACCCAGTGGCACCCCGATTTTGACCGTTGAAAATATTACGGCCCGCTACAGCGGGACCAATTTCGACGTTCTCAAAGACATCAACGTCGATCTACACTCTGGTCAGACTTTGGCCGTTGTGGGCGAGTCCGGTTCGGGCAAGTCCACATTGGCCCGTGTCATCACTGGGCTTTTGCCTCCGACCAAAGGACGCATCCACTTCAACGGACGCGATCTGTCCAATGCGCTCTCCAGCCGCAAACCCGAAGATTTGCGCGAATTGCAAATGATCTACCAAATGGCCGACACCGCCATGAACCCGCGTCAGACCGTGGGCACGATCATCGGGCGCCCTCTCGAGTTTTACTTCGGCCTGAAGGGGGCGGAAAAGCAAAAGCGCATTCAGGAATTGCTGGATGAAATCGAGCTGGGCGAGGGTTTCCAAGACCGCTATCCGGCCGAATTGTCAGGGGGGCAAAAGCAACGTGTGTGTATCGCACGCGCACTCGCGGCCAAACCCAAATTGATCATCTGCGACGAGGTCACTTCAGCCCTTGATCCACTGGTCGCGGACGGCATCCTGAAGCTGCTGTTACAATTGCAAAAGGTCGAAGACGTCGCGTTTTTGTTCATCACCCACGATCTGGCGACAGTGCGTGCCATCGCCGACAGCATTGCAGTGATGTACCAAGGCGAAGTCGTGCGGTACGGCGGCAAAACCGATGTGTTGTCGCCGCCGTTTGACGACTACACGGACTTGCTGCTGAGCTCTGTCCCGGAAATGAAGCTGGGCTGGCTCGAAGACGTCATCGCGACCCGTAAAATGCAAAGCGGCGGGAACTAACCCGACGCTTAACGCGCTTCAGCTGGACGCTGCGTGGTGGTCTTCAAAGATATCACGCAGCTCTATGCTTTGGCGCATTCCGGGCAAGGTGTGTTGCAAACCACCTTGTGCATCAAACAACATCAACGTGACATGCGCGACGCCGTGGCGCGCAGCAAATGCGGCTCCGGTCTCTGTCATGATGTCCGCAACCAGATAAAGGATGTCGCATTCTTCAAAAGTCGACAATGCGCTTCGGGCTTCGCGCTGCAACGCTGTACATGTCGGGCATTGCGGATCATGAATTTGGACCACGACTGGCTTGCCTTGGCCAATCCGGCTGAGGTCATGTTCCGCTGCATGAGCCGCAAACGATCCCATCGCAAGATACCCGCCCCCTGCAAAAACCACACTCCCGATTGCACCATTTCGCAGCCACATGAGCGCTTTGCGGCGGTCAGGCTGCGCAGGACCATTGAGCGTTTTTGCGGATTTTGCGGTGCCAGCTTTGCGCGGCTTGCGAGATTTCTTCATAAATGGACTCCAATTCCCTGCACGCACGCTATGGCCCACCATCCGCATGGGCCATTCACACCTCGGACACGGCACGTCACTTGAGCGTAACTTCAAACTTTACGGAAAAAGGACTTCTGCATCGCCTGCATGCCACTGAGGGTATTTGTGCATGATGTCCGCAAACCGCTGCGTGTTCAGGAAAACCCTCAGCCATGCATGGACTCGCGGCAAAGGCTCAGCATCAAAGCGCGGTTTGTCGATGAAGGCAAACTGGCGCACGAACGGCAAGATCGCGTAATCCGCGAGGGTCGCATGCTCGAATATCCAAACGCCCAGCTGTTTCTCTAGGTCGTGCAAAAATGCCATTGCCTGATCCCGCGCATCAACGGGGTTCTGATCTGGATAGCGCACCGCATATTTGGTGCGATCCAAAGCGTGCTTGAAGGGGCCATCGCACCGCGCAATCCACTCATGCCCCTCAGACGGCATATTCAGCCACCCCTCTGGATCATTGCGTTTCAACGCCCAGATCATGACATCCAGGCTTTCGTCAATGCTGTGCGCAACATCTACCAAACACGGCACTGTTGCGCTGTCAGATGCCGCCAAAAAAGCGGCGGGTTTATCGCGCAAGACAACTTCGCGCAGCGCAACTGGCCCCCCAGCGACATGTAGCGCCAGACGGGCGCGCATCGCGTATGGACAGCGGCGAAAAGAATACAGAATTGGCGGCATTGGATGCTCTTGTTAGGTCTCGGGAAACTTACGCGGCGGACGCCTTGCATGCAAACGCGTTTGATTTCAAAGTGCCCCCGAGACAATCAAGGATCTCCGCAATGGCTGGCGAAACCAATCTGAACACCCTCCTGAAGACACTCACGGGGACGCTGCAACCTGACGTGCATGTGTTTGCGACTTTCTCCTCGGACGTTCCCGACGGTTTAAGCCCCCTTATGGTATTCCAAGAAGCCGAAGGCACCACGCTGATCTTGCTGAAATCAGAGGCCGATGCACATGCGCTGAGCTATGAGTTTCCCGCACGCATGATCACGCTGAACGTACACTCATCGCTTGAGGCCGTGGGCTTCATGGCTGTGATCGCGACCGAACTGGCCAAAGAAGGCATGGGCGTGAACCCTGTTGCCGGCTTTTTCCATGATCATATTTTTATCCCCGACGGACGCGAAGGCGACGCCCTGCGGGTCATCGCCCAAATCGCAAAAGACGCGCAAGGAAGCTAACCTATGGACCGTAAACTGCTTTTGATAATCCTCGACGGGGTGCCTTATCGCAACTGGCGCCGCCTTTTTGGCAACCTTGAGGGATGGGTCGACAGCGGGGATGCCCGTGTCTGGAAAATCCGCTCTGTTTTGCCATCGATTTCCGCATCCTGCTATGCCTCGATCCACACGGGCGTGGCCCCTGCCGAACACGGGTGCACGGGCAACGGCAATGTTTTTCGCCTCTCCCACCCTGATGTGTTCAGCCAAACCCGCAAAGCCGGTGGCGTGACGGGGGCGGTGGCCCATTCCTTCTGGTCCGAGTTCTTTAACCGGCACCCTTTCGACTATGTCCGCGATATCGAGTATGACGAACCCGAAAGCAATACCATCAACCATGGCCGTTTCCACACGATGACCGGATACGGGCAGGCCAACCAGATGACCCCGTCGGATGTGGATTTGTTTGGCAGTCTCACCAATCTGTGCCTGCGCTTCGGGTTGAACTACGGGATGCTGCACACCTGCACATTGGACAGCATGGGCCACCGGTTCTTCCACGAGAGCCAGGAAATGGACCACGCCTGTCACGTCATGGACGAGATGCTCGCCCCCTTCATACCGCGTTGGCGCGCAGCAGGCTATGAAGTCATGATCACAGCGGATCACGGGCAGGACGAACGCGGCCACCACGGCGGACGCGGCGCGCTGCAACAAGAAGCAGCATTGTACTACTTCGGGGACGCGCAGGGACCTGCAGAGGACGATGTGATCGACCAGTTGCAACTGGCCCCGACCATTCTGTCACGCCTTGGGGCGGATATTCCCG
Source organism: uncultured Paracoccaceae bacterium (assembly GCA_943787985.1). Lineage (GTDB taxonomy): Bacteria > Pseudomonadota > Alphaproteobacteria > Rhodobacterales > Rhodobacteraceae > Ascidiaceihabitans. The sequence goes on along the minus strand of CALSOO010000009.1, from coordinate 132,514 downwards.
ACACAATGAAGGCAAAGTCGTTTCTGACTTGAAGGGCTGTTTACAAGCCGGGCAACCTGCCTTGGGCCAAGGCCTTGAGGGCTGCGATGGAGCGGTCAAAGCTCAACGCGGCTTTGGTGGACATGCGCCGTGCACGCAGATGGGCATGGACCAACCCGGCCTCCTCCAGCCAAAGCGCGGGCACACCTGCTGCGTCCAAAGCAGCGCTGTAGGCTTCTCCGTCGCTTGAAAGCGGATCACATTCCGCCGTCAGGATCACCGTGGGCGGCAAGCCTCCAAAATCTGTGTCGTGCAAAGGCGCCCACGTTGGATCACCCGTCTTATCCACACCGTTTGCACGGATGGCAGAATAGAACGCCATGTCTTTGGTGGTCAGGCCGGGGGCCTCTGCGTGGGTCAGGTAACTGCCCTGCGTGGGATCGCCGCCCAAACCCGGGTAAATCAGCAATTGCCCCGCAATACGCCCGTCCAAGCGGCCCCGCGCGTGGTGCGCAACAGCTGCCACAAGATTGCCGCCTGCGCTGTCGCCGCACAACACGATGGGACCATCGACCTGTTCGGCGACAGACCGGAACGCCGCCCATGCGTCGTCGAAATCATCAGGGTGCGGATGCTCGGGTGACATGCGGTAGTCAACAGCAACCACCCGAAACCCTGTGCGGGCGCAAAATTCGGCGCAGACGCTGTCATGACTGTCGAGCCCCCCAACCACAAAACCGCCCCCATGGCAGAAAAACACGGTCGCTTCAGCGGGAGTTGGCGGTGTGTAGAAACGGCACGGCACCTTTCCCAAAGTGCGATCCTCAACGCGGACACCTTCGGGACGGCCAAAATCAAAAGCAGCGCACATTTGGTCATAGACCGCGCGCTGCTCCCGAACTGTGAGATCCACCGCGTCAGGTGGATAAAACCGCGCGCTTTCTTCCAGAAAGGCCAAAACCTCTGCATCCAAAAGCGCGTGGTAGTCTGGCATCACTCAGCTGCCATCGTGGAGGCCCCAGCGTGTTCCCATTGGTTGATGAAATCACCCAGTACAGTTTGCAACGCTGTATCAGATGTTCCGTCCGCCTCGATTTGTGCCACAAGACCGCGCTTTTTGTCCTCAACCACACTGACAACACGCGCAGACAGCTCAGCCGCAGCCAAAGCTTCGTTGTAGATGCGCGTGATCGCCTCTTTACGCAGATCAGGTTTAAAGATCTTGCCAACAGCTGTTTTGGGCAATTCATCCATGATGGTGATGTGCTTGGGCTGCGCCGCGCGCTCCTGAACGTGCTCTTTGCAAAGGCCAGATCAGCTCTTCGTGGTCACGTGGCGCCCTTCGACCAGTTCGACATAAGCGCAAGGCACTTCGCCCGCATGGCGTCGGGCTGACCAATCGCGCCGGCAAAGGCCACGCGCAGGTGACCCAACAGTGCTTCTTCGATCTCGGCGGGGTCAATGTTGTGCCCGCCACGGATGATCAGGTCCTTGGCACGCCCGGTGATCCACAGATACCCGTCACTGTCCACCCGGCCCAAATCGCCCGTGCGCAGGTGCGTGTCGTTGTAGTAGAGGTCCGCGTTCTTGTCGGCTTCGGTATAGGTGTTGCCCACGTAGACGCCGGGGTTCGAAACACAAATCTCGCCGATCTCATCCACAGCTCGCATCAACGTCGCCATCGGCGAGACCCTTTGACATTTTGATGTCCGTATAGGGAATGGAATGCCGATAGAGCCGACTTTTTTCGCCGTCCACTGGGTTGTCCGACACAAGGCAGGTCGCCTCGGTCATGCCGTAGCCCTCGACGATGGTCATGCCTGTCGGCTTCTCGAAACGCTTGAACAGTTCAAGCGGCAAGCGGCGCCGAGCCCGAGAACGCTGTTTTCACAGAGCTGAATATCGGCGTCCACCGGGCGCTGCATGGTGGCGACAAGGCCGTCGGGACCGAGACCACAAACGTGACCTTGTAGCGTTCAACCAGCTTCCAGAAGTTGTCGAACACACCGTCACCGCGGTAGCCTTGCGGTGTCGGGAACACCACATGCGCGCCAGAGGACAAGGCCGCCCATCAGCATCACCTGACAGGCCAAGACGTGGAACAATCGGCAGCGGGCACATAAGCAGTCGGTTTCATCAAACAACAAGTGTTCGCCCGAGCCAGCCGTTGTAGATCGAGCCGGAATAGCGGTGCTGCGCGACCTTGGGCATGCCCGTGGTGCCGCCCGTGTGGAAATAGAACCGCAACGCGGTCTTCTTGGACGTCTTCAAACTGAAGGGTGTTGGATTGCTTGTTCAGCTCTTCGTTGAAATTCTTGTAGGCCTTGCCCGCAGGTTTCTGCATTTTCGAGCGGATCAGGGGAATGATCCAGCTTTTAGGCGGGCTCACATAGCGCAACAGGTCCACTTCGAGAACAGTGTGCACATCAGGGGCCAAGGCCACGGCTTTGGCGGTTTTTTCAGCAACATCTGTTTTCGGGAAAGGACGCAAGGTGACAACAACTTTGGCGCCTGTCTCACGCAAGATCGAGGCGATCTGCTCTGCCTCAAGCAGAGGGTTGATGGGGGCCGCGATGCCCGCCACGCCGCCGCCCCAAAGGGTCAGAACGGTTTCGTTACAGTTGGGCAGAACATAGGCCACAACATCAGTGGCACCGATACCAAGGGACCGGAACAGGTTGGCAGCTTGGGTCGTTTTGTCTTTGAGCTGTTGCCAGTTGAAGGTCTCGACCTTGTCTTTGGGACCCGAGAAAATCTGATAGCTCAGCGCATTGTTGTTCGGAAATTTCGCCGTTGTCTGGCTCAGCAAGCCATAAAGCGTGACAGGCACATCGCGCTCTTCCCATGTCATTTCCTGTTCGATGCGATTGCGGTCTTCCATGCCACCGTAGGCCATGTTGTTTCCTCCCTGATCGGCTCGTCTGTGCGAGCGTCTATTTCCCTGCAAATTAAGATGCGGTGGATCGCAGCATTTCGCAAGGTTTAGGGGGGCAACAAAGTAAACAATACGCCGCGTAAACCGTCCCAAAGCCGATTAAAAACGCAAAAGGACCGCGCCAGATTGGCACGGTCCCCAAAGATCACTTGCGATCGACGTGGATCAGGCTTGCGGGATACGCAGCATTTGTCCCGGATAGATTTTGTCAGGGTGGGACAACATCGGTTTGTTGGCCTCAAAGATTTCCTCGTAACGTGCGCCATTGCCCAGCGTCTTAGAAGAGATCGCCCAAAGGGTGTCGCCCTTTTCCACAGTATGGAACACAGGCTCTGCCGCGCTTGGCACAGCGTCTTCAACAGCTGCGACGCCTTCGACGTTACCAACGGCCAGAATGACTTTTTCTTTCATCTCCTGGCTTACGGCTTCGCCGGACACGGTCACTTTGTCACCGTCTACGGAGATTTCCATGCCGGACGCGTCCAGACCCAATTCTTTGATTTCGTCCTGAAGTGCAGCGCCATCAACCTGCGCGTCGTCTGCGCCGCCAAACAGTTTTTTGCCGCTGCCTTTTACAAAGCTCCAAAGTCCCATCTCACACACTCCCAATTATATTGGGTCGGCGCTGACTTTGCCTGCAAACGGGTGTGAACGGAAGGGGAATTATTCCGCCGCAATTCCATCCGTGAATTGCAAGCGCGCCAGCCGTGCATAAAGCCCGCCCTCGGACACCAGAGCATCATGCGTACCGGTCGCTATGATGCGCCCCTCCTCAAGGACCACAATGCGATCAGCCTTTTTGACGGTCGCAAGACGGTGCGCCACGATCAAGGTGGTGCGGTTCTGGCTCAGTTGATCTACAGCGGCTTGCACCGCACGTTCGCTTTCAGCGTCCAGCGCCGATGTGGCCTCATCCAACAGCAACACAGGGGCATCGCGCAAGATGGAGCGCGCAATTGCGATCCGCTGCTTTTGGCCACCGGACAACATGACCCCGCGTTCGCCGAGCGGACTGTCATAGCCCTCGGGCAGTCCTTGGATGAAATCATGGGCGGCTGCGGCTTTTGCGGCTGCTTCGATTTCTGGGGCACTTGCGTCGGGGCGCCCAAACCGGATGTTGTCGCGCGCGGATGTTGCAAAAATAACAGGATCTTGCGGCACCAACGCGATGTGTTTGCGAAACTGGGCACGCTCCATGGCGCTCAGGTCCACGCCGTCTAACAGAATGCGCCCTTTCTGGGGATCGTAAAACCGCAGAAGCATCTGGATAATCGTTGTTTTGCCTGCCCCGGACGGACCAACAAAGGCCACCGTTTCCCCAGGGGCAATGTCCAAACTCAGTGCATCAAGAGCGGGCGTATCCGGCCGCGACGGGTAAGAAAAGCTAACGTCTTCAAACTGGATGCGCCCTTGGACCGGTGCACTCAACACGGCGGGGGTTGGGGCATCTTGAACGCTATCGATGGTGTGCAACAATTCGACCAACCGCTCGGTTGCCCCCGCAGCGCGTTGCAGTTCACCCCAGATTTCGGACAAAGCTGCAACGCCGCCAGCCACCATAACCGCATAGATTACAAACTGGATCAGTGCGCCTTGGGTCATATCCCCATGACGCACATCGTTGGCCCCGATCCACAGCACGCCAACTATTCCGGAGAAAACCAAAAAGATGACAATCACAGTCATGATGGCACGGGTGTTAATGCGGCGCATCGCGGCCCCGTAGCTCAGTTCTGTCACATCCGAGAATTGCGCGCGGCTGGTGTCTTCGTTGGAAAAGGCTTGCACCGTTTGCACCGCCGACAACGCTTCAGAGGCGCTGCCCGAAGAGGCGGCAATCCAGTCCTGATTTTCACGGCTGATCACCCGCAGGCGGCGTCCCAACACAAGGATCGGCACAACAACTGCCGGCACAATGAGCAAAACAAGCCCGGCAAGCTTCACCGATGTCAGGAACATCAAGGCAAGGCCGCCCACAAAGATCAACAGGTTCCGCAGCGCGATGGACACAGAGGATCCGATCACACTAAGCAACAATGTGGTGTCGGTGGTGATCCGGCTAAGAACTTCGCCGGTCATGATTTTCTCGTAAAATGCCGGCGACATGCCAATAACACGGTCAAACACCGCCTTGCGGATATCGGCAACGACACGTTCGCCCAACCGTGTGACCAATGCATACCGCAAACCGGTGCCAATCGCCAAAAGTCCTGCGATCAAAAGCGCAGCAAGGAAATACTGGTCCAGAACCTTGGTATCTTCGACGCGGAAATTATCGACCACCCGGCGTACGGCAAGTGGCAACGTCAACGAAATAACGGCGGTAACAACCAATGCAGCAATCGCAGCCCCCATCAACACGCGATAAGGGCGTACAAATGGCCAAAGTGCACGCAACGCGCCAATATTTTTGGCCTTTTCGCGTTCTTCATCTGCGCCCGAAACGGGAGGGGCGTGAGGCGGTTGGTCGGACATGTGCACTCCGTCGATTTACGTTCGTTTCATGGCCGCACAGACCTGCAAGGTCAAGTGTACAGTTGCGACATGGCTATGGCATTGGCCCAATAATACGGCACAAAGATTTTTCTAAAATTGTCACCAATTGCCCAAGTTGGGCCATATTGTTTCCGTAGCTTGATGGGGAATTCGGCGCTCAGGTGCCCCCATCGAACAGTGGAAAATAATATGTCACGCCTCAAACGTTCATTTTCAGTCTTCATCATTGCAGCTCTCACAGGGTGCAGCCAAGCCCCCTCGGACGGGCTCGGATTTGTTGCACGTCAGGACACAGGGTTTGCCACACAAGCTTCCCATTTCGATGTGGTGCAATTGACGGAACAAACCGCACAGCTCGACACCATGATGCGCGACATCGTGCGCCGCTCAATGGGCAAGGGTGTTGCCATCGGGGCCGCTGTCGGATGTGGTTTGGTGGTCTTATCCGCCGCGAACGGACAAAACTGTGTGGCCGGCGCCGTTGCAGGTGGTCTGGTCGGCGGAATTGCGGGACACTCTGCGGGCAAGCGCAACGTCGAGAACCGCATCAAACTTTTGTCCGCCAACGATCTGACCAAAAGCATCCGCAAAACAAACAACCAGCTTGAAGACATCCGGATCGACCTGCCCCGCAATCTCGCGGCGCAAGACATCGCACTGGCTGAACTGGCCCGCAAACGCGATGCGGGTGAAGTCACCCAAGCGGTCTATGCTACAGAAATCGAGAAAGCACGCAGCCAACGCCGTTCTTTGGTTGAAGCCCTGACCCTCACCGAAGCGCAAGCAAAAGCTGCAACCGCAAATTTGCAAACCGCTGCAGCGCAAGGGCAGTCCGGTCTGGACTGGCAAATGAGCGCCACCAAACAATTGGCCCGCGATGTGGCCTCTACACGCTCGCAAATCACGTTGTTCTGATGGCAAACAGGCGCGTGCATTTCTGTCTTTGAAAAGGTGGGGTGGAGCGGGCGGAGGGAATCGAACCCTCATCTTCAGTTTGGAAAACTGAGGTCTTAACCATTACACAACGCCCGCGTCGCGTGACCAATATTAGATGCTCCAAGTGGGGTCAAGAGAAAGAGGCGCATTGTATCAAACATTGCGCCTTTCCTGTTTTGGTTGCAAAGTGCGGAATATCAATCAGGAATTTTTCACATGCGTTTTCGTCTTCTCTTTTGCCTTTTTGCCTTCACCGCTCCGGTTCATGCCCAAACCGTGGATTGTTCCAATGCCGCGTCCCAAGCCCAGATAAACAGCTGTGCCGCTCAAGCCTATGAGGCCGCAGACGGTGATCTGAACCTTGCGTAGGGCATGGCGATGGCGGCTGCCAAAGCGCAGGATGAATTCCTCGAGGACGGTGACGTGCCAAGCGCGAAAATGTTGCGCAATGCCCAGCGCAGCTGGATCACCTACCGCGACCAAGCCTGCGAAGCCGAAAGCACAATGGCACGCGGTGGCAGCATGCAACCGATGATCGCCCTGTTCTGCCTCGAGCGTTTGACCCGCACCCGCACCGAAGACTTGCGCCTCTTTGGCGAAACAAACTGACCCTTTGGATGCAGTGTCTTGCCCGTTTGGGACCAGTGTGGGACCCGTGTGGGGGACGGGGGCGTAGAAGGCGTCCAAGCAGGCCGGATTTGACACCTGGGCATCAAAAACAGGGATCTCGTTAACCAAGACCGCCCTACCCTTGCGCCAAACGCAAGGCGGCTTTGCGCATTCGCCCCTGCCAAACGCCGCAATGCAGCATTATGTCCGACCCAACAGAACAATCAGGATCAAAGACATGACACGTATTCTTAACGCCCTTCGCACCCGCTTCTCCGCAACACAAAACGTTGACGCGCACATGGCCGTTCACACGCTTTCCGACGAAGAATTTGCACACCGCAACATGCGCCGCACCGACGTGGCACGCATGATCATGACAAACTCTGCCTGGTAACTGACCGCTGAGCGGTCAGGCCAACAAGCGGCCTGGCCCTGTGATCCCGACACCGGCAAGTTTGGCCATATGCCAGCCCAGCACAAGATTGCTGCTCAGCACAGGCACCCCAAGCTCCTCTTCCAGCGGTGCGATCACATCCAACGTGCGCAAATTTGTGCACGATAGGAATATCCCGTCCACAGGTCCCTGCGCATACACGCCTCGCGCGGCCTTTGAGATGGACGCGTTATCAATGCGCACCACTTTTTCCTCTTGCGCCTCATCAAAGCTGCCAAAGCTTGGACTTTCGATGTTCTGTGCGCGCAACGCCGAGCGCAATGTGTCCGACACCTCTGCCACATAGGGGGACACAAAGGCCAATCGCTTTAGGCTCAATTCCGTGCACGCCGCCACCAAGGCCGACAACGGATTGGTCACATGCGCCGTTGTGATGCCTGTTTTTACCAGCGCCTCGATCCGTGCGGCACCGATTTGCGCTGTGCCGGACGTGCACCCGTACCCCACAGCCCCGAACGCTTGCGCCGCCGGTAAAAGCGCAGCAGAGGCCGCGATATGCGCCTCCATGGATTGCAAAGTTTGTGCCGTCACAACCGGAGCACTCGGAACCCGCGACACATAGGGCGCGTTTGCTCCCAAAAGGCGGCGCATGTCGTGTTCTATGGTCTCGTCGCTTTGCAACACGACCAAGCCCAAAGGTGGAGACCCATCAGGGGTCGATGTATAGGAATACGTGCTCATATTTGCACCAATGCGCCTTGCGCGCGCGTGTTCAGAAACCGCGCACCTGTTTGAGTGATCACGATATTTTCTTCGTGCACCATCATCCGTCCTTGCCCCAGCGCCACACCCGGCTCCAGCGTTAGAACCATCCCCGGCTCAAGCAAACTGTGATCCGCCGCGATCAAGGACACACCTTCGGTCAGCTGCATCCCCAACCCATGCCCCAAACGCCCCTCATCAGACCCGCCTGCCCCACCGGTGAGCACCGCGTCCATCGCATGAAACAAGTCACAGACTTGCGCCCCCGGCTTTGCGGCCTCGACCCCTTTTGTGACCGCCTCCAGCAATTTCTCCTGCGCCCGGCTGACCTCGGGCGATGCATGCCCTACGGCAAAGTTGCGATCAAAATCACAGAAATAGCCATCGCGCACGGCCCCAGTGTCGAGCATCAACACATCCCCGTCCTGCAAAGGGGCTTCAGTGGCGGGGGAAATCACGTCGCTGTATCCGCCCTGCCCTGAGGCGCCGGCCAGATACGGCACCCAATCCGCGCCCTCTTCGAGCAGAAGCATCTGAAAGCGGCGAAACACCTGCTCCAACGGCACATCTTTTTGTGCGATCTGTGGAACCCGCGCAAAGGCGCGATCGGCAATCGCACAGGTGGTTTCGATCTTGGCGATCTCGGCCTCTGATTTTATGTTGCGCAACCGGTGCATCACCCCTGCATCCCCACAGGTTTTCACGCGGGTGGATATGACATTCCAAGTTTCAAGCGGCATGCGCAAATGTGTCTCAAGACCGGAGGGCACCCCCACTCTGCCGGCGCGCCCAATCACGTCGGACAAGGTCTCGCACAGCAGGAACACCCCATCGTCATTGTAGTCGGGCGCACGCCATGTGCGAATATCCTTAACCCAAGTGCTCGCCATCAACGCCGCCCCAATGGCAGGAATCACCGCAATCGGGTTGCCAGATGCAGGCACCACCAAAAACCACGGGCGTGTGGGGCTTTCCCAAAACCGCGTCAGAAACCCTGTAAAATAGCGCACATCAGGTTCGGATGTGAGCAGCAACGCATCCATGTCGGCGGCGGCCATCAACCTCTGGGCACGTTCGAGCCGCGCGTGATACTCCGCATCAGGAAAGCCGCGCGCATCTGCCATCATGCAGGTCCTTCGCTGAGAATACACAACACTGTGGAGCTGGAATCGAGCCCGAACGCCCCCTGCGCCTGCAGCACGGCAGCCACGCCTGCCGCCCCCGATGCGCTGGCAGCCATGTCGTGATGCGCTGTGGCCTGTGCACCGCGCAGCCCCTCATCCTCCGTCAATGTCACAAAAGTATCGGCATCCCGCGCCAGACCTTTGAGGGCGATCAAAGACGCCTCCTTGCAGTCAAGGCGCCCCATGTCCGACACGCCCCCTTCAGACACCACAAACGCACCCGCCTGCATAGACGCCACAAGAGCGGGCGCCTGATAGGGTTCCACCACGATCACCCGAGGGACGCTGCCCCATGCCTCCCGCGCCAATGCAGCACAAGCACCAGCCAAACCGCCAACACCCGCCTGAAGGAAAATATGGCTCGGAGCCTGCGGAACTTGTGCGATCGCCTCGGCCATCAGCACAGTGTAGCCTTCCATCACACGATAGGGGCGGTCGGTGTATCCGTCCCACGAACTGTCTGACAGCAATTGCCAGCCGTTGTCCTTTGCCGCTTTTGCGGCGGCGGCCATGCTGTCCTCGTAAATCGCCCCCTCACGGCGCACATCTGTTCCAAAGGCGCGCAACCGCTGCGCAAAGCTTTCCGGCACAGTTTCGGCGATATAGACGACCGCACTGGCCCCAAAGGCTTGCGCACCAGCGGCCACCGACATTCCGTGATTTCCGGCACTGGCTGTAACATAGGTGACGGCGCTGACGTCCTTGGTTTGCGCATCATGGGCAATGACATAAGCGGCCCCCAAGGCCTTGAAACTGCCCAAGCCCATGCGGGCACGCTCGTCCTTGAGCCAAAGCGCGCCTATTCCCACCTCGGCGGCAAGGGCGGTTGCGTTGATCAACGGCGTTTGGGCCGCATGCGGACAGCGGTCCAACAGCGATTGCACGGCAGCAGCATCCGTGCTCGGGAAAGGGATATCAGACAGACCGGTAACGGCACGGCGCGGGGTGTTTTCAAAGATATTCATGGCGCCATGCCAACTGCCTGTGCAGGCTCCAGTCAAGCAGGTTTTCGCCCTCTGGTGTCGCTGAGTGGCAAAACACTTCGGTAAGTCACGCACATGCGACCCATGACGGTGCATCGCTCAAGCAGGCGGAGACAGCCACATGAGTGAGACAACTGCACCGACCCAACGCCGCGCAGGGGAGCGCAGCGCAAGGCGGGCTTTGCGCAGGGCGCCCAATTCCGAGATGTTGCCCGGGCTGACCAACACCCTGCCAGTTTGCGACGTCATGGACAGCGCCCAAGTTGAACACATTGACGTTGCGTCGATGGATATTCTGGAAAACGTGGGCGGTGTGTTTCGCGACAACATCGCATTGGCAGACTGGAAAGCGGCGGGGGCAAAAGTGGTCGGGGAAATGATGTTTCCGAACCGTGGATTGGTGCGGGACCTGATCGCGCCGATCCCGTCGTCGTTTACCGCATGGCGCAAGGGGTGCAATGGCACGGCTTTGACGAAGCTGTGGCGGCCGTGTCAGGCATTGGCCCCGGCGGGCACTGCCTTGGGCATCCGCACACTCAAGAGAATTTTCAATCGGTCTACGTCATGCCCGAAATGTTCGACAACAACTCGATCAATCAATGGGCGGCGTAAGGGTCTGTCGAGATTACGCAGCGGGCCTTGAAACACGCCTGCAAACTGTTGTCGGTGTATCAAGAGCCGGTTTTGGATCAAGCCAGAAGCGGACGAGCTGAACCAAGCGTATTGATGCCGGACACAACGCAGGGCGTGAGGGCGCCCTTTGGGTAGTGTTCAACCTCTCTTATTGGAGCTGCACCTATGCCGAGCAAGCCGACCGGCAAAAAACGTTCAACAAACGGTGGTTTTGGGAAGAGTGCGAATGCCTGCTCCGAGCCCAAGCTTACATAATCCGAGCAGACAATTTCGTTGTCTTTAATGGCATGTACGCTTGTAGGCCTGAGCAGCTTGGCCTTTAAAATCGCGCGAGGAAATTTCGGCACGCCACAGTGCCATGTCCCTCAGCCCAGTTTTCTAAATGTGCCCAATTGGGAGTATGTTTGGCAATAGCTTCTGAATTCCAAAGCTCTAACATACGTTCACTTGGCACTTCATCTGTTTCGGATGCGATGCCAACAAAGACAATTAAATCAGGGTCATCGTCATTGAGTGCAGCATCAGAAGCAAGTCTCAGAATTTGACGCGTGCCGTCGATGAAACGAATGTCACTCTCCATCATACTTTGGCAGAGTTTTTTGATCTCAAGTCGGGCTTGTTCTTGGGTTGGCGCGTTTATTGACATGTCACGTCAATAACAAAGCTGCGGTAATTTTGGTAGGCTATTGATGCTTGCAGTGGGCGCTTTTTGAAGGTCGGCAAAGTCCGCACAGCGGACCTTAGGGCTGTTCCAAAAACGGTGGTTTTTGGAAGGCCCGTTTTCACTTAGTCGCCCTGACCACCAAGGACTCTTTCAATTTGGGACAGGCCACGGGGACCTTCATAGAGTTCAGCACGAGAAAACAATGGGTGAGCCAAGGCATCGTCAACTGTTATAAACGTCCAACCCTGAGCGTCGTACCAATCAAGCAGTGTCCCCAAGTGATCCGCGTTGATCCTGTTGAGATGCACAGGCAAGATATGATCGACATCTTCGCCCAGTTCCTCAACAGCAAGCGTTTGAAAGTAAGACGTGCGCTCTTGCATGTGGGCAAGATAATTCTGCGCTATGATCGCGGCAGCACCGCTTTTTCCGTCTGCAATAGCCTCTGTATATTCTGCATTGTACCGCCATTCATCATTGTCGATTGTTACCGGAACATTCTGGTAGCCAAGGTCGGTCAGGATTTGTGTCGCAGCCTCTCTTTTGGCGGCAGTTTCACTTTGGCGCAGATAGGGAAACCGGTAGTACCTTGGTGCAGCAATCCACTCGGCCAACGCCTCATCAGTCCGGCGCGTTTCATCAAGGAATTCTTCCCGTGTTATGGTTCCATAATCTGGGTGGGTCCAACTATGGTTGCCGATTGTATGGCCGGCATCGGCAAACGCTTGTAGCGCAGGACGCGTTTCAGCGTTGATATTCTGCCCGATGACGAAACCAGTTGCTACGATCCCGTGTTCTTGAAGGGCTGATGTGATGCTTTCGGCATATCGCAGGCCATCTTCGGGACTTGCTCCTCCAAATGTCACGTAAGGAAGATCGTCAACGGTAATGGCAATGCGCGATGGGCTTGTCGAAACTGCTACGGCTGGGACGCTCGATACTGGCCCACTACCATCCTCGTTACAGGCTATTAAAAAAACGCCAATCCCTATCAACAAGGAAAATCCCCGGAGCTTTCTAATAGCCGCTTTTAGCATGTCCGTTACCTGCTCATTTTTGTTTTGTTGAGGCGCACAATAGGGACGCAAACACGCTGCGACCAGCCGCATCTTTTTGGAAAGCGGCCATTCTTGCAGATATGAGCCGCATTGCAAAAATCGAAATCGGGTGCCCAAACCGGACTTTTGGCGCCCTACGACACCGCTCTGCTCCGCACCTGCGCGCCATTCTTTCCAATGCAAATAGGCATTGGCCCCCAGCGTCGCAAAGGGCTCTGGCGGCAAAGCTTTGGGCGTGGCTTCGCCTTTGAAAAACCGCGTCATTTCGCACGTGACCCCGTAGGCCATTTCGGCCGCTGCGATCCCCGTCAGCGTGCCGCGCGCGGTGCCTAGTCCGTTCTGGACGCAAGAGCTGAAAACACCGACCGCGATCTCCGCGCATTTGGCCAAACCGTTCAGGCTCCGGCACAAGTGTCCCGCCCATTCGTGTGCCATGCGCATCCCCGCCATCCGGGGAAAGCGCGCATCGAATTTGCACCGCTGCACAAAGGGCCACGCGTCAGGTTTGACAACCACGCTGCATCCAGTGGCCAAGGCAGGCCCGATTTTCCACGCCAACACCAGCAACGGAAAATTCCAAGGCAGCACAAGGCGCACCACGCCGATCGGCACACGCACCGCCATGGCGATATGATCATCGGACGCAGGCGCGACCTGATCATAGATCTTGTCAGAAACCTCTGCACGCCACTTGATGCAGTGGATCGTCTCGGGGATGTCCACGGTCTCGCAATCAAAAATTGTCTTGCCGCTATCAAGGCTCTCCATCACCGCCAGTTCCTGCGCGTTTCGGGTCACCAGCGTGGCAAAGCGGGCCAGAATATCCTTGCGCGCAGAAGGGCGCATGCGCGACCAACGGCCGTCTTCAAACGCCGCGCGGGCTTTGGACACTCAAAAATCAACGTCCTGCGCAGCGCAAGCCGCAACATCTGCCAGTTTGTCCCCTGTCGCAGGGTTTAGCGTCTCAAAAGTTTCGCCGGACAGCGCAGGGCGATAGCCCCCGTCGACAAACGCCGCCGTGGCAAAATCCATCTCGGCAGCCATGGCGCGATATTCTTCATGTGTGAGCAATTCCATGAAATTGCCCTTCCTTCTGGTTCTGGGAAATGGTGGTTTGGCAGGTGCCAATGACTTGCTCCAAAGCGCGCTGCGCGGCGTCCCCGTTCACAACCGCGTCTTTGAAACGCTATTGAGCCTCCTCAAGGGATGCAATCTGCGCCGCAGCACGGTATTCGGCCGCCAATCGCAGCACTGCACCGTACATCATCGGGGCCACCACGAAAAAATCACGCAAGCTGCTTTGGGGCATCTCCGTCACCCGCGCGCCTTGGTTCTCATGCAATTCCACATATCCTGCACCTGCCCAGTCCCGCAAAACCTTGCGCATTGGCGTGCGGGACAAATCAAATTCGTCACACAGACGGGCTTCATTCAGATCTGAACCGGGCGCACGAGATTGCGTCAGGATACCCTGCGATATCTGGGCCTAGGCGCTCGATTTTCGGTCCTTGGGGGGGGCATTGGCAGGATGTTTCCAGCGAATTCACCTCATGAATACAAATTGTACACAAAGCAGAAAGCTGGAAATCTATGCCTGAAGGACGTCTAGAGCCGGCCAATCAGGACGTGGCTGATCGGCCGGTTTGCAGTTGTATCGATTAGACGAAGTCGATGAACTTGTTCATTGGCATTTCGCGAATGCGCTGCCCTGTCGCTGCAAAAATCGCGTTGGACAATGCGGCGGCGGCGGGTGGCACCATCGGTTCGCCAATACCTCGCACTTGCTCTGCGTTCTCGAGGCCCGCGACTTCGATCTGCGGCACTTGATACATCCGCATCGACTCGTAGGTGTCGTAGTTTTCTTGTTCGGTCATGCCATCAGAGTAGGTGATTTCCGACATAATCGCATGCCCCAACCCCCAAACCACGCCGCCTTGCACCATGTTTTCAAAGTTGACCGGATCAACGACCTTGCCCACATCCGCGGCGACCCAAACCCGATCGAGGCGGATGCCGTCGTCTGTGTTTGTGACCTCGACCACTTCAGCAGTTGGCACACCAAAGGACATGCAAAACGCCACGCCGCGCCCTTGGTCGGGTTTTAGTGCACCGCCCCAACTCGACATTTCTGCGACTTTTTCCAATACTTTACGCGAAGGATCATGCCAGCACAGGCGGATACGTTCTTCCATAGGGTCAGCACCGGCCGCGTTGATCAATTCATCCAGAAACACATCATGGAAGAACCCGTTGGAGGATGCACCAACCGAACGCCAGCTGGAGATAGGCGCCAATTCGGGCGCACGGTAGCCCGTCACGCGGTAATTCGGGATGCTCAATGGCTGCTCCCAAGCGCCCGCCACGATTTGCGTGTCGGGACCAGGGACCGACATGCCCTGACGCCCCATTTGGCTTGCGATGACTGACGGCATTGCGATGCCCAGATCAAGGCTTTGGACTTTGCCGTCCCTGACGGTCCCGCGTCCGCGCGCCATGGCGATCTGGCGGGTGTCGTTGTGGGTCAAGTCTTCTTCACGGCTGTACGTCAGCTTGACGGGCGTGCCCTTCATTTCTCTAGCGATTTCAGCCGCTTCCTTGACGACGCGCGCCTCAAGGCGGTGCCCGAAGCTGCCGCCCATCACCAACATGTGGATATGAACATTTTCATTCTCAACGCCTGTAATGTCCGCCACATTGGACCGCAAAAAACTAGGAATCTGGGTGCCGGTCCAAACGTCAACACGGCCGTCCTGAACGTGGACTGTCGCTGAAATAGGCTCAAGCGGAGCGTGGGCAAGGTAGGGGGCGCGGTACTCGGCCTCAATCACATCAGCGCCGTTTTCGGCCGCCTCAATGTCACCGTCATCGCGCAGTGTGCTGTCGACAAGATCGGGGGTGAAACTGTCCGACAAGGTTTGCCAATGGGCGTCCATTTCGGGTGGATACGGGGCCGTGCCCCATTCAATTTCTACCGCGTTTGCAGCCTGAATGGCGCGCCATGTGTTGTCTGCAATGACGGCCACACCAGTGCTGATTTGCATGACCTTTTGCACACCGCGCATGGCTTCGGCCTCAGTGGCATCAAAGCTCAACATTGCCCCACCGCGTCGAGGGTTGGTGCGCACCATAGCATGAACCATCCCATCGACCTTGAAGTCAATCCCATAGCTTTGCGTTCCCGTTGATTTTGAAACAATATCAATACGTTGGGTTGGTTTCCCCATGAAGCGCCAAGTGGAGGGATCGCGCAACTGAACCTCTTCCACAGGCTCAATCTGCCCCGCCTCGGACGCAAGATCGGTATATAGAATTTCGGTCCCGTCAGGGAGTTGAACAGCCCCTTTAGACGTCTTCAACTGCCCCACTGGCACACCCGTCTTTTGGGAGGCTGCGGCCTTGAGAGTTTCGCGCGCCACAGCACCGGCGACGCGCAGTTTTGTGTAGCCGTCAGGGACGGTGGTGGAACCGCCGGTGATGTCCATGCTCATGAACTTCATCATCGCGTCCATCACACCGCGCATCGTGTTGGCGGTAAAGCTGTCATCGGTGGACGGGAACGGCGCGGATTCAGCGGCAAGGGCCGTGTTGTAATAGGCGGCGGACGGGACGCCGGGATCGACCTTGAACTGGTCAAGCTCCACATCCAATTCTTCTGCAATCATAATGGCTTGGACAGAATATGCGCCCTGCCCACTGTCAGCACGTGGCGTGATCAGGGTGATGCCGGATGCGTCGATTTTAACGTATGGCGTCAAGGCGGCTTCGCCGTCCGCCAAGCCGTCCAGCAGTGGATTTACGGCCGGTTTTTTGTAGGCGTAGTAGCCGAATGCGACGCCGCCAACGATGGCAGCAGAGCCGATTAGAAATGTACGGCGTGCGATTTTTCCTAGCTTACTCATGGGCTTACGCTCCGTTCAATTTTGTGGCGGCGGTTTTCACAGCGGCGCGGATACGGGGGTATGTGCCGCAACGACACAGGTTGGAGGACATGGCCTCGTCGATGTCGCCGTCCGACGGGTTTGGCGTCACGGCAAGGAAGGCGGCAGCAGCCATGATCTGGCCCGACTGGCAATACCCGCATTGGGCGACTTGATGTTCGATCCATGCCTCTTGCACGCTGTGCAGAGCGTCCGGAGTGCCCAAACCCTCGATTGTGGTAACGGGGCTTTCGACGTCCATCGCACTGATTTGACAGGATTTTACGGCCTCACCGTCGATGTGGACAGTGCAAGCACCGCATTGCGCAACGCCGCAACCGTATTTGACGCCTGTGTAGCCCAACGCATCGCGCAGCACCCACAAAAGCGGCATATCTTCTTCGACATCGACCTCGTGATCGGTTCCGTTGACGGTGAGTTTCATAGCTGCGCTCCCTAAACTGGTTGGTCCACATATAGGGCAAATTCAGGATAAGAAAACCTGTCATCTGTCAGATTAACGCGGCGCACGCAGGCTGAAACGGACAATTTTGTACAAAACAGAGGCGGTTTGTTACAACACACAGGTCCGTTTTCTGCCCCTTTCAGCCCCAAAAGACCCGTGTTGTACAAAACTGGTCCCGAATGTCACAAAACATGGCCCCCTTGCCCGTTAACACCTTGGTAACCTGCTCAGGCGCGTTAACCTTTAGCCTGATGTGCATCCCATGATGCTCCAAACCCACAGCCCTAGCGGCAGCGTGAGCGAGACAGCCTGACACAGGTTGATCAAACCGGTGCGCTGAAAACTACGCCGCCCGATCATGGCCAAACCGGTGTCCCTGAGACCAAACCCGTTGCGGCGCGCGATCAGGATGGTCGTGACCGCGTTCCCGATGACAAAAAGCAAAAACGGCCAGAAGGATGTCTGATCCGCGCAATCGACAATTTCCATTATGATCCCCCGCGATCAATTCCCATCACGTTCTCCCCCCTCAATAGATAACGCCGCATGCGTTTCCACATGCGGCGTTTGAAACTGCGTCAGCGATGGCGTGTTCAGAATTCAACCACGGCGCGGATGGACTTGCCCGCGTGCATCAATTCAAAGCCCTCGTTGATCTGGTCCAATGTCAGCTTGTGGGTGATCATCGGGTCGATCTCGATCTTGCCGTCCATGTACCAATCGACGATTTTTGGCACGTCTGTGCGCCCCTTGGCCCCGCCAAAGGCCGTTCCGCGCCATGAGCGCCCTGTGACCAGTTGGAACGGACGCGTGGAGATTTCAGCGCCCGCAGGGGCCACACCGATGATGATGCTTTCGCCCCACCCTTTGTGCGAGGCCTCCAAAGCGGTGCGCATCACGTTGACATTGCCTGTGGCGTCAAAGGTGTAGTCCGCGCCGCCGCCTGTGAGTTCCACAAGATGCGCGACAAGATCACCCTCGACCTTGGACGGGTTCACAAAGTCGGTCATGCCGAAATGTTTGCTCATCTCGATCTTGTCGTCGTTCAGATCGACGCCGACAATCTGGTCTGCACCGGCAAGGCGCAGTCCCTGAATCACGTTCAGGCCGATCCCGCCAAGGCCGAACACAATCGCGCGGCTGCCGATTTCGACTTTGGCGGTGTTGATCACCGCGCCGATGCCTGTGGTGACGCCGCACCCGATGTAGCAGATTTTGTCGAACGGCGCGTCCTTGCGCACTTTGGCCAGCGCGATTTCAGGCACGACTGTGTGGTTGGCGAATGTCGAGCAGCCCATGTAGTGGTGGATCGGCGTGCCATCGAGCATGGAGAACCGGGTGGACCCGTCAGGCAGCAGCCCCTGTCCCTGCGTGGCCCGCACTTTTTGGCACAGGTTGGTTTTGGGGTTCAGACAGTATTCGCATTCGCGGCACTCTGGCGTGTAAAGCGGGATAACGTGGTCCCCGACTTCGAGCGTGGTGACCCCCTCGCCCACTTCGATCACGATCCCTGCGCCCTCGTGGCCCAGAATGGCGGGGAAAATCCCTTCGGGGTCGTCCCCCGAGCGGGTGAATTCATCGGTATGGCACAGCCCTGTGGCTTTGATCTCGACCAGCACTTCGCCTTTGCGTGGTCCGTCGAGGTTCACCTCCATGATTTCAAGTGGTTTGCCAGCGGCAACAGCTACAGCAGCACGGGTGCGCATCATCGAATTTCTCCATTCATATATTGCGGCGATCAAGGCAGTTCCAGCGCGCAACTGTCAAGATGGCCGCTGTGCAAAATTTGAAACGCTACAGCCTAGCTGAGCAGCAGGTCCGAGAGCCGCATGGCCCCGTTTTGTAATTTGGGCAGCCGCGTTTTGAGCTGTTCCAGCGTCAGCCGTTGGCAGGGCGTGTGGGTGGACAGTGTCGACACCAGCCGGTTTTGATCGTCGATGATCGGCACGGCAATTGCGACCATCCCGTCCATGAATTCCTCGTCGTCCGTGGCGTAGCCCCGTTTGCGTGTCAGGGACAATTCAGCCTTGAGATCTGCGATGTCCGTGATCGTTTTGTCCGTCCGTCGTGAAAGTTCTTGCGCCCCGAGGTAGCGGTCAAGGTAGCGCTGGTTCAGCGTGCTGAGATACATTTTTCCGGACGCTGTGCAGTGGAATGGCACTTGTGTTCCGATGGGCAGCTGGATCCGCAGCGGCCATTTTGTTTCGATCCGGTCAAGGTAGATCATCCCGTCCCTGTCCGGCACGGAGATGTTGCAGGTCTCTTCGATCTCTTCGACCACCTGGTTGAGGATCGTCAATCGCAGCGCCCGCAGCCGTTGCGAGCTGAGCGTGTGCACCGACAGTCTGCGCAGCCGTGGCCCCGGCCCATAGCTGCGCCCGTCGATGTCCCGTTGCAGGAACCCTTCGCTTTCGGCGGTGTGGAACAGGCGGTGTACGGTGGGTTTGGGCAGTCCGAGTGTTTCCACAAGATCGGAGGGCGTCACCGGCACTCCGGCTTTGGCGACTTCTTCGACCAGCAGCAGAAGCCGCAGGTTCGTAGGGATTTGCCCTGTTTTATCTTTTGCCCCGTCGGCCGGCATTGCGCAGTATTATCCTAGTTTTAAAAAGGACCGGCCCATAGGCTTTGGCCGGTCCTTGTGTTCTGCCAATCTTATCGTGCGAGCTCTACCAAATACAAGGACAGGCTTGGCGTCAGTGCCACCAACATCCATGTAGAGATCAAAGCGATCAGGTAGGGTACGATGTAGCGCAGCAATCTGAAGTACGGCACTCCCGTCACCCCCGATGCCACATAGAGGTTCAGGCCATAGGGCGGTGTGATGAACCCGATGGATGCCCCCACAAGGAAGATCACCGCAAAGTGGATCGGATCGATCCCCACGGACGCCGCGATGGGCGCCAGGATCGGTGCGAGGATGATTGTCACCGGCAGTGATTCAAGGATCATTCCTGTGATGAACACGATCACCATCGATGTGAACAACACCGCGTGGTATCCCCCCATCCCGGTGACGAAGTCCCCGATGACCTCTTTGGCCCCCAGTGATGACATCACCTGTTGCATCGCCACGGACACCGCGATCAGAGGCACCAGAATCCCTGTGATCTGTGCCGACCGTGACACCACGTTTGGCAGGCTTGTCAGCGTGAACCCTTCGACCACAAACATCGATGCGATGCTTTTCTCTTCCACCGGCGTGTCAGGATTGTCTCCCATGATTTTGTTCAGCGGATAGCTGATCATGCCCACGATGATACAGAAGCCCACCGTCACCCCCGCCGCTTCGGTTGGCGAGAATTTGCCCGTGTAGATTCCCCAGAGCACCAAGCCGATGGCAAAAAACCCGAGCCATGCCCCGATGGCCGTTTTGATCACCCGCAGTGGCGACAGTTTGATCAGGTAGCCCCAGCCGTTGATGGTGCAGATGATGAAGGCTGCTGTCATCATGGCCAGAACCATCATCGCACCGGGCACAATGCCCGCGATGAACAGTTCCGAGATCGGCAGGTTCATCAAGAACCCGTAGACGATGAAGATGATCGACGGCGGGATGATGATTCCGACCGTACCGCCCGCCGCCGCTGTGGCTGCGGAGAAGCGCTCGTCATAGCCGCCTTTGACCATTTCAGGGTGCAACATCGACCCGATGGTCGCGGTGGTCGCAGAGTTTGATCCCGAGATCGCCGCAAACAACCCGCACGCCGCAATGGCCGCCATCGACAGTCCTCCGCGCAACCAGCCAAGGCAGGAATACGCAAAGTCCGACAATCGTCGTGCAATCCCCGATTGGTTGATCAAGTCTCCCGTGAGGATAAACAACGGCATCGCAAGAAGGGCAAAGCCTTTGCTAAAGACGTTCAGCAGTTCGTTGCCTGTATTGTCGATTGGCAAGCCAATGACAAAGCTACAGCCGATGACCCAGTAAAAGATAACCAGCAGGACAGGTGTGCCCAGCATGAACAGGATCGTAACAGCTACAGATATAAGAGTAATCCAGCTTCCATCGGTCATTACACATCCCCCCCGATAACGGCTTGTTTGATGATGGGTTGACCGGATTTATAGTTGCCCCAGTCCTCCATCCAGTTGCCAAAAACGCGGCCCGTCATCAGTGCAAAGGCAATAGGCACCAGAATATAGAACCACCACTTCATCACGTCATCCACACCATCAACCATTTGGAAGTTGGTGGCGGACAGCACCGTAAAGCGCAGCGATGTCACAATCGCGATCAGGCAGAACCCGAACCACAAAACCGCATCCATCGTCAAAACAACCATCTGGCGCGACGGGGACATTTTGGAACGGAATTCGCTGAAGGACAGGTGCGTGCGCAGTTTCACGTTATAGGAACAGGCAAACCACGCCATGACCATAAACAGAAACGGCGGAACAGTCGTAGAGCCGGACCACTGGTTGGAAAAGACGAAGCGGTCAATGACGCCCCAGAAAATAATCAAGGCGATCACAAGGTAGGCCGCAACCGACAGGCCGCGCTCCAGATGACGCTCCACAAAGGGGACGTAGCGATACAGATAGTACGCAATCACCCCCCCGATAATTGTAATGACACACCCGAACAGCCACATTCCGTTGGTCTTGAATGCCTGGCTCATTTCCCAGCTGTCAGCGGATAATATGGCAGGTAACACTGACCCTGCCTCGGCTAAAATTGACATTAGGTATCCCCCCTTCTTTGTACGCGGCGTTGCGCGCTTTGATATTCAAACGGGTCTTAAGCGCCCCGTCAAATATCAGGAAAAAAAAAGCCGACCCGCGGGATGCGGATCGGCTTAAAGCTAAACTGGGAAAATTAAGCTTTCCACCAGCGACGTGGTTCAACATTCTCTGGCAGTGTGTCGCCGTCGATTGTACGCACTTCGTCGTAGATTTCCTGATACGTGTCCGCACCACCTTGCCAGCCGTTCAGGCGCTCGCGCCATTGTTCCCACAACTGTGGTTGGAACTCTGGTGAGCACATTTCTTCGGCTTTGCGACGCTCTTCGACGGACAGGAATGCGTTGCGCACGTTGTTTTGTGCAAAGATTGTGCCTGGCAGCTGTGGATCGGACTGACCAACAGTTTTCACCAAGGCAGCTTCGTTTGCCGCTTGAACGTGTGTTTGCGCCCAGTAGGAGGATTCCAGAACTTCGTCCTGCAATTCGCCGGACAAACCGTCAAAGACGCCTGCGTTCATGGATGTCGCTTCTGTACCGCAGAAGAAGTCGAGGTGCACAGATTGTGACACAACAGGAGACATGTTGGCGTATGCAACCGCAGATGCCCATGTTTCCGCGCCGTCGATCAGGCCTTGCTTCAGACCGTCAAGCGTTTCTTCCCATGCAACCGGAACCGGGTTCAGGTTCAAAGCTTCCATCGCGATGCGACCCAGCTGTGTGCCTGTTACGCGGTTTTTCGTGCCCGCCAACTGGTCGATGCTTGTGACTGTTGGCTTGTCTTCCCATGCCAGACCCAACTGGATGCCGCGCAATTCAGCGTGTGAGAACAAGAACTTCAGGCCGTGGCGCTTTTCGTAGGGATCACGCAGCATGGCTTGGGATTTTGGCGAGTACAAGAAGTGGTACTGGTCCGCACGGTTACGGAACATAAACGCGTAGTCGAGAACGTTCAGGTAAGGTGCGCCGCCAGCAGAGTTCTGTGTGGACGCCGAATAGATGTCGATAATGCCTTGCTGACATTTTTCAACGCAGGACGTTTGGCCACAGATTTGGTTGTCGCCAATGAACTCAACGCGGATTTCACCGTCTGTACGTGATTCGAGGTCACGCGCGAATTCCAGTGCGCCGGCCCGTTCGATCAGCAAGTTGCGTGCGTTGAAGCCCGCTGCGCCAAACTTGAGCGTGTGCTTTGCCGGTTTTGCAAAACGTTTTTCGTATGTGGATTCAGCAGCAGATGCGAGGTTTGCAAGGCTCATTGCCCCACCAAAACCGCCTGCAGCCAAGAGCGTGGAGCTCATTCCGTAGCGACCCGCAACGCGGAACAGGTCCCGACGCGAAATCCCCGCGAGTTTATTACCCATAGACATGACAAATTTCCTCCCTATTGTCAATTATTGAGACTTTTAGTTTCAAAAAACTGTAGTATGACAAAACCATTCTGTATAGTGTTATTTCAAATACGGGGAGAAATTTTGTGGAAGCGGACTATATCATCGTGGGCGCGGGCTCGGCTGGATGCGTGCTGGCCAACAGGTTAAGTGCAGACCCGTCTACCAAAGTGATCCTATTAGAGGCCGGTGGCCGTGATCTTAATCCGTGGATCCATATCCCCGTCGGGTATTTTAAAACCATTCACAATCCGAATGTGGATTGGTGCTACAAAACCCAACCTGATCCGGGGCTTAATGGCCGCTCTATCGAGTGGCCGCGTGGCAAAGTGTTGGGTGGCTCCTCCTCCTTGAATGGGTTGCTTTATGTGCGTGGTCAGGCCCAGGATTATGACCGCTGGGCCCAGATGGGCAATCGTGGTTGGGCTTGGGATGATGTTTTGCCACTTTTCAAGATGGCCGAAAACAACGAACGCGGTGCGGATGAGTACCATGGGGACAGCGGCCCCTTGTCCGTTTCAAATATGCGCATTCAACGTCCCATTACCGATGCTTGGGTGGCGGCCGCACAGACCGCCGGCTACAAGTTCAACCCTGATTATAACGGCGAAACCCAGGAAGGGGTGGGTTTTTTCCAGCTTACCTCTAAAAATGGTCGCCGCTGTTCTTCCGCTGTGGCCTACCTTAACCCTGTGAAAAAACGCGCGAATTTGCAGATCATCACCCGCGCCCTTGTTCAGAAGGTCAACATTGTTGACGGTGTTTGCACAGGCGTAACGTACAAAGATCGCGGTGGTGTCGCGCATGTCATCAAGGCCAACCGCGAAGTGATTCTCAGCGGTGGGTCTATCAACTCTCCACAGGTTTTGATGCTGTCCGGTGTCGGTGAAGCCGCCCAGTTGCAAGAGCACGGCATCGAGGTCAAACACGATCTGAACGGTGTTGGCAAAAACATGCAGGACCATTTGCAGGCCCGTCTGGTGTACAAGTGCAACGAGCCGACCCTGAATGACGAGGTCAGATCCTTGTTCGGTCAAGCCAAGATCGCGCTGAAATACGCGATGTACCGTGCCGGTCCCATGACCATGGCTGCAAGCCTCGCCACCGGTTTTATGAAAACCCGCGCTGATCTGGACACCCCGGATGTGCAGTTTCACGTTCAGCCCTTGTCTGCCGAGAACCCCGGCAAGGGCGCGGACAAGTTTTCCGCCTTTACCATGTCTGTCTGCCAGTTGCGCCCCGAGAGCCGTGGTGAAATCCGCCTGAGCAGCAAGGACGGGGGCGTCTATCCAAAGATCATCCCCAATTACCTCTCCACTGAAACCGATTGCCGGACGGTTGTGGCAGGCGTCAACATTGCCCGCACCATTGCGCGCCATGCCCCTCTCAAATCCAAAATCTCGACCGAGTACCGCCCCCATCCTGATCTGGACATCGAAGACTATGATGCCACGCTGGATTGGGCCCGCAACAACACGGCCTCGATTTATCACCCCACAGGCACATGCAAGATGGGGTCTGGCCCTGACGCGGTTGTGGATGCCAAACTGCGCGTCCACGGCGTCAAAGGGCTGCGTGTGGCGGACTGCTCCATCATGCCGGAGATCGTGTCGGGCAACACCAACGCCCCCGCCATCATGATCGGTGAGAACTGCGCGAAAATGATACTGGCCGACGCCTGATTCCATCGCCTAGAGTACAAAAGACCAGCGGTCCTGTGGGGTCGCTGTTTTTTTGGACCAGCAGCAGGACATGCGCAGATGAAAACTTCAAAAGACTACATGACAGAGGCCAACGCCGCTGTAGAGCGGATCAGCAGCGCAGAGGCGGTCACAGCGCACAGCGACCCTGCCAGTGTATTTGTCGATGTGCGCGACAGTGCGTCCATTGCCCAGACCGGCACGATCAAAGGCGCCCACCACATCCCGCGCGGCATGTTGGAATTCATCGCCGACCCCGCCACCGCCATCCACAACGCCGCCCTGACACCCGACGCCCCGATTTACGTGGTCTGTGCCGCCGGTGGGCAGGCCGCATTAGCAGGCAAGACACTCAAGGAGATGGGCTACAGCAATGTGCGCAACATCGGTGGCATTGGGGACTGGAAAGCCGCCGGCGGCGCGGTCGAGGGCGCATAATTCGGGGCGAAATCCGGTCTGTGTGACGCGGCAAAAAGAGGCAAACTGGCGAAAACTGCGCCCGTTTGTCAGCCGGTTTGGTAATTTTTAATATGAGTCGCAGCTCGATGCCGCAAAATTCGTTAACCTGTATTTTGCCAATTATTCCAATTTGGACAAAAAAACTTACCAATACCGCACCTAATTGACGCAACATCCTTTGTGTAACTTCCGTTTTAAAACATATTGTTACGCAATTTCATACCCATTACTACGTAGCAATCCCCGCCCAATTGATGCTTGCCAACACGCGGGTTCGTGGTGGAAAACTTAACGGGTTGAATACGCGCTGCCTGTAGACAGGCACTTAACGTATTCGTTAATGTATTCGTTACCGAAATCCCCCGCGGACCACTCTTGGGGTTTCGAAATTAACTAAGGTCAAAAATGACCACTCACGGGAGGAGACCCAAATGAAACCCAACTTTATCGCAACTGCCGTTGCCGCGGTGATCGCAGCCACCGGCGCGATGGCCCAGGACACCATCGAGATGACATCGTCATTCCCGTCCAGCTTGCCTATCCTTGGCACAGCCGGTGTTGACTTTGCCAACCGCCTCAACAGCATTTCCACCGAAATTCAGGTCGAGCACTTTGATCCGGGCAAATTGGTCCCTACCCTCGAAGCGCTGGACGCTGTGTCCAACGGCTCGGTTGACGCAGCTTTCGCGACGTCCGGTTACTGGCAGGGCAAAATCAAGTCCGCATCCTTGTTTGCGGCGGTTCCCTTTGGCCCGGAAGCGGGCGAATTCATGGGCTGGATCCTGTATGATGACGGCATGGAGCTGTGGCAGGGCATGTATGATCAAGCCGGTTATGACGTCAAAGTTATGCCATGTGGCGTGATCGCCCCGGAAACATCCGGTTGGTTCAAAAACGAAATCAATGGCGTTGAAGACCTTGAAGGTTTGAACATGCGCTTCTTTGGTCTGGGTGCCGAAGTCATGCAGCGTTTGGGCGTGTCCACGTCCTTGTTGGGCGCGGGCGACATTTTTCCGGCGCTCGAGCGCGGCGCGATTGATGCGACGGAATTCTCGATGCCCCGCATCGACTCCCGTTTGGGCTTTCACAAGATCGCCAAGTACAACTACTTCCCCGGTTGGCACCAGCCTTCCACGTTGTTTGAACTCATCGTCAACGTAGACGTTTGGGAAGACCTGTCCGAAATGGCCCAAGCCCAGATCCAGACCGCTTGTCTGGCCAACGTGACCACATCCCTCGCAGAGGGTGAGGCCACGAACTATGCCGCCATGGTCGACAATACCGAAAACAACGGTGTGAAGATCAAGCAGTGGTCCCCTGAAATGCTGGAACTGTTTGAATCCACATGGAACGAAGTTGCCGCAGAATTGGCAGCCGAGGACGAGTATTTCGCAAAGGTCTGGGCAGACCTGACCGAATACCGTGCGGGCTACAAAATCTGGTCCAACAACATCTACCTTCCACGCAAGTAACTTTACCCTTGTGACACCAACAAAGGCGGCGCTGGAACGGTGCCGCCTTTTTCAACCCAACGCCCCAAACCCATGCTGCATCCCGTGGAGGTTCCCGAAATGTCACCCAAACCCGCACCCTTAGAGGAACTGACGGTGGATGCCGTTCTGGCCATTTCCGACCCCAGTGAAGTGGACCGCGACCAGCATGGTCCCCTCGATCGTTTGATGATCAACGTCGGCAACGTTGTTGCGTGGGCCTTTCCATTGCTGATGTTTGCCATCGTGGCTCAAGTGTTTTTGCGCGGCAACGGCTTTAACCAGGCGTGGCTGGATGATGCCCAGTGGTGGATCTACGGTTTTGCCATGCTCACCGCCTTTGGCTATGCCATCACCACCTCGAGCCATGTGCGTGTCGATATTTTCCACGAGCACTACACCCCCGAAAAGAAGGCCCGCATCGAGGTTTTCGCCCTGGGCTGGTTGTTGTTGCCTTTCCTTGGCTTGATGACGGACACCATGTTCCATTACGCTGTGTCGTCAGTTGTCGCCGGTGAAGGGTCTGACAGCCCCAACGGTTTACACGGCTTGTACATCCTCAAGTCCACATTGCCTGTCTTGTTCGTTTTGTCCTGTCTGGCCGCTTATGGCGTCTTGTTGCGCAACTTGCGCGTTGTCAGCCCTGTCCGTTTGCACACCATCATCATCGCGATGCTGCCTATGGCGATTTTCATGGCATGGCGCGCTGTTGTTTATGTGATGTACTGGTTTGTCTATCTCACCAATTCCGACATCAAAGCCCGCCGTATCATGCGCGAGCCGATCTTTGATTATGCCCTGATGATTGCCGCTGCCCTTGTCGCTGCACTCTTCGTTTATGGCTATTTGCGCAACCGTTCACAGGTCGAGGGCTAACCCCACATGCAACTTCTGTCTCTTATCAACTTTCTGACCCTGAACGAGTGGCTGGTTCTTGTCATTTTTCTGGTCTTTATTGTGATGCTTTTCCGCGGCATTCCCGTGGCTTATGCCTTGGTTGGTGTGTCCTTGATGTTCATCATTCTGGCCATGTTCGTGCTGGACCCTGCCCGCGACGCCATTCGCGAATACATCCATTATGACGACACCCGCATCAGTTTCCGCAAAATGGGCGCCACCGCTGGCCGATTCTTTGGCGGGGTGGTGAAGAACCCTGTTCTGGTCGCCCTTCCGATGTTCATTTTCATGGGCCTCATGCTGGATCAATCCGGTGTCGCCCAGCGCATGATGCGTTCTATGCAGGTGTTGTTTGGCGCTTTGCGCGGTGGGTTGGCTTTGTCTGTTATGCTCATCGGCATCATTCTGGCCGCCTCCACCGGTGTTATCGGCGCCTCTGTTGTGTTGTTGGGCGTCATGGGTTTGCCTGCGATGATGGAGCAGAACTACTCCAAGCCCATCGCCACCGGTACCATCGCTGCCTCTGGCACTTTGGGCATTCTGATCCCCCCCTCCATCATGCTTGTCATCATGTCTGACCAGCTCTCTATCAGCCTTGGCGATCTGTTCATGGGCGCGTTGTTTCCCGGTCTGTTGTTGGGGGCTTTGTACATCACCTTTATCGTGGTTTACGGCTTGCTCAGCCCTTCCTCTATGCCCATCCCTGAAAACCGCGAGCCTGTCACCATGAAGATCGTGGGGGAAGTCGCCTTGTCCGTGATGCCGCCCATGGCTTTGATCCTTGTGGTTCTTGGCTCGATCTTCTTCGGGTTTGCCACCCCGACCGAGGCCTCGGGCCTTGGCGCGCTGGGGGCGATGCTGTTGGCGATCCTGAACCGCAAGCTGACCTTCAAGGTGTTCAAGGATGTGAGCCGCCAGACCCTGAATACGGCCGGCTACATCGTCGGGATCTTTATCGCCGCCAACTTCTTTGCCTATGTGCTGCGCTTGTACGGCGGGGACGAGACCATCAAACACATGATCGCGGGCTCTTTCGAGAACCCCTACATGATCGTGGTCTTTATCCTGTTCATCGTCTTTATCCTCGGGTTCCTGCTGGACTGGATCGAAATCACCCTGATCATCATGCCGCTGGTTTTGCCTGTGGTGATGGGGCTGGAACTGGCCGTGAATGGCTTTGGAGTGGTTGATAATCCGCAGATCGTCTGGTTTGCCATTCTGGTGGCGGTGACGTTGCAGACCTCCTTCCTGACGCCGCCCGTCGGGTTTGCCTTGTTCTACCTCAAGGGCGTGTGCCCTCCGGGGGTCAATCTGGGCCATATCTACAAAGGGGTTATCCCGTTTGTATTGCTGCAGGTTCTGGGGTTGATCATCGTGTTCGAGATCCCCGCGCTTGTTACGTGGTTGCCAGCGATCGCCTACGGGAACTAGACTGCGCGCAACCCGTTTAAGGATTGCCTCATGACCCTACGACCTATGAACATTGACCCCACGCACCTCTTCATTGCAGGTGCGTGGGGTCCGTCGTTGGGGGGGGACGTTCTGCCCCTGCTCAACCCCTCAGATGGCAGCACGTTGTGCCACATCGCCAAAGGGTCCGCCGCTGACATCGACGCGGCGGTGCGTGCCGCCCAAGCGGCGCTGGACGGGGAGTGGGGCCGCCTGCCTGCCTTTGAGCGGGGGCGCATTCTGGCGCGCATCGGGGCAGAGGTGCTGGAACACATCGACCACCTGACGGACCTTGAATCCATGGACGTCGGCAAACCCCTGACCCAAGCGCGCAATGACGTCATCGCCTTGGCGCGATACATGGAGTTCTATGCAGGGGCCGCCGACAAGATCCACGGCGAAACGATCCCGTTTCAGGACGGCTACACGGTTTACACCCTGCGCGAGCCCCACGGGGTCACGGGCCACATCGTGCCGTGGAACTACCCGATGCAGATCATCGGGCGCTCTGTCGGGGCGGCTTTGGCGATGGGCAATGCCTGTGTTTTGAAACCCGCCGAGGAAGCTTGCCTGAGCGCGCTGGCCTTTGCCGAGATTTGCAGCCGTGCGGGGCTGCCTGCGGGGGCGTTGAATGTGGTCACGGGCCTTGGCGCCGAGGCAGGCGCCGCCCTCACGGCCCACCGCGGCGTACAGCACATGTCGTTTACGGGCTCTGTGGGTGTGGGCAAGGTGATCCAGTCCACATCGGCCCAAAACGTGGTCCCTGTGACGCTGGAGTTGGGCGGGAAATCCCCGCAACTGGTGTTTGAAGATGCGGACCTTGATGCCGCCCTGCCGTTTCTGGTCAACGCAGGTTTGCAAAACGCCGGGCAGACCTGTTCTGCGTCCTCGCGCATTCTGGTGCAACGCGGCGTTTACGATGACGTGGTCGCGCGCATGGGGGCCGCCTACCGCGCCCTCAAAGTGGGACCGGCGGCGGCGGATTTGAACGTGGGGCCGCTGATCTCCAACCGCCAGAAGGGCATCGTCGAGAGCTACATCGCCAAAGGCGCTGATCTGCGTATGGTCGCACAGGCCAAGATCGCCAGCGACGCCCCCGCAGGTGGGGCATATGTCGCCGCGACCCTGTTCGCGGACGTCCCCCCGACCCATGTGCTGGCCCAAGAGGAAATCTTTGGCCCTGTGCAGGTCATCATCCCGTTCGAGGATGAAGAAGAGGCCATCCGCATCGCCAACGGCACGGAGTTCGGGCTGGTCGCCTCTGTCTGGTCACTGTCGGGGGCGCGCCAAATGCGGTTGGCCAAACGGCTGCGCGCAGGGCAGGTGTTCCTGAACAACTACGGCGCGGCTGGCGGGGTCGAACTGCCCTTTGGCGGGGTCGGATTGTCAGGGCACGGGCGTGAAAAGGGGTTTGAAGCGCTATACGGCTTCTCCACCCTCAAAACCGTCGCGGCCTTGCACGGCTAGGCTCAGGACCCGTTCATCTTGTGCCACCAGTGTGTCAGATTTTTCTCGTGATAAGGCGCTTCTGCGCAGGAACTCTTGTTGAATTTCAAGCGGATGCAACGCAATTCACGGGGAAAACCCGTCAAACCCGCAGGGCGCCCGTATCACTTCATTTCAGTGGCGCGCTCCGTTTGAAAATAGAACCACTATTTGCTGCATGGTGCAAACCACTGATTTTTCGTGATATGAGCGCTGATGGCATAAGATGAATGGGTCCTGAGCCTAGGTCCCGCGCGGTCAGTAGGGCAGAATATAAACCGACGGAAAGGCGATGGCGTCCAGATCGGGCGCTGTGCCAAAGCCGCTTTGCTCGGGAGCCTCAGACACCTGCGCCACGCAGCGCGCCGTGGCGTTGATCACATAGACAGCGTCGGCGTCGATCGCATCATAGCGCTGCGTGTTGGGCATCTGCGCATAAAGCGGATGGGTCTTGAGCATGGGTTCGGCGGAAAAGCGTGACGGGATGGTTTCAATCCCTGTAGAGGACAGGTTGCTGCCCCCTTTCGCGATGCGCACATCGCCCTCAATGGCGGATGTCCATTCGTAGCGTCCGTCCGCCATGTTGAAGAACCCCATCGGGCTGGGTTGATAGCGCGCGCGGGGCGGGTCGAAATCTGCGCTGTCGCGGTCGTTGTCCGACAGGTTCTCACCGATCAGATGCTGCCCGTTGTCTGTGGCCCATGGCGGGGTTTGGCCACGGGCGCGCGCGGCAAATTCCCACTCGTCTTCTGTCGGCAAGCGCATCGCCACGCCGCTCACCTCGCCCAGCCACGCGCAATAGGCCTGTGCCTCTGTAAAGGTCATGCGCGCGGTGTAGCCTGCGCTGCCAAGGTTGGTGTCTGCATTCTTTGCCTGCGCGGGGCGGTCTGTGGCTCTCAGGAACACATCAAAGACGACGTTGTCGGCCTCGTGGGCCTGCATGTAATACCCCCCCAATGTCACCTCGGCGGAGGGTTGGCTGGAGCTTGCGGGGCGCACTGGCAACTCTTCCATTGTGCCGTCCTGACCGGTCCAGCGCACCGTATACGTGCCATTGGTGAACGTCCCGCCTGCCACATAGACCAGTTCGGAGAGCGTTTGCGTTTTCAGGGCCTCAAGGGCGCGGGATTGCACAAATCCGGGCACCACCGCCGTGAACACGCCCCCGCCCATCAGTCCAAGACCTGCAAACAGGGCGATCCGCGACATATTCATGCGACGGTCTGCACAAGCACAGGCGTGCCCGCGTACATCGTGCGCGGTGGCAGGGCTGCGATGACCGCAAGCATTTGCGTGAACTTACGCTGTGACCCACCGTCCATGATGTAGTTCAGCCTGCGCAACCCTGCCGCAGCAGAGGTTTTGGCGCCGGTCGGGCTGATACGTTCCACAATCTTTTCCCATTCGCGCTGGGTTTGAACCGTGCCCACAACGGTCAGGATCGCGCCCTCTTGATGTTCCTCAAAGCTGTTCCAGAAGGTTTCTGACAACCTGTGCAGAACCGCCCCTTTGGCCTCTGGCGGGGCAAAGAACAACGCGCTGGGTTTGGCTTTGATTTTCTTGGCGTAGGCTTCTGCCTCGTCTGCGGCTTCATTGATGTTGCCGATCGCGGTGACCAGTGCGTCCACCTGATTGCCCACAAAGCGCATCGCATCGACCCCGTTTTCGATCCCGTAGAGCACAATGGCAATGACAGAGTTAAAGGCGTTGCCTTCCATGAACTCAAGGTAGCTGAAATCGTTGTCTTTCAACTGGTTGTACACATACATGATGAAATCATAGATCGTGTCGAACCCGATCGTGCCTGACAGGCTGCCCTTGGCCCCAAGCCCGATCACAAGCTGCGCCTGACATTTTATGACGAACCGGCCCCCCTCGTAGAAAATCTTGAACTCCCCTTTGAAGCCCACCCCCGCATTCCCTGCCAGAGCCACGCCGACTTCGAGGATGGGCGCCCAGTCAGGGTTTGTGACAGGTTGCCCGTCCACGATGAGCCCGGGGTTCAGCCACTCGAGCGACCCTTTGACACTGCCACCCGCCTCGACCCCTGCAAAGGCACCGACTGCCGCCTCCCCTTTGGCACCTGCCATCGAGGGTTTGACCATGATCGATCCGTTGTCCTCGGATTTGTATTCGATGCCCGCCGTGGCAAAGATACTGGCCCCCAACATCGCATGGGTCGTGATCGTCAATTTGCCCCGAAAATAGCCGAAGTTCAGTTCTTTTTGGTTGCCGGCTTCGGACGCTTGGGGCGCGCCGTAGGAAATGAGCGCGTGCCAGCCGTCGCGGTGCGGGGCGTAGCCCTGAAATGTCGCCTTGGCTTCGGCCAGAATGGCGCGCGCCTCGGCGTGTCCGGTCAGCCCCGCGCTTTGCGTTTTGGGATTATAGCCAAGGTTCACACCGAACCCCGCATAGGCCCGCAGCAATTGCGCGCCCGCAGAGAGATCATGATTGGCCCCTGCGTCCGAATAGGTCAGGCTTTCGTTCACCGCGTCGATCCATTTGGCCCAGGATTCATCAAACAACTCAAGGATCCCGATGCTAACGGACCCTTTGGCGATCTGGTTGCGAAAGGTGATCCCGCCCTTCAGGTCATCTTGCACTTTTTTGCCGACTTCTTTGAACGCTTCCACAAGGCGCGATTTTGGCAGCTGTCCTTTGCTGCCAGCCCCGCCTTGCGCTTCCAACATGTCCTTGCCAATGCGGTACCGCCGCCAGTGGTTGCGCATTTTATCACTGCGCACGCGGGTCCAGCGTTTCCCTTTCAGCGAATACATCTGCACAAGATGTTTGTCGGGCAAATGCACCCCGGGTTTTACGTAGGTCTTGAGCATTTTGGCCAAGGCTTCCTGCGCCTGAATGACCAGATCGGGGTCTTCCTGATTTTTGGCCGCATCGAGGTCTCCGAAAACCCCGTCCATTTCGCGGATCTCGGCGTTGACGCCTGTCAGTTCTTCCCCTGCGAACAGCAAAACATCGCTGTCCCCGACCGCGCTATCCCCACACGACGGGACATAAAAGAGTTCAAAATCGCCGCATTCAACGCAAACACTCATTGTACCATGCCCTCCAACCCGTAGTGCGCGGCAAGGCGGTAGGTCAAAAACCCGAGCGAGTGTTGACCGCTGCGCACCGCGTCCCAATACGGCGCGACGGCCCCCTCGGGCACAGTGGTGAGCAGGTCGTGGGTCTTGATCAGAGTTTCATCATTGTCATACCCGGTCATGTAGATGCGGTGGTAGGTCTGCGTGCGCTATTGCCGGTCCCCGAGATCCCCCCCCGTGGCACGGGCCAGAGTGCGGGCCCGGATCGTGTTGTGCATGCTGCGCAGGCTGTCGCGCCGCACGCGGTCCAACACCGGCCGCGCGCGCGTGTCCTGCACAGGCCCCGCGTAGGAAACACTGATGGCGTCCCATTTGTTATCCTCGAGCGAGGCCAAAAGATACGTCACCTCAAGCACCTGCGCAAAGAATGCGGCGCATTCTTCGGCACGGGAGGCAGACAAGACCGCATCAAGTGCGCCCGGTTCGGCCATGCGAAACACCATCCGCGCTCCGCTTTCGTCGGGCAAAACACTGTAGTG
This sequence comes from uncultured Paracoccaceae bacterium, assembly GCA_943787985.1. GTDB lineage: Bacteria > Pseudomonadota > Alphaproteobacteria > Rhodobacterales > Rhodobacteraceae > Ascidiaceihabitans. The sequence continues at coordinate 98,362 of CALSOO010000009.1, read as the reverse complement.
GCGCAGATGGGCGCGCAATTGCGTGATGTCGCTGTGTGTGCGCAGTAAAATTCCTGCCCCCAATGCCAGCAAGTGAAACGGGTCTTCGGCCTCGGGGTCAAAGGCAAAGAAATGCCGCAACAGGTTGGACTCGGGGGTGAGTTCGACCAGCCACGGCGCGACGTCGGATGCTTCATCGTTAAAGTCGTCAAACTCGTACAGGCACTGATGCCTCAGTCCCGACTGGGCGAGCCGTTCTGCCAAAAAGGGCAGTTTTCCTGCATCCAGCAAAGCAAACAGTCGTTGTGTTGGTGCGTCCTCGGGGAGGTCGGGAAAAAGGCGGGCCTCCAGCTCTTCCGGCACCCAAACGGGGTCAGACCCCATCTTGGGATCCAACAGAGGGGTCAAAGCAGCGTCAAGATGATGAGCAAGCACTGAGGTCATAAATAACTATCACTTTTGTGGGAAATCAGAACGCATTTACCTTAGGTTGCCATAAGCCAACGCGAAGTTGCAACCTGTGATCCCACAACTGCGTTTTCACAGGCGGGCTTTAGCCTGATTGAGGCGCGACGAATTGCTCTTCTGCGCGCCTGCGCATCCAGAACGGCGCGTCCGGCCAACGGGTTTCGATCTGGTAGAACAGGTGCTCTTGTTCGTGATTGGTGCGCCCCATTTCCGTGATGTGCGCGGCGTAGGTGTCGAATTTGTTCAAGTCTCCGCTCACGAGGGCTTCATCGATTTCCATCGCGCCTGCGAAGGCCGTGTAAAGGCTGTGGAAAATCCCCCGCGATGACAAGGGATCAAGCGCGCCTGCCGCGTCCCCTGCCGCAAGCCATGCGTAGCCTGACGCGCGCGGCAGGATCAGGCTGTTGGCGGCCGCAACGCTGCACATTTCCCCTGCTGTGGCCACACAGCCATGCAACACCGGTTCCAACAGCGGGTTCTTCATCGCCTGCTCCAGCAACCCGCGTCCAAAGCGCTGTTCGGACCGCACAAGGTCGGAATCCGTGTGCAACGAAAGCACCCGCCGCGCCCCCAGCGAGGCGGTGTACCACCACCCTGCCTCAGTGCTGATCACACTGGAAAATCCGCTGTCTGGTGGCTGAACCAAGTTGTCCTTGAGGTGCGCCCACACCGACACCGTTTTGTGCCTGCTGGTTGAGCGGTTCCCCAATCTGCGCGCCACTGCGGATTTGCGCCCTGTGGCGTCGACCAGAATGCGTGCGTTGATGGACCCTGCCTCGTTCAGGGTGACGGTCCACGTCTGACCGTGGCGCTTCGCATTCCGCATCTTGACCGGTGCGATGACTTGCGCGCCCCGCTCTGCTGCTGTGCGGCGCAGGGTGGTTTCAAAGTCGACCCTGTCCAGATGCCACCCCGGCCCGTCGGGGTCTTGCAGGAAATCCGTGACCGTAAAGCTGTCTTGCCCCCACGCAGAGCGATTCCCGAGATAAGGCGCGTATCCACGTTCGTTGATGATCTCGAGCAGGTTCATGTCCCGCAGCACCCTTCGGGCTGCAGGCACAAGGCTTTCGCCGATGCGCGGTTGCGGGACGTCGTTCTGGTCTATCAGCGCGACCGCGTATTTTTGGGCCAACACGCAAGCCAGTGCAGCGCCCGCAGGCCCTGCACCGATGATTGCAATGTCAAAATCATGCGACAGGCTAACCTCCCGCGTGTGGCAAGCGGCGCAACTTGTCGATCATTGACAGGTCGCTGTGCTCCTCGGCCCCGTCGGTCTGCCCTGCCATCAGCATCACTTTGCTTTCGGGCTGGTCCGACACCTGGATGACGGCCGGAAAGGCGTCTGTGTCGCGCGGCCCCAGCTGTGGCTCCACCACGCCCATTTCGTCAAAGTGGTGGATCATGTGGTTGATCTGGTGCTGGTAGGGCATTTTCAGTCCCAGTGGTTCCAGCCAATCCGCGCGCTGCTTAAAGGCGGCCATGCGCGCCTCCATACTTTGTGCGGTGTCCGTGATCACAGCATAAGCCTCCGAGCTGACCACTTCGTTGGGCACCCGCGCGGGCCAGAATGTGGGCACATAGGGGTCATAGGCTTTGGAGTATCCGGAGCGGCAGGACGCGGTGTCCGTCTGCCAGGGCACGGCCATCCAGCGCGTGATGGATCCCGCCGATTGCCCCCCGTTCACAGGCCCCCCGGGCGCGTTCCAGATAGGTGTGAGTTCTTGCCCGAAGTCGGGTTCCACCCCCACCCGCGCTTTGAGCCGGAAGGCCGATTGATACATCCCCGCTTGACGCATCGGCCATGTCATTTCGCATCCGGGGTGGAACGCATCCGCAAGGCAAAAGTCCATCGCCGCCCGTGTCAGCATGTCGGGCTGCTCTGCCAGTGGCACGTCCTCGATGTTTTGGGGCGGGCAGGCTTGAGGGTCGTAATCGGCGATAAAGTTGCCCCTCACCCAGTCACTGAGGAACGCCATTTGCAGGTCCGACAGTGTCGTGTGCTGGCGCGGCGTATCGGCGGGCGGCACGTTCATCGCATCCCCGTACAACCACGGCCAAGGCACCGGAGATTTGCTGTCACGCGCGAATTCGCGGAAGTTGTTAAACAAAACACGCCGCGTTTCCTGCCCCGTGAGCGTGGCATCGTTGAGCCGCTCCAGCCACGCGGTGGAGGCGAAATCAAAGGGGCCGTCGTGCCCGAACGCGGCCGCAAAGCCTGCGTTGACCCATTGCAGTTCCGTCATCCGCTCAAAGATCGGGCGAATGTCGTTTTGAAAGGACGGCTTTTCCGGACGGTCGAGCATGTTGGCCGTGACCGCTGTGTCGCGCATCAGGTCCCACATCGTGCGCACGGACTTGATCTGCGGGCCGTAGTTGGGTGGCGCGCAGATCACCCAGCCGGGGCTGACTTCAAGCGATTGCCCTTGATAGGTGACCCGCGCGCTGACGGGGCCGTCCGAGGTGTCGTCGTACCATCCTTCATTGTTGGCGAAGGTGATTGCGGGGCTGTTGTCTTGGGATCCGGCCTTGCCGTGCCCCCCCAGAACGATCAAGCGTCCTTCGTCGTCGGTGTGCAATTCCCCAAGATAGACAGGGATGCCAAAACAGCTGCCATCGTCGAATTTGGTCCCTTGCCCGAGGTGCCCCGGCGTGGACACTGTTTTGGCGGACGGCGCGATGGTGAGTGTGCTGCGATCCGCGACCGCAATGTTGCGTTTGACGCTTGGGGCGGCTTGTGCGGCTTCGGGGATGTCCTGGGCCAGTTGGAACTCGTACCAGCTGGCTTTCTGGTTCGCCAGTTCGACCTGCCACGTGATGTCGGCGGTATCAGACGTCAGCTCGGCCACCGCCTGCCCTGCGCTGTTCAGCCCGTAGATCCGGAACCGCGCCGCTTCGCGTTTGAGGCGCCCCACATCGTCGCGGTAAAAACCGGGATCCTGAACGGGCGGCTCTGTGACCTCTGGCCCGATGTAATAGGCGTCGGGGCTGTTGCCAACGCGGCACACACCGATGGGGGGATAGATTGCTGCGGATACAATTGTGTTGTCCTGAGTGTCGCTCACTGTGGTCTCCTAATGTCTTAACCATAAAATGGTATTTTGAAAAATCAACTTAAACGAGAGTATATGTGGGGGAGGGGGGGGTTACACCTGCAAAAGCTGTGCTGCGCGGTGTTCATCGTAAATCCGTTGGATATAGAGCCCTGTGGGGCGCTGCCGCAGCGCCGCGTAGACCTCTTGCATGTAGGTCGGGCATTTGGCGTGGTTTGGCAGCATCCCGTGATAGCCTTGCACCAAAATCATCGGCCCCAGACAGGCCGCTGTTATCAGGTCCGCAAAGCTGAGCTTGTCGCCATAAAGATAGCGCCGCCCGTCTGACAGTTTCTCGTCCAGCGTATCAAATCCCGCATAGATCGTTTTTAGCGATTGATCCGCAACAGACTGGTCCAACCCCAGCCCTTTGTACATCGCCCAGCGGATCAGCGGAAACCCCAGCGCAAGCGTCAGCTTTTCATACCACGGCACGCCTGTCGCCACAGACGGCCACACCACAGATTTGTATTTCAGAAGGTTCCAATAGGACCAGTTCACCACGCAATCGCCCAGATCACCGCCTGCGAAACCGGACAGGGCCATGACCTCTTTTTGGCCTGCCTCATCATCCGGCATCAGGCGCAGCGCGTCCGGCGCATCCGCATCCAGCAGCGACTTAATATGGCGCGCGCCGTGGGTTTTCACGCCCCCCTGCACCAGCAAAGGATAGTCGTCTTTGCCCATCCCCCACCATTTCAGCGCAAGAATGTGAAAGATCGGCGCATGGGGGCGCTCTGTGTAGTCCACCCCGTAATGGCTGAGAATCCAGCGGCCTGTGTCGACCCCCGAGGACGGCAAAAGCGTGATCAGAAGTGGTTTTGTCATGGCACTTTACACCTGCAACAAGGCGGCGGGGCGATGCAGGTCGTACATCTTTTGAATGTGCAGCCCTGTTGGCCGCGCGCGCAGCTCTGCATAGATTTTCTGCATAAAAACAGGGCATTTGGCGTGGTTCGGCAACATCCCGTGATAGCCTTGCGCCAAGATCATCGGCCCCAGACAGGCAGACATCGCAAGGTCCGCATAGGTCAATTTATCGCCAGTTAGATAAGGTCTGCCATCGGCCAACATCGCATCAAACTTGTCAAAGCCTGCGTAGATGGTTTTCAGGCCCTCATCCGCCACCGATTGATCCAGTTTCAACCCTTTGTACATCAGGCCGCGCATAATCGGGTAGAGCACAAACCAGACCAGTTTTTCGTACCACGGCACCTGTGTGGTCAATGACGGCCAGACCACCGATTTGTATTTCAACAGGTTCCAATAGGACCAATTCACCACAGCACCACCCACGGTAAACCGCGCATAATGTTGCAATTCGTCGACCTCTTTGGCGGCCGCCGGATCGTTGGGGATCAGCTTTAGCTCAGGCGGCGCTTTGGCTTCCAGCATGGGCTGGGTGAAATCATTGCCCTTGTATTTCTCACCGTCCTGCACAAACAACGGATACTCTTCCGCGCCCACACCCCATGATTTCAAAGCCAGTACGTGAAAGATCGGCGCGTGCGGGCGTTCCGTGTAATCCACCTTGTAATGGGCCAATAACCAGCGCCCGAGGTCAACGCCAGAGGACGGCAAAAGCGTGATCAAAAGGTTCTTGCTCATGTGTCAAACTCCACGTGAAAATGTTGCGGATGGGGCGTGCCGCCACCGTCGATCTGGCCCGCAGCACCCGCAGCGCGGCGCAGGTTTTTCTGCGCCAAAAGCGGTTTCAGGATCGCAGGGATCACAGCCGCATTGATCGCGGCGCCAAAGCAGTTGTGCATGCCATAGCCCCAAATGATGTAATCCTCAAACGGGCGGTCGGTGCGAAACTGGTTGGGTGTGGGAATGTCGTAGCGGTCAAACTGCGCCGACGCGGTGCCCGCAAAAACGATTTGCCCTTTTTTGACCGTACGCTGGCGTAGGGTTGAGCGCCCCACCACAGCATCACGCGTCGCACGGCGATACAAAACAGGATTGTGCGGATTGAACCGCAGCGCTTCCCAGATGTGCATGGCAACTTGTGCGTCGTCATTCGCAAGGGCCGCTTTATGCGCGGTGGCCAAAGCATCGGGGCGGTTCAGCAATTCATCCAGCGCAAGGCAGCAGGCCTTTGAAATCGTTGGAATTGCGCCGATTAAAATCCCCAGCATGTTGTTGCGAATGCCCAGATCGTCCATTCCCGGTGTGCCGCTTGATTGCAGGGCAAGGCAGCGGTTCAGGATGTCTTCGGCCTCTGTCGGGTTGGCTTTGCGGGTCTGGATCCGTGCATCGAGGTAGTCGCGCAAATCCCCCGCAAACGTCATCGCCTTGGCGTCCAGTGCGGGGTCGGCGGGCAAGTCTTCGAACAAGTACCAAAACAGGTCTGTCGTCCACTCCTGCATCGCCGCCTTTTCACCACCTGCCCCGAAATATGTGTCGGTCATGTCCCATGGTACTTGCAGCGTCAGGGCAGGCACAATGTCGATCTTGCCACCGCTGTCTGCCACGATCTTGTCAGCCAATTCGGTGGCGCGGGGCAGAACGATCTTTGGCACGTCATCCATCCGCGCGGCCAAACGCATGGCCGATGTATCGCGGGTGTAATCCCAGCCCGGCTGCATGCCCAGAAAGAAGTTTTCGCCTTCGGTCAGCTTGCGCATGCGCGACCCGTACACCACCTCGAAATCATCGTTGCGGTTCAGCACATCCAACACATCCACGCGGCGCGTGACCACGGCGGTGCCGGTGTTGTCGTAGGCCTTCATCAGCACTTTATTGATGGTGAAATTGGGCACAAAAGCGCGCAAAATCGCAAAGACCCGCCGCTGTGCGCCCGCGGATGTGGCAAAAGCCGCGATGCCGCCGCCCATAGCCGCCTTAGCTCCGTTCAGGATCAACCAGCCCAGCGAGACAAAGGCTTCAAGCACGACTTGAACGATCCGAAACGCTGTTGTGAAGACGTTCGTGAAAATTGCGACCATGGCTGGCCTCCTTACTATCTTGAGACCAAATTAGGTGGGATCAATAAATTTAAATGACGCGATCATGTCGGATCGACGATCCCCATGGCCAGCATCCGCAGCGCAGTCATCGAGGGGATGAAAAAGTAATCCCCGCCCCGACATTCCACGAACGTCTTCAGTTTATTCATGACGTAGGGTGGTTTGCCCGTGCTGGGGTCCGACGGAATGGTGTGGCGCGTGTGGTGGTCGTGATTGCCCAACATGGGGCATGTGTTGTTGCCCTGATGGAAATCCAGCCCGTATTGGATCCACTGTTGCTGCACGAATTCGAACTGGCGAAACAGGCTGGTGCCCAAGAGCATCATGGCCACCCCTTGTTCTGTGTCGTCGTCCTTGCTGTCAAAATTGGGCGGCCCGTAGGGCAGTCCGCGCCGCAGGATGCGCCGCCGTTTGTTCAGCGCTGTTGTGGCCTTTTCATTGTCGGGCTGGGCGCCGGTGGTCTCGTCAACACTGAACGTGTTCATGGGGTCCATGTAGTCGCGCGTATTCACCCGCCGCATATGCGCGCCCGCAGGGCATTTCAGCCCCGCCATGTCATCAGCGTAGCGAAAATCAGACGCCTCGGGGGATTTGATGTAGTTGATCTGGTTCATGTAGGCTTGCAGTGGCGTGATCGGGGCGGCGGGATCATCGCTTGGTTCGAACCCATTTTCGCGGCGGAACTTTTTCCACTGCGCAAAGGTTGGCACCACCGACAGCGGCACCCCGTCCGTCCAGCGGCCGCACATTTTGGCAAGGATCGTTTCGCGCGCCTCTTGCGCATCGACGTCCATCACTTTGCAATATTGCACGACTTCGGCCTCTATTACGTCCCAAAACGTGCCGACATTTTCGTGCAGCTTGCGGTAGGCCATGTAGGTGCCGTTGTGCATGAACTCGGAAGGGCGTGACGTGGGCGGCAGTTCCTGGCTCTCATCCGGGTGGCCCAGAATGAACTCTCCGGTGGCCAAAGGTTCCCAGCCGTTGCCCATCTTTTTACCGCGTCCAATGACAGCAGTTTTCATTTGATCATCAGGGTATTGGCCTTCAAACACCGGATCACCGATGCCGTCCGTAAAGCCGAAATGCTCTTTTGGCGAGGGCACTTTCAGCCCGCCAAAGTCCTCGAACACGGCGGATGCCTCTTGGCAATCGCCTGTGCCATCTTTGCGGTTGCCTTCCAGCAAACGCACGCCATTGCCCAGCAGGCTTTTGATGTGTTCCGCGCGCCGGTCCAGTTCTTCTACAGGGTCGGTTGTGCCCGGCACACATTGCGCGTTCAATGACACCCAGATGTGTACATCGTCTTTGCCACCCGCCCCTGGGACGCGGTTTTTCTGCCAGATGGGGTCCCAATGGGCGTCCCAATTGACCTTGGCGGCCTCTTCTTCAGTGATGGTTTGGTCGCGGTCGCCCAACACAAAGGCGCGCGCTTTCATGCCTTCGGCAAACACATCGGGCATACCTTGCAGCGTGCGCACCGGCAGTTCCAGCGCCCACAACCCAAGGAAGGTAAACGCCATGTTTGTGGTGACGCGCGGTTTGTAATTCACACCGGGGATCGGGTCCTCGCCCTTTTTGGGGTCAGGGGTCCAGCGTTCGCCAGTCGTGACAAGTTTGCGCACTTCGTCGATGAATTTGCGCCCTGCGGCGGCGTCATCAATGTGGAAAAAATAGTAGCGGGCAAACGGAAAGGAAAAGCGGCCATAGGCGCGGGTCACGTTGCCTTGGATATCGTTCAAATTGAGTTCGCGGGTCATAATTTGGGCCTCACGCGTTAATAATATTGTCGGGACGGGACGATGAAATCACGCCCGGTTTTTGCATCGGTCCAGTGCGATCCGCAGGCTTGTGTTCTGCCATGAACGCCCCGAAGGCCGCATGCAGATCAGCGTCCGTGGCCCCTTGGTTTTCGACCACAAAGTCGGAGAACTTTTGCTGGATGTAGATGGATTTTAGCACTGATGGCAGATCGTCAAACTCTGCGGGGGGCAGCGGTTTGGCCCCGTTGCGCATCGTGTACCAGATCGAAATCTTGATGGCGATGAACGCAAGCACCAACCCGATGATCCCTGTGACCAGCGACGGCATGCCCAAAACGGTTGCCATTCCGAACAACCAAAGCACCAAAGACGCTAAGCCGACGATGGCCGGAACACCCACCAAAAGCGCCAGTGCCTTGACCGGCAACAGGTTAAATTTGGGCAGCTCCATGTAGTAGTCATGGAAGGGCATGAAGGTTTCGACGTGGCATTTTTCGAGGTAATCCGCAAAACCATCCCCAGAATCGATGCCGTCAAATCCAACGCAATTGCGATATATTTCAACGACTTCCTCTTCCATCGTGTCCCAAACCTGCTTGGCGTAGGTGCGGCGGACCTCCTTTTGCTGGGCAGAGCTCAGATTGGCAGGCAGGGGCGCACCGTCCTCGGTGATTGCGTCGATATCGGCACAAAACACCAGATAAGAGCAATTGAGCGAATCCACCGGCTGCGGGTTGATCGTGTTGACCTTTTGGATGGTCAGTTTGATCGCGTTTTCAACGATGCGCCCGTTGTAGATCGTGTCATCAATCACAAACATACGCACAAAATGGTTGCGCAGGTTGCGGGCGAAGGGGCTGTTGTATTTGGCCTTTTCGGTGGCGGGCGACTGGCGCGCTGTGGGCAATTCGGCCAAAGCGGTGCGCACGCGTTGCTCGAAGGATGTGCTGTCAGGATCAAGCGGGGTGCCCGTTTTGATGGGCGCGAGGGTGGTCAGGAAAATGTGACCGGTATCAAGATCTGCCATGGGTTTATGCCTTCTTCTTGCGCAACAGGCGGAACTGTTTTTGGGCTTTGTTCACATAGGCCGTCCGGTTCACGTCGGCGCGTTCTGTATCGAGGCTGGCAACAGGGCCAAAACCCGGGTCGCCAAGATCATCTTGCACCTTGAGGATCGACGCAGTGTAGGCTTTTGCAAAGTCTTCGGCGCTTGCCGCGCTGTGCATATCCGTCAGCGACAAAACCTGCTGATAAACCTGAATGGCCGACTTCACATCGCGCTGCGCAGAGCCCGGCGTAGCGTTGTAATAATAGTCATTTGAGAGCTGGTTGTTGGTGATGTAATTCTTGAACGGCGTGACCGGAATGGACCCCGGGTACTTGGTCGCGGAATACCAGAACAGGTTCAACCCGTTCGGAATCCCGTCCGAGAACGCATCGATGTACTGGTCCCACGTGCCGTTGAAGTTGGAGCAGAACACCACATAATCGTTGTCCAGTTTTTGAGGTCCCTGCCCCAGATCAGGCCAGTCTTGCGGCTTGATTATGATCCACCGCGCAAAGTGGATGATCGACAGGCCCAACAGCCCCATCAGGTTTTCAGGCAGCCCCCTTGAGGCCATAAAAACCAAACGGTTGATCCAGGTTTTTTTCGGGTTGCTTGGCGTGATGATATTCATCGCGTACGCCTTGCCGGCAATATTCGACATGGGTCCTCACAAAATTTATGTGTCTTAAAAACAGCGACACGGGTTAACCAATCGAGCACAAGGAAAAGCGATTGAGGGCCGTGATGTCAATGAAAATCCACCCGCTATGGGTGTGTATTTAGATTGCCAGACGTGGACTGCCCGCTTGGCTTCTATTTTTGGCTAGTTATTTCAGACGCCTAGGCGATGGATTGCACGCATCCCTCCCCCCGAGAGCGCACAAAAAAAACGACGCCCCATCGCTGGGACGCCGTTTGAAGTGTGACTGGATCAGCTTTTAGGCCAGATCGAAGCGATCCGCGTTCATGATCTTGGTCCATGCCGCGACAAAGTCGTTCACAAAGCGCGCTTGGGCGTCTGCACCGGCGTAAACTTCGCAAATCGCGCGCAACACAGAGTTGGAGCCAAACACCAGATCGACGCGTGTGCCTGTCCATTTTTTGGACCCTGTGCTGCGGTCCGTGCCCTCAAACAGCTCTTCGTCCGCTGTGACAGGTTTCCATTCGGTGCCCATGTCCAGCAAGTTCACATAGAAGTCGTTGGTGAGCGTCCCGACCTTGTCCGTGAACACGCCGTGCGCGGCCCCGTCGACGTTTGCCCCCAACACCCGCAATCCGCCAACCAGCACAGTCATTTCCGGCGCAGAGAGCGTCAGAAGCTGGGCGCGGTCGATCAGCAGTTCTTCGGCAGAGACGCTGAATTTCGCCTTGGAGTAGTTGCGGAACGCATCGGCTTGTGGCTCGAGCATGGCGACGCTGTCCACGTCTGTCATCTCTTGGCTCGCGTCACCGCGCCCTGCCGCGAATGGCACTTTGACGTCGTGACCTGCGGCTTTGGCGGCGGCCTCGACCCCTGCGTTGCCCGCCAGCACGATCAGATCGGCCATGGACACTGTGCCATGATCGGCCTGGATCGCGTCCAATGCGTCGAGCACTTTGGCCAGTTGCGCGGGGGTGTTGACCTCCCAGTTGCGCTGTGGCTCCAGACGGACGCGCGCGCCGTTGGCACCACCGCGTTTGTCAGACCCGCGGAACGTGGAAGCCGACGCCCATGCCGCCCCGACCAATTCCGACACAGACAGACCCGTGGCGAGAATTTTCGCCTTGAGCGCTTCTGCATCCGCATCAGAGATCGTCGCACCCTGAGGCACAGGATCTTGCCAGATCAGCTCTTCGGACGGAACATCCGCGCCCAGATACAAGGCTTTGGGCCCCATATCGCGGTGCGTCAGCTTGAACCACGCCCGTGCAAAGGCATCGGCGAATTCCTCTGGATTGGCATGGAACCGGCGCGAAATCTTTTCGTAGGCTGGGTCCATACGCATCGCCATATCAGCGGTGGTCATCATCAACGGCACCGTGGTGGAGCCGTCAACCTGTGGCGCATGATCCTCGGCAGAAAGCGCTTTGGCGTGCCAGATGTTGGCCCCCGCTGGTGACTTGGTCAGTTCCCAGTCATAGCCGAACAGCACGTCGAAATAGCCCATGTCCCACTGTGTCGGGTTGGCGGTCCATGGCCCTTCAACGCCGGATGTTGTCGTGTCGACGCCTTTGCCGGACTTGTGCTTGTTCAACCAGCCAAGACCTTGCGCCGCGAGCCCTTCGCCTTCGGGTTCGGCGCCTACCAGCTCGGGATCGGCCGCGCCGTGTGCTTTGCCGAACGTGTGCCCGCCCGCGACCAGCGCCACAGTTTCTTCGTCGTTCATCGCCATGCGCGCAAAAGTTTCGCGGATGTCGCGGCCGGACGCCTGTGCGTCAGGAACGCCGTTTGGTCCTTCGGGATTCACATAGATCAGGCCCATTTGCACAGCCGCCAACGGGTTTTCGAGCGTGCGCTCGCCCGCGTAGCGCTTGTCGTCGAGCCATTCGGCTTCGGCGCCCCAATACACGTCTTCTTCGGGCTCATAGACGTCAGCGCGCCCCCCGGCGAAGCCGAATGTTTTAAAGCCCATGCTTTCGAGCGCGACGTTGCCTGTCAGAATGAACAAATCCGCCCATGACAAGGCCGCCCCGTATTTCTGTTTCACAGGCCACAACAAGCGGCGCGCCTTGTCGAGGTTGCCGTTGTCCGGCCAGCTGTTGAGTGGCGCAAAACGGTGCTGGCCGGTGCCGGCCCCGCCGCGTCCGTCAGCGGTGCGGTACGTGCCCGCAGAGTGCCACGCCATGCGGATAAAGAACGGGCCGTAGTGGCCGTAATCTGCAGGCCACCAGTCCTGGCTGTCCGTCATCAACGCTGTGAGGTCGGATTTCACGGCCTCAAGGTCCAGCCCTTTGAAGGCTTCGGCGTAGTCAAAATCAGCGCCCATCGGGTTGGTCGCCGGGGCCTGTTGGTGCAGGATTTTGAGGTTGAGTTGGTTTGGCCACCAGTCACGGTTGGAACGCACGTTGTTTTTCGTCGGGTTGATCGCGTGGTGCATTACGGGGCAGCCGCCGCCTGTTGGGATGTCGTTTCCGTCCATGATGTCTCTCCGGTGAATGTGGTGTGGGCATGAGGGCTGCGGCGGGTGCCGCGACTCGAACCTTTGGTGTGATGGGGCAGATGTAGCAACTGCACGCCATATGTTTAAGTTGTATTTTCCGATTGCTTCGATAACTTCAGATTATGGCGAATATCACATTGAAACAGCTTCGATATTTTGAAGCCCTCGCCCGCCAAGGGCATTTTGGACGCGCGGCCGACACATGCGCGATTTCTCAACCTGCGCTGTCCGTGCAGATCAAGGATCTGGAGGCCGACCTTGGCACCCCGTTGTTCGAGCGCGGTGCCCGCCATGTGCGTTTGACCTCTTTTGGCGATGATTTTGCCCTGCGCGCCCGCGATATTCTGCGCGCGGTTGATGATCTGGGCGACATGGCACGCGCGGCGTCCGAGGGCAGCTTGGGCCGGTTGCGCCTTGGAGTGATCCCCACCATTGCCCCCTATTTGTTACCCCGCCTGATCGCCGACTTGCGCCAAGCCCATCCCCAACTGGATGTCCATGTGCGCGAAACCCTCACCGCCCGGCTGGTGGAGGAATTGCAAGCTGGCCGCCTTGATGCCGCGATTGTCGCCTTGCCCGTTGGTGAGGCAGGGTTGAGTGAAGTGCCGCTCTTTACCGAGCGCCTGATGCTGGTGCGCCACGAGGCGCAAGCGGACACCCCCGTGCCCGACCGCGAGGCCCTGACGGCAATGCGTTTGCTGTTGCTCGAAGAGGGGCATTGTTTTCGTGATCAGGCCTTATCGTTTTGCACCCCGCCCAAAGCGATCCCCCGCGATGGGTTGGACGGCAGTTCACTCTCTACACTGGTGCAGATGGTCGGGGCGGGCATGGGCGTGACCCTGATCCCTGAAATGGCTGTTCCCGTCGAGACCCGTTCGGCAGCGGTCTGCATTGCCCCCCTCGCCGACCCGCAGCCCGAGCGCACGGTTGGCATGATCTGGCGCAAAACCAACCCGTTGGGACCTCGCTTGCAGCAGATTGCGCAGATCGTGCGCGATGCGGTTTGAGATCGCGCCGCGCAGCGCAACACCTCTGGCCCTTGGCGTGCAAATATGCTTTTTGTGCGGCTAACGTATACATTGCTACTGCTTTGATGAGGACCTCATGACAATACATCACACCGTCGCCGTTTTCGGATTGGGCTCTATGGGCTATGGCATCGCGCAGTCCATTTTGCGCGCGGGTTTGGTCACGCATGGCTTTGATGTCGTGCCTGCCCAAGCTGCAAAGTTCCAGACAGAGGGCGGCGCGGCAGGCGACATCGCGGATATCGCAGGGACTCTGGACGCTGTGGCGGTTGTGGTCCTGAACGCGGCCCAAACCGAAGCCGTGCTGTTTGGCGACGCCGGTGTGGTGCCACACATGAAAGCTGGCGCCGTGGTGCTGGCCTGCGCCACTGTCCCCCCCGAATTTGCCAAAGACATGGAAGCGCGCTGCGCCGCCCACGGTGTGCATTATCTGGATGCACCGATTTCAGGCGGGGCTGTCAAAGCCGCAAACGGCGCGCTGTCTGTCATGGCCTCTGGCACGCCAGCCGCATTTGCTGCGGCCAGGCCTGTTTTGGATGCCACGGCCGAAACCGTGTTTGAACTGGGCGACGCGGCAGGTGCTGGCTCTGCGATGAAGGCAGTGAACCAACTTCTCGCGGGTGTGCACATCGCCACCATGGCAGAGGCCTTGACCTTTGGCATGACCCAAGGCGTGACACCCGACAAATTCGTTGAAGTGATCAGCAAATGTGCGGGCAGTTCGTGGATGCTGGAAAACCGCGCGCCGCACATTGTGGCTGGCGATTATACCCCTCATTCTTCCGTCGACATCTGGCCCAAAGACCTTGGGATTGTGTTGGACATCGCCAAATCCGCCTCCTTTTCCGCCCCCATCACCGCCGCCGCGCTGCAACAGTTCATTGCGGCCTCCGGCATGGGGCATGGGCGCGAAGACGACGCAGCCGTGGCAAAAGTTTACGCACGCAACGCGGGCCTGACCCTGCCGGGAGACACTTGATGCTTTTGGGATGTATCGGAGACGATTTCACAGGCTCCAGTGATTTGGCCAACACGCTGGCCAAAGGCGGGATGCGCGTGACGCAATACACAGGCGTGCCGCGGGGTCCTGCGGATCCCGGGGTGCAGGCGGGGGTGGTCGCGCTCAAGTCCCGCTCGATTGATCCTGCCGAGGCGGTTGCGAAGTCACTGGAGGCCTTGGAGTGGTTGCGCGCGCAGGGCTGTACGCAGTTTTTCTTTAAATACTGCTCGACGTTTGACAGCACGGCACACGGCAATATTGGCCCTGTGGCCGATGCTTTGGCGGCGGCTTTGGACGCGCATAAGGTCATCATCTGCCCTGCTTTTCCGGGGACAGGTCGTTCGATTTATCAGGGGCATCTGTTTGTAAACGATACGCTTTTGAACGAAAGCGGGATGCAGAACCATCCGCTGACCCCGATGGTTGATGCTGACTTGCGCCGGTGGCTGGCCCCGCAAACCGTGCATTCCGTGGGCCATGTGGCAACGGACGCCGTGTTCGCTGGCAGCGTCGCGATCGCGGCCGCATTGCAGGGCGCCCACGCCCTTGGACATCGCCACATTGTCGTGGATGCCATTCGCGATGCGGACCTGATCGAGATCGGGCGCGCAGCCAAAGATTTGCCCCTGATCACCGGCGGATCTGGCGTGGCTCTTGGCTTGCCTGCCAATTTCGGGTGCGTTGCACAAACGCCCTCGTGGCGCGCGCAAACCGGTAAAACCGTGGCCCTGTCCGGGTCTTGCTCTGTTGCGACACGCGCCCAAGTCGCGCGGCACGCAAAACATTACCCTGTCCGCGAAATCATCGCCGCTGACGTCATCGAAGGGCGCCTGAGCGCGCAAGACATGGCCGACTGGCTGGTCGCACAAGACGGCATTCCGCTGGCCTACAGCTCTGCTGATCCGGAGGTGGTCAAGAGCGTGCAAGCGCAGTTCGGGCTAGACCGTTCCGCCCTCGCGATCGAACGTTTCATGGCAGATGTTGCTCGTTTGGTTGTCGCTGCCGGCGTCACATGTGTGATCACCGCTGGCGGGGAGACATCGGGCGCTGTGGTCGAAGGGTTGGGCCTGCAAGAGCTCGAAATCGGTCCTGAAATTGACCCCGGCGTGCCTGCGTTGCGCGCGGGTCCTGCCCTTGTCGTTGCGCTGAAGTCCGGGAATTTCGGGGCTGAGGATTTTTTTGAGAAGGCGGCCACTGTGCTGACAGGATCATGAGCGCCGATGCGCGCTTGCGCGAACAAATGTGTTTGTTGGCCAAATCATTGTTCGAGCGTGGCCTGACCCATGGGTCCACAGGCAATATTTCGGCGCGCACCGAAGACGGGGGGCTGTTGGTCTCCCCGACGGGCACCAGTTTCGGGCGCTTGGACCCTGCGCGCTTGAGCCACTTTGACCCCAAGGGCGTGTTGGTGTCCGGTGACGCCCCGACCAAGGAAATGCCTTTGCATACAGCGTTTTACGACACCCGTTCAACGGCTGGTGCGGTTGTGCATTTGCATGCCTGTCACTCTGTTGCGCTGTCCATGTTACCAGAGGTTGATGCCGAGAATTTCTTGCCCCCTCTCACCCCTTACGGGTTGATGAAACTGGGCAAGGTCAAGCTGTTGCCCTTCTTTTTGCCCGGTGACCCCGCGATGGGCGAGGCCGTGCGCGGACTGGCCGGCAAACGGTCCGCCGTGATGTTGGCCAACCACGGACCTGTGGTCGCGGCCAAGGACGTCGAGGCCGCATGCAATGCCATCGAAGAATTGGAAGACACCGCGCGCCTGACCCTGATGACGCGCAATATGAACGCCCGCGCGCTCACCGATGACCAAGTGCGCGCCGTGGTCGAGCGTTTTGATGTGGAGTGGGATGAATGACAGAATTTTCAGCGAATCTGGGGTTTCTTTGGACGGAGCGGCCCTTGCCCGACGCAATCCGCGCCGCAAAAGCGGCTGGTTTCGATGCCGTCGAATGTCATTGGCCCTACGCCACGCCGCCTGCGGATGTCTTGGCTGCGCTGCATGAGACAGGGTTGCCGATGCTGGGGTTGAACACATCCCGCGGTGATGTAAGCGCTGGCGACAATGGGTTAAGTGCGTTGCCTGATCGTGTGTCCGAGGCGCGCACGGCAATTGACGAAGCCATCGCCTATGCGCAGGCGACAGGCACGCAGTCCGTTCATGTGATGGCCGGATTTGCCAGCGGTTCCGAGGCTCAGGCGACATTCGTCTCAAATCTGGTCTATGCATCCGAGCGCGCAAAAGAATTGACGTTCTTGATAGAGCCCCTCAACAGGTATGACGCGCCGGGGTATTTTTTGCAGACGACGGATCAGGCCCGCGAAATTCTGACGCAGGTCGCCTGTCCAAACGTCAAGCTGATGTTCGATTGTTACCACGTCGGGCGCACGGAGGGTGACGTGATCACGCGTCTCAAGCAGCACCGCGCAATCATCGGTCACATTCAATTCGCGGGCGTTCCCGCACGCGGCCGCCCTGATCAGGGCGACGTCAATTTCGCCGCTGTCTTCGAGGCGATTGCCGACCTTGATTGGCCCTTACCCTTAGGCGCAGAATACAAGCCGAACGGAGATACCGATGCCACGCTCGGCTGGATGGCCATCTTCAAGGCATAGGCTCTGGCCCCAACAATCTTGCGCTATCAGCGCCCGTAATACGAAATATCGGTAGCTTGCACCGTACCCAGATTTGAGCCTAGTGAAACGGTTTTGATTTCGGGTCACGCACATGCAGATCAGGGGATTGTGCAAGTGCTTTCCACAATTCCACACAGGTCTTGTCAATATTGTCCAACCCACCTGGAACGTTTGTATCAGGGTGGTTGAGTTGTCGTTTCAAAACCCGCAAGTCACGTAAAATTCTGGCAAGTTTTGGCTGCAAAACCGCTGACAGATCCGCCACAATGCCTTGAGCAATCTTATCGCGCTGCCCCCGTGGCACGAAATCGCCCACTTCGGGTTTCAGGCGTTGCGAGATGGAGGCAACCAGCGTTTCGCGCAGCCGTTCTTCGGACAGTCTGGATTTCGAGATATAATCCGCACATCCCATTTTGAGGGCCTGGACGGCGACTTCCGACTGGTCGTTTCCAGCAATCATCACACACACTGTATCGCCGTTTTGCGGATGTTTTCGCAGCAATTCGACGGCGTCAATTCCAGTCCCTTCGGGCAAGCTGTAATCGATGACGATGACGTCATATTGTGTGACGTCCAACAGTTTCTCGAAGCAGAGCAATGTGTCGGCTTCATGTACGTTCAGGTTCGATTCTGCCGACCTGAACAGCCGCTTGATGCGTTTTCGATCGAACTCACTATCATCAAGAACCAACACATCAATCTGGGGGGCGGCCAAAATGGACTTGCCCGGTTTACGCACGGAAATTCTATCAGCGACCATAATACTCTCTTTTGCAAACACCGAAACCCTGGGTCTGTTCTGACCACAGTTTGACGAAGCAAACGTTAATCAGAACACATTTTGATTGCATGCGCGCAGGGACGTTGCTGCGCGAAACTGATTGGCGGTCATTAATTGGGCTTTAAATATTATGGGGCACGCTGGCATTTGAATAAGCCATACCAACAAAACGTTAGAGAATTTTTTACATTATGGACGACAACGGATCACACGGCAGCGGGCAAACCGCAGATGACTTTGACCGTTTTGTACATTTGCTGAGCCACGATGTGCGTGCGTCCATGCGCGCGTTGATCACTCTGCCCGACTGGATCGAAGAGGACATTCAGGATGCGGGCCTTCCGCCTGTGCCATCCTTGATGGAAAACCTGACTTTGATGAAAACCCACGCAAACCGCGTTGACCAGATGCTGGTTGATTTACTGGATCATTCGCGGATCGGGCGGCTGGATCTTGTCAGTGAAGTGGATGTCAACGCCTGCCTGAATGAAGTTCTCAAAGAGCTTGACCCCGACACTATCTACGAGATCACGACCTCTATCGAAGTGGCGAGAATAGTAATCCGGCATCGCGACTTGAGCCTGCTTTTGCGGGCACTTGTCTCAAACGCGATCAAGCATAACGCGGCCACAGGTGCGCGCGTCGAAGTCGGCATCAAGGATGCTGATGGGCAGCACATTATTACGGTGACAGACGATGGTCCGGGTATTCCGGAGGCCTTTCGCCAAAAAGTTCTAGAGCCGTTTTCGACGCTGAAACCCCGCGATACGGTTGAGGGGTCAGGCATGGGGCTGGCAATCGTTACAAAGGTTGCCGCCACCTATGGGGGCACCCTCAAATGGGTGGCAAAACCGGAGCAAAGTGCCGGATTTTTCGCGGTGCATATTCCCCACCCTGTGATCAACTAGGACAGCGCAAAACCACGCGTTTTGCGACGATTTGCATCGATTGCCCCATATTTCCCCGATCCACATTAACGTGAATGAGTCCGCCCCACCGCTATCCTATCCATGGTGGAACTTGAAATTGGTGGGATATGAACATGTTCGCAACGACACAATCGGGCCACGCGCAAACCGCGCGGTCCCCGATCCGGACGCTTTTGCTGGATGATGATCCATTTGATCGCAAACGCATTACGCGTATTACCGAACGCTCGGACCGAGATATTTCTGTGCAGGAAGTCCAGTCAATCACGGATATGGCCAAGATCATCGATGACGAGCCGTTTGACCTGATCCTGCTGGACTACAATCTGGCAGAAGGGGACGGGATGGACGCTCTGACCATGATCCAGAATGGCACCAAAAACAAGGACACGGCTGTCATAATGATATCCGGGTCGCAACAATCTGCGGTCGCCGTGCAAGCGTTTCGCAATGGGTGCCGCGATTTCCTGAACAAAGATGATTTGAACAGCGATACATTGATGCGCTCGATGAACACCGCCCTTTCGGCGTCGCCCCGACAGAATCTTCCCGTGATGTTGGACACTGAATTGCTGCAAATTGCCGTGGAAAACGCTGTCAGCGCAGCGTTGCATGCCCCGAACATTCAAGACGCCCTGCGCGACGGGATAGAGACCGCGGCCAAGGCGCTGGCAGCCCGCATGCCCGACTACACGTCAGATGCGACCCTGCCCTTTGTTGAGGCGTTTTTGAAAGAGGACGAATTTGTGTTCAAGACCTAGACGACGCCACACCCATTGATTCCATTGTATTATCAGGTGCCTTGACTGAATTCGTCAAAGGCTGCGAGGGCCTTTGCGCTATACGCATAAGATGGCCCGCCGCCCATGTAGGTTGCCATTGCGAGGGCTTCGCACAGCTCCGCACGCGTCGCCTCAAGGGTCACCAACGCGCGCACATGGAAACCGATGCAGCTGTCACAACGTGTGGCAATAGCGATCCCGAGGGCGATAAATTCCTTGGTCTTTGTGCTCAAAGCGCCATCTGTTTTGGCGGCTTGCCCCATTTGCCCGAACCCTTTGACGGTTTGCGGCACTTCCTTGGAAAAGGTCGCGATGCCGGCTTCGGTCTCGGCCATAAAGTTTTTCCAGTCCATAGTACGCTCCTTATTGGCGTTCATCCGATCCCATGCGCCGCTCAAGCCAACGCACACCCGCGCTGATGATCAACACGAGGATCAGATATTCCACGATCAGCAGTGAATAAATCTCAAGCGGTCGATACTCGGTCACAACCAATTCATTGGCCCGTCGTGTCAATTCCTGCATCCCGATGACAGAGGCAAATGCGCTCATTTTAACGATATAAATGAACTGGTTGGCCAAAGGCGGCAGGATGCGCCGGATCGCTTGTGGCATGATGACGTAGCGCATGGTTTGAAAATAATTCAGCCCGACGGTTTGCGCCGCCTCGCGTTGTCCGCGCGCAATGGACTGGATCCCGGAGCGGTAGATTTCAGCCGTAAACGCGCTGTCCGAAATCGCCAAGGTGATGATCGCGCCCCAGAACGGGTCAATGGGGACATTCATCCCCATGGATTTGAAGATGATAGGCAACCCGTAGAACACCCAAAACAGCATGGGCAACAATGGGATAGAGCGGACCAGCTCCACATAGACGCGGTTTACGATCCGCCATCCCCGTTTGCTCGATTGTCCCGGCAACGCCACGATCAGCCCGACCACGATAGAAATAGCCGCTGCAATGACCGAAATAAGGATGGTGTTCCACATCCCCGACACAAGAAATGTGATGTTGATCCAACCCGACTTGGTTGTGGGATCGATGACATACCAGCCCCATGTGCCGGAAGAGGAGCACCCCGCCAGCAAGGCGACCAGAGACAATGAAAGAACGATCTTTGTCATCTTGCTCTCAATGCTTCAAAATTTGGCTAAGGAAGGTGCGGCATCGTTCCGTTTTGGGACTGGCAAAGAACTGCTCTGGCGTGCCGTGTTCAACGATTTCACCTTCATCCATAAAGATCATTTTGTCCGCAACTTTGTGCGCGAACCCCATTTCATGGGTGACCACAACCATCGTCATCCCCTCGTGGGCAAGCTCCACCATGACATCAAGCACTTCGGAAATCATTTCCGGATCAAGCGCGGAGGTCGGCTCGTCAAACAGCAGCACTTTCGGCTCCATGCACAAGGACCGCGCGATCGCAACGCGCTGTTGCTGCCCCCCTGACAGTTGGGCAGGCTTCTTGTCGGCCTGATCGGGAATGCGCACCCGCTCGAGGTAGAAGCGCGCCTTTTCCTCGGCGGCGGACCGGCTCAACCCGCGTGCTTTCATTGGCCCCAACATCAGATTGTCCAACACGCTCAGATGCGGAAACAGGTTGAATTGTTGAAACACCATCCCGACCTCCCCCTGGATCGAGGCGATGGATTTCGGATCATTCGTCAGCTCAACCCCGTCAAGGTTGATCGTTCCGTTCTGATGTTCTTCCAAGCGGTTGATGCAGCGCACCACGGTCGATTTTCCAGACCCCGAAGGGCCGCAAATCACAACCTTTTCGCCTGTTCCCACTGTCAAACTGATGTCCTTGAGAACATGAAAGTCCCCAAACCATTTGTTCACATTGACCAGCTCAATCGCTGCCTGTGCCATGTTTGGTCCCGTCATCTGTTTGTGGAGAAATAATTATTTTGTCAGTTTATTGGATTTCTGCGCCTGCACAAGTAACTATAGAGGCAAGACAGTCAAAACGACATCCAACAGGAGCACTTCATGAACACGTTTTTCAAAGCAGCCGCCGCGGCTGTGATCGGCCTTACCCTTGCGGGTGCAGCCCATGCGCAATCTGCGCTCAACCAGATCTTGTCAGACGGGGTTCTCAAGGTGGGCACGACGGGCGACTGGAACCCGATGACCGTCCGTGACCCCGCAACCAACAGCTACAAAGGGTTCGATATCGACATCATGACCGAACTTGCGGCCGACTTGGGCGTTGAGGTCGAATTCGTTCCGACAGACTGGAAAACCTTGGTCAACGGTGTGGTTGCAGGCCAGTATCACATCACCGGTTCCGCATCGATTTCCCCCGCCCGCATGAAGGCTGCAGGGTTTTCCGAAAGCTACATTTCTGTTGAAATCATGCCGTTCACCGCTGCTGAAAACGCCGGCAAATTCGCCAGCCACGACGACATCAACCAACCGGGTGTAAAAGTCGCCACGACCCTTGGCACCTCCTTTGAGCAGATGGTGCGTGAATGGTACCCCAACGCCGATATCAAAGTGGTTGAAGCCCCCGCGCGCGGCTATCAAGAAGTGCTGGCAGGCCGCGCCGAGGTCTTCATCACCTCCAACATCGAAGGTGCGACCCTGCAGGAAAAATTCGGCGTTATGGCCGTTGAAGGCGCAGAATCCCGCGCCCCGACCCCTATTGCGATGCTGTTGCCCCAAGACGACCAGGTCTGGATCAACTACGTGAACAACTGGGTCAAAGTGAAACAAGCCAAGGGCTTTTTTGAAGCCAACAAAGCGAAATGGGGCCTTTGAGCCTGATACAGGTGTGGCAGGCGGGTTTCTTGCCTGCCGCACCTGAACCTGTCCGCTGCGTGCCGGAACATAAGCGCGGCTTGTAAGACCCTCCCCGAACCGTTAGAATTTTGCGCACAGCCAAAGATCTACAGGGGAAAAAACCATGACCACCCGCGCTATCTTACTCGCCACGGCGCTCACCACCGGATTTGCCGCGCCGTCCTTCGCTGAAGGCGAAGCGATCAAGATTGCCATAAACGAGTAGACGGGCCAAAACCTGTCAGCCCACATTGCCGGCGCAGTCCTTGGCGAGATGGGCTTTGACGTGGAATATGTGACCGCCGGCGCTGTACCGCAATTCACGGCCATCGCTGACGGCAGCTTGCACTTCCAGCCCGAAGTCTGGACCAACAACGTGGGCGATATTTTCCCCAAAGCCGTAGAAACGGGCGACATCACAGTTGTCGGAGAGTTGGGCCTGACCCCGCTTGAGGGCTGGTTCTACCCACCCTACATGGAAGCTCAATGCCCGGGCCTTCCGGCGTATAGCGCGCTGTATGAATGCCCCCAAGCCTTTGCCGCGGCAGACACGTTTCCGAATGGTCGCCTGATCACTTACCCTGCGGATTGGGGCACCCGCTCTTCTGATCAGGTCAAAGCCATCGACCTGCCATTCCAAGCCGTTGCAGGCGGCAGCGAAGGTGCGATGCTGGCCGAAATGAAATCCGCCATCGCGGCAGAACAGCCGATGTTGATGATGTTCTGGCAGCCACACTGGATTTTCGCCGAAATCGAATTGAACGTGGTCGAGTGGGACAGCAGCTCTCCTGATTGTCTGGCCGGCGTAGATCAAGCCAAAGGCAACGCGTGCGGCTTCGCCCAAGCCACGGTCCAAAAGATCGTGCACAAGGATTTCGCCGACAAATGGCCCGCCGCCTTCAAGTTCGTTCAGGCCTATTCCTTGAACAACGACGCACAGAACACACTGATCCAGCGCGTTGATCAAGACGGCTTGTCCGTTGAGGACGCCGTGGCCGAGTGGATGAAAGCCAACGAAGCCACATGGCGCGCTTGGACCAGCTAAGCCTTTCTACGATTTTTGTGCGGGCGCCATTGCGGCGCCCGCACTGTCCCAATTGAACCCAAGGCAGGTTGGTTTGATCTGTCCCAGCCCTTCAAACCCAAGGAATACCCCATGACCTCAGCCCCCTCCACGTCCCGCGAGGTCAAACTGTCATGCCGCAATGTCTGGAAGATTTACGGCGACACAGCCCAATCCCATTTCACCGCCCGCCAAGGTGATATTGGCGACGAAGATACCGCCAAAGCCCACGCCCAGAACATTCGCGACGCAGGCGACATCGTTGCCAGTGCCAATGTTTCATTTGACGTCCATGTGGGTGAGATTTTTGTCATCATGGGCCTGTCGGGCTCTGGCAAGTCCACCATCGTGCGCTGTTTGTCCCGTTTGGTGGAACCCACCGCTGGCGAGATCCTGTTCAACGGTGAAAACCTGCTGGACCAGACCCCGCAACAGCTCATTGAATTCCGCCGACACAAGATGGGCATGGTGTTCCAGAATTTTGGCCTGATGCCCCATCTGAACGTGCTCGACAACGTGGCCTTTCCCCTGGAATTGCAGGGCATTCCGCTTGCCAAGCGCCGCGCCAAAGCCGCGCAAGTCATCGAACTTGTTGGCCTGACAGGGCGCGAGGACAGCTTTCCACGGCAATTGTCCGGTGGGCAGCAGCAGCGCGTCGGCATTGCCCGGTCTTTGGCCGTCGAACCCGATCTTTGGTTCCTTGATGAACCCTTTAGCGCCCTGGACCCTTTGATCCGTCGCCAGATGCAGGATGAGTTCTTGCGCATTCAGGCCGAGCTGAACAAATCCATCGTCTTTATCACGCATGATTTCCTTGAGGCCCTGC
Organism: uncultured Paracoccaceae bacterium; assembly: GCA_943787985.1. Lineage (GTDB taxonomy): Bacteria > Pseudomonadota > Alphaproteobacteria > Rhodobacterales > Rhodobacteraceae > Ascidiaceihabitans. Next base: position 74,072 of record CALSOO010000009.1, on the reverse strand, counting down.
GCATCGCGGACCGCATGGCCATCATGCGCGATGGTCAGGTGGTCCAGATTGGCCGCCCTGTTGATCTGATCCTGAACCCAGCGGATGATTACGTGCGCGAATTCACCAATGATGTGCCATGGGAAATGGTTCTGACCGCTGGCGACATTGTCCTGCCGGGCGACGCGGCCACAGACGGGCTGCAGGTGGTCGATGCCACAGAGTCCCTGCTGGATTTGCTCCCCGTTTTGGCCGCCCATGAAGAAGGGGTCGCCGTGCGGGACAGCGCAGGCCAGATCACCGGCGTCATCAAAGCGCGCGATTTTGTCCGCGCCTTGGCCAGCGGATCAGAGGCCACAACGCAGGCCGCCCAATGAGCCGCCACACACAACCCCTTGTCTGGGCCACATTGGCGGCATTGACCGTTGTGTTGCATGCGCTTTCGGGCCCGTTGACCTATCTGGTCACCTACCCTGACGCCTGGGTCGCCTCCCCCACGGATGCAATGAACGCTGGCATGCAGGCCTTTGTCGGGGTGTTCGGCCCCATGTTCAAAGTCGTCGGCTCTATTTTGGAGTGGCCGATTTGGGCGGCGCAAAACGTGTTGCGCATCGTGCCATGGTCCGTCGTTGCCTTGCTGTTTGTCGTTCTGGGGTACGCCGCCTCCGGCTGGCGACTGGCGGCCTTTGTGGCAGTATCCTTGCTGTATATGGCCGGAATAGGCTTTTGGGCGGAAAGCATGAACAGCCTTGCGATTGTTCTGATTTCGGTGCCGATGGCCTTGGCTGTCGGGTTCGGCTTCGGGGTGTGGGGCGCGTATTCCGAGCGCGCCAAACGCATCATCATGCCGATGCTGGATCTGCTGCAAACCATTCCCGCCTTTGCCTATTTGCTCCCTATTCTGATCTTGTTCGGCTTTGGAACGACTGTCGGGCTTGTGTCCTCTATCCTCTATGCCTTCCCGCCGATGGTGCGGAATACAATCCTTGGTTTGCGCGCGGTTCCCAGCGAGATTGTGGAGGCCGGTTTGATCTCTGGTGCGACCCCCTCGCAGCTGTTCTGGAAGGTCAAAATGCCTGCCGCACGCGCCCAAATGCTGCTTGGCGTCAACCAAACCACGATGGCGTCGCTGTCGATGGTCATCATCGCCTCCATCATCGGAGGGACCAATGACATTGGCTGGGAAGTCCTGTCCACCATCCGCAAAGCCCAGTTCGGAGAGAGCCTTTTGGTGGGCTTTGTCATCGCGCTGATTGCGATGGTTCTGGACCGCATCACCTACGGGTTTGCCACCAAAGACCGCGCGATGTCAGGTGCCAAAGCTCAACGCGCTTTGTGGACGTACACGCTGATCGGGGCTGCTGTTCTGGCCGCGTTGTCGCTGGTCGTTCCCTTCTTTGCCCAGTGGCCTGCCACTTGGGTGTTCGACCCTGCCCCGCAGATGAACGCGGCCCTTGAATACGTCGTGATCAATGGACGGGTCGCGATTGAAACGCTCAAGAATTCCGCGTTCTTCTTCCTGATGCTCCCTGTCAAAATCGGACTGGGAAAAGCTGTCAGCCCCTTCACGTGGGGCTTTGCCCTGACGCCTGCGCTGATCGCAGGCTACGCCGTGATCGTCGCCGCATTTGCGGCATGGGCATACATCAAAGGCAAACGCACTTTGGCCGCGTTGGCGTTGCTGGCAGGTGCGTTTTTGTTCGTGGGTTTGACCAATATTTCATGGCTGGTTTTGCTGGTGTCATTGGTCTGTGCCTCCTACTTTATTTCGGGGCGCAATCTGGCGATTGGCACGGGATTGGGGTTGTTGTTCCTGATCGTCGCGGGCATCTGGCCACAAACCGTATTGTCCCTGTATCTGTGCGGCTTGGGCGTTTTGGTCTGCTTCATCTTTGGCACCGGCATCGGCATTTGGGCCTCCGAGAGCAAGACAGTTTCAGCCATCGTCCGCCCCATCATCGACACCTTGCAAACCATGCCGCTGTTTGTGATTTTGATCCCTTTTGTCATGGTGTTCAAAATCGGTGAATTCACGGCTCTGTTGGCCGTCATTGCATACGCTATCGTTCCGGCCATTCGCTATACAGAGCATGGGCTGCGTAACCTGCCGGAGAGTGTGACAGAGGCCGCAACGGCCATTGGTGCCACGCGCCGTCAGTTGCTCTTCAAGGTCAAGTTGCCCTTGGCCCTGCCCGCCATCATGTTGGGTCTGAACCAAACCATAATCTACGCCATCGGGATGTTGGTCATTGCGGCTCTCGTCGGCACCAACGGGTTGGGCCAACAGATCTACATCGGCCTGGGCGACGGTGATTTCGGGGTTGGCATGACTGCCGGGATCGGCATGGCCGTGATTGCGATGATCGCAGACCGCATGACCCAAGCCGTGAGCAAGCGAAAACAGGATGAATATGGCCTGAGCACCGATGCCCCATGACCCGCCTTTGAACGCGGCAGAAGTTGCGTTGCTGCGCCGCCTTGAGGCGGAATTTGTCGATGCATCCGGTCCGTTTTCTATTGAAAGCTTGCGCGAGGGGCTCCACGGGGAATTTGCCCCGCGTGCAGATCGCGCGTTGCAAAAATGGCCCGTCACCGTGTCCGAGACGACCATAAATGGCACGTCCTGTCAGGTGGTCGCGCCGCAAAATGCCCCCACGACCCACAGCATTTTACATTTCTTCGGGGGTGGGTATGTCAGCGGCTGTCCCGCGTATGATTTGCCCATCACAGCCGCTCTGGCTTGCGAGACGCAGGCACGGGTAATCGCGCCGCGCTACCCTCTTGCCCCCGAGCACCCCTTTCCCGCAGCACTGCACACAGCCATCGGCATCTACCGCGAGGTCTGCGCGACTTTGGGTGATGCCCCCCTCACGATCAGCGGAGAATCCGCAGGAGGTGGGCTGGCCTGTGCTGTGGTCCAATTTGCGATGTCCAACGGGTTGCGCACGCCGGATGCAATGCTGCTGTTTTCCCCTTGGGTGGACTTGAGTGTGCCCGACAGCCCGGTGAAAGATCCGACGCTGGACCTTGAGGCCGTGGAGGCGTTTTCAAAGCTTTATGCGGGCGACACGCCGTTGCACGATCCACGCGTGTCACCGCTGCTGGGACCGATCCCGTCTGATTGGCCACCCACATATCTGTCCACAGCGCAGTATGACTATTTGCGCCCAATGGTCGAGGACCTGCACCAGAAACTGCAAGCCGCCAACGTGCCATGCCGGTATTTTGACGCGCCACACGGGTGGCATGTTTTTGAGCTGTATGACGAACTTCGCCAAGCTGCGCTGTCCTTGCGGGCCGCCGCAGATTTTGTGGATCAGGCCCTCACGTCATCGCCGTAAAGTTGTCGGCGTAAAAGCGGTGCCAATTGTCACCCATGATGCCTGCCACCTCGACATCGCTCATGCCGACTGCGCGCAGTCCATCCGCAATATTACCAAAGTCGCGGTTGTCGTTGAACCATGAGGGCATCGGCGGGAAACCGGGGGCGGACGCAGAGCCTTCGCCGTAATCGATCTCTTTGCTCCAGCGCCCGACACGCATCCATTCCACGATGCTGTCGGGTTGATCCTGACACAGGTCCGTCCCGATGCCCAAACAGGCGACACCGAATTTTTCGGCCGTGCGCGCGATCATCTCGCAAAAGCTGCTCAAAGAGCAGTCTGATTTGCCTTTGAGGTGATGGGGATAGACTGAAAAGCCCAACATTCCGCCGTTTTCCGTCACCGCACGGATCACGTCGTCCTTTTTGTTGCGCAAGGCCGGGGACCACTCATAAGGGTTGGCGTGGGTGATGGCGATGGGGCGCTCGGACAGCTCCGCCGCCTCAATCGTCGAGCGATCCGCAGAGTGGCTCATGTCCACCACAAGGCCCACGCGGTTCATCTCTTTGATCACCTGTTTGCCCATGCGGGTGATGCCTGTGTCTTCGGCCTCGTAACAGCCCGTCGCCAGCAGGGACTGGTTGTTATACGTCAACTGCATGAACCGCGCACCAAGGGTGTGCACGATTTCGACCAATCCGATGTCGTCCTCGATCGGGCTGGGGTTCTGGAACCCAAAGAAGATCGCAGTGCGCCCTGTGGCCTTGGCGCGGTCCACGTCCTGCGCCCATTGGCCTTTCATGATCAGGTCCGGATATTGCTCGAACCAGCGGTTCCACTGTTCAAAATTCAGAACCGTTTCGCGAAAATTCTCGTGATAGGCGATGGTGACATGGACCGCGTCCACGCCTCCGCTGCGCATCTGGCGAAAGATTTTTTCGGACCAATTGGCGTATTGAAGATTGTCGATCAACATCATTATGGCTGTCCTGACGAGATGTAGGCGGTTTTGACGATGGTGTAGAATTCCGCCGCCGCTTTGCCCTGTTCACGCGGCCCGTACGAGCTGTCGCCGCGCCCCCCAAAGGGCACGTGGTAATCGGTACCTGCGGTTGGCAGATTGACCATCACACAGCCTGTTCTGGCATTGCGGCGAAAGTGGCTTGCGCGGGCCAGATTGGTTGTGACGATACCGGATGTCAGCCCGAAACGGGTGTCATTGACCACATGCAATGCTTCGTCATAACCCGTGACCGAGATGACGCTGGCGAGCGGCGCGAACATCTCTTCGCGGTTGATACGCATGTCATTTTTGCTGCCGACAAACACACCGGGGGACATATAAAACCCGTCGTGCGGCATCTCGAGGCGCTCCCCTCCACAGACCAGCTCTGCGCCCTCGGACTTGCCCAGCGCGACGTAGTCGAGGTTGGCATTCAACTGCTGCTCAGACACCACCGGCCCCATCTGCGTGCCGTTTTCCAACGCGTGTCCGACTTTCATCGCCCGCGCCCCCGCAACCAGTTTCTCCACAAAGGCATCGTGGACGGTTTCATGGACCACAAGACGCGAAGACGCCGTGCACTTTTGTCCGGTGCCACCAAAAGCGCCGCCCAGCGCCAACGTCACGGCCAAATCCAAATCGGCGTCATCCATAACGGCCAAAGCGTTTTTGGACCCCATCTCCATTTGCACGCGAGTGAAGTTCTGGATGGCTGCGGTTGCGATCCCGCGCCCTACGGGGACGGAGCCGGTAAAGCTGACCGCATCGATCTTGGGGCTTTCCACAAGAGCTTGCCCGATCTCGCTGCCCGCCCCCATGACCAAGGACACCAACCCTTTGGGGATGTCCTGCCGCGCGATGATTTCGACCAAAGCAACGGCAGAGGCGGGGGTGGCGTTGGCAGGTTTCCACACGACTGCGTTGCCATAACAAAGGGCGGGCGCGATTTTCCATGACGCGGTGGCGGTCGGGAAATTCCACGGGGAGATGATCGCGACAACACCAACCGCTTCGCGGCGCACGTCGATTTCAATACCGTCGCGTACGGAATCTGCGGCCTCGCCCATTTGGCGCAGGGTTTCTGCAGCATAGTAGGTAAAGAACTGGCCGGCGCGGTAGACTTCGCCTTTGCCCTCCGCCAGCGGCTTGCCCTCTTCGCGCGACAACAACGTTCCCAATTCTTCGGCGCGGGCCATCATTTCGGTGCCGATGGCCATCAACACATTGTATTTACGTTCGATCCCGTACGCGGCCCATTCGGTTTGCGCCACAGCAGCACGCTCCAAGGTCGCGTCCAACTGCGCCCGCGAGGCTTGGGCAAAGCGGCCGATCAGATCGCTCACGTCCGAAGGGTTGCGGTTCTCGATCTCGGAGGTGCCAGCTGTCCAGTCGCCTGCGATCAAGTTCAATGTGTGTCGTGTCATCTTGTATTCCTTTGGCCGCCCCATGCGGGCGCGCACGGGTCGTTTAGGTATACATCGCCAACGCCACAATGGGGGCGCAAATTTGCGTCCTATTCGGGCGCGTTTTCGTCACTCTCTTGTTCCAACTCTTCGAGCACTTGAATGGCGCCGCCAATGCGCAACAGCGTGGCGCGCATATCATCCGCTTCGCGCTCGATATCGGCAAGCATTTGCTGGCCTTTTTTCAATTCCTCTTTCAAGGAGACGAGACGGGTTTGGATTTTGCTATTCATTTTTCACTAACTCTTTTTTAGCCTGCGTTGTTTTGCATTTTGTGCCAGCGCTCCATAAACCCAAGCATTTCCGCCTTTAAGCAGGTTTAAGACCATCCTATCTCCGCACATGAAAATCATTTGTGTAGCGGTCGTATAAATTTTCCAATCGTGCGGCATATTAATCGAATCGCTTGTCGTCAGCCCCTGCGCCGTAATGCGCCCTGCCACATCCAGCGTCGTTTTCGGGGACTTGGTGTTGATCCCGACGTGGTTTCCCGCCTGAATATGCAGGTTTTTGTTCACATTAGTGCCCGTACCAATGCTGACCCTGTCAGGATAATCCCGAATAAAAAACTGCGACAATCCCTGATTGTTTCTGAAGTAAAACCAATTGCTGCCCGCTGAGGATGAGGTTCCAAAATATAGCCCGTGCGTCAGATCAATCCGTCCCTCCCCGACCGTCAGCCTCTTGTCCACCGTCAAATTGCCTTGAAAGGTGCTTTGGGGTGCATCAATTGTGAGGCTGGAGGCGGCGTTGATGTAGGCATTTTTGGGGTCATGTCCCGGCAGCCCCATGGATGTGACATTGAGCAACAGGGCGATGTCGACGTTTTGACCGTTCACGTTTTCGATCCGGATCACAAGCGGGTATGAGCCGGGTTTGAGATGGGTTTTGATGGACAACCCGAACTCCAGAAAATCGCCGTTCAGGGGCTCCTCACTCGGGCTGGCGTAGTAAATCATCTCCGGGGGGTGCTTTTCCCAACGATTTGTCACGACTGTGCGCGTTTGCACCGGTTGCTGCGCCGCCACGTTCTCGAACGCGCCCAGCGGGGTATTGTTGCGCAGACTTGATCCGGTGAACCCCGCCCCCGAAAAGCTCGCCATGGGTTGCCCTGCACCCGCGATTGTTAACGTGTCTTGTAGGGTATGTATATCGCCGGACAGTTGGATATGGTCCCAGTCCACCTCCAGAGTGGGGAAACTGTAGTTGATCTTGGCGCAATCATCCGTCTTTTGCCCTGTCGGATTTCCCTTGATCGGAACCGGCGCACTGGTCGAGAGTTGCACACGGATTTCATTATTGTGACCGCCTCTTATGATATCCGCCGAACTCAACAGTTCCGCCTTGAAATTGCCTGTTGTCCCTTTTTGCCCAAGGACCTGGCCCATTGGCACATTGGGGAACAGCAGGCTCAGGTGCAGCGTGCGCCGCCCGCTCAGGGTGGCGCCGCCTGCGACTTTGACATCGCTATAGGCCATTTCAATGCGCGTACTGCGCGAGGCGCCATTGGCCGATGGCGTCAAATTCTGCAACATAACCACATGTTTTTTGCCCGGTTTGATCGTCACCCCGCCTGCGTGCGTCAGTACGATTGTCGGGATATGCGCGCCGCTGACAGCGGTGCTCCATCCCCCGCCCTGCACGGTCGACACACCTGCGGGATCCTGCAAGGCCCCGGGTCTGAAGGTCAGCGCCAATGAGGTGCCATGCGCGTCCCCCAGCGTGATGTCCTTCTGCGTCAGGTTGGTCAATTCCAGCGCCAAAGTCTGCGGTCCAGCCCCAAGGGTCAGCACGCTTTCCATATTGTCGTTGAGTACAACTGCATCGAGTGTTGCACGCGAGATCGGGGCAATTCGGGTCATATCAGGTCCTCGTGTTTATGTGTCATCAGCGTTTGGCGTCAGCTTGAGCCAGCCTTCGCGCGCCACCGGGCGCGCGCCAAAGGTGGCCGTGTGTGTGGTGGGTTGAATGCCGACAGCAATCTTGCCGAGCAACGTTTGGATTTCGGCGTTTTCAAAGATGTATCCCAAGGCAGGGCTGTCCGCCGCGGGCGGCCCTTTGTAAAAGGCGCGACCGCTTTCGATTTCGGTGATCCATTTGTGCGCGATCAACTCGCTCCACAACAAGTCCGCGGCTTTGGTCACCGTGGCGTCCGTTGCGGGCGCGTCGCCATCCACCAACAACTTGACCACATTTGTTTTGGACACTTCGATCCGCCCCGGAAAGGCCTTTCGCAGATCTACGAGCGAGACAGTGGCTCGCCCTGACTGGCTCTGCCATGCGCCGTTCTCAAGCGCCAGCCACGACCAGCTTTGCCCTGAAATACGCGGCAGTGGCAGGTGCATTGCGTTGGGCGGTGTCAAAACAGGCATCGCCGCAAAGGTCATTTCCAACGCCCGCAACGACGGCATGAACTGGTCTTGGGGAATGCGGATCGCCTTGGTGGGCAATATCCCTGTTGTCAGATGCACAGGGCAGCGCGGGTCCAACAACAGCGTCATCATCTTGGGGTCATCGTCAAAGCTGTGGTTCAGCGTGATCGGTTCAAGCGGCGCATAGGTTTTGATCGGGTCCACCGTTGAAGGGCTGGATTGCGGCGCGTAAAAATGGGTGTGCCCGTCGTTCACGTCTTCATCCACGCGAAAGTACCCCACAAGCCCGTCATTCAACTGGCCATGCTCCCCAAGGCGCATTGGGAATTCGATCTTGCCAAAGCCGTGATCCATCCACCCTGCCCCGCCGATGCGGGCCGCCAATGCTTGCTGTGACTGGTCCTGCGCAGGTGGCCCTTGCAGGGTGAAATCGAGCATGGCGCGGGCCACCGCAATCGGGCGTCCAACCAACAGCGCAGTCGCGTTTTGCACCGAAAAATCAGCCGGCTCTATCGAGCTCAGGGCGCTGTCCAACGTGTCGAGAAAGGCTGCGATAAAGGCTTTGGACCCATTGCGCGTGATCCATTGCGCCACGCGGGACAAATGCGCATTGCCTATCAAACCGGGGCCTGCGGGGGCGTTCAAATCTCCCGGTGCAGGACGCCAAATCCCTTCAAGGTCGATGATCCCCAAAAGCTGCCCGGCCACGTCATAGACCAACACATCATTGTCCAGATTGTTGGGCACGATCCAACCGCACAACGGCGATGAGGCCGGATGGTCGTTGCTTTGAACCAGATCGTTTTGCGCATCCAACCAGCGAAAATCAACACGGGCGGGCTGGGCGGAGCGCGGCGGCAAATACATCCCGCTGGCCCCGTCTTCGCGCAAGGACGCCGCCGCGATCACATCTGTGCCATTTTCACCGCCCGGGTACCACGGCACGTGTTGCCCGAAGCTGTCGATGATCCGCCCTTTGGCCAATTTCAGCTTGGCGGCGCGCAATGGCAGGAACGGCGCTTCTGTTTCGGCGGACCAGAAGCCGTTGGGGTTGCCCACATGTTTCAGCACGGTCCCGGCACGTTTTTGGTCCTCCTCAAATCCCAATGGGTCCGAGATCGGCACTTGCTCTTCCAGCACCCGCATCAAAAGGCGGGCGTTGAAGCCGCCCAAAGAGGTCGAAATCGTTTGCTCCCCGTTGTTTGCCAAAACTGCATCCCCGACACGTTTGGTCAGCGTTGCGACGGAGGCTTGCTGCGTCGCCGACAATTTAGGCCCTTCGTCGTCGTAAACCTTGAGTGCCTCTTCCAGCTGTTGTGGCCCTTGCAGGTTCAAGATCGTCCGCCCTGACATGTAGTAGTCATTTTCGACCAAATCCCCTGCGGCAATCGCCGTTCTGAGCGACAATTCGCAGTCATCCTGACGCAGAGCAAAGTTATTGGTGATGACGCCCGCGTCATAGCGCCCGATATCGGCGCGCATGTTCGTGTCACGCCGATAGGCTTTGACGCTTGCCTGCCACTCCAGCATCAGCGCGTTCCAGCTGCGCAAAGTGGTCGGCGAAAAGCGCGCAATTGCGTCGAATTCCGTTGTTCGCAGGCCATCCAACGAGGCCAGCAAGCTCTGGGCCTGGGCGGCATTGATCACGTCCACAGGCAGCGACCCCAATGGCGCGACAACACAGTCCAATGTCCCGTCAGCGCGTGCGCGACCGTCATGACCGTGGCGGCGCGTGCGCTTGAATGCGGCCCCTTTGGTCGCGATCACAGGGTCGTTGGGAACGGTGAACCGCGGCCCTGCCTGCGCGACCAGTTCCAGCGCGCCAACCTTTGGAGCCTTGGTTGCCAGATCACGCAACAGCGTTGCCATGCGGCCGTATTCTTCCAAGTGCAAAGCTGCCGAGGACCCTTGGTTATCAGGATCCAGATCCGCTTCGGCCTCCTCGAAGTCAGCGATGCTTTTGACCAGAAACACCTCCCGCAACAGATCAACATCAAGGGCAAAATCCGCGCGGTCATCCGCAGGATAGGCCGCCCGCATGTACAGTTGCCAATCGGCATACATCTGCGCGCGCAACTCTTCGGCCACATCGCGCGCATGGTCCAAAACGTCTTGGGCCACGTTCAGGCGGTTCAATTCTTGTGCGATCCAGTCGGGCAAAGCGGCATGTGCATTTTCACGTCCCCCCACAGCACCGGTGATCGGGTCCGACACCGCGTCCTCGGGCCTGCGCAACGTCCAAACCGTCTTTTTCCCTGTGTTGTGAACCCAGCTGAATGGCGCGCCTCATTCAGTTTTGCGCCATAATCCAGCTTGTGATCGGCCAATTCGGTGTGGAAGCCGATCGCCTCCATCATGTGCTCCAGATCAGCGTCGCCTTTGGACACCAAAGCGGCCAGCGCCTCGGTCGTGGAGATACCAACGGCGGCTGTGCCTTTGACCGCATCCGGTTTTGGCGCGTCCGGCGTGCCGGCTTTGATGTCAACGCTCGCTGTAAATGCCAGACGGGTGTCGTCAGCAAAAAGGGCACCAACATCGGACAACGCCCAACCCGTCAGCTTTTGAAAGCGGCTGTAAAGCTCCGCTTCTTTTTTGTCCTGTTCGGGAGGCAATGGCCCTTGCCCCAATGCTTTCCAATGAGACAGTGGTTCGTCTTTTTCATCCGCATACCAGCCGATGATCTCATAGCGGACATCACCGTTCAGGGCATCAATGTCATGCAAGCCAAAGACCGAATGGCACCCTGTATAGAGGGCTCCAAACGCGGGATCACCGTGCCCGACCGCCGTCAGACCTGCGTCATAGTCCGCCAGCGCCCTGTCACTTTGCTGCGTTGGCAAGGGCTGCGACAGATCGAAACTGCGGCCCAGATGGATGTAGGGCTGATCGCGCAACCCTTTGGGAGGGATCGGATAAATCGTGGCGTGCATGTCTTTCCAATGTTGCAACTCATGGCCATGCCGTGTGGTTTCGCTATCCTGACCTCGCAGCGCGACAGGGTGCACAAAATCACTTTGCACCATCCATGCTTTGTCCACCGTGGCAAACCCTGCCCCGCTTTTGCGCAGGACAACCCAGCGGTTGGGCACTTTGGGAAACCAGAGCCCTCCCCGATCAACATAAGCAGGATGCTCCGGATTTTCGGTGGTGCCGTGGGTCAGTGCATCAGGCAGTGCCCAGTGCAAATGCGTGCCAACTTGCAAAATCCGGTTGTCGGGGGACATGGGGTCAGCGCGCATCGCAGAGGACACATTGGCGATGTTGGAAAAGTGGTCGCGCGCGACCTTTTCCCCGTCATCCCCGAACCAGGGCGCGGTCGCCAGATCAAGGGTCGGCCCGACCACACCTTCGGGCGTGTTCAACACGAGCGCATCCAGATGCATCGGAACCCAAATTGACTTTGCCATCCCGGGCCTCCTTCAAAGTGCGCGGCGGAAGCGGACAAGCTCCACGCCTTCAAGCATTTGCAATGCGAATTTCGACACAGGGCCGGACGGCCCGCTCAGGTTCCCGACCATCGACCCTGCCAGATCGTCCAAGAGCACCCGTTGCCCGACCAGCCCCGTCGGTGCACCGTTTTGACCGTTGCCGATCTCGACGGGTCGGGGGGCGGGTTTGACGTGTTTGATGTTCTTGCGCATCAGTGCGTTTCCGGCGCTGTCATGATCCAGCTCGAACCCGAAATGCACCGCCTACGGGTGCAAATGCAGATCAACACTGCGCACGCGCCCCTCAAACAGCACCAACAGGACATCGCGGCTCAGCCGTTCAAACCGCAAAATTTTCAAAGGGTCGGTCCCGCGCGGCACATCGTCCTTGTTGGGCAGATCGACGCTATAGCCATCGACTTCGAGGTGGGGAAAATCGCTTACAGCAGCGCTGCGCAGCAAAAATCCACTCATTTTCGCAGGTTCAGCCAATGTCTTGCGCATGTCCATTTCACGCTGGTGTTGTCCGCTGTCAGAGCGGCCGACAGACAAGGCCCCGTCGCGTAGACAGTCCAGCCAGAATGGGTCCAAATCAAAGAACCGCAAGCTGGAGGGCGGCAACATTTCGGCCTCCGGCACAAGATAGGAAAATGGCACGCTGCGCAGTTCCAAAAGGGCCTCTTTGAGCCATGTTTCTATGTGGGTCGGCATGGACGGCAGCGGGTCTGCATTCGCATTTCCCGCCGCCAAATGGGTGGCATGTGCATGGATGCGTTTCCAGTTGTAAAGCTCTGTGGCGATGTCGGTTTGTTCCAACATCAACAGTCGCCCCAACTCCCACGCCGAGGCGTAGCTCACGTCCAGCATCGCGAAATTGTCATCCATCGCCAACAGCCCGTCAGAGTGTTGGGCTGGCAAATGGTTTTTGAGCGTGGCTGTCGGAGCCGCCGCTTTGGCGGGGGAGAGCGCACTGCGGAACCACGCTGCCCCCAAATCCCCGCGCCGCATGTGGTATTCAACAGGCACGTAACCTTGCGCATAGCGATCAGCCAAAGCGGTTGGCAGCCCTTGGGTGGCAGGCACGCTCAGCGACGCGGGCGCGCCATTGTGATCCATAGCTTGCAGCAAAAGCTCGCTAAACCCGTGGGGATGTGTGCCTTCGCAGAAAAAGGACCATTCATGCAAGACAGGCACGGTCAGATCCCCTGTGGGCTTTACGCCGCCCTTGTATCTGTTCTCAAGCGAGATAAGCATCGCATGGTTTTGCATCCCCGGTGTGGGCAGAATGGGGGAAATCAATATGGCGGTTTCAGGCAGCCCCTCGGGATGAGGGCGAGCCGCAGTGGCGGCGGGCATCACTTGGCGCACATGCCCTGTCCATTTGAGATCTTTGTACTCTGGCAACAACGTTGCGACCAACGCCGCAGGCAGTGTGGCTGTGTGCACATGGGCCTCGGGGTCCGCTTCGCCGTGTTTGATCCCGAACCCGTCGAGAACGCGCGCGTCCTTTCCAACCTTTAAGACCTGACGTGTGATCGGATGGTCCGTCATCTCTTTTTGCGACACAATCAACAGTATCAACCACGGGCTTTCATCCCCGGCGACATTCGAACTGTGACGTTCCCAAGGCATACTCGCGCGGCGGATCGTGACATGGGGCAAAACCGTGTAAAACTCGCCCCGCGCCATGTTTGCGGGAAAAATCGCCAGAATGTCATCCGGGGGCAAAACCAGTTGGGGGCCGGCCACCTTGAACTCCATCGTGCGTGCCCCTGACACAGATCCGGTCCCGTCCACATCCAAAGAGGACGATACAGTAAGGTTATAAGTCCCTGTCGACAGCTGTGGAATCTGATTGTCATGAAACAAGAAAACGTCGTCCGGATGTTGCTGCGGGGGGGCGTGTTTTTCGGACATTATGTGATCCCCACAACGACGGGTTTAAGGCGGAATGTGTCGACCAAAGCGGCCCGTGGCTCCGCCTGTTCAATGGCCAGGCCAAGCTGGGCAAGAACCGCGTTCCGGTTGAGCTGTGCGGTGGCACCCGTCTTTGGGAACCAGCGCATCGGCAATCCCCAAAGTATTGTTTTCGATCACCGTTGGGGTAGGCGACGCGGCGGACAGATGCGTGGCAAAGGCGCGGTCCGGCAGAATGTCATATTTACATTCGTCGCGGGTTATGGCTTGCGCCTTTGGCATTTTGGGCGGGATCGCGGCGCGCAACGTGATGCCTCCGCAGGCCTCAATCATGTGCCCTTTATCTTTGACGTTCGGCTTTAGCTTCTGCCCCCACATCGCCTTTGGCACCCCTTTGAAAAAGGGTTGGATATCAAAATGGGACGTCGCCGGATTTCCGTTGCTGTCTTTGACCCAATACTGCAGATCGGCGTTTTTCAGTGAACTCGCCCCCATGGGCGCACAGCCCAAGGTCGCCGTACCAACAGCACTGCCGTTCACCGTTGCGGCTGGAATGGTGGCATCTACGCGAATTTCCAGTGTTTTGGGGTTGATAACGGGCACGGTGTCATTGGTCCCAACACTCGGCGCGGGGTGCGGGCGTTCTGCGACCTGCCCTGCCGCGACCGCCAATGTGGGCACAATATTGGGGGCTTTGCTCCCGCTGTCGTGGGGCAGGAAGCTTTGACAGAACTTGGTAAAGTCCACCGCAGGCGCATATGGCATCGAGTTGACAAAGCTGACGTCGAAGCTGACCACTGACCAATGCACGCGGGCGTATCCGCTAAAGGTCGGCCCCCATACAGAAAGGCTGGCAGACGCATGCGTATCGAAGATCCACCAACTTGCGCGAATGTCCAAATGCGCTTCAGCCATGTAGTGATATGGCTCCCACGAAATTTCGAAATCCACACCCATGGTAAAAGACGCGGATACTTTGCCGAATTTAGCAGAGGCCGACAACGATCCGCCCGCCATAAACATCGATGGGGTCAAGGCGAAATACGCCGACCCTTTGACGTAGATATTTGAGGTGATCTGATAGGTCAGGCTGATCCGGCTGACCTTTGGGTAGTGCGCAGGGCGGTCGAATTTTGTGCTGTATCCGCCTGCGCTCAGAACGAAATCGCCCGCATTTTCAGGGCCAAACCAACTGTAGAACGCGAAACCCCCCGATAAATGGCACAAGCTGGAATAGACGTAGCTGTCGCGCGCCAGTTCGGCGTTGACCTTGAGCAGGCCCGTCTTGGGACGGAAACTGGTGTCCAGATTAAGCACGATCCGTGCCAGCGCCGGTGTCCCAACAGGCACGATGGGCGGCATTTGATAGGTCGACACACCAAGCACATCAATTTCGACGTCGCGCCCGAAGGAGACCACCAACAATACAAAACTGTCGAGCAGTTTGAACGACGTGAACTTCACCCCGACCGCGGCAAAATACTGCCCCATCTGAGGGGTGATATACTTGTGCAGTTCTTCAAGTTCTTTGGCGATGCCGCCCCCGTCACTTGGCCCCTTGCGCGTGCTGCCACCCGCCGCACCAATCGCGTCTTTTACAAACGGGAAGTCCTTGACGCCGGACACGGGCGGGCCGGTGAACTTGCGATTATAGCCAAAGCCGGCCGCCAGCCCTTCGACAAAGAAGAACGCAGGGCCACCAATCGGCACATTCAAAATACCGTAGACAAACATGGACGGGGTATCATGCTTATCCCCCGGTTTGCCTTTGATCATCGCAAAGCCGCCCATCGCACTGAGGGTAAAGCTTTTCATCCCAAGAGTGGCCTTGCCAAGGTACTCGTTGCCCATATTGGCAAAGGCCCCCGCGATCTTCAGCTGCCCCCGTTCCAACGACATGCCAAGGCCTTTGAGGTCAAACCCGAGCTTTTTGGACTTCAGGTTATAATGCCCCCCCAGCCCGATCAGCGACAATTCCAGACCGGCAATCTCAAGCGCGCCGTCCAACGCAACCTGCACCACGGGACCAGTTGTGCTTTTGCGATCAAGACCAACGCCGACACGGTTCAAGGTAACGGGGCCGAACTTGCGTTGCACGTCTTTCCAGTGGATCGTCTCGTCGGTGCCTGCTTTGGGTTTCACGATTTCGTCCGCTTGCGCAGGGTTACTTTCCAGCGGCAAATCCAACGCCACAGGCGCGTGGCCGGGGGACTTGAAACTCATCCCCAATGTCGCCTCGTCGATCTTTTTCTCGATCAGGCTGGGGCCGGATTTTCCGCGCAATGTGTTGAGCGCTTTGACGTCGCCCGCGGACCAGGTGCCATGTGGCAAGATGGGTGCGAGTGAGAGGCCAAATGCCATATCCGCAGGCATCAAACTGCCCACCAGCGGCAGATCGCCAAGGCCGGACAAGTCAATGCCACCGTCCAGATCAGCAGCCAGCAAATAGTGGGTTTTGCCACCCGATTTGGTGGCCCCCAGCAATATATCACGCAGTGTCACCGACAGGTTCGCATCCACAGGTTTAGACGTGGCAGTGCCCGTCAACTGGCTGAGTTTCACCAAGTCCTCGAACTTCAGTGTGACGCCTTTTTCACTGTTGAACTGCGCCGCCATGACCGGCTGGCCGCTGGCGTTGGAGAAATCGAGCTCGAACTCAAGATCACCCAGTTTGAGTTTTCCTTTGGCTGTCACCCCGCCTTTGCTGATTGCAAAGAGGAACGTGGCCTCACCGTTGTCCAGCGTGGCATCGATCTCAAGGCTGACTGCCTTTTTGGCACTGTCGAGCGTGAGGGTCACGCGCCCGCATAGGTCAATGCCAAATCCACCGACTTGAGGATCAGGTCATGGAACTGGATCAAATCACTGCCAGAGGCGATGAAATTCACATAATGGATGCGCGGAGCGGCATAGATTTCCAAACGGTCCAACCGCGCGGTCGCAGGCACCTGTAACGCATGTTTTTCCAACAAGCCCTTGGTGTCATCCTTGGTGTATCCCGCATCGACAGCTGTGCCCAGTGCGGCAGAGGCCGCAGCCATCGCACTGCTCGCCTTGGCATTCATGGCTTTGTCTGCCGCAGTTTTTGGCACTTCGACAAACGGCAGTTGCGCGGCGTGCTGCATGGCTGCATTGGCCGCCTGCACGCTCGGGTTCACCAGATGGCCTTGCACGATCATCTCGGGCCAGTCGAGGCTGACATCAAACGTCCGCTCTTGAGCCAGCGCGCGGGCCCCGACGTGACCAGACCATGCCCCGCCTTTGTTCTCGAAACTCAACACGTTGAGGGACAAAACAAGCCCGTCCATCACATGCCACTCGGCACTGGTGAACCCCATCTTGAGCTTGGCCGTGAACACATCCTCGTCATTGGCAGGGGAGATCAGCAGCGCCTTGATGACCGCGCCGCCCATCGGGATTTCGGGAAAATCGGTATCCGCGCCAAACAACTCCCGCAAAAAGTTCTCGACATTTTTCAAAGGAAGATCTTTTTGCAGCTCGATCTTTTTGTGTGGCGTCGTCGTGATCTTGAAAGCGCCGCCAAGCTCCTGCTTGTAGCTCTCTACAAGGCTTTCCAAACGGGTCTTGATCGCATCAAAGGTCAAAGCCATATCTAGCACCGGTTAAAGAGTACGACCGGAGGCACACTCATTTCATTTTTTTCAGCTTCTGACTGGGCCGCCGCCTGAATTTCCGGCGAAAACCATGTCGCCAGATCTACAATAGACTCTTGGCCAACTTCTTTGTTGGACCCGAAATCCAGGTTCACAGCCAATGGAGAGTGTTCTCCCAGTGGTAAGCCCAATGAGAAAAACGTCTTGGCTGTGTCCTTGAGCGGCGTCTGAACACGGTAGCGCAAGCGCATGCTCGACATCTTGTATTTGTCAGCGGCAACGTCGTTCTGAAAGGTCAGCGGGTTGTGATAACTCATGTGTGCAAACAAATCGGGCGGGGCCCCGTCGGGATCCATCGTCATCTCGACCAGATCCTTTTTCTGAAGGCCGTAGTTGATTTCCAACAGCAAAGCGTCCGAAGTGAATGTGGTTTTGCCATCCTCCCCGATTTCGCAATCAGGCAAGAGCGTTCCTGCTATAAATTCGCGCAATTGCAGAGGCTTACAGCCGAGATGCAAACACACCCATGTCTCGAATTCTTTGATGTCGTTGTCAGGGCTATCCGACTTGATCAGCGCCTTGACGTTCTGCGCATAAGACACAAGACGCGCAGCGCGCACGGACACGCCCATGGACACACCACTGATGCCAGGGACGGCGGTGCGTTTGTGCGCGCCGTCGTTTTTCATGTAAACTGTCGCAGCGCGGTAGCGCAGCGCGCCGAAACGACGCCCCCCGAATAGGGCTGGTGCACCAGGTGTTTGCACAGCCGCAGGCGCGTGGTTCTTTTTCAGCTTCGCATCCAGCTTTTTCACACCCGTTGTCGCAAGCGCCCCCGAGATCGCAAGCTTGGTCGTCATCTGCATAAAGTTGGCGTGGGTGTCCTGAACCATGATCATGTCGTTGGCCCCGCGCACTTGAAACCGGAAATCCAGTTTCTGGCCCATCAGGTCAGCGGTTTTCTTTGCTGTCGTATCCATTGGACCAAGGTTGACCTTGCCCGTCGCCGCAAGGTTTCCGCCGTACTCGTTCGAGGTCAACGTCAACGCCGTTTGATCGGTGCGCGACAACAGCGCGTCGTTGACAACCGGCACGTCCCCAGCGTCAGGATTTGATCCGCCACCAAACATGCGCTCGTGCAAAAACGCGTCGCGCAATTCGGTCAGCCGCTCCATCGCCTTGCGCAGCCCCTTGCCCTTGGCACCTGTTTGTTCTGCATCCGAAAGGGCAAGAAACTTGTCGCCCAGCGCAAGCCTAAGATCATGGATTTGTCCGTCAAGCTTGCCGTCTTTGCGCCGCAGATAAGCGTCATAAACCGCTTTACCTGCGATCAGACCAACGCCCCCTGTCGCAAAACCTGCCGCCAGATATTCAAACCCGTTGCCTTGACGCAGCTCGTTCAATGCGCTTTTGCCGATGGCCTTCAGATCATCTTTGGTGGCTTTGGCGATTTTCTTGAGCGAGGTCTTACCGACATGCAACGCGGCCTCTTTTGCAATGGCAGAGGCCTCGGATTCCTCATTGGCAAGGATCGTGGCCAGCGTCTTTTTGATCTCCACCGCGAGGATTTTGTCCACCTCTTCGGCAAGGGCTTTGGTGTTGGCACGAGAAAAATGATGCGTCTTAGAGGCGACCAGCTTTGTGCCCAGATACGTGTAGGCAGCGCCCGCCTGAAGCGTCAGATCAATGTCGAGCGGAAGCGATCCGAGCGACTTGAACGGCTGAACCTTCACCCCCACTGTCAGATTCGCGCCTGATTTGAACGTCCAGTTGATGCCGTCCAGCTGGGCCAAGGCCAATGGCTGCGTCACACCGTTGAGGGCCGTGCGTTCGGACTGCAAGCGGTACATTAAAATTGCCGATGTCGGCAGGCGCGCCAAACTTGCGCTGACTTTTCCCGAAGCCGTGAACGGGGTTATTGCCGGGATAAGCTTGGCCAGATCCACCTTGATATTGCCGCCAAGCCGGTACCCGCAAGCCCCTTGGGCCACGGCGCATTGCCCGTGCACATCCACGCCGACCGAGTTGAACCGCTGATAGACAGACACAGGCGGAATGCCCAAACAATCCACACCGGCAAGGGTCGTCATGAATTCTGACAGCGCATCACGTGCGCCAATCGTGCGGCCATAGTTGGTGGCACCAATTCTGTCGAGTATACCCATAAGAGCAAAATCCAAATCTGGCGTCGTAATAAAATATTAACCTATCCGTTTAGCAAAGCTGCAAAATGCTCAACAAGAAAGGAAAATTTGATGACTTCTTTTGCCCTTCAACGTGACAGTCCGAAATTATTTATGTTTTCAAAGTATTAGTCGGTGCATTTTTCTGCCCCGATACCCGTTGGGAAGCACTTTGGCGTGCTTCAGGCTTTTCAAGTTTTTGCACAAAGTGCTGTCGCCCTTTGGAGGGTGGTCAGCCCGCAGTGTCCGCTTCATAGTTGCCTCACCCGTGACGCGATAGGAGCATCCATGTCAGCGAAGTATTACGCCCCCAAAGGCGGCCACCCCGGTCAGGACCAATTGCTGACCGACCGTGCGATATTTACCGATGCTTATGCGGTGATCCCAAAGGGAACGATGCGCGATATCGTCACCAGCTTTTTACCGTTCTGGGACAAGACCCGTTTGTGGGTCATCGCCCGTCCAATGACGGGTTTTGCGGAAACCTTTTCGCAGTACATCATGGAAGTCGCCCCGCAAGGTGGATCCCAAAAGCCCGAAGCCGACCCGAACGCGCAAGCCGTGTTGTTCGTCGTCGAGGGCCAAGCCACCCTCACCGTTGCGGGCGTCACACATGTTCTGGAAGAAGGCGGGTATGCCTACCTTCCTCCATCAACCGATTGGACCCTGCTGAACGCCACTGACCAGATGTTGCGCTTTCATTGGATCCGCAAGTCTTATCAAGAGGTTGCAGGTCTTGCGCACCCTGATGTCATTATCACCAACGAAAACGACATAGCGCCCACAATTATGCCTGACACGGATGGGAAATGGGGCACGACCCGCTTTGTTGATCCCACAGATCTGCGCCACGACATGCATGTCACCATCGTCACGTTCAAACCGGGGGCGGTCATTCCGTTCTTGGAAACTCACGTCATGGAACACGGGCTTTACGTGCTTGAAGGCAAAGCGGCCTATCGCCTCAACAGCGATTGGGTCGAGGTCGAAGCCGGCGACTACATGTGGCTGCGCGCCTTTTGCCCGCAAGCTTGCTACGCTGGTGGACCGGGCGATTTCCGCTATCTGCTCTACAAAGACGTCAATCGCCACATGCCGCTGCGCCCGTTGTCTGGCGCGTGATCACTTGCGCTTAGGGGCGACACCGCGTCCCTATTGCGCCATTTGGCGATCGACTTGTTCTTCTTCGTTGATCATCGCCTGAAGCTGGCGACGAAAGCGCAATTGCCCGCCATCAATCGGCAAGTCGATATGCGGGGTGCGCTTGTTGCTCATCCCTTTTTGCACTTCATTCAGCACTGCGCGGTCTTCTTCAAACGCGTGCTGCACATCTTCGCTCATCATCCGGGACAATGCGTCGTCGTCGGGACGGATATTGCGCAGCTGGAACCAATAATAACGGGTTTCCCTCTCTGACGTCGGGGTCATGAAGTTGTAGCTGTCCATCACAAAAGTCTGCGCATCCAAAGGACCATCGACGCCGCCCGTGCCTGCAGGTGTGAACACGGCCTTGATCAAAGCATGGCTTGGAAAGCGGACCTCGTAGTGCTGAAGGCGGTCACAGTTCCCTTCAAACTCAACGATCTTTTTGTAGAACGGCGCGGGTTCATGATCCATCATCCAGCGGTGCACAATCACGCCGTCATCGGTTTTGGTGATTCGCAAAGGGGTGTCTTTGGTGGCGTCCGTCGCAAAGCTGCTTTGATGCACCCACGCCACGTGCGTCGGGTCCAACAGGTTGTCACACATCAACAAATAATTGCACTCAAGCTCCATCGCGGCGCCGCGATTGATGCCCCATGCAGGATCATCGTAGTTTTCGATTTCGAAGATGTCATTGGCATCGGCAAGGGCAGGATTGCCCATCCAGATCCAGACCAGCCCGTATTTTTCATGCAACGGATAAGCATGCACTTTGGCGTTTGACGGAATGCGTCCTGCACCGGGTGACCAGACACATTGTCCTGCACAATCAAACGTCAATCCGTGATAGCCGCATTCGACAGTATCGCCTTTGATCCGCCCCTTGGACAGCGGCAGTTTGCGATGTGGGCAAGCATCCTCAAGGGCCACGAGTTCACCACTTTGCGAGCGGAAAATGCAGATCTTCTCGCCCAGAACCAGAATTTGCTGCAACGCATGGGTCACTTCGTGCTCCCAAGCGGCCACGTACCAAGCGTTCTTTAAAAACATGTCGGTTCCTCCCTCACGGCGTTGCCGTCTTGCGCTTATGTCGCCGTTTCTATGCCATAAGGCATGTCGAACCAATGCTCTTGCAAATTCGCGCCCTCCCCGATGCGATCGATCACGGCAAACAAACCCGGTGCATGCAGCGGTGTCAAAACCCCGTGCCATGTGTTGCGGTGATAGTTCACACCCTGCCCTTTCGCAGTGATGAAGGCACGCGGTTGTCCGGGTGCACCGTTGTCGTCAGGGGCGACAACCACAACAAAGGGATCAAAACTCATCGGGACGAAAGCCTGACTGCCCTCGGGATGCCGCTCCATCATGTCCAGCTCAATCGGAAAGTTGCGGGCCTGCGCACTGAACAGCGAAATGCCTGCGCGCCCGTCTGCAAAATCAAGCAGGGCGCGATCGTGAAAGCGTTCGCACATTCCTTGATTGATGATCTTGTCAGCCGTGCCAGACACATCCAGCACATCCCCGAACGGTGCAAAATCTTTGGCTGTGAGCGGCTCGATTAGGATCGTGCGGCTCATGCGCCAAACTTCTCGATCAGGCGCAATTCAGCAATCCGTTCCACTTGCAGGCAGGCCTGCGCAAGTTCGGTTGCACGATCGTTGTCGATGCGCTCTTTAAAGGCGGCCATGATGCTGGCCTTGGTGTTGTCCCGCACGGCAATGATGAACGGAAAGCCGAATTTGGACGTGTAGCTGTCATTCAGGGAGGTGAACAGGGCGCGCTCATCATCGGTTAGGGAATCCAGTCCGACAGACGCTTGTTCTGCGGTGGATTCTGCTGTCAGACGCTTGGCCGCGGCCAGTTTCCCAGCCAGGTCCGGATGCGCTTTGAGCACCTCGATGCGTTGTGCGTCCGATGCGGTGCGAAAGACGCGGGCCAAGGCGCTGTGCACCCCTTGCGCAGTGTCGTGGGTCGGCCCCAACTCAAGCGCATGCGCCGCTTTGGCAATCCATGGGCTATGCTCGAAAATACCGCCAAACTCGGACACAAACCTGTCCTCATCCATCTGCGACGGAGGCACCATCGCCCGTGCCGGATGCTGCTGTGCCCAATGCTGCGCAATCTGCAATCGCGTTGCAAACCAGACTCCGTCGTGCGCCTTGAAATGCTCAATCACACGACGCAAGGCTGCAGCTCGCCCCGGGCGCCCCATCAGCCGACAATGCAGTCCGATGGACAACATTTTGGGCGCGCCTGCCGCCCCTTCTTCATAGAGAACATCAAAGCTGTCCTTGAGGTAGCTTTCAAACTGGTCACCGTTGGTGAACCCCGCCTGAATGCCAAACCGCATGTCATTGCAATCCATGGTGTAGGGCACAATCAACTGGTCTGTTCCGTCAAACGCCATCCAATAGGGCAGATCGTCAGCGTAGCTGTCCGCGACGTAGTCAAATTGTCCTGTTTCGGCCGCCAATCTGACCGTGTTGTTGGAGCAGCGCCCTGTGTACCAGCCGCGTGGTGCTTCTCCGGTGACTTCGGTGTGCAACGCGATCGCTTGGGCGATCTGGGCGCGTTCTTCGTCCTCGGGCATATCTTTGTGTTCGACCCACTTGAGGCCGTGGCTGGCAATTTCCCACCCCGCAGATTTCATCGCGGCCACCTGTTCGGGCGCGCGCGCAAGGGCTGTGGCCACACCGTAAACTGTGACAGGCAAATCGCCCAACATCCGGTGCAATCGCCAGAAACCGGCCCGCGCGCCGTATTCATACAGCGATTCCATGTTCCAATGCCGCTGCCCGGGCCAGGGTTGGGCGCCTGTGATTTCGGACAAGAACGCCTCTGATGCGGCATCACCGTGCAGGATATTGTTTTCACCGCCCTCCTCATAGTTGAGGACGATTTGCACAGCAATTCTTGCACCATCAGGCCACTGCGCAGCAGGTGGCGTCGCGCCGTATCCGGTCATGTCACGTGGGTAGCGGATCACTTGGGTCTTCCTTTTTCAAAGTTGCCCCTGTGTAATCCAAAATGATCCAAAGGTTTTTAAAAAAATATGCGAAGGTGCATAAACTTTAAGAACCCGCGCCCTTTTTTGGCAGCCCTCAAAGGCTTGCACCCGTCCACCGAACCAGTGCAGGCCCCAAAAAGATCACATGTAGTAGATGTAAAAATCCCGCAGCGCCTCGGGGTCAAGATCTTTGGTCTTTTCGACTTCAGCCTGTTTCATGAAGACATGGTTCTCGACCAGCCCCGCGCCGACCGCGTTCGACAACACCGTGTCCGCAGCCAGATCCGCAACAGCGTCTTCCAAAGTGGTCGCCGCCCCGACAGTGGCGTCTGTTTCCACAAAACCATCATCGGTCTCAATGGGTTGCAGGTCATATCCGTTCTCCACCCCCAACAAGGCAGCTTGCAAAACAGCCGCTAAGGCGGTGTAGGGGTTGGATGAGGCATCCGCCATCCGATGCTCAAGCCGCGCCTTGGCGCCGCCTTCAGTGCTGACACGGGTTGTGACGTTGCGGTGATCCCCGCCCCAGTTCTGCCTGTGCCCCGACAAGGAGCCTGGCTGGAGGCGATCATAGGAAGTCGCAGTTGGGGCGATCAGCCCTGCAAGCCCTTTGTGGTGGTGCAAAAGCCCCGCAAGACAACCGCGCGCCAGATCGTTCAGGTGATCGGGTCCCCCTTTGTCCCCGACCGACAACGCGTTGTTGCCGTCCTTGTCCGTAAAGGAAAAGTTGATGTGCATTCCGTTGCCACCAGCCTCGACAATCGGCTTGGGCATGAAAGTCAGAATGACGCCTTCGTGAAGTGCGACTTCACGCGCCATCTGCCGGAACAGAATGATGTCGTCCACGGCTTTGAGCGCATTGTCAAAGGTCAGGGTGTATTCAAACTGTGGACTGTCATATTCGGCAGTAATCATATCAAGATTGAAGCCCAGCTCCTCGGCCACATCCCAAATCGCGTCGTTAAAGCCGCGCGGATCGGTAAAAGGCCCCGTGCCATAAACCACCCCGCCAAGACTGTCATAGGGCATCAGTTTGCCATCAGGCCCGTGCACAAAGGCAAAAGCTTCGAGTTCGATACCCACTTTGGGCGTCAGCCCTTTGGCCTCCCACGCAGCAATCGCGCGTTTCAATGCACCGCGCGGACACATCGGCAAAGGCGCGCCCTCTGTGTCGAACAGATCACCCAAGACGATCTTGGTGCCACTTTCCCAACACGCGCGAATGTCATCACCCGCCCAGCGCAACTCCATGTCTGGCAGGCCTTCCATCATCATCGCGCCGGGCGCGGGCAACAAGTCCTTGTCGTAATGCACCCCGAAAGTGGAGCGGCAAAACCGTGTGTCGTTGTCGCCGATCTTGCCATGCGGCAAATATTTCCCGCGCATAATGCTCAGATGGTCACAAAATACCGCGCGCAATCTGTGGTTCATGTTCTTTCTCCCATTAGGCGCGTGTGATCCGCACCGGCAACGACTTGATGCCGCTTATAAAGTTTGACCGCAAAAACTGTTGGGGTCCATCCGCTTCAATCGTGGTGATGCGCTTGCTCAGTTCTTCAAAAAGCACACGTACTTCAAGCCGCGCAAGCCACATCCCAAGGCACAGATGCGGACCGCCATGCCCGAAGGCGAGGTGCTTGTTGGGGGTGCGGTGCAGATTAACGCGCATCGGGTCGTCAAACACGGTGTCATCGCGGTTGGCAGAGGCGAACCAATAGAGCACCTTGTCACCCTCCCGAATGGTTTTGCCATGCATCCCGAAATCCTGCGTAGCGGTGCGGCGGAAATAGCTGGTGGGCGTGGCCCAGCGGATGATCTCATCGGGCAGCGTGTCCCAAATGTCCCCGCCCTGCTGCATCTGTCCCAACAGCTCGGGTTGATGGCACATCGCCTGCATACCGGCGGCGATCGAATAGCGGGTCGTGTCATTGCCCGCCGCAACCAACAGACAAAAGAAATTGCGAAATTCGGCTTCGGATATGACAGAGCCATCGGGGCTTGGCTGGAGAATCAAATGCAGGATGCCGTTGGTGTCCCCTGACGCATTCTTTTGCGCCATCAGGTCTTTGGCATAGGCGTACAGTTCGGCCCCCGCAGGGGAGTTGAACGGCATCATGCGAAATTCATCCGTGCTCATCTTGTCCAGAACATGAGACGTAAAATCGGGGTCTGTGTTGGCGATCAACGCATCGCCTTTTTCGACCAGCCACGGCAGGTCTTCCTCGGGCGTTCCCAAAATGCGCCCCAACATCCGCATCGGCAATTCGCGCGCGATGGTTTTGGTGGCGTCAAAGCTGTCCTGCTGCAAAACCGCGTCCAGAATATCGACACAAATCTGGCGAATATCGGCTTCAAACTCTGCAATTACCCCTTTTGAAAACGCGCGCGCCAGTTTGATCCGCATCTGCATGTGATCGGGGGGATCGGTCTCCTGAAAGGTGCGGCGCGCGAGGTATTCCGCGTAGCTTTGGTCCTCCATCCGGATGCCCTGCGCCGAGGAAAACACTTGCGTGTTGCGGTTCATCTCAAAGATGTCGGCATAGCGCGTCACCGACCAGAACCCCTTGCCCCCGTCCCAAGGCGTCCAGCACAGCGGATCATCACGGCGCATACGCGCAAAGGTGTTGAGCGGTACGCCTTGCACAAAAGTGTCGTGACTGGCCAAATCCGCATAGCCATCGTCCGTAGGCGTCCAAACAGTCATCGCTTTGCCTTTTATCTTTGCATATTCTGTAGTACCTTAAATATACAAACTCGAAATGAAAGCCATAAAATGCACCTCGCCGTATTGATGACAAACACCGACGAGAGTGATTTCGCCCAAGCGCATCCAAAGGACGCCCAGAAGTTCGCCGACCTGATCCACTTAGTGCGCCCTGACTGGCACACGACCGCGTTCAGCGTCAAAGACGGCGTTTTTCCTGAGGATATCAGCGCTTTTGATGGCGTTATGATCACTGGCAGCCCTGCATCGGTTCATGACGCAGCCCCGTGGGTCGCACAACTGGGTCGCTTGATCCGAACTCTGCATGCGCAGAGCATCCCTATGTTTGGCGCGTGTTTCGGGCATCAGATCATCGCGCTGGCATTGGGGGGCAAGTGGGGCCCAACCCAACGGGCTGGACCTTTGGGCTGACACACGCCACCGTCACCAATCCTGCACCTTGGATGGACGGGCTGCCCGAAACGCTCAAACAATACGGTGCCCACATCGAACAGGTGACCGCCTTGCCAAAGGGCGCGGACATTCTGACCACGGCCCCCGCCTGTCCCGTCGCAGGGTTTTGCATGGGGGCATCGGTTTATACCACCCAAAACCACCCCGAAATGACGCCCCGTTTTATTGAGGCATTGGTCGCGGAATATCACGACAAGCTTCCAGAGGGGGTCGGGGAACGGGCCAAAGCGTCCCTGTGCGAACACGCCGACACCACAGCTTATGCCGAATCCATCGCGTGTTTCTTTGAACAATCAGCCGACTGACGCGATCAAATCCATCACAGTGTGGCGGTCATAGTTGAAATGCTGCGCCATGGCGGCCGCGGCTTCGGTGCTGCGCCGCGCCAGAATGTGCTCAGCAATTTCTGCGTGCTCTTTGGCTGAGGACTGCGCCGCACCTGGATGCAGATATCGCATTCTGTAATAGGCCATAAGCTTGCGCGCGTTGGTTTTGACCATCTCCATCAACACGTCATTGCACGCCGCGCGCACAATGATCTCGTGAAACTGCAAGTTCAGTTGGTAATATCCGGCAGCGTCCGCGCTTGCATGGGTCTCGGCGTGCGCGGCACAGGCTGCCACACTGGCGCGCAACTCTGTTTGAATGTCCGGGGTAATCCGCTTTGCGGCAAGCCCCGCCGCAAAGCTTTCCAGATTGGCGTGCACTTCAAGGATCGTAAGGAACTGTTCCACATCGGGGCGAAAAATCACTGCGCCTTTGCGGGCATGACGTTGCACAAGGCCATCCGTTTCAAGCCGGATCAAAGCCTCTCTGACAGGTGTGCGCGACACGCTGCAGGCATCTATCAAATCCTTTTCGCTGATCGCATCACCGGGCAGCATAACACCGGCGTCAATCTGCGACAGGATCAAAGCAATGACTGAATCCGTTTGTCCGGCCACGACGCACCCCTTTTCTGTTCTGCACCCAGCTTACCCAAGCCACGCAGGGACGGCCAGTGCGTTCACGCCAGAACAAGGAACCGGCGTTGGCATTCTTATGGACAGCCTCAATGGCTTGGCTTAATCATTAACCCGGAAAACCACGCCATGAGCAGAACCTTGGAAGCGGTCCTGCAAAGGTTCACAAAGGCAGGCCATGTGGCCAAATCAGCAGGCCGTCAAAAGCGACATACGGCCACTCAGCCCTCTATTTAATTCACCCTGTTGCAGGAGAGACGACATGAGTTTGGACATTTGGAAAAACCACGCAGCGATCGTAACAGGCGGGGCCTCTGGATTGGGGGCCGCCACTGCGAGCGCTTTGGCCCAAGCGGGGTTGAAAGTCGCCATTTTTGACCTGAATGACGAAAAAGGCTACGCTCACTCCGCCGCAATCGACGGCATCTATTGCAATGTTGATGTGGCCGACCCTGCGAGCGTCAAAGCGGGCATGGACACTGTCGTCGCGCA
Organism: uncultured Paracoccaceae bacterium; assembly: GCA_943787985.1. Taxonomy (GTDB): domain Bacteria; phylum Pseudomonadota; class Alphaproteobacteria; order Rhodobacterales; family Rhodobacteraceae; genus Ascidiaceihabitans. The sequence continues at coordinate 46,008 of CALSOO010000009.1, read as the reverse complement.
GCTTGGAACACCGCGCGTGATGGTCAATTGCGCCGGCATCGGGTTGGCGGGCAAGACGGTCAGCCGCGGCGAGGCCCATGCGTTCGAGATGTTCGACAAAACCATTCGCATCAATCTCATCGGCTCGTTCAACTGCGCCAGCCAAGCCGCTGCGCATATGGTTGGTGCCGATCCAAAAGAGCCGGACGGCGCGCGCGGGGTCATCATCAACACGGCCTCTGTCGCGGCCTTTGATGGACAAATCGGGCAAGTCGCCTACTCCGCATCCAAAGGGGGCATCGTGGGCATGACCCTTCCTATGGCACGCGATCTGGCAGACAAAGGCATCCGTGTGTGCACCGTTGCGCCGGGTCTTTTCCTGACACCGCTTTTGGAAGGGTTGCCAGAAGATGTCCAAGCCTCGCTTGGCGCGCAGGTTCCGTTTCCCTCCCGCCTCGGGGCGCCCGTGGAATACGCAAAGCTGGTGTGCCATATCGTCGACAACCCGATGCTGAACGGTGAGGTCATCCGGCTTGATGGCGCGATCCGTATGGCCCCGAGGTAACATCATGGCCTTGGATGCGCACACGAACGCCCCGCATGTCCTCATCGCCGGGGGCGGGGTTGCGGGCTTGGCAATGGGATTGACCCTACACCAGATTGGCGTGCCGTTTACGGTGCTAGAGGCCGTTCAAACCCTTAAGCCACTGGGCGTCGGCATCAACGTACAGCCCAATGCAATCCGCGAATTGATGGATCTTGGCATCACTGAAACCCAGTTGAAAACAGCGGGTGTGCCGGCTCGGGAATGGGCGCTGGTGAGCCAGAAGGGCCAAGAGATTTACGCCGAACCACGTGGCACCTTTGCCGGATACCACTGGCCGCAATACGCGATGCACCGGGGAAAATTCCAGATGCTTTTGGCCGAAACCCTCGTGGAGCGCGCAGGCAGCAGCGCCCTTGAGCTGGACGCGCGGGTGACAGGATATCAAAATGGACCCGACGGCGTCACAGCACAGGTTTTGCACGGCGATGGCAGCACCAGCACACGTTCAGGCACTCTGTTGATTGGGGCAGACGGCATCCACTCGAACATTCGCGCCCAGATGCACCCCGACCAGCCCCCCATACATTGGGGCGGTGCAATCATGTGGCGGGGCACAACACGGGCCAAACCTGTGCGCACGGGGTCTTCGTTTATCGGGCTGGGGACGCATGAACAGCGCATGGTCATCTACCCTATTTCCCCTCCCGACGAACAAGGTATCGCCGACATCAACTGGATTGCCGAGATCACTGTAAAAGACCCCTCTGCGCGCGAAAAAATCGGGTGGTTCGGGCAGGTCGATATCACGGATTTTGCCCACCACTTTGCCGATTGGACCTATGACTGGCTTGATGTGCCTGCCCTGATCAACGGAGCGGATGTTGCCTATGAAAACCCGATGATTGATCGCGACCCTGTGCAAACATGGGTGGACGGCGCGGTGGGTTTGATGGGGGATGCAGCCCATGCGATGTATCCCACCGGCTCCAACGGGGCGAGCCAAGCCATCGTCGACGCGCGTCAGATCGGAGCTGCGATGCTGACGCACGGGGTCACCGCAGATGCGTTGTCCGCGTATGATGCCAAACTGTGCGGCCCTGTGTCGGAACTCATCCTGCGCAATCGCGGATTGGGTCCTTTCGGACTGCTGAGCATGGTGAACACGCGCTCTGGTGGAGAATTTGACAACATCGACGACGTGATCCCCGCCGAGGAACGCGCGGCGTTCATGGGCACGTACAAAACAGCGGCAGGTTTCGCAATGGAAGCCCTCAATGCCGCCCCGCAAACGATCAAAAGCGGGGCGCGCGTGCCATTGGGTTAATCCCACTTAGTCCGTCGTGCGCCGCAACCCTGTGTCGGCATCAAACAGATGCGCTTTTTCGGCCTGCACTGAAAACCGCATCTCGCGGTTGGACGGGTCCAGCAGATGCACACCTTGCAGGCTCACGGTGAAAGCTTGGTTCGTCTTTGCCAGTTTGCCGTGCAGCAAGGTGTTGGCCCCCAAGGGTTCCGTCATCTGAACCGTCACGACCAACGGGCCTGCGTCGTCGCGGTTCATATGCTCGGGCCGCACACCCAATTTGACCGGACCATCCGGACCAGTGGCGGCGCCCATGGCGCTGTCGCCCAACATGATCTGCCCGTCCTTCACCTGCGCATCCACGATGTTCATGGCGGGACTGCCAATGAACTGCGCCGCAAACAATGTACGCGGCGTTTCATAGACCTCCAGCGGGGTGCCGATCTGCTCTGCGACACCTGCATTCATCACAATCATGCGGTCCGCCATGGTCATGGCCTCAACCTGATCATGGGTGACATACAATGACGTGACGCCCAGCTTGGATTGCAATTCCTTGATCTCAAGGCGCATCTGCACGCGCAGTTTTGCGTCCAAATTCGACAGTGGCTCATCAAACAGGAACACCGCCGGTTCGCGCACAATCGCACGCCCCATAGCGACACGTTGGCGCTGTCCGCCGGACAGTTGTTTGGGTTTGCGATCCAGCAATGCTTCAAGCTGTAAAAGACGCGCGGCTTCCTGGACTTTGGCCTCGATCTCGGCCTTGGGAAGGCCCGCAATCTTTAACCCGTACCCCATGTTCTGGCGCACCGACATATGCGGATAAAGCGCGTAATTCTGGAACACCATCGCGATATCGCGGTCCATCGGTTCTTTGTCGTTGGCACGCTCGCCGCCGATCAAAACATCCCCGGCCGAGACTGTCTCAAGACCGGCCACCATGCGCAGAAGCGTTGATTTCCCGCAGCCCGAAGGCCCGACAATGACGATGAATTCGCCGTTCTGAATTTCCGTTGAAATGCCGTGGATCACATCCGTCGATCCAAAACTTTTCTTGACGTCCTGCAAGGTCACTGTCGCCATTTTATTTCTCACTGTCCACGAGGCCGCGAATAAACAGCCTCTGCATGCTCACCACAACGATGACCGGAGGGATCATCGCAAGGATCGAAGTTGCCATAATGACGGGCCAATCTGCCACGTCGTCGCCCGAGGGGAACATCTGTTTGATGCCCATGACGATGGTGTTCATTTCGGGATCGGTGGTGATCAAAAGCGGCCAGAGGTATTGGTTCCAGCCATAGATGAACAGGATCACAAACAGGGCCGCGACGTTGGTGCGGCTCATGGGCACAACGATATCCCAGAAAAAGCGCATCGGCGATGCACCGTCCACCCGCGCGGCTTCGGCCAGCTCGTCAGGGATGGTCAAAAAGAACTGGCGGAACAGGAACGTTGCCGTCGCCGAGGCAATCAGCGGAAAGATCAATCCACCGTAGCTGTTGAGCATCCCGAAACCTGCGACCACCTCGAACGTCGGGACAATCCGCACCTCGACGGGCAGCATCAAAGTCAAAAAGATCATCCAGAAAAAGAACGTCCGCCCCGGAAACCGGAAATAGACGATGGCAAAGGCCGACAACAACGAGATGACGATTTTACCCACCGCGATCCCGATCGCCATCACCAGACTGTTAAACAGCATGGTGCTCACAGGCACATTTACCCCTGAAAACAACGCCGCCGAATAGTTTTCCCAAAACCGGTCACCCGGCCAAAGCGGCATGGGGGGCTGCACGATTTCAGGCTGGGTGACCGTCGAGGCCACAAAGGCCAGCCAGATCGGGAAAAAGATCACAAGCACGCCAAAAATCATGAACACATGGGTCAGCCACAACCCTGCCCCGCGTTTTTCCACCATACCGTCGCGTTGCTGTGCCATCAGTAATGCACCCGCTTTTCGATGAATTTAAACTGGAACACGGTCAGCAAGCCGACCACCACCAACAAGATCACGGATTGCGCCGACGAGGAGCCAAGGTCTTGCCCGACGAACCCGTCCGCAAAGACTTTGTACACCAGAACCGTGGTCGATTGTTGCGGCCCACCCGAGGTGATGGTGTGGATGACCCCGAAGGTCTCGAAGAAGGAATAAACCACGTTCACGACCAGCAAAAAGAAGGTCGTCGGGGACAGAAGCGGCAAAACAATCGTCCAGAACCGGCGCCAGAAACGGGCCCCGTCAATGGCCGCCGCCTCGATCACCGATTTGGGGACCGCTTGAAGGGCCGCGAAGAAGAACAGGAAATTATAGCTGATCCGCCCCCATGCCGAGGCCACGACAACAAGGCCCATCGCCTCGCCCCCGTTCAACACGTGGTTCCAGTCATAGCCCAGATTGCCCAGATACCACGACACAACGCCCACGCGGGTGTTGAACATGAACAGCCACAGCACGCCAGCCACTGCAGGGGCAACAGCATAGGGCCAGATCAAAAGCGTGCGGTACACGCCTGAGCCCTTGATCAACCGATCCGCCATAACCGCAAGGAACAGCGCCGGGATCATCGAACACAGAGTGACCAGAATAGAAAACGTCGCGGTCGTCAAAAACGACGTGCGATAGAACTTGTCGCCAAGGAGAAATTCAAAGTTGCCCAAACCCACAAATTGGGAGGACAGGCCAAAAGGGTCAGGAATGAACAAGGACTGCCAGATCGCCTGCCCTGCCGGATAAAAGAAAAACACCGCCGAGATCAGAACCTGCGGTGCAATCAGCAACACGGGCAGCAACCAGCCTTTGAAGGTAACACGCTTTTCCAATTCAAAGACCCTTTCGTTGCAAAGCGGCAAGCCCCGTTGCGGGGGCTTGCCGTAGTCATTTCAGATCAGCGGTTGGCGGCTTCAAAGCGGCGCAGCAATGCATCGCCGCGCTCTTTGGCGCTGTCCATCGCTTCTTGGGCGGTCTTGTCGCCAGACCAGATGCCCTCAAGCTCTTCATCGATGATGCCACGGATCTGGTCAAAGGAACCAAGGCGCAAACCATTGGAATTGGCCGTCGTCTCATTCGCGGTCATCTGGATCACAGCGATGTCCGTGCCCGGGTTGGCGTCGTAGAAACCGGCCGCTTTGGTTGCTTCACTGGCTTCGGCGGTGATCGGCAGATAGCCTGTGTCCTGATGCCACTTTGCCTGCACATCCGAGGATGACAGGAAGTTCAGGAACGCACCTGCACCTTTGTATTCCTCGTCTTCATGACCTTCCATGACCCACAGGGACGCGCCGCCAATGATCGTGTTTTGAGGCGCGTTGCCGACACCTTCCCAGTATGGAAGTGGGCGCACTTCAAACGCAAACTCGGCTTCTGAACTGATGCCTGCATAGCCCGCAGAGCTTTCTGTGAACAACGCACATTCGCCTGCGCGGAAGTTGGCACCGCCTTCGTTGCGACGGCCCGTATAGATGAACTTACCGTCCTTCGCCCATTGGCCCATGGCGGTCAGATGCGCGACCTGTGCTTCGCCGTTGAGCATCAACTCCGTGTCCACACCGGCAAAACCGTTGTCTTTGGAGGCAAATGGCACGTCATGATAGGCCGATAAGTTCTCGAGGTGGATCCAGCTTTGCCATGCAGTGACCAGCGGGCAATCTTCGCCGCCAGCCTTGAGGGCGGTCAACGCAGCATCAACGTTCTGCCATGTGGACAGGTCCGTATCAGGGTCGACTCCCGCCGCTTCCATTGCATCACGGTTGACCCAAAGAACAGGTGTTGACGCGTTGAACGGCAATGACAGCATGTCGCCCTCAGTGGAGGTGTAATACCCTTTGACCGCACCAATGTAGGAGTCCTGATCAAGGGCGCCACCGGCTTGCGCCATAACTTCATGCGCAGGGCGCACAGCACCTTTTGCCGCCATCATTGTGGCTGTGCCAACTTCAAACACCATCAGGATGTGGGGTTGTTCTTTGGCGCGGAACGCGGCGATGCCTGCGTTCAATGTCTCTGAATAGTTGCCTTTGTGGCTTTCCACGACCTTGTAGTCGCTTTGGCTGGCGTTGAATTCTTCAACTTGGGCTTTGACCAATTCGCCAAGGCGGCCCGTAAAGGCGTGCCAGAACTGCACTTCTGTTTCGGCCATTGCCGCGACAGGCGACAAGAATGTGGATACGGCAAGCGCGCCGATGATAGACTTTTTCATATTTTCCTCCCAGGCACCAGAACGGTGCAGTGTCATCAGATGCTTCAGGGCAGTGCCCAACATCTTTGTTCAACACAGAAACGATACACGGCTGTGAATAGAACTCAAGGTAGAACAGGCCAGAATGATGCGATGACGGAACGTCGAAAAAACGATCTGGTCGCGGGAGTGTGGATCAGGACAACATCCCTTGCAGCTTCTCGGCAAGGACCCTCGGGGAACAGGGTTTTTGCAACAGCGGGGCAATGACAACACCCATTTCGCCGTCTGTGTAGCCCGCGTACCCCGACATATACAGGATGGGCAGGTCAGGGCGAATGTCACGCGCTTGTGCAGCAAGATCAAAACCATTGATCCCGCCCGGCATCACAATATCAGTCAACAGCAGATCAATATCCGCGCTATCTTCCAGCATCAAAACGGCTTCGCGCCCAGAGGCGGCCACGTGGACCTTGTACCCCAGCCCGATGATAAGATCAGTCATCGCCTCGCGCAAAAAGTCCTCATCCTCCACAACCAGAATGCTCTGACCTGCCCCGACGACGGGAACATCACGCTGGGTCAGCTCTTCTCTTTCGTTGTCCTCGGACCCGCGCGGCAAAAGCAGACGCATGGTCGTGCCATGGCCCAACTCCGAGTACAAACGTAACTCCCCACCCGACTGCTGGATAAATCCGTACACCATCGACAGACCAAGGCCGGTACCAGAATTCGTGGACTTGGTGGTGAAAAACGGATCAAGCGCACGGCGTTTGACGTCCTCGGTCATGCCGGGGCCATTGTCGCTGACCGAAAATTCGATGTAGCGGTACGCTTGATCCAGCCTGCCATCCTCCTGAACCTGCAACTCGGCCTCAAGGGCGTTGGTGCCATATCGGTTTGGATCGACATCACGCTCTGAATGCGATGTGCTCAACTCTGTCACGCTTCGGGCTGAGATCGAAATTTCACTGCCTTTGCCAGAACGCAAAATGGCGTCGCGGGCATTCAAAACCAGATTGAGCATCGCATTTTCCAACTGCGCAAGGTCACAAAAGACGCTCATGTCGGGGTCATCGATGCGGAAATCAATTTTGATAACGGATTCAATTGTTGGCGCAATCAGGGCCTCAAAGTCTTTCAGGATTGCTTCGATCTTATGGGATTTGGAAATCCCCGGCTGGCGCTTGGCAAAGGACAACAGACGGCTCGACAGTTGGGCGCCACGTTCCACGGAGTCCAGGGCGATCGTGTTGTATTTCAGGCGCTTTTCAGGATCATCCCCGTCAGAGCCCATGTGTATGTACCGGCTGCTGTTCGCAAGAGTTCAATTGCACGTCTTCTGGAAGTCGCTGATATGTATCCGGCCTTTGGATCGGCTTGTTGATTGCCGTGGCCCTGTTGGGAGTACGCACGCGCCGCTGTCTCATTACTGACCTGATCTTTGATGACCATATGGGCTCTCAGACTTTGGGTGCGCCTTTATTCCGTTCCATACAATTGAGGTTTACGAACATCGTGTGCGGCTGCGATCAGATCGCAGTCGCCAATTCCTTTTCCTTCCAATCAAAGTCTCTGCCTGAGTTCAGAACGCTCCATGCGATCCGGGCGAGCTTGTTGGCCAATGCCACGCCGAGCTTGTTGTGCTGCATACGCGTTGAGGCGGATTCCAACCATGCGCCAAAACTGAACTTTGGCCAATTTTTGGGTCGCATCATGATGACTTGTGCGGCCTGCACGAACAGCATGCGTAGATATCGACTACCTCGCTTTGTGATGCGCCCCAAAATAGTGAGTCCGCCAGTGCTATGCTGGCGCGGCACAAGTCCCAACCAAGCTGCAAAATCACGGCCACGATCATAGGCTTCGCCAGTCCCCACGGCAGCTACGACTGCGGTCGAGATAATCGGTCCAATGCCTGGAATGGTCATGAGGCGCTGACAACTGGCCTCGCTTTCACTGACAGCTTTGATCTCAGCCGTCGTCATCTCGATCCGCTTGTCCGTCCAGATCCAATCCTGTTGAAGGCCAAGAATCAACTTGCGCATACGCAGCGATATCTCGCTACTGCGGTTCTCCAAAATTGCATCGAGCGAGCTGCGCAGCGCGGCCACGCTCTTGCGAACAGTGATCCCTTGTTCAATCAGAAAGGCACGGATCTGGTTCATCGTCGCCGTCCGCCGCGACACAAGCCGGGAACGCACGCGATGCAGCGCCTGCAGATCAAGTTGCTCCTGCGTTTTCTCAGAAACTGTTTTGAGATTAGGCCGCAGAGCAGCCTCGGCGATGGCTTCAGCATCATTGTAGTCGTTCTTTTGGCCTTTATTGAACGGCTTCACGTAGATCGCCGGAATGATCCGAGGCTCAAATCCCATCTTGCGCAGTGTTCGACTGACAAAATGTGCGCTCAGGCAAGCTTCCATGCCAACGATACAGTGAGGCAATTCTTCAAACGTCGCGATCAAAGCCATGCGTTTGATCTTCTTGCGCAGAACACGCTGACCATCCCGATCAAAGCCAACCAAATGAAAGACGTCTTTGCCGATATCGATGCCAACTGACATCAGTTTATCAAAATTATTCTTCGCCATGCTACTTCTCCTATATGCAGGTGAAACTAGACTCAGTCTAACCCGCTGGGTGAAGCAGCCGGTACATCCCATTACTGGATGGCATATTGGATTGTCGCAAGAAGGTTGTTGAAATCATGCGCAATGCCCCCTGTCAGTTGAACAAGGGCATCCAAACGGGCCGTGCGCTCGATTTGTTGGCGGTTTTGTTCGGCCTCAGAGACATCATCAATGGCCAGAACCATGCGCACATTCGAGTCAGGATCTCCGACGCGGTTGCTGGTCAACCGCACATAGCGTCCGTCAGGTTGGCCAATCCGCTCCATCAAAGCGATCTCGTGATTGAGGATTTGACCGGCAATCACCCGATTGATCGGATCTGAAGACGCATCGAGCAACGACAAGTCTTCGCGCTCGAGAAAGCGGACCTCTTGGGGGCGGTCAAACGGCGTTTGATCGGAAATACCGCCCAGAAAATGGCGGGCCGGACGATTGGCAAGCACAATACGACCGTGAACGTCAAAAGCGATAATCCCGCTAGAAGCCGTATCCAAAACAGTTTCAAGGCGTGTGCCAAGTTGCTGGATTATCGTGTTGCGCCGGGCCAATGTATCGTTGGCAGCCCGCAGTTCTGCAGAGTTTCTTTTGAACACCTCAAGGGCCGCGCCCATCGCGCCCAACTCGTCATTGATCGTATCCGCAGCGCCGGGGTCTTTTTGCCCCTTTGCAATCGCAAGAACGCGCGTGGTCAATTTGGAAATGCGGGAGTTAAACTGCCGCTCGACCACCACCAAGACCACGCCGATCAGCAACGCCCCAGCAACAGCCGCAAGGCCGTTGGTGTAAAGCCTGCGTTCCTCGATCAAGCGGTTGGCCTTTTGGCTGGCCGCAATAAATTCCTGTTGCACTTCTTCTGTGAGGGTGCGCGAAATCTCGACAAGGCTGTCTGTCAAAGCCCGTTGTTCCTCCAAACCGGCGTCTCCGCGGATTTGTGCCGCCTCTCGTAGATCAATCTGCTCGAAGATACCTGCCGGCCCGAACAGTTCTTCTGTCACCTTGATCGTGTTTTCTGCCAATGCGGACTTCACAGGCCCATCAGGCTGTCAATCGCAGAGTAAAAAGGGGCCAAGTCGCGGCTTAAAACGGGTCCACTGAGCTATCGCTTTTTGTGCGCTTTGGCGCGAGTGCTCCCCATATAGCTAACGCGTGCCAAAGCGCATGTTGGCCCTTTGGCCAACATTATTTTGATCTGGATAGAGCTTTGATTACTTTTGCTTGCTGCGGCTGTGTTTGAGACGGTAACTTTCGCCGTTCATCTCGAGAATGTGGACGTGGTGGGTCAAGCGATCCAGCAATGCGCCGGTCAGGCGCTCGGAGCCGAAGACTTCAGTCCATTCGTCGAAGGGCAGATTTGATGTGATGATGATGGATCCGCGCTCATAGCATTGGGATATGACCTCGAAGAGGAGCTCCGCGCCAGATTTGCTGAGCGGCACGAAGCCCAACTCGTCGATGATCAACAGGTTTTGACTGGTGAGTTGTTTCTGCAGGCGTTGCAACCTTCGCTCATCTTGCGCCTCGATCAGGTCATGGACCAATGCCGCAGCCGTCGTGAAGCGCACCTTCAGCCCTCTTTGGCATGCGGCCAATCCAAGCCCCAAAGCGATATGTGTTTTGCCAGTCCCTGATGGTCCAAGGGCGATGATGTTTTCTCTGCGATCCATATACTCACACCGCGCCAGCTCCATGGTCAGAGGCTTGTTCAGGCTGGGCATTATCTTGAAGTCAAAGCTGTCCAGACTTTTGGTGCTGGGGAACTTGGCGGCCTTGATGCGCCGTTCAATCATTCGCCGTTCGCGGTCAATCAGCTCCATCTCACATAGCCGCGCCAGATATTGGACGTGGTCTTTGTTCTCGGCGGCACAAAGCTGTGCTTGCTTTGCGTACTCTCCTTTGAACGTCGGCAAACGCAATGTCTTGAGGTGGTGATGCAGCAGGATTTGAGGCGCGTCGGTCATGCCGCTGTCCCTCCCATCAGGCTCATGTAGCTGGCCGGGCGGGTTGTGCCCACATTGGCCTTGGGCAAATACGGATAGAAGTCCAAATCCAGCCGTGGTGGTCGCTTTTCGACCCGACACAGCACAAGATGTTTAACAGCGTCATAACCGATCGCACCCAGATCAATGGCATGGCTGATTGCACCCTGCACGACGTCGACCTCGAAGGTTTCCAAAAGGCGCAGAACTTGCACGTATTCCCGCTTGCCCGGTTTGCCCATTCGGGCTTCGAGCAGCCGGTGCAGGGTCGCGAAGACATCTGGCAAATCCCAGCCCTGTAACGGCGCGGCCTGATCCAATGCACCAACCTTTTGTTCAATCAAAGGCAAAAAGTGGAGCGGGTCGAAGATCATATCTGCGGATGCATAGGATCGTTCGTGTCGTGCAATCACCTCATTGCCGCAACCGATCAGGACCTCATGCACAAAGCCACGCACATGGACGTCGTGATGCGCATACGCCACCGGCACAGAGTAATCATTGCCGCGATATCGCACCATCGAGATCGAGGTTGCCCGTGTACTGACATGATCGCAGGCTTCATATTCTGCGACGGGCAATCCCATCAGCGCATCCAAGTCGGACATCAAACGCTTACCGATGGACATGTCATGGCCGCGCAACGTATCGCCCTGACGCGCCAAACATTTCTCTTCCAGATGGGCGTTCAGATCATCAAAGCTGTCATAACGCGGCGCGGGCACCATGAAGTTGCGACGTGTGTAACCAACCATCCCCTCAACATTGCCTTTGTCGTTCCCGCGAGCGGGCCGCCCAAACTTGTCATCAAACAGGTAGTGCGACTGCAACTCTGTGAACCGACGCGTCCGGACACGGGTGCGCTCACCCAGAATCCGCGCCACGGCGATCTTGGTGTTATCGTAGAGAATGGATTGGGGAATGCCGCCGAAGAAAGCAAAGGCCGACACGTGGCCATCGCAAAACGCCTCGGTCGTCTCAGCAGGATATCCCTTCACAAACACCGCATCCGAATGCGGTAAACTCATCACAAAGAAGTGGATCTTGCATTCTACGCCGCCAATCACCCCAAGTGTCTCGCCAAAGTCCACTTGCGCGTGCCCTGGCCGATGCGACAGCGGTACAAACACTTCTTTGGTGCGTCGCTTTTGTTCGCGCACGTAATAGGTCACCGTGGTCAGGCTGCCTGCGTATCCGTGTTCGTCGCGCAACCGTTCAAAAATCCGCTTCGCGGTGTGCCGCTGCTTTTTGATCAGGGCTTTATCCGTCCGCAAAATCTCATCAATGACACCGACATAACCATCAAGCGTTGGTCGCCGTGGGGCTTCTGAACGGCGATACCCTGGCGGCAAAGCATGACGCAGCATCTTCGCTATCGTCTTGCGGTCCTTGTTGAAATAACGGGCCGCCGCACGAACAGACATACCGTCCTTCAAACACGCACGGCGCACACGACTATAAATATCCACAGAATACATCTCCCGCCCTCCGATAACTCGAAGGGCACAAACTGGCGGACTTTTACTCCGCTACAACCGCGCTAAGCAGTCGTTTCTGTGGCCCATTATTGCTCCGCGTTTTACACTGACTGATGGCGGAGGCACAGAGGTGCTGTACCGCGCGCGCCATCTTTTTAATGTACCAGGCGGCGCGGCGCGTGTCCTAACAGGGAGCCGGGGTGTAACCTATATCCACATCCTGTTTGACCAGCATGAGGTCGTGTTCTCAAACGGATTGCTGAGCGAAAGTCTCTATCCGGGAAAACTGGCGGTCCAGAGCATGAGCACCGCTACGCAAAGAGAGCTGGTCGGGTTGTTCCCTGAATTAGGGAAAATACAGACCGCTGACCTCTTTGGCCAACCGGCTCGCGCATACTCACGCCGCAAGAGCCTGCCTGACCATCTGAATGCTTTAACCTGCGCTTTCTGATCCACAAAGCAAGGTCGCAATCGTCGAATTGGACGCAGCCTACTCTTTATAAAAAACAGCGGCCTTATGTATCAAGCGCACCAAGATTTACCCGACAATATCAGCTAGATTCCTCGCATGGAACACACAATCTTTGGACTGATCAGGAAACGTGGCGAGATAGCAGGCCAGCACAAGGCCGCCCCAAAGGCCCCTGGCCAGGCAATTTCAGACGGCGCAAGGATCGTCGTCGCCACCTTATAAAGTAACGGCTGGAACCGATGATGGTTGCGTTGATCGACGAAGGTAATGCGAACGTTGGCTCACTTGAGGGACTTGATGCATTGAAGACCGGCGAACCCACGACCCACGAAGACGACGTGAGGTCGGGTATCGGGTTTGTCGACATAGGTTGTGGTTATTATGCCATTCCTTTAATTTGTGAACCCGCCCTGCGTATCCACCGCATACTACGGGTCATCTTCGAGAGCTGAAAGAAGCAGGTTGGCAGCCGCTTCTGCCGATCCGTTACCTGCCTTTGCGACCGCGACGGATGCGCCAAGCGATGGCACGTAGGCTGCGATTGCCTTGGCCCCTCGACGCCACCCGCATGACCTAACCAGAGCATCGAACCCTTTGGCCCCGGAACGTCATAGGCCATAACGCCCAAACCGTACCACGCTCCCGGACTGCCCATAGGGTAAAGTTCATCGAACATGTCACGCACCTTTGACAGAGGCAGGATTTGTCCATCAAACAGGTCATTTACGAAGATCACCATACTTTCGGCGTCTGCGATGATGCCCCCTGCCGCTTGCGGGTGGGTGGGATCGAATGGCTCGGTGCCTTCAAGCGCGAAAAGTGGGGGCATGTCGCCCAATTGGTCGTTTGGTGCAATCATACGCAGGTTCTGCGCTCGGCTGCGTGATAGTACGAGGTTTGTTGCGGCGACATGATAGGGGGTGCCCGTCGCGCGCTCGATCACACCGCCAAGCAGTGCGTAACCCGAATTTGAATATCGCCAATATGCGCCTGGACAGGAATACGGCCCGCGACGGGCCAGAACCTCGATTTCTTCGGCCAGTGTCAGTGCTGCTGCGCCAGATTGGCGGTCAGGGTCTTCATTTGCGCTGAACAGGCCCGACGTGTGGTTGAGCAACATGCGCAATGTGATGATGTCGCCGTTCGGAACGCCATCTAGATGCTGCGCAATTGAATCATCCAAAGATAGCCGACCATCTTCTTGCAGTCGCAGGATCGTAGCCGCGGTGACGATCTTGCCGACACTCGCCCAATAGTGAAGTTGACCACCGCTGATCCCGTGCTCATGGGACCACAGGTCAGTGCCATTCTGCCATACTGCCGCTGTCATGGAACGCGCGCCAGTCGCAGAAAGGGCTCTGTCGAACGCCGCGTCGAGCCGTGTGATGTCAGCGGCTGACAACTCTGATGGACCAGCGGGGACAAGCATCATTTCGGACGGTAAGATATCGGGCCGAAGCTGCGCACCGATGTAAGAACTATCATGTGGACACATCCCATAATTCAGCGGCGGCGATGTCGCACAAGCAGTCGCGATCAAGCAAAGCGCCGGACCGCTTAGCCAAAGGCGCTCATTTACCCTATCGAACAGATATCGCATCACGGCTTAATCCCGCGGTTTATGATGCGACCAAAAGCGCGCCCCTGATCCGACACACTGGACGGCGCACTGCGCACCTGATTGGAATAAACGTCTGGGTCATATGTTTCGACTGGTAAGCCGAGACCCTTGGCAGTCAACATTCCGGTGGCTTCCAGAATAACATATCTGATGCGGGCGACTTCAATGCGCGAAGACACAAGGGCTGTTTCAGCCTCTAGAAGATCTTGCTGCGCATTTAAAATGTCCAGCTGTGTACGCAACCCAAGAGTTGCCTCTTCTCGAGTGCCCTTCAATGCGACCCGCGTAGCGTTAACTTGTTCCTGAGACGCAACGACTTCGGCGCCTGCAACGTCAAAGGATGTGTATGCATTGGCAACGTTTTGGTGCACATCCTGTATTGCCAAATGCAGGATGGCTCGGGACTGGTCCAGTTCAGCCCTTGATTGACGTAGAGCACTTGAAAGAGCACCCCCACTACAAACCGGACCTCCAATCGTCATGCTCAGAGTACCGCTTTGCTCCAAATCTTGATCGATATCGAATTCACCGTGCAGTGTGCCCTTTGGCCTCATCGCTGCCTCCGACAATAGGATTCCTAATTTTGCGGCGTCTATCCTGTGCTCGGCCTCGAGAATATCAGGATGCATACGTAGCGCTGTCTCAAACGCCTTTTCAGGCGTTCTGATTGCCGGGATCACGCCATCTTTGCGCAGTACCCCTACTTGGTGGCCGACTGCTGCTTGAAATTCTTCATGCGCAACCACTAGATTACCTTGCGCCGCGGCAAGTTCAGCGCGCGCTGCTGCGAGCCGTGCTTGTGTCAGGCTGATATCAGTGCGCGTGATTTCCCCCACTTCGAAACGGGCGCGGGCGCTTTCTAACTCTTGCGCCATCAGTTCGGCATTGGTGATTTGCAAGGACACGGTTTGACGTGTTTTGCGCACATCGAAATGTGCATCGATTACGCGCATCAGGACCTGTTGTTCCGCATTGGTAAGGCTCGCACGCACGGCACGCACAATTTCCTGTTGTATGGCGATTGCAATTCGGTTCGCCCCCCCATCAAACAGAGTGAGATCAAGTGCCAGTTCCAACGAGGCTGTTACGCTGGCATTGTTGAACGGGTCTGCAGCCGATACTTCGGAGTTCGCAGTCCATTCGATGATCGGACGCAGCGCCGAAACAGCAATTGCGACGTCTTCGTCAGCGACCCGCAGCAATGCCCGGTTTTGCGTAAGCAGGCCACTGTTTTTGTAGCCGGCTACAAGTGAATCAAACAGCGTCTCGGCCGATGCCATCATGGGAGTGCAGGCTACTGTCAGTCCTAGGATGGTTCGTCTCAAAATACGTTTCACGTTCTTTGCGTCTTTTATCCGAGTTTTGCCTTTGAACAGCCACCGACGGGGTTTCACCGTCCAGTAGGATTGTCCCCAAATACGATTGAGCAATAGGGATAAGACCCATTCACCACACAATCCAAGGACCAGACCCCGCTCTGCTGTCTTTGCCAGAAGGGGCGGACATCTGTGCAGATCGATGAACTAAAATGAAAAATGGCCCGAGCTGCTACGCCGTTCAAAAACAGACGCTATAAACGTCTGATCGCATGCTATTGGTCAGCAAAAACAGGCTCACCGGTCCGCCCCGATACATCGAGACGTCAGAATGAAGCAAAGAATGGATAGTCTGGAGGAAGGTCAATCAACGGAACTAAAACATGAACAAACCAGATAACGGCGCAGTTTCGATACCGCAAACCCTCGGTGATTTTGCGGGCGCGTTGATGTTTGTTACCCACGACGAGGTGTTTGCGAAGGCTATGGAGCCTGATTGCTTCTTTGAGGTCGGATAGTAACCGCTTCGCAGACCCGCCCATTTTCGTACGGAGTTGATTTTATACCTCTACCTCACCGCGTACGATAAGTGCGCGGATACTGTCGGCTTGGCGCATGCGATGGCGTCTTGAATAGACGAACCGGCAAAAGCGTGCTGTTAGAAACGTCATCGGACCAGCATCGAGGACGATGAGATCGCGCCAAGCGCAACCTTCGATTATGGGTTGGATGCTCAGCGTGTGGTCCCATCGTTTGATATTTTTGTTGTGCTCGCGGCTCTGAATAATGCGGTCGCCGCGATCCAGACGTTCAACATGCATGACGTGATTGGGAGTTTTGAAGATCTTCAACATGGTCACATCAACGGTCATGGTTTCACCCTGTTTGATGGGTTTGTCAGGTAGCCCTTTGTAAACGGCCAGCCCGCGCATCGCCTCTTGCATTTCAGATACATCCAGCGCCGACTCAAATGTGCTGTTTGCATCTGTTGGATAGGTGGCTTCGACAATAATTGTATAGATCATCAGAACATCCGATTAGATTTATTGAGAGGGTGCACGACCAGCGGTTTCGCATCTGGCCTAAAGACAGGACAGTGACCTTTTTTTGGCAATATCCATAAACGCGCAGTGTTGATCGTATTGACCAGCGAGATCGCAGACGAGACCGGATAAAGCATGTTGCTGTTGCCATGTTTGGCCCGCATTTCCTCACAATGTTCTTGTGATTGCTGATCAGGTCCAGAAAGTTTCATCAAAGCGCGTGCTTGGCTCGGAAAATATGGCGCTGTGCTTATCAGGATTGTCTCGCCGATGCGTTCGGGGTGCCGGATTGCCAGATGCAAAAGAACTTGAGCGCGGCCACCCATGCCCATGGCGGGCAGTGGCCCCAGTTCAAGCGCATATCTTTGCCCTCTTTTCATCTTGTAATCTTACGCTTCAACACTGGCTAAACGTGGTGGAAGAGGTGCGCGAGCTTCCCACGCCTGCACTGTTTGCGCAAAAAGATCGGGGTCCTGATTGCACCATGCATGGCCCATGTCCGGTACGGTTCGCGCCGTGCAATCGGGCATTAGCCGCTGATACTTGGCCAGTGAATTGACGATGGTGCTGTGCTCGTTCGCTCCCGCGATCATCAGGGTAGGTACGTGGATAGTAGGCAGGACCTCATGCACATCAAAGACCGACGCCAGAACCACTACCTTACGCAAAGTGCGCGGCGTCAGGTTCGCCTTGCCGTCCGTGCGGTCATATATATGCGGGTCTGCAACACCCAGAGGCGCTGCCATTTTACGCCTGAAGCTGTGCAAGCGCACCAAGGGCGAAATTAGTCCGGCAAACAGGTTCATGATTGGCGCATTTGGAATAGAGCCAAGTTGAATCCCGCTCAGCATCGCCCGTTGGACCAACTGCGGATGCCGCGCCATCAACATCAGCCCTACATAGCCGCCAAATGACAATCCGACGATGCTAACCGGGCGGGCATCGTAGGCCTCGGTGATCAGTGTTGCAACAGCGTCTGCGGCCTGCTCAAGGCAGAGTAAATCGATCTCGCGCGAGTATCCGTGTCCGGGCAGGTCCGGTAAGATGCAGCGCAGGCCCGTCAACCGGCGGGTGCAATCATGCCACATCGTCCCCGAATAGCTGCCTGCATGTAAAAACAGAACAGGGTCGCCGTCGGCGGTGCCTGTCTCAGTGTGATAAATCATAGCCAATCTACCCTTTCAAATGTCGTATGAGCGGGTGATTGCATCAGTCTTCGCCGGCCTTTGACCACGACAGAACTTCGTTGATCCACGCGGGATCGGCGCGATAGAAGAACCCGTGGCCGGTCCCCGCAGAAAACAAAATTTCGTCCGTCTGTGACAGTTGCGGGTTGCGTTCAAACAGTGGTGCACATGAAAAGCCTAGGTCATCTGCGAGATCGACCATAGACAGCACGGCACCTTGCAGACCTTCAGCGATCGTGTCTGATCCGTCCACGATGCCCTCGGCACATCCTGCCATGACGACAAAGCGCATTTCCAGACTCTGGAGCCTGTTGGCGG
The DNA here is from genome assembly GCA_943787985.1 of uncultured Paracoccaceae bacterium. Classification (GTDB taxonomy): domain Bacteria; phylum Pseudomonadota; class Alphaproteobacteria; order Rhodobacterales; family Rhodobacteraceae; genus Ascidiaceihabitans. The sequence continues at coordinate 27,957 of CALSOO010000009.1, read as the reverse complement.
CCATCAATGTCAGGTAGCCCCCTTTGCTGAACCCTGCCACTGTTATGTGGTTTGCCGGAACGCCCTGCGATAGCATCTCCGCAATCGCTTCGCCAAGGGTTTCGGTGTATTCGTTGACGTTGGTATCCCCCCTGCGCCGCACTGCAATGACGTCAGCGTCGCCTTGCGCCAACCCATCAACGATATTGGTGTAATCGTAGAGGCCAAACCGTGGCGAGACAGGGTCGATACCTTTGGTTTCAATAATGCGGCCGTGCAGATAGATGATGTAACGCTGATCTTGTGTCGGATCCTGTGGAAACGCTGTTAAGATTTCCCCCGCGGATACAGGCGCAGCAAGCATGATCATCAAACCGAACGATGTTAATTTCCTCGCCGTCGTACTGGAGCCGGATACGTGCCCCAACCATCCTGCGCGGTGATTGGTTTTACGGTTTTTGTTGGCTGTTTTTGTTTGAAATATCCGATTCATCATGTTTGAACTCCTACGCACGTTTCATGATTGTAGCCGATGGCCGCACTCACCATTAGAATTATGAGATTTGATACGGAAGGCTATGGCGCGCTTTTTGCTTCCGGCCCGATAGGCGCGGACACGATCAAGCATCCAGGGCATGGAAGCACCATGGGGCCGCTCCTAAATTCACGAAACTAAGTGAAAGTTGGTGGAGAAACAAAATGCCTTTTGAAACGAATAGACCGAACGTAAATGAGGATGTCGTTTATCAGCCTCAACGCAAAAGGGTGTATGATAAACGGTGGGTCCTGCAATTTGGGCTTGCTGCGTTGACAGGAACCCAGATCGTGACGTGGCCCCGAAAAGGGTGGGCATCACCTCAAGAGGTCTTGGCGGATCCCGCGTTTCAAGGGGCTGGCATTGCCTATTTGGAAGGCGGCCAAATAGCCAAATCGGAAAGCTTTGGTGCAATCGAAACCGGTGGTGACCGCATTACGGCGCAAACCCTTTTTCAGGCGGCATCAATCAGTAAGACAGTAAATGCGTTAGCGATACTAAGTCTGTCAGACAGGGGTGAAATCGATTTGGATCGGCCGATCAACGATCAGTTGCGAAACTGGAAATTGCCAGGCCGTTACGCAGATCGCGTTACGCCAGCGATGTTGCTGTCCCATACAGCGGGGGCAAACGTGCCGGGCTTTGAAGGTTATGCCCATGATGCGCAGACCCCAACACTGATTGAAATTTTAAATGGATCGGGACGAACAAACAGCGCCCCTGCTATTGCCGCGATGGAGCCGGGCATTTTCCGATACTCCGGTGGTGGGATCACTGTATTGCAGGTTCTGCTGGAGGATGTGACTGGCAAAGATTACGCAACCTTTGTGCAGCGAGAGATTCTAGCCCCCCTCTTGATGAACTCCTCTACGATGGGGGCGCTGGAACCGAATGTTTCAAAACATGCGTGGGGGCATGACGGTGATGCCAACCGGATCACAGGGGGATATCGGCTATACCCTGAACGTGCTGCAGCAGGTCTTTGGACAACCCCAAGCGATCTGTGCCGAATGGGCAATGCAATTCTGCACGCTGTTGCTGGCGCGCCTGGTGGCGTTTTGTTGCCACAAACGGCCGCGCGCATGATCCAGCCGGTTTCCGCATTGAGTGGCCTTGGCCTATTCATTCATCATGACGGTGTGCTGTCGCATTGGGGACACAACGCGGGCTATATATCAGCGTTTTTAGCGGATCCACACACCCAAACCGCTGTCGCAATCATGGCCAACTCTGAAGTGTCCGCGACAGTTCTTGAGGCGCTTTTCAATAGGATGAACCCCCCGTTTGCGTTTCCCTCTTAGGGTACATGTCATCAAAAGAGGACTGCGAAGGATTGCCCTACGCTTGGCCGTTTCTTGCCGGATCAACGAATATCTCGGATGGACGTCATGTTTGCGCGTAATATTAGGGTAATCGCATGTCCGAACCGTCACGGACGGACATGATGACCGGGCTTCTGTCTTTCGGGATGTCGGTTCGGCATGATAATCGCCTGCCAAGAACACGTCGTGTCAGGCTGTGAACGAGGATCGGATCAATGCTGAATATTGAAATGATTGAGGCAGTCATTCTGACTGCGGGGTTCGCGATCTCGTGTTTTGCTTTTGTGCTGAGCCTTGCTCAATCCCATGTATCGCGCACGTACATTTGGCTGGGTGTGTTATTTTTTGGACTTATCCTCAGCGATGTGTCTGACGTGTTTGCCCTCATTTTGATCGATCCGGCACCCGAGGTCATGAGCAATTTAAGGATGATCTCATTTCTGGGATCATTTCTGATCCCGCCAACCTTGTTGATGTATGCGCGCGCGCTTACCGGTTTGACATTGCTGCGAGACACACGCGCGGGCCTGATACATCTGATCTTACCTGCAATCGCCGCTCTGATTTCCATTGGGTTTCTCGCGCTGCCAAACGAGGCCCGTGTGGCGATCTTTCTAGGCGGGCCGATGGCCCAGGCTTCCACGTTTGAAACCGTGATAATGCTGGCGTTGTTCGCGCTGTCGTACGCGTTCTACGTACAGTGTTTGGTTTATTCCATCATGGCCTTTGTGACGGAGGTAAAACACCGCGAGCATTTGAAGAACCTCTTTGCCAGTACGGAACCCTTTGAGATGCGCTGGATCACTGGAATGGGGTTGCTGTTCGGGTCCTTCGCGGTGCTGAATTTGATATCGCTCATTTCGGGTACGTTTGGATTAGGTTTCGAGCTATCGGTGCTTATGGACGGGTTCATGGAGCTTTTGATCAATCTGACACTGGCGGCATGGGGTCTGCGCCAAACTCCGGGTATTGCGAGTTTCACCCCCGCACGGACCGAACATCAGATCGACCAACATATCAAATACGAAAAAAGTGCGTTGGACACCGAACGCGCAGCGCGGATCTCAAGTAAGCTCAACATGGCGATGGAACGTGATCAGTTGTTTCGCGACCCCAATCTATCGTTGATGACATTGTCCAAGCGCGTCGGTGTATCGACGAACTATGTGTCCCAATCCCTCAATGAACATTTGGGCCTATCGTTTTTTGATTTTGTGAATGGCTGGAGGGTGGAGGCATCAAAGCCAATAATCCTGTCTGGCGAACAGCCCATAACTGTAATCGCATATGACGTCGGTTTTAATTCGCGTTCGTCCTTTTACACAGCATTCAAAAAGAACACCGGATTGACACCAAGCAAATTTAGCGAACGAAGCCTGAGTTGTGCGGCAAGTTCGGTTTGAAACAAGATACTGTCCTTGCGCATCAACCGATACTTCAACGCCTACCGCTTTCCCTCGGCAATCGGAGCCTCCCATTCAACGTCTTGCGTGGGCTTCGTGCGGATTGCGGTCGTTTGTTCATTGTTGATCATTAATCTTTCCTCTTTGTGGTTACGGCGATGCGCTGTGTCGAAGAAGGAAGAAAGATGCGAGTTCATTTGGGTGTCAAATAAGTGGGCAAAAATATCCAAATCACACAAGACTTTGTATTAAATAGGTAATTTTATGCGTGGTGGTGCGGGTGGGGGGACTCGAACCCCCACGGGCATTCGCCCAACAGATTTTAAGTCTGGTGTGTCTACCATTCCACCACACCCGCAACATGTGGATCAGGTTTAGGCAATGCGACCCGCGCACTCAAGCCCAGATATCAGATGTCTTCGCCTTTTGGCCCCAATGGTGCACCTTTGGCGATCAATGCACGCTCTGACAGCCACGGGTTGTTCTCAAGCGCCTCCAGCATTTGGACGCGGGCCTCCGGGATGCGCTCCAGTTGCATCAGGGTCAACGCCCGCCCGGACTGCGCCGCGACATGATCGGGGTTGAGGGACAAGGCCACATCAAGGTCTTTCAGCGCGCCCTCAAAGCGGCCTTGCAGAAACTGCACATAGGCGCGCTGGTTGAACCCTTCGGCGTAGGTCGGGCACAGTTTGGCGAGCGTATCGAAATCCTCAAAGGCGCCGATAAAGTCATAGCTGTCGCGCCGCCGCATGCCACGATCCAACACTTCTTGGGACTGCTCGCTCGGGGCGCGCAGCCAGACTTGCCACATCTGATCAGAAAACACGCGGCCCGTCATCTCGTTCGGGGCGGCGCGCGCGCCAGCCATAAGGCCGGCCAATTCTGCCCCGTAATCTTGTGGATCAGGGCAGTCAGCCCCCCAAGCAGGGCCACTCATCAGTGCGAGAACAAGGACAATACGCATGCGTCAATTGTCGCACAGATGCGCAAAAAATCAAGTCACATCCGCGAGAACAGTTTCCTTGACCGCTTCCATAGCGACGAAAGTAGAGGTGGACGCAACGTGGGGCAAAGACGAAATCGTCTCTCCCAGAAAGGCGCGATAACGGGCCATATCGCGGGTGCGCACCTTGAGAAGATAGTCGAAATTACTTGCGATCATATGGGCTTGCTCGATTTCGGGGACACGGGCCACAGCGGCGTTAAAGGCACGCAAAGCGGCCTCGCGCGTGTCGCTCAATTTCACCTCGACAAAGGCCACGTGATCCAGTCCCAATTTGATAGGGTCCAGCATCGCGCGGTAGCCAAGAATCATGCCCGAACTTTCCAATCGCTTCAGGCGGGCTTGGGTCGGGGATTTCGACAACCCGATCCGGCCTGCCAATTCGGTGACACTTATGCGACCGTCCTCAGCGAGAACCTCGAGAATCGCCGCGTCAAAGCGGTCCAGACCAGAGTGGTCAAAAATCATGTTAGAACCTCCAAATTCCGTTATTCGTTCTCATATTTCATGTAATCAAAGTCAATACGCCTTATGGTTTCGAAATACACAGGAGAAAATGAAAGGGTCAGATATGACACACAGCCCCCTCTTGATGCAGATTGATGCACTGACGTATGCCGACCACAGCGAGATCATGAGTGATCTTGTGGTCACAGCTGACCTCAGGCCCGCGGATCGCACTGCGATCTCTGAGGCGGCCGCCGAACTGGTCACAAACATACGCACCCGTTCGGAACCGGGGCTGATGGAAGTGTTCCTCGCGGAATACGGGCTGTCAACCGATGAAGGTGTGGCGTTGATGTGTCTGGCCGAAGCCTTGTTGCGGGTCCCCGACGCAGACACCATCGACGCGCTGATCGAGGACAAGATCGCCCCCTCCGATTGGGGCAAGCACTTGGGCAAATCGGCGTCTTCTTTGGTCAATGCCTCCACGTGGGCCTTGATGCTCACAGGGCGGGTCCTGGACGACGACGCCCCCGGCCCTGCCCGCCACTTGCAATCCGCCCTCAAACGGGTGGGGGAACCTGTCATTCGCGCCGCTGTTTCGCGCGCCATGAAAGAAATGGGACGGCAGTTTGTGCTGGGCGAAGACATCAACGCCGCCATGAAACGCGCCGCGGGGATGGAAGCCAAAGGGTTCACCTATTCCTACGACATGCTCGGAGAAGCCGCGCGCACCGAAAGCGACGCACGGCGCTACCACCTGAGCTATTCGCGCGCCATTTCCGCCATCGCAACCGCCTGTGACAAAGCAGATGTGCGCGAAAACCCCGGCATCTCGGTGAAACTCTCTGCCCTTTACCCCCGCTACGAAGTCGCCAAGCGCAGCGATGTATTGCGCGATCTGACCCCGCGCCTGCGCTCTCTTGCGTTGCTGGCAAAATCCGCGGGCATGGGGCTGAATGTGGACGCCGAAGAGGCCAACCGCCTCGCCCTGTCACTGGAGGTCATCGACGCCGTCATGTCAGAACCCGCATTGGCGGGCTGGGACGGCTTCGGGGTCGTGGTCCAAGCCTACGGACCACGTGCAGGGCGCGTCATCGACACGCTCTATGACATGGCCACCCGCTATGATCGCAAAATCATGGTGCGACTTGTCAAAGGGGCCTATTGGGACACCGAAATCAAACTGGCGCAGACCACTGGCATGGACGCTTTTCCGGTCTTTACCCAAAAGGCGCAAACCGACGTCAGCTACATCGCCAACGCGCGCAAACTGTTGCGCAAAACGGACCGTATCTATCCCCAATTCGCCACGCATAACGCGCACACTGTGGCCGCCATCCTGCACATGGCCGACACCCCAGAGCAACGCCAACTCTTTGAATTTCAACGGTTGCACGGGATGGGAGAAGCCCTTCACACGATGGTCATGACAGACAGCGAAACCCGTTGTCGCATTTACGCCCCCGTTGGTGCGCACCGTGATTTGCTGGCCTATCTGGTGCGCAGATTGCTCGAAAACGGTGCCAATTCCAGCTTTGTGAACCAGATCGTGGACGAGGACGTGCCCGCAAGCGTTGTCGCCGCAGACCCCTTTGACGCGTTGGACACCCCGCTGCCCTCCATCGCCAAGGGCACCGAATTGTTCTTGCCAGAACGGCCCAACTCCATGGGCTTCGACCTCGCGCATGCCCCCACGCTGGCACGCATAGACACCGCACGCGCCCCCTTTGAACAACACCAATGGAGCGCGTCCCCCCTGCTGGCCATCGACGCACAGCCAGAGGCCGCGCACCCCGTTTTCGCCCCCGCCGACCCAAGCGACCAGCTTGGGACAAACCAGAACGCATCCCGCGCGGATGTGGAAACGGCCGTGCAACAAGCCGCGCTGTGGGACGCCCCCGTTGAGACCCGCCGCGCCGTTCTGAACCGCGCCGCTGACTTGTATGAGGAAAATTACGGCGAATTGTTCGCGCTTTTGACCCGTGAGGCCGGGAAAACCCTGCTCGATTGCGTCGCTGAATTGCGCGAAGCCGTTGATTTTCTGCGCTATTACGCAGCACAGGCCACATCCGATGTCCCTACTGGCACTGCCTTGTGCATCTCTCCGTGGAACTTCCCACTCGCCATTTACACAGGCCAAATGGCAGCCGCCTTGGCCAGCGGATGCGCTGTTCTGGCCAAACCGGCGGAACAGACACCGCTCATGGCCTACCGGGCCGCGCAGCTTTTGCATGCGGCGGGTGTGCCGCGCAGTGCGTTGCAGGTTTTGCCCGGTGGAGGCGACATCGGTGCGGCATTGACGGCCCAAAGCGCGCTTAACGTGGTGGCCTTTACCGGCTCCACTGGCACCGCCCTGAAAATCCGCGCCAGCCTTGCCCAAAACGCACCTGCAACGCCGTTGATCGCCGAAACCGGCGGGTTGAATGCCATGATCGTGGACAGCACCGCATTGCCCGAACAGGCCATCGCCTCCATCGTGGAAAGCGCGTTTCAATCGGCAGGGCAACGCTGCTCGGCCTTGCGCTGCCTCTATGTCCAAGAGGACATTGCCCCCCACTTCATCGCCATGCTCACAGGGGCTATGGACGCGCTGCACATAGGGGCACCGTGGGACCTTGCCACAGATGTGGGACCGGTGATCGACGCCGCCGCACGCGACAAGATCGCCGCTCACATCGCAGCCGGCGACGTCATCCACCAATTGCCAAGCCCCAACACAGGCACCTTCATCGCCCCCGCATTGCTGCGGGTGACGGGCATTTCCGACATGGGCGAAGAGATTTTCGGCCCCGTGTTGCATCTGGCCACCTTCAAATCGCAGGAACTGGATCACGTGATCGCCGACATCAACGCCACAGGCTACGGGCTGACGTTTGGCCTGCACACGCGCATTGATGATCGGGTGCAATATGTGTCGGACCGCATCAAGGCGGGCAATATTTACGTCAACCGCAACCAAATCGGGGCGATTGTGGGCAGCCAGCCTTTTGGCGGACACGGATTGTCCGGCACGGGTCCCAAAGCGGGCGGGCCCGACTATTTGCTGCGCTTCCGTGCACCCGAACCGGCCCCTGCGGGCACCGGATTTGATGCGCCGCAAGCTGCCTTGCCTGTCGCCCCTGCGCACAGTGCACAGCCGATCAGCGACACGCTTTTGCCCGGGCCCACGGGCGAATCCAATCGCCTCAGCGTGCACGGGCGCGGTCCGGTCCTGTGCATGGGACCGGGCGCCGCAACAGCCAAAACCCAAGCCGAACACGTTCGGGCCTTGGGAGGGGTCGCGATCGAGGCCACCGGAACGCTTCAGCCAGAGCAACTTAGCGACGGGCCTGCCTATGCGGGCGTGCTGTGGTGGGGGGACGCTGACACGGCGCAGGCCATCGATCACGCTCTAGCACAGCGCGACGGCGCGATCATTCCGCTGATCACAACGCTTCCCGATGCAGGGCATTGCCGGTCCGAGACGCACATCTGCATCGACACCACAGCATCTGGCGGGAATGCAGCGCTTCTGGGCGAAGTCGGGCAAATCGCTTGACCTTCGCCTGACAAAACAGCAGCGTCGCGGGTATGTTACCTATTCGCGACCACAACCCGTCAGGGCGGGTGCCCTACATCACATGGATGCTGATGGCAGCCAACATCGGCATCTTTGTGCTCTATGGCTTCGGCAGTGATCAGGCCATTTACGACGTCTATCTGGAATGGGCACTCATCCCCGCGCGGATCAGCTTCGGGGAAGGGTACTACACCTTTGTGAGCTCGCAATTCCTGCACGGCGGGGTGATGCACCTTGCGGGGAATATGCTGTTTCTGTGGATCTTCGGGGACAACATCGAAGACGAAATGGGGCACCTGCCCTACCTTGGTTTTTACCTGCTCAGCGGGATCGCCGCCGCCGGATTGCAATACGCATCAGGCATCGACAGCCGCGTGCCGATGGTGGGGGCCTCGGGGGCAATCGCCGGGGTGATGGGAGGGTACCTGTTGCTGTTCCCCAAAGCGCGGGTAGACATCTTTATCTTTTTCATCGTGTTTTTCCGCATCTTTCCGATCCCGGCGTGGATCATGCTGATGCTCTGGTTCGGACTGCAGTTCTTTGGAGGGATCACGGCCGATCCTGACACTGGGGGGGTCGCCTATTGGGCACACGCAGGCGGGTTTATCGCGGGGCTGGGCATGGCCATCCCCGTGTGGATCGCGCGGGGCGGCACGGGCTTTTGGAAGCGGACCGACGGACACCCGCCCCACCCCGAAACACAATACAGCCGCAGCCGCATCCCGAGGTACAAGCGATGAAAATTACCGCAACATGCCACTGCGGGGCCGTCTCGCTGACAGCCGAGTTGCCGCATGGACTGGACGACGCTGCGCGCTGTGACTGCTCGTTTTGTGCACGCAGACAAGCGGCAGCCGTGACCGCCATCGCCGCAACAGTGCAGGTGACAAAAGGGCAAGACGCCCTGTCCACCTACAGCTTTGGCTCGCACACCGCACAACACCACTTTTGCAAAATCTGCGGAATTTACACCCACCACCACTGGCGCTTCGACCCCAAGGAATGCGGGATCAATCTGGGATGTATCGCGGGGGCGCACCCGCTGGAGCATGAACCGGTCCCATGGACAAACGGGATCAACCACCCCTGCGATGACTGACCACTCACGAAGCGCAAACGGGCAATCCCACATTTGACGCAAAATCGGGACCGGTGAGGCAAAGCGCATAGCGACCGCACACAGCGACCGGGTATCACATGGGCAAGCACAACCATGCGAGATTGCGCAAATGACCAATATCATCGAAACGCTCAAACAAACCCTTGAAGGCATCGCCACAGGCGCACCACTTTGGGTGTGGCCACTATTGGCGGGACTGATCCTGCTGGGGATGCGGGCGCGCAAGACGCGCAGCGGTCCTGTGTGGCCTTACTACCTGATCCCGTTCATCGGGGTGATGACATTGAAAGATGTCGCAGAGCTTGCGCATCCGGCACTTGCATGGGGCAGCTTTGCAACAAGCTATTGCGGGTGCGCATTTGCAGCCTACAGGTTTCAAAACACACGCGTGCTCAAACGCGAAAACCGGCGCGTGACGGTGCAAGGCGAATGGGTGACGCTGCTGACCTTGATGATCATATTCTGGGCGAATTTCGTGCGCGGCACGGTGCAAACACTTGCACCTCACATCGACGGATCACACGCATTCGTGGCAGGGTTTGCCGTGATCCTCGGGGGCTGTTCCGGATGTTTCTTCGGGCGCAGCGTGTCTATTGCCACATGGCGCGCAACGCCCGACTAACCCGAGAAAAGCCGCAGATTACTTGCGCAGGGTTTTCGCCAAAGTGTTGAACAACGGCTCGTTGGCGCAAATCACGTTGCCATCATTCAGAATGTGGCCGTCGGGGTTCATTGGCTCAACCAATGCGCCCGCTTCTTTGGCAATGATCAAACCCGCGGCCATATCCCAGGCGTTCAAGCGGCGCTCGAAATAGCCGTCATAGCGGCCAGCGGCGACATAGGCCAAATCCAGTGAGGCCGCGCCCCAGCGCCGGATGCCTGCACAGACAGGGGCCAACTTGGCGATGTCCTGCAAGGTCAAAGGCAAATCGGAACGGCCACCAAATGGCACGCCGGTTGCAAAAATCGCTTCGATCATCCGCGAACGGCCAGACACGCGCAAACGGGTCTCGTTCATCCAGGCACCCGCCCCTTTTTCTGCGAAAAAGCACTCGTCCTTGGCCGCGTCGTAGACCACACCGGCCACGATCTCGCCTTTGTGCTCAAGCGCGATAGAGACCGCCCAGTGAGGCAAGCCGTGCAAATAGTTCGTGGTGCCATCGAGCGGGTCAACGATCCAGCGACGGGTCGGATCTTTGCCATCTTCTTCGGCGGATTCTTCGGCGCACCAACCGTAGGTCGGGCGTGCTTCCATCAATTCAAACTTGATCGTGCGTTCGGCGTTGGTGTCTGCGCGGCTGACAAAATCGCCAGCACCTTTCATGGACACTTGCAAATTCTCGACTTCGCGGAAGTCCTTCACCAGACCCCGCCCCGCTTTGCGCGCGGCTTTGATCATGATGTTAAGATTTGCACTGCCAATCATAGGGACGACTCCGAGGCTAAGGATCAAGTGCGCGCTATACGCTTGTGTGCGCGCCTTGCCAAGGGGGCTGTGAGAGCAGAGTAAACATGCGTCTTTTGGCCCCTCGCAGCCCCCGCGCCCGATATTGGCGCGTTGCGGCCCGTCACGGCCCGTAACGGAACGTCACAGCTTGCCACACGCCCCCCTGCGCGCCACGCTGCTGCCGAACAGGGAGGACGACACCATGACAGACCAAATGCAACGCATCGCACTCGCAGGCCGCCCCACAGGCGCGCCGCAACCCGAACACTTCAGCCTGGAAACCGCCGACATACCCACACCGGGGCCCGGCGAAATCCTTGTGCGCAACCATTACATGTCGCTGGACCCCTACATGCGCGGCCGCATGGACGACGGCAAAAGCTATGCAGCCCCTGTGCCCATCGGTGGCACCATGGAAGGGGGCGGCGTCGGCGAGGTCATCGCCTCCAATTCCGATCACTTCAAGGCGGGTGATTTTGCCTTTGGGCCGTTCGGCTGGGCCACTCACGCCGCAGCCGACGCCAAAATGTGCCGCAAGGTGGACCCTGCGCATGGCCCCATCACCGCGTCTTTGGGCGTTTTGGGCATGCCGGGTTTTACGGGCTGGTACGGTTTGATGGAACTGGGCAAGCCTAAAGCTGGTGAGACCCTTGTCGTGGCCGCCGCCACCGGCCCTGTTGGCTCGATGGTTGGTCAGGTCGCCAAAGCGTTGGGGTTGAAAACAGTCGGCATCGCGGGCGGCGCCGAGAAATGCAAAATGGCCGTTGAAACCTTTGGGTTTGACGCCTGCATCGATCACCGCGCCTATGACAACGCCAAAGACCTGCGCGCGGCGATCAAAGACGCCTGCGGCGGTGGCATCGACATCTATTTCGAAAACGTCGGGGGCAAAGTGCTTGAGGCTGTGATGCCTTTGATGAAACCGTTCGGGCGTATTCCGGTGTGCGGCATGATCTCGTGGTACAACGCGGGCGGTTTGGGGGCCGGGGCTGACGCAAAACTGACAGCGCCCGCGATCTGGCGCACCATTCTGGTGAACTTCCTGTCGGTGAACGGGTTCATCATCTCCAACCACTGGGGCGACTTCCCGAAATTCGCCGCTGAAATCGGACCCAAAGTGGCATCCGGTGACATCAAAGTGGTCGAAGACATCGCGGTGGGCCTCGAAAACGCACCGGCGGCCTTTATGGGACTGCTTGAGGGGAAAAATGTCGGCAAACAGGTTGTCAAACTGATCTGATTGTTCTTTTCCAGCGCGGGAATGGCGCGCGCGCTGGAAACTTGTCCCGATCTTGCCTAGTTTAACGCCAAGCAATCAAAGGACACGCCTCATGAGCACCATCGGCCGCGGCAAAATCTACGACAACATCACGCAAACCGTGGGCAACACGCCCCTTGTGCGGATGGACAAACTGGCAGCCGCGCACGGCGTTCAAGCGCATATTCTGGCCAAGCTGGAATTCTTCAACCCCACCTCTTCGGTCAAAGACCGCATCGGCGTCGCCATGATCGAGGCGATGGAAGCGGCAGGCACCATCACGCCCGGCAAAACCACCCTGATCGAACCCACATCGGGCAACACAGGGATCGGACTGGCGCTGGCAGCTGCGGCCAAAGGGTACAAACTGATCCTGACCATGCCCGAAAGCATGTCGATCGAGCGGCGCAAAATGTTTGCGATCCTCGGGGCGACAATGGAGCTGACAGAACCCGCAAAAGGGATGAAAGGGGCCATCGCCAAAGCCGAAGAGCTTGCAGCCTCGATCCCCGACGCAGTGATCCCGCAGCAATTCGAAAACCCCGCCAACCCCGCGATCCACTACGCCACCACAGGACCGGAAATCTGGAACGACACCGCAGGAAACATCGACGCCTTCGTCTCGGGGATCGGCACCGGCGGAACCATCACGGGGGCGGGCGGCTACCTCAAAGAGCAAAACCCCGACATCCACATCGTTGCCGTGGAACCCGCCGACAGCCCGATCTTGTCAGGGGGGGCGCCCGGACCGCATAAAATCCAAGGGATCGGCGCAGGGTTCGCCCCCGCGGTCCTGAACACAGACGTCTACAACGAGGTTCTGACCGTCTCCAACGACGACGCCTTTGCACTGGCGCGGCAAGTGGCCGTGACCGAAGGGGTGCCCGTGGGCATCTCCTCGGGGGCTGCGCTCAAAGCCGCGCTGGAACTGGGCAAACGCGACGACATGGCAGGGAAAACCATCGTTGTGATCCTCGCCAGCTTTGCGGAACGCTACCTTTCCACCCCGCTGTTCGATGGTTTGGGCGACTAAATCATGTCAGGGGACGGTTATCAAAACTACTTCGCGTGTCTGGGGCCTGCGCGCTCCGGCACGTCGTGGTTGCACAACTAACTGCACACACACAGCAGCGCACAGATGACGACAATGAAGGAAATTCACTGGTTCGACACCACAACGCAGGTGAAAGCAGACAAAAAACGCGAACGGATGCAGGCACGATGGACCCGCATCCGCGCACAGTTGGAAAACCCCGACGGGAAACTGTCACGGTGGCAAAGCGAAATTCGCGACCGTGCCCAAATGCAAAGCGATGAAGACTACCACAGTTTTCTCACCCGGCATTGCCAACCCGAGGATGTGTTCGGGGACATCACCCCTTCTTACGGGCGACTACAACAGGACGGATACGCGCGGATGCTGGCCCTGTTTCCAAAAGCGCGGCTGATCCTGCTGCTGCGCAATCCCGCAGACAATTTGTGGTCGCGAGTGGCGCACGCACGCTCAAACAAACAAAGGCCCGGCACCCTGGAGGAAAACTTTGCGCAACGGCTTGAGATCGACAGCGTACAGACACGCAAAGTCCGCATTGAGGAAATACACGCAAGGGCGACAGCTTTTGCGCCCACTGCACCCGTTCATTGTTTGTTTACCGAAGACTTGTTCTCATCGCGTGCCGACCAAACGCTTCAGGAGCTGTGCAGCTTCCTGAGCATCACTGGCGCACCTGCCGCACAACACGACTTCACGCAAAACCGCGGGTCCTACCACCCTTTGCCCGAAGACTTGCGCGCACGCGCGGTGCAGCAGTTTTCGGCCAGCTTCGCATTTGCAGCGAAACACATGGGACGGGTGCCTGACAGTTGGGCCAAGGACATGGACGCTTACCTTTGAGGACTTGGAAACACAGCGGTTTGAAACAGACCGGAATATATTTTTGCACGGGTTTTGACAGCGTTAACCTTTTGAAATCTGCAAAGTCGGGACTCTTGTGACAAACAGGGCGTTTTTTGTACAACTCACGCCACGGCCCTGCCAAACAGCCCGAATTCACCCGCACGTCTTGTGACGTTCAGGGCCTGTTTTGTACAAGATGCGTATTCGGTGCCGACGTGGCTGGGCGAAAAATCATATGAAGGTTAACCATAGGTTCGGCCCGTTCATTATGAAATCCGCTCATATCAAACAGACTGCAATTTGCGCGCCTCGATCCGTGCCAGATCAATCAACTGCTGCATATAGGGTTTGTCGCGCTCGTCACTGCGGATGGCCGCATACAGACGGCGGGTGACGCCGTTTTTGGTCAAAGGGCGCGTGACATAATCGGACGAATATTTCACCTCGCGCACCACCCAATCAGGCAAGACAGACACACCGCGATTTGAGGCCACGAGCAACAAAATAACCGCCGTCAATTCGGCTTGACGCACGGAAGCAGGCTCTACTTTTGCGGGGATCAAAAGCTGGCTGAACACGTCCAGACGGGTGCGTTCAACGGGATAGGTGATCAGTGTTTGACCACGGAAATCCTGTGCGTCTACATAGTCTTTCTGGGCCAGCGGATGATCTTTCGAGGCCACAAAGACCGCCTTATAATCAAAGAGTTCTATGAAATCTATACCTGGCAGCTCCTCTGGGTCAGAGGAGACCACCAAATCGACCTCTTCCTTCATCAAGGCGGGCAGCGCATCAAAGGCCAGCCCCGGACGTATGTCCACATCCACGTCCGACCACGAGCGACGAAACTCTTCGAGAACCGGAAACAGCCACTCGAAACACGCGTGGCACTCGATGGCGATGTGCATGCGGCCCGAATTGCCGTCACGCAAGCCCGTGAATTCCGCCAACGTGGCTTCGATCTGCGGCAAAACCTGTTCTGCAAGACGCAAAAGGCGCTTGCCGGCAGCAGACAGTTTCAACGGTTTGGACCGGCGCACAAACAGTTCAACACCCGCTTGATCCTCCAGACCTTTGACCTGATGGCTCAGCGCGCTTTGCGTGATGTGCAGCTGATCGGCCGCTTTGGCGAGGCCTCCGCATTCGTGAATGGCTTTGATCGTGCGAAGATGGCGAAATTCGATATGCATACGAAACTCATATAGTTGATGAGAGTTATGAATTTGCCTCAACTTACTCAACGTGCGAAAAGAAGCAACCGCAGATTGATAAGGATCACATTATGACACCGCCCGCAGTCTCGTTTGAAGTCTTTCCGCCCAAATCCATAGACGCCTCTTTTCGGCTTTGGGATACGGCGCAGGGGTTGGCACCGCTTGATCCACGTTTCTTTTCTGTGACCTATGGTGCGGGTGGATCGTCCCAAAACCTGACCCATGACGCGGCCCGAACCCTGCGCCGCACATCCGGTTTGCCGGTTGCCGCACATTTGACCTGTGTCGGCGCAACCAAGGCAGAAGTTCTTGAAACTGCGTCTAAATTCGCCGCATCGGGCATCACAGACCTCGTGGCGCTACGCGGTGATCCGGTTGCCGGTGACACACGCTTCACGCCCCATCCCGAAGGGTTTTCGGACAGCGTTGCTTTGGTAGAAGCGCTCGCAAAAACGGGCGATTTCACGATCCGCGTCGGGGCCTATCCCGAAGTGCATCCTGACGCCGCCTCTGTTCAGCAGAATGTAGACTGGCTAAAGGCCAAAATCGACGCTGGAGCAGATGAGGCGATCACGCAATTCTTCTTTGATTCCAGTAACTTCCTACGTTTCAGGGACGCTTGCGCGGATGCTGGAATAACCGCCCCTATTACCCCCGGCATCCTGCCGATCTCCAACTGGAAGAGCACAGTTGCCTTCGCCAAACGCTGCGGCGCTCATATCCCCCCAGAACTGGCGCAAGCCTTTGAAAAAGCTCAAAGAGATGATCGCACCGACCTTCTGTCGATTGCCCAGTGCACTGAGCTTTGCGATGACCTTGTGTCCGAGGGCGTCGAGGCCTTGCACTTTTATACATTGAACCGCCCCGACCTGACCCGCGAAGTGTGCCACGCCTTTGGTGTGACCGCCGCCAGCGGCATCCGAAACGTCGCGTAAGGGTTGCTCAAATTGATGTTTGTTTCTAGCGTCTTATCAGCCCCAGACGCCGGAGACCTTTATGCCACCTATCGCCCGATCGCCCGCTGATTTACTGACCCAAGAGGACCTTTTGTCGATGTCCGGACTGGAGTTCATGCAAGCCATTCTTGATGGTACGAACCCGGCACCGCCGATCGGCCACACTCTGGGGTATGGCTTGCACGACATCGCAGACGGACGCGCTGTGTTTCGCGGCACTCCCGAGTTCAACGTGACCAACCCGCTCGGAACCGTACATGGCGGCTGGTATGGCACGCTGCTCGATAGCGCCATGGCTTGCGCCGTCATGACCAAGGTGCCACGCGGCGCGGTCTATACCACGTTGGAATATAAGATAAATATCACCCGCGCGATCCCTTTGGGGATGCAGATCGACTGCATAGGAACCGTGGATCATGCAGGGCGCTCGACCGGTGTCGCCAGCGGGAAAATCATCGGGGTTGAAGACGGTAAAACCTACGCAACCGGCTCCACCACGTGCATCATCATGCAGATCAAGCCGTCTTAGACCACGGCCACGTTTTACCAGCCCCGACACCTTCTGGCGCGGTTACGCTCGGGTGAATCCGCTCGGACGGGTCATGACCCACACGGCGTTGTTTTCGCGTGATAAACCAGCGCCCAAAGCCGCGCAACGTTCCTGCCGCAGGGGCCAAAGCATCCTGTGGAAAGCCACCCGTCAGGAAGCGGCAGACCCGCCCCTTCGGCCTTGGCCAGCATCCACACCAAAGCGATGTTGGACAAGGGGCGCGCCGCCGTGAATGCCCCCAAATGCCCGCCGACATCTCCATGCGCGCCCCGAAACCACATCTGCTCAAGCTCGCCCTCCCAATCGGGGGTTTGCTCCCACATTACAGGGGCATAGGCCACACGGGTTTCGTGGCGTGCCAAGGCGTGATAGCCGCGCTTTACGGATGCCCCCAAAGCGTGGTTGTGAAACGCGTGTCGCGGTGCCGACAGCCGCCATAAAACCGGCGCGTTGATCCCCAACGATTTCACCGTATCCCAAACCCCGATCATGTCGATATCAACCGAAGCGTGGCAGTGCAGATTTGCAAATGCTTCAGAAGATGCCGAATTGGGACTGTATTCATAGTGCCGGTACACTTGGCGAATGTTGCGCTCTGTGGCGCCGTCGGCACGTAAAAGTCCAACCATATCAATAGCTCCCGCTAAGGATCGCACAGCGTACGCCCCGCGCGAAAAGCCCAGAAGAAAGATCTTGTCGCCAACTTTGTAACGCGATGCAAGATACCCGTAGGCGCGTCGGATTTGGCGATTTATGCCTCGCCCCATCAACACATCCCCGGCGCGGCGCCAATGGGACCATTGCAATCCGTGTTCATAATAGACGGAGACTTCGGAGCCCATTTCGCTGAGCAATTTATACGCAAGGCCTGCATTGGTTTCGCAGCCCTCATCCAGAGTGGACATCGTGCCGTCCAAAATCACAACATGTACCGTCGCCCCCCGCACAGGAGGGGCCACTTCAGGGGCCGCACGCCCGAAACGTGCCTGTAACCACTGCGTGATCCGTTTATTCAGCGGCGATTGGTGCATCCTTTAGCAATTCCCAAACTTTATGTGGCGTGAACGGCATGTCGGCTTGACGGACGCCGCGCGCCCACAGCGCATCCTGAACCGCATTCGCAACAGCAGCCAATGCGCCGACAGTGCCTGCTTCGCCGCAGCCTTTCATCCCCATGATGTTGGCCGTCGACGGAACCGGAACCGACGTAAAGCTAATATTGGGCACGTCTTCGGCCCGCGGCAAGGCGTAGTCCATGAACGTTGCCGTGAGCAATTGGCCGTCCTCGTCGTACACCGTGTGCTCTGTGATGGCTTGGCCGATGCCTTGAACCACGCCGCCGTGCACTTGGCCCTCGGCCAACATCGGGTTGATAAGATTGCCAAAATCGTCGACGACAAAATAACGGTCCGTGACCACAACGCCAGTGTCAGGGTCGACCACCACCTCTGTCACATGCGCCCCGTTGGGGAAGCTGCGCGCAGGCAGTGTTGTGCGCTCTTCATGCGTCAAAAGATCATCGCGGCCTTTTTCGCGCGCCATTTCCGCAACCTCAAGCATGGTTGGCGTGAGGTTCGAGCCATCCGCGCGAAAGCGTTCATCGTCAAAGCTGATCTCGGCCGCTGGTACACCCATCTCGTCCGCAAGAAAGGCCGTGAAGCTGTCGATCATGGTTTTGACCGTCGCCAAAGTCGCCGTGTTTTGTACTGTGACAGAGCGGGATCCACCCGTGCCACCCCCCTGTTTGATGAGGTCACTGTCGCCTTGGATCACGAAAATCCGATCAGCCGGGATGCCCGTTTGATCACTCAGGAATTTGGAATAGACAGTTTCGTGCCCTTGCCCGTTGGACTGCGTCCCGACCAGAATATGAACGGTGCCGTCGTTGTTGAAAACGACTTTGGCAGACTCGGACGGGTCGCCCAAGATGCTCTCGATATAGTAGCAAAGGCCCTGCCCACGCAGCAGTCCGTTCTTGGCATCCGCGGCTTTGCGGGCCTCAAACCCTGCGCGATCCGCTATTTCTGCGGCACGGTTGAGCAACATCGGGAAGTTCCCCACGTCATATGTTTCGCCTGTCGCAGCCTTGTACGGGAATTGCTCTGGTTTGATGAAGTTGATCTGGCGCAGCTCCCAAGGGTCAATGCCCAATTCGCGGGCGGCGCGGTCCATCACGCGCTCAAGCACATAGATCGCTTCAGGGCGACCAGCCCCTCGATACGCATCCACTTGCACCGTGTTGGTGAAGTAACCGTTGACGTGCAGCCACGTCGTCTGGACGTCATAGACCCCCATCAAAACCCGCGAAAACAGAGTTGTTTGAATGGGTTGCCCGAATTGCGAGTTATAGGCCCCGAGATTCACATCGCTGTGCACGCGGTAGGCGGTGATCTTGTGGTTTTCATCAAACGCCAGCTCGGCTGTCGACGTCAAATCGCGTCCACCGTTGTCGCTCAGCATCGCTTCGGTCCGCTCGGACATCCACCGCACCGGCCGGCCCAGCGCACGCGCGGCTTGGGCCACGGAAAACGGTTCAGGGTACCCCATCGCCTTCATCCCGAACCCCCCCCCGGTGTCAGGGTTGGTCACGTGCACATCATCTTCATCTACGCCAAAGGTGCGGACCATGTCCTTTTTGGGCACCCAAACGCCTTGTCCGTTGATGGCCACATGCAGGCGTCCGTCGTCCCAATGCGCATAGCACCCACGGGGTTCCATCGCATTGACGATGACACGGTTGTCGCCCACATCAAGGCTGACAACATGGGCGGCGGCGTCAAACGCGGCTTTGGTCGCGGCCTCGTCTCCCATGCCCCAATCAAACGCGACGTTGTCTGCTGCAGTGTCGTGGATCGTTTCCCCGCCAGCGGCCAAATCCATTTTGGCGGGCAACTCATCGTAATCCAGCACGATCAATTCTGCCGCATCTCGCGCTTGTGCCGGCGTCTCTGCGATCACTGCCGCGATCGGCTCACCCACATAGCGCAACCTGTTTTGCGCCAGCAACGGGCGCAGGGTTGTGGCCCCTTTTGAGCCATCGAGGTTATCAACAAGCGCACCCGGCATCGCGATATCCATGCCTGCTGCTTCAAGGTCCGCGCAGGTCAAGACCGCATGAACGCCGTCGGCCTCGCGTGCATCGGTGACGTCCAGCTGCGTGATCACACCGTGCGCGATCGGGGAACGAAAGAAGAAGGCGACAAGCGCATTGGCCGGCGCGATGTCATCGACGTAACGCCCTTCGCCCGTCAGAAACCGCACATCCTCAACGCGTTTCGTTGATTGGCTCTTGCCGAACTTTTCCATGACTGCATTCCTTTTGTACGATCGCTGTTGCGCAGGACACTAGCGGTCATACCCCGCATGTCCAGCGCGATTGCCCGTCAACATGACGTCACCAACGCCTCAAGATGGTCTATTTGCGACGTCGTGTCGAAAATGGGCAAGACGGGCCCCTTGTCAGACGAAACCATTGACGGAATTGGTTGCGAAAGGACATGCCCATGCCGCCCCCCATACCGCTCGAAAATGGCAAATTGTCAGACGCGCAAAAGGTGCAATATTGGGAGGACGGATACCTCTTTCCACTTCAAGTCATGTCTGCGCAGGAAGCACAGGCCATGCGGCTCGAACTGGAAAAGATCGAAGCGGATTGGCTGGATGCGGATTTGCCCTTGCCGCTGAACACCTACAAACGGGTCAACGCGCATTGCGTGATGCCACTGGCCTAACGCATCGGCGCAGACCCTCGCATTCTGGATGCGGTAGAGGGAGTGCTTGGACCTGACGTCATGATCTATGCCGCTGAATTTTTCATCAAAGAGCCGAACACGACACAGATCGTCAGCATGCATCAGGACCTGACATATTGGGGGCTTGGCGCTGTGGACGGGCTGGTCACCGCGTGGCTGTCCTTGTCACCGGCAACCCCGGCATCGGGGTGCATGGACTTTGTGAAAGGATCACACAAAAACGCGATATTGCCGCACACAGACACGTTCGACCAAAACAACCTGCTCAGCCGCGGACAAGAAGTGGCCGTCGATGTGGCGGAGGCAGACAAACAAGCGATTGAAATCCACCCCGGGCAAATCTCGTTGCACCACGGGCAGACCATCCACGGATCGGGCCCAAACACCACGAATGATCGCAGAATCGCGGCGGTGATCCGCTACTGCACCCCACAAATCGGGCAAAAATCAGGGGCAACCGACTACGCCTCTCTTGTGCGCGGCACAGATCGCTACAATAACTTCACCCATGTTCCGGCCCCTGCTGCACTGTTCGATGCGCCCAGTCTTGGGCTGTATCAACAGATCCGCGACGCGCAGGCACGGGTCATGATGAAGGGCGCACAAAAATCAACGGGGCTATACAACTGATGGATCAGGTCAAATTCACCCAAATGAAAGACGGCACGAAAGAAGAATACGATTTCTTGACGGCGCATGAAGTGGAACACACCAAGGGCACCGCAGCCAGATTGCTCAATGCACTGGTTGAGCTGGACGAAGGGCTGTCGGGCTATCAAATCACCCGCCTTGGCCACTCGTTGCAATCCGCAACACGGGCACACCGCGATGGCGCGGACATGGATTGGGTCGTCTCGACCCTGCTGCACGATATCGGCGACATCTACGCGCCCTACAATCATGATGAATATGCCGCGACCATCCTGCGCCCTTTTGTTCGGGAACAATGCAGTTGGTGTGTGCAAACACACGGTGACTTCCAAATGGTTTACTACGGACACCATGTGGGCGGAAACCCTGACAAGCGTGACCAGTTCAAAGGGCACATCTACTTCGACGATTGCGCCGCATTTTGCGAACGCTGGGATCAATCCAGCTTCGATCCGGACTATGACACACTGCCCATCGAATTCTTTGCCCCCATGGTGCACGAAGTCTTTGCCCGAGAGCCGTACGATCCAAATGTGATCCGAGCAGGGGAGCGCGAACCCTTACTAAATTCACCTCGCCCGTAAACCTCGGGGGTCCGGGGGCAGAGCCCCCGAAACCTGTCCGCGCAATGCAGCTTTAGAAAAACGCCTGAATGCCGGTCTGGGCGCGGCCCAAAATCAACGCGTGCACATCATGCGTGCCCTCGTAGGTGTTCACTGTCTCCAGGTTCATCATATGACGCATGACCTGAAACTCGCCTGAAATACCGTTGCCGCCATGCATGTCACGTGACATGCGCGCTATGTCCAAGGCCTTGCCGCAGTTGTTGCGCTTGATGATCGAGATCATCTCGGGGGCAGCGGATGCCGCGTCCATCAAGCGGCCAACTTGCAACGCGCCTTGCAGTCCCAGTGAAATTTCCGTCTGCATGTCCGCCAGTTTCTTCTGGAACAACTGCGTGCCGGCCAGCGGCTTGTTGAACTGTTTGCGGTCCAACCCGTATTGACGGGCCGCATGCCAGCAAAACTCGGCAGCGCCCATCGCGCCCCATGCAATGCCATAGCGGGCGCGGTTCAAACACCCGAACGGACCTTTCAGGCCAGACACATTCGGCATCAACGCATCCTCGGACACCTCGACGTTTTCCATCACGATTTCGCCTGTAATTGACGCGCGCAAGGACAGTTTGTTGCCAATTTTCGGGGCGGACAAACCTTTCATTCCTTTCTCGAGGATAAAGCCACGAATACGGCCACCGTGTTCTTCGGACTTGGCCCAAACAACAAACACATCCGCGATTGGCGCATTGGAAATCCACATTTTGGCGCCGTTCAATACGTAGCCACCCTCGACTTTTCTGGCGACGGTCTTCATTCCAGCCGGATCAGAGCCGGCATCAGGCTCGGTCAAACCAAAGCAGCCAATGAATTCGCCAGAGGCCAGCTTGGGCAAATACTTCATCCGTTGCGCTTCGGAGCCGTAGGCATAGATCGGGTACATCACCAATGAGGACTGTACCGACATCATCGAACGGTACCCGCTGTCGATGCGTTCGACCTCGCGGGCGACCAAACCGTAGGACACATACGATCCGCCCAAACCGCCGTATTCTTCGGGCAACGTGATACCCAGCAGCCCCATTTCGCCCATTTCGCGGAAGATGGACGGGTCTGTTTCCTCGTTTGCAAAGGCGTTGATAACGCGCGGAGCCAGCTTTTCGGTCGCATAGGCCTGCGCAGAGGCTTGGATCATCCGCTCGTCTTCGCTCAATTGATCGCTCAGACGAAAGGGATCGGCCCAATCAAACGCGCCCAGATCAGGGGCATCTTTGGCTTTCAGAACTTTTGCTTCTACGTTCATGGCGGGCATCCTTTTGGAAATCAGGTCATTTCAGTCCTTAATTGCATATTTCGTGGAAAATGACTAATGCAGGATCATCCTGAAACCCATGAGAAAAATGCATAGATGATTGCCCCCCGCCGGTATTTACCCTCGACGCATGCTTTGCTGTGTTTTGAAGCCGTCGCCCGCCTCGGGACAGCAACCGCTGCCGCGCAGGAATTGGCCTTGACCCAAAGTGGCGTCAGCCGTCAGCTCAAAACCCTTGAGACGCAATTGGGTGCGTCCTTGTTTTACAAAGACGGGCGCTGGTTGCGCCTGACGTCCGCGGGGCAGGATTACGCGGCCCAGGTGCGCTCTGTGCTGGAGCGTTTGGCGCGCGCCTCCATCACGGCCAGCACCAATCCGGATGGCGGCACCCTGAACCTTGCCATTCTTCCCGCATTCGGGATGCATTGGTTGGCACCTCGTTTGTCAAGTTTTGCCGCAACCCATCCCGAGGTGACGATCAACCTGTCGACGCGATTGGCCCCGTTTGATTTTCGCAACGAACGCTTTGACGCAGCAATCCATTTCGGGAGAGAGGACTGGGCGGGAGCGACCCATCTAGAGCTGATGCCAGAAACCGTTGTCCCTGTGTGCGCCCCTGACCTGATGCGCCAACCGGCACGCGCACCTGCTGATTTGCTGGCATATTCTTTGCTGCATCTGGATACGCGCCCTAAGGGGTGGGCGCGTTGGTTTGGCGGACAAGGGCTGGAAACGCCACCAGCGCCAGGCATGATGTTTGATCAGTTTTCCACGATGGCACAGGCCGCAATTCACGGAATGGGCATTGCGTTGCTGCCTACATTCGTGGCCGAGCCTTACCTCAAGACCGGTCAATTGCTGTTGGCCTCGAACGTCACCACCCAAAGCATCGGCTCGTATTATCTGGTCTGGCCCTCCGAAAGAGCAAACTTTGCCCCGATCGAGGCGTTTCGCACATGGCTTGGCACCCAAACACGCCCTTAAGCACCATTTGTCACGGGTTCGTCCCACCCTCGCCGCATTTCCGCCCCAATATCAAAGTAGCGACAATTGTAAGTTTTACGGGTGGGGCCGGAACGCAAAGGAAATGAAATGCTGCGCAAATTTACTTTTATGGCCGCTTTAGCTGGCATCATGGTCTCTACTCCTGCTCACGCAGCCGAGCACGAGATTCTGGTTCTTCCTGAAGCCTACTTTCCACAAACATCTTATGTTGTTGCAGGTGACTTGCTTGTCTTCACCAACCAGTCCGAAGTGACCATTACCGTGACATCCGAAGATGGCGCATGGACGACTGGTGAGCTTGGCCAGGACGAATCCGCCACAATCACCGTGGTCGCAAACATGGAAAAAGATTTCTTCCATGAGGGCCAACTGGACGAAAACGGCGACCCGGCGGTTACAGGGATTATCGAATTCGGATCCGCGCCCTCAAACTAATCTTTTTGCCTGGACGCCTTGTTTGTCTAAAGCGCGCAGGCCTCTATCAACCCGGGCCCTTGCGCGCGGTTGGAATTGACGGCCCGCGACACACGGTGCCAACGCAACGTATCTTCAGGCGCCGCCCGCATCAGTGTGGCGGCGCCTTTGCCCTGCTCGCCAAGCCACAGCCCGACATCACCCGGGTCCAGAACAACAGGCATCCTGTGA
Organism: uncultured Paracoccaceae bacterium; assembly: GCA_943787985.1. GTDB lineage: Bacteria > Pseudomonadota > Alphaproteobacteria > Rhodobacterales > Rhodobacteraceae > Ascidiaceihabitans. Next base: position 3,345 of record CALSOO010000009.1, on the reverse strand, counting down.
TGGACCGCTGACATGGCCACATTTGCGCCTGTCGTCACCATCGTACAGGTGCGCACCGGCGCATCCCCCTTGTCCCAGTTCTGCCAAACACTTGCCAAGATGAGCGGTGCGCCATCCGTGCGCGTGATGTACCAAGGGTCACGCCCCCCTTCCCCGTCTTTGGTCCATTCATAAAACCCGCTGGCCAGCACCACACAGCGCCGGGCGCGGCAGGCGTCGCGAAAGGCCGGCTTTTGCGCAATCGTTTCACTGCGGGCATTGATCAGAAGGGGACCATCGGTGGGTTTCTTGTACCATGATGGAATAAAGCCCCAGCGCATCGCGCCCAAACTGCGCTGCCCCTCTTGCGAGGTCACAACGTGCACTTGCGTCGTTGGACAGACGTTAAAATTGGGCACATCGGGCAAGTCATTGGCAGGGGCAGCAGCAAACAACTGGGCCATCGCGTCACTTGGAAGGGTTATCGCAAAACGTCCACACATCGCGGCGATGGTAGGGGAGCGTGCGGCATTGGGCAATCAATACCCGCGGTGTTTTACGGTTCGGGGCGCGTGCATTCATAGACAAATTCGGTCAGCCCTTCGATCTCGACATCGGGCCCCAATGTGTCGACCTGCGGCCACCCCAAACGGGCCAACAATGCCTGCGCCCCAGAATTCCGCTCATCCGTTATCGCCACAATTTTCGGGACAGAGGTGGTTTGGAAAACCCATTCCGTCACAAGATGTACCGCCCGAAACCCAAGGCTGTGGCCCTGCGCATCGCGTGACAACGTAATCCCCAACTCTGCCGCGCTGTGATCTTGCGCCACATTGAGCCCGAAATCTCCGATCAAAACACCATTGTCTGCGCGCGCGATCCCGATTTGACACCATCCGCCGATGGCAGGCACGGGCGTTTGCGCCATGCTCTCAAGAAACGCTTTGGCCTTGGTGTCATCCATCGCGGTCCACCTCTGGAACCGACCCACAACAGGATCTTGACGGTAGCGTTGAAAGGCTTGCAAATCCGCAATGCCCAACCGCCGCAAGGTCACCGTATCATCTGATGCAAACATAGGAATTCCTTTGCAAATGTGCCCCGCCTGTTTCCAGACGGGGCATCGGTTTTTTGGACGTCTCGCCTCACGTCAGGCGCGCATTACTTCACAGTAATCCGACCATCCGTGTAGGGCGTGAATGGCCCCTTGGCAGCCAGAAATTCCGCTGTAACATCCGCCAGATCAGGCCCGAAATCATAGGCATTTTCTGCGGCTTTGAACATCTTGTATCCGTCCCCGCCATTGCGCACGTAGTTGTTGGACACCACGCCATAGACTTTCTCCATGTCGATCGGAACACGCCCACCATCACGCCAGAGATGCGACTGCCCGCCTCTGCTGCCGTGTCGATGGTAAAGGACATGCCAGCCACTTGCGGGAAGCGACCTGCGCCTTCTTCAAGTTGGCTCACACCGTTTTCAAGGGCTTCAATGATTGTGGCCCCGGAAACTTCAAACGTGGACAGCGTGTTCTGGAATGGCAAAACCGTCAGAACCTCGCCCATTGTGATCGGCCCTTTGTCGATGCTGGCACGAATGCCGCCACCGTTTTGGATCGCAATTTCTACGCCTTGCTCCTTGACGCGCTCCAACATCGCATCCGCGATAAGGGACCCCATGGAGCATTCCATCGCCCGGCACACTGCACGGTCACCCCCGATTTCAGTGGCCGCTTCAGCCACAACCTTGCTGCGGATTTCCTCAAGCGGTGCAGCAGCTTCAGCGATGCGCGCGACAGTTTCGGCATCTTCGGCAACTGTGCTGTCGATGATCAACGGTTCCCCATTGGCTTGCGTGATTTCACCCGCGTCGTTGAAGGTCACGTTCAATTCACCCAAGAACTTGCCGTATGCGTAGGCCTGAACAATCGCAGTGTCGCCCACCATCGTGGGGTATGGACCCTGGGCGCGCTCGTTGGTGTTGGAAAGTAACGTGTTAGAGTGCCCCCCGACGATCACATCAATGCCTGGCACCGCTGCAGCCACTTTTTGGTCTACGCTATATCCCGAGTGGCTGAGCACGATAATTTTGTTCACGCCAGCGTCTTCCAGCTTGGCCACTTCCATCGCCACAGCCATCTCAGGGTTGGAGAATGTGATGTTTGGGCCGGGGCTGGCCAATTCATCGGTGTCTTCAGGTGTCAGCCCGATCAGGCCGATCTTTTCGCCGCCACGCTCTATGATTGTGGACTTGGCGAGTTTGTCTGCCAAAAGCGGTTCGGCAGAGACATCAGCGTTCGACATCAGGACAGGGAAATTCACAGCGGACATGAAGCCGGCCAGCACTTCAGGGCCATCGTCGAATTCGTGGTTGCCCACAGTCATCGCGTCATAGCCCAGTTTATTCATCATCTCGGCGGCCAAAGCGCCTTTGTAGTATGTATAAAACAGCGTCCCCTGAAACTGGTCGCCTCCATCCACAAGGATAGAATTGTTGGAGCGTGCACGCGCGTCGGCAATCGCCGTGACCAGTCGGGCCGAACCGCCGAAACACTTCCCTTCCGCATTGTCCTCGGCACCGCAGCCAGAATCATACTTGTTGATTGGCTCGAAACGAGCGTGAAAATCATTGGTGTGCAAAATCGTCAGCGTATAGTCCGCCGCCGCGGTGCCTGCGGTCAAAGCCAGTGCAGCAACTGTCTGTGTCAAACGCGATAACATGGTGCGTCCCCCTGTTTGTTGAATATTGCACCCACTTTGACCATCGCCCTGCGCAGAGTCAAAGGCGCTTTCGTTAACCTGAGGGAAACACCCCACTGCTTGACCCCGCGCGCCCAGAAAGGCATCAAACACCCATGTTGATTTTCAAAATTTTTCGGGCCGACGAGTGGGCCGAGTTGCGCGCCAAAGGCGAGACCAGCGGCGCACCCATTGATGTGGCTGATGGCTATGTGCATTTCTCCACTGCCGAACAGGCCGCTGAAACGGCCGCAAAACACTTTGCAGGGGTTGAGGGCCTGTTCCTTTTAGGGGTCGAAACCGATCGTTTGGACGATGACCTGAAATGGGAAATCTCCCGAGGTGACGCGCTTTTCCCCCATCTTTATCGCAACCTCAAACTGTCCGATGTGGCATGGGCACAGCCACTGCCGCTTGTGGACGGCGTACATGAGTTTCCCGCAGGAGTGCTTTAGATGCAGCATCACATCGACCCCACACGCGCGCAATTTGACGCCTTCAAAGACCTGCCGCGTGATCAACCTATCGAAATGCTCAATCTTCTGCGTTTCAAAGACGTCGCAGACTACCCAGCCCATCACCCGTTACATGACACAGGCTTGAGCGGGGCAGACGCTTATAAAAACTA
>CALSOO010000008.1:7500-236856 GCA_943787985.1 uncultured Paracoccaceae bacterium | reverse complement strand
GCGCTTTTGCGCAGACGGCGTCCCACACGGTCCATGTGCCTGAGAGTTTCCGGGGCGTTGCTCCTTCGGCGGCAGATTGAACTGCACTCTCCCATGGGGGTCTCATCAACTTGGGTTTCGTATAGGAAACTTTCTGACGCAGTGCAAAGGAAAATTGCATGTAATTTTATGGTGTCGGATATCGGCCGGAATTCGCTCGCAGGACTGGCCGTTGGAGGTCTGCCCCGCGCCCGAACCGATCTGGATTTCGAGTCAAATTTGGCTGCTATAGTGAATTTTCGGTATTGGCTATCTTCAGTTCGGTAACCAAGTCTGAACAGACATCTGCACTCTGTCCCGGAACTGGTTCAAAACAGCAATTTTTTGGCGATGCTGGATTGCACCGGAGCCTCAGCAAAGGTGTACGGTCATTTTCAGATAAATAAACACGGCCCATATATTTTGTATGGACCGATAGTACATCGTCCCAACAGGTGCGACGTATCTATTGGCCAGTGTGGCCGTCCAGTTTGGAAACGTCGCAACGCCCCGCATTGCAGGCTGTAAGGGTCGTTAAAGACAACACTGAACAGCCCGCGAATTTTACGTCAGGTGTCGTGCCCGTGCGCCGCGTTCGATTCCAGCTGCATGCAGTCTGTCGATGTTCAGCTCGTAGCGCATCTCTTCGAGGAGGCGAAGTTCGCTTTCCTCCAGTGATCCATCAGCAGCGGCCACATCACAGGCCAATGCATATGCCGTTTCATTCAGGCGCTCGGGCAGGGAGTCGCGCACAAGTCCGAACAGGGCATCCAACCCGTCCTCTTGCTCGAACAGGTCAAAAACAGTCTGGCTGATCGTCGTGAGTCGGTCGAGGTCATATTCGGCGAAAACGGGTAGCATGTTGATCGCGGACTGGATTTTCACCAATTCTGCGGTTCCGATATCGGCGTCGGATGCTGAAACGGCGATCATGACCGCCACCAGCGCGTCTTGGGCCGTCAGGGAGTGTGTAACTTCGTTCACGGTCATCCGTCCTTATTGGGTTATGTTGCGGCGCAGAATATTGACCTAAGGCCACCCGCGCAATAGGTAGCGGCAGGTTGGCGCCTATGTCGCGCCGCTGGTGTCAAAGGCCATTGGTCAAAGGATAGCGAAATGAGTGATCTGCGAGAGGCCGGACTGGCCAGCAAAGCGTGGCCTTTTGAAGAAGCACGCCGTCTGCTCAAACGCTATGCCAAGAAGCCGCCCGAAAAGGGTTTTGTGCTATTTGAAACCGGCTACGGTCCATCTGGCTTGCCCCATATCGGCACATTTGGTGAGGTGTCGCGCACAACGATGGTGCGCCGCGCTTTTGAGGTCATCTCGGATATTCCGACCCGTTTGGTCTGTTTTTCGGATGATCTGGATGGCATGCGCAAAGTGCCGGGCAATGTGCCTAATTCGGAGTCCTTGGTTGAACACTTGCAGCGACCACTAACGGATGTCCCTGATCCGTTTGGCACGCACGACAGCTTTGGTGCCCACAACAATGCAAAGCTGAACAGTTTTCTGGACACTTTCGGGTTCGAGTATGAATTCATCAGCTCAACCGAATTTTACCGCAGTGGCCAGTTTGACGAGATTTTGCTCCGCGCTGTCGAGAAATACGACGAAGTCATGGCCGTCATGCTGAAATCGCTGCGTGAGGAACGCCGTGGAACTTATTGCATTTTCCTGCCGATCCATCCCGAGACGGGTCGCGTTTTGTACGTGCCGATGAAAAGCGTCAATGCGCAGGACGGAACGATTACCTTTGATGATGAAGAGGGGCGTGAATGGACCCTTCCCGTCACTGGGGGCAATGTGAAGCTACAATGGAAGCCTGACTTTGGTGCGCGCTGGGCTGCTTTGGACGTTGATTTCGAGATGTACGGCAAGGATCACTCAACCAACACCCCGATTTATGATCGCATTTGCGAGATTTTGGGCGGTAAAAAACCTGAACATTTCACCTATGAGTTGTTTTTGGATGAAGAGGGTCACAAGATTTCCAAGACCTCCGGCAACGGGATCTCGATTGATGACTGGCTGAGCTACGCCTCGACTGAATCCTTGTCGTATTTCATGTACCTCAAGCCCAAGACGGCAAAGCGCATGCATTTTGATGTTATTCCGAAGGCCGTGGACGAATATCATCAACAATTGCGTGCTTACGCAGATCAAGACACCAAAGCGCGGCTGAACAACCCTGTGTTCCACATTCACGGTCATAACGTGCCGTCCAGTGACATGGTTGTGCCGTTCTCGATGTTGCTGAACCTCGCCTCTGTTTCTTCGGCTGAAGACAAAGCGCAATTGTGGGGCTTTATTCAGCGTTATGCTCCGGACGCAGGGCCACAGACGCACCCGCAATTGGATGCTGCTGCTGGTTTTGCCGTGCGCTATTTCAATGACTTTGTGAAACCCAAGAAGGTGTTTCGCGCGGCCTCTGAACTTGAGCGCGAGGCATTGGAAGACCTGCGTACGCGTTTGGTTGCGTGGGACGGTGGATTGGATTCCGAGGCGTTGCAATCCGAAGTCTTTGCATGCGGACGTGAACGGTTCGACCCGTTACGCGATTGGTTCACCGCTTTGTATGAGGTTCTCTTAGGTGCGTCGCAAGGTCCACGCTTTGGCGGGTTTATCGCTCTGTACGGGGTGAACGAAACGATTGCGCTTATCGATTCCGCATTGGCCGGAGATCTCGTTTAAGTATCAGATAATTTGGCCTGCCTTGTTTTAGGCCTCTCCTGCGCTAGAATTTGTAATCTAGCGCAGGAGAACCACAGATGTTTCGTACCCTCAAGATGACCGCACTGGCAACTCTGCTGGCCACGCAAGCCTGGGCGCAGGATTTGAGCGTGCAGGACACGATCCGCGACCAGATCGAAGCTTTTCAGGCCGATGATTTTGAAGCGGCCTTTGCTTTTGCCAGCCCCAATATCCAACGGCTGTTCGGCAATGCTGATAACTTTGAACGGATGGTAACCCAAGCCTACCCAATGGTGTGGCGGCCAGCCGATGTGCGCTACCTTGAACAAGAAGAGATCGCCGGAGACACTTGGCAAAAGGTTTTGATCACCGACCAACAAGGCGAAACCCATGTTTTGGGGTATCGGATGCTGTCGACAGAAACTGGTTGGAAAATCAACGGCGTACAGATTTTGCCTAAACCCGGCGTTGGCGCCTGAACCCCTCTTTTCCCCTAGCACCGTGACGGTGGTGTGAGGCTGCGTTAATCAATCATTGATATTTCCTTGTCCCGCATGTGTCGGAGCCGTTGTGGCTTGCGGCACGCTGGATCAATTGCGGTGTGTCGCCTTGGCTGTTTGGCCCAAGCGCCGCACCGTTGGGAAAGGGATTTTTGATGAATAAGGCAATTACAGATGGCGTGCAGTTGATGCCGCCGGCGTTTGCAAATGGTTTGACGGTTTGGTCCAGCGGTGACGGCACACCAGGATCTGACACCTATGCCAATGCCAACAACGCGGCTTTTGTGCCTGCAGATCAGGACTTTGGCGGCTGCCTTGAGGTGCAAAAGGTCAACAGTACGACGCGCGTTCGCTATATGGGTGAAACGCCGCTGTTGCCCGGATGTTATTTGCAAATCAAAGCACGTATCAAAGTTCTGAGCGGCAGTTTGCCAAATGTGCGCATCGCAGCTTTTGCGGGCCGTTCTGGCGGCAATGCGGTCACGGGCATTCCGCTCAACAGCGCCACCACATCTTTGACGGATTACGGCGAAGTGGTTGAGGTGACGGCCATTGTCGGGGCAGGGGATCGCACGGGAGTGGACATGGTGTGGGGCTCCACACCGATCTATGGCCACTTCGGTATCGATTTGACAGGCCCCAATGGAGGGATCGTGCGGATTGACGATATCGAGATCGAAGACGTCACCTCTTTTTTCCTGCGCGATTTGATCTCGGTCGTGGATGTTCGTGACTATGGTGCCCTTGGCGATGGAACCACCGATGACAGTGCCGCATTTGACCGTGCCAACAGCGCGGCTGAAGGGCGCTTGATCCTGGTGCCTCCGGGCACTTATTTTCTGGCGGATGATGTGTCGCTCAGCGCGAATGTACGGTTTGAGGGCACGATCACCATGCCAACGGACAAGGTCCTGATGTTGACCAAGGAATTCCATCTGCCCGCCTACATCGATGCGTTCGGCGATGAAGAGCTTGCCTTCAAAAAAGCGTTTCAAGCCTTGCTCAACAATGTGGACCACGAAGCCCTTGATATGCGGGGTCGCAAAGTATTCATTCGCGAACCCATTGATATGCAAGCGGCTGTGCCTGATCGCGATACCTATGCCACCCGCCGTGTAATCCGCAACGGTCAGTTGGAAGCTGCGCCCACCGGTGATTGGGATGATGTGGTTGTCACGGGTCAAGGCACTTACGACCCTTCAGACTCGCGCAAACTGACGGGTGTTACCAATATTTCCGCCATCGAAATCGGTTCCCGGGTCGAAGGGAACGGTGTGGGGCGTGAAGTCTATGTGCGTGACAAGGACATCACCACTCAAGAGATCACGCTCAGTAATCCGCTTTATGACGCGGCTGGCCGTCAGACCTATACGTTCAAGCGCTTCAAATACCTGGTGGATTTTTCCGGTTTCCGGTCCTTGAGCAAGTTCATTTTTGATGACGTCGAATTCCAGTGCAACGGTGTTTGCAGCGGCATTCTGTTGGCCCCGACGGGATTGATTTTCCATGTGCGCGATTGTTTCTTTTCGCGGCCCAAAGACAAGGGGATCACCTCCCATGGTGGCGGCTGTCAGGGGATGTTTATTGACCGTTGTCAGTTCCTGTCCGCAGAGGATGCGTTGAATGTACCAGAACGCAAATCCATAGGGTTCAACGTGAATGCCAACGATCCCAAGATCCGCGACAATCGCGCGACAAAATTCCGCCATTTCGGTGTGATTACAGGCGCCAACAGTCTGATCAAAGGCAACCACTTTTTCCAAGGCGACGCCATTTCGGACGGGGTCCGCAGCGCGGGTTTTGTGATCGCAAAGGCGTATTGCAGTACGATTTTCAATGGCAACTACATCGACAATTGCTTTTTGGAGTGGACCAACGAGCACGACCCCACCCCGAACTTCACGTCGGGCTTTTCGTTCAGCGCCATGACGATTTCGGACAATGTTTTCTTGTCCGGAGATGTTGCCCCGTGGTTCAGCTATGTGGTCGTTAAGCCATATGGCAGCGGGCACTTTTTGAATGGTGTTGCGATCACCGGAAACAAGTTCCGGTCCATCAATGGCAATATTGATCGCGCCGAACGGGTGGATACGAGCTTTTCAGACCTTGATCACTCTCGTGCCAAAGCATTGACCTTTACGGGCAATTCTTATCACGGGGTCACATATCAGGTGTCCAATCCATTGCGCATCAAACATGATCAGAACACAACCGCCTCCACTTGGGTCGTTGAGACAGATCAAAAGTTGCCGTTTGATGGCTATGCGATGGGAGTGGATAGCATTGTCATGTTGGAACGCATTAAAAACGCTTCGAATGTCGCCAATTTTGACATGCCCAACATCGATCTGCGCGAAGGTCCAAACGAGGACCGTGTCCACGTAGCCTGGGGTGAAGCACAGCGCGGACTCCTGCAAGTTACCGTGCGTTCAGACAGCTAAACCGCGTTTGCAGTCAAAGGTCCGTCAAAGTTTTGGCGGGCCTTTTAGAATTTGTGCCATACTCCAATTTTGAGGGCGGTGCTGTCCCGCCCGTTTGATGCAGCCTCAAAACCCGCGACATAGCTGATTTTCTTGTCTTTGGGCGAGAATATATAAGTAGGCGCAAGGGTCGCCGTCGCGGATCCAGCGCTAATGTCCGTAAATATTTGCACCATCGCCTTACTGCGTGCGGAAATATTGACTCCGAGAGTGACATCAATTTTGGCGCGGTGCTGTTCCTTCCCAAAATGCCATTCAACCGCGCCATCTACAGCAAACCAGCCATTTCGTTTGCCAAGCTTCACTCCCTTGCCAAAGTGGAGCGAGGTTTTGGCAAACTGGGACTGCTGTGTCTCTCTCACCTTTGCCCCGAAGCCGATTTCGTAAGCCCAGACGCTATTGGCACGTGACCATGGAAGTGGTCGGCGCAAAAAGATGTGGCCCTGACCGCCCAGTGCGGCCCCCGCTTGGATGTCGACGTCAATGGCTGCCCCCAAAGTCAGTTTGTCGGAAACTCCGTATTCAAGGTAGCCGGACTGGGTGCTGCTCAAGTTGTAGTTCTGCTTTGAAACGAACGAGAAAAAGCCGGTTTTCTCCGTGCGCATCCACGCGCCAGCACTTGTAAAAGAAGGCACGCAAAGCGCTGTGAGTAGCGCAAGCAATATTCTAAGTCGCAGATCAGGTCGTATCATGATCTGCACCATTGCTTAGGCTTGGTTAACAAGTGGTTACGCTTTGCCTATGCCGTTTAAGGAGTGCTTCACCATATTCGCATATTGGGGGGTGAATTATTCCAAAAGAACACCATATCTGAGCCTAACCACAAAGGAGCACGCAGCAGATGAAATGTCCTATCGACGGAACCACCCTTGTCATCACGGACCGCAGTGGCGTCGAGATAGACTATTGTCCTTCTTGTCGGGGTGTTTGGCTTGACCGTGGCGAGCTTGACAAGATTATTGACCGCTCTGTCGGGCAGGCAGCGCCCGCACAGGTCGCCCCGCAATATGAAACTCACAAACGCAAAAAACGTGGCGGGTTTCTGGAAGAATTGTTCGACTTTTAAGAACATCCTTTTGCGGTGCGAGAGACAAGAGGCTTCGAGCAAGCACTCGTCTTTTTGCGTATAGATGCGATGCCTATAAAATCGACGGAGCCGAAATACGTGACCGAAATTCGGTTTGGCTATTGTTGAGCCGCTTCTAACAAGTGGAATATTTCAATCGGCTGGGTTAGCCCACGTACTTCGTGTAAGCCGCATGATTGAAATACATCAGGGCACGTGTCAGCGACCGCTTTGGTTGCGAGTACACGTTGCCCGATAGACTTGGTTAAGCCCTCAATTCGGCTGGAAAGGTTCACCGCCCCCCCAAGCACAGTGAAATCAAGTCGCCCCGGGCTGCCGATGTTGCCATAACTGACTTGCCCGGAGTTGATACCAACGCCAATATCGAGGGATGGTTTATGCGCTTGCGCCCGCGTCTCATTGAGCAAAGCCAAGTCTGATAGCGCCTTTTGCGCCGCACGCACAGCTTGCTCGCATCGAAGAGTGCGCACGTCGGGCGTTGGAATTGCAAAAATCGATAGAATGCCATCCCCCATGAACTTGAGGACGTCACCGTTCATCTCCTCGACCGCTTGAACGACAACGTCAAAATATCCGTTGAGGGCTTCGAACAGGTCCTCTTCGGTGGCGGTATCAGACAACGCAGTAAAGCCGCGCAAGTCTGTAAACATGACCACCGCTTCCAGCGTCGTGCGTTCACCACGTCGAATGGTTCCATTGCAAACCGCTTCGGAAGGTCCGTCCCCGAGGTAAGTGCGCAGAAGGCTCTGGGTTGATTTGCGCATGGTGATGGGTTCCATTGCCGCAGACAATGCGGGCAACATTTCTTCGATCATCGACAAATGTTCAGATGAAAACCCGTCTTTGGCCTGGGTCGCAAATGTGCAGCCATGAAGCGAACCGTCGCCGTAATACAATAGGGTCGCATAGTAGTCCGTACCGCCAAGTGCAGCATATTCAATATAGGAGGCGTGGTCATGCTCCGGATCAAGGTCACGAAGGCTTTTGTGCAAGGGCTTGCGATTGTCATTAATGTATTCGAATGAGCTTCCGATATACCCGTCAGTCAGCATGCGTTCATGGGTGACATCGTAGCTCTCTGTTTTTTCGGGTGTCCAGACGACGCCCCACGCGATGAGCAGAGGGTTGGCAAAGCGTTGCCCGATGTTGACACGCCAAAGCGGAACACCTGCGTCAATCAATCCGTCGCAGAACCGCGAAACAATTTTGACCGGATCGCCTGATCGACGACCCTCGGTTATCATCCAATGGGAGAGTTCGGCAATTTTATTCATAAAGGCAAACTAAGCGTATCACGCAGTTTCGCAACGAAAATCCGGCTAGACCTTCTGCGGGTTGGGGCATTTGAATGTGCTTTGATCAGGACACGGACAATGTTTGCCGTTCTCACTTTTCGAGCGACAAACACCACCACCGCGGGCTCGAACTGCACCGCCGGGCCATGGATGAGTGGGACAGGCCATTGTTATGATTGAGCGTATGGTCTTGCAGCTTGATGGCCTGACCCATGCTCCGATTGACTGCGTGTCATCGCGTCCCCAACGCGGCTTAGCGGAACGCGCGCGCGGTTTCTGGCAGCCAAAGCGCAATGTCAGGGATCAAAAAGACAAGAATGATCAACACGAATTGCGCGATCACAAACGGAATGACGCCTTTGTAGATCGATGACAGCTTAACCCCGGGGGCCATGCCCTTGATGACAAAAACATTCATGCCGATGGGCGGAGTAATCAGCCCAAGTTCGACAACCATAACAACAATAATGCCAAACCAAACGGGATCAAAACCAAGGTCGGTGATGATTGGGAAAAAGATCGGCACAGTCAGCAAAATCATCGCCAAGGCATCCAGAAAACAGCCCATAACCAGATAGATCAGCAAGATGATCGCCATCACGGCCATCGGATGCATATCCAGACCCGAGACAAACCCTGAAAGAGCGCCCGCAATCCCTGAAAAAACCATGAGATTGTTGAGGGTCAAAGCACCGATCAAAATGGTGAAAATCATAGCTGTCGTCGTGACCGTTTCCATCAGGGCTTCGCGGATGTTGGTAAAGGTCAAACGGTTGCGCAGGGCTGATATGACAAAGGCACCAACCGCACCTATCCCGGCGGCTTCTGTCGGGGTGAACACCCCAAAGTAGATACCGCCAATAACCAAGGCAAAGAGCAGGATAATGGCCCAGGTCCTGCCCAGGGCCGCGAACTTTTCGGTCAGTGAAACCTTTTCGCCAGCGGGTCCCATCTCGGGGTAGATCCGCGTGACAATCACGACGACCAGCATAAATCCAAGGATGGTCAGAACCCCCGGTACAAAGCCTGCGATAAACAGATCCCCGATCGATGTTTCTGTCAGAACACCGTACAACACCAGCACCACAGAAGGTGGTATCAGAATGCCGATGATGCCGCCCGCCGCGACCGATCCCGTGGCAAGGCTTTCGCCGTAATTGTACCGTTTCATTTCGGGCAGGGCGACTTTTGACATTGTTGCTGCGGTGGCAACCGAAGAGCCGCAAATTGCTGCGAATGCGCCGCAAGCGCCAACCGTAGCAAGGGCCAAACCGCCCCTGAATGCCCCGAACCAAGCGTTGAATGCGCCGTACAGTTCCTGGCTTAAACCTGACCGGGCGGCAACCGCTCCCATCAAAACGAAGAGTGGCACGATGGACAGGTCATAGGTGACGGTCGTCTCGTAAACGGTCGTGCCGAAAAGGGACAAAGTCGGATTGAGTCCGATGATCATCGACATACCCGCCAGACCGCACAAACCCATGGCAAAGCCGATGGGCACTGTCAGGACGAGCAAAATAAAGAGGGCAACAAATGCCAGAATTCCAATTGTTAACGGGTCCATCAGTCGGTCCGTCCCATGCCAGGTTTGAGAACTTGGAGGAATGCCACTATGGCCGCGAGACTTGCGGCGACTGACATGAGCACAACCACAGGCCAAACGGGCAGGAACAGCACATCCGTTGCCAAACCGTCATCCATGAATTTAAAAGAGCGATCCCAAAGGCGCCATGCGAGCAACCCGATAAAGGTCAATCCACAGAGCGCTGCTATGGCCGCAAAAAGTTTGGCGATGCTTTCGGGCACAAGGTTTTCGATAATATCAACTGCGATATGACCACGTTGCAGAGTGGTGGTTGCAAGCCCGAACAACACCAACAGCCCCATGCCAAGCTGGATCAGTTCAACCGCAAAAGTGATGGGCGCGTTGAAGAAGTAGCGCCCGACGACATCTACAAAAGTGATGGCCATAATCCCCAAAAGCGCAAGACAGGCAAGGCCTGCAAATAAGTTCGAAACGGCCTTTAGAATTGAATGCACTGATGCCTCCCCGGATCATAGGTGCGGCGTCGAGTTCCCCCGACGCCGCATGTGTTTTATTCGGAGTACTTGGCAACAGTGGTTTTAAAGTCTTCCAGCAATGCTGCGCCATCAAGACCCGCGGCATCGGCTTTTGCGATCCAGTCGGCGTTCATGAACGCGATGCGTTCTTTCCACTTGTCCAGTTCGGCACCTTCCAGCGTGTGAAAAACACCGTTCTGCTCGATCGCTTTGGCGCGGCCCTCAGCGTCGCCGTCGTCCCACCCTTTGCCCAGAATTTTTGCACCGTTCACACCGCCCAGATCGGTCAGCACTTTTTTATGTTCATCCGACAGGCTGTCAAATTTCGCAGGGTTCATCATCACTGCGAATGGCGTGGTGTACAGACCACCCGGAATTTCGAGGTGGTAGTTCACCAACTCACCCAAACGGAATCCTGCGATGGATTCGAATGGGAACATTGCGCCGTCCGCCACGCCCTTTTGTATGGCTTCATAGGCTTTGGGCGCCGGCAGGGCGACGGGTGTCGCGCCAAGTGCTTTGGCCATACGGACACCGCCACCGCCGACGCGCAGCTTAACGCCTGCCATGTCTTCAAGGGTCTTGATGGGCTCTTTGGAGTGTACCGCGCCGGGACCATGCACGAACATCGTAATGATTTTGACGTCTTTGAATTCTTTGTCGAAGCCGATGTTTCGATCGTACCAATCATAAGCGGCTTGTGATCCGATTTCGGCGTTGGGTGAAAGGAACGGCAGCTCGGAACCACGCAAAATTTCGAACGGTCCGGGCGTGTAGGCCACAACGTGATACGACATGTCGGCCGCTCCATCACGCACCACTTCGTATTGACCCGGTGGTTTGGCGATTGGCGCGGGGTCGATCTTGATCTTCAGCGTGCCGCCAGATGCTTCTTCAACCGCTGCAATCCAAGTCGGCAATGTCGTCGCTGTATGATGGTGCTTTGGTGGCAACCAAGTGGACATGCGCAAGGTAACAGTTTCAGCGAAGGCCGCAGTGCTCGACAGGCCAAAAGCCAACGCCGTTGCCGCAATACCAGATGCCATAAGTGTTCTACGTTTCATCGTTTTCCTCCCAAAAAACGGGCTCTCTATTGCAACCCCACAAGGGTTTCGGAGCCTAACGAAGTGTACAAGACATCATGTCTTCATTGGTGGCAAGAATAATCGTTATGCCAGATAATCTTTAGGCTTGGGGCCCATTGATCCGGACAACCGGAAGGGCGCTGACAGCGCAAAACCAATGGGGCATGAGCCTAGGTGGCTTTGATCTGCTGCAAGCAACCCGAGAAGAAGGATGACAACGCATCCGTCGCATCAAGCGGGAGAACATGAGCCACATATTGATCCGGACGTACAATGATCATTGCACCAGTGTCCCGCGCAATGCCGCGAGCCTCAAAGAGGTCCACGGATTTGGGGTCGGGGCAAAATATTTTCTCGTAGTCTACCAATCCGAAACGTCCTTTGCTTGGTCGCAAAAGTGGAGGCATTTGATCGAATTGGAGTTCTTGATGGGGCGTTTGAAACACTGCACGTATGTCGATGATTGCGTCTGGATCAGCATCTTTGGGCGTATAAAGGGTATAGGGCGAGGTTGGATCGTTTTGCAGAAACCTTGCCAATTCAGCGGTCGCGCCATGCGCCTGTCCTGTGTCCGCTGAGGGGGCAAAGATGAATATCCGCCAGCGCCCGTCAGCTTGGATTGTATGACCCAGATGGATTGGTTTTGCATCGGCAAGCCGGATTGCCGGCGCGGAATGAAACCGTGTTCCAATCCTGAACCCCGTTGCAAGGAATTGATGCGTGTTTGGGCCAACGATTATAGACGGGTCATAACGGGTTTCAACGCCTGCGGTGTATCGTGCATGCTTTGAAAAGTATTTTTGAAAAACGTCCGACGCCGAAGACGTGCTGAAGATATGTGCCATTTCGCGATCAAAATCGATCAGTTCTTTGGCCTTGGCCTGACGTTCTGCAGAATAGGTCTTCAAGAGCGGGGGCGGCGCGGTCCCTTGGATAACAGATGCCAGTTTCCAGCCAAGATTATAGGTGTCGGCTATAGAAACATTCATGCCTTGCCCGGCCTTGGGACTGTGAGTGTGACACGCGTCGCCTGCAATAAAAACACGTGGTGCTTCTGATCCGTCATCAAAGCGTTGGCAAACACGTTGCCCGATTTCATATGCGGACCACCAAACCACATCTTTAACGTCCAGATCGTAGGGGGCGAAAATTGCCTGTGCCTTTTGGATCAGCATCTCAGGCGTCACATCACGATCGCTGGCGCGTTCCCCCTCGGCCAAAACGTCCAGTTCGATGTACATCGGCACCATATATCCGCCCTCTCGAGGGATGATCAGCAAGCTGCCCTCGGCTGCGGACTGGATGGCGCATTTCAGGCGGACATCGGGGAAGTCCGTGACCGCCAAAACATCCATGACGCCCCAAAGCTGGCGGGCAGAGTCGCCCTCTAGCCTTAGCTCAAGGGACTTGCGCACAGTGCTTCGGGCCCCATCACAGCCGACGACATAACGGGCTTTGATCGTTTCGCGGTCGCCGTTTGCCAGATTGAAGTCAGCCGTAACAGGGTGCTCCAAGGTTTCGTCGCGGTGCAGGGATATGAGCGTCCGGTTGTAGTCTGGCACCAACTGTCGTGCGCTGTTTTCCATCACTTCCAGATAAAAATCATGCACGCGCGCTTGGTTCAGGATCGTATGCGGCTGCTCGGACAAACCGTCTTCGACATCTTGAATACGGCCCGTGCGCGATATCCCGTTGGCACCGGGTGTGGGGCGCCAGAATGTCGTCTCGTTGACCCAATAGGCTTCGCGGCGCACTTTGTCGGCGAATCCGAAAGCTTCAAACATTTCCATGGAACGACACGCGATGCCGTCAGCTTGTCCCACAGCCAAAGGGCCTGCCTTTTGATCGACAATGCGAACCTTGATCCCGGGGAAGGCACAGAGTTGTGCAGCCAGCGTCAATCCAGCGGGGCCACAGCCAATGATCAATACATCAACGGCATCTGTGGGTGCTTCCAGCCCCTCGGCGCGCGGTTTTTGGTCAGGGGAGCCACTGGCGTAGCCGTTGAGGTGATACTGCATCTTGGTCCTTCGGAGGCTGATTTCGATGCGCATGGCATCGTTTTGGCGGGTTGGTGCGTGTGTCGCAGGGGCACTGGACGCACAGGGCAAAAGCCCGCGCGCCCGATTTCGGATCACTTGTTTTTTTCAATTTCAAGCCGCTGGACAGCCCGACTTTTCAGTCCCGAGACTTGTGCAAGTATGCCATCGGGATTGACGAAAACATTCGGCTCGCCAGCTTTTCGTTCGGACAGTTTCAAACGATCTTCTTCGAGGTTGTTTGAAAAGCCGTGCGTCGTGAGATGCACCGAGACGTTGTCATCGGCGGCTTCGACCAACCCCTTCAACCGTTCGACACTTTCGATGTACGCTTCGACCTGATCGACACCTTTGATCGCGTTCAGGCCCAATCCACCGATAGTGACTGCTCGAAACGTGTCATCACCGTCTTTGACGTCGTAACTGTAAGATGCCGTGCCCCAAGTATGGCCCGGAGTTTCGATCAACTGGAACACGTTTCCACCCAGTTCAAACGTGTCCCCATCCGCCATAACAACGTCTTGCGGGATCATGTCCCATTTGCGACGGCCCTCTGATTTGGCCGCGTCCTCAATCGCTTCGTCCCAACCGCTTTGGCTCATCACGAACTGCGCGTTTGGCAGCATCGGTTTGAGCGCAGAAGCCCCACCAGCGTGGTCAAAATGTCCGTGGGTCATCAGGACGTATTTGATGTCGGCCAAGTCCACGCCGACGGATTTGATGTTTTCAACAAGCTGGTTCACGAAAGGTCCATAAAGTGTGTCGATCAGGACAATCCCGTCGTCAGTATGCACGAGCCATGCCGAAACCCAGCAGATGCCTACATAGTCTACATTCTCGAATGGCTTCCATGGTTCGATTTTCTGCGCGGCGGGGGTGTTCAACCATTGGCCAAGGTCTTTCGGCATCTTGCCCGCCTTGCCGAATTCAATGAACTTTCCCAGAATTGGTTTGGACGGACAGCCTTCAAATAATTCGGCCGCGGCAGGTGTCGCGCCGCTGGCCAGTGCCGCAAAAGCAAAGGCGCTTGTGATCAATTTCAACGTCATTGTCTCTCTCCCTTTCGTCGATCTGCCCTGAAACGTCACGCGCCGCGGAGGCGGGCAGTTAACGTATCACTCCACCTTGTAAAAAGCGATTTCCACGGACGAAGCACGGCGAATACCAGCACAAACAAACAACGTGTGGTTGACCCATGCGTATCTTGCGTCACCGGTTTCCAGCCGCGCTGACGTGCGCATGTAATAGCTTGACGGTGACACATCCTGACCTGCGGCCAGTGCGGCAATCACTTCTGGAGGGCCATGCCGTGTACCGACATTCACGACTTCGATAACGGCACCGTCGTGTGTCCTTAGTGCGTAGCGCGTATCAAGATGGGCTGCCCCATCCGCATGAATGGTTTGCCAGTCAGCCCCGACATTCAGCACGGTCCCTGTAATGTCAGGCCCCAGCGCCTGGCCGCCGATGATCGGGATGATGCGTCGTTCTCCGGCGCGCCCCGTGCCAAGTTCAATCGGGGCGTCCAGTTCAACCATCAAGGTAAAGGAATGGCACAAAGAAGGTGTGGGGATTTCCATCTAGGCAAGCCCAAGAAGACGTGCGGCGTTGCCCTTTGTGATGTCTTCCCTAAGCTCGTCTTTGATTGCGATTTTCTCGAAATCAGCCAACCAGCGTTCGGGCGTGATCATAGGCCAGTCAGACCCGAACAAGACTTTCTTTTTCAGAATGGAATTGCAGTAACGGACCAAGATGTCCGGGAAGTACTTCGGGGACCAGCCCGACAGGTCAATGTAGACGTTGGGTTTGTGTTGCGCCACGGCCAGCGCTTCTTCCTGCCAGGGAAAACTGGGATGGGCGAGGATGATCTTCATCTCTGGAAAATCCACAGCGACGTCGTCCATATACATCGGGTTCGAATATTTCAGCCGCATGCCGTTGCCGCCGGGCATGCCCGAGCCGACACCTGTTTGGCCCGTGTGAAACAAGGCGATGCCACCTTCCTCGGCGATGGCCTCATACAGATCGTATGCTATTCTGTCGTTGGGATAGAATCCCTGCATTGTGGGATGGAATTTAAACCCTTTGATCCCGAAATCCTTGATCAAACGCCGTGCTTCGCGCGCGCCCATTTTGCCCTTCCAAGGATCGATCGAGGCGAAAGGGATGAGGACATCATCGTTGGCGGCTGCAATCTCGGCCACTTCTTCGTTCTTGTACCGCCGGTACCCCGTCTCGCGTTCGCTATCGACCGGAAAGATCACGGCGGCGATGTTTTGTGCGCGGTAATGCGCTGCAGTTTCCTCGATGGTGGGAGGGTGTTCCCAAGGTGCGCGAAAATACTTGGCCATAGTGGACTGCAATTCGTCGTACCCGTCGTCACTGTGACATCCGCAGGGTTCTTCGGCATGGGTGTGAATGTCGATTGCACGGACTTTGGAAATGTCGACCATACTCGGGTCTCCTTACAAGGTGATGACTGCTGAGTCAGTGTCAGAATAGAGCCGCGCCAGCATGTCAGCGCGGCGTGTCTTGATTTTGCGAAAGTTCAGATTGCCTTTGGCTGTCATTTCACCCTCAGGCAACGAGGCCGGATCGCTCAGGACAATCGCACGCGCCACACGGGTTGAACTGCTGGCCCCCTCACCATGCGCTTCAAGGCGTGATTTGAGTTCGGCCAAAAGTTTTGGATCATTCAATGTGCCCCCGCCGGAAGCGGTCTCAAAGCCGTGCCGCGCGAGTGCTGCCATGTTCGGGAAAATCATCAAGCCGATCTGGGCTTTGTCAGCCCCGGTGATGACGACGTCGCCGACCAAAGGCGCCAGAATGCCAAGCACATCCAGCCGTAGGTTTGCAGCGCGCACCCAGGTTCCGGTCAGCAACTTGAAGTCTTCACTGATCCGCCCGTCGAATTTCAAACCTTTGTTCATGTCATGTGCATCAACAAAGGTCATGGCGTCGCCCGTGATGAAATACCCTTCACCATCATAGGCTTCCGCCGTCTTTTGGGGGGCGTCAAAGTAACTGGTCATGATATTTGGTCCTTTGGTGCGGACCTCGAAGCGGTTGTCATCCTGTGGGATCAATTTCATGGTTATGCCGGGCAAGGGCACGCCGACGACACCGGATGTGTCAATGGGTTCTTGCTGAAGGAGCACAGCGGGGGCCGTTTCCGTCAGCCCCCAAGAGGATGTGATCAACGGCACCTCGCCCTTGATCTCCATCGCCATGGTCTCGAAACCGTCCCAGACCTCTTGAGGCAGAGATGCCCCTGCATAGAATACCATATCCAGGTTCTCGAAAAAGCGTTGGCGCAGGGACACGTCATCCTGCAAAGCGTTGAGTAACATCTGAAAGCCGACAGGGACGTTGAAGCACAATGTGCCAGTCATCAGCTTCAGGTTTTCAACCGTCTGGTCAAACAATCCGGGGGCTGGCTTGCCTCCATCGATGTAGAGCGAGCCGCCATTTGCCAGCATCATGTTTACATTGTGCGATCCGCCAAACACGTGGTTCCATGGCAGCCAATCGACAATCCGTGGTGGGCGCTCTTGTAAAAAGGGCAGGGCACGCGCCAGTTGTGCTTGGTTCACACACATCATTTTATGGGTGGTCAAAACGCCCTTCGGGGCTGACGTCGAGCCCGAAGTCATCAAAATTTTGGCGATGGTCTCTGGTGTAACTTGCGCATGCGCAGCTGCAACATCGACGCTTGAAGCTCCCGCCAAAAGATCACCAAATGGCGTCGAAGGAACAGTGCCGGGGTTTGAAGAAACGAGTTCAACACCCTCGAAAAAGTCCAGTCGCAGGGCTGAATCATATTGGGCCGCGTCCGCGACATAGGCCATCGTTGGATTGACCATTTCAACGGCTTGCTTCAGGCGACCATGGGCGGCGGTGACAAGTGAATATTGCTCCGCCACGGGCACAGTCGGAATGCCTACATATTGGGCTGCAAGGCTCAACAGGGCATGATCGACACCGTTTCCGGACATGATCAAGATTGGCGTGTCTGCACCCATTCCGCGCGCAAGCAAGGCAGCCGCAATGGACTGGACCTTTTGCAAAGTCGCGGCATAGCTCTCACTGCGCCAGCCTGCGCCGCTGCGTTCGGCAACGAAAACGCGGGATCCCGCCGCCTCCGCCCAAATGTGCAACCATTCACCGGTAGAGCGCGCAACAGGCCCCAACTGCGTGTTGGATTTCAGCAGGATCGACCCGTCATCGCGGTCTACGCGCGTGACATCATGAGGGCGAAAATCGCTAGTCCGTTTCATCTGCTATCCTTTGCAGCGCGCAACTGGATCTGTTTCATCGCGGAAACGATCAGGGTGCGGGTCTCTGGGTCAATCCCTTGAAACAAAGCCTGTTCATGGAGGGTCACAGCAGCGACAGCACGCTTAAACAGGTGTTGCCCTTTCAGGGTGCTCCGCAGTGCATAGGCACGGCGGTCTGTAGGAACACGATCACGCGTTATCAGTTCGCGCTGTTCCAGTTCATCAACAATCACCACCAAATTCGGCCGCTCGATATCCATCGCATCCGCCAATTGCGATTGGCTCAAGCCGGGGTTGTCGACAATCAATGTCAACGCCGTATAGGTCAACATCCGCAACTCAAACGGCTTCAGTGTTTTTGTCAGATCACCTTGCACCACATTGAAGCCACGCTTCAGATGATAGCCAAGGAAACTCTGAAGGGTTTCGTCATTGGCTTTGAATGCGATTGTCGCTTGTTTTGATTTGTTTGCTTTTGTCATTGCATCAACGAAACTTTGGAGCGCGTTTTTCCAAGAAGGCTTTCAGACCTTCTTCGGCATCGGGTGTTGTTTGTGACAAGGCCGCCACCAGAGATTCAGTGAACAAGCCGTCGCTTTGGGACATGTCGCCGATCCGAGCGATGGATTGGACCATAAAGTAGTTCGACAACGGCGCGTTGCGCGAGATTTTTGCAGCCAATGTCTGCGCCAGTGTCATCGCCTCTCCCTCACTTACAGAGTAATGCGCCAACCCAAGCGAGACGCCCTCGTCCGCGTTGAACTTGCGCCCCGTCAACATCATCTCGGTCATGCGGTCCGGCCCCAACAGGCGGCCAACCCGTGCCGTGGCCCCGCCACCTACGAAAATACCACGACGCCCCTCGGGAAGTTGGAAGATGGTGGAGGGTTCTGCGATGCGCACATGTGTGGCGGCCGCAAGTTCCAGCCCGCCACCTATGACTGCCCCAAACATGGCCGACACGACAACCAGTCCGCCAAATTGAATTTTTTCCATAACTTTGTGCCATTCGCGAGAGTGGTACAGGTTTTCCTCGGCAGACCGGTGCACGTGTTCTGACAGATCAAGGCCAGAACAAAAATGCCCGGCGGTTCCCGTTATAATGACAACGCGGACGTCTTTGGGGGGCGCGGAAAAGAAGGCATCGATGGCGTCCAGAAGTTCGGCGCACATCGCGTTGCGTTTGTCTGGCCGGTTCATTGTCAGCGTTGCAATGGAGCCTTCGGTTTCAACTTTTAGGAGGGGGTTTTCCAACAAATGTATCCTTAACGGGGCAGAAGGCGCACCGCGCCGTCCCGCCTGATGGGGGTCTTGTTCACAAACG
This sequence comes from uncultured Paracoccaceae bacterium, assembly GCA_943787985.1. Lineage (GTDB taxonomy): Bacteria > Pseudomonadota > Alphaproteobacteria > Rhodobacterales > Rhodobacteraceae > Ascidiaceihabitans. The sequence goes on along the minus strand of CALSOO010000008.1, from coordinate 217,999 downwards.
GATGGGTCATGATGTCCCGTGCCAAACCGGCATATTCATCGGCTTTGCCAAATCGTGTTTGGCACGAAATTTGCGCCGCAATTTGTCTGCCGACCTTGAGAGGTAAACACGTCGAAGCAATCCGTCCTTTTGAGGCAACATAGGCAGATTGCCAATTCTGCCTATGCAATTTGCAGCGATCCGTTTCGCGGACCCAAGTGCTTTAACTGTGGCTGTAGACGCAGGCGCAACGCGCACATCGGTTTTGAAATAGCACCCTTCGAGGAGTGCGGTAGCAGTGATTGGGGTAGCAGCAGTTTTGCGCGCGTCATCAAAGTCCAGAACCGCGACCTGAGCACCATGAGAGGCAAGGCGTCGCTCAGCCGCCTCTCCCTGGCCGCTTCCATCGCCAGTGACCCGTGCAACGTGATCTGCAGTTTCCATAACAAGCCCCCAGCGATATTTAGTTATATTGAATAACTATTTTGAATAAATATCAAGTCCAGATTTTGATCTGGAGCAATGACTTGGGATTTGCACTTCACAAGTTAAGTCACTGTCGCAAGGAGGCACGGCGAGGCGAGCAATGGTAACCCGCACACGATCACAGCCCGCGAATTGGTATGGACTGTCGAGGGTGGCGAGGGTGTAAACTGGACGCGCCTGCTTCCACGCAAAACGGATCCTCGAGAACTGGATCAGGTTCCAGAGCTCCGAACGCACTCACGCCGCCCTTGATAACCGCACGCCGTTCACAGCATACTTCACCCAAGTGGAGATACGAAGAGCGGCATCAACACAAACCAGGTGCATCTTAGCTAAGTCGTAAACCTGCCCAGAAAAGCAGGACCACTTCACTCATAGGCCGATCTCATTCTTCTCCAAAATGATGTTGCCGAAACCTGCATCCATCACAAGCACATTCTCACCAACTTCAAAGTCCCTGCACGGATTAAAAACCGTGATAACCGCCTCGTGTTTTTTGGGTTCATTTTGTTTCTGTATTCGGGCATCCATTAATCCAAGAATTTCAATTTTTTCGCTCACCAAACTATCAATGGCCGTCGCAAGACCCGCAAGCTCTCTATTCTCACGATCTTCATTCAATTTGAATATGGCTTCATTTAACTGACGCTCAAGTATTTGGATTTCTTGTTCGGTTGAAGCAATTCTAGATTGCAATTGTAATTGATCTGCGTCTGGACGTCCGTCATCTATAATATAGCGGGGATTCACTCTTTGGATGAGATATTCATCATCCGTTTCCAAAAGATACTGACACTGTCCGTTCTTTTTTCGATTCTCTACCAAGTCCGATCCAAGCCGCGCACCTTCCCGGGTCAACTCACGCCACTCGGACCCATTGCGCGAGCTGTTCGCAGCCGCGTTCCCGATCAAAGCACCCGCCGCAGAAGCAAGCGATGATCCTTCGAGCGTATTGAATGACTTTACATAGAGCGGCCCTTTCCAAAGGAGCTTGACCGAATAAACAGACCCTGCCACTTGAGACCTGCTTGCGACCGCAACGTCCTGAGGTGGACCACATGAAACAACCGTCGCACAGAGGCTTAGGCTGGCAAAACATCGCCAGAATTTGGAATGAATTGTGTTGATGTACAGATGCATGGCTTTCTCCGATAAATAGGCGTGGGATCAGTGGCTGGGCAGACAGCGTTATTATTCGCCGCATCCCCAGCCACAACGTCTCTTGGCTTGTCTCAGTTACCGAGGTTGGGACTACTAAAGGCATACAGGCCTTGGTTCAGACCAACACTCAGCATGTATCTGATGAGCTCGGGTCCACTTGTTTCAGCATCGATCCAAGTATCGTTACCATCACCCGGTATGATGTCCGCATCTACGCCGGGATCCATCCACTCTTGCCCCTCGCCAAAACTGCGTCGCCTAATATTGTCCACGTTGGTGCGAGCATTAAACCAATTGTAAGCTGCAACGCACCCGCCCGTGAGAACCACACCCGCAAGCCCAATTGCCGCATTTGTTGATGACGGGGAACTTGATGCTTTGGCCACTGCGAAACCCAGAGCTGGCCCCCCAACTTGAGTGATCGCTCCAATATTGCGCCTATTCAAAACGGCAATATCAGCAGCAAAACTGGATTGGTATTCGTTCTCTGTCATAATGCGTCGCCGCGTCACCAAACCGCCCGCTGCGTCTGACACAAGAGCATCCACCACGTAGCCGGCGCTTGGCCCGCCTCCTCGTTGAACAAGGGCAAAATTCATTTGGAATCGCCGTACGGTAATGGTCGCGCTTGAGTAAACTCTCTGGACACTTGAAAATAGAGTATGCGTCAAGTTCGTAGAATCAAATCCGTCGCGGAACAAGCTGCGGCGATCCTGAGGGATTTCATTTTCTACGAGCAAGCTTCTTATGTAGGGAAGACTGTCGCTATAGACCCTCTTCCATTCACCTCTTGCCAGCTGCGGGTGTTCTTGCAGCCGTCTTAGGTGCTCTTCATGTTGGCTGTATTCATGGCTCACAAGTTGCTGGTTATTGTCAAGTTCAACGGTATGGAGGTCCCCATCTTCGGTTTCGAAACGCACGTATTTTTTGCCGTTGTCTTCCCATTGGAAAGTGCCATGGGGTGGCAATTTTCAGATAGGGGCTTCATCTACCAGCATTTTTTTGAAAGTAATTTGCTCGGACTGCCGAGTGTCAAAATCGGTAATGCTCATATAGCAAGATTCGATAAGTCGTTCTGATGCTTGCAGGGTCGTCCCTGCAATTGTTGCTGCAACAAGAGTTGTTATGTAAATTGATCTTCGCATCTTTTCCTCCATTTGGTGTGAATGCAAGATTCACTCTTTCACAAATAGATTTTAATAGATTTCAAAAATAATAAACTTTCAAAATCGGGCAGTTATTCGCTGTTGATGAGCGGGGAATAGTGCTTACGGCAAAAGAACGCGTATTCGGAGCAGACTCCCGTTGATTTCTAAAAAATCTACAGGTGCTTGGATATTTAAAAGAATTATTGAGATAAAAATGCGGGCGGGGCGCCACAAACGGTAATTACGATTTGTTGGGTGGCGATTCATTATTGTTGCACAATTCGGCTGAAAGTCGGGTTTCTCTTTCCCCACGTCTTCCGCGGTGGCCGCCTATCACATTTAAGCCGTGTGAGTGTAGAGAAGGGAGAATATAGAAATGGCCAAAGCATTTTGGGACGAATACAAGATCCGAAATCAGAAAGGAGACTGACATGCCACTGACGAAAGACTTTAAAGACACGATCAAGGCACGCGCTGAGCGCGACCCTGAGTTTCGGGCTGGGCTGTTCCGCGAAGCCGTCGAGGCCATGCTCAGTGACGATCTGGAGACCGGCTAGGCGCTGCTGCGTGAGCGGATGATCGAGGATATGCGCCTTGTTGGTATGTCGCGAAAACCCAGCAGGCCGATATCAGTGCGGTCAGGCATTTTGCCGCGTTCTTCCTTCGTCATGATTGCTTCCTCCATCCCAAATCAGGGAATTTACAGGAAGTGTCCCGAGAGTCCGTACATATCTAAAGGTGAACACGTTTTGCGACCTGCTGATACGCTTCACCAGCAACCTCGAGGATGTGATCGCTGCGGACAGCGGCGAAGGTCGGTGAAGGCACAATAGGAATGGTCGAAGGGCCTTAACGTTCGGCTCTAGTCCCTGCCTTGACGTTCACAGCCATTTTAACCGCCTCTTCCAGCTCTTTAGGGTCCTCGACAATCGCAAAAACGATGTGATCAGGGCGCGTCACAATAGCCACAGCGTTATGCGCTTTCATCCATGCGACAAATACCTCGTCCTGTTCTTGCAGCGCGCTGTTCGGAGTGCGCCCGATCACTTGAACAGAAATGCCGTGTTGAACGGCCAATTCCCCTGTGGGATCCCTAATCTCCACTTGGGGTACAGCCAAAACAGAGAATGAATGGCCCAAGATGTCATCCAGAAGCACCCATTCATCGCCGCGTTTCACGCGTGGCTGCGGCGCGGGTTTGCCAACCCCCAGCTTTTGCGGAGCCCCCTCATCATTTAGCTCTCCCACTGCGAGAGCGGGAAAAAGATCAGCCCGCACGGTTTCTCCGCGCCCTTCCGCCATATCATGGCGCATGCGGTTGTTGCGGGCCTCTGCTGCCTCCGGATCGGTTTCTCCAATGATGCGTCCAAGGTCTTTGGTGATCCCGATCACATCGCGTACCAAAGGACGTCTTTCGGCCTCATAGCTATCAAGCAGGGCAGGGGCCGCACCGCGCAGCACTGCGTCGAGTTTCCAAGCAAGGTTTGTGGCATCCTTAATACCCTGCACCATCCCTTGGGCCAAAAACGGTGGCGTCATGTGACAGGCATCCCCCGCAAGGAAGGTATTTCCCGCGCGCCATGCCTGCGCCACCAGCGCATGAAACCGGTAGGTCGTCGCGCGCCAGATTGTCGCCTGATCGGGCGTAAGCCAGGGTTCCAGCAGCTTCCAGACGGTGGCGTCCTTGGTCATGTCTTCAGGCTGCTCACCGTGCATGATCCTGAATTCCCAGCGGCGTAAATTTTTGGGGCCGACGACAAACGTATGCGGCCGCGCGGGATCGCAATACTGGATGTTCATGTCCGGCAGATCGACTCCATCGCCCACCAATACGTCCACAACCAGCCATGCCTCGTCAAAGATGAGGTCCTCAAAGGGAATCGCGAGGTGCTTGCGCACGAAACTGCTGCCGCCATCACACCCGATGACATAGCGTGCTGTCAGCTGCGACTTGGTATTGTTGGCCGTGTCGTGAATGTCGAGCGTGGTCAGCGGACCGCTTGTGTCCATGTCGGTCAGCGTATGGCTGGTCTTGAATGTTACCCCGTCGATTTCGTGGACATGGGCGCGCAAGACCCGCTCAAGGTCGGGTTGTACAAAGGTCTGATAGGGCGGCCAGCCCAAGGTGAAGGGCGGCTCTTGTGATATGAAGCGGCGAATAACTTCACCGGATGCGCTGCGATGTTCCGTGGTTTTGTAATCACTTACAAAGGGTTCCAGATCTTTGGTGATGCCAAGCTGCTGGAACACGCGCAGAGTTTCGTGGTCCATCCCGATGGCGCGGGGCTGATCGTAAACATCGGCCTCCTTGTCGATCGCCAAAACACGGTGTCCGAAGCGGCCCATAAGCCCCGCAAGCGTGACGCCCACTGGCCCCATTCCGACAATCACAATGTCCCAGTCAGGATCGGTCCCGTTTGAAGACGTCTGAGAAGATGTGGTCATGCGCAATTGCTTTCTGAACGTGTTGTTTTGGGCCTTAGCCTTGCGGCCTGCGCTTTACGACGAGGGTGTCGAGATGGGACATTACTGCTCTGTCGTCTGCATCAATCAGGGACAACCTGTGCGTGACGATGCCACGATCCGGTTTGGACTGAGACGTGCGTTTGTCGACCCAGTCGATGGCGAGCGTCAATTTGTCGCCTGCACGCACAGGCTTGTGAAAGCGCACTTCGTCATATCCCGCCGAGCCGATCACGGCTGGCTGGCGCGGCATCTGGTGGATCAGGCGCTGCTTAAGCGCCAGTATGTAAAGGCCCGGAGCAGTCAGGCCACCCATGATTTTAACAGCTAAAGCCTCGTCTACGTGAATGGGCAGCGGATCCCAGACCTTGGCAAAAGCCAGCATTTCTTCGCGGTCTACAGTTACGGTGTCCCCCAGCGTTCGGGTGCCGGTTTTTATGTCTTCAAAGTAGAATATCTGCGCCATGCTGGAGGTCCTGTCACTGCCGTGTTGAGGACTTCCCTAACAGATGGCGCAGTGCATTTCCAGTATTTACGAAAATGTTTAAATTTACGAAAATACCCTTCTGCGCCCTACACAGCGATACCAGTGGAATCTTCAGCCGCGTCCGTGAACATATGCCCGGCGAACTCGATCACATTGTCGGTCGTTTCTTGGATATGCCCCCCGATCATCGTAACGGCTTCGGGAGAGCGATCGAGGACAGCATTCATGATTGCTTTATGCTCGATCTCTTTGGGTCGCCACTTTTTGCGGAACTGTGATGACATCCGGCGATAGCGGTTCGCCCTGTCATATAGTTGTGCGCGCATTTCCAACAGAATGGGGGAGCCGCAAGCTTGGACCAGCGCCAAATGGAACGCGCCATGCAGTGTCGACCATTTCGCATCAAGGTAATAGTGTTGGCCCAGCCGATCCTGTGACCGCTCCATCCGGTGATAGCTTGCAAGGATGTTGGCTTCCCAGTCGTCATTGCCGCGTTCCATCGCGAGCCGCAAAACCTCGCACTCCAGTAGGACGCGGGCCTGCGTGAGGTCCCTCAGATCGTCAAGCGAGACGGGGGCGACGGCAAATCCGCGCTGGCCGTGCGCCACCACAAGGCTTTCGGCGACCAGGCGGGCCAAAGCCTCGCGCAGGGTGGAGAAACTAACGTCATAGCGCGTGCGCAATGCTTCAAAACGCAGCTTTGTCCCCGGTGCGAGGGTGCATCCCAAGATATCCTCGCGCATGCGCTGCAAGATATCTGATCCGACTGTTTCACCTTTTGGTTTTAGGGTCATAGCGTCCTTTTTGCGCAGCACTGGCGCCAATTGTTGAAGTCATTGGGTCAGCTTTGGGCATATTGAAAAGGAGGAAAAGAATCTAGTTTTTTCGAAAATATTGATTATCTCTGTCATTCCAAAGGTTGATCGAAACAGAGATAGAGGAGGGCGGTGGATGAAATTGGTATCGTTTGAAGGGCCGAACGGGCAAGGTTATGGGGCTCTCGATAGTGATCAGATCATAAGGTTGGACGGCGCAGGTGCGGCGGCAAATGATCTCAAATCTTTTCTTGGGGTCTGGGATCAGGGCGGTTTCTCGATCCCTGAAGGGGCTGAGCGGATCGCTTTCGATTCTGTTCGTTTACTGCCGCCGATCCCCGACCCGAGCAAGGTTTTCTGCGTGGCGACAAACTTTCGCGAGCCCGGCAATGCAGATAAAACAGAGCCGGACTTCCCCTTGCTGTTCACCCGCGTCGCCGAAGCCCAGACTGGCCATGGTGCGCCGATTCTCAAGCCCTCCGTATCCGGGCAATTCGATTTCGAGGGCGAGATGGCGGTGATCATCGGGCGGGCTGGGCACAAGATCGCGCGCGCCGATGCGCAGGACCATATCGCCGGATATGCGTGCTTCAACGATGGCAGCGTCCGTGATTGGCAAAAACACTCAACCCAGCTCACGCCCGGCAAGAATTTCTATCAATCCGCCGGTTTTGGCCCTTGGTTGGTGACCAAGGACGAGGTGCCCGATATTGCGGTTTTGCACCTTGAAACCCGCGTGAACGGCGTGATCAAACAGGCAATTTCGCTTGGCCAGATGATTTTCGATCCGTCTTGGCTGATCAGCTATATCTCGACTTTCAGCCCCCTTGGCGTAGGCGATGTGATCGTCACCGGCACGCCTTCAGGCTTTGGGGCGACGCGAAAGCCTAAGGAATTTCTGTCTCATGGCGACGTTGTGGAGGTGGAAATTACCGGTCTTGGGACGCTGAGCAACCAGGTACAGCAAGACATCGGCCCGTCTGAATTTAATTTTCGTAAATAATAAAATTTTCGAAAATACTTGCGTGAGACAGGTATTTTTGAAATATGATCTGTAACCGAACAGAGTCCGCACTTCAGGGGAGACCTCAATGTCACAGCTCGTCCATGCTTTAGGGCACGTAAAAATGAACACCAATTGCATTGACGAAAGCGTACGTGATGCCACCGATGTGCTTGGTTTGCGGGTCACGCGGGAAACCGGGAACGAGGTCTGGCTGAGTGCAAATGGCCGTGCAGCCGAACTTGTTTTCGTCGATGCAGCTGAAAACTCTGCGCACACAATCGGGCTGGAAGCCCTGAGCGCAGCGGATGTTGCAGAGGCGGCCTCAAGGGTCGAAGGGGCAGGGTGTCAAATCATCAGCCAAGACCCCAGCATGGATTGCATGGATGCAGGTGTCACCTTTGCCACGCTGGAAGGGCTGCAATTCGAAATCCATACACCCACACGCGACGATCTGTTCAATCCGCGCTATGCGACCAAAGGTGTCGGCCCCCGCAGGCTGGATCACGCCAACATCATCACGCCCGATCCGCTTGCCACACGGGCGCAACTCGAAGCGATCGGCGATATCCGGCAATCAGAACGCATGGTGAATTATGCGCTCAGTTGGTATTATGGCGGCAATCGCCAGCACCATATTCTGGGGTTGGTGATGGGGGACGCACCGGGCATCCACCACTATTCATTCGAGTTCCTGGAATTCAACATGTACTGCCAGTTGGCCGATACGCTGAGCCTTGAGGGGCGTCATTTGATTTGGGGGCCGGGCCGTCACAAGCCGGGCGACAATACCTATTCCTACTATCTCGATAAAAGCGGCTGTATCGTCGAGGTTTCCGGTGCAATGAGCCATATCGCGGATGAGAAGAATTTCGAGCCGCGCGTCATCACCAATCTGGAACGGCCCGCAAATGTGGTCGAGATGAACGTCTGGGGCACACCTGCACCGGAAGAGTGGCGCGCGCACACGCATCCGTTCATGACGCTCGATTAAGTCTGCGTCACCGCCCGATCCAAAGCCATCAGAGGAGCTATCCCATGCAAGAACCCATCACATTTGAATCCGATGGCTTGAAAATCTCGGGCATCATCCACGTTCCCGAAGGCTATGACGGCACGCCTTTACCTGCCTTTATCGTGTGCCACGGGTTTGTCGGTTCAAAGGATGAAAGCCATGCGCAGATACAGGCGCCGATGATGGAAGATTTCGGCTACGTCGCGCTGCGTTTCGATTTTCGCTGTTGCGGCGAAAGTGAGGGCGAACGCGGGCAAGTGCGCTGCATGGATCAGGTCGCCGACGCTAAGAACGCGCTGACATGGCTTGCCAAACGCCCCGAAGTGGACGGCAAGCGGATCGGCATCACAGGCCATAGTTTCGGAGCAGCGGTATCGGTTTATACCGCTGGCATTGACGACCGCGTGGCCTGTTGCCTGTCCTCTTGTGGTTGGGGAGACGGCGAGCGCAAGTTCCGCGGCCAGCACCCGACACAGGAAAGCTGGGACAAATTTATGGGTCTGCTCGACAACGGTCGTGCGCATAAACACGAGACCGGCGAAAGCGCGTGGATGTCGCGCTTTGACGCTGTGCCGATCCCGCCCGCTTTGCGCAAAAACCTTTCACCCAAAGCGATCATGGAAATCCCAACAGAGACCGCATGGTCAATGATGAATTTCCGTGCGGACGACGTGGTGGCCAATATCGCGCCCCGCCCGCTGTTGCTGTTCCACACCTCTGACGACATCATCACACCTACGATTGAATCGGTTCGGATGTGGGAAAAAGCAGGCCATCCCAAAGAGTTGATGTTGGTCGATACAACGGCGCATTTCCCATTGGCCCCAGCTGATGCACCGCGCACCAAGTCAATGATGAAAGGGTGGCTGGACAAGTTTTTCCCGACGCCGCTCTTGGCCTGATGCCCCACCTGCGTGAAGCCCAAAGGAGCCACTGATGCCAACTTACCAGCCCGCTGAACTTCAGGATTTCGCAACTCGTCTGCTGAAAGCAGGTGGGTTTACCGCTTCCGATGCTGCGCAAACGGCGGACATGTTGGTCTGGGCGAACCTGCGCGGCGTGGACAGCCACGGTGTTTTGCGCATACCGCGCTATGTCGAAATGATTGAACTGGGCCTCATAAACTCGGGCAGCAGTATCGAGGTGGTGCGCGAATTCGGAGCTATCACGGTGCTGGACGGCGGCAAATGTCCCGGCGCTGTCGGCATGAATGCGGCGGTCGAACGCGCAGCGGCCGGCGCGGCCCGCCTTGGTCTTGGATGGTGTGCCGTTCGCAACACCAGTCACGCAGGCGCTATCGAGTATTTCACATCCGCGCTGGCCGCCAAGGGCTTGGTGGGCATCGCCTTCACGGCGTCCAAACCCTTGATGAGCTATTTCGGCGCAAAGGGAGAAGTCCTGTCGACCAATCCGCTGTCCATCGCCTTTCCGCGTAAGGAGGCCGAGCCCATCGTGCTCGATATGTCGACCGCTGCTGTGGCACTGGGCAAAATCTTCGCCGCAAAGGACGCAGGCCAAAGCATACCGGAGGGCTGGGCGGTGGATGCAAATGGCAAGGATACCACGGACCCCGCGTCCGTCGCCGCAGTCTTGCCAATGGCTGGCGCCAAAGGGTCCGGCCTGTCGCTGATGATTGAAATGCTGGCCAGTGTAATGGCAGGCAATGCGGTGATCGGTCCGGTCCTGACTGGGCTGAACAAAGGGGGATTTAATGGCACCGTCGTTGCCATCGATCCTGCAGCATTCGGTGCGCGGGACGACTTTGACACTGAAGTGACGCGTCTGGCCGATGCTATTCACGCGCTGACGCCAGCTGATGGATTTGATGCGGTCCGCCTACCGGGTGAACGCGGTCGCGATACCGCCATAGACCGGCTCAAAGATGGTATCCCCTTGGCGGATGGCACAGCCAGCCGGCTTTTGACCCTTGCACAAAAGTTGAATGTGGCAGTCCAGCCAATTCAATGACCGCCGTAGTGTCGCAAACATCAGGTGGGGCGAAAGAAGGGCTGAGGGCGTTTCTGGAAATGAGGCCCTCGAAATTCAGTTAGGGTCACCAAGACACTAAACGGCGTTAAAAACGCCAATATGTTTCATTTCTGGGAGGATGATTTGAAACGCAGAACTGTCCCAAAAACGGCGCTCATGAGTTCGGCAACAGCTGCAACACTTGCGGGTGCATCTTATGCACAAGACGTAAGGGGCATTGACACGGCGTATTCTAGAGCAGGCGTGTCGCCAGCACGATATTGAATTGAAACGTTCTATATCGATGACTACTTTTCCTTTGATGTGTGAAGCTGTTTTGCAGGGGATTGGCGTGGCTATTTTTCTGCGCAATAGCAGCTTGATAAAGGATAACATTGCCGAGGTCGCTGTTCGCGAAATGTCTGCGGAACAAAAAACCTATCTGATTGCAACAAAGGACCGTATCCGTTTGAAACTCGTCGCTGAACTCGTTGGTTCGGCGGTCGAATAGTGTACAGTACGGCAAAACTGCTAAGTGAATTAGCAAGCAGAACGAATTTCACACATATCCATTGGTTTGAACAAAAACTTAACATGAGACTGACTATAGGTAGTGAATACTGACCTAAAAATGACTGTCTTTCTGAGCACATCTTTCTTTGCTGCACAACACTGGCCGTCCCAATTTCCTCGGCACTGCAGTCGTTCGTTGCGCTCTGCCTGAACTGACACAACGCGGGACAAAACCGACTTTGGGTGTTCAAATTTTGCTACCGCAGCATTTCGTTGAATTTGCATCGGCACGCATTTTGCAACGCAGCAGATTTCGACAAAGTTTTCGTTCAACGAAGCCAAAAGGCCCTTCTTGGAGGCCGATAAAAGACAAATTCAGCGGCTGCTGCTCGCAACTTCTATTGTCCGCTGTCCGCACGTGCTGTTGTAAGGGAGATGGGTTGCTAACGTTGGTGAAAGTGATCAGTCTTGATCTTATGAAACCAGAAATGTCTTTGCTTGTGTTCACCGATCTTGATGGCACGTTGTTGTCCCACAATGGCTATAGTTGGGACGCAGCGCGTCCGGCCCTCAAACGCATAGCGGACATTGACGCAGGCATTGTGCTCGCCAGTAGTAAGACGGGACCTGAAATGAGTACCTTGCGCGAGGATATGGGCCTGCAACATTGGCCAGCAATTGTTGAAAATGGCGCAGGTCTGTTGGAACCTTACGCTACGGCTGTTTTTAATGCTTCCCCTTATGCGCAATTGCGCGCCGATCTGATGAAACTTCCAGCGAACATCCGAGATTGTTTTTGGGGCTTTGGAGATATGGATCTGACCGAGATCCGGAGCCGGACAGGTTTATCCCATGCGGATGCGCAGCGCGCACAGCAACGTGCCTTCTCAGAGCCTGGCGTTTGGTTGGGCACGACAGACCAAAAGGACGAATTTCTATATCATTTGGCTAAATTCGGCATAGCTGCGCGTGAGGGAGGGCGCTTTTTAACGCTCTCGTTCGGCCAGACAAAGGCGGATCAAATGGCACTGATTACGTCGCGCTTTGGGCCCCGCCATACCATTGCCCTTGGCGATGCCCCAAATGATATCGAGATGCTGGAGGCTGCCGATGTTGGCGTCATTATTGCAAACCCTCATAAGTCGCCCTTACCTTTGTTGAAAGGTGAGACGGCAGGTCGTATCACGCGCACGACCCATGAAGGCCCTAAAGGGTGGAACGAAGCGGTGCTCGCGCAACTTGAGCGACTCGAATTGTGAAGAGGAAAGAACAATATGGCGGACTTTCACCAAAACGGAAACATCGCAACGCTGCACAACTTGCGCACCCGCTCGGTCGGCGAGCTCACTTCAGAGCTTGAAACCTTCGCGCAAACCCGAAAAATGTCGTTGGTGCTGCCGTGTTTATACTCTGAATTAGAGACTGACGCGATGCCGCGAATACTGTTGGAATTGGCCAGTGTTCCCTACCTCCACCGTATCATCATCGGTCTGGATGGCGCGAACGAGGTGCAATACCGCTATGCCAAAGAATTTTTCAAAGGGCTCAACCAAAATCACATCGTGATCTGGAACGATAGCCCGCGTATGTTGGCGCTTGGCGAAAAGCTTCGGGAAATGGATCTGGCACCATCCGAGCAGGGTAAGGGCAAAAATGTCTGGACTGCCATCGGATATCTGATCGGGTGTCAGGACAGTGCCGTGATGGCGATCCATGATTGTGATATCCTGACATACACAAACGAGTTGCTGGCGCGGCTTGTCTATCCCGTGGCGAACGTAAACTTCCCCTACCAACTGGCCAAAGGGTATTACGCCCGCGTCGGCCAAGGGCGGCTGAACGGACGAGTGACCCGTTTACTGGTCAGCCCCTTGCTGATCGCGCTCAAAAAGGTTGTTGGCGACCGCGACTATATCGACTATCTGCGCAGTTTTCGCTACCCGCTGTCGGGGGAATTTGCGATGCGAACCACCATGCTGCCAGACTTGCGGATACCCTCGGACTGGGGTCTTGAGATCGGCATCCTGTCGGAGGCATGGCGCAACCTCGCCCCCCAAGCCGTCTGTCAGGTTGAAATCGCGGACCAATACGATCACAAGCATCAGGTGCTGAGTGAAGAGGATGCAAGCGCAGGCCTTAGCCGTATGTCCACGGACATTTGCAAGGCGATTTTCCGCAAACTCGCCGCCGACGGTACTGTATTTACGCCAAATGTCTTTCGCACGCTCAAGGCGACTTATTACCGCTGTGCGCTTGATATCATGGAGGCCTATTATAACGACGCCAAGATGAATGGCCTAATAATTGACCGCCACCAAGAGGAACGCGCGATCGAGCTTTTTGCAGAGAACATCATGCGGGCGGGCCAGACCTTCTTGGACAACCCACATGAGACACCGTTCATCCCCACTTGGAACCGCATCCATTCGGCCGACCCATCCTTTTTGGATGAATTGCATGCCGCCGCCGCCGCTGATGAAGCGGAATTCGTCTAGGCCTGATTGCTGATCCACATGCATTGGTAAGGGGCCACGATGACCTCAGCTGCAGTGGCATCAATTGTGTCGCCACTGAGCAAATCCATCCAATGCTGATCCTCGATCAGATTGAGGGCGGCTGAGGGTACGCGCACCTCCGCGTTGCTGACGTTATGCAGTGCAAATATGGATTGGTGACGATCAAGGCTTTGACGCCAAATACCAAAGATGCGCTCATCTCCCATATTGACGGTGAATTGCGTTGCATTGGGGTGAAACGCCGCTTGGTTCTGGCGGATTTTTAAACGGTCAGACAGGTCCGATAAAGCCCGCGCATGACGCGTCTTGGGATCATCCAACAGCTTGCGCAAACTCGGGTAGTCCCAGCGGTGGCGGTTGATGGCACGGTTCATCCCGCGCTTTTCCACACTGACGTGATCATTGTCCGTGGCCAGCATCGCGTGAATATAGAAGGCGGGTATGCCCTCAAGCGACATGACGATGGTTTGCGAACAGATGAAGCGCATGTGGTGGTGCTTGTCCGCCCCGTCAAATGTGCGCGACATCGCATCATAGAATGTTGTGTTCAGCTCATAAGGGCTCTCACTTCCGTCAGGCATCGTGCGCATTGAAACAAGGCCGCCAAGGTCTTTGACCGTGTCGATAACTTGTTGTTTTTCATCCTCCGGTAGCAGCCCTTCGGCAGGGCGCATCCCGATGCCATCATGGCTGGCCGTGAAGTTGAGGTAAGCACAACCCATCGGAGCGGGCGGCATACCACGTTGCCATTGTCGCAGATACTGGGCGTTGCCTGACATCATGGCGTGGAGGATCAGAGGCGGCAACGGGAAATTGTAGATTGCATGGGCTTCGTCACCTGCGCCGAAATAGCTGAGGTTCTCCGCCTTAGGGACATTGGTTTCGGTCAACAGAATGATTTTCTCTGTCGCAAAATCACACAACAGGCGCATCAGTTTGATCACCGCATGGGTCTGTGGCAAATGGATTGAGGGAGAACCTACATCCTTCCACAAGAACGCAACGGCATCGAGGCGAATAATCTGCACGCCGTTATCCACATGCAGCCGGATGATCCGTAAAAACTCAAGCAAAACCTCTGGATTCCGAAAATCCAAATCGATCTGGTCATGGCTGAAGGTACACCAGACATGTTTGATGCCAGCGCTTGTCTCAACTTCCTGCAGCAGCGGAGTTGTACGGGGGCGTACGACATCACGCAGATCGTCGTCAGGAGATGCCTCAAAGAAGAACTTATCATATGGCACTTGGCCTTGGCGGTAGGCATTGAACCACTCGCCTTGGCTCGAGACATGGTTGAGCACCAGATCAGACATCAAAGTAAAGTCATTTGCGATCCGGTTTATATCGGGCCAATCCCCAAGTTGCGGATTGACGCTGCGAAAGTCCGACACCGCAAATCCATCATCGGATGTGTAGGGAAAGAATGGCAAGATATGCACCGCGTTGAGAATACCATCCAAGTAGGTACCCAAGAAATCAGATAACAGATCAAGCGGCTTGTGCGCACCGTCGATGATCGAATTTCCATAGGTGATCAGCAAGGCATCCTTCTGCGACCAAAGCCCATTTCCGCGCACGCGGCCCCGCTGACGCCTGTCCACACCTTCGGGCCAGAAAGCATCGATCACCAAGCTGGACAGGACTGCACTATCGATATCTGGATAAATCTGTCCAAGATACAGGGCCAGTTTTTGACCGATTGAACGGGCAGGGTCTTTCATAAATCGCGGCTCACACTTTCGGTCTTTGAAGTGAAGTATAGCATGTGATTTCTGTACATGCGAATGCAGGCCGCTTCAAACACGCAGCAGACCGAGTGCCTTTTTCAGATCCTGAAAAAAGTGGCAGTTAGGGGGGCTTCGAATTTGGTGACCAACCAAGCTAGCATTGATTTCAATGGCGATTTGGCACATGCGCCATGTCGTCAGTTTCCAGTTGCAGGTACGCGCGCCACAAAGGCGTCTTCCAATAGGTGCGATCTGACAATCTGCCACCCTCAGATGTTTCCTCGAGAAACCCAATCCAACTGAGCGGCTGAAGTACATGCGTAAAGAGAAACCCGGCGTGGTCATAGTATTCCCGATCAATCACCTGCGCGCGCTTTTCTAGGCCATAGAGCGTTTTGACGAGATGCGCTTCCGTGAGGCCTTGTTCTGCTTCGACGTTGATGATGTTCAGAAAGATGTCCCAGTTTCCGAGTGCGGTGAACTCTGAACGGGCGTTTCGTGCGTGATTGTATTCGAACAGGTACGTTTCAGCGATCTTGGCGAAGAATTTGCCGCGTCTTGAGCCGAGGTCTTTTGCAGTTTTTGAGACTTGAAACTTACCCTTGGTATGGCGTCCAAACTTCGCAACAACCATCAGATCATGAACGACCATCGCGTGTGGTACGTCCCATTCGTTCAAGACTTTGTTGAGCCGCATAAGTTCATCGGTGTGATATCGCGGCCAAGGCGAATGATCTGCCATCCAATGTGCAAACTTGCGGTTAAAGGCTTTGGTCTGCGTAAGCCCGATCCCGTCATGAGTGGCGGCATAATCGAATGCGTTTTCCATCGCCTTCAGAAGGCGGGAATGATCGAGTGCTGGATCGTCATCAGCAATGTCACGGAACTTAATCATGTGTTTGCCTACCACTTTGGCCGACCCAATGTCGATTGAGGCAAAACTTGAATGTTGCCCAGCTCAATGACCAAACGTCTTACTCATGCATTTAATGATTATTGTTTGCTGTAACCGTACACCGGCCGTTCGCTGCGGCCCACACGAACTGGTAAGATGCGGACTTTCCCGACATTGGTGTTCGGGCATGCTGCTGACGCAGCATTTCTCTGTCTGGGCTGCAAGCCGTTCGTTTCAAAGTTGCGCAAGCCACCGAAGCGGTCGTCTAAGTTGGTGATCAGTCGCCAAGACCAAACTGCACTTTTGTAAGGTCTAGATCCAGAAATTAAATCACGAACAAGGCAGAGCAATGCGGATGAAGTCGTTGCTAAAGCAGCATTCTCTCGAAACTGCGTTGTTACGCATTTGGTGATTTAGCAGTCGCCCTGAAACAGACGCTCAAACGCGTGTCTCTGAGTGCAATTCAACCGACTATTCGATGCGAAAAAGTCTAACCTCTGAAACGTTGCACAAAGCGAAATCTCAGTATCATTAACCAAATCCATTCATCTACGCGCCTGTCAGCCGTATATCTAAACGAGCGCTCTTAACAGGCTCGGCAAGCGTGCGCCTTGCAACATCATGTGGTCTCGCATTAATGAATTCGCCGAGAGGCCATCTTTGGCAAATATTGCTTCGCTTATTTTTTGATGTTCCACGAGCGATTTTTCCAAACGCCCGACGATCTCATATGGCATCAATCGGTATACGTTTATGCGTGCTTGGATTTGGCTCAATTGATCCGTCAGCCAGTCATTTTCGCTCGCTTCGTGAATGGCTGCGTGAAACGCAAGATTAGCCTCCGCATAACCAGGAATGTCTTCTACTTGTGCGGCGGCTTGGCATAAATCTAGGCTGGCCTTAATTATTTTCTTGTTCGACTGGGTTAGCCTTTCGCTGGCCAATCGACAGGCCATGCCTTCCAATTCGGCGGCAACCTCGAACAAATCGTTCAGCTCTTTGGCGTTCAACACGCGAACGATGGCCCCTTTGCGCGAACGCGTTTCCAACAAACCATTGTCGACCAAAGACCGGATCGCCTCGCGGATGGGCGTTCGACTGACGTTAAAACGCACAGCCAAATCGGCTTCCTCCAACTGATCACCCGGCTTCAGCAATCCGCTGAAAATCTCTTGCTTCAACTGCTCGATTAACTTGTCAGACGCCCGTGCCATTTTTCCTCCATCTTTGTTGTTTGATAAGTGCTTGAGGTGGGTTTCGCCAGTCCTAAAGTGGCTATAATGATTTTTTTAGTTGCCATATGTATCCATATAAATTAATTATGAGTCCATAGGGAGGAATCAAAATGTCTAATTTTCTAAAAACAACTGCACTGTCACTTTTTTTGGTGGGGGGGGCTGCGCAGGCCGAAGAACTTCGTTTATCTCATCAGTGGTCAACCAGTGATGTGCGCCATGAAGTAGCTCAGATCGTCGCCGACGAAGTCGCAGCCGCGAACGTCGACCTAGAGATCACAATCTTTCCATCAAAGTCGCTGTTCAAACCGCGTGAGCAGTATCGCCCGTTGTCCCGTGGGCAACTCGACATGACTGTGTTTCCGCTGTCATACGCTGGCGGCCAACAACCTTCATTCAACCTGACTTTGATGCCAGGCCTCGTGAAAAATCACGACCACGCCGCACGTCTTAGCCAGTCGCCGTTCATGGAAGCACTGGAAGCCAAAATGGCGGAAGATGATGTGATGGTACTGGTCCACGGCTACCTTGCAGGTGGTTTCGTCGGCAAAGACAAGTGCATCACCAGCCCGGCAGACGTGGTTGGCATGCAAACACGTGCAGCCGGAAAATCCTTTGAGCAAATGCTTGTGGGTGCAGGTGCTTCGATCACATCAATGGCATCTTCCGAGATCTACTCGGCAATGCAAACGGGTGTACTGGATGCGGCCAACACGTCTTCGTCTTCATTCGTATCCTACCGGATTTTTGAGCAAGTCGCCTGCTATACTCCAGCGGCAGACATCGCTCTGTGGTTCCTTTATCAGCCTTTGTTAATGAACAAATCTACGTTCGACGGGCTATCAGCGGAACAACAAACCGCCCTGTTGGCCGCTGCTGAAAAGGCGGAGGCGCATTATCTTGAGCAAGCAAAACTTCAAGACGCAGCCTCTGTTGAAGTCTTCGAAAAAGCTGGCGTTGAGATTGCCCAGATGACGGCCGAAGACTTTGCCGCGTGGCAAGCATTGGCGCAAGAGACGTCCTATGCCGCTTTCGTGGCGGACGTTCCGGGTGGCCAAGAGCTGCTGGATATGGCGCTCGCGGTCGAGTGAACCTTTTGGTGAGGGGCTAACGGCCCCTCACTGTTTTTGTCCCCTAAATTTGAGGAAGCCCGACATGGCAAGCCATGCCCCTTCTGCTGTCGAACGCACAAAAAGTGACAACCGCTTTGTGCGGGCAGTACAAAACATTTCCAGCGTTGCAGGGTGGTGTTCCGCCCTGATGATCTTGGCAGCGGTGTTCATAACCTGCCAAATGATTTTCATACGCTTTGTATTGAACGGCTCAACGGTATGGCAAACCGAGTATGTTGTGTTTCTCGTGATCGCAGCAACTTTGATCGGGCTGCCCTTCGTGCAGTGCCAGCGCGGACATGTGAACGTCGATTTGATCCCACTCGCCCTGCGCGGCAAAGCGCGATTTGCCCTCGCGTTTGTCACGCTCACGCTGTCTATCGGGATTACGGGCATCATGCTGTTTTACGGCTATGAACACTGGCACTTTGCGTGGGCGCGTGGCTGGACCTCTGACACGGTAACCGCTGTGCCATTGTGGATTCCATACCTGTCATTGCCCCTAGGATTTGGTTTGTTGTTGTTGCAACTGATCGCGGACCTTGTGGCGCTTCTAACAAAATCTGAGACGCCCTTTGGGCTGGAGGCATCATAATGGACCCTCTCATCCTTGGCGCCCTTGTTGGTATTTGCACAATTCTTGTCCTGTTTTCCGGTGTGTCTGTTGGTGTTGGCCTGCTTGTCGTCTCTGCCGGATTTCTGGTGGTGTTTGATGGCATGCGGTCGCTTGAACTGATGCCTGAGATCTTCTTTGGCAAGCTGGACAGCTTCGCGCTGCTTTCTATCCCGATGTTCATCATCATGGGGTCGTCAATCGCGTCGACCCGCGCAGGCGCGGATCTGTATGAGGCCCTGGAACGTTGGTTGACGCGCGTACCGGGCGGGCTTGTTATCTCGAACCTTGGGGCCTGTGCGCTATTCGCGGCCATGTCGGGGTCAAGTCCCGCCACCTGTGCAGCGATCGGCAAAATGGGCATTCCCGAGATGCGCAAACGCGGCTATCCCGAAGGCATTGCGACTGGTTCCATCGCTGCGGGTGGTACGTTGGGCATCCTGATCCCACCGTCCGTGACGATGATCGTTTACGGTGTGGCGACGGAAACCTCGATTGGCCGGTTGTTCCTTGCGGGGGTGTTTCCCGGCTTGTTGCTTGTGGCCTTGTTCATGGCATGGTCGCTCTATGCCACATGGAAATCTGGCAACACCGCGCCTTTGGCGTCTCGCAGCTATACGTGGAAAGAAAAGTTCGAAGTACTGCCGCGTGTGTTGCCTTTCGTCGGCATCATCATGGGTGTGCTTTATGCGATGTACGGCGGTGTTGCGACGCCATCGGAAACCGCAGCCGTTGGCGCGCTGTTGTGCCTTGGTGTGGCAATCGTAATCTACAAGTTGTTTGATCTGCGTAAAATTTGGATGATCTTGCAAGACAGCACCAAAGAAAGCGTGATGATCCTGTTCATCATCGCCGCCGCTGGTGTGTTTTCCTACATGCTCTCCAGCCTGTCGATCACCCAAAGCATCGCGACGTGGATCGGCACGCTGGATGTGAACCCGTGGATTTTGATGATCGCCGTCAATATCTTTTTGATTATCGCGGGGTTCTTCCTGCCACCTGTTGCCGTGATTTTGATGGCCGCGCCGATCTTGTTGCCGATCATCACCACGGCTGGTTTCGACCCGATCTGGTTTGCGGTGATCCTGACGATCAACATGGAAATCGGGCTTATCTCGCCCCCCGTGGGGCTCAACCTTTATGTCATCAACGGCATTGCGCCGGACATATCGCTCAAGACCATCCTCACAGGATCGCTGCCGTTTGTGGCCTGCATGTTGCTTGCCATCGTTTTGCTTTGTGTCTTCCCGGGCATCGCGACTTGGTTGCCTGAGGCCGTCATGGGCCCTGCGCTTTAACCCCCCAATCACAAGGAAAATCACATGTCCTACACATCACACTACCGCCGCGTTGGCCTGATCGTTCCCAGCTCAAACTTGACCATGGAAACCGAAATCCCTGCGTTGCTGAAAGCCCGCGAAGCGATCTTGCCAGAGCGTTTCACATTTCATTCCTCGCGAATGCGTATGAAAAGCGTCGTCAAAGAAGAACTCGAAGCGATGGACGCAGATTCTGTGCGCTGCGCCACCGAACTGTCAGATGCTGCCGTCGAGGTTCAAGCCTATGCCTGCCTTGTCGCGATCATGTCCATGGGGCTTGGCTATCACCGCGCATCCCGCGAGAAATTGGAAAAGGCAGCCGCAGACAATGGATGCCCTACGCCCGTTTTGAATTCTGCGGGGGCGTTGATTGACGGGCTAAAGGATATGGGCGTCAAAAAGGTCTCTATCATTTGTCCTTATATGAAACCGCTTACGGCGATGGTTGTCGACTATATCGAAAACGAGGGGATTGAGGTGCAGGATTTCATGGCGCTTGAAATTCCTGACAACCTCAAAGTGGCGTCCCAAGACCCGACTGCCCCCGCAGAGCTGTGGCGCAAGTTGGACATACGCGGCGTGGATGCGATTGTTGCGTCCGCCTGTGTTCAGATGCCTTCCCTTCCGTCGATCGAGATGATCGAACGTGCCTCTGGCGTGCCCACCGTTTCTGCCGCCGTTGCGACAACGCGCCAGATTTTGCGCAACCTTGATTTGACCGAAGTCGCTCCCGGTGGCGGTGCTTTGTTGGCCAATGGTGTGCCGTCTGCATTGCCAAAAGTCGCCTGACAAAACCGGGTGCAGCATCTAAGCATGGTGCACCCGAAACTGCAGGACGCCTGATGGACAGCAAAGTATCCATATTCCCAATCACTCAGGCGACCACAGCCACGTTCACGGAACTTTACTTTCGTTTGACGTTCTTTTTTTTCATCCAACGCGGCAGCAAATACGTCCTTAGCCCCAAACAAGGCGAGATGTTGGGGGAAGAAGGCGATCTGATGATCTTTCCCCCCGGCTCGATGGTCACCATGGAAAACCGCCCCGTGATGGAAGGTGACTACCGCGCACTTGGCGTTTGCTACACGCATGATCTGATCAACAGCGTGTTCAGCGATGTGCCAAAATTCGACGCAGCCCAAGGCGTTCAGATCGTGCGCGCATCGCAGCACAATCCTGCGGGTATTCTAAGCTTGATCCAAGACACTTTGGATAATGACGCACTGCCTGCCACGATCCGCAATCACCGGCTGCTTGAGCCGCTTTTGTGGTTGCGCGAACAAGGGTTCCAATTGCCAACACAGGTGGAAGACGATCCAATCAGCCAAGTCCGCAGTTTAATAGAAACCGACCTGAGCCACGCGTGGATGGCGGATGAGGTCGCTGCGCACTTCGCCATGAGCGAAGCCACAATGCGGCGCTGGCTTTCCAAAACGGGTCAGGGCTTTGCCAAGATATTGCTACACACGCGCCTGGAACGGGGTTTGAGTTTGCTACAAACAACCGATGCGCAAGTGTCCCAAATTGCATTGGATTGCGGATTCAAAACACCATCGCATTTTTCCGACGCATTCCGCAAAAGGTTCGGGATTAAACCAAAAGACATCCGGTTAGCGGCTGATTGAGCGAATTTCGATACTTCTTGATTGAGAGCCGGAAGCGGTAAAGCTCTGTGATCGCTAGGTTGAATGCATCAACAATGCATACTCCCGAAAGGATAATCGCAATGAAACGCTCTGCAATTTTCGCCGCCGCATTGGCCTCAACACTGGCTGTTCCAGCGTTGGCGGATGGCTTTATCTTAACCAGCCCTGACATCGCCGAGGGCCAACAGCTTAGCAATGATTCCGTCTTCCAAGGCTTCGGTTGCGAGGGCGGCAATGTCGCCCCGGCATTGGAATGGTCCGGTGCACCGGAAGGCACCGAGAGCTTTGCTGTCACCGTATACGACCCCGATGCGCCGACAGGTTCGGGATGGTGGCATTGGTTCGCCTTCAACATTCCAGCGGACGTCACATCGATGCCCGCAGGTAGTGTGGTCAGTGGCGTGCAACTGACCAACGACTATGGCGCGACAGGGTTCGGCGGCGCATGTCCACCTCCAGGCGAAGTGCACCGTTACCAATTCACCGTCCACGCTTTGGGCACCACGCTTGAGATCGACAATTCGGTCAGCAACGCATTGGCAGGCTTCATGGTCAACGCCAACAGCCTCGCGTCCGCAACAATCACAGCCGTTTACAACCGTTAATCTATAAGTGCTTTGACACATGTGTCAGGGCACTTTCTTTGCACAAGGAACTCTCCGATGAAACTTACCCTCAACGCATGGGCCAACGGTCAGCCCATCCCCGCCAATTTCGCCTTTGGTCAAATCCCTGATGAAGGGCACTTTGAACTGGCGCAAAATATCAATCCCGCGATCAGCTGGGATGGTGCACCAACGGGCACCAAGTCGTTTGCAGTGATCTGTCATGACCCCGATGTTCCGTCCTCTGGCAAGGATGTGAACAAAGAGGGTAAAACGGTTCCCGCCGACCTGCCGCGTGTCGATTTCTACCACTGGGTGTTGGTGAATATTGCGGCAGACACGCATGAGATCGCTGAAGGCGCAGACAGTGCTGGCGTGACCCCAAAAGGCAAGGCAGCAGGCGTGCAAGGCCACGGCACAACAGGCATCAACAGCTACACCGATTGGTTTGCGGGTGATGCGGATATGGGCGGGAACTATGGCGGTTATGACGGCCCGTGTCCCCCATGGAACGACAGCATCATGCACCACTACCACTTCACAGTTTACGCGCTGGACGTGGAAGCGTTGAACCTTGAGGGCGCGTTCACAGGCGCAGATGCTTTGGCCGCGATGAAGGGCCATGTTCTGGACCAAGCATCGCACATGGGCACCTATACCATGAACCCAAACCTCTAAAAAACAAGCGACCTTTGGCCCTTGCTGCTGTGCGGGCCAAATGACCAAACGACCAAAGGGGGAGCCTTTTTCCGGGCCTGAAGTTTAACCAAAATCTGGGAGGATTTAACGTGAAAACTAAGACCCAAAACACCGCGTCGCGTCGCGATTTCATGAAGATTACAACGGTCGTTACTGCCGGTGTTGCCCTGACGGCCGCCAGTGGTGCGCAGGCGCAATCCGCATCTGTACGCTATGACATCGGGCTGGCGTTGTTAAACAGTCTCGGGGGCAATACGTCTTTAGCCACTTTGGCCGAAATATCACCTGATGTGGCAGGACTTTACGTCGAACATGTTTTTGGCGATGTCATGGTCCGTGACACCCTTGATCCGGTCACCAAAGAAGCCATCGTGATCGCCAGTCTGATGACCGCCGGAAACTATACCCAACTGAACAATGACCACATCAACGCCTTTCTGAACCTTGGCGGCGAACCCGAGGCCCTGCTAGAGATGTGTTTTATCGCTATCGCGGTGCGCGGTTTTCCGTCGGCGATCAACACAACTGGTAAAATCCGCAACGCATTAAAAGACCGCGGCATCACGATTGCGCCGGTTCCAGTAGCCACAGACGACGGTACCGAGCGTTACTTGATGGGCGCACGGTACATGATCGCCAACACCGAAGGCGGTTTGGCCGAACTCGAAGGGCTCACCGTCAAAAACCAGCCTTTGTGAAAATCCTGACCAGCTATGCCTACGGCGATATTATGACGCGCGATGGCTTGGATGCGCGGACAAAGGCGTTGGTCACGCTGAGCATGTTGGCGACGATGGGCAACACCCAAGCATGGGTGGACAACGTGACCTTAGGGGCTTTGCGCGATGATGTCGCGCGCGACGACATGGTTGAGGCGATGCTGCAATTGAGCGTGCACGGCGGCTACGCCCTCCAACCCTCCCTCCATGCCCAAGCGTCAGAACAGCGCTAACGACCAGAACATAGCATCGGGTTGAATGGCCGTTCTCAGACGCGCTTTGAATGCGGTATTTCTGCCGGTGCGTAAGGCCGCTACGAGCCCAAATGGAGCAATGCTGAGTGATTGCTCCAATGGCGGCTTCTTTTAGAGCGGCATTGTAAACATACTTCTATGTTAATCTTGGCTTGGCTTTCGAACGCTCAATGGTCTCAAGTGAAAGGATATCACTGGCGGGAAGCTGAGATAGCTTCACGCGAGCCTCACTTGGGATAAGGCCGCGCAACTGAAGATCAAGAAATCTCAAACAGCAGACCCGCAAAAAGGACGTGAAATTTCCGACATCGTGACCCGCATCCAAGCTTTCATTGTAAAGGCGATGCAATAGCTGGGGGACTGACAAATCGTCCCGGTCTCCGATTGTTTCAAGCGTGCGCCAAAACATCTCTTCCAACCGAACGCTTGTTACCATCCCATCCATTCGAAATGATCGTGTGTGAGACGCCCAAAGCGCTGGGTCTGCATCTATGAACAATTGACACATGCGGACGTCTCCCTTTTTTGGTCAGCGGCCTAGACGCTCTTTCACGTCTTCCGCAAAATCCTCGTAACGGCGAAGAGATTTTACATCTACCTGAACAAGGTGCCCCATCTTTTGCATGATCGGAAGATCAAACAGAATGCGATCAAGGTCATCGGGGGTTTCCACATCGGCTATCACAAGCACTTTGCGCTCTCCCACGACTTTCCAAAGATCAACAACGACGCCTGCTGACTTCGCTCCCAAAGCAGCATTCGCCTCCTCAGCCCAGACACCAAGCAAACCCTGCTGTGCCATAGTTTCATCGTACTCCACGGTAAAATCGAGTCTGTAAAGCATAGTTCCTCCCTTTCATTTTGGCTTATTAGGTCAGGCGAACCGCCCGCCTTTTTCGATGACTTCTATTTGGTAACCGTCAGGATCTTTAATAAAAAAGAACCTCGCGACGCGCTCTCCACCGGGGCGGAAATCCACAATGTCACCCGGGATGGAGTTGGCTTTGGCGGCAGTAGCATGAGCCTCTTCAAGATTGTCCACGACGATAGCCAGATGGCCATAGCCATCGCCCAGATCATATGGCGTATCGCGGCTCTTATTGACGGTAAGTTCAAGTTCAAACGTAGACGTTGGAAGGGCCATGTAGATGAGCGTGAAGCTCTCAAAGTCTAGCCGGTCCACGACCTCTAACTCAAAGGTATCGTAATAGAATTGGACTGACACCGCTTCATTCAGAACCCGGATCATACTGTGTACAAGTTTGGCCATGTTTTCTCCTCTGAATAATGCTTACCAGTAATCGGGGAGGGAGTGGTATTATGCCGTTACTACAATCATTTTGAGGCTCGAATTGATGTCCTACTAATGGTCAGACACCAAATATCAGAAGGCGACAGACGTCTCGATTACCTCAGAATTCGAATTAAAAGGACGCTCAATAGTCTCAAAATGGAAATAGAAATGGGCCTAATAAACGGCAGAAAAGTCCCGCGATCTGTGAATTGGGGGAAGATTTCTTCGCTGCGCAGTGAACGAATGGCCGGTTATCCCGCCGCATGGCAGCATGAGATTTTTTGCGCTTGCCGCAATTTTCGCGCTGCGTGCGCGCGCAGCACAAAAAACCAATTCACGGTGTGGGCTCTTCGGGAACCTTCGCTGCGCAGAACACCAATGGCTGCTTAGACATTATTGTGGGATTTTGCCCCCTCCGACATCAGACACGAACCGACGGTCAGAAACCTGCCAAAACAGTAAACGTTTTGCCAGAGGGTTTTGTCACAGCCAAGTGCCTGATTCCACGTGGGCTCGGATAGAACGACCAAATGGACGGTTTTGGCGTACCCAAAGGGGTTCACCGTGTCCGACGCAAAGTCGTATCTGGTGTTCGATATCATTTCTACGCATGGCGAGGTGGTCCCAAGTTTTCGGAAGGAAAAGAGCCAAACCCTAAAGATCCAGAATTTTTTCATGCCTTTTCACAGTGTGGCATGCCGATCAGTCCTGCCGAATATCTGACGACCCATTTGGTCGACGATTTTCTCTCCAGTGCGTCTTTGCCCAAAGCCGAGCGGTCCAAAGCAGATATTCGAAAGTGGCTGGAATTTTTTCGCGAGGAGTTCGGGGCGGATCCCATCGCAATGTTCGAAGAGCGCGCTTCAAGAGGCGAAGTGAACAATTGGCGCAAGAAATGGCTTCATTCGCCCAAGCAGCACGACATGGCGGGCACACATGCGACGCGCGTTTTAAATTGGGCGGTAGAAGAGGGGAAGCTCAAAGAGCACCACTGCCATAAGCTTAAGAAGCTCTATCAATCGAACCGTACCGAAATTATCTGGACGAGCGGCGACTTCGCTCAGTTTAACAAGCATGCGCCCAAATGGGTCCAACGGATCTTAAGGGCAGGTTTGGAACTTTCATCCCAACAAACAACTTGTGAGGTGCTAGATCATGTCTCTCGGCCCAATCGAAGAACCGACGAAAGGTATCGATGTGGCTGTTGATTGTTTTGGGCGAGATACACCTCTGATTGGCAACCTTGATCACCTCTTGAAGTGTCATCGCCTTCAATGCTGGCTTTGTGTTTCGGCTAACTGGTAGCTGCAACAATAGCTTCTTAACATCACTCGCATCTTTC
Source organism: uncultured Paracoccaceae bacterium (assembly GCA_943787985.1). Taxonomy (GTDB): domain Bacteria; phylum Pseudomonadota; class Alphaproteobacteria; order Rhodobacterales; family Rhodobacteraceae; genus Ascidiaceihabitans. Next base: position 190,982 of record CALSOO010000008.1, on the reverse strand, counting down.
TTCGTGATGTCGCCAAGCAAGCGGTCTGGGCCGAAGAACTCAATCAAAATTCCCAAGTAAGCGCGAACCTGATTTGTGGTCTTATCTGGCCATTGGCGAGAATGTTCCGACATGAAATCATCTATGGCCCCTCCGAGGGGCGAGGAGAGCGATTCTGGCGTCGCTGACACCGCTTGCGACGTGTTCACAAACGGGTAGTCGGTAGCGCCCTCAGCGGCGTCCAGAGCGGCTGTGAGCATATCCCTGCGCCCACGATGAAGTTCTAGATCAATCCGAGGCTGGCTGTCAGACCAATCCATGTCTGAAACGCCCATTTTTCGTTGAAACCGTGCTTGCGGTAAGTACGGGAGATATGGCTTCCCGTCTTCAACTGCTAATTCATGATAGGTCCGTTCCCAACGCATGTCTTCCATAGCGTTTGCTGTAAATCCACGGTTGTTGTGCCACTCAAGATACTGCTCAAGTTGGGCTTTGAAGTATGTACCCACAAGTTCGCGTATCTGATCTTGCCTCAATCTAGCCAAGTCTTTGTTGTCCTTAAATAGAATCCCACTTGATGCTAGGTATCTTGCTATAGCACCTGCACGATCTGGGCACTTAGTCCTTAAAGAAGTCCTAATACATCTCCTATGGCCTTTGCCTTGATCCGGTATCGGCCAACGAAAGTAATAAACCCCATGTCTGGAGCGACTTAGATATGATGACAGTTTCATAGGTCATGTGTCCCACTTTGTGTCACACTTGAAATTATGAAAGCTATGTCATTGATTTTGAGGGATATGGAGGCGAGTACCGGAATCGAACCGGTGTACACGGATTTGCAATCCGCTGCATAACCACTCTACCAACTCGCCGCCGGTGGTGTGGGACGCTCCTAACTTATCTGTTTCTTGCCTGCAAGTGCATCTCCGCTCATTTTGCACTATCCTTACGTTGCTCCCCATCACCAGATGTGCCACATCTGGACCAACCGGATTCTGAACGGATGAGTTTAGTGATATGACAGATTTTACCACACGCCGCACTATGATGGTCGATACGCAGGTGCGCCCTTCTGATGTGACCAAGTTCACGATTATCGACGCGATGCTGACAGTCGCACGCGAAGACTTTGTGCCGCGTGCCCAACGCGAAGCTGCCTATATGGGCGAGAACCTCGAATTGGGGGACGGGCGGGTTGTATTGGAGCCGCGCACTTTGGCGAAATTGCTTGATGCGTTGGATATTTCGAACAACGAGTTGGTCCTCGATATCGGCCCGGCATACGGGTATTCTTCCGCCGTCATTGCACATATGGCCGAGGCTGTTGTGGCCCTTGAAGAAGACGAGACTTTTGCAGCTGAAGCCCAGGAAGCGTGGAGCAATGCAGGCATCGACAATGTCGTACCACATGCCGGTACCCTGACGGACGGCGCCCCAGAGCACGGTCCTTATGACGTTATCGTTATCGAGGGTGGGGTAGATCACGTTCCGGAAACGATATTGGATCAGCTGAAAGACGGTGGTCGAATCGGAGCTTTGTTCATGAACGGCGCTTTGGGTGAAGTGCGCGTTGGCTATAAAATTGATGGCAGATTGTCGTGGCGCCTTTCTTTCAATGCAGGTGCGCCTGTGCTGCCAGGCTTTGAAAAGCACAGCCAATTCCAATTGTGAAAGCAAGTTTGGACACAGAATGTGTCCGGGAAATTCAGGTTCGGGGGACGTGATGGGTGTATTTGCAAATGTGACGCAAAAAGGACGCCGCGTTGTACGGTTGGCCATGGTGTGCGCGGTTATGATGCCGGCAGTTGTCGCGCAGGCGGACACTTTGGCCGACGCCTTGACGGGTGCATATAACCACAGCGGGTTGCTGGATCAAAATCGCGCTTTGTTGCGCGCCGCCGATGAAGACGTCGCATCCGCCGCAGCTGCATTGCAACCGGTTTTGACATGGACGGCCACTGCACGCAGGCGATATGCCAAATCACGCTCCAGCAGTGCGCTGTTTGGAACAACCGTCAACCGTGGGTACAACAATCAGGTTATTGTCAGGCTGAATGCGAGCCTGTTGCTGTATGATGGCGGTGCATCTGCCGCGCGGATCAATGCGGCCCGCGAAACTGTATTGGCGGCACGCGCCGGCTTGATCGGGTTTGAACAACTCGTCCTGTTGCGCGCTGTGAATGCTTATATGAACCTGCGTCAAGCAGGTGAGATTGTGGCCTTGCGCCAGAACAACCTGCGACTGTTGACGCAAGAATTGCGGGCCGCCCGTGACCGCTTTGAGGTTGGCGAAATCACGCGCACCGACGTTGCATTGGCCGAAGCGCGTTTGGCCCAAGCACGCAGTGGTCTTGCAACAGCGGAAGGCCAACGGCTTCAGGCAATCGAAGAGTATCGCAATGTTGTCGGCAAAAAGCCGGGCCGTCTGGCTGCACCTGCGCGGGTTCCAAAAATAGATACGAACCTTGACCGCGCAAAGGGTGTCGCGGTGCGCCAGCATCCGGCCATGCTTGAAGTCCAGCATCAGGTTGCGGCAGCAGAGTTTGATATTCAGGCCTCCGAGGGCGCGATGAGCCCGACCTTGACCCTTGAAGGGACGTTGGGCGCCACCAACAACCTTGGGACAGTGACCACGAACAGCGACGCCTCAGTAGGTGTGACAGCGCAGGGCACGATTTACCAAGGCGGGCGGTTGTCATCAGCTGTGCGCAGAAGCATGGCAACACGCGATGCCGCGCGTGCTGGGCTTCACATTACACGTCATAACATCCAACAGGATGTTGGTAACGCGTTGGCGGATGTGAGCATAGCAAGCGCCAGCCTTGAGGCCAGCGTGCGCCAAATCCGTGCGGCCCGCGTGGCATTCCGGGGCGTGCGCGAGGAAGCAACGCTTGGTGCGCGCACGACTCTGGATGTGCTTGATGCGGAGCAGGAATTGCTCGATGCCGAAGCCGCAAGGATCACGGCGCAGACCAGCCAATACATCGCAGCCTACACTGTTTTGGCCTCTCTCGGGCAGCTCACGGCCAAAAACCTGAAGCTCCCCGTTCAGGAATATGATGCCGAAGCCTACTACAATTTGGTGAAAGATGGTGTCGCGGTGAAGAGCAAACAAGGTCAAAAATTGGACCGGGTTTTGCGCGCATTACAAAAAGACTAACATTTTTAAGCACCTGTTGTCCGAATCTCAGGCACGTTGTACTGTGCGCGTGAGGCAAGTAGTGGAAATACAATGTCAAATCCTGTCACTAACGTGGAGGTGGAAGATGTCCTATCGTCTATCCGCCGACTGGTTTCTGAAGACCACCGTCCAACGCAGGCCGCGCAGGCCCCTGCGCCACAGGACCGTTTGGTCCTGACACCAGCGTTGCGCGTCACAGATGTTACAGATGATGAACTGTCCGAACAGTCGGGCGATGAGGCCCCTTTTACAGTAGCTGAAGAAGAGGCTGTGCAGGAAGAGGCGCCCGAAGCGCTGATTTTGGAAACACCCTATGCGACACCCGACGCAGACGAGGCCCCGCAATTTGCGGACTGGCCACCCGTCGAGGAGGCCGCATCCGACGCAGAACCTCTTTCTGAAGGCCGTGACCACGATGCAGAAGAACATTCTTCTGAAGATTTGGATCCGAACGCAGACAACACTCTCGAGACCAGCGATGAGCAAGCAGAAGCGTCAACGCCATCCCCCGAGCCGCTGGATCACATGGCTCAACCTCAAGAACCGCTCAACGTTGGCGACAATGATGGCGTCGTTGAGGCCGAATTGATGGAACGCGCTGTGCCTTTCGCAGAGGAAGTCAGGTCTCAAACTTTGAGTTCCAAGATTGCTGCTCTGGAAGCTGTTATTGGCAAACGCGACGATCAATGGGAACCCGACGATACGGGGGACAGTGACTATTCAGGGACCGAAGACGCCAAGATGTCTTGGGAAGAACCCGAACCAGAAGTCATCGACGCGGCCTTGGACGCTGTAGATGAAGGGCTTGGCGATGTCAGCGATGTTCTTGATGAGGAAACGCTGCGGGGCATGGTCAGCGATATCGTGCGCGAAGAACTTCAAGGGGCTTTGGGGGAACGGATCACACGCAATGTCCGCAAGCTGGTGCGCCGCGAAATTCACCGCGCTTTGGCGGCTCAAGAGCTGGAATAGCGCGCGGGTCGGCTGCTACATCCGTTTGCCCGCACGCTATACATTATGAATACACCCGCCCATCTTTTGCTTGGGGCAGCTGTTTTTGGCCGGCCAGGAAGTTCCCGTATCCTGTCTGCCGCCTTTGTAGGGGCAATGCTGCCCGATCTGTCGCTTTACCTGCTTGGCGGCGTTTCCCTTTTCGTTTTGGGGATGGCGCCAGAACGGGTGTTTGGGGAACTCTATTTTTCAGACCTTTGGCAGGGCATCTTTGCCGTCGATAACTCGTTTTTTGTCTGGGGCGCTTTGCTTTTGGTCGCTGTGTGGCAGCGCAAGGACTGGGGTGTCGCGCTGTGTGGGCGGCATTGTTGCATCTGGCGTTGGATTTCCCGTTACACCATGATGACGGCCGTTCGCATTTTTGGCCTCTGACGCGATGGGTTTTTGAAAGTCCGATAAGCTATTGGGACCGCGCGCACGGGGCAGGGTGGATGGCCCCGATAGAGGCCGTGGCGGCTGCAGGCGCGACGTTTGCGCTCTACCGCAGGTCAATTCCGTTTTGGGCGCTGGGACTGGTTGCCCTTTTGATGTGCGCCGAGCTTTGGATCGTGCGCCAGTGGGTCTTTGTTTTCATGCGTTAGGATGACAAACACAGGCCCACAACGCAAAACGCGCCCGAGCAGCGGGCGCGTTTTACTTGGCAGTCTCAATGTCGTGTCGTGAAAGCGTTATGCGGCTTCTGCCTGTTGCGCTGCGTTGCGGCGCTCGCTTTCTTCGCGGGACAGGGCTACGGATGTCCGTACACCTTTACCCACAAATTCCATCAGCCCTGTGACAACCCGTTCGTTTGGGTCAATACCAGCACAGCTGAGAACTTCGCGCCCATCACGGGAACGTGCCCAACGGGCGATTTGTTCTGGACCATTGCCATATTTCTTGTCGTCAGCGATGGCGTCATCCAATGCAGCCAATACCACGGCTGCAAAAAGTTTACGTGCACGATTGCCTTGTTCGTTGTTAAAGGCCGTACCGTCAACGAAGTCTTTCATTCGTCGTCCTTTCGATTATTCTTGCTCTTGTGTTTTCGGCGCGAGGCCCCTTATGACCTCTTTTGTTCGATTCGGATACCCTGTTTTTGCATAGCTTCATTGCATTTTATGCAACCCTCTCTGCGGTGCAGCACGAAGCATCGGTGTGTTGCGCGGGTTGGCTCATCAAGATATAGGGGGGAACAACATTTCATCAACCTTTTGCCATGGTTTTGCCACATGCCCAAAATTAACGGAAACGAAATCCGCCCCGGAAACGTCCTTGAGCACAATGCCGGTCTTTGGGCCGCTGTGAAGGTGGATCACGTAAAGCCCGGAAAGGGCGGCGCCTTTGCTCAGGTTGAGCTGCGCAATTTGCGCAACGGCTCCAAATTGAACGAACGCTTTCGCAGCGCCGACAAAGTCGAAAAGGTGCGGTTGGAACAAAAAGACCAACAGTTCCTGTATGAAGATGATGGCATGTTGGTCGTCATGGACATCGAAACATACGAGCAGGTTCAACTGCCTGCTGAACTGCTCGGGGAACGTCGCCCGTTCTTGCAAGATGGCATGACCATCGTGGTCGAATTTTATGAGGCAGAGGCTCTCAATGCCCGCTTGCCGCAAAAAGTGATCTGCAAAATTGCAGAGACAGAGCCGGTCGTCAAAGGCCAGACAGCCGCGAATTCTTTCAAGCCGGCGACCTTGGACAATGGCGTCAAAGTCATGGTGCCCCCGTTTGTGGGGCAGGACGAAGACATCGTGGTCAACACCGAGACCATGGAATATTCAGAACGGGCCTAAGCGCGTCCAACACGGAATTTGAACCCCGTTGGCCCCGTGCCAGCGGGGTTTTTCTTTGGGCGCACCTGCGCTACGCTTTTTCTAAAGCAGGAGGGGCACATGACCCACATCACAGTATTCAACGCCAAAAAGATCATCACCATGGATGCAAACCGTCCCGAGGCCACCCATGTGGCTGTGCGCGACGGCAAAATTCTGGCCGTTGGGGACGCAGACTGTGCCGATCAATGGGGGGATGTGATCCACGATGACAGCCTGTCTGCCACGACCTTGATGCCCGGTATGGTCGAGGGCCACGCCCATATGATGGCCGGCGCCATGTGGCGCTATGCTTATGCCGGGTTCCATGACCGCATCGATCCTCAAGGCAAGCTTTGGGAAGGCATGAAAGACATCGACGCCGTTATTGATGGCCTGACGCAGTACGCAGACGGGTTGGATGCAGACGCTCCGATCATCGGGTGGGGGTTTGACCCGATCTTCCTGTCTTCAGAGCGTTTGGGCGCAAAGCATCTGGATCAGATCAGCACCGAGCGCCCAATTGCGATCATCTTTTCCAACTTCCACCTGATGTGCGTGAACTCCAAGGCGCTGGAAATGGCAGGATACGACAGCGGCTCTAACGCCGAAGGGGTGATTAAAGGGCCAGATGGCACGCCCACAGGCGAATTGCAGGAGATGGCGGCGATGTTTCCCATCATGCGCCGCTTGGGTATTGATTTTCGGGGCCTCTCGCAAACGCCTCAAGCCATCGCAGATTTTGCAGCGGTTTCCCAACGTGCAGGGGTCACGACTGTGACGGATTTATTCGCCTCGATGGAGGATGAAGACCTGAAGGTCATGCTGGATGTCACGGGCAAGCCGGATTTCCCGCTGCGCATCGTGTCTGTTTTGGGGGCAATGGGCCCTGCAAAGCAGATCGCGGACCGTGCCGAGACCCTCGCGGGGTCCTCGACCGACAAGTTGCGACTGGGCGCAGTCAAGCTGATGACGGACGGCGCAATCCAAGGGTGGACCGCCCGCGTGAAGTGGCCCTATTACGTGGGGGGCCAGCCCAACGGGATTTGGAACACCCCTCCCGAGCAGATTTACGAACTGTGCGAAGAGATGCAAAAACGCGGCATTCAGATGCATATCCACGTGAACGGCGACGAGGCCGCGGATGTGTCTATCGCCGCGGTTGAGGCGGCAATGCGCAAACATCCCTGGCACGGGCATCGCCACGTCTTGCAGCATTGTCAGATGATGGGGCGCGATCTGTATGAGCGGGCAAAGGAAGTCGGGTGTTGCACCAACATTTTTGCCAACCATTTATGGTACTTCGGAGACCAACATATTGCGCTGACCATTGGACGCGACCGCGCCGAACGGATGGACGCGGCGCGCACTGCCTTGGACGTGGGCACCCATATCGCCTTGCACTCTGATGCGCCGGTCACCCCATTGGGGCCTCTTTTCACCGCTTGGTGCGCTGTGAACCGCCAAACCATGAGCGGGGAAACCATCGGGGCCGCGCAGTGCATTACGGTTGATGAAGCGCTTTATGCGATCACGATGGGCGCGGCGTTTACCCTCAAACTGGATCACGAGATCGGAAGCATCCAAACGGGCAAAGCCGCAGATTTTGCGGTTTTGGGCGATGACCCCACAGCTGTCGATCCCATGGCGCTCAAGGACGTGCCAGTGTTGGGCACGGTGCACGGCGGACAGGTGCATCTGCTATGAACCGCCTGCCACTGACGGTCATCGGCGGCTACCTCGGGGCCGGAAAAACCACCTTGATTAATCGCCTTTTGGCCGAGGATCATGGCCTTCGGGTGTTGGTGATGGTCAATGATTTCGGGGCCATCAACATTGATGCGGCGCTGATCAGCGCGCAAAGTGAGGATATGGTGGAGCTGTCCAACGGCTGCGTGTGTTGCACGATGGGGGCTGACTTGTTTCTGGCGATCGGGGACGTTCTGGATCGCCATCCGCGTCCTGACCATCTGGTAATAGAGGCCTCGGGTATCGCAGATCCTGCGCGTATTGCCCAAGTGGCAATGGCAGAACCTGATTTGAGTTATGGGGGTGTTGTGACAGTTGTGGACGCGCTCAACTACGACACTTTGGCCAAGGACATCCAGATCGGTGCCCAATTGCGTGCACAGGTCGACGTCGCTGACGTCATCCTTGTAAGCAAAACTGCGCAAGGTGCTTTGCCTACGTCCCTTGGCTTGCCAGAAGCCCAAGTGCTGGATTTGGCCACACTGGATGTGATTGCTCCGCTTGTTTTGGGGGAGGCTCTTGGCAGGGCTCCAAAAACAGCGCCAGATGTGCACCCCGCCTACATCTCGTGGAATACGCGCAGCGATGTGGTTCTGTCACGCGCGCAGATGGACAAACTGATCCGCACCCGCCCCGCCAAAGCGTTGCGGATCAAAGGGTTTGTGATGAGCGAACGGGGTCTCATGGAAGTGCATTGCGTCGGCCCAAGTCACAGCCTGAAACCGGTCGAGGCGGACATCCAAACCCAATTGGTGGGGATCGGCCTCAAGGGGCACATCACCAGCGCGGATTTTCAACAGTGGTGGGACGGGCTCTAGGGGTCAATCATGACCACATGCGCCTCGCCTGCCGTCATCGCCCCTTTGGCGCGCTCGAACCGTAAATAGGCAATGCCAAGGTCGCCTGCGCGGCTCATCAAAGTGCCTGCAGACTTGCCGTTTGCGACAATGTCCGTGCCCGCTTCTGCCGGTCCGTCGACTTTGACCAGTGCCAACCCTTTGCGCAGCTCGGTCTTGTGCTTCATGCGGGCTGTGACCTCTTGGCCCACGTAACATCCCTTGCGGAAATCCACACCCTTCAGGCGTTCGAACCCTGCTTCAAGGATGAAGGTATCAGGGGTCAGATCCACACCGCTTTGCGGGACCATCAGGGAAATTTGCAAAGCCTGCCAATCGGTTGCCGCCTCGGTGGGGGCCTCGGCAAAATAGGCGCGCCACCCTAGATCTGTATGGCGCGGATCAGCCCAACCGCCCTTTGGCACTTGTCCAAGGCCACGGTGGACATGCAGCGCCGTTTCGGTGATCTGAACGTCGGCGCGTAGTTTGTACATGCTCAGGCGTTGGATCAACCCGTCCGCTTGCCCTGCGTCTGCGTCCAGCAAAACATCATTGCCGTCCGCAGACAGAAAGAAATCCGCGATGTATTTGCCCTGAGGGGTCAACATGGCTGTGTAAACCAGCCCGCTCTCCAGCTTTGTGACATCGTTGGTCACCAAACCTTGCAAGAAACTGCGTGAATCCGGGCCAGTGAGGCGAAAAATGCGGCGTTGGGTCATTCTGTTTGTCCTAACATGGGTCCCCATGACATATAGCGTGCGAAACTGCAGACAAAAGGGGGTGTGATGCGAGCACCTATTTCCGTAATCGTTCCGACCCTGAATGCGGGGCCCAGACTGAATGTCTGTTTGGCCGCCCTTATGGAGGGGGTCGAGGCTGGTCTGATCCGCGAAGTGATTGTCAGCGATGGCGGATCAACGGATCAGACCCTTGATATAGCCAAAGAATGGGGGGCCGAAGTGATCAGCGCAAGCCCGTCGCGTGGCGGGCAGTTGCGTGCAGGATGCGCGGTGGCGCAGGGCGCGTGGTTGATGGTGCTGCATGGCGATACTGTGCTTGCACCTGAGTGGACCGGGGCCGTGGCTGTGCACATGCAAACCCAAAAAGCGGGTTGGGGGCGCTTGGCTTTTGATCAGGGTGGATTGCCAGGGCGCATTGTTGCGGGGTGGGCCAATGCGCGCAGTTCCTTTGGATTGCCCTACGGGGATCAGGGGTTGTTGTTGCCTCGCAAACTTTATGATGCGGTCGGAGGATATCCGGATCAGCCGTTAATGGAAGACGTCGCCATCGCGCGCCGCCTCAAAGGGCAACTGGTGGGTTTGGACGTCAAAGCCGTCACAAGCTGCAAAAAATATCGCCGCCAAGGGTGGATACGGCGCGGATCACGCAATTTTTGGACCTTGATCCGCTATGCTTTGGGCGCCGACGCGGAAACCCTCGCAAAGACTTATGCGCGATAGGTCAACTTTAGCCGAATAGGCTGCGCTTGAGGCGGTTCAACAAGCCGGGACGTGTGCTGGGGGCGGCATCAAATTGCGGTCCCAAGGCTTTGGACTGGGACACATCCACGACCGCTTTGCCGTCTTTGAATTGCAAACGGTAAAGATCAGCATAAATGCCGCCGCGATCCAACAGATCTGTGTGTGTGCCTTGATCCACAACCCGGCCACGGTCCATCACTACAATTTTGTCGGCTTCGCGAATGGTGGACAGCCGGTGGGCAATCACAATGGTCGTGCGCCCTGCTGAAAGCTTCTCAAGCGCGTCCTGCACCACATGCTCTGATTGTGCATCCAGCGCCGATGTGGCCTCGTCCAGAAGCAAGATAGGCGTGTTGCGCAACAAGGCGCGGGCGATGACGACGCGCTGGCGCTGTCCGCCAGACAGGGCCGACCCACGTGGGCCGACAGCCGTGTCCAGACCTTTTGGCAATTTGTCCAGAAAGTCGCTGACGAATGCCGCGTCCAACACCTCTTTGAGGCGCTCTTCGGTGACGTCGGTGCGCCCCAGTAGAATATTCTCGCGCAGGCTCTCGTCAAACAACAAAGCTTCTTGGGTGACGACCGAAAAGAGATTGCGCAAGTCATCCAGCGCGATCTCTGACGCTTCAATTCCCCCGACTTTGACGGACCCTTGCTGAGGATCGACCAGACGGGTCAACAGGTTGAAAATCGTTGATTTTCCAGCGCCGGACGCCCCGACAAGGGCAGTGGTTTTACCAGCTTCCGCAATGACATTCAAACCCGTCAGGACCGTGGTTTCACCGTAAGCAAGGGTCACATTGTCGAGGGCGATATCCGGGGTGCCAGTCGGGGCAGGCACAGGGTTTTCCGCTGAGGACAGCGCCAACGGGGTGTCCAGCAGCTCCTTGATCCGCTCGATCGCAGCGGCGGCCACTTGCCACAACCCGCTGATCGCACCCAAGCGGCGCAGGGGATCAAACGCGAAGCCCATAGCGGTGAAAAAGGTCATGAACTGGCCAATGGTTTTTTCACCAGCGATGATTTCCGAGCCACCATACAGGATAACAGCCATGAACCCGATGCCTGACATGATGTCGATCATGGATGGGATGGCTGCCCCGCCGAAGGCCGCGCGGACTTCGGTTCGCACGAATTGCTCTGTCAGGGCGCGGTATTGGCGTGACTGGTATTGCTCCAATGCGTTGAGCTTGATCTGAACGATGCCGTGGAACACTTCATCCAGACGGGTGCTGAGGTCCGCCCCCAAATCGCGCGCCTCACGGGCATGACGGCGCACATAGCGCTGCGCCATTGCGGCTGGCATGACGAGCAAAGGGATACCCACAAAGGCAAGCAGCGCCCAAACCGGATCGACACTGATGGCGACGCCCAAGAGGACAACCAACCCGATCAAATCGCGACCAGCACCTGTAATCACAGCCCGCCAGACATCCCCGACGGCGTTCACATCTGATTGGACCCTCTGGATCAGAAAACCGGGCGGGTGCGCTTGGTGAAACGCGCCGTCCTGTTTCATCATCTGCTCCAGAATGTCGATACGCAGGGCCGCTGCGGTCATCTGCGCGATGCGCGTGAGCAGCACTTTTTGAAAAACGGATGAAAAGGCACGGACCACAAAGATCACGATCAAGGCCACGCCAACCCAGATCAGCATCCCGCGATTGCCCGCGACAAAAACGTCATCGAACATAGGCTGCATCATCCAGCTGAGGGCCCCCAGCATCGATCCCTCAAGCACCATGAAAAACACCGCGATCATCAGGACCGGCAGGTGTTTGCGCATGTATTCGCGCCACAGCCATCCCAACAGATGGCTCGAGCCGTAGTTTTGTTCCGAGATCGAGGGAGTGGTGTTTGTCACGTGGTGCGCCTGAGCGGTTGTGAAAATCAGCTTGAACCTGTGTGTACTTGCCTGTGTCGGCCAGAGCAAGCGCTTGCGCAGTTGACGCGGCTCCTCAAGCGCTTAGGTTGCGCCACAGCATCAACGAGGTTTCCCATGTCATTGCCCCCAATCGCAGCCCACGGTCGTGGTTATCTGGCCATTCCCGGCCCTTCAGTCATGCCCGAAGCGGTCTTGCAGGCAATGCACCGCCCGTCGCCCAACATTTATGCTGGCGAGTTGATCGAAATGATGCCGGATCTGACCCGCGATTTGTGTCGCGTGGCCCGCACCAAGCACAATGTGGCGATCTACATCGGCAACGGACACGCTGCGTGGGAAGCTGCCCTTGCCAACACGATCAAAGAAGGGGACCGTGTTCTGGTGCCATCCTCGGGGCATTTCGCGAACACTTGGGCGGACATGGCGGCGGGGATCGGCGCGCATGCGGATATCCTTGATTTTGGCAAACAAAGCCCGTTTGACGCAGACCGGATCGCAGAGGCGCTCAAAGCGGACACCGCCCACACGATCAAAGCGGTTCTGGCCGTGCATGTCGATACCTCAAGCTCGATCCGCAACGACGTCGCAGCCATTCGCGCGACCCTCGACGCGGTCGGGCATCCTGCGTTGTTGATGGCGGATTGTATCGCGTCGCTCGGGTGTGACCGCTTTGAGATGGACGCATGGGGCGTGGATGTGATGGTGGCCGCATGTCAAAAAGGGCTGATGGTGCCTGCGGGCACAGCATTTGTGTTCTTCAACGACAAAGCGGCAGCAGCGCGCCAGGCAATGCCGCGCGTGAGCCGGTATTGGGACTGGGCCCCGCGTGCCAATCCGGAAGGCTTCTGGCAATATTTCAACGGCACGGCGCCGACCCACCACCTTTACGGACTGCGCGTGGCCCTCGACATGATCCACGCTGAAGGGATGGAGGCGGTCTGGGCCCGTCACGCCCGTTTGGCGCGCGCAATCTGGGCAGCGTGTGATGCGTGGGGAACGGCCGGACGTTTGCAAATGAATGTCAGCGATCCGGATGTGCGCAGTTGCGCTGTGACGTCTTTGCGATTGGACACCCCTGACGGGACGCGGTTGCGGGCATGGTGTGAGGAAAATCTGGGCCTGACGCTTGGTATTGGTTTGGGAATGGGGGAAGGGCGGGAGTCTGATGCGTATTTCCGCCTTGGCCACATGGGTCACGTGAACGGACATATGGTGCTGGGCATGCTTGGCGGAATTGAGGCAGGGTTAAACGCGTTGAGCATAGAACACGGGGCCGGCGCACTTGAGGCCGCAGCGCGCGTTATTGGTGGGTCACCGGAGTAGGTGCCAACCGTCGTGTGCGTCTGGAATCGAGCCAGCAAAGCCAGCGGTTGACACCCCACGCGACGCCTGCAACGGCAAGTAAGCCCCACACGGCCCACAACAGTATAAATACCCACGACAGGTTCACGCCAAACATCACGATGCATGCTTTGGTGAAATCCGGTGCGGATGACATGGTGTGGTTGTTAAAATGATGGTCGCGCAAAACAGCCCCTTTCATCAGGGCCAGTGTATCGCAAGATTTGCGTTTGTCAGCCCTCGGTAGCGGTTTTAAGGGCCAAGGGTAAATATCTTGCAAAAAGATCAAGATGTTCTGGTGTTCCGCAGCTGATGCGGATGCACCTGTTCTGCGGGGCCGAAAAGGGCATGCGCACAAAGAGGCCCTGCGCGATCAACGCGTCCAGAACCCGTTTTGCAAACACGCCGTCCTGCCCGCAATCAATCGCAACAAAGTTGGTGGCGGAGGGAATGGTTTTGAGGCCGTTGTCTGCGGCAATCTTTGTGATGCGCGCGCGCGCCGTCTCGATATGCGCCAAAACAGAGGCCGTGTATTCCAGATCCTCAAGGGCGGCCAACGCACCCGCCTGAGCCGCGCGGTTCATCCCAAAGTGGTTGCGCACTTTGTTGAACGCCATGATCAATTCAGGATGTGCGATGGCGTATCCAACCCGCGCCCCTGCCATGCCGTAAGCTTTTGAAAAAGTGCGCATTCTGATGACGCGTGGATCATCTGGATCAAGCTGTGGCGCGGTGCCTTCGGGCGCGCATTCCACATAGGCTTCGTCCAGAACCAGCACGCAACCTTCGGGCAAATCATCCAAGGCACGCGTCAATGTTGCCCCGTCGTGCCATGTCCCCATGGGGTTGTCGGGGTTGGCGAGATAGACCAATTTCGCGTCCACCTCTTTGGCTTTTGCAAACAAGGACGCAGGGTCCTCGTGATCCTCCACATACGGCACTTTGTGCAAGGTCCCGCCAAATCCGGCAACGTGGTAGTTGAACGTCGGGTATGCCCCGTCAGAGGTCACCACCGCATCAGAGGGGCCGACGAACAAGCGCACCAGATAGCCAAGCAATCCGTCGATGCCTTCGCCGACGACAATATGCTCTATTGTGCATCCATGATGGGCCGCGAGGGCCGTGCGCAAATCGAAGTTTTCGGGATCGCCGTACATCCATTGTTCCGCCGTGGCCATTGCGGCAAGCGCCTTGGGGGAGGGGCCAAAGACATTTTCATTGGCACCAAGGCGCGCATCAAAGGCTGATCCGCGTGCGCGCTCCTGTGTTTCAGGGCCCACAAATGGGACGGTTGAAGGCAATGAGGCGGCAAGCGGTGTAAGGCGAAAATCTGTCATGCCCTTGAGGTAACGCAAGGATCACGGCGGGGGCAAGGATTGAAAGTCACTAGATGCATACTTACATGATAATCATTCGCAACTGGAGGGTCGCAGATGGCCAAACTCACAAGACGCGGTTTTATCGCCACAGCACTGGCCGCAAGTGCGGTGCGCACGGTCCCTCTGGCCGGGGCAAGACTGGGAGGGCGGCGCATTCTGACCCTCGTCTATGACAAATCCTTGGGGATGATGCGCGCCGTTGAGCGCTGGGTGCCGTAGCGTTTCGCTTTGCACCAGCGCCCATCTTGGGCCAAATGGCGCAAAGCTTTGGAGGACAACATGGCCCGCGTTTGTGTAACTTATCAAGACCATATCGCCCACGTGCGCCTGACGCGCGCGGATAAAATGAATGCTGTTGATCAGGACATGATCACAGCCATCATTGCGGCGGGCGAAGAGGTCATGGCCTCTGACGCGCGCGCAGTCGTGATATCGGGCGAGGGCAAAGCGTTTTGCGCGGGCATCGACATCACCAGTTTGGGCAAAATGGTGGGCGTGGACCCGTCAGGGCAATTGATGCCACGCACCCACGGCAAAGGCACGACGAACCAATGGCAAGAGGTTGCGATGATTTGGCAACGGGTGCCGGTTCCGGTGATTGCTGCGCTGCACGGCCCGGTGTTCGGGGCAGGGTGCCAGTTGGCATTGGGCGCGGACATCAGGATCGCAGGGGCGGACGCCAAAATCGCGGTGATGGAGATGAAATGGGGCATCGTGCCCGACATGGGCGGCATGGTGTTGCTGCCCAAACTGGTCCGTCCTGACGTGATGCGCTTGATGACCTACACGGCCCATCCGGTTGAGGCTGAACAAGCCTTGGCGTGGGGGCTGTTCACCGAATTGGCCGAGGATCCGCTCGCACGTGCGATGGCACTGGCCGCAGAGATCGCAGGCAAAAGCCCATCCGCGATCCGCACTGCGAAACGCTTGTGCGCCTTGGCAGAAACCGCTGGCGCCGAAGAGGTGCTGCTGGCCGAAAGTCAGGAACAGGCCGAATTGATCGGCAAACCACATCAGATGGAAGTGGTGGTCGCCGCCATGCAAAAGCGCGCGGCAGTGTTCAAATAGAAGAATGGCTCAAACCCGCCATATGTCGCGGGTTTGAGCGCTGTTGATTTCCGGGATCAGCCCAGTTCGGCCAAACGGTCAAAGGCGTCCTTGATTTTTGCCTCTTCAGCTTCGCGCAGCGCGAGGTTGGCTTTGGTTTCCTCGATCACTTCGGGGGGGGCGCTTTGGGCGAATTTCGGGTTTTTCAACCGTCCGCGCAAACCGCCGAGTTCCTTGGCCAATTTGCCCAATGTCTTTTCAAGGCGCGCCTTTTCGGCGTTCACGTCGATGACGCCTTCCAAGGGCAATCCAAAGGTGCCGCCGCTGACCGCCAGTGCAACGGTGCCTTTGGGCAGATCATCTACAACACTCAGGGATTCAATGCGGGCAAAGCGTTTGATCAACGCTTCATTCTGGTCCCACGCGGCTTGTGCCGCAGGGTCCATCCCTTTGACAACCAACGGAATAAACGACCCGGCAGGGATGTTCATTTGCGCGCGCGCAGAGCGGATTGCCTCAATGATCGCCACGGTCCATGTGAGGTCCGCATCGGCTTGGGCGTCCACCAGATCAGCGGGTGTGTAGGTCGGCCAGTCTGTGTGAACCAACATCTTGGGGCGCGCTTTGCCTTGCCACAATTCTTCGGTCACAAACGGCATGATGGGGTGCAACATGATCAGGCATTGATCAAAAGCCCACGCATAGGTCGCTTTGGTTTCCGCCGCGGCGGCTGCATCGTCGCCGTCCAGCACGGGTTTGGTGAATTCCAGATATTGCGCGCAGAAGGTGTTCCACACAAAGCTGTACAACGTGTTGGCCGCGTCGTTAAAGCGGTAGGTCTCGAGGGCCGCGTCCACGGCCTCTCGGGTCTTGGCGATTTCCCCTTTGATCCACTTGTTCAGCGGCAGGTTGGTGTCGGGGATCGCATCTGAATGGGGGACGTCAAAGGTGCCTTTGAAATCGCCGTAAGTGCCTGCGTTCCACAGTTTGGTGACGAAGTTGCGGTAGCCCTCGATCCGTTTGGTATCGAGTTTCAAGGCCCCCCCAAGGGAAGCCATGGCCGCATTGGTGAACCGCAGCGCGTCGGCACCGTATTCGTCAATGATGTCGAGCGGGTCGATGACGTTGCCCGTTGATTTGCTCATCTTCTTGCCGTGGGCATCGCGCACAAGGCCGTGCAGGTAGACGGTGTTGAACGGGACTTCATCGACGACAGCGAGCTGCATCATCATCATCCGCGCGACCCAGAAGAACAGGATGTCCTGACCAGTGATGAGGTCGGAGGTGGGGAAATAACGTTTGTATGCGTCTGTTTCTTCGGGCCAGCCGAGGGTGCCGATGGGCCAAAGGCCAGAGGAGAACCATGTGTCTAGGACGTCGGGGTCGCGGTATAGGCCAACCCGAAGTAGGGACATTTCTGCTCCGACCCATCCAGCGCCGACCATAGGAGGGTGTTTATGAGCACGACCAGCTGCATCAGGAGCGGTGGCTATTTCACGCTCATTTATTTCAATGGACACTGTCGCATTGGGCGTGAGTTCTTCATGGAACTTTTGAGCCTTCGCAATGGCTTCTTCTTCTGTAGTTGCGCAGAATTGGTTCCCATATAGGTCAAACCAAACCGGAATCTGATGTCCCCACCACAGCTGACGCGAGATGCACCATGGTTCGATATTGTCGAGCCAGTTGAAATACACCTTTTCGCCGCTTTCCGGCATGATCTTCACATCGCCGTTGCGTACAGCGTCCAGTGCTGGCTGAACGATCTGATCCGTGTCCACGAACCATTGATCCGTCAGTAAGGGTTCTATGACGACCTTCGATCGGTCGCCGTATGGCTGCATGATCGGCTTGTTCTCAACATAGGGGATCAGTTTGGAACTTTCCTGTCCCTCTTCGTCGATATCAACGACCGTGACCATAACAGCCAGCCCCTCGTCAGTGATATTTTGCACAACCTTCTTGCGCGCCTCGAACCGATCCATGCCGCGGTATTCTTCGGGCACAAGGTTCATCGCGGCGATCATCGCCTCGTCAAACTCTTGCTCACCGTTTGCAATCGCTTGGGCAATCGCGGCTTCCTCGGCATAGGGTTTCCCATCGGCGCGCATCGCAGCCTTTGTGTCCATCAGATTGAACATCGGAATGCCGCCACGCTTGGCGACTTGGTAGTCGTTGAAATCATGCGCGCCGGTGATTTTCACGGCACCTGACCCAAAATCCTTGTCGGGATATTCATCGGTGATGATCGGGATCAGGCGACGGAATTCTTTGGGACCTACCGGAATTTCGCAGAGTTTTCCGACGATTGGCGCGTAGCGTTCGTCCGTTGGATGCACCGCAACGGCCCCGTCGCCCAGCATGGTTTCAGGGCGCGTGGTTGCGATGGCGATATAGTCGCGCTCTTCCGACAGGGTCACGTTGCCGTCCTCGTCTTTTTCGACGTAGGTGTAGGTCTCGCCACCCGCGAGAGGGTATTTGAAGTGCCACATGTGGCCTGCTGTTTCGATGTTTTCGACTTCAACATCTGAAATCGCCGTTTCGAAATGCGGGTCCCAGTTGACCAGACGTTTGCCGCGATAGATCAGGCCCTTGTTGTACATCTCGACAAAGACTTTGATGACCGCGTCGTGAAAATTCCCGTCGGCCTCTGACGCAGGGGCATTCGGGGCGCCGGACATGGTAAAGGCCTCACGCGACCAATCGCAGGACGCGCCAAGGCGCTTGAGCTGGTTGATGATCGTGCCGCCACTCTCGGCTTTCCACTCCCAGATTTTCTCCATGAAGGCGTCGCGGCCAAGCTCGGCGCGGGACGGTTGCTGGCTTTCGGCCAAGCGGCGTTCCACCACCATCTGCGTGGCGATGCCTGCGTGATCCGTTCCGGGCTGCCAGAGGGTGTCAAACCCCTGCATCCGTTTCCAGCGCATGAGCACGTCTTGCAATGTGTTGTTGAACGCGTGGCCCATATGCAAAACGCCCGTCACGTTGGGGGGAGGGATCATGATGCAATAGGTCGAGGCCTCGGGTTTGGCATTGGCGCCTGCCACAAAGCAGCCAGCGGCTTCCCAAGCGGCATAAAGCCGGGGTTCTGCGGTGCTTGCGTCGAAATTCTTGTCCAGTGCCATGGGGCCGTGTCCTTTGGGTGGGTGGATCCTGTGCGCGTCAAATAACCAATGCGGCACCTGAGGGAAAGGGTTGGCGTGCATTCATCCCTTTACGCATCACGCCAACCCAGCGTAGAATAATCGCATTGCGAGTGTTTTGATTTTACGTTTACTTTTTACATAGGGATATAGTCATGTTTTTCAGACGATTGGCCGTTTGCGCGGCCCTTATTGGCGCTGCCGCTCCGGCTGTGGCCGAGGACACCGGGCCAAATGGCCTGCAACAGTTTATGTTATATCGCAGTTTTGTGCAGGACGCGCCTGATTGCGAGATCAGCGTTGTTGACGGCAAAGCGAGCGTTTCCGGCGTCAACATGCGGGCAGGGGCCACGATGTGCCCGGATGCGTATGCATGGGCGGATTTGACCAACGCGATCACCGCCAGCTTTTGGGATTGGGGGATTGATCAAACGGTTTGGCCCTCCGAGCCGTGGCCGATGTGTACGACCTCCGGTCAATCCAATTGCTGCGACGCCACCGCTGCGACCCAAAGCGGGGATGCGATCCAGCATTGCCCTGTGTCGCGCGAAAAATATTCGCCGATCAGTAATTTACCTGCCAAGCCCAACGGCACCCCGAGCGGCGGCGTGATCAATCACTCTGGTATGATCCAATCCAGCAACGATGATCCGGGCCGTCTGTTGCGCGATCTTGAGTTGGAGTTGGTGTTTCGCAATGACACAATGGTCGACCATGTTCTCCAGAATGATCTCTATTCCCGCGAAGGTCTCGGGGCGCGCAACCGCGCCCAGAACGCGGCAATCGATGCAGGCAATATCATAGGCGCACATCAGCTTCAGGTGCGGTTTCCGGTTGGCTCGATCATGGTCAAAGCCGACTTTATCCATCAACAAATTATGGAAGATCAGGGCCTTATCCGTCCAGTCAAAGGGCAGGAATATCCAAACAACGAGGAATTCCCGTATCTGACGATCTATCTGGAAGGCACGGGCACTGACGGCGAAGTTCCCGGTGTGTATTACATGGTTGCGATGACCAATGCTTCCAAGGAGCTGCCGATCTGGCACTGGTATGCGATAGAGCATGTCGCCAATTTGGGGCGCTGTGACTACATCGGGTGCAATGACAGCTTTGGCTACGCGGCCAATGGGACGGCCCAAGCGGGTGCAAACTTTGGCGCATCCTACATTCCACCGAAAATCGTTGCGAATGATGACAAAGTCGGTGCCAACGACCCGTTGTTCGAGGTTGGCAAAGTATACCACCCAGCGGATACAGGCGAAGCGATGACTGAAAGCTTGCAAGCATTGTTCGCCCAGATGGGGGTTGGCACAGCTGCCGTTGACAGCGATCCGTCCATCATCACGGCGGATGATCCCGCGTGGAACAACTACCGTTTGAAAGGCACTCAAACCAGCTTTACCACCCCGACCGGTGTACCGACGGGAATGGGCGCGACGGTGACAGAAGGCGGATTTGTGAACTCTGCATCCTGCACCACATGCCACTCGCAGGCGGCGACCGATAAAAACGGAACGGTCACCACGGCAGGGGTCGGCTCCACATGGCGTCCAAACCTGATGGGCTACAATCAGGTGGTCATGGGGTCGCCAGAAGCCAGCTGGTTTTATGGCAACGGCGCAAGTTCAAGCGGTGGATTGGCTGCGATCACCACGCAGGTCGATTTTATTTGGGGAATTCTGAATGCAGCCTGCGAAGCGCCTGCAGGGTCCCACGGAGTGTGCACCGCCTATCCTGACGCGCCGCGTGGCGCTTCGGAGTAAGGTTGAACCCTTCAGATAATGCAAAGGGCGCGATTTTATTTCGCGCCCTTTGTTGTTGAACATGCTGCCTTTTTCCATATTCCGAGAGTACATTTTACGCATTTTTGCAAACGTGTGCAAAAAACTCTTGCCGCAGACCAAAGCATCCCGTTAGCCTGCATCAAGGTTAATCCCGGGGGGAATCATGGCTGAGATCCAATTGCGCAATCTGTCCAAGCGGTGGGGCAGTTTTGTGGGTGTGCAGAATTTTGATCTGACCATTGGTGATCAGGAGTTTCTGGTGCTGCTTGGCCCGTCAGGCTGCGGCAAGACAACGACGATGCGCATGATTGCAGGCCTTGAAGACATCACCGAAGGCGAGATTATCATCGACGGTCAAGTGGTGAATGATCTGGAGCCAAAGGATCGCGATGTGGCGATGGTGTTCCAGTCTTATGGCCTTTATCCGCATATGAACGTGTATGAGAACATCCGTTTTCCGCTGAAAGTGCGCAAAGTCGATCCCGCGACACATGACGAGCGGGTGCGCCGTGCCTCTGCGATGGTGGAGCTTGACGAATTCTTGCACCGCAAGCCTGCTGAATTGTCCGGTGGACAACGTCAGCGCGTGGCTTTGGCCCGTGCGATCGTGCGTGAGCCCAATGTCTTCCTGATGGATGAACCCCTGTCCAATCTTGATGCAAAGTTGCGTGTCTCTACCCGCGCCCAGATCAAAAACCTGAGCCATGAATTAAAAGTAACAACGGTTTACGTGACCCACGACCAGATCGAGGCGATGACGCTGGCGGACCGTGTTGTGGTGATGAACAAGGGGATCGTCCAACAAGTCGGCACGCCCACGGATATTTACGACATGCCTGCGAACACCTTTGTCGCCAGCTTTATCGGCTCACCTGCCATGAACCTTGTGGACGGTGAGATCACAGGCGGCACGTTCAATGCGGATGCAATCGAAGTCACGGGTTTGTCGGCGCCTGATGGTCCTGTCACGCTGGGCTTTCGCGCCGAAGATGCAAGCGTGAGCGACACACCCGCGCAGGTGAACTCGACTGTCTATTCAATGGAGCTGTTGGGCGACGCCACGATGGTCACCATCCGTGCAGGGCGCGCCATGTTGAGCGTTAAGGCGCACAAAGAATACCGTTCAGAAATAGGGGAGGCCGTTTCCTACAGCGTCCCTTCGGAAATTTGCCATTTGTTTGATGCAAAAACAGGTGAGCGGATGGGGGGCAACCCCACCACACAGGCCCGTAACAGCGGGTGAAACGGGATGTGGCCTTGCAAGACACATCCATCATATCAGGGAGAAACACATATGTTTCTGAAAAAAGTAGCGGCCAGTGTCGCACTCTCAATCGTAGCTTCAGCTGCCATGGCCGACGGCCACGCCAAATGCGACATCGCCGAAGGGCGCGTCAACATTGTAGGCAATGAATTCCCCGCGATCCAGACCGTCGGTGCGGGTGCAGTTGCTTGTGCCAATGACAATGTCGAGGTCAAAACCAACCTCACAGCAGAGCACCAGACGATCAACCTTGCCGGTATGTCCACGACACCTGCGGAATACACGTCTGCCATCGTTGCAAACTCTTCCATCGTTGCGTTGATGAACGAAGATGTGCTGCGCCCGTTGGATGATATGGTCGCCAAATATGGCCAGAACCTGAAGAAAAACCAGCTGATCACCGTCGACGGCAAAGTAATGGCCGTGGCCTTTATGGCGAATGCCCAGCACCTTGTGTACCGTGCTGACGTGCTTGAAAAAGCCGGCATCGAGCCACCAAAAACCTACGAAGACATGCTCGTGGGCGCCGCAAAGATCCGTGAAATGGGTCTGATGGAAAACCCTTTGGGTGGCGCATACAAAGCCGGCTGGAACCTGGCGCAAGAATTCACCAACATGTACATCGGTCATGATGGCGCGTTCTTCAAGGCAGGCACCGCAGAAGTCTCCATCAACAACGCCCAGGGCGTTGCGACGTTGGAAATGCTGAAATCCTTGTCGGAATTCATGAACCCCGATTACCTGACACATGATTCCAACGCGACAAGCGCGGAATGGAAAGCAGGCAACGTGGCCATGATGAACATGTGGGGGTCCCGTGTCGGTCCGCTCAAAGACGAAGAGGGTGCCGCTGAAGGCGTCGCTGCAAACACTGCGATCGCGGGCCCGATGACAGTGGGCGGCGGGACAACCCCTGCAACGACACTGTGGTGGGATGGCTTCACCGTGGCGAAAAACATTTCGGACGCAGACGCTTCCGCGACGTTCCAAGCGCTCACAGCCGCCATTGATCCAAGCATCCTGAACGAAGAGACATCAGCGCAAGCTGTTTGGTTGATCGATGGCTATGAGCCTACAGACGCCGCGGTTGGTGTGTTCGCGGCCGCTGAAGCCAGCTCGGTTCCATACCCGATGCTGCCGTATCAAGGTCTGTTGCACACCGCTTTGGGCGCGGAATTGCCTGACTTCCTGACAGGCAAAGAAGACGCGGCCAAAACTTTGGCAGACGTCGAAGCGGCCTACAATGCGGCCGCCAAAGAGCAAGGCTTTTTGAAGTAAGCCACGCGATTTTCGGGGGGCCTTCGGGCCCTCCGATGCCTTCTCATTCTCGTCACGGACACCCAAGTGGACCCATGCAATGAAGCATAAGACATTCTTCTGGTTCTTTTTGCCCACAGGGCTGGCGATGCTGTTGTTCATCGTGTTGCCGATTGTGTCGGTGATCCTTCAATCCGTGTTTGTTGAACACGAAGCTGTCCTCGCAGTGGTGGAAAACTGTGGCCCCTTTGGCTGCAAACAAGAGACCACCATCGATCAGTCCGCCACTGAAGCACTGCGCACCGCACGTCCTTTGGGGCAGTTTGCGGGGCTCGAAATCTACTTTAATCGCGGGCATCTGGCGACGGCAGAGGTCTCTGAGGCCTGGCGCAGCCGCGACGGGCTTGGCGATTTCTTGTCCACCATCAACAACCTGCCTTTCTACCGTGCGATGTCCTTTACGCTGGTTTATACATTCACCGTCACGCCGCTGCTCATCGTTTTGGGGTTTGCGATTGCGGTCGGCGTCAACTCCCTGCATCGCCACCTCAAAGGGTTGGTGATCTTTTTCTCCCTTTTGCCGATGATCGTGACGCCGTTGATCGGCTCGCTGATCCTGTTCTGGATGATCGACAGTCGCGGCATTCTAGGGTCTGCATTGCAATGGATGGCGGATGATCCGACGCTCTCGCTCAAGGCATCAACAGGGCTGACGTGGGTCATGCTGATCGTTTACGGGGTTTGGCACTCTGCCCCCTTTGCTTTTGTGGTGTTCTATGCAGGTTTGCAAACCCTGCCAAAGGACACGCTGGAATCCGCCATGATCGACGGGGCCTCCCGCTGGCAGCAAATCCGCTACGTGGTGATCCCGCATCTGATGCCGCTTTTGACCTTCGTGGCGCTGATCCAGTTGATGGACAACTTTCGGGTGCTCGAGCCGATCGTGGGCTTTAGCGCCGAAGCGCACGCCACCTCGCTCAGTTGGATTATCTTTAACGATCTGGCAGGGGAAACACGCCTGTTGTCCTCGGCTGCGGCCACATCGGTGCTGACCATTATTGGCGTCTCGATCCTGCTTTCACCCGTTCTTGTGCGCACATGGCGCGACTTTCATTCGAAGGCGGAATAAATGTCATCCAAAGCCACACAACAACCGTTTTACCTGCGCGTCATCGTCTATGCCTTTGTCGGTTTTTGGCTGGTGCTGGCGGCGTTCCCGTTCCTGTGGACCTTTTGGGGATCGTTCAAAGTCGAGCTGGACTTCTTTTCCATCGCGGATTGGACCAACGCGTTGACGGGGGAACGCACGCAACAAGTGCACGGCTCATCGTTTACCGGGGACGGCTATGAAGGGGCATGGGTCAAAGAAGAATTCTGGCGCGCTGTCCTGAACACGTTCATCGTGTGTTTCTTTGTGGTGACGATCTCGCTGACCTTTGGAACGCTGGGGGGCTACGCCCTGTCGCGCTCTGGGCACAGCTATACGTTCTGGTTGTTGATCGCGGCGCTGATTGCACGGGCCATGCCGCAAATCACACTGGTGTCAGGCTATCTTTTGCCGTTCTTTGAATGGAACCTGTGGGGGTATTTGCCGACATCGATCATTGTTTTGGTGGCGATCAACCAGCCGTTCACACTGTGGATGCTGCACTCGTTCTTCCAGAAAATCCCCAAGGATCTGGATGAAAGCGCCAAAGTCGACGGCTGCACCCAGTTTCAGGCCTTCCGCTTTGCGATCATTCCGGTGATGTGGCCGGGGGTGATCACCACAGGGCTGTTTTCATTCCTGCTGGCCTACAATGACTTTGCCGTCACCACGATGCTTCTGAACAAGGAAAACCAGACGATGGTGCCAAAAATCGCCAGCTTCCTTGGAACCACCCAAACCGAGGGCAACGTGATGTTTGCAGTGGCTGCGGTGGTGTCTGCGACAGCGCCTTTGTTCATCCTTGTGATGTTCTTCCAGCGTCAGATCGTTTCAGGACTGACAGCCGGTGCGGTCAAAGGATGATCCGGAGTTTCGCTTCGACACGCTGACGTACTTAAATTCTGGGACAGTTTCGATCCCACTCAAACAGCTGGAGTATGGCTATGAAAGGGTCCCGTCCCGAACAAGCGGCACTGAGCCGTGACACGGATATGTCCAAAACCGAAGACACGCGGCGCGTGATCGAGGGGATGGTCGATGGTTTGAACGACCACCGGATCGACGACATCGGTCAGTTTTTTGCCCAAAGCTTTCGCTGGATGGGCAACACAGGCTGCGGGACAAAAAACGGCCTTCAAGAGTTTCAGGACAACTGGCAACGCCCGTTTCAAGCCGCGTTCAAAGACAAGGTTTGCGTGGACGAGGCGCGCTTGTTCATGGGCGAGTGGGCCGCTGCTTTTGGGCGACAGGAAGCCACACACGCTGGCGATTTTATGGGCATTGCGGCAACAGGCAAGCGTATCGAAATTCGCTACATGGATTTTTGGAAGGTCGAGGACGAGCGCATCACGGACAACTATGTGATGGTCGATTTCCCGCATGTTCTGGCCCAGTTGGGTGTCGACGTCTTTGGTGGCGAAGGATGGGAAGCGTTTGATCGGGGCGAAAAAACGCCGCCACAACCGGAATAAAAGGGCAAAAGCAATGGCAATCCTACATTTGAAAACAGCGCGCTCTGACGCGGATCGCGCTCAGGACGACGCCAAAACAAGGGCCGTGGTCGAGGCAACTTTGGCAGATATCGAAGCGCGCGGGGACGCAGCGGTCCGAGATCTGAGCGAGAAATTCGACAATTATACGCCGGCCTCTTTCAAGCTGTCCCTGTCCGAGATCAATGCACTGATCGCGCAACTCACCCCGCGCGAGCTTGCGGATATCGAATTTGCCCAAGAGCAAGTGCGCAACTTTGCCCAGGCACAGCGCGACTCCATGTTGGACATCGAAGTTGAAACAATGCCGGGCGTGATCCTGGGCCACAAAAATATCCCCGTCCAGTCGGTTGGCTGTTACGTGCCCGGCGGCAAGTTCCCGATGGTCGCATCCGCGCATATGTCCGTGGCCACAGCGTCCGTCGCCAAGGTGCCGCGTATTATTGCGTGCACACCGCCGTTCAAAGGCAAGCCAAACCCTGCTGTCATTGCTGCGATGCACATGGGGGGCGCACATGAAATCTATGTCATGGGGGGGATTCAGGCCATCGGCGCTATGGCGCTCGGGACCGAAACCATTGACGCCGTACATATGTTGGTTGGCCCCGGAAACGCCTTTGTTGCCGAAGCAAAACGTCAGTTGTTTGGCCGCGTTGGTATCGATTTGTTTGCGGGGCCCACGGAAACGATGGTGATTGCAGATGACACTGTAGATGCAGAGCTTTGTGCCACAGACCTGCTGGGCCAAGCCGAGCATGGCTACAACTCTCCGGCCGTTTTGCTCACCAATTCGCGCAAACTGGCAGATGAGACCTTGGTCGAAATCGAGCGTATTTTGCAAATCTTGCCTACAGCGGACACCGCTCGGGTGTCTTGGGACGAATACGGCGAAGTCATCTTGTGCGACACATACGAAGAGATGTTGGAGGTTGCGGATGACATCGCCTCGGAACATGTGCAGGTCATGACCGACCGCGATGACTGGTTTCTGGAACACATGACGTGCTACGGTGCGTTGTTCCTTGGGGCGCGGACCAATGTTGCCAATGGCGACAAAGTCATAGGCACCAACCACACGCTACCCACCAAAAAAGCAGGCCGCTACACGGGGGGCTTGTGGGTCGGGAAGTTCTTGAAAACCCACAGTTATCAAAAGATCACCACCGATGAAGCCGCAGCAGAGGTCGGGGCCTATGGCTCGCGATTGTGCATGCTTGAAGGGTTTGTCGGACATGCCGAGCAATGCAATCTGCGTGTGCGCCGTTACGGGGGCGTGAATGTGCCCTACGGCACGGGTGCGCCGGCACGCGATGCGGCAGAGTAGGGCGGTTGGGGCTAGGTAGTTATGGACAATGTTGCACATCATAAGGCGTTGATTGCCGCGTGGCGACGCGCGCTTTACGACTTTGACATCGATGCGGCACGTGTGGCGCTACACGATTTGTGCGCACCCGCTGCCGTGTTCAACCTCTCCTATCCCTTTGAAACAATCATCGGCGTCGATGCCTTTTTTGATCACGTGTTTGTGCCCCTCGCCGCTGCTATGCCCGACATGGAACGGCGGGATTTCATCGTCATCGGCGGGCGCACCCCCGAAGGCGCGGATTGGATCGGATGCGGTGGGTCCTATGTCGCGACGTTCACGACCCCTTGGCTCGACATTCCGCCAACAGGTCATGTTGTGCACATGCGCTTTCATGAATTCTACCGCTTTGAAGGTGACAAAGTCGTCGAGATGCAAGCGCTTTGGGATATTCCGGAGGTGATGATGCAAGCCAACGCGTGGCCTATGGGACCAAGTCTTGGGCGTGATTGGCACGTTCCGGGGCCTGCGCCCCAAGACGGTATTTGGACAGCGCCTTATGATGCGGCACTCTCCAAGGACAGCTGCGACCATGTTGTCGAAATGCTGGAGTTTCTGGTCAAGCATCCCAGTCAGGGCGGGCCGGAGGTTATGGAACCTCACCGGTTCTGGCACCCTAAAATTCTGTGGTATGGCCCCGCGGGCATTGGCACTGCGCGCGGGTTCGAGGGCTTTCGGAACTGGCATCAAATTCCGTTTCTGGCAGGCATGCCTGATCGGGGCCAATATCCGGATGAAACAACGTTCCACTTTTTTGGCGATGGTCCGTATGTGGCTGTCACCGGCTGGCCCGATATGGTGCAAACTGTTTCAGGGTCCGGCTGGATGGGCATTGCGCCCACCGGGGCGAAAATCGAAATGCGGTCCTTGGACTTCTGGCGGATTGAAGAGGGGCTGATCCGCGAGAACTGGGTTTTGGTCGATCTGCTGAGCGTTTACGATCAACTGGGCGTGGATGTTCTCGGGCGCATGCGCGAGTTCAACAAGGCGCGTGCGGGGTTTGATCCTGTGACGGGATACGCGTCATGATCCGAACGCATGGCGATATTTGGGCACCGGTGGTTGCTGCATGGGCGCAAGATTTGTCCGAGCCTTTGGCTTACGCTTTGCCCGACGCGAACACCTTGTGGGAAGATGCCGCGCTGTACGTTTTGCGCGGGTTGGGGCGCAACAATCTGGTGCTCTACGGTGATGTACAGAGGGATACTCTGGTGGCTTTTGCCCAACAATACGGCGTAGATGAGCATGAACTGGCCTCGTTTTCACCGGAGAATTTGGACCCAGAGTCGCGGTTTGTCGTCAACGTCACAGACGGTACGGACGACGGGGCGGTGTATCGAAAAGCCGCCGACGCAATCGCGTTGGAACTTGCCTTTTTCTTCGAGGACCGTTGGAGATTCTCGCGGGGATGGTTGACGCGCCGTGATCTTGGTCGCACGTTGTTTTCTGGGTCCGACGGGTTGGCATCCCGAATGGCGGACGCAGTCATTCACGAACTTCACCCGACATCAGATATGGCACAATGGAGACGGACATGCATCTACCCAAAACGCCTTCACTAAGACTGGATAATAAGCGTGCATTGGTCACCGGCGCGTCCTCGGGTATCGGCTTGGGCTGCGCTGTGGCATTGGCTGAAGCAGGCGCGCATGTGGTGTGTGCCGCGCGCCGCGCTGATGTGCTCAACGCCTCCGTTGACGCGATGCGTGCGCAGGGTTGGTCTGCCGAGGCGATGACATTGGACCAATCAGACATAAGCGCGGTTGAAGCCGCATTTGCAGAACCATACGATATCGTATT
Source organism: uncultured Paracoccaceae bacterium (assembly GCA_943787985.1). Lineage (GTDB taxonomy): Bacteria > Pseudomonadota > Alphaproteobacteria > Rhodobacterales > Rhodobacteraceae > Ascidiaceihabitans. Next base: position 162,049 of record CALSOO010000008.1, on the reverse strand, counting down.
GAATTCGGCTGGTTTGGCACGCCACTCGGCAGCTGTGGATACCAGCAGCGCAGACTATGATGCTGTGATGGATCTCAATGTGAAAGGCGCCTATTTTCTGTCCTCTTTTGCAGCCAAGGCGATGCTCGCAGCAGGAAAACCGGGTTCCATCATCCATATTTCCAGCCAGATGGGGCATGTGGGTGGTCCCGAACGGGCGGTCTATTGCGCCTCCAAACACGCAGTCGAGGGAATGGTAAAATCCATGGCCATCGAATGGGGCAAGCAAGGCATTCGCATAAATACGATCTGCCCGACGTTCATCCGCACCCCGTTGACGGCCCCGACATTTGATGATCCCGAGCGATTGGCGTGGGTGATGAGCAAGATAAAACTGCCCCGCGTGGGAGAGGTCAGCGATATCATGGGGGCGGCCCTGTTTTTGGCATCTGATGCCTCTGCAATGGTCACTGGGACATCCATGCTGATTGACGGAGGTTGGACTGCAGACTGATGAGTGAAGCCCGCGCCAGTGTCGAATACGATCTCAATCGTGAGGTGTTGCGCTTGATCGCGCGGGCTGCGCGTACGCTGTCAGATGCCAAACCCGACATCGGAGTATCGCGGGGCTGGTCTGAAGATGCCTATCATTTTGAAGCGACGCATTCGGCGGATTTGAAGCTGCTGGACATGACGCTCGCCTCTGCAAACAGCAAGTCGGACGGGCAGCTCGAGGCAGTCATACCTGTTGCCTCCCTTGAAGGCTCGTCTGCACTTGAGCCATTTTGGCGCTACCGGCGAAAAGGTGGTGCGTGATGCCTGAAAAAGTCACTTCTTTTGATGTTGCGGCCCGCGCTGGCGTATCACGGTCCGCGGTCAGCCGAGTGTTCACGCCGGGGGCCTCCGTTTCGAAAACGACAGCGGCGAAAGTGCGCGAAGCGGCAAGCGCGCTGGGGTACCGTCCCAATGTGCTGGCGCGCTCTTTGATCACAGGGCGCTCGCGCATTATCGGCTTGGTGGTCGCCTATCTGGAGAACCAGTTTTATCCCGAAGCGATCGAGCGCCTAAGCCGGAGTTTGCAGGAACGCGGGTATCACGTGTTGGTTTTTATGGCCTCGAACTCGGGCGCTGAAGCAGATGAGGTGATGGAGGAAATCCTTGATTATCAGGTGGATGGGATCATCGTGGCGTCCGTGAGCATGTCGAATGATTTGACCACCCGCTGCGAAGCTGCGGGCATTCCGATTGTGCTGTTCAACCGTGCCCAAGATGACCCGCGCTTGTCTTCGGTGACGTCTGACAACTTTGCCGGTGGGCGCAAGCTGGCAGATTTTCTGATCGCAGGCGCGCACCAGCGCATCGCTCACATCGCCGGATGGGAAGGGGCATCGACCCAGCGTGACCGAGAGGCCGGTTTTATGGAGGGTCTAGAGGCCGCAAATCAGACGCTGTTTGCACGCGGTTGTGGCGAATTCAATTATGAGCGCACCAAAGAAGTTGCACTCCAGATGTTCTCGGGGGCCGAACGCCCGGATGCAGTTTTCGTCGCCAATGACCATATGGCTTTTGCGGTGATGGACGTGCTGCGTTTCGACTTGCGTCTGCGGGTTCCGCAGGATGTGTCTGTTGTCGGATATGATGACGTGGCACTCGCGGCGTGGCCCAGTTACAACCTGACGACGGTGCGCCAGCCGGCCGCGCGCATGGTTGAAGGTGCGATCGAAATCTTGATGGATCGCCTGAATGGGCGCGCCGATTGCGCGCGACAGGTCACTTTGGACGGGCCGTTGCAAGTGCGTGGCTCTGCACGGGTCCCAAAAGGCTGGCCGTCATGAGTGTGTTTGACAGAAATTGGGCCGACGTTCCCGACTATTTCCTCGGGGTGACCAAAGAAATTTGGGAAGACCGCCGCATTCACGCGTTGCATGACTACGACGCCGCGCAAATCGTTGTGCGATCGCCTGCGTCGGTCGTCATAGGCAATGACGGGGTGATTGCTGCAAAACTGGCCACTTTGACAGAGTTTCCGGACCGCCAATTGCTAGGCGAGGATGTGATCTGGACCGACGCTTCCACGGCAGGCTATGGGTCGTCACACCGACTGATCAGCACGGCCACACATACAGTGAACGGGGTCTATGGGGCGGCGCGCGGTAAAACCCTACGCAACCGTACCCTTGCGGACTGCCACATCCAAAACGGTGTGATAGATGACAAAAAGCTGATGCGGGATCAGTCAGCGACTGTGCGGCAACTGGGAACGGATGCGGAAAGTTTCGCGCGTGATCTGATCACAACCGAAGGCGGGGCAAAAGCTTGCGTAAAGCCGTTGACGCAGATGCGCGATGTGGTCGGGCCATACACAGGACGCGGCAATGACAATCCATGGGGACAAAAATTTTCAGACGTCCTGACGCGGATGATGTCCGCTGACATGGCTGTTGTTGGGCAGCGCTACGACCGTGCCGTGATGTCACATTTTCCGGGTGGGGAAATCGGCCACGGCTGGGCTGCGATTGACAGCTTTTGGATGGGACTGCGTGCCAGTTTTCCGGATGCTATTTTCGCGATTGAGCACGTCATCGGGCGCGAAGATGAGTGCGTGGCGCCGCATGCGACCGTGCATTGGTCTTTGAACGGGCTTCATTCGGGATGGGGCCGGTTTGGCAAGCCAACCGGCGCGCCTGTGCACGTTATGGGCATCAGCCACGCCGACTTTGGCAGCTTGGGGCAGGCTGACCCTCGCATTCGCCAAGAGCATACTTTGATAGATGAAACTGCGATCTGGAAGCAGATCCACTTGCACACAGGATTGTTCGATGACTGAAAGCTTTGATGGATTTTCCCAGCGATGGGCCGATTTTCCTGACTATATCCTAGGGATCACTCAGGAAATCTGGGAAGGGCGCGGCATTGGGACGTTGCACGCGTATTACGCAAAAGACGTCGTCATGCGTTTTCCCAACGGGTTGGTGACAGGCAATTCGGCCGTGATGTCGGGAACCATGGCCACACTGGTGGAATTTCCGGACCGTCAATTGCTGGGCGAGGATGTGATTTGGTCAGGGGACGCGGACACCGGTTACCTGAGCTCACACCGCATCGTGACGACCGGTACCCACACAGGGCACGGCGTGTTCGGCGCGCCCACGGGCAAATCGTTTTCGATCAGCGTGATCGCGGATTGTGCCGCAAAGGAAAACACCATCTTTGATGAGTGGTTGATCCGTGACTACGGTGGGCTGGTCAAGCAATTGGGCTTCGACCAAAAAGAATTTGCGCGCCAGTCCATCATTGATGAAGGCGGGCGGGAAGAGTGCGTCAAACCCTTCACACCCGATCATGACATCGACGGTGGCTACAACGGGCGCGGCAATGAAAACGCTTACGGTGCGCGCTACGCCGATCTGTTGACGCGCATCATGGAGATGGATTTCAATGTGATCCGCGACGAATATGACCGCGCGGTGTTGGCAGAATACCCGGGCGCGACGACTGTGCGTGGCACTGGCGGGGTCGAGGCGTTCTGGATGGGGCTGCGATCGTCCTTTCCCGATGCAAGGTTCGAAATCCACCACCAGATCGGGCGCGAGGATGCGATGATGTCCCCGCGCGCGGCACTGCGTTGGTCCCTTACAGGAACACACACAGGCTGGGGCGTCTTTGGCAAACCAACGGGCGCGCCTGTGCATGTCATGGGGTTAAACCACGCCGAGTTTGGCCCATGGGGGCTGCGCCGCGAGACCGCGCTTTATGACGAAATTTCGATCTGGAAACAGATTTTGATGCACACTGGATAGCAATATGAAAACCTTTATCAAAAGTGACTCACAATGACCCCTGCCGAAATGGAAAGCCGCATTGTACGGTATGGTGATCTACACCCCTGCAAGACTGCGTTTATCGATGCCCATACGCCGGGCTCGGACCAAAAGGAAAACTTTACGATCATCGGGGGCGGCGTTTCTGAATCGCCGGACCAGCACGTGCACATTGGCATTCCCCATGGCTTCAACATCGGTGCGGCTGGCCAACCCCCCAAGTGTCGCAATTCCTTGCACAATCACCGCACTGCCGAAGTGTTTTTTGTGCTCAAAGGGCGCTGGCGTTTCTTTTGGGGGCGCTACGGCGATGCGGGTGAAGTGACGCTGGAAGAAGGCGATATTTTCAACATTCCCACCAGTATTTTCCGCGGCTTCGAGAACATCGGCACCGACTATGGAATGATCATGGCCGTCCTTGGCGGGGATGATGCGGGGGGCGGTGTCATTTGGGCGCCTCAAGTCATCGAGGACGCGGCCGATCACGGGCTGGTTCTGGGCCAAGATGGCAAGCTGTATGACACAAAGCGCCAGCAAAAGCTGCCAGAAGGTGTTCAGCCCATGTCAGTGTTGACTGATGAAGAACTCAGGGAACTGCCGGAACTCACCACGGCCGAGGTCGTGCCAAACTACGTGGCCCGCTATTGGGACATGATGGCGCTGGCGGATCGAAAACCTGCAAAAGTGATCGGGTCCAATGGCATTTTGCGCGACAAACCGGGGTTCGAGATCGACTTCATCACCCGTGGCAGTGCCACCCAAGCCAGGCACAGCCACAAAGTCCCTTCGGTTCTGATGCCAATGCGGGGGCATTGGAAAGTAGAGTGGGCCGGCGCGGATGGCAGCGTGCAAGGCGCCGCCACTTTGGCTCCGGGTGACACGATGAGTGTGCCCGAGAACCTGTCGCACTCCGCAGTGCCGTCCATGACAGGAGAGGCGTCGCTGTATCATGTGGTGGCAACCGGCGATCCGGCAGGTTTGACATGGAAAGGGTAAGCGCAGGGCCAACAGACACGCACGCGGTTTATGAACGCCAAGCAAAGCTTTATGACGCGCAACGCTCCAGAGCCTTGTTCGAGGCGCGCTGGCTGGCACGCTTCACCGCCCTTTTGCCCACGGGCGGACGGGTGCTGGACCTTGGCTGCGGCACAGGTGAACCGATTGCACGGTGGTTTATGGCCGAAGGGTTTCAGGTTACGGGGGTCGACTTTTCCGAGGCGATGCTGGGCATTGCCCGCACGCGCTGGCCGACAGGCGATTGGCGCCAAGGAGACATGCGCGATTTCGATTTGGGCGAGAGCTTTGACGGGATCATCGGATGGAATAGTTTTTTTCATCTGACGGAAGACGAACAACGGCTTTGCATCGCCCGCATGGCGGCTCATTTGGAGGTTGGCGGAATTTTGATGCTCACCGTCGGCCCGGACGCTGGCGAAGTACAAGGCACGGTTGGTGACGAGGCGGTGTATCACGCATCGCTTTCTCCGGCGGGATATGCCGCGTGCTTGGAGGAAAACGGCCTGCGCCTGACCGGCTTTTTGGCCGAAGACCCAGAAACGAACAGTCATACAGTGATGATGGCATTGAAAATCGAGGATAAATCATGAGCATTCTAACCACGTCCGTCGGCAGCATGCCCCGCGAACAAGAGGTCGTAGACTTCATTTTTGCCCGTGAGAACGGCACCCCCTTTGAACCGTCCGAATTTGACGCCTGCATGACGCGCAATGTGTCGGATACGGTGCGGCGGCAGGTGGCCTCTGGTGTGGATATTGTGAGTGACGGGGAAACGTCCAAGATATCTTATGCGACCTACGTCAAAGATCGCTATACTGGCTTTTCGGGGGACAGCCCGCGCAATGCTCCTGCGGACCTCAAGCAGTTTCCGACCTTCCTCAAGCGTCTTGCGGATGACGGTGGCACCCCCCAATATGCGCGGCCCATGTGCACAGGGGATGTTGTGTCCAAAGGGCAGGATGAGCTGAACAAGGACATCGCCAACCTAAAGGCTGCAATGGCGGAGCACGGCGCGCCGCGCGGCTTTATGAACGCTGCGTCTCCCGGGGTAATTTCGCTGTTCTTGCAGAATGATCACTACAAAACCCGCGAGGCTTATCTGGCCGCATTGGCCGATGCGATGAAAGAAGAATACGAAACCATCGTGGCCGCCGGTCTTGATCTGCAACTCGACTGTCCTGATCTGGCCCTGTCACGCCACATGTTGTTCAATGATCTGTCCGACGCCGAGTTTTTGAAAATTGCCAACGGCCACGTCGAGGCGCTGAACCACGCGCTGCAAAACGTTCCCGAAGAAAAAGTGCGCATCCACATTTGCTGGGGCAACTACGAGGGACCACATGTGTGCGACATCGGCATGGACAAGGTGTTCGACACGCTGATGTCAGCCAAGGCGCGCTATGTGTTGTTTGAAACCTCCAACCCGCGTCACGCTCATGAATGGACCGTGTTCCGCGATCGCAAAGGCGACATTCCCGATGGTAAAGTGCTTGTGCCCGGCGTTGTCGACACGACCACCAACTTTGTCGAGCACCCCGAAGTCGTCGCGCAACGCATTGAACGCTTCACCGGAATCGTGGGCAAAGAACGGGTGATTGCCGGCTCTGATTGTGGCTTTGGAACCTTTGCAGGCTACGGCGCGGTGGATCCTGAAATCGCATATGCAAAACTCGCCTCCCTGTCTGAGGGGGCCGCTTTGGCAAGTGCGCGCTGATGGACGCGGCACTGGTTGAATTGTTGCGCTCGGTTGATACGCCGACCGTGTGCAACGCGATTGAAACAGCCCAGGGCGGGCGGGGGTTTAACGCTTTTACGCGCGGCACAATGTTGGCTTCGGACCCGGCTGGGGTGATGGTGGGCTATGCCCGCACGGCCCGCATTCGCGCCGTCGCCCCGCCACAAGAACCGGCTGACGTGATCAAAGCGCGCCGCATGGCCTACTACAAATACATGTCACAGGGCGCCCGCCCGGGCGTCTGCGTGGTGCAGGACCTTGATGTGCCCGCGGCCATCGGGGCCTATTGGGGCGAAGTGAACACCAACATCCACAAAGCATTCGGGCTGTCGGGCACTTTGACTGACGGGGTGATGCGGGACCTTGGCGATGTGGCGGACAACTACCCTGTGGTGGCGGGCTCCATCGGCCCAAGCCACGGCTTTGTGCATGTGGTCGATTTTGACCAGCCAGTGCGCATTCACGGGATGGACGTGCGGCCCAATGATCTGGTGCATGCAGACCGGCACGGCGGCGTCGTGGTTCCCGTTGATGTGATCCCAAAGCTGGGCGATGCGATTGCGTCCATGATGACATCGGAAAAAATCGTGTTCGACGCCGTCAAAGGCAAACACATCACATTCGAGGAATTTGAAACCGCGTGGGCCGCTTTCGAGGCGGCACGGACGTAGGGGCGATCCGTTGTTCAGGCAGCTTGCACAAGTTTGGGTGACGGTTCTGTTTTGCGCACACATGGCAATGGCAGAGGAGACAACGATGGAGCTTGCACCCGCTTGGGAATACGTGGCCGACACGGTCATGGGGGGCGTGAGCAGGGGCCAAGTGGCTCGCGTCACCTTGCAAGGGCGCGCCGCGCACCAACTGACGGGCACTGTGTCGACGGACAACAATGGCGGTTTCATCCAGATGGCGTTTGACGTGGCGGGTGGGGGCGCATTGGACGCCAGTGCATGGGCCGGCATCGAGATCGACGTCTTGGGCAACGGCGAAGCTTACGATTTGCGCCTGCGCACCGATCAGTTGACGCGGCCTTGGCAGTCCTTCCGCACGCAATTCACAGCGGGCACACAATGGACCACCCTGCGCGTGCCCTTCGCCAGCTTGCAATCTCACCGCACGGACGCATCTTTTGACTCAAGCCGGTTGCGCCGCATCGGGGTCCTCGCGATCGGACGGGAGTTTCAGGCAGGGGTGGCCGTCAGCGGCATACGCTTTTACCGCTGATCCATGGTTCAGTCTCTGGGGGCAGGGGCACCCCCTTCGAAATTATTGCCATTGGTGTAGTCACACGGCTCTTCGCGCATTTCCAAATGCAGATGATCGCCCGTAAACGGATGGGACCGGGCCAACTCTTCATCAACATCAATACCCAAACCCGGCGTGTCTGGTGGGGTGATATAGCCACCCTCAACACGAATGGAGCCTTTGATCAGTTTATCATGAAACGGGGTCTCAATGCTTTCGCACATCAAAATATTCGGGATCGAAGCCGCCAAATGGATGTTCGCGGCCCATTCAATTGGACCTGCATACAAGTGAGGGGCCATTTGGGCGTTATAAACCTCGGCCATGGCCGCGACCTTTTTCATCTCCCAAATACCACCGGCACGGCCCAAAGCAGGCTGCAAAATAGTGGCCGCACCCGAGCGCAACACTGGCGCGAACTCGGCCTTCGTCGTCAGGCGTTCGCCGGTGGCAATGGGGATGCGCACCGCATGCGCGACCTTGGCCATTTCCGCGACATTGTCTGGGGGAACAGGTTCTTCGTACCATAAGGGCGAATAAGGCTCCAAAGCTTGGCCCAACCGGATGGCTCCGGCCGTTGAAAACTGACCATGGGTGCCGAACAGCAAATCCGCTTTGTCACCAACAGCACCACGGATGGCCTTACAAAAGGCGACGGATTGCGAGATATCCGACATCGCAGGCATATGACCGCCACGCAAAGTATAAGGGCCGGCAGGATCAAACTTTACTGCGGTGTAACCACGGGCAACACAGTCAGCCGCAGACTCGGCAGCCATCTCGGGAGAGGACCAAAAATCCGCGAGGTCGTGATGAGGCAAGGGATAAAGATAGGTGTATGCGCGAATGCGCGGGTTCATCAAGCCGCCCAACAACGCATAAACAGGACGGCCACGGGCCTTGCCTAAAATGTCCCAGCACGCAATCTCAAGACCGGAAAAGGCACCCATCACACTCAGATCCGGGCGCTGGGTGAAACCAGAGGAATAGGCGCGGCGAAACATCAACTCGATGTTTTCGGGGCTCTCGCCACGCATGTGGCGCTCAAACACATCTTCAATCACAGCGGTCATCGCGACCGGACCGACGGAGGATGCATAACACTCGCCCCAGCCCACAAGACCTGTATCTGTGGTCAACTTGACCAATATCCAATAACGACCACCCCACCCCGGGGCAGGAGGGGCCGTTACAATCACGTCCAACGTTTGAAGTTTCATAACAACACACTGCTTCCTCTTGATGGAAATATCCTGGGGGTCCGGGGGCAAAGCCCCCGGCCGGTCGGCCGCTTTAGCGGTCGAACACAATCACATTACGGCGCGCAGAACCGGTCTTGGTATCGGCAATCGCCTCATTGATCTGATCCAAAGACCAACGCCCCGAAATCAACTCATCCAGCTTCAAACGACCCTGTTGGTACAAGTCCACCATCCACGGAATGTCGCGCTGGATCACAACGTCGCCCATTTTGGAACCGATCATGCCCTGACCGACAGCGGCCAGCATAACAGGCTCGAATTCGGCCATTGCGCCGGAATGGGGCATGCCGACCATGATCACCTTGCCACCGCGCCCCAGATACTTCGGGGCATCATTGTAGGCGGGGATCGCACCCACCGTGACGATGACAGCCTCCGCGCCGCGCCCGCCAAGGGCCTTGTAACTGGCGCGCCAAGGTTTTGGAGATGTGGCAAGGATGCCATGGGTGGCGCCGAACTCTTTGGCCACGGCCAGCTTTTCTTCACTCATGTCCACGGCGATGATGCGGCGGGCACCGGCAATACGCGCGCCTTGGATGGCGTTCAAACCGACACCGCCCGCACCGATCACAACAACATCCTGTCCGGCGCGCAAACCGGCAGAGTTGATGACCGCACCAACGCCGGTGATGACGCCACAGGCAATCAGGCTGGCTGTGTCTTTGGGGATGTCGGGCGAGATTTTCACGACCTGACGCTGCTCCACCACGACTTTCTCCGCAAACCCGCCGGTGGCCATAGCCTGATGCAGCTTGCCCCCGTCAACCGTCTGGATTGGCCCCTTGTCCCCGTCATAGGGGGTTTCGCAATTGGTCGGCGCGCCGCCGGCACAACTCGGGCAGCTGCCACAGGCGCGGATCAAGGTGACGACAACGCTGTCCCCCGCCGCGACACCAACAACGCCGCCGCCCACCGCGCTGACAATGCCTGCTGCCTCATGGCCGTAAACCGCGGGCAAGGATCCGCCCCATGCGCCATCCGCAAAAGAGATGTCGGAATGGCAAATCGCCACCGCATCCAGCGTGACCTCGACTTCGCCCAACGCGGGGGCACGCAGATGAATGTCTTCGATTTTCAACGGCTCGCCAAAGGCGTGGCACACAGCAGCTTTGATTTTTTGCATCAGAAAAGTCCTTTGTCTTTTGTTGCCTTCAGGCTGGCTGCGACAGGGCGGCTGTGCAAGACAAAATGCGACGCATGGTGCCGTTATTGGGAGGTGACGCGACGTGCAATGCCGGATCTCATAAAGACAGCCAAAGCCAAAGCCATCAGCACGGCGGACAACAGGAACGGCGCGCCCGGCATGTAGATCGGGGTGCCCTCTCGGGTGAAGTAGGCAAAAGTGACGCTCATGACCGAATAGGACATGATCATCGCCACAGCCGAGGCGGATGTCAGGGCCCCTTGCAGCTCTCCTTGTTGGTCATCGCCAACCGCTTTGGACATGATCCCCTGAAGGGCCGGGGTGATGACCCCTGCAAATGACGCCAGCGGGATGAGGATCAAAGCAAGAGTGCCTGAAGTCACAAAGGCAAGCGCCAGAAAAGCGGCGATATCAAATACATGGCCATAAATGACCGTGCCACGTTCTCCGAGAATGCGGATGATGGGCCGGATGAAGCCGCCTTGCACGATGGCCAGCATGATCCCGAACAGTGCCAAGGACAGACCGATCATTGTCGGGTCCCACCCAAATCGGGCTTTGCCAAAGTAGCTCCAGATCGCAGGATACACCCCGAACGCCACTTGGTAGATAAAAAATACAAACAACAGCTTTTTGAGCTCGGGGAACTGTCCCAATGCCTTGAAGGCCCCAAAAGGATTGGCGCGGCGCCACAAAAAGGGGCGGCGGATTTTGTCGGTGACGGTTTCTTTGAGCACAAAGTAGCCAAACACCGCGTTGAGCGCCGCCAGAACAGCTGCCGCATAAAACGGCGCGCGCGTGCCGTATTCCGCCAAAAGTCCCCCGATCACCGGACCCAGCACAAAACCGATCCCGAAGGCGGCACCGATCAGGCCAAAGTTGGCCGCTTTGTCCTCGGGCTTGGAGATGTCCGCGATATAGGCATTGGCGGTGGAATGGGTGGCCGCGGTGATTCCGCCCACGATGCGCCCCGCCAAAAGGAGCCAAATAGAACCCGCAAGCGCCATGACCACGTAGTCCAGCGCCATCACAACCAATGACACCAGCAACACAGGGCGGCGCCCGAAACGGTCCGACAGCCCCCCGATGACAGGGCCGAACAGGAACTGCATGACTGCAAACGAGGTGGATAAAATCCCCCCCCAAATCGCGGCATTGGCCAGGCTGCCCCCTTGGACTTCGGTCAACAAGTCCGGCATCACAGGCATGATCAACCCGATGCCCATGGCGTCGATCACAACCGTGATCATGATGAAAACAAGGGGCAGGCGCATACTCTAGATGGCTTTCACAGCGGCGGCAAAGGCGCGCGCCTCGACTGGGGCCTGACCCATTGCGAGGGCTGCGTCAAACACTGCGAGATCAATAGCAGGATATTGCACCTTTACCAGGTCATGCAGGGGGATGGAGGTGGCTTGTGCCTCTTTGCACAAGGATTTCACAGCCGCTTGGGCCTCGGGGCGCGGCATGTGCCCGGCCAATGCAAATGACAGGGCTTCGGCGTGGATCAATCCCAAACCCTCAAGCGCGGCCCCCATCGAAGAAATGTCAGGGGTCATCTGTTCGGCAAGTGTTTTGGCGTGGGTCAGCGCGCAGGCTGTTCCCAACACAAGTTGCGGCAAAACCAGCCATTCGGTGAACCACGCGGCTCCGTCGCGCTGGTGTTGGTGTTGGGCGCTGGCCTGTAAACTGGCCCGCAATCCCGTGCCCTGATGCGACAAGGCCACCAATGTAGAGGGGGCAACGGGGTTTTGTTTTTGCGGCATGGTGGACGAGGCACCAGCCCCGCCAAGTGTGACCTCATTGATGCCCGTAGCCGTCAATCCCAAAAGGCTTTGGCCCATGCCGCCCAACGCAGCCATGACCCGCATCATCCAGTCCACAAGGCGCAAAATCGGGGTGCGATCGGTGTGCCAACTGCGCGCAGGGTCATTCAGGCCCAAAGCGGCGGCGAGATCAGCGCGTGTGTCGGCCGCCTTTGGCCCAAGTGCCGAGGACGTCCCCGCCGCTCCGCTCAAAGAAACCCAAAGAGAGGTGTCACGCAGGGTTTCGACTTCGCGGTAGGCGTCCAGCAAGGGCGCGCCCCAAGCCGCCACAACAGCGCCCCACGAGGTCGGCGTGGCGTGCTGTCCGTAGGTGCGCGCGGGCATGACTGTGTCGCTGTGTGCCTGTGCCTGGGCGGCGAGGGCTTTCAATATCGCGTGGACGTCTTGGGCCATCAACGTCATCGCCTGGCGCAGTCGTAGCATCAATGCGGTGTCGTAAATGTCCTGACTTGTCGCCCCCCAATGCACGAATGCTGCATGCTCGGGGGCTTTCATCTCGTGGCGAAAGGCGGCGACCAGACCGGGGACGCTGACGCCGTTTTGCCCTGTGGGGGCGGCCAATGCGGACGGGTCCAGTTGGATCTCCATTGTGGCGCGGTGGATCGCTGCGGCGCTCACTTCGGGGATCACGCCCAACTTACCTTGGACCTTGGCCAATGCGCCCTCCACCAGCAACATCGCGCGGATTTCGGCGGTGTCGGTGAACAAGCGCCCTATGTCGCCTGTCGGGAAAAGCTTTGCATAAAGTGGGCTGTCAAAAACAGATCCGGCCATGGATCATCCTTTGCGTGTTTGCGGACTCAGGGCCTCAATATGCGCCGCCAACGCATTTGGCGAGGAAAAGAAAGGGGAGTGGGACGTGTCCATGTCCACAACGGTTCTGGCAGGCCATCCGGTTGTCATGGTGCGCTGGAACGCGGGAGGGATGGTCCGGTCATCTGTACAGCGAATATAAGCGCGCGGAATCGCGGCGGATCGTTGGGTGAGCGTCAATGCAGTCTCGGTTGGCAGGCGGGCTTGGGGGCCAAGGCGGGCCAAAGCATATGCCACCTGCGCGTCCGAACAGTCGTGATAAAACAATGCAGGGGCTTTGGCGGCATCAACCGTAAAACTTTGCGCATCCTGCGCCATAACGACGGCTGGCAACAACGGCTGGCTGGGGGCCATGCGGCGCATATCGGCCAAGGACGCGCCGCTGACGGGCACATAGGCGGCCAGATAGATCAGTTGCGCGATGTTTTGTGGGGCAAGCTCTGCCGCCGCCGTGATCGCGTAGCCCCCCATGGAATGTCCCACCAGCACAGTGTCGGGGGTGCAGGCGCTTGCGATCGCTTGGGCATAACTGTCCAAGGTCACGGTGTTTACGGGGGTGGGATCATCGCCGTGGGAGGGCAAGTCCAGTGCCACGACGTCGTGCCCCGACTGCGTGAGCGGGGCGATCATGTCACGCCAACACCACGCGCCGTGGCACGACCCATGCACCAGAACCAGTTTGGTCATCCCCGGATGTGTCCAGTGCTGGTCATAAAGTCCGTCAAAGCGGCGGCAAATTCTTCGGGCTGCTCCACGCAGGGCAAATGGCCTGCATTGCGGATCAGTTTGAACTGGCTTCCGGGGATCAAATCAACGGTTTCGCGCACCAGATCGGGCGGGGTCGAGCCGTCCTCTGATCCGGCAATTCCCAAGGTGGGCAGGCGCAAGCCGGATGTCGGGGTGTAAAAATCGGTCCCCGAAATTGCCGCAGAACACCCCGCATACCCCGTGTCCTCCTGGCGGGTCAGCATATTGCGCCACAGCTCTAACGTGGGACCTTCGCGGAAACTGCGCGCGAACCAGCGTTCCATCACCGCGTCGGCCAGACTTTCGATCCCGTCTGCGTTGACCGCATCAATGCGGGTCTTCCACATCTCGGGGGTGCCAATTTTGGCGCCCGTGTTGGACAGCACCATGGCCCGCACCAGATCAAGGCGCTTGACGGCCAACCCTTGTGCAATCATGCCGCCGATGGACAGGCCGACAAACAACGCGTCCTTGAACCCGTTCATATCCATCAGTTTTTCGACATCCCCGATCAGCGCGCCCATTGCGTAAGGGGCAGGGGGACAAGAGCTGAGGCCGTGGCCCCGTTTGTCGTACCGCAAAATGCGCAACCCTTCGGGCAACAACGGCAGGATCGGGTCCCACAGGCGCAAGTCCGTCCCCAACGAGTTCGCAAACACCACAGGCACACCGTCATCAGGGCCATCAATCCGGTAATGCAGGCGAACATCGCCCAAGTCAGCAAGTTTCATCAGATCATCTCCTTCAAGAGCTTATCGTTTGGACGGCGCGCCGCCGCTCAGGCGCATATGCGCAATGATTTGACCGTGATCCGACGCCAGCTTGTTGTAGGGCGCTTCGGGGTGGCTGCCGTCCGTGAGGTGGTCGTTGAGGGCAGAGAAATATTCCATCTCACCGATGCTGTCGGGGGCACCGGCCATAAAGTGGCGCGACATGTAAATCTGGTCGATGCTTTCAAATGTCCCGCCAAAGGCAGAGGTAAACACCATATCACGCGCGGATTTGCGCACGAACTGCTTTTCGGCAGAGTGCAGGCGGACGCTGTCGATGTCCTCGGTGATCTGGATGTTTTCGTCGTCCGAATAGCGGTCACGCGGGCTTTTGGCATCGTGGCGCAACATCCATGCATAGTTCTTGAACGGAACTTCGCCGCTGATGATTTCAGAGCTGACGGCATGTTCTCCGTCGTTGAAGTCCCCCATGACCATGACAGGGTTGCCTGCGTGGATTTCCTCCACGATCAGGCGGCGCAGCACGCAGGCTTCGGCCATACGGCGCATCGCAGCACGCATCGCGCCCATGGCACGTCCAACAGGGTCGTATTGGGTCAAATCCGCTTCAATAGGGAAATCGGCCCCCTCTACACGGTCAAATTCGCCCAGTTTGGACTTGAGATGGCAGTTGAACACGGTCACCACGTGATCGCCCACAGGCACACGGACTTTCAGGATCGGACGGGACAGGCGGCGCAACACATACGAGCCCTCTTGGGCGCTGCTGTTCCATGTGATCGGCGCGTCGTCGAGGTCCTGGATGACCTCGGGGTCCCCCACAAAGCCAAAGCGCGACAGCACGGCCAAACCGGGGCGGCGCTCGCCAGCGGGGCCGTCATTGAGGTTGGGCGCAAAGGCCAGTCCCGCATCCGTGTAGGGACTATAGGCCAGCTTGCGAAAAATCGCCTTGCGACGGTAGCGTTTGTTGGCACCGGGAATATGCGCCTCGTTTCCCGCGATCCCTTCGGCGTCGGCATCCGCAATCACATCGCGCAAGGACTTTTCATCAAAGATTTCCTGAAACCCGACCACATCCGCATCCATCGTTTGCAACTGCTCGGAGAGCCAGTCGGCTTTCCATGCGTATTCTTCAGGCGTGTACTTCTGAAAGCGGTAGTATTCCTGATCGGGTCCAATCAGGTTTTTGACATTGAAGCTCGCGATGGTGAATTGGGTCATTTTAGCTTCCAAACTGTGTGAGGGCGGATTGAAACACTGCGGCGTCTACGTTGCCGCCCGAAATGGTGACGATAACGTCGTCGCCAGCGATGTCGTCTTTGCGAAACAGGGCCGCCGCCAAAGCGGCCGCGCCCCCCGGTTCGGCCACCAGCTTGAGACGGGCAAAGGCCAGGGCCATGGCATGGCGCGCTTCATCGTCGGTGATGACCAAGCCTGCGCCGCACAGGCGGTGCATGATGGGAAAGGTAATATCGCCCGGTTGGGCCGTGATGATCGCGTCGCAAATGCTGCCGGAGAGGGCCGCGTTGCGTTTGATTTCGCCTGTGTCGAGAGACCGCGCCACATCGTCAAAACCTGCAGGTTCAACGGGGCGCACGCGCATCCCGGGTGCGTCTGCTTCAAGGGCAAGGGCGATGCCGGAGGTCAGCCCACCCCCACCACAGCACACAAGCACTTGCGCAGTGGTGATGCCCAATTCATCGGCCTGCTCTGCGATCTCAAGGCCACAGGTGCCTTGGCCTGCGATCACTTCGGGCTCGTCAAAGGGTTTGATCAACGTCAGTCCCCGGTCATGGGCCAGCTTGGCCCCGATGGCATCGCGGTCCTCGGTTGCGCGTTCATAGAGCACGACCTCGGCGCCCAAAGCGCGGGTGTTTTCGACCTTCATAACAGGGGCATCCGAGGGCATGACGATGACCGCGCCCACGCCGTGTTGACGGGCGGCCAAGGCGACCCCTTGCGCGTGGTTGCCACTGGAGAAGGCGATCACACCCTTGGCGCGCACCTCTGCATCCAGCGCGGAAATCGCAGCCCATCCGCCGCGAAACTTGAAGCTGCCCGTGTGTTGCAAACACTCCGGTTTGATCCAGACCCGCCGCCCTGCAATGTCGTCCAGAAACGGTGAGTTCAACAGTGGGGTGCGGCGCGCGTGCCCCTTAAGGCGCTGGGCGGCTGCGCGGATCATGTCTATGTTCATTGCAGTTGCTCCAACCATGCGTGCAGCCCTTGCAGGCTTTCGGGTTCGTCCAGAAAGGGGATGTGCCCGCGCCCCGCGACGGTGACGGCCAGCATTTCGGGGTTGCGTTCTTGCATGGCGACGAATGTTCGGGCGCTGAGCAAATCAGAACCCGCGCCGCGCAAGCACAGCAGTGGTTTGCCTGCCAGCGCATCAAAGAACGGCCAAAGGTCGGGGATGTCCCCGCTGGCCTCGACCGCATCCCGCAAGTGGGGGTCATAGGTGATTTGCAACTTACCATCGAGCGTTGTGTAGTGTTTGTGGGCCTCTTCCAGCCAACGGCTGGCTGGCACGCCTTTGAACCCTTTGAGCACCATAGGCAGTGCGGCGGCGATATGTTCATGTCCGCCTGCCGCCGGATTGCGCCCGAGATGGGTCATGATCCCGTCAAGGCCAGCGGGGTCCAGTTCGGGTCCGATGTCATTGAGGGCAACACCCAGCAAGCGTTCAGGGGCCGTGGCCGCCAAACCCATCGCGTTCAATCCTCCACGAGAGGTGCCAATGATGGCCACAGCCTCAAGGTTCAGATGGTCCAAAAGCTCCAACACATCCCGACATTCGATGGGAAGGGCGTAGTTCTGCCAGTTCGGATCCCAATCCGACTGCCCGCGGCCGCGATAATCCAGACGGATCAGGCGGATACCGGACAGATGCGGCGCCATGTAGTCAAAATCCGCGCCCGTGCGCGTCAGTCCCGCAAGGCACAAAACAGGCAATCCGGTGCCTTCATCCGTGTAGTGCAGGGACAGTCCGTCAGATGTGGTGAAATTGGGCATTCAGAGGCCTGCAAGTTGGGGGATTGTTGTCAGGTCGGACAGGACGTGCTGTGGTTTCCACGGCAGGCGGTCCATCGGCTCACCGGCGCGATTGACCCATGCGGTTTCGAACCCGTGCCCACTGGCGCCCGCCGCGTCCCACCCGTTGGAGGACACAAACAGCACCTCGTCTTTCGGGCAGCCAAAGTGGGCTGTGACCAAGTCGTAGACGCGGGTGTCTGGCTTGAATATCCCGACGCTTTCCACGGACAGGCACACGTCCAGAACATCGCCAATGCCAGCAGAGCTGACCGCGCCCTCCAACATCCTGGGGGAGCCGTTGGACAAAATGGCTGTGTGCATCCCGCCGGCTTTGAGGGCTTTGAGCATGGCAGGCACCTCGTCGTAGGCGGACAACTCCCAATAAAGTGCCAGCAGGCGGGTGCGCAGGGCGGCGTCATGGCCAAGCCCCATCTTTTCAAGGGCCCAGTCCAACCCGTCCTGAGTGACGGTCCAGAAATCGGTGTGGGCATCACTGATGGCGCGCAACCATGTGTATTGCAGTTGTTTGAGGCGCCAATGTTCGGCCAACTGGGGCCACGTGTCCTTGATGGCCACAAAGGCAGGTTCGCTGGCCGCTTGGCGGGCGGCGGCGGCCACGTCAAACAATGTGCCGTAGGCGTCAAAGACACAGGTGGTGATTGGCATGATTGAGTCCTCTTTGCGCGCACACTGGCATGCAAGTGCGCTGGCGAAAAGGGGTAAGGTGGGGTTTACCCCGCATCACGGAACAGGCAGGATGGGGACCAGCAAAAGTACAAGGTGATGACAGATGGCAGTAATCAAAGACGGTGACACGGTGAGCATTCACTACACAGGCACGCTGCTGGACGGTTCTGTGTTTGACAGCTCGGACGGGCGCGATCCACTGGAATTTCAGGTTGGGTCGGGTCAAATCATTACAGGTCTGGATGAAGCGTTGCCAGGCATGGCCGTTGGGGACACCAAAAAGGTGCAGATCCCTGTCGAAAAAGCCTACGGGCCTATCAATCCCGAAATGCAGCAAGCCGTGCCGCGCGAAGGCATTCCGCCGGAAATTCCGTTGGATATCGGTACACAGTTGCACATGCAGAGCCCAAGTGGGCAACCGATGCCTGTGACAGTGATCGCTGTCGATGAGGCGACTGTGACCTTGGATGCAAACCACGCGCTGGCGGGCAAAGACCTGACCTTTGACATCGAAATTGTCAGTATTGGCTAACCGCCGACTTTGAAGTTCTGAAGGGTGTGAGACACAGAGTCCGCTTGGGCTTGGGCGTCTTTTGAGGACACTTGGGGGCGTGGTTCGGTCTGCGTTCCGCGCCGTACAACCACGCGATCCAATGGCATGATGCGCACTTGCGGCAGGCTCAGGTCGCGGGCAACCTCACTGTTTTCCCGCTGGATTTCGACCCATGTGACCACGTCTAGCGCAACCTCTGGGTTGAAGCGCAGGAACAACATCAGGCCAAAGCCGGACAGTGAAAAAATGATACGTGACAACCACTTGGAGCGGCGGGTGCGCGCGGCTCTGCGTTCGAGCGTTCTGATGTGATATGTGTCTGCCATAGCCATGACAACAGGCTGCCCGCGCCAGGTGGCAGCCTCATGCCGAGATCATGACAAATCTGGGGCTTTTGCTATGTCTGGATGCTGGAACCGTCGTATCGCGCAATTCCAGCCAGTGTCTGACAGCCGCCGCACTGCGCTGTCAGTGTCCCCGATAGTGACGTTACAGGTGATCCTGCTGTGGCATGCCCAAAACATGGAACCCGCCGTCAACGCGGATGATTTCACCAGACGTGCAAGCGCCGGCCTCAGACGCGAGATAGACAGCCGTCCCCCCGACCGCTTCCAGCGTCGCATTGGCGCGCAGAGGAGCGTTTTGATCCGTGTGTTTGTAGGTCTTGCGCGCGCCGCCAATGGCCGCACCGGCAAGGGTTTTCATCGGACCGGGAGAGATCGCATTGACGCGGATTCCATCGGGTCCAAGATCATTGGCAAGGTAGCGCGTCGCGCTTTCCAATGCGGCCTTGGCCACGCCCATAACGTTGTAATTGGGAACCACGCGGTTGGAGCCGAGATAGGTGAGCGTCAACAACGTGCCGCCGTTTTCGACCATCATGGGATGGGCGCGCCGTGCCACTTCGATGAAGGAGTAGGCAGAGATATCCATGGAGTGTTTGAAGTTGGCGCGGGACGTGTTCAGGAAGCGACCCGTCAACTCGGATTTGTCTGAAAAAGCAATGGCATGGACGACAAAATCAATCGTGGGCCAACGCGCTTCAAGCTGCTCGAATGCGGCGTCAAGGGAGGCATCATCGGTCACATCGACGTCGACCATAAAGTCGGACCCGACAGAGGCGGCGAGCGGCTCGAGCCGCTTTCCAAACGCATCCCCTTGATAGGTAAACGCAAGTTCTGCGCCTGCCTCGGCCATGGCTTTGGCGATCCCCCAAGCGATGGAGCGATCATTGGCGACACCCATGATAAGGCCGCGTTTTCCTTCAAGTTGTTTGGACATTTTGTGTTCTCTTACCCGTGGTACTTTGACAGGATCATCGATCCGTTTGTGCCGCCGAACCCGAAGGAGTTCGTCATCACCGAATCAAGGCCTGCGTTCAGGACGGTTTCGGTTGCGATCTCGGACGCGTCCAGCGCGGGGTCGAGAGTTTTGACGTTGATGGAACCGGCGATGAAATCATTGTCCAGCATCAAGAGGCTAAAGATCGCCTCGAGCGCTCCAGCAGCGCCTTGGGCGTGTCCGGTCATTGATTTCGTTGAAGAAACTGGCGGTGTGCTGCCTTTGCCAAAGACGCGGCGGACGGCTTCGATCTCGCCCACATCGCCGACGGGGGTGGAGGTGCCGTGGGCGTTGATGTAGCCGACTTTACGCCCTTCTGGCAGGGTTTGCAGGGCCAGTCGCATGGCGCGCTCGCCGCCTTCACCGGAGGGGGCGACCATGTCATGCCCGTCAGAGGTTGCCGCGTAACCCGTTACTTCTGCATAGATTTTTGCGCCGCGCGCCAATGCGTGCTCGAGATCTTCAAGCACCACTATGCCGCCACCACCGGAGATGACAAAGCCGTCACGATCCGCGTCAAACGCGCGGGAGGCCTCGGTCGGGGTGTCGTTGTATTTGCTGCTCATCGCGCCCATCGCGTCGAACAGGCAGGACAGGGTCCAGTCCAGTTCCTCGCCGCCGCCTGCAAACATAACATCCTGTTTTCCCATCATAATTTGCTCGGCTGCATTGCCGATGCAATGCAGAGATGTGGAGCAGGCCGAGGTGATGGAATAGTTGATGCCCTTGATTTTGTAAGCGGTCGACAGATTGGCGGAAATGGTCGAGGACATGCACTTGGGCACGGCAAAAGGGCCGATGCGTTTGGTGGCGCCGGTTTTGGCAACGACCTGATGGGCGGCAAGCATCGCAGAGGTCGATGGCCCCCCCGATCCCGCCACAAGGCCGGTGCGTTCGTTGACGACCTGATCCTCGGAAAGTCCAGCGTCTGCAATGGCTTGACCCATGGCGATATGCGCATAGGCCGCCCCCGGACCCATAAACCGCAAGGTGCGTTTGTCGACGTGTTCGGACACATCGATCTTCAGGTTTCCAGCGATTTGACTGCGAAATCCATGCTCTGCCATGGGGTCAGAAGCGGTGATGCCACTGGTCCCAGATTTGAGCGATTGCAGTACCTCTTGGGCATTGTTCCCGATGGATGAGACGATGCCCAATCCAGTCACGACGACACGGCGCATGGGCGCACTCCTCCGTTTGCTTGGGCTCTTAATAGGACAGGGGGGGCAAAAGGCGCAACCCGATAAAACCTAAGGATGAAATCGGGGGCAGGCAGGTTAACGCAGCGTGCGCTGCGGGTTTGGGGCGGTCTTGTACAAAACCGAAGGCAAATGTCACAAGACGCGGGGTCTGCGCAGGGCCGTTTTGAGGGGTTTTGGGGCGTGTTGTACAAAACGGCCCCTGTTAGTCACAAGACAGGTGGCTTGCGGGCGTTAACACTGCGTTCACACCTAAGCTGCGTTAAGGTTTGGGCGGGCAGGGTAACTGTTGGTTAAGATATCGGCTGTCGGGTGTCTGAACCACATTGGGCGTCTAAATCACAAAGACCTCAAAGATCACCGCAAGCACAGCAAACGGCGCGGTGACAAGCATGGCCACGAGAAACGCGCCAAAAACGGTGGGTCTGGCCGGCGGGGCAGATTGCCCCAAGACCGTGCTGGAAGATTTCTGTGGTTTCATGAAACGCAGTTAACGCCATGTTAGGTTGATAATGTCTTAAACGCTGGCATGGAAATATCGACGCCTCTCCCGTTGCAACAACACCCTGCCTTTGCCAAAGCCTTGCGCCGCATGGGGAGTGAGGTGTCTTGCGTGGATGTGGCGGGCGCGGCCCCTGTGCAGGTCATCACGCGGTTCGGGTTCAAACTGGCGTCGCGCGGCCCTGTTTGGGACGATGCCTCTGACGCCCGAAGCGCTGCGGACCTGCGCGCCAGCGGGGTGCATGTGATCAACAGTGAAGGGCAGGACCAGAGTGTTTTGCGCAAGGCCGGTTTCCGCCGCATCAAAACCCCGTCCTATGTGGCTGAGCTGTCCCTGACCGGTACCTCGCAGGATCGCGTGGCGGCGATGAAACAAAAGTGGCGCAACACGTGGCGGCGCGCCCAAAACGCGCCGATCACAATCCGCAAAGAGGTGTACGCGCTGGAGAAACACCACTGGCTTTTGATGGAGGACGTCAAACAGCAAAAGCGCAAAGGATTTCGCAGTCTGCCCCATGCGATCCTTGAGGCGTATGGACCGGTCAAAACGCCCGACAGGTTGGTGTTCACGGCCTATCACGCGGCGGTTCCGATTGCAGCGATGGTGTTTGTGACCCACGGCTGTGTCGCGACCTATTATCTGGGCTGGTCGAATGAGGGGGGGCGGCAGCATGCGGCCCATCACGCGTTGCTGGGTCGTGCGGCGGCGCATTTTGCCAAACGCGGAATTGTGCGCCT
This sequence comes from uncultured Paracoccaceae bacterium, assembly GCA_943787985.1. GTDB lineage: Bacteria > Pseudomonadota > Alphaproteobacteria > Rhodobacterales > Rhodobacteraceae > Ascidiaceihabitans. Next base: position 139,677 of record CALSOO010000008.1, on the reverse strand, counting down.
TGATCTGGGGGCGGTCGACACGGTCAATGCGTCGGGTCTGGCCCGTTTCAAGATCGGCACAGGGGCGCATATCCGCCCGCTGGGCGGGTCGTGGCTGCGGGTGCCGGGCTTGTAGAAATGGCGCGCATTGGCGTCGCACTGTCCACAATATGTCGCGTTTTGGACGAGTTGTGTGCCTAGATTTCGTCTTTGGACCCGAATCTGGCGAGAATCACTTGTGCCGCTAATGATGCCGTGGCTAGGGTTCTGAAACAAATTTTCGGGACTGGGGGGTTCTATGAATCAGGCAGATACAGCTTGGATGTTGGTTGCGACGGCGTTGGTCTTCTTTATGACGATGCCGGGGCTTGCACTTTTCTATGGCGGCATGGTCCGCGCGCGCAATGTGATTAGTATTTTCATGCAGTGCTATGCCATCGCGTGTTTGATGGCGATCTTGTGGTACGCCTTTGGCTATTCCATCGCGTATGGTGAAACCAACGGCATTTGGGGCGGCACCGACAAGATGTTCCTGAACGGCGTCGGCATGAACAGCCTGAAGGGCACGATCCCCGAGATCCTGTTTTTCGCCTTTCAGATGACCTTTGCCATTATCACCCCTGTGATTGTGATCGGTGCGTTTGCAGAGCGGGTGAAATTCGAATTCGTCATGATGTTTTCGGGTCTTTGGATGTTGTTGGTGTATGCGCCTGTGGCCCACTGGGTCTGGGGCGGCGGCTTTTTGGGCGATGACGGCATTTTTGGTGCGGTTGGCGTGCGTGACTTTGCGGGCGGTTTGGTGGTTCACGAGACCGCAGGCATCGCGGCCTTGCTGATTGCGATTGTGATCGGCCCGCGTATTCACCGCGATCATGCCCCGCACAATCCGGGCATGGTGATGATTGGTGCCGCGATGCTTTGGGTTGGCCGGCTTGGTTTCAACGGCGGTTCGACCTTTGCGGCGGATGCGACGGCGGCGATGGCCTTGAGCGTGACGATTTTGGCGGCGGCTGCGTCCTCTATCACGTGGATCTTCTGGGAGACATGGAAGTTTGGCAAATTCACCCCCGTGGGATTGGTCACAGGCACTCTGGCCGGTTTGGCCGCGATCACACCGGCGTCGGGGTATGTTGGCCCCACATACGCTTTGGTGATTGGCGTTGTGGCGGGCATTCTGTGTCAGGAAGCGGTGTATTTCCTGCGGGACCGTTTGAATGTTGATGACTCTCTGGATGTGTTTGCGGTTCACGGTGTTGCGGGTATTTTCGGCTCGTTGATGATGGCCGCTTTGGGCGCGGCGTCCTGGCCTGCGCAGGCTGGCGGCATTCTCATCATCGCGGCGTATACGACTGTGATGTCCTTGATCCTGATCTTTTTCTGTAAGGGTGTCGTTGGCATTCGCGTAGACACCGACATCGAGATCGAAGGTCTTGATCCACGTGTTCACAACACGAAAGGCTATGATCTGGACTCCTGAGTCTGCGGATCTGCAAAAGCAAAAGGGCCTCTCAGTGATCTGAGGGGCCCTTTTTCGGTGTGCTGTGTGCGTGTGTCGTTTTCGGGCTTTAGCTTTCGCTGAGCGCCACTTTCATGTCTTTGACTTCATAGATCACTTCACCGTCCGCTTCGACGATCCCGTTGGCCACACCCATGGTCAGCCGCCGTGTCTGGATCGCTTTGGAGAAGTCGATTTTATAGGTCAGCATTTTGCGGTCCGGACGCACCATCCCTTTGAGCTTCACTTCGCCCACGCCCAATGCGTATCCGCGCCCTTGCCAGCCGCGCCAGCCAAGGTTGAACCCCGTCAGTTGCCACAGCCCGTCAAGGCCAAGGCAGCCGGGCATGATCGGGTTGCCCGGGAAGTGGCAGTCAAAGAACCAGAGGTCCGGTGTGATGTCGAATTCTGCAATCACGTGCCCTTTGCCGTGTCCGCCGCCGTCACCGGAGATGTCCGTGATCCGGTCCATCATCAGCATCGGTGGTTCCGGCAATTGCGCGTTTCCGGGGCCAAAAAGCTCTCCGCGAGCGCATTTTAACAGATCGTCTTTGTCGAAGCTGGTGGGGTATTCGGCCATTTTGGCGCCTCTCCTGATCGTAGTTTGCCTGATGTTCCCTCTATCATTGCCTTTTGGCGCACCGCAAGTGCACTGCGCCCTGTGCGTCCTGACGTCGCGTGTTGTGCCCTTGACGGGATTGTTGGGGAAATAGAATTGAAAATCACTCGCAACAGGGTTAGACGTAGGGCGGTAATGCAAAAAGGCGGTTTCGTAATGTCGTATCATCAGGTGGGTTCTGACTGGCTGGCATCGGCGGACTTGCGTCCGACACGGCAGCGCGTGACGCTGGCCGCTTTGCTGGTGGGCGACGGGCAAAACCGTCACGTCACCGCCGAAAGCCTGTTTGAAGCGGCCAAGGATCAAGGCGACGCCGTCTCTTTGGCCACGGTCTACAACACCTTGCGCGCTTTTTGTGATGCGGGCCTGATGCAAGAGGTCACGGTGGACGGCTCAAAAAGCTATTTTGACACCAACACCCACGACCACCCCCATTTCTATTGGGAAGACGAGGACATGCTGACAGACGCCCCGTCTGATCAACTGGTTATCGCCCAATTGCCGGATGTCCCGCAGGGCGCTGAAATTGCGTCTGTTGATGTGGTGATCCGGTTGCGCCGCAAGGCCTGACCGCCTTTCAAACCCTGCGTTGCACTCAGACGGCCCGCACTTGCGTGTTGGGGCACTCGTTACCATTACGCCCGCACATACTGGTCATGCGACACCCCACTTGTTTCTGGTGCAGGCGTGTCCCTCAAGTACGGAATTCCATCCCTGTACGTGATGCTTGAAGCGGCCCTGTGGATGGGGTCAGTATCGGCAAACAGATTCGCGGTAGAGTTTACAGCCCCCCATAGAAAGAACGCCCATGCCACAGCCCATGATCACCCCGCAGATGATCTCCACCTATCAAACGGACGGTGTTGTGCTGGTCAAAGGGCTGTTTGCCAATCACGTCGAGACCCTGCGCGCAGGCGTGGCCGAGAACATGGAACACCCCGGCCCCTATGCCTCTACCAATGACCGCAAAGGCGAAAAAGGCCTGTTTTTCGATGATTATTGCAACTGGCAACGTATTCCGGCCTTTGAAGAGGTCATCAAGGCCCCCGAAGTGGCACAGGCCGCCGCAGCCTTGATGGGGTCGCAAACTGTGCAGCTGTTTCACGATCACGTGCTGGTCAAGGAGCCCGGCACGACGATGGCGACACCGTGGCATTCGGATGGGCCGTATTATTTTGTGCAAGGCCAGCAGACGGTCAGTTTCTGGTCGCCGCTGGATGCGGTCAAAGGTGCGACGCTGCGCTGTGTGGCGGGATCGCATTTGTGGGAGAAAGACGTGCTGCCCACGCGCTGGTCCAAGGGGGATGCGTTTTTTGATTCTGCCCCCTATATGCCGGTTCCCGATCCCGAGGCCGAGGGCATGCGCATCGTGGAATTCGAGATGGAGGCGGGGGACGCCGTCGCCTTTAACTACCGTACCCTGCACGGGGCCCGTGGCAACACCAGCGAGGCCCGCCGCCGTGCGTTTTCCCTGCGTCTTGTCGGGGATGATGCCCGCTATGTCGAGCGCCCCGGCCCCACGTCACCGCCGTTTCCCGGCCATGACATGGTGGCAGGGCAACGCTTGCGCGAGGACTGGTTTCCGATGCTGTTGGGGTAGAGCGCCCCACACTTTATAGGTGTGTCGCGCTTGATTGAACCGGCAATCACTGACATCGTGTGGCCAAGCGCGTGGGTTTTCAGAACATGCGCCCTCGTATTTTAGAATTTTCGCCCGCGCGGATGCACGTTCATCGGCGTCACACATATTTAGGGAAACCGATATGCCTACAATTCATCCCGCATCTTTTACGGCCCGTGGTTGGCAAGAGTCTGACAGCGGCATGCCCAAGGATCTGTTTTTCGCGGACAGCGGTGCGGATTTCCGCATCACAAAACCCCATCTGCATGTGAACTATAACATCGGCGGCGCATTGGCTTCGGTGACGTATAAGAATGTGATGGGGCAGAACACCTATCTGTTCAAAAACGGTGCGTGGGATTCAAGCGCCGTCATGATGCTGCATTTCTCGCCGCTCAAGCCCGAGGTTGCCTTTATACGCGCCCTTGCCTGATCCGTGCCGGTTGTTTTGCCCGTGTTGAAGACCCGCGCGGTGGCTGGTTCAGAACCATTGCCCGGGTTCCATCAGCCCAAGGTCAAGCAACTGTCGTGAATGCCATTCAAACGGCGCAGAGTTGTGCCATTTGAAGGTGTGGATATCAAACGTGCTGCCAGGGTTCTTTTTCAGCGCCTTGGCCGTGCGGAACGAACACACCGCGCAGGTGATGTTGTGGTGCCACGGGCAGGCGTATGTGTTGTATTCTTCATCGTTGAAGGTGTGATCTTCGCGCAGTTGCAATCCGGCTTTGGTTCTAAAGATCGAAATCCGGTCAATTTTGCGTCGTGCAGGCGGGACGTGTTCTTCGTACCGCCAGCGCAGTCCTCCGAAAAAGTCCAGCTGCCGTTCTTTGGGATGTCCGTGGTTGGCTATGTCCGGACGCGCCAATGCATAGTACCCCGAACGGTCCAGATGTGCCGCGTCCAGTGAGACCGCGTTGGGGTGACTGTCCAGATCGTCAGAGTAAAGGTCCACAACATAGGTCAGCATCGCGCCGCGTCGTTCTTCGGTGTGAAAGGCCAGCATCTCCCCCACGCTGCGGCTTTCGCAGAACGGGTGGAACAGGTATTCCGCGTTATAGCAGTAATACATCCAGATTTCGGGTGGCGCGGCTTTGATCAGCGTGTTCATTGCGGTCAGCACATCGTCCTGATCGCGGATCACGAAATCGATCCGGTGCACCATGCTTTCCAGATCGCGTGGCAATTCGAATTCTGCCGGCATCACCGTGATCAGCGTTGTGAACCCGGCCTGCTGGTGGTGGCGCAAGGTGGTGCCGACTTCGATGTCGTCCTCGACCAGTATGACCGCGACTGGCCCTTTGGCCAAAGCCGCTTTTCCGGTCGCCACAAAGTCTGGAAGAGAAGTATACCGCATCAATTGCCCGCTTTTTTGTTCTTGTTGTGCAGAATCGGTTAAATTGGCGTGCATTGCAAGCCTCTCGCGTGCCTGTTAAGTCCCAGTTTATCTTGCGCCCTTACCCGCGCCCTTACCTGCCACCCTAGCCAATCCGGATGACTCTTATGACCAGCCCCAAAAAGCTTTTCATCAAAACCTACGGCTGCCAGATGAATGTGTATGACAGCGAACGCATGTCAGAGGCGCTGGGCGGGCAGGGCTATGTAGAGACCAAGACCGCTGAAGATGCGGATATGATCCTGCTCAACACCTGTCACATTCGTGAAAAGGCCGCCGAAAAGGTCTATTCCGAGTTGGGCCGTATGCGCCCTTTGAAAGAAGCCAATCCTGATTTGAAGATCGGTGTGGCCGGTTGTGTCGCCCAGGCCGAGGGCGGCGAGATCATGCGCCGTCAGCCTTTGGTTGATCTGGTGGTCGGCCCCCAAAGCTATCATCGCTTGCCCGAGATGGAAGCCAAGTTGCAGCAGGGTCAAAAGGCTCTGGACACGGAGTTTCCCGAGGAAGACAAATTCGAGCGTCTCAAGGCCCGTCCCAAGGCCAAGCGTGGCCCGACCGCCTTTTTGACCGTTCAGGAGGGGTGCGACAAATTCTGTGCCTTTTGTGTGGTGCCCTACACCCGCGGTGCCGAAGTCAGCCGCCCTGCCACCCGTATTCTGGAAGAGGCCCGCGATTTGGTGGAGCGCGGTGTGCGCGAGATCACGTTGCTGGGCCAGAACGTCAACGCCTATCACGGCACCGGTCCTGACGGGTCGGAGTACACGCTGGCCAAGCTGATTTGGGATTTGGACAAGGTCGACGGGTTGGAGCGCATCCGCTTTACCACCTCTCACCCCAATGACATGACCGACGCCTTGATCGAGGCCCATGGCACTTGTGCCAAGTTGATGCCCTATCTGCATTTGCCGGTCCAGTCGGGCAGTGACCACATTCTCAAGCGCATGAACCGCAGTCACACCGCCGAAAGTTATTTGCGCGTCATCGAACGGATTCGCGCCGCCCGTCCTGACATTGTGATGTCGGGTGATTTTATCGTGGGTTTCCCCGAGGAAACCGAGGCCGATTTCCAAGCCACGCTGGATTTGGTGGAAGAGGTCAAATACGGCTATGCCTATTCCTTCAAATACTCCACCCGCCCCGGCACCCCCGCCTCCGAGCGCGCCCAAGTTGACCCTGCCGAGGCAGATGACCGTTTGCGCCGTCTTCAGGCATTGATCACCCGCCAGCAGCGTGAAATTCAGGACGCGATGGTCGGGCGCACTGTCAATGTGCTGTTTGAAAAGCCCGGCCGTTTTGAAGGACAGATGGTCGGGAAGTCCGAATACCTGCATGCGGTTCACGTCCCGGACAGCGGTTGCGTGGCCGGAGATATCCGCCCCGTTAGAATCGTTTCAACGGGAACGAACTCTTTGGGCGGTGAAATGCTTGGATAAAGTGCAAAGCAGCCCGAACGTTGGGCTGTTGTGCAAAATCAGCAAGTTATTCTAGGCCCTAAAGGCAATTAAACCACAATATCTGGTGAAAACGGCTTCACACAGCCATGGTTTTTCCATAACATTAAATCACATCGTCGAAGGTCTTTGGTCATCTGGGACAGGTGGGCGGTTTTCGTGGGGGATCTAACGTAAAGGAACAGGGCTGTGGGATTCGACATTTCCAAAGCGGTGCGGACCTGTCTGACCGGGGCAGCAACGCTTGCTGTCGGCCTGACACTGGTCGCAACTAGCGCATCTGCGCAAGGTATTTTTGAACGCAACAATGGCAAGACGAACGAACGTTATGTGCCAACCATCTGGGTCGATCCGGATGGATGCGAACACTGGGTGATGGATGACGGCTACGAGGGCTATATGTCTCCGCACACAAACCGTCAGGGTATTCCGGTCTGCCGCCGGGGCAACGTCTGCGGTGTGATGAATTCCGACCAGTTCTTCAAAACCGACAGCGCGCGGATTTCTGCACAGGGCAAACAGCGCCTTGCACAGTTCTTCCAGTCTGCAGGGGCGACAAGCTACATCGTCGTTGGCCACACCGACAGCCGCGCGTCTGACGCGTACAACATGCGGTTGTCCTTCAACCGCGCGTCGGCTGTTGCCGGTGTTGCCAAGTCTACAGGTGCCCGCATCGCGGATGTCCGTGGCTACGGCGAGCGTCTGCCTGCGGCCTCCAACAAATCCGCTGGTGGGATGGCTCAAAACCGTCGCGTCGAAATCATTTGCATCCGCTAAGGGAGAGTAGATCATGAATATTCTTAAATCCGCTCTTGTCCTTGGATGTTGCACATTGGTCGCTGCCTGCGGCGAAGGTGGCTACGGCAAAGTCGATACCGACAAAACCATCGACTACGGCTTTCGCAAGAAAGCACCTGAGCCAGCTTGTGGCCGGTATCTGGGTTGATCCCAACGGCTGCGACCACTGGATCATCGATGACGGCATCGAGGGTTACTTGTCCCAGCGTCTGGACAAATATCGGCAAACCGGTTTGCTCCGGCATCGCGCCACCCAACACCGCGACAGGTGCCTACAAAGGCAACTCCACAATCAACGACCCGCTCTAAGCGTCAGTGTCGCCATGACATCGGGCCAGAGCAGCTTACCCTGCTCTGGCCTTTTTCTTTTCTACCACGTGCCCCCACGGTTTTTATCAGGAGCTTCTATTGGCATCAGATGTACCTTCGACCACGACCCCGCCCATTGAGGTGGTTGTGGAGATTCCGGACAACCGGCTGCTCATTGATCTGTGCGGTGCCTATGACCGCAATCTGCCGATCGAAACGCGCCTCGAGGTTCAGATCATGCGCCGTGGCAACCAGTTGGCTGTGATCGGTGACGAGAGCCGCAGCGCGCCGAGGATCGTCCTGAAGCGCTGTATCGCGCCTGAGGCGGGCAAGCGGTGGAACCGGCGCGATGTGACCGCGAGATGCGCATGGGTGGATCCGAGCAGGACACCGGCGTGCAGTCCGGCGACCAGATGGAGCTGATCCGTGGGCGAGCCATCGAGATCAAGACCCGCAAGAAAGCGGTCGAACCGCGCACCGAGGCGCAAAAGGCCTATGTCAATCGCTGTTTGACAACGAACTGGCCTTTGGCATCGGGCCTGCTGGCACGGGCAAAACCTATCTGGCCGTGGCGGTGGGCGTGAACATGTTCATCGGCGGGCACGTCGACAAGATCATCTCTGTCGCGCCCTGCCGTTGAGGCGGGTGAAAAGCTGGGCTATCTCCCGGTGATATGAAGGACAAAGTCGATCCTTATATGCAGCCGCTTTATGACGCGCTGAACGACTTTTTGCCGGGCAAACAACTGGCCAAACTGATCGAGGAAAAGAAGATCGAGATCGCGCCGCTTGCCTTTATGCGGGGCCGCACGTTGTCCAATGCCTTTGTGGTGCTGGACGAGGCCCAAAACGCGACCACCATGCAGATGAAGATGTTTCTGACCCGTTTGGGCGAAGGCTCGCGCATGGTGATCACGGGCGACCGCACCCAGATCGATTTGCCGCGCCATGCCCTCGGGCTGGCCGATGCCGAGCGGTTGTTGAAGGCAATGATCCCAAGATCAGCTTCAATTATTTCACCTCCAAAGATGTGGTCCGCCATCCGCTGGTTGCGGCGATCATCGAAGCCTATGAAGCGGATCCGGCTGACCTGTGATGCCGCGCTGTTTTTTGAAAGGTCGGGGCCTGCTCCGGTGATCTGATATGATCGACGCTCGACATCGCATGGAAGACGCCCGTTGGCAGGCGCTGTCCTTTGAGGCCCTGCCCGGCGGCGGAGGCCGCTTTGAGCGCATCTGGCTTGGATCGCACGGCGGAGGTTCAGTGTCTGGCCTGTGATGACGCGCGCATCCCGAACTTGAACGCCGATTTTCGCGAAAAAGCCGGCGCCACCAATGTGTTAAGCTGGCCTGCCGAAGAATTGGCCAGCTGATGCGGGGGCGATGCCGCCCGTCGCCAGCCCTGATTTGACGGCAGTTTCGAGTTGGGCGATATCGCGATTTCCTTTGACACCTGCGCCGCAGAGGCCGCGGACGCGGCCGAAATCCATGAGCGATCATGTGCCCATCTGATGTACACGGATTGCTGCATTTGTTGGGCTATGACCACGATCCGTGACGCAGATGCCACGCTTATGGAAGAACTCGAGGTTCGAAATACTTGGCAAATTGGGCATTGATGACCCATATACAGACCAAGCGCACTTAGCGTCGTTTTTATGGACAAAGGGACCCGATGGGCGACACGACAGACGGATCGTCTGAGCGCGGCGCAAAGCGCGCGCTCCGACGAAGCAGACAAGGACGAAAGCCAACGCCGACCGCAAAGTCGGGGGTTTTTTTCCCGCGTCATTGGCGCGCTGAGCCCCGGCGATGTGGGCGAAGACGTGCAGGTGGGAACCCCGACTGCCGGCCCGTGGCCGATCGCGGCATGATGAACCTGCGTCGGATGCGGGTCGAGGACGTCGCGATCCCCAAAGCGGACATTGTCGGCGTGCCGTCACCATCGACGCTGGATGAGCTGGTGGCGTCTTCAAGGAGAGCGGCATGACCCGTTTGCCGGTGTTATGACGGCACCCTGGACACGCCGGTGGGATTTGCCCACCTCAAAGACTTGCCCTGACCTATGGGTTCAACGGAAGACGTCAGAGGATTTCGATCTGGTGCGATGTTGCGGCCGTTGCTGTTTGTGCCGCCCTCGATGACCATCGGTGTTCTGCTGACCAAAATGCAGGCTGAGCGCCGCTCACATGGCGCTTGGTCATTGATGAATACGGTGGCGTTGACGGGTTGGTCACCATCGAGGATTTGATCGAACAGGTCATGGGCGAGATCGAAGACGAGCATGACGTCGACGAGGGCCAGTTCTGGAGCCGTCGAGAAAACCGGGCTGCTATCTGGCCTTGGCCAAGACCCCGCTCGAGGATTTCGAGGCAGAGATCGGCATACGGCTTGACCGACCACGAGGATGTCGACGAGGAAGAGATCGAAACTCTGGGCGGGTTGGTTTTCATGCTGTCGGGCAGTGTCCCGGCGCGCGGCGAAGTAGTCGCGCATCCCGATGGCCCCGAATTCGAGGTGATTGACGCGGACCCCCGTCGCATAAAACGGTTGCGCGTGCGTCTGACCCGCGAGGGCGCATGAGCCAACCGATGATGGCGCGCATCGCGGCTTTGCCTGCGGTGCTGCGCGCCGGGGTGGTCCTGTGTGCGGGGGCCGTTGGCGGCTTTGCCCAAGAGCCTTACGGCATTTCATCCGCCATATTGTTTTCCATGATCATGGGTGTGTTGTTGTGCGCGTCAGCCACCACCACCCGCGCCGCCCTTTGGGTTGGGTGGCTGTTTGGCACGGGGTATTTTCTGGTCAGTCTGACGTGGATCATCGAGCCGTTTCTGGTGGATGTGGCCCGTCACGGATGGATGGCCCCGTTTGCTTTGGTTTTTTTGGCCGCCGGTCTGGCGCTGTTTTGGGCGGGGGCTTTTGGTTTGGCCCGCTGGCTTGGGTCTCCTTGGGGACTGGCGTTGAGCTGGCCTATGGCCGAACTCGCCCGCGCCTATATTTTCACGGGCTTTCCATGGGCGATGCCCCCGCAAGCCTTGATTGATACGATGGCAGGTCAAGCCTTGGCGTGGGTTGGTCCCCACGGTGTGATGCTGGGGTTGAGTGCGGCCGCCTGCGCGATTGCACTGCCTGTGGTACGGTTCAAATCCGCGCAATTGGCTTTTACCGTGGGCACGATTGCCTTGGTCAGCTTTGGCCCGTCCTTGCGCCCTCCTGAAATGACCGGACATGTGGTGCGACTGGTGCAACCCAACGCCCCCCAACACGAGAAATGGGACCCCGAGAAAATCCCCGTCTTTGTGAACCGGTTGCTCGACTCTACCGCGGCTGCGGGAGAGGTCGATCTGGTGATCTGGCCCGAAACGGCGCTGCCTTATCTGGCCCATCAAGCGGCCCCTGTGCTTGAGGCGGCGTCCGAGCGGGCGCGCGGTGTTCCGGTTGTGCTGGGCATTCAGCGTCGCGAGGACAACGCCTATTTCAACGCGTTGCTGGTGCTTGGCCCCAAAGGGGAGATCGCGCAAACCTATGACAAGCATCACCTTGTGCCGTTTGGCGAGTATTTGCCGTTTTCCCAGCTGATGCACCGCATGGGATTGCGCGGTTTGGCAGAGAACTTTGGCGGAGGGTACCGAGCGGGGGAGGGGGCGCAACTGTTGGATATGGGCGCCCTTGGGTCCGCATTGCCCCTGATCTGTTACGAGGCCGTGTTCGCGCAGGATGTCGCGGCGGCCCCCGAGCGCCCCGCGTTCCTGATGCAAATCACCAATGATGCGTGGTTTGGCAAAGGCAAAGGGCCGATGCAGCATCTGGCCCAGGCCCGTATGCGCGCGATCGAGCAAGGGTTGCCGATGGCACGTGCGGCCAACACCGGCATTTCCGCGATGATTGGTCCGCGCGGGCAGGTGTTGCAGGCCTTGGCCCTGAACGAGGCCGGATTTATCGACGCAGGGCTGCCCGCCCCGTTGCCCGCGACCCTTTATGCGCGCACCGGTGATCCGGTGTGGATGTTTTTGATAATCATGGGCCTTGTGGCCACAGCTTTTCACAAAAGGCTAAGCATCCGTTCGACTACCCGTTGACCTGAGGCGCGGGGGCGTTTACGGCAACCTGACCGCGCTACAACGGCTTCCTGACGTGGCGCTTTATTCACACTGGAGCACTTCATGTCCCGTCAAAACTACACTTTCACCTCGGAATCTGTTTCTGAGGGGCACCCTGACAAGGTCTGTGACCGCATTTCCGACGCCGTTCTGGACGCCTTTCTGGCCGAAGAACCCGAAGCGCGCGTTGCCGCAGAAACCTTTGCCACCACAAACCGTGTTGTGATCGGGGGCGAAGTTGGCCTGTCGGATCAGGCAAAGCTCAAGGATTACATGGGCCGTATCGAGCAGATCGCGCGCGACTGCATCAAGGATATCGGGTACGAGCAAGAGAAATTCCACTGGAAGACCGTTGAGGTCACCAACCTTTTGCACGAGCAATCCGCCCACATCGCCCAAGGCGTTGATGCGTCCGGCGACAAGGATGAGGGCGCGGGGGACCAAGGGATCATGTTTGGCTATGCCAGCAATGAAACCGATGCGCTGATGCCAGCCCCGATCCAGTATTCCCATGCGATTTTGCGCCGTCTGGCCGAAGTGCGCAAGAACGGCACCGAGCCGACCCTTGGACCGGATGCCAAATCCCAGCTGTCCGTGAATTACCGTGATGGCAAGCCTGTCGGCGTGTCCTCCATCGTGTTGTCCACCCAGCATCTGGATGAAAACATGACCAGCGCCGATGTGCGCGATGTGGTCGAGCCCTATATTCTGGAGGTTCTGCCGGAAGGTTGGGTCACTGCAGACACCACATGGCACGTGAACCCGACGGGCAAGTTCGTCATTGGCGGCCCCGACGGTGACGCAGGTTTGACCGGTCGCAAGATCATCGTGGACACCTACGGTGGGGCTGCCCCGCACGGCGGCGGCGCATTCTCCGGCAAAGATCCGACCAAAGTGGACCGTTCGGCCGCTTATGTGGCCCGTTATCTGGCCAAGAACGTGGTGGCCGCCGGATTGGCTGAAAAATGCACAATCCAGTTGAGCTATGCCATTGGGGTGAGCCGCCCGTTGTCCATCTATTGCGACACCTTTGGCACGGGCGAAGTTGCGCCTGCGGCCATTGAAGCGGCCATCGACAAGATCATGGATTTGACCCCCCGCGGTATCCGTTCCCATTTGGGTATGAACAAGCCGATCTATGCGCGCACAGCGGCCTATGGCCACTTTGGCCGTGAGCCCGAAGCGGATGGCGGTTTCTCTTGGGAGAAAACCGATCTGATTGAGGCGCTCAAAGCTGCGCTTTGATCGCCACTACAGTGTTTGAAAAAAGCAGGGCCTTCGGGGCCTGCTTTTTTGTTGTGCCCTCGATTTTCGTTGTTTGATGGGCGTTGTTCGGGTGTACTGCCCGAGCGGCACAGAAAGAAAATACAGATATGGAGCGCGATATGGATATGCCCGATGTGATGAGCGGCGTCGTTATGACCGGCTATGGGGGTCCGGACAAGCTGGAGTGGCGCGATGATTTGCCAGTTCCGCGCGCTCTTGCCGGGGACGTTGTCGTTCAAGTGGCTGCGGCGGCTGTGAACAACACCGATATCAACACCCGTATTGGCTGGTATGCCAAGGGGGACATTGGGGCGGATGACACCTCGTGGTCCGGCACCCCGATGGGTTTTCCGCGCGTCCAGGGGGCGGATGTCTGTGGCCGCATTGTTGCTGTTGGAGCAGGTGTGGATGCTGCCCGCATTGGTCAACGTGTGTTGATCGAGCCGTGTTTGCGTGAAGTGGACGGGACCGTTTTGGACACCACGTGGTATTTCGGGTCGGAATGTGACGGCGGGTTTGCCCAGTTCACCCGCGTGGCCGCCCGTCATGCCCATACTGTCGACAGTGCCTTGAGCGATGTTGAGTTGGCGTCTTTTCCGTGTTCGTATTCGACGGCCGAGAACATGTTGACCCGTACCAATGTGCAATCCGGCGATACGGTTCTGGTGACTGGTGACTGGTGCCTCTGGTGGTGTCGGTTCTGCCACGGTGCAGTTGGCCCGGGCGCGCGGTGCGCGTGTCTTTGCCGTGACCAGCCCGTCCAAGGCCCAAACCCTGCTGGACTTGGGTGCCGACAAGACCTTTGCCCGCGACGCGGACCTTGTCGCTGAAATCGGTCGTGACAGTGTTGATGTGGTCATTGATCTGGTTGCGGGCCCTGCGTGGCCTGCTTTGCTTGATCTGTTGCGCCCTTTTGGCCGGTACGGTGTGGCCGGCGCGATTGGCGGTGCCATGGTCGAACTGGATGTGCGTACGTTGTATTTGAAGGATCTGAGTTTCTTTGGCTGCACCGTATTGGAGCCGCAGGTGTTCGCCGCATTGATCCAGCGCATCGAGCGCGGTGAGATCAAGCCATTGGTCGCAGAAGTGCACCCGCTGCGTGATATTGCGCTGGCCCAGACCCGTTTTGAGGAAAAGGGCCATGTGGGCAAGATTGTGCTGGAGGTCGCGCCAAGCGCGTAACTCCTCCCCCCCCGCACTCCAAGGATCACGGCCTTTGGAGTGCGGGGGGCTGTGCAATCACGCCCCTTGCAGGATGTGGATTTTGCGGTCTGCCAGCATGTCTTTGGTTTGCGCCCCGTAGGCTTGCATATGCGGCGCGACTGCGTGTGCCATCAACGCGGCCATGCTGGCCCATTTCTCGATCACCACAAAGGTGTCGTCCCCGTAGGCGGTTTGAAACGGCCCTGCATCTGGCACGTCTGTGGCTGCGCCGTATTCGATGCACCCGTCTTCGGCCAGCACGGCTGGAACGTTTTCGTTAAACAGCGCCAGCACAGTGTCGCGCTGTCCGGCTTTGGTCGTGATGACGGCCAATACATGTACCATGTCGGACATTTCGGTTCTCCCTTTTTTCGGGACAAGTTTGCGTGGCTGCTGGCTGTCGCGCAAGTCTTCCCGTACGTCGCAAGTGCTGCCAATTTTCACCAAAATCTACGTTTAACCCGTTTGAAAGGGCAGGATTGATAGATCACGCCGCAAGACGAACGAGAGGGCGGGGCAGTGCAAGGCTATTGGAACGATCCGGGGCGAGACAATCGGGGGCAAGACAGTCGGGGACCGGCGGTGTTCCCGTTCCATTCCCGTCGGCGGCGATGAGATGAGCAGAGTGTCACGTGAGCATGGTGGGCCGGTCGGCCACGGCGTCGGTGGCCCCCGGGCGCAGGTGTCCGGCGCTGCAGACCCTCAGGAGGCCCTGTGTTTCGCCGCGGGCACTCCGATCCAGACCCCGAAAGGCCCCCGCCCTGTGGAGACGTTGCGCGCAGGCGACCTTGTTATGACCTCAGACCTTGGCGCGCAGCCGGTCATGTGTGTCGCCACGTCGGTGCGCGAGATCAGCGCAACATCGCGCCCTGTGCATATTCCCGCAGGTGCTTTGGACAACCGGACCGATATTTTTGTGGCCCAGACCCACCGTATCGCACTGGACGTGGCGGCTTTTGACATACAGTGCGATCACACCGAAGTTTTGATCACAGCCAAGGCACTGACGGGATATGCCGGGATTGCCTTGATGCCGGCATCCTCCCGTCTGATCCACTATGTGCATGTTGTGCTGGATCACCATGCCTTGTTGTTTTCTGCAGGTTTGATGAGCGAGAGTTTTTATGTCAGCGCGCAAAATATGGCGCAGGTGAGCGACCTTGCCCATCGCCGGATTTGTGCGGGTTTGGCGCAGCGTGGCCTTTCGATTGCGGAATACGGACCCGTTGCGCGCCGCGTTGTCCGTCGTTTTGACGTGCCGGTTTTGCCCCCTTGATCCCGTGCCGCCCTTGCATGCCCTATAAGACCCCGCTACACGCCGACGCCATGACCCAACCATCACGCCCCCACCGCAATTTTTATGGCCGCTTTAAGGGAAAACACCTCAAACGCAGCCAGCAGGATTATATCAACGAGGATCTGACGGCCTTGTCGCCCGGTCCTGTGGATTGGGATGTGAACCCTGATCGCACCCCTCTGGATCTCGAGGCCCGTTTCGGGACGCGCCCTGTCTGGCTTGAGGTCGGCTTTGGTGGCGGGGAACACATGGTGCATCAGGCGGCCCAAAACCCCGACGTCAGCATCATTGGCTGTGAGCCCTACATCAACGGCGTCGGTATGCTTTTGGGCAAAATCCGCAAGGCCGAGGTGGACAATGTCGCGGTCTACGCCGGAGACGCGCGCGACATGTTCGACGTCTTGCCCGAAGCGAGCATCGACCGTGCCTTTTTGCTTTATCCGGACCCGTGGCCCAAGGCCCGTCATCACCGTCGCCGTTTTGTGACGCCAGAGCATTTGGCCCCGTTGGCCCGCGTTCTGAAGCCCGGTGCGATTTTTCGTGTGGCCACCGATATTCCCGATTACGTCCGCCAGACCATGCAGCAAGTCCCCCGCCACGGCTTTACGTGGATGGGCGAAACCCCCGAAGACTGGCGTGTGTGCTGGGATGACTGGATTTCGACCCGCTACGAGCAAAAAGCCCTGCGCGAGGACCGCGTACCCCATTACATGACCTTTGTGCGCAACGAGACCCCGATCTGATCCCGATCTGACGCGTGCCCCTCTGGACCCTGCGCGCGCCAACGGCTAGGTGTTGCGCTAACATTGCTCCAAGACGAGAACGCTCATGTCCAGCCACGGTGATCCTATTCCAATGACCTCCCGCCCGTGCGGCCCTTTGACGGGCCACGCGGAAGTGCCGGGGGACAAATCCATCTCGCACCGCTCGCTTATTTTGGGCGCGATGGCTGTCGGCGAGACCCGCATCACGGGGCTGCTGGAAGGTCAGGATGTGCTCGACACTGCGCGGGCGATGCGGGCGTTTGGCGCCGAAGTCACCGACCACGGTGGCGGCTCATGGTCGGTGCACGGTGTGGGTGTGGGCGGTTTTGCAGAGCCTGAGACCGTCATTGATTGTGGCAACTCGGGCACCGGCGTGCGTCTGATTATGGGCGCCATGGCCACATCCCCGATCACGGCGACATTCACGGGCGATGCCAGTCTGAACGGGCGTCCGATGGCGCGTGTCACGGACCCGTTGGCCTTGTTCGGCTGTCAGACGGTTGGCCGCGAGGGGGGCCGTTTGCCCATGACCCTCGTTGGCGCCGCAGACCCTTTGCCCGTTCGCTACGTTGTTCCGGTGCCCTCTGCGCAGGTGAAATCCGCTGTGTTGCTGGCGGGGCTCAACGCGCCCGGTGAAACTGTCGTGATCGAGCAGGAAGCCACCCGCGATCACACAGAGCGGATGCTGGCAGGTTTCGGGGCGCAGATCAGCACCGAACTGACGGACGAGGGCCGTGTCATCACCCTCAAAGGGCAACCCGAGCTTTCCCCTCAAGTCATTGATGTGCCCCGCGATCCCTCCAGCGCGGCCTTTCCTGTTTGTGCCGCGTTGATTGTGCCGGGGTCTGATGTGCTGGTGCCGGGCATCGGTTTGAACCCGACCCGCGCCGGTCTGTTCACCACCCTGCGCGAAATGGGGGCCGATCTGACATATGAGAACCCGCGTGAAGAAGGCGGCGAACCCGTCGCCGACCTGCGCGCGCGGTTCTCTCCCGACATGAAGGGCATCGAGGTGCCACCGGCGCGCGCGGCCAGCATGATTGATGAATACCCTGTCCTGTCTGTTGTGGCCTCTTTTGCCGCGGGCGTGACCCACATGGGCGGCGTCAAAGAGCTGCGCGTCAAGGAAAGCGACCGCATTGATGCGATGGCTGTGGGCTTGCGCGCCAATGGCATCACTGTGGATGAGGGGCCGGACTGGTGGGCCGTCACGGGTTTGGGCCACGGCAATGTGGCGGGCGGGGCGACCTGTGCAAGCCACCTTGATCACCGCATTGCGATGTCTTTCCTGATTTTGGGCATGGCGGCCAACGCCCCGGTGTCTGTGGATGACGGCGGCCCGATCGCCACCTCATTCCCGATTTTTGAAGGCCTCATGGGCGCGTTGGGCGCGGATTTGGTGCGAGCCAGCGCATGAGTGCTGCCTTCACCGTCGCGATTGATGGCCCTGCCGCTGCGGGAAAAGGCACGATTTCCAAAGCCGTCGCTGCCCATTTCGGGTTTGCCCATCTGGACACGGGGCTGTTGTACCGTGCGGTGGGTGCCCAAGTGCTGTTGGGGCGTGACGCTGTAGAGGTGGCGCATACGTTGCGCGCCGAGGATATTGATGCGGATGTTTTGCGCACCTCTGCTGTGGCCCAAGCGGCCAGCAAAGTCGCTGTGATCCCTCAGGTTCGCGCTGCTTTGGTTGATTTTCAACGCAGTTTTGCCGCGCGTGCGGGGGGGGCCGTTTTGGACGGGCGTGACATCGGCACGGTGATTTGCCCCGAGGCCGCCGCGAAGTTGTTTGTCACCGCCACCGCCGAAGTGCGCGCGGCGCGCCGTTACGCCGAGTTGGCCGCAAAGGGGGCGGCTGACAGTCTTGATCAGGTGTTGGCAGATGTCCGTGCCCGTGACGCCCGTGACGCCGACCGTGTAGAGGCCCCGATGCGTGCCGCACAGGATGCTGTTGTGATCGACACCTCCGGGATGTCGATCGACGCGGCTGTTGCGGCCTCTATTCAGGCGATCCTGTCCAAACGCTGAACAGGTCTGTTTGCCGCGTTCCCGCGTCCCGGATCACGACCACCCGCTTTGGCTGCGTGCACAGGCGCGTGCTGTCGTAACACCCATCACCAAAGTTTGCATCGCGCGTGTGGATTTGCGCCGCTAGGGTGAGGGCACCTTACGCGAAAGGAAACAGGATGCGTGCAGTGCTATTGGCTATGGTTGTGTCGGTCTCGTTCGGGCCGGCGGTGGCCCAAGATCAAACCCAAGATCAAGCCCAGACCCAGAGCGAGGCGGTCGTGGCCGAACCTGCTATGACGCTTGAGCGTATGGCGGACATCGTTTTGGCGCTGGACGAAGACGCGCGGTTTTCCGGCAACGGGATCGAGTTCACCATCGACGATATTCCGGTGATTGTGATCGCGGACCCTGTGGCGGACCGGATGCGCGCCATGGTGCCCATTCGCACGGCAGAGGGGCTGGATGCAGAGGAATTGATGCGCCTGATGCAAGCCAATTTCGATTCCGCCTTGGATGCGCGGTATGCGGTGGCGCAGGGGCGGTTGTGGGGGATCTTTATCCACCCCTTGTCGTCTTTGCAAAAGGATCAGCTGATCTCGGCGCTGGTGCAGACCATCAACGTGGCGCGCACCTATGGGCAAAGCTATTCCGGCGGCGCGCTGACTTTTGGGGGCGGAGACAGCAACGGGATTTATCGTGAGCTGTTCGAGGAGTTGCAAAAGCGCGGTGAGGCGTTGTGAGCTATAGCAACCGGTTCTTCACCCGCTGTTGACAGACAAACGGTTCGGCGTAATGGTTGCTGCATTATAATTGTGGCATTGTCAGAGCATGATTCAAAAACTGGTTGCGTCCTACGGCGTCTTTTTCTCCATATACGGAATCCTGATCGAGCGATTTTCGCAGGCGTATAGAATCATTGTTGATGATGTCGATGTCGCTGCATTGCTTGGCTTTATGGTCCAATTTTTCATCGCAATTATGGCGCTTAATCAGTTGGTGTTTGTTGAGATGTCCGCAGAAGGTGATCAAACCTTTTCGCAAGTTTGGTTTGTCATTTTGCAGCTTCAACAGTTCGCGTTGATAGTGGTTGTTGCAGTGACTTATCACCTACTTTTGCGTCTCGGTGGATTGAGAGGCAGTTTCGTCGAAATTTTCAAATTTTTCATCGTGATGACTGTTTTCTTGTCGATCAATACGTTGGGAATATCATTTATCATGGACTATTACCTTTTCAGTATGACGGACTTCTTTTCCTCGATGTCTGATTGGGATGAACATGATCGTGTGGTGCAACAAACAGATGTACGGATCATTTTCGCTATTCAAGAGATTGTTTTGCCGGTTGCGATCATTTTGCTTTATGCGTTCTTGTTCTATTTTTCTGTTTATCGGCATTGGGTGAGCGTCGCTGCGGGCTTGATTGCAATCGGATGTGGCCAAATTTTACTAACTGCGTTTTTGAACCCCATCTGGCTCGCATTCCTGAATGCCAGATTTCCAACCTGATAGACGCAAGTAAGAGGCTTTGGCCTTGCCTCATTCGGGATTTCTGGCTATACGCGCGAACGTCAGCAAGGTGAACACACCGCAGGCGATTCATCATACAGGGGTCGGAGTCTTCCGGCCCTCTTTGTTTTTCGCGCAAAATGTCACCTGACCAATGGAACCCGTCCCGCAATCCTGCGGGCCTAAACCAAGACCGGCGGAGCCAACCGCACGGCCCGAAAATAAACGTAGATTAGGAAAAACACGCCACATGGCAAATATGATGGACGAGTTTGAAGCACTCTTGAATGAAAGCTTCGAAATGGACACCCCCGAAGAGGGTTCTGTTGTTAAAGGCAAGGTTATCGCGATTGAAGCGGGCCAAGCCATCATCGACGTCGGCTACAAAATGGAAGGCCGCGTTGAGCTTAAAGAATTCGCAGATCCTGGCGAAGCTCCCAAAATTGAAGTTGGCGACGAAGTCGAAGTCTTCCTGCGCTCAGGTCGAAAACTCCCGCGGCGAAGCGGTTATCTCTCGTGAGATGGCGCGCCGTGAAGAAGCCTGGGATCGTCTGGAAAAAGCATACGCAGCAGAAGAGCGCGTCGAAGGCGCAATCTTTGGCCGCGTTAAAGGTGGCTTTACGGTTGATCTGGGCGGCGCGGTTGCGTTCCTTCCGGGTTCTCAGGTTGACGTGCGCCCTGTGCGTGACGCAGGCCCATTGATGGGTCTCAAGCAGCCGTTCCAGATTCTGAAGATGGACCGTCGCCGTGGCAACATCGTTGTCTCCCGTCGTGCGATCCTCGAAGAGTCCCGTGCCGAGCAGCGTGCTGAAGTCATCGGCAACCTGCCGAAGGCCAGAACGTTGACGGTGTGGTCAAGAACATCACCGAATACGGTGCGTTTGTTGATCTGGGCGGCGTTGACGGCTTGCTGCACGTCACAGACATGGCATGGCGCCGTGTGAACCACCCTTCCGAGATCCTGACAATTGGCGAGACGATCAAGGTTCAGGTCATCAAGATCAACAAAGAGACACACCGCATCTCCTTGGGCATGAAGCAGTTGCAAGAAGATCCATGGGATCTGGTTGCGGCGAAGTACCCGCTGGAATCCACGCACACTGGCCGCGTGACCAACATCACCGATTACGGCGCCTTTGTTGAGCTGGAGCCGGTGTTGAGGGTCTCGTTCACGTGTCCGAAATGTCCTGGACCAAAAAGAACGTACACCCGGGCAAGATCGTGTCTACGTCCCAAGAAGTCGAAGTCATGGTTCTGGAAATCGATGGCGCCAAGCGTCGCGTTTCCCTTGGTCTCAAGCAGACCATGCGCAACCCATGGGAAGTGTTTGCAGAAACACACCCAGAGGGCACAGAAGTCGAAGGCGAAGTCAAAAACATCACCGAATTCGGTTTGTTCATTGGCCTGCCAGGCGACATCGACGGCATGGTTCACCTCTCCGACCTGTCATGGGACGAGCGCGGCGAAGAAGCCATCCAGAGCTACCACAAGAACGACATTGTTCAGGCGGTTGTCTCCGAAGTTGACGTTGAGAAAGAGCGCATCTCGCTCTCCATCAAAGGCTGTCGGCGGCGACAAGTTCGCAGAAGCAGTGGGCGGCGTGAAGCGCGGTTCCATCGTGACTGTGACTGTGACAGCCATCGAAGAAGGCGGCATTGAGTGCGAATATGAAGGCATGAAATCCTTCATCCGTCGCTCCGATCTGTCCCGTGACCGTGCAGAGCAGCGCCCGGAGCGTTTCTCTGTTGGTGACAAAGTCGACGTGCGCATCACAAACGTGGACACAAAGCACCCGTCTTGGGCGTCTCCATCAAAGCGCGTGAAATCGCTGAAGAGAAAGAAGCCGTGGAACAGTATGGTTCCTCTGACTCCGGTGCATCCTTGGGCGATATCCTTGGTGCGGCACTGAAGCCATCTGACGACTAAGTCGACAGCGTTTCAAAACAGGGGCCTCGCACAGCACTGTGCGGGGCCCTTTTTTGTTGGTTTACCAAACCCGGTGGATTGCTCGTAATTTGCGCACAATTTGAAAGTTTCGGACCCACTAAATCCGCTTAAGCGACTGTTTTTAATAAATTTTGACTTTCTGTCCCTTCGGCGCTCTAACGGTCCAAAGACGCGATAGAGGTGCGCTACATGTTCGGATTGATACTTATTCCATTGATGTTTGGTTTGGCGTTCGGGTTGTCCGGTGACGACGGTGACGACGGTGATGATCCGGAGGTTCGGGAAATTGCCGAAGAGGATGGCGACACTGTTGAGCTGCGCGATGATGAGGACGTCTATATCGGATCCGACGAAGGCGTCGTTGTGCAGGCCAATGCCTTTGACAACCTATTGGTGGGCAACGGCGGCGATGACACTGTTCTGGGCGGTGACGGCGATGATGTGATTGACGGCGGCACCGGCGACGACGTGCAGTATGGTCAGGAAGACGATGACACCATCTACAACGGCGAAGGTGACGACCGTATCTTTATGGGGGCTGGCGACGATGTGTCGAATTTCCTGACGGTCACCGACACCACCACAATGCAAGGCGATGATTTTGTGCGTGGTGGGGCCGGGGATGACATTATTGTGGATGTCTCGGGCTCGAACACAATGTTCGGGGATGTGGGGGATGACGCGTTGCTGGCCATTGACGGGCTGCGCTTTGACGAGTCGTACGACCCTAAGGGCGACTTCGGTTCTGCAGATACGCTGAATGGTGGTGTCGGCAACGACGTCCTGACCGGTGATGACGGTGACGAGATGACGGGTGGCACGGGGGATGATGACTTTGTGGTTGTCACAGACACGGCCCGCGTACAGGACACCGTCCAGATCACCGACTTTGACACCCAGGACGATGTATTGACCCTGTTCAGCAATGGCGGGATGGACCAGAGTGTCACGTTCCGTTTTGACAGTACGTCCGGTGGTGTTGTAGCCCGCGTCGAGGACGAAGATCTGGCGGTGTTGCAAGGTTTGGTGGCCGCTGACATTCCCGACATTCAGGTGGAGCTGTTGTTCTACTAAGGGCGAAAACGCGCGTGCCTGTGCTTTGCATAACCGTGAGAAAGATGCACCGAATCAATAGCTCTTGTGCGGAGGATGCATACCCGGCAATCTCAATAATCGGGCATTGTGCAGAAATACCGTGCACAAACAGGGTGTTCGGGGGGCAAAAAACGGCTGAATAGGAAATCGCGCTATTTCCGCTTTGTGAAAACCGCCCTATAGTCTTGTTAATGCCAACACCACTGCTCCGGGGGGAACACATATGATCCGGTCTGAACTGATCCAGCAAATCGCGGACGACAATCCACATCTGTATCAGCGAGACGTAGAGCGTATCGTGAACACCATTTTTGACGAAGTGACTGCTGCCATGGCGCGCGGTGACCGGGTCGAATTGCGTGGTTTCGGAGCGTTTTCAGTCAAGCAACGTGATGCGCGCATTGGCCGCAATCCTCGCACAGGCGAGACGGTCAATGTCGAAGAGAAACATGTGCCGTTCTTTAAAACGGGCAAGCTTCTGCGCGATCGTCTGAACGGGAAAGCTTGATGCGCTACATCCGCTACGCTTGCATTGCGTTTTTCGCGATTGCACTGATTGCTGTTGCGATGGCCAATCGCGAGATGGTCACCCTCAAAGTTCTGCCCAATGAAGTGGCAGGAT
Organism: uncultured Paracoccaceae bacterium; assembly: GCA_943787985.1. GTDB lineage: Bacteria > Pseudomonadota > Alphaproteobacteria > Rhodobacterales > Rhodobacteraceae > Ascidiaceihabitans. Next base: position 116,207 of record CALSOO010000008.1, on the reverse strand, counting down.
TTTTTGCCGTCAATCCTTCGATCCAGATGCCGCTGTTTGCGGTCATTCTGGGCGGTATTCTGGCCGGTCTGATTGTGGGGCTGATTTGGGAATACATCCGTGAGTACGGCGACCGTGCCGAAGCGGCCAAACAAGCCCGTCATCTGCGCCGTCTTGAGCGGGAAATTGACCGTCTCAAAGGTGAAAAGCACGAAGGCAAAGACGAGGTTCTTGCCCTTTTGGACAAGGCCAGCTGAGCCGTCTGATGTCTGAAATCCTGTCCGTCAAAATCTGCGGTGTGACGCAGCCCGCGGACGTGCATGCCGTATCGGATGCGGGTGGTCGCTATATCGGGTTCAACTTTTTTGCCAAATCCCCGCGCTATGTCGATTTTGAGGTGGCCCGCGCCCTGGCGTTGGAAACCCCTGTCGGGGTGGCCAAAGTCGGGCTGGTGGTGAACGCCGACGATGCGATGTTGCAGGCGTTGACGGACACTGTCCCACTGGACTTTTTGCAGCTTCACGGCGGGGAAACCCCTGAACGCACAGCCGAAATCCGCGCCCGTTTTGGTTTGCCCGTCATCAAGGTGGTGGGCGTGGCCACAGCGCAGGACGTGGCCCGCATCGACAGTTTTGAGGCGGTGGCGGACCAGATATTGGTGGATGCCAAGGCCCCCAAGGACGCGGTGCTGCCGGGGGGCAACGGTTTGGCCTTTGACTGGAGTTTGCTGGCGGCGCGCAAATACTGGCGCAAGCCGTGGATGCTGGCAGGCGGCCTGACCCCTGAAAATGTTGCTGAAGCCGTGGCGCGCACGGGCGCGCGACAGGTTGATGTGGCTTCCGGCGTGGAAAGCGCACCGGGGGTCAAAGACGCCGCAATGATCGCGGATTTTGTCGCACAGGCGCAGGGCGTATGAACTTCAAATTTATCCTCGCGGTGTGTCTGGTCCTGATCATGGGCTCTTTTGTGACCAACCCGAGCACGGCCGACGTTGAGGACGTGATCGAGGCGCGGCTGCTCAGTGAAATTGACGGGTTTGATCCGTCCACACAGGGCGAACCCGCGTTGCAGTTGATCGCAGGCGCATGCCAACTGGGGCGCACGGCCTGCGCGGGTTTCATCCGCTCGTTGATGGATGTGGAGCATGACAACCGCTATTTCTATTCCGCCATCACTGTCCGCTTTGGGCGCGATGTTGCACAAAGTTGCATTGGCGTCTTTACGCAGGTCCTGTGCCGCTAGGTCCCGCATTGAAATAGCAGCGTTTACGGCGAAATATGCGCCTGCGCGCTTTACCCTGATTGCACTTCACGCTACCCATTGCCTGCAACGCGCAAGGGAGCTGCAGCAATGGCAAATGACCTTTTCAATTCCTTCATGACCGGCCCTGACGAAAACGGCCGCTTTGGCGATTTCGGTGGGCGCTTTGTGTCCGAGACCTTGATGCCTTTGATTTTGAGCCTTGAAGAAGAGTACGAAAAGGCCAAAACCGACGACAGTTTCTGGGCGGAAATGAATGATCTGTGGACCAACTACGTGGGTCGCCCGTCGCCTTTGTATTTCGCGGAGCGTCTGACAGAGCACCTTGGCGGTGCCAAAGTCTATATGAAGCGCGACGAGCTGAACCACACCGGCGCGCATAAGATCAACAATGTTTTGGGGCAGATCATTCTGGCCCGTCGCATGGGCAAAAGCCGCATCATCGCAGAGACAGGCGCGGGCCAACACGGCGTGGCCACGGCGACAGTTTGCGCGAAATTCGGTTTGAAATGTGTGGTTTACATGGGCGCCCATGATGTAGAGCGCCAAGCTCCGAACGTTTTCCGCATGCGTCTGTTGGGCGCCGAAGTCATCCCCGTAACCTCGGGCCGTGGCACGTTGAAAGACGCGATGAACGACGCGTTGCGTGACTGGGTGACCAACGTCGATGACACGTTCTATTGCATCGGCACAGTCGCGGGGCCACATCCATACCCCGCCATGGTGCGCGACTTCCAAAGCATCATCGGCAAGGAAGTGCGCGAACAAATGGTCGCGGCCGAAGGGCGGTTCCCCGACACATTGATCGCCGCCATCGGTGGCGGGTCCAACGCGATGGGCCTGTTTTTCCCGTTTCTGGACGACAAAGAGGTCGGCATCATCGGTGTCGAGGCCGGCGGCAAAGGCGTGAACGCCAAGATGGAGCATTGTGCCTCTCTGACCGGCGGTCGCCCGGGCGTATTGCACGGCAACCGCACCTATCTGTTGCAAGACGACGACGGTCAGATCCTCGAAGGTTTCTCGATTTCGGCGGGGCTGGATTACCCCGGCATCGGGCCGGAGCACGCATGGTTGCACGACATCGGCCGCGCGCAATATGTGTCGATCACCGATGTTGAAGCGCTTGACGCATTCCAATTGTGCTGCACGCTCGAGGGGATCATTCCCGCACTTGAACCCTCCCACGCGCTGGCCCATGTGATGAAAATTGCACCGACATTGCCTGCGGATCACATCATCTGCATGAACATGTGCGGACGCGGGGACAAAGACATCTTTACGGTCGCACGCGCGCTGGACTTTGACATGGGCGAGTTCGTTTGAAACTTTCCTAAAGAATTTCCTGTCACAACAGGTCTGAAAAGGGGGCGCTTTGGCGGCCCCTTTTTTGGATCATGGCGTCCCATGTCCTGCGCTCTGCGCTCTGGCTTTGGCCGCGGAAGCGGCCATTCAATGTTGTCGATATCCGTGGATTTCTGACCGACCCTTCGTCGCATCTTGCACCAACCAACCGAGAGCGGGGACTATGCGGTCGTTCGCTGCTTGGATGTCAATGAATGCTTCGACAGAGTTTTGGCCGTACCGAAAAGCATCTGTTGAGTTGCAGAACGCGAGGCCTCTAAGTGCGCAGATGTTTCATCTTGTGTTGCAAAAACAGGCGATCAGCTTCGGTTGGTGCGCGATCAATAGCTTCGGCGTAGGCCTGCGCTGCTTGTTCCGGCTGGTTCAGTTTTCGCAACACACTCGCGCTCGCAGCATGCCACGGTTGAAACTCGCCCAGAACGTCTTTTAGCTCGGTTAGCTTTTGCATGGCCAGATCGGCTTGTCCCGTTTCGGCAAGAACAACTGCCCAGTTCAACGCGACCACAGGCGTTGGCTCGAACCGCCATAACGATTGGTAGAGCAGCAACATTTGCGCCCAGTCAGGTTCAGGGGCTTCCATGTGGCAATCGGCAATCGCCGCTTTGATCTGGAACGGGCCAGGGGTTCGGCGCTGAACGGCGCGCGCCAAAAGCTCTTGGCCTTCTTGCAACAATTCTGCATCCCATAATGCGTGATCCTGCTCCGAGTCTGGCACTGTTGCGCCGCTTGTGGAAACACGGGCTGTGTTGCGCGATTGGGTCAACAGCATCAGCGCCAACGCGCCTTCGACTTCAGCGTCCTCTGGTTGAAGCCGATCCAGCAGTCGCATCAGGAACATGCCTTCTAGGCAAAGGTTCCGGGAGCCGGTATCGCCAAAAACATAGCCTGTGGTGAAGATGAGATAGAGGGTCGACAATACGGTGTTTAGCCGTTCTGCCCATTGCTCTGGCCCGGGTACGGCAAAGCCGATGCCTTTGGACTTAATCTTGGCCTTGGATCGCGACAGACGCTGTCCCATGGTGGTCTCGGTGTCCAGAAACGCATCCGAGATTTCGCGTGTGTTCAGGTTGCACACGGTGCGTAGGGTCAAAGCGATGCGGGATTTCTCTTCTAGGGCGGGGTGGCAGCAGGTAAAAATCAACCGCAACCGTTCGTCGGGGATTTCTTCTGAGGCGTGCATGGTTTCTTTATCTTCTATGATCAGGCTAAGGTCCTTTGCCTTTTGACCTTCGCGGTTTGATTTACGGATCCTGTCGATCCCTTTGTTAAAAGATGCCTTCATCAGCCAAGCGGTTGGATTGTCAGGGATGCCGGATCGCCCCCAGTGCTTTAGCGCCGAGATGGCCGCATCTTGCAAAGCATCTTCTGCCAGTTGGAAATCGCCCAATCGGGACACCAAACCGGCCATCAGCCGCCCCCTGTCATTTCGGATAACGTCATTGACGGCCTTGTTGACGGCAATGGCTTTGGGGGCGGCGTTGTTCACGGGTTATCCTGCTGGATTGTAGTCCATTAGAGGGCGGACCTCGATTGTCCCAAAGTTTGCGGATGGGATCAGGGCCGCGTATTTGAGTGCTGCATCAAGGTCCGGCACATCCACGACATAGTAGCCCCCTAGATGCTCGCGCGTTTCAGCAAACGGGCCATCCATGGTTTCGACTTTCCCGGATTTGATCCGCAGCGATGTGGCGGTTTCAATCCCTTGCAAGCCTTCTCCATCTACCAGCACACCATCTGCCTGCATCTTCTCGTTGGCGGCAAAGAAGCCTCCCATCATGGCATCAAATTCCGGTGTCCCATACGTGGGTTCTTCGGCGGGGTGTTGTAGATCAAGAGCATATATTTCATTGGTTCAGTCCTTCAGTTCAAGTTTGTTCAGTTCTTGAGTGTCAAGTTCAGGGGATTACAGGCCAAGGATATTCACGCCCAAGCAGACCATGATGTTCAAGGCCGCCAGAATGTTTGTGCCATTGCCGACGTAGCGCATAGGGTGCCCGGCGTTGTCGATCTTGAGGCCAAACGGATGGGCAATGCGGCCAATCAGAAGCAAAGCTCCCGAAATATGGATGTAGAGACCCGGTGCCCCCATACCCTCAGCGAGGATCATCATGATCAGGATGAAGCTGCTCCATTCAACACAGTTCCCATGTTGGCGGACGCGCTGTAGCAAATTCACATCGCCATTGTCGCCGATCGAGATGCCATTGTCGCCGATCGAGATGCCATTGTTGCCTCTGTATGATGTCACCCGAAACCAAAGGGCAAGGGTGATGACTGCAACTGCAAGGGCGTAGATTGGTGTGACTGTAAACATTGTAAGACTACCTATTTTTGTGTTTCGATACCCCTAGGACGTTCGCCGTTCAGGTATTTCGACATGCGCACGGAAAAAAACGCAACTTTTGTGAAGATTTATTGAAAACGCAGGCTAAACTTCTGCAATCATTGAATGGTTTTCTAACAAAAAACCGCAAAACCTGTTCGAAATGTCAGCCAGTGTTGCAATTTTTTCCCCCTTTTCACGCGCAAGAGCTTTACAAAGGACCCTCCCAGCACCTGAGCAGCCTTCCAACAATTGCGATCATTTTCGGTTGGACACCCTTTCGGACGTCGTGACCAAAGCTGCCAATTGACAGTTTTGGTCTGACGACTGCGGTCGCTGATTGCGTGCTCTAATGTTATCAACACGCGGAATTTAGCGGGCCATTGTGCGGGCCTCAGTCCAGGTGTAAAAAAGCCTATGGCGTCAAATCGAGAAACACTCGCGGCTAAAATTGTTGCACAGGCAGATGTAAAAGCCGAGCGGCTTATCAGTGTACTGCGCATGGCACTGGCAACCATGCTCTTTATTGGCGTCTCATATGTTCTGTCACAAACGGATGTTGCCGGTTTGGAAGGGCGACTGACAGAACTCAACTTTTTGCGTCTTGGAGCCGTGGCCTATTTCACCTTAGGGGCGGCCAATTTCTACTTCTCCAACGCCTTACGGTTTCGGCCATGGATGAGCTGGGCATTCAACTTTGCCGAGGTGGCGATTGTCTCTTTTCAGCTTTACGTCGATGTTTCGGATCCGCTCACACCATCACTGTTGGCCTTTGCCAGTCCGGTTCTGCTGATTGTTGCTTTGGTTATTTGCGTTCAGGCGTTGCGGTCGCAAATCTTTCTGCACATTGCCACCTCATCCCTCCTTTTGGCGTTGTGCGCATTGGTTTTGTTTCACAACCCACAGATCGGCATGCCTATCCCGGATGCGGCTTTGATCGAACTTCAGGCCCTATATTCTTTGCCACCAATACTTATCCGGCTGATCATGCTTATAGCTATGGCTGGCCTTATTGGCATCGCAGTCTACCAAACCAAAAAGCTTGTCGAAAGAGTTGGCAGGGAAACAGAGACCGCTGAGAACCGAAAGCGTTTTATTCCCAACGAAATTTCCGATGCGATGAGTGACCTGGATATTGAAGCACTGCGTGTTGGACAGGAAACAGATCTGGCTGTGCTGTTTGTCGATATTCGTGGCTTTACCGCGGTTGCAGAGCTTATTTCGCCAAGAGAAACGGCCGAACTCCTCAGCGAGTTTAGAGCGCAGGTGACGGACGTGGCCTTGGAGAACAACGGAATTGTCGATAAATTCATCGGCGATGGTGCTCTTTTGATCTTTGGATTGAACAGCGACATTTCCCAAGCTGCGAAAGACGCACTTGCTTGTGCGCGCAACATTTTACGCGCAACCGAACGCTGGAATGACGCGCGAAAGTCCGAGGGCTTGTGTCCCATCGACCTTGCAATAGGCGTCCATACAGGTCCGGCGATCATCGGGGCTGTTGGAGACACGCGCAGGCTAGAGTTCACAGCAATCGGAACAACAGTCAATCTGGCATCCCGGCTGGAAGAGGTTGCCAAGAAACACAATAAAAACCTTGTTGTCTCCCGTTCGACATTGGATCTCGTGGGCGCGGGTGCTGATGATTTCAGGCCCATTGGACTGGTGGACCTGAGAGGGAGTTCTCAGGCCATGGAAGTCCTCGCTTTGTAGTGCGGGCCGTCTTGGCCGCCCAGGTTCGACTTCGACGCCCAAGTATCGCACCGTGCTGTCGATCTTTGTGTGGCCAAGAAGCAGTTGTACCGCCCGCAAGTTCCCCGTTTCGCGGTAGGTTTCAGCGGCCTTTGTCCGGCGGATACCGCAAATGCATCAGACCGGTTCGTGCCTAATCTGATCGATGCTGCACAATGTATAGATGACGGCTTACCTCGCGAAGCAGTCATGGCATATTCGACGAATTCACGTGGCGCGGTTCTGTGATCTGCCTTTTACAGTGAACCTTAATGCCGCTCGAAAAAGCGCATGATTGTATTGGCTGTAAGAGATTGGTTGGTCAACACCACACCGTTTTCAACAGCACAGTGATCGACTTCACTTTTGATAATGTAGTCCAAGAGAGCACTCAGGTCGCCGGTCGTGAAGTCCATTCCGGCAATACTTGGGGTGCCTTCTTTGCGAATTTCATCGGTAAGAGGTCCAATGTTGTTTTCAAAGGCATCAGCGGCCAGAACCCTTAGCGCACCATTGGCCGTCCGGTATTGAAAGCCACCCTTCAAAACCTCGAAGCCCTTGTACAAGCCGCCGAACTGGGTCTGCAAGGCTGCGTGGTGCTTTTCATCAGCAACAATATTAACGCCGCAGATGCCGTTAACTGTGTTGGGGTGCTTTAACCATTCCGGCACATAGATAAGATCGGGGCGATGTTGTTGGCATAGAAAGAACGACAATCGCGGGAAGGTGGCATCGGGCAACAGCGCAAGCGTGGTTTTTGTGCGCCCCTCGGTACCGTCCGGCAGAATTACATCGCGACCAAACTCCAAATGCCCAGCGACGGCGAAACCTGCCTTCTGCGCATGCTTGGCATCGTCCACCGAATTGGTGCTGTGCAACGCCGATAAGGCGACGCCTTCGCGGATATTCAGATACTCATAAATATGCCGTCCGAACCGAAAGTCCCCGGCAGGTACTTCGTCCAGCAACGTGTCATCATATATGCCCATGATCTCAAGCAGGCAGCCGTCAAACATCGCAAGGCTCGTACTTGTGCCCCACGGATGCTTGCCGATGGCTGTCATGTTGAAACCCAAAGATATCAGGCGTTCGCGCAGGGCATCAATATCGTGGGTCGCAAGCAGCGGGTGATCAATTCCAAAAGAAGCGTTCATGAGGATGTTCCTTTTGTTTGAACAAAACTGACGCTGGCACGGCCCCGAACGCTGGCCTTTGATCCAACCGCAACCATGCCCTCGGGGATGTCGTCCACAACAATTGACCCCGCTGCGATATTGGCGTGGGCGCCGATGGTGATGCCGCCCAGAAGGATGGCTCCTGCACCGATCACCGCACCTGTGCCAACATGTGGATGGCGATGCGCACCGCTGTCATTCAGCGTGCTGCCAAGAGTGACGTTATGCCAAATCGATACGTCTTCGCCGATCACAGACGTCTCACCCACAACAAAGCCCAAGCCATGGTCAAGCCACAGGCCTGCGCCGATCTGCGCGGCAGGGTGAATGTCCGTTGCGAATGCCCGACCACAACTGACCTTCATCGCGAGAGATAGGTTTGTATCACCGTCCACCCACAGCTTATGCGCGACGCGATGCGCCATGACCGCCTGCACCCCCCGTGAGAACAGAAAAGTAGCAGACTGGCCGCCGGGTTCGAAATTGCGACGCGCGGTTTCGGCAATATCATAAAGGGTGGTTTCGACCAGTGGACTATCTGAAGCAAAGACCGATTGAACGACGTTCCCAATAGAATCGCTGTTGCAAAGCTGACTGAACAAAGCCCCGGCCAATTGCGGAAAGTCCTCAAAGGCGCCGAGATGAAGCACCCGCGCCAATTGAGGATCACCGTTCAGGAGTGCTTGGACGTCATCAACCAGTTTCATCAATTTTCCCTTTAAGAAACATACCCGAAAGCGATGCGTGGTTTTGGTGCGCTGTCAAGCCAGACGCTTTTGGCAGAGGTGTATTCCATCAAAGCATCCGTTCCACTAGAGCGCCCAAAACCAGAGCTAAGTGACCCGCCAAAAGGGGATGAGACATGGATTGCCTTATAGCTGTTGATCCAAAACGTACCCGCACGCACAGCGTCGGCCATTCGGTGCGCACGTCCCACATCGGCAGTCCACACAGCACCCGCCAGTCCAAAGTCGGTGGCATTCGCAAGCGCGATAGCGTCGGCTTCGTCCTCGAACGGGATCGCTGTGACGACCGGGCCAAAGATTTCCTGCTGCGCCGCCTTTGCCACATTGGACAATCCGTTCAGGATGGTTGGTGGGACGAAGTAACCTTGTTCTTTTTTATCGGTGCGCGTCAGAACCGACGCGCCCTCGCTTTTAGAAAGTTCTACCATTTCGCTGACATGGGCAAACTGGCGAGCATTGCTGATCGGGCCAACTTCCGTGGCTTCATCCAGTGGATCGCCGAGTTTGATGTTGTTCATGCCCTTTGACAGCATATCGACCAGCTTTGAATGAACGGATTTATGCACGAGCAGACGTGATCCAGCCACACAACTTTGTCCCGCGCCAGAAAAGATCGCCGCTTGAGCGCCAAGACAGGCGTGTTCCAGATTTGCGTCTTCAAAGACGATGTTTGCGGATTTGCCACCAAGTTCCAGTACCGCTGGCTTCAACGCTTCGGCGGCGGCAACGGCAACCCGCTTGCCAGTCTCAGGCGAGCCAACAAAGACTACCTTTCGCACAGCAGGGTGCGCGATTGCGGCCTGTCCTGATGTTGGACCCAAGCCGCAAAGCACGTTCACCAAACCAGTTGGCAAGCCGACACTTTCTGCAAGTTTAACGAGGGCGACGGTTGTGATTGGTGTCAATTCACTCGGTTTAATCACCACACCATTGCCTGTCGCAATGGCTGGCGCGATTTGCCATCCAGCGGTGAAGATAGGTGCGTTCCAAGGCGTGATTTGGAATACGACGCCCAGCGGTTCGCGTTGCGTGTAGTTCAGGTGACCAGACGGCACGGGGATTACCTCGCCGTGCAGCTTGTCGGCCCAGCCCGCATAATAGGCGAACATTTCCGCGACCTTGGCGACTTCAATCCTGCAATCACGGATCGGCTTGCCTGCGACGATTGCCTCGATCATTGCGAGCGGTTCTACGTTGGCGAGAACAGCGCGCACGATGTCTTGCATGACCTGACCACGTGCTGCCGCCGAGATGCCCTTTGCCCAACCGGCCTGAGCATTTTGTGCGGCGTCACACGCTTTTTTCGCCAGCGCTTCGCCCGCATCCGGATAGGTGAGCAAGACCTCTTCGGTGAAAGGGTCAACCAGCTGTACGTCGGCGCCTGTGCCGTCGATCAAATCACCATTGATCAGGCTTTGAGGATGAGAGCCGAGCCCAAGAGCCGCCATCGCATCTAATAATTTCTGCTTACGATCTGACATCTCAAACCTCCCTTGCATTGGTTTTGACAATTGCGTTGAAGTCGTCGCTGTCGGCGATGTCGGATGACCCGTTGAGCCAGATGTCTGCAATCTTCGCAAAGCCGCTCAGATCAACATTCGAGCTTTTCGCAAGATCAAGCGCAAGACCCACGTCTTTGCGCATCAGGCCCATGGTAAAGCCGGAATCAAAAGCATCGTTCAACACCCATTTAGGAAAATTGACCTCGCTTACGCCACTGCGACCAGACCCTGCATTGATCCCTTCCAGCAGATCTTCGGGGCTGACCCCTGCGGCTTGGCCCAAACGGATCGCTTCGCCGACCAAGACCAGATTGGCTGCACACAGCATGTTGTTCGCGATCTTGGCGGCATGACCCGCGCCTGAGCCACCAACCCTAACCGTCTTTGCGGTGATGATGTCCAAGGCAGGCCGCAACGTTTCAATCGCGTCAGCGTCGCCGCCCAACAACATCGTCATCGTGCCCGCATTGGCCGCCGCTGGGCCACCACTTACAGGGCCATCAACAAATGCGAACCCATGTTCTGCACCCTTGGCAGACATGGCTTGCGACGTTGCTGGCTCGGATGTTGAGGCATCTAAAATGACAGTGCCGGCCTGAATATCCGGCAACATCTGGGCCATCACGGCCTCGACCACGGCGGCCTTTGGCAACGACAGAAGGATGACGTCACAGATTTTGGCCAAGGCACTGGCAGAAGCGGTTGTCGTTGCCCCAAGGGCCGCCATTTTGCCGCTGTTCTCTGGGCTTGGATCAAAGCAAGTCAATTCAAACCCGTTTTTGACCAGTTGGGACGCCATGCCGCCCCCCATGTTTCCGCATCCGATAATTCCAAGCCGCATTGTCACTGATCCTTACAAGTGTTTCCCAGACTATGCCGCATGTGCTTGGCGCAATATATATCAACTCATGATCACCTTTGTTGCGCTGGACGCAACGAAAGTAAGTCACGTAAATGCGGACATGGATTTCAAATGCTTGAGCAAAAGTTGGGCCGCTTGCGGAAGCTTGCGACCTTCCTTGCGAATAAGGGATGACTGGCCATCTGGAAAAATCGCACGAGGGATCGAACGCGCCACCATCAATCCTGCGGAAAGTTCGCTTTCAACGACGAACCTTGGCAAGATCGTGCAGCCCATATCATTGCGCACAAACGCTTTCAGTGCAGAAATCGAACCCGTCTCTATCACCGCGCGCAACCTTACACCTTGTTTGGCCTCAACGGCTGTGATCATCGCCCCGATGCCAAAGCTCTTTGGGGGAACCGCACATGGCATCGCAGCAAGGTCATCCAATGAAAACGGTTGCTCGGTGTCATAAGGTCCGCCGCGTTTGACCAGCCCAACAAGTGGCTGTGCGCAAGACGTTTGAACCCTCACTTGCGGAGTCTTGGGGACGTTATATGCCAAACCTAGATGCGCCTGCTCTGAGGTAACTTGATGCAAGACATCCTCGGTTGATCCAACCGACAGCGAAAATGTGATGTCGGGGTAGGCCAACGAAAAGGCAGCCAATGCGTTGTCAAAAAGATCTCCAACAAAACCTTCGCCAGCGGCAATCGCCACATTGCCACGCTTCATACCCGCAAGGGCGTCAAATTCAGATTGAAGTAGATCAAGCGCGCCCTCTTGCTGCGAAAGAAAAGAGATTAACAATTCGCCGGCCTCTGTGGCGCGGACACCAAGCCGCCCGCGTTCGACCAATGTCGTGGCCAACACTTTTTCGAGCGCAGAAATGTTGCGGCTAACGGTTGAAGGTTCCAAAGCGAGTTGTTCAGCAGCGGCGCGTAACGTCCCACACTGAACTGCGCTCAGGAAGCAGGAGGTTTGTCTTGGATCAAGGCTTTGCATCCTTGATTTTTAACGCAACGAAGCAGGTTTAATCAATGCGCTAGACGCAACAAATATGACGCCTATCAGCGGCCTTTAGAGCGGCCTTGTGCTGGCCTGCTATCTCGCCGCGTTTCTTGATCAGTCCAAAGTTTGTATATTCCATGCGAGGAACCTAGCAGATATTGTCGGGTAAATCGTGGAGCGCTGGATACAAGAGGCCGCCCATTTTGACCAATGTTGCGTTCTTGTGGAGCGTCTGCTTTGAACCGCAGGAGACTGGCCTCCGAACCTGAATCCAGACTTCAATCGCGGATCTCGATCATCATTGGCATATGAGTATCGTCAGCCAGCGGCGCCTCTTCGCCCCGAATTGTTTATTAACACCCTTCGTGTAAGCCACCCGATGAATTGGGCAATATAGGGTTTAGGGCGATAACGACACGTGTCGGAGATCTTTTGTACCTCGGCAACTTTGCTGAAATGGACACAGATGATACAACCTTAACGGTTGAGCAATCGTCGATCCTTGTAGGACTGACAGTCACGCCGCAAATCGTTGAAGTCACCGAAGTAAATGGTGGCGGTGACACACTCATCCACATTGACAACTACTCAACCGTTGATGATTTCCAATACGATCTTGGGTCTGGGCTCGTTGACACAGATTTGGACAGTTCTTCGCGGTACAGCCTTGATGTCCTAATGGGCGACGGATCAGTCGTAAACCAGAATGTTACGCTGCTTCAGTTTACAAATGGTGATGTCTTTTCTCTAAGTAGCGGCGGGATCTACGACGACGCGAATATTCAGACCATCACCATCAACTCCCATGTTGCTGACTACGCTGGCTATCAGACCACTGGCGATCCTTTCGCCAGCAATACCGCCGTGGTCTGTTTTGCCGGTAATGCCAGAATTCTAACGCCAAAAGGTGAGGTCTTCGCTAAGGATCTTGCGGTGGGCGACATGATTGAAACGCTATCCGGCCCGAAGCAAATTAGATGGATGAACACCCAGAGCCTCGACCAACCGGGCCAGCAAGCCCCTATTATTTTCAAACCTGGCTCGTTGGGCGACGGCGTCCCAAGCAGGGCGCTTCGTGTCTCCCCACAACATCGTGTCCTGATCGAGACAGATCAGTACAACGAGGGCAACGGCCACCAATCCGTTCTCGTTTCGGCCAAGTCGCTCCTGCCGGCCTTTGGCGTGCAGCAAGATTGCCCCAACACAGCAGTAAGCTACGTTCATTTTGCACTGGATTCGCATGAAATCGTCTTCGCGAACCGCACGCCGGTTGAGAGCTTTTGGCCGGGGAAGCAGGCATTGCTTTCACTCTCAACAGTGCCACTTCGGCGACTTGTTACAAGTGCGCCAAAATTGTTCACTTGCTTTGAAAGCAACCAAACGGCAGCCCTCATAATCGAAGGGCAGTCCCGCAAAAAGATGATCTCTAGAATTATACTGAACGATAGATTTAGATGCCGCCAATTCGTCGACAGGAAAGTCGTTGCTTGAAAGTAATGGCATTGTCGCAAGGGAAATGGGAACGCTTTCGACCAGCCGATGGCATTGGTGAACTTCCCGCACCAGGCACTGATATGGCCATCAACAACAAAGCGTGGAATGCAAAGGTAATTTCGCGTCAAAGCGAGCTGCCATAGGTTTGGACAATGCGAACGGCCACTGCGCCGTGCTTGGCCATCAACGACTTAAATTGCAGTTAATATCCAGTTCGAGCCTTCAATTGACCTCGTTTCTCATCCCTGCGTATGATCAAGGCAACAAGATTGTAGGGACAAAAGGCCATCCCAGATTGTCAAACATCTTCATTCTAATCACAGGATGTTCAGGTGGCGGGAAGTCTACCCTTTTGGATGCTCTTGGCGCCAAAGGATACGGCACGATCCCCGAACCGGGCAGACGTATCGTAGCCTCGGAGATTGCAGGATCAGGCAAAAACTTGCCTTGGGTCGATATGGAAGCATTCGCACAAAGTGCGCTTAACATGGCAAGATCCGACCTTAAGTCGGCAAAGGGTTTATCTGGAACCATGTTCTTTGACCGAGGAGTGGTTGATGCTGCCGTCGCACTCCAGGCAGCGGGCGGCGCACCCTTTGGTGAAACACTTGGCTCAAAGCTGCACTATAAAAGAACTGTTTTCCTCGCACCTCCATGGCCCGAAATCTTCCTAGAAGATCAAGGACGCAGGCACGATTTTAGATCAGCTTCTGAGGAGTATCATCGTGTTAAAGCTGCTCTGGATGATCTCGGTTACTACGCTTGCGTTTTGCCAAGGGCTTCTGTTGAGGATCGCGTCGCGTTCGTATTGAACAATCTGGCCAGCGTTTCGCAATAGCTGTCCCTTGTCAGACTTAGCCGCCCTTCGTTTCTACAACAACAGACTCGATAAAATCGCGAAGTGTTTTGAGCGCTTCGCTTGGCCTGTCACCGACAACACCATGACCACAATTCTTGAATTTGACGTATATGGCCCGATCCGGATGCAGATTCTCAACGATTGTGTCACTAAACTCGGATGGCGTGATCGGGTCTTCTTCACCGACCATTACCAAGGTGGGGCATTCGATTTTCGATAGGTCGTCGCGATAGTCAAACTGTCCATGTTCATTATTCGGGCCATTAAACCAAAGAGCTGTTTCGTTCCGCCAAAGCACCCTAGGAAGCCAATCAGGTGAACCAACATTTTCGTAGCTGTAGAATGGTACACAACGCTTCTTGTAAAGTTCGCGACCTTCATCTGTCGGACGCGTCCAATAGGCTTCTGCAATATCCCTGACCTCCTTGCCACCGCGCCGTTCAAACGCTTGGTACATCGCGGAGAAATCAAACTTTGCGGCGGTGCTGATAAGAACCAAGGCCGCGGCATGGTTGGGGTGGCGGGTTGCATACGACAGAGTAGTGAAACCTCCAAACGATGTCCCGATGACGATGGGTTTAGAGATCCCTAGGCCATCGCAAAGCCCTTTGAGGTCATCTCCCCACTGTGAGAGGTTCCAGTCTTCTTTCTGACCTAGATCACTTCGACCATTGCCACGATGGTCGTAGTAAATGACTTGGGCGATGTCCGTTAGCTGGCTGAAATAGGGTTTTGCTATGCTATGATCGCCACCTGGTCCGCCGTGAACCATAATGACCGTAGGTTTCTCACGCATTACCTTGCCATCAGGCGTCAGTCCCTCACCATCAACATCGAAATAGAGTTTCGCGCCGTTCACTGTGACAAACATCCGTTAGCTCCTGATTGCTACGCTTTATCCTTGCAGAAGGCCTCAAGATTGCAAAGTAGGTAATGGGATGTACCGGCTGCTTCACCCAGCAGGTTAGGCTTGGCCTATACTGCAAAGAGGAGAAGTAGCATGGCGAAGAATGATTTTGATGAGTTGATGTCGGTTGGCATTGATATTGGCAAAGACGTCTTTCACTTGGTTGGTTTTGATAAGGAGGGTCAGCTTGTATTGCGCAAGAAGATCAAACGCATGGCGTTGGTCGCGACGTTTGAAGAACTGCCGCGCTGCATCGTAGGCATGGAAGCCTGCATGAGCGCGCATTTTGTCAGCCGAACGTTGCGCGAGTTGGGGTTCGAGCCTCGGATCATCCCAGCGGTTTACGTTCAGCCATTCAACAAAGGCCAGAAGAACGATTACAACGATGCCGAAGCCATCGCAGAAGCCGCCTTGCGACCCAATCTCAAGACGGTTTCTGAGAAGACGCAGGAACAGCTCGACCTGCAAGCGCTGCACCGCGTCCGGTCACGTCTCGTGTCGCGCCGGACAGCGACGATGAATCAGATCCGCGCATTCTTGATTGAACAAGGGATCACGGTTCGACGCAGTGTGGCTGCGTTGCGCACCTCGCTCCAAGCTATATTGGACCACCGCGATGATGAGATGTCGTTGCGGATGCGCAAGTTGATCCTTGGCCTTCAGCAAGACTGGATTTGGACCGACAGGCGGATCGAGATGACGACGTCTGAGATTAAATCCGTCAGTGAATCCGAGGCCAGTTGTCAGCGCCTCGTGACCATTCCGGGCATTGGGCCGATCATCTCAACGGCGGTGGTTGCAGCGGTCGGCACTGGTGAGGCCTATGATCGCGGTCGTGACTTTGCCGCTTGGCTGGGACTTGTTCCGCGCCAACACAGCACTGGTGGACGGACTATTCTGGGACGCATCACAAAACGCGGCAGCCGGTATCTGCGCATGCTGTTTGTGCAAGCCGCGCAGGTCATCATGATGCGACCGAATAACTGGCATAAGTTCAGTCTTGGCCCGTGGCTGGAGGCCGCCGCAACACGCATGCAACACAACAAGCTTGGTGTCGCGCTAGCGAATAAATTAGCCCGCATCGCTTGGAGCGTTCTCAACTCAGGCAAAGACTTCGACTGGAAGAAAAAGGAATTCGCGACTGCGATCTGATCACAGCCGCAAACGATGTTCGTAAACCTCAACTGCATGGAACGAAATAAGGCGCACCCAAAGTCTGAGAGCCCAGATGGTCATTATAGATCAGGTCACTAATGAGACAGCGGCGCGTGCGTACTCCCAACAGGGACACGGCAATCAACAAGCCGATCCAAAGGCCGAATACATATCAGCGACTTCCAGAAGACGTGCAATTGAATACTTGCGAACAGCAGCCGGTACATACATCTGGGCTCACAGCGGGCATTCCAAATTTTTGATTGCGAAAATCTTCCGTGCCTGCTGCTCCCGATCCACCTCGCGCTTGCGGCTCAGGCTTTTCTAAACCACCCCATACCGCTGCAAAACCTCCAACGGCACGATCTGCAACGCCCGCTTGTGCGTCGCTTCCAAGTTCACGTTTGGTGCGCAGCCCTCGTCGTGCGCTTGCAAGAACCGCCCCGCGCACAGGCACCACGCATCCCCCGCTTTCAACCCGACAAACCCGAACTCGGGGCGCGGTGTGCTCAGGTCGTTGCCCACGTATTTGGAGAATGCGAGGAACTCTTCCGTCATAACAGCCGCCACCGTATGGCTGCCCTGATCGGCGGCGCAGGTGTTGCAATAGCCGTCGCGAAAGAACCCTGTGATCGGGTCGGTCCCGCAAATGCTCAGGGCTGTGCCAAGCACGTTGATGCTGTCATCTGGTTGCATGATCTACTCTCCTGCGGCGTGCGCAATTTGGCGGAAAAACGCGATGTTGGCTTCTGCCACGCCCTCTTCGCGAAAGGCGCGGTCGGCGGCGGTGGTCACAATCACCACGTCCGCGTCTTTGTTGATATAGATGTACTGGCCGTAAATGCCACGGGCTGTGACTTCAAACCCTGCGCGGGCGTCTTCGGGCACCCACCATTGGTAGCCGTATTTGAACTCTCCTGCGCTGGTGTTGGCCGAAGGGGTGATCGAGGCGGCAATCCAGCCGGCGGAGACGATCTGCTGTCCGTTCCATGCCCCGTCCTGCAATATCATCTGCCCGAAACGCGCGTAATCCCGTGTGGTCATGTTCAACCCGCCCAGCACGAATGCGGTGCCCACACCGTCGGTCAGGTAGTAGGGGGTAACCTCAAGCCCGAGTTTCGAGATCACCTTTTCGCTGAGCAAATCAGGGATTTTGCGCCCTGTTGCGGCCCGCGCCACCATCCCGATCACATGCGTGTCGATGGAGGTGTATTGCATCACCTGTCCGGCAGGGGCAAAGCGCTGTGTCAGGGCCGCGGCAAAACTGTCCATCTTGCGACCCAGTGCCAGAACGCGCCCCATACGGTTGATGTCGGACTTTTTATCGAGGTAGTCCTCGTTGAACGTGACCCCCGATGACATGCGCAACACGTCGATGATGCGCGCGCCGTCATAGGCGCCGCCCTTGAGGGCAGGGACGTAGTCCACCACCTCGTCCTCAAGGGATTTGATCGCGCCTTCATCCACTAAAACGCCAAACAATACAGAGAGATAGCTTTTGGCCATAGACCAGCTGATGCGCAGGTCGTCAGGGAGCGTGTCTTTGTAATAGGCTTGGTGCACGATCACACCACCTTTGAGCACAAGGGCCGAGGTGACATCGCGCTGCGCCACCCAGTCCTTGTACGCGGCGGGCATGTCCATCGGCGTGCCCTGCGCCAGCGGCACCACGGGGCCTGCGCCGCGTGACACGTCGCGGTTCAGGAAAGCTGCGCGCATGTTCGAGAAATTCTGCACAATCCGGTCTTCGCGAAACAGGGTGTTCACGGCCATGAGGCGTTTGAGTTCTTGGGCTTTCCACGCGGCGAGGCCGAGGATGCCAATGAACGCAGCGATCAAGGCGAAAACTGCGAACGTCACTTGAAACGGTCCATGAGCTTTTGCATCGGGTTGCGGGTGTCCGTCGCTTCGGGTGCCTGATCCGGGGCAGGGGCAGGGGCAGGAGTAGTAGGCGTGGCCGTGTTCGGCTTGGGGGCTTGTTTGCCCGTGCTTGGACGCTGCGGTGAAACACGCATGCCCACTGCATTCATGAACTTGGCGCTGTCCCCCGCCGCCAAATCGGGCGCGCCGTCAGAGCAGCCGCGCAACACATCATCCAGCCAGTCCTGATCCGCGCGCCCGAAGTCATGCAACACGTAGCCCGGCACACGGTCTTTATGGCCGGGGTGACCGACGCCCAAACGCACGCGCCCATACTCAGGGCCGATGTGCTGGTGGATGGAGCGCAACCCGTTGTGTCCGGCGTGTCCGCCGCCCATTTTGTATTTCACCTTGCCGGGGGCGAGATCGATTTCGTCGTGCAGAACCACCACGTCTTCGGGGTCGACTTTGTAAAAGCGCATGGCGGCCTGCACCGATTGACCGGAATTGTTCATAAAGGTTTCGGGCTTGAGCAAAACGGCGCGCGCTGACCCGAACCGCCCTTCGGACACCGATCCGTTGTGCTTGCCTTTCCACGGGGCGAACCCGTGATCCGCTGCGATCATGTCCAGCGCCATAAAGCCGATATTGTGCCGGTTGCGGGCGTATTTCGCACCCGGATTGCCAAGTCCCACGATCAGTCGCATGTCCCGTCCCCCTGTTACACACTTCATACAGCGGCGCGGGAGCGGCCTCCAGCGTGATCTTGCACAAACAAAAACGGGGCACCCAAAGGCACCCCGTTTCCGTTTCCGACGCCCCGAGGGGACGTGGATTATTCTTCGGTCGCTTCGGCTTCTTCGCCAGCGTCTTCTTCATCGTCGGCGCCCGCAGAGCGCAGGCCGGATGGAGCGGACACTTGAGCAATCACAAAGTCGCGGTCGATTGTGGGTTTGGATCCCTCAGGCAACTTGACGTTTGCGATTGTCGCGCTGTCGCCGATTTCCAGTTCGGACACGTCAACCGTGATGAACTCGGGAATATCAGATGCTGTCACCATCAGTTCGACTTCAGGACGGACCAGCGTCAGAACGCCGCCCTTCTTGATGCCGGGGGACAGTTCTTCGCCAGATGCTTCGACGTTGATGAACAGGTTGATTTTTGTTGTGCGCTTGAGGCGCATGAAATCAACGTGTGTTGGCAAGTCTTTGACAACGTGACGCTGTACGTCGCGGCAGATCACACGAACGTCGTCGTGGCCTTCAACTTTCATGTTGAACAGCGTGGACTTGAAAGCGGCCCGCTTTCAGCATTTTGAAAAGTTTGTTGAAGGGGATGTTGATCGGCAACGGCTCTGCGTCACCACCAAAAACAATGCCCGGAACCATGCCGGCACGACGTGCCTGACGAGCGGCGCCCTTGCCTGTCCCCGTCCGTTCCAGAGCTTCGAGATCAGGAATCTCTCCAGCCATAATATTCTCCAATATGTCAGGGCGCTTGGCCCATTTGAACAGTGCGGCGTGCCTCCAAGGCTGTCACCCCGCGTGAAGTCGCGCGTATAGACCGCTTTTCGCAGTAAGGGAAGGGACATTGTCCCGTTTTCGCTTGGCAAACCCAAAGGGCACTGCCAAGCCTGCGCGTATGAAGTTTTTCCACGACATCGCCAAAGATATCACACTGTCGCGCGCGCCACTCACGGGCTTTGTTGCTATTGGTGTGACATGGTCGGCTTTTGCCAGTCAAGTCCCTGTGATCAAAGCACAAATCGGCGCATCTGACGCGGTTTACGGCGCGGTTGTGCTGGTGGCGTCCTTTGGCGCGCTGGCGGCGATGTGGCTTGCGCCTTTGTCGGACCGGTTTGCGGGGCGCTTTGCTTTGGTTCTAGGGGCAGTGTTGATTGCGTGCGGGTTTATGGGCGTGGGGGGCAGCTCCAGCATTCTGGTGTTCACTTTGGGGATGCTGGTGGCCTCGGCGGGGTCGGGAATCATCGATGTGCTGGCCAATGCCGACATCGCCGAGATCGAGGCCCGCACAGGGCGCGCCTTGATGAATTTCAACCACGGGCTTTATTCGTTTTCCTATGCGGGCGGGGCTTTGGCCACGGGATGGCTGCGCGAGGCGGGGTGGACGCCACCATATGTGTTTGCAATTCTGGCCTGCCTCCTTGGGCTGTTGTGCCTTGTGATGCGCCGCGTTGCGGCTGTGAGTGTGGCCCATGATGACCCGGCACGCGCCGTGGCTTTGCCGTGGGGGCTGGTGATCTGCGGGGGCTGCGTTGTGATGGTGGCCTTTCTGGCCGAAGCGGCCACCGAAGGGTGGTCTGCCCTGCACCT
Source organism: uncultured Paracoccaceae bacterium (assembly GCA_943787985.1). Lineage (GTDB taxonomy): Bacteria > Pseudomonadota > Alphaproteobacteria > Rhodobacterales > Rhodobacteraceae > Ascidiaceihabitans. Next base: position 95,666 of record CALSOO010000008.1, on the reverse strand, counting down.
CGAGCGCACATTGGGCGGGGGGGCTGCACAAGGGGCGCTGGGGCCTGCAATCTTGGGGCTGACCATGGGCTTTGGCCGTTTGGGAGGGCACTGGTTGGGGCACCGCTTGCCGGATGTTGCGACGATGGTGGGGGCATTGCTGCTGTGCGCCTTTGGCTTGACGCTTGCGGGTCTCGCGCCCACGTTGGCATTGGCCTATCTGGGGTTCGGATTGGGCGGCCTTGGCATGTCTGTGGTCGGACCGCTGGCATTGGGGATGTTGGGACGCTCTGTGCCTGCGCACACGCGCCTGATCGCCATGAGCCGCGCATCCGCGATCTCGTATTTTGCATTTTTTATCGGGCCGTCGTTGATGGGCTTTGTCTCGCAAGGGTTTGGTTTGCGGGTCTCATTTGTGGTGATTGCAGCTGTGTTGCTGGTGGTGGCCGTGGGTTTGGTGCCCTATTTCGCCCGACAGGCCGCCGCGCTCAAAGCGACGTTGTGAGCTGGCCGCCAGCGTCCATCAAACGGGCATAAAGGGCGAATTCACCCGCACGGGCCGCGCGCAATTGCGTCTCGACCTCTGCAGACAGCGGTGCGTCCACAGGCGGGGAAACATTGCGGGTTTTAAAGCTGATCTCTTCTTCAAAGGCTTCGGAAAGGAACGCGATCAAGGCGGGCTGGGTTTCATAGGAAAACAGGTGCTCGACCAAAAGGTCGCCTGCTTCATTGCATAGAAAGTTGAACTGGCTGCCGATGCTGGCAAACGGGGCCGGTTTGTCTGAAATAACCTCAAGCACGAAGTCGTCAAAGCTGCAGCCGTGGGTGCTGTTGCGCCCGCCACTTTGGCGTGGACCGCTGCGATAGCGAAACCAGCTGCGGATTTGTTCGACCGGATCGCGCATCACGGCAATCGCTTGCGGGCGCACGTCCATCACATCGTCCAGAAACGGCAACACTTTGTTGCGGTATTTGGTGGCAGTGAGGTGCTTGCGCCGCTTTGTGAAAATCACATCCGCACGCGGCTTGAGCGCCATTTCGACAGCGGTCGTGCCCGTTTTGGGCACAGCCAGAAAGGCAAGGTTCTGAGGCGAAAATATCAACATGGCGCCAACCTAACCCGCCGCGCTCAGGCTTGCCAACGTCCTTCGAAGTCTTGTGGCACGAGCAGGTTGTGGCGTCCCAAATTGGCAACATCGGTTTCGCCACACAGGGCCATGGTGATGTCGAGCTCTTTGTGGATGATCTCCAGCGCTGTGGTCACGCCCTTTTGCCCCATCGCGCCCAATCCATAGATAAAGGGCCGCCCGATGTAGGTGCCTTTGGCGCCCATGGCGACGGCCTTCAGCACGTCCTGACCCGAGCGGATACCGCCATCAATGTGCACTTCAACTTCGTCACCGACCGCGTCCAGAATAGGCTGCAACGCGCGGATCGAAGACAGCGCGCCGTCCAGTTGCCGCCCGCCGTGGTTGGACACGATGATTGCATCCGCGCCCACTTTCAGCGCCATTTTGGCGTCTTCGGCGTCCAGAATTCCCTTCAGAATGACTTTGCCGCCCCATTCCTCTTTGATTTTTGCGATCTTTGTCCAATCCAGTGCCGGATCGAACTGTTCTGCGGTCCATGATCCCAAAGAGGACGCATCGCTGATGCCGTCGACGTGCCCCACGATGTTGCCGAACTCGCGGCGTGTGGCGCTGAGCATTTCGATGCCCCAGGCCCATTTCGTCGCAAGGTTCGCCATGGTTTTGAGGGTCAGTTTGGGCGGGGCGGACAAACCGTTTTTGAGGTCTTTGTGCCGTTGCCCGAGGATTTGCAGATCAAGGGTGATGACCAGCGCAGAGCACTTGGCATCTTTGGCCCGTTGGATCAGGCGGCTGACATAGTCGGTGTCGCGCATGGTATAAAGCTGGAACCAGAAGGGCTTGGTTGTAAAACCGGCCACGTCCTCGATCGAGTTGATCGACATGGTGGACAGGGTAAAGGGCACGCCAAACTCTTCGGCCGCTTTCGCGGCTTTCATTTCCCCGTCGGCGTGCTGCATCCCTGTCAGCCCAACGGGGGCGAGGGCGAGGGGCATGGCGACGTCCTGTCCGATCATCTGGCTGGCAGTGGTGCGTCCGGTCATATCGACGGCCACGCGTTGGCGCAGGCGGATCTGGTCATAATCCGATGTGTTTTCGCGGAAGGTCTGCTCTGTCCAGCTGCCTGACTCTGTATAATCGTAAAACATACGCGGCACGCGGCGTTCATAGATACGTTTCAAATCGGCAATATTGGTGATGACGGGCATTGGGGGTCTCCGCTGGATTGGTAAAAAATCCTAACCAATTTGCAACCCTAGGCGCAAGGCAGAAAAAAGGCGCGGTGACCGCGCCCTATTCTCGTCGCCCCAAGTCCGGTTCCCGCAATGGCAGATCAGGCGCTGTGCGCGCCATCGGCCAATGACTTCACAAAGGCCAGAACCTCTGCCACGGGCACGCCGCTGGCCATTTTGGACACAATGGCCGAGCCCACAACAGCCCCGTCTGCGACGCTTGCGATATTCTGGGCTTTTTCGGGGGTGTTGATCCCGAAACCGACAATCACGGGCAAATCAGTGGAGTCTTTGATGCGCGCCACTTCGGGGCCGACATTGGTAGCCTGGGCCTCGGCGGCCCCTGTGATCCCGTTGATGGACACATAATACACAAAGCCCGATGTGTTTTGCAAAACCCGCGGCAACCGCTTGGCATCTGTCGTCGGTGTGGCAAGGCGGATAAAGTTCAAACCGGCCGCTTGGGCGGGAATGCACAATTCGCTGTCTTCTTCGGGGGGCAGGTCCACCACGATCAATCCGTCGATGCCAGCGGCTTTGGCCTCAACCAGAAATGCATCCACACCGCGCGAATAGATCGGATTGTAATAGCCCATCAACACGATCGGGGTGGTGTCGTCGTCCTCCCGAAAGCGGCGCGCCAGTTCCAGCGTTTTTTGCAACGTCATGCCCGCTTCCAACGCGCGTTGGCCTGCAAGCTGGATGGTGGGGCCGTCTGCCATCGGGTCCGTAAAAGGCAGGCCAAGTTCGATGATGTCCACGCCTGCGGCTGGCAATCCTTTGACCAGCTCAAGGGAGGCGTCAAAGTCCGGATCACCTGCCATCACATAAGACACGAACGCCTTTTTGCCGTCGGCTTTGAGCTGCGCGAATTTTGCATCGATGCGTGTCATGGCATGGGTTCCTTTAAATCTGCTGCTTCGCTTTGCCAACTCCGTGGCCGAAAAGCAAGAGATGCCCTTTCCCTGAATTGGGAATAAGCGTATCACGCGCCAAATTCTGGATCAGGAGAACGCGTCATGGGTTTCAAAATGGGTATCGTCGGATTGCCGAATGTCGGTAAGTCCACGCTGTTTAATGCGCTGACAAAAACGGCAGCGGCGCAGGCGGCGAACTTTCCGTTTTGCACCATCGAGCCCAACGTGGGCGAAGTGGCCGTGCCCGATGCACGCCTTGATAAACTCGCTGCGATTGCGTCCTCCAAGACGATCATTCCCACGCGCATGACCTTTGTGGACATCGCGGGCCTTGTTAAGGGGGCATCAAAGGGCGAAGGTCTGGGCAACCAGTTCCTCGCCAACATCCGCGAAGTTGACGCCATCGCCCATGTCCTTCGCTGCTTTGAAGACGGGGATGTGACCCACGTCGAGGGGCGCGTTGATCCGGTCGCGGACGCCGAAACCATCGAAACCGAATTGATGCTCGCCGATATCGAAAGCATCGAGAAGCGTTTGCAGAACCTTGTGCGCAAAGTGCGCGGTGGCGACAAAGAGGCGGTTGAGCAAGAGCGCCTGATGCGCATGGTCCTCGCCGCCCTTGAGGACGGGCAACCCGCCCGCACCGTTGATGTGGACGATGATGATGTTAAGCAGTGGAAAATGCTGCAACTTTTGACGTCAAAGCCGGTTTTGTATGTCTGCAATGTCGGCGAATCCGAGGCCGCTGACGGCAATGACCACGCAAAGGCCGTCGCTGAAATGGCCGCGAGCCAAGGCAACTCTGCCGTGATCATCTCTGCCCAGATCGAAGAAGAGATCAGCCAGCTTGAGCCTGAGGACGCGGTCGCATTCCTTGAGGAAATGGGGCTGGAAGAAGCGGGTTTGGACCGTTTGATCCGCGCCGGATACGAGCTGTTGCACCTTGAAACCTATTTCACCGTTGGCCCGAAAGAAGCGCGCGCATGGACCATCCCCACAGGCACATCAGCGCCCAAGGCGGCCGGTGTCATCCACGGCGATTTTGAAAAAGGGTTCATTCGCGCAGAGACCATCGCCTATGATGACTTTGTGACGTTGGGGGGCGAACAGCCTGCAAAAGAGGCCGGGAAAATGCGCGCAGAGGGTAAAACCTATATCGTCAAAGACGGCGATGTGCTGCACTTCTTGTTCAACACCTGAACCCTGAACTTACAGTTTGAGTTGACGCAACTCTTCCAGAAGATCGAGCAACAGATCCTGTCTGTCGGCCCCGATTTGTGAGGTGATCCTGTCAAAGATCGCCTCGCTCTCTCCCAAATGTTCGAGAATCAGGGCGCGCCCTTTGTCGGTGATGCTGATAATGGCTTTGCGTTTGTCTTTCGGGTCGGTGGCGCGGGTGAGCAATCCGTCCTCGATCATCGCCTGATTGAGGCGGGTGAGGCTGGGCATCAAAAGGCTGGCAGACTGTGCGATGGCGGTCTGTTCCAGTGGTCCCGATTCTTCCACGACCCGCAAAACCCGCCATTTTTGTTCTGATATGCCCGAACGCTGCAGCATTTCGCGTACAGGTTCCATGACGGTTTCGCGGGCCCGCAAAAGGGCGATGGGCAACGAGCGTTGGGTGGGGCGTGTCGGTTGTGTCATGGGATCTGCATAGGGGCAGCCAAGGTTCTTGACAAGTTAAGCAATTTACTTAACAAGTTAAGCAACGGAGGAACCATGCCACATTTTCACATCGACTATTCCCCCAACCTCGAGGCGCGGATGGACATCGGCGCGCTCTGTGTCGTGATTCGCGATGCCGCGATGGAAACAGGTGTGTTTCCACTGGCCGGCATCCGCATCCGGGCCACGCCTGCCACGCATGTGGTGATGGCGGATGGCGATCCTGACCACGCCTTTCTTGATCTGTCCGTCCGGTTGCGGGCGGGGCGCACAGAGGCCGCCAAACAGGCCGCCACCCAAACTATTTTTGCCGCGATGGAGGCGTTTTGCGCCCCCGTTATGAACAGCTCGTCTTTCATGCTGTCCATGGAAATGCGCGACATCGATCCAGAGCTGAGCCCCAAAGCCAGCTCTATCAGAAACCACCTAGCGGGAGACACCACATGAGCGATTTGGCCACACATCAAGCAACGCTGGACGGATATCTGACCCGTTTCCGCGACACTGGAATTTTGAACCTGATCGACGGCAAGGACGTGGCCGGAGTGTCAACTTTTGACACATGTTCCCCTGTGGATGAGAGCCTGATTTGTCCCGTCGCCAAAGGCGGCAGCGCAGACATCGATGCCGCTGCCAAGGCCGCAAAAGCTGCGTTTCCGGCATGGGCTGCCATGACCGGAGCCGCGCGCAAAAAGGTTCTGCACAAGATCGCGGATATGATCGTGGAACGGGCCGAAGAAATCGCACTGTGCGAATGCTGGGACACCGGTCAAGCCTTCCGTTTTATGGCCAAAGCGGCGCTGCGCGGGGCAGATAACTTCCGTTATTTCGGCGACATGTGTGTGAGCGCCCAAGACGGGCAATCCTTGCCATCCGCCCAACATATGAACGTCACCAAACGCTATCCCATCGGGCCGGTCGGGGTAATCACGCCGTGGAACACGCCCTTTATGCTCTCCACATGGAAAATCGCACCTGCCTTGGCTGCGGGATGCACTGTTGTGCACAAACCTGCGGAATTCTCGCCGCTCACCGCGCGCATCCTGTCAGAGATTTGCCGCGACGCCGGCTTGCCGGACGGGGTTTTGAACCTTGTGAACGGCATGGGCGAGGACGCCGGGCGCGCGCTGACCGAGCACCCCGACATCAAGGCCATCGCCTTTGTCGGGGAAAGCAAAACAGGCTCCATGATCATGAAGCAGGGCGCAGACACCCTCAAGCGTGTACATTTCGAGCTGGGCGGCAAAAACCCTGTCGTGGTCTTTGATGATGCGGATCTGGAGCGGGCTTTGGATGCCGCGATCTTCATGATTTATTCGCTCAACGGGGAGCGGTGCACGTCCTCCTCCCGCCTGTTGGTTCAGGACAGCATTGCAGAAGAATTCGAGGCCAAGCTGGCGCAGCGTGCCAAAAACATCGTCGTCGGCCACCCGCTTGATCCGGCCACCGAAGTGGGCCCGCTGATCCACAAAGTGCATTTTGACAAGGTCATGGAGTACGTCGAGATCGGCAAGGCGGACGGCGCGACACTGGCCGCAGGCGGCACGCGCCAGGGGGACAAGGGCTATTTCGTCACGCCGACCCTGTTCACCGACGCCACAAACGACATGCGCATCGCCCAGGAAGAGGTGTTCGGCCCCTTCCTCACGTCGATCCGTTTCAAGGACGAGGCCGAAGCACTGGCGCTTGCCAATGACGTACAATACGGCCTGACAGGCTACGTCTGGACCAACGATCTGACCCGCGCGATGCGCTTTTCAGACGGATTGGAGGCCGGGATGATCTGGGTGAACTCCGAAAACGTGCGCCACTTGCCAACCCCGTTCGGGGGGACGAAAAACTCCGGCATCGGACGCGACGGCGGGGATTGGTCCTTTGAGTTCTATATGGAACAAAAGCTGGTCTCCTTCGCCTTGGGGAACCACAAAATTCAAGCTTTGGGGAAAGGATAATCCATGCCCGTACCAACACCGAACCTGAACCCTCCCTTCAACATTGTGCGTCTCAGCCATGTTGAATTGAACGTCACCGACCTTGCATGGAGCCGCGCGTATTATGTGGACACTTTGGGCCTGCAAGTGACCTTTGAGGATGCGAACGCAATCTACCTGCGGGCGATGGAAGAGCGCGGACACCACTGTGTGATCCTCAAGAAAAGCACGGCTGGCACTGTGGGCGTGTTGGGGTTCAAAGTCTGGTCCGAAGAGGACCTCGACAAAGCGGCCGCATGGTTCAAAGCGCGCGATTTGCCTGTCGAGTGGATTGAACGCCCGTTTATGGGGCGCGTGATGCGCACGCGGGACCCATGGGGCATTCCGCTGGAATTTTACGCCAGCATGGAGCGGCTTGAGCCGATCCACCAGAAATACGCGCTGTACAAGGGCGTGAAACCACTGCGGATTGATCATTTCAACATGTTCAGCCCGAATGTGGACAACTCTGTGCAATTCTACTCGGACATGGGGTTCCGGGTCACGGAATATACCTCGGATTCCGCAACCGGGCGCACGTGGGCCGCATGGATGCAACGCAAAGGCGGGGTGCATGATGTGGCCTTTACCAACGGGACCGGACCGCGCCTGCACCACTTGGCGTTCTGGGTGCCCACACCGCTCAACATCATCGACCTGCTCGATCTGATGTCGACGACGGGCTATGTGGATTGCATCGAACGTGGACCGGGACGACACGGGATTTCCAACGCCTTTTTCCTCTATATCCGGGACAAGGACGGGCACCGTACCGAAATCTACTGCTCTGACTACCAAACGATCGATCCCGATATGGAAGCGATCCAATGGGACCTCAAAGACCCGCAGCGCCAAACCCTGTGGGGGGCTGCCGCGCCGCGCACGTGGTTCGAGGAAGGCTCGACATTTGACGGAGCGCAGGTGTCCGAGAGCGATCTCAAAGCACAGCCGATCATCGCTCCATGAATCTGGATGAGTTCGAAGAGTGGGGTCAAAAGATCGCCACGTGGTCCGCAGACTATCACCGTACCGTCGGGGATCGTCCGGTGCGCGCGCAAACCAGACCCGGTGAAATCGCCGCCCAGCTTGAGGTCTCGGCCCCAGAGGGCGGTGAGGGCATGGACACGATCATGGCCGATTTCGAGCGGATCGTGATGCCGGGGATGACCCATTGGCAGCACCCGCGCTTTTTTGCCTACTTCACGTCCAATGCGGCGCCTGCATCGATTTTGGCGGATCAGATTGTCAACACGATGGCCGCGCAATGCATGCTTTGGCAAACGTCTCCGGCTGCGACAGAGATGGAGGGGGTTATGGTGGACTGGTTGCGCCAAGCCCTTGGTTTGGCTGACGGATTTTCTGGTGTTATTCAGGATTCCGCCTCCTCTGCAACCTTGTCTGCGGTGTTGACCATGCGCGAACGGGCGACGCGGTGGCGTGGCAACAAGGAAGGGCTGAACGGCTTGGGGAACTTGCGCATTTATTGCTCCGAGCAAGTGCATTCCTCGATTGACCGGGCGTGTTGGGTGGCGGGCATCGGGCAGGACAATCTGGTCAAGATCGGCACCGGCCCCTCCGGGCACGCCTTTGAAATCGACACCAACGCGCTGCAAGAGCGCATCACCGCCGACCGCAAAGCAGGGCATATTCCGGCAGGGATCATCGCGATCACGGGTGGGACGGGGATCGGGGCGTGGGATTTCCTTGATCCCGTTCTGGAAATCGCCAAAGCCGAAGACCTATACACCCATCTGGACGCCGCATGGGCGGGATCTGCGATGATCTGCCCCGAGTTTCGCGACCGCTTTTGGGGGGATGCGGTGAGCGGTTTTGACAGCATCGTGTTCAATCCGCACAAGTGGTTGGGCACGCAGTTTGACTGCTCTGTGCAGTTCTTGCGCGATCCGTCCCAACAGCTCAACACGTTGAAAATCGAACCCGAATATTTGAAAACCTCAGGCGCTGCGGTGACGAATTATTCCGAGTGGACGATCCCCTTGGGGCGGCGGTTCCGGGCGCTGAAACTGTGGTTCCTGATGCGGGCCTACGGGCTTGAGAACCTGCGCGGACGCATCCGCAATCACGTTTTGTGGGCCGGCGAGCTGTGCGAGGTCATCCGGGGCATGGACGGCTTTGACATCGTGACAGAGCCGATCCTGAGTCTGTTTACCTTCCGGTGCCCGGGGGATGATGCCATGCAGCAACGCCTTGTGGATGCAATCAACGATGACGGGCGGATCTATATCACCCAAGGCATGCACGACGGGCGCAAAATGATCCGCTTTCAGGTGGGCCAGTTCGAAACAACACGGGCGGATGTGATGATGGCCGCCGATGTGATCACCGAGATTTGGGAGAAAATCAAATGAACCTTGCGACTTTTACGGCGGACGGTGTGCAGCACTACGGTGCGGTTGCCGAGGGGGGCATGATTTCCCTGTCCCATTTGTTTCCGCAGTGGAAAACCCTGCGCAATGTGATCGAGGCCGGTGCGTTGGCCCAATTGGTCGAGGCCGCACAAGGGCTGGCCGTGAGCCACCCGACAGGCCGTTTTCGCTGGGATATTCCGGTGCCTGATCCTGAAAAGATCATCTGTGTCGGGGTGAACTTTCCCGATCGCAATGCCGAATACAAAGACGGGCAGGACGCGCCGCCAAACATGTCGTTGTTCATCCGCTTTCCACGCTCGTTTGTCGGGCATGAAACACCGCTGACGCGCCCGCCTGAAAGCCCGCAACTGGATTATGAGGGCGAGATCGCGATTGTCATTGGCAAAGGCGGACGTCGCATTCCACAAGCTGAAGCTCTGGATCACATTGCCGCGTTAACACTTTGCAATGAGGGCACTATCCGGGACTGGGTGCGCCATGCAAAGTTCAATGTGACCCAAGGCAAAAACTGGGATGGATCAGGTGCCATTGGTCCTTGGCTGGTGCCCTTCGAGCGTCATGACCAGATCACGGGCACGGATTTGCAGGCGCGTGTGAACGGCGATGTGCGTCAAAAGGACAACACGGCGCGTATGCTGTTTCCGGTGGCGCGCCAGATCGAATATATCTCTACCTTCACCACTTTGGTGCCGGGTGATGTTATCATCACAGGCACGCCGACGGGGGCTGGGGCACGCTTTGATCCGCCGATCTGGCTGGAGCCCGGTGACGAGATCGAGATCGAGGCCGCAGGCATCGGCATCCTGCGCAACGGAGTGATTGACGAATGACCCCTGCGCAAATTGAAGCCGCAGCCGCCCGGCTTTTTGCCGCCGAAGACACAGGCCAACAATGCGGTCTGCTCAGTGTGGCGCATCCCGAAATGACTCTGGATGATGCCTACGCCGTGCAATCTGCATTGGTTGCGATGAAGAAGGCGACGGGGCGAAACGTGATCGGTTGGAAGATCGGGCTGACCAGTCGCGCGATGCAAAAGGCGCTCAACATCGAAACCCCTGACAGCGGTGTGTTGCTTGATGACATGCTGTTTGAAACGGGCGATGTGGTGCCACAGGGCCGCTTTATCCAGCCGCGGATCGAGGCAGAGATTGCCTTTGTGATGAAACACGACCTGCGCGGTGCGAATGTGACACGTGCGGATGTGGTGGCGGCGACAGATTATGTGGTTGCGTCCTTGGAAGTCCTGGATACCCGCATTTTGCGCGCCGATCCCGCGACAGGTCAGGCCCGTATTATCGTGGATACGGTGTCGGACAACGCGGCCAATGCTGGTATCGTTATGGGGGCCGAACGCCATGCCATCGATGCGCATGATCTACGCTGGGTCGGGGCGGTTTTGAAGGTCAATGGCGTGGTGGAGGAAACCGGCCTTGGGGCAGGGGTTCTGGATGATCCTGTCACGGGTATTTTGTGGCTGGTGCACAGGCTCGCGCAATACGGCGAGGGCTTGGCCGCGGGCGAGATTGTGCTGTCCGGCTCCTTTATCCGTCCGGTCGAGGCCCCAAGCGGCACTGTTTTCGAGGCAGATTTCGGGGCTTTCGGGCGCGTTGACCTGACCTTTGCTTAAGGGGGCTCTGCCCCCGCCCTTCGGGCTCCCCCGAGGTTTAACGGGCGAGATGAAGTTCGGATCAGAGTTTGTTCACGGGCACTTTGAGCATCATGTTGCCGCTGGCGTCCTGCGGCATTTCCCCTGCGCGCATGTTCACTTGCAGTGAGGGGATAATCAGTTTGGGCATGGCCAGTTGTGCGTCACGCGTTTCGCGCATGGCGACAAAGTCTGCGCGGCACGCGTCAGCGCCCACGTGGATATTCGCGTTTTTTTGCTCTTCGATTGTGGTTTCCCATGCGATGGCCCGTCCGTTTGGTCCATAGTCATGACAGACGAACAGCCGCATGTCTTTGGGCAAGGCGAGCACCCGCGTGATGCTGTCGAACAATTGTCCTGCGTCCCCGCCGGGGAAATCGGCGCGTGCGGAGCCGCCGTCTGGCATAAACAGAGTGTCCCCTGCAAAGGCCGCGTCCCCCATCACATGCACCATACATGCTGGCGTGTGCCCCGGTGTGTGCATGGCGAAACAGTCCATTTTGCCGACTTTGTAGGTGTCGTTGTCCTTGAAAAGTCGATCAAATTGCGAACCGTCCCGTTGGAACTCTGTTCCCTCGTTGAAAATCTTGCCGAAGGTGTTTTGAATTTCCATGATCCCCTCGCCGATCCCGATTTGCCCGCCCAGGCGTTTCTGGATGTAGGGTGCCCCCGAGAGGTGGTCGGCGTGCACATGGGTTTCGATGATCCATTCCAGGCTCAACTCTTTGCCCTCGATATAGGCGATCATGTCATCGGCGCAGTCATAGCTGAGCCGTCCCGCCGCGTAGTCAAACTGCATCACCGCGTCGATCACGGCGCAGGACATGCTTGAGGGGTCTTTGATCACATACCCGATGGTGTTGGATTGCGGGTCAAAAAAGGCTTTGACGTGAGGGGCTTGGGACATGTTCACGGCAGGTGTGGGCATTTTGGTGACTCCTGTCAGATGACTTGGCTCTAACGTGGTGCGACAGGTTTGTGCCGTCAAGGCGCGAATTGTCGGGAATTTAATCCCCTCTGCCTTCTGTGAGTGGAATATTGTTCCAAGTGCTGCGCCAGCCGGCCATGATGCCGCGCAATTCTGCCAACCCCCGCATCCGCCCGATCAGCGGGTAGCCGGGCGTTGAGTGCGTTTGCAAGTCGGTCAAAATTGCCTGTCCGTGGTCGGGGCGCATAGGCATTTCCCAGTCCGTCCGCCCTTGGGCTTTTCGCTGTGCTTGCTGTTCCATCAAAGCATGCACGGTGGCGACCATATCTGTGTCACCCTCCAGATGCGCGGCCTCGAAAAAGGACGGGCGTGCGGGATCTGGTCCTTCAAGGCGTTTGGTGTTGCGCAGGTGCACAAAGTGGATGCGGTCCCCAAGCGCATGCACGAACGCCACAGGATCAAAGCCCGCATCCACCCCCAATGACCCTGTGCACAGGGTGGCCCCGTTTGCAGGGCTGTCTACCGCATCCAGAACAGTCGCGTAGTCGCTCAGGTTCGACATCACCCGTGGCAGCCCAAGCAAGGGAAAGGGCGGATCATCAGGGTGACAACACAGCCGCACGCCCAGACGTTCGGCCGTTGGCACCACTTGCGTCAAGAAATCGATCAGGTTCTGGCGGAGCCGTACAGGGGCAATCCCGTCGTAGGTGCCCAGGTGGTGGGTGACGTCTTCAATGCGCCACGTGTCATTGGCACCCGGAAGCCCCGCAGTCACATTGGTTTGCAGCTTTTTGCGCCGTACATCGTCCATTGCGTCAAACCGGGCCTGTGCCATATCGCGCAAGGCGTCGTCGTAGTCGTCAATTGCCTGTGCGCGCTGCAAAATATGCAGATCAAAGGCGGCGAAATCCACCAGATCGAACACCATCGCGGTGCCCCCATGCGGTTGTGGCGCGGCCAAATCCGTGCGCGTCCAGTCCAGAACCGGCATGAAGTTGTAGCAAATGGTTTTGATCCCGCGCACGGCCAGCCGCTCCATGGATATCTTGTAGGCTGCGATGTGCCCGGCCATCTGTGGCCCTTGGGTCTTGATGGCCTCGGACACCGGCAGGCTCTCGACCACGTCCCATGTGTATCCAGCCTGCGCCAACGCGGCGACGCGCGCATCAATCGCCTGTTCGGGCCATGCAACACCGGGGGCAAATTGATGCAATGCGGTGACGATGCCTTGCACGCCGGCTTGATGCAGGTCAGCCAACGGGATGGGGTCTGCGGGGCCGAACCAGCGCCATGTTTGCTTCATGATCCGCACTCTAAAAAGATGCAGGATTGGGGCGGTGATATGATGCGCATGAGCGGTTCCTCTTTGATGCTAAATCTGGCCTGAAACGCGGCGTGCGCCAAGCAAAACCTTTCAATGGGCGGCAAGCTTTGCCAAACTGGGCAAACATACAAAGGAAACATTCATGCGCAGTCTCAGCGGACAGGCCGAAGCCCTTTATGAAGGCACGCGCGCGTTGCCGATTGTGTCGCCGCACGGGCATTGCGATCCGGCGTGGTTCAGCACGGATGCGCCATTTGCCAATCCCGCGGACCTGTTGGTGATTCCCGATCACTATGTGTTTCGCATGCTCTATTCCCAAGGGGTGCCGTTGGAGGCGTTGGGGATCGGGGCCAAGGCCGATCCGCGCGTGGTGTTTCGCCTGTTTGCGGCCCATTGGCATTTGTTTCTGGGCACGCCGAGCCGCATATGGATTGAGCATGTGCTGCGCGATACCCTTGGGATTGCGACCCCTTTGAGCCCGGCAAGTGCTGACGAAATATATGACCGGATTGCACAGAGCCTTGTGCGCGATGACCACCGTCCCCGCGCCTTGTTCGAGCGGTTCAACATCGAGGTGCTGGCGACAACGGACAGTGCGCTGGACGATCTGTCCCACCATAGCTTGATAAGAGATGGCAAATGGGGCGGGCGCGTCATTCCGACATTTCGCCCTGACGGTGTGCTGGACCCGATGGATGCGGAGTTTGGCCGCAATATCGAGCAATTGGGGCGGATCACGGGCTGTGACACGGCCACGTTCGAGGGCTATCTGGAGGCCCTGCGCACCCGCCGCGCCGCCTTTGCGGCACTTGGGGCAACCGCCACGGATCACGCGATCGAAGTGGTCTGGACCGAGTGGTTGAGCACTCCAGAGGCCCTGTTTCAAAAGCTGCGCCAAGGCGTGGCAAGCGCGCAGGAAAAACGACAGTTCTACGGTCATATGCTGATCGAAATGGCACAAATGTCGGTTGAAGACGGGTTGGTCATGCAGATCCATGCAGGCAGCCGGCGCAACACCAACGCCCGCGTGTTGCAGCGCTTCGGGCGGGACAAAGGGGCGGATATTCCGGTGGCCGTGGACTGGGTGCGGGGCCTTGAAGGGCTGCTCAATCGCGTCGGCAATGATCCGCAGTTGCGCATCATTCTGTTCACATTGGACGAAAGCACATACGCGCGGGAACTGGCCCCGATGGCAGGGCATTGGCCGTGTTTGCGCATCGGGCCGCCGTGGTGGTTTCATGACAGTCCGGCGGGGATTGCGCGCTATTTCGACAGTGTTGTCGAGACGGCGGGCTATCACAATCTAGCCGGGTTCAACGATGACACACGCGCGTTTCTGTCGATCCCGGCACGTCACGATCTGTGGCGGCGCAGCGTGGCTGTGCATTTGGCAGGGCAGGTGGACCGCGGGGCATTCGGTCTGGAGGCGGCCCGTGAACTGGCCCGATGGCTCGCCGTTGATCTGGCGCGTGACGCCTACCGTCTGGAGGTCTAGATGCCGCGTATCTTGCACTTTGGACTGGGAAACTTCGCGCGGGCCCATTTGGCGGATTACACGCAGGATGCAGGCGGGTGGGACATTGTCGGGGTCAGTCTGCGCGCGGGAACCGTGCGCGATGGGCTGGCGGCACAGGGATTTGCCTATGATCTGGACGTGCAGGGGCAAGGGATCAAACGGATTGACGTGCTCAAAGACATCCTTGTCGCGCCCGAAAATCCGGACGCGGTTCTGGGGCAGATCACCGCCCCTCGGGTGCAGGTGATCAGCGCGACGGTCACGGAAAAAGGCTATCATCTGGACGGCAATGGCGTGCTGGATCTGCAAGAGACGGTGATCCGGGACGAACTGGCGAAAAAGGCGCCGCGCAGTCTGATTGGCTACCTTGCACATGGGTTGGCGATGCGCACCACCCCCGTCACGGTTTTGTCGTGTGACAACATGCCGGGGAACGGCGACCGTCTGGGGGCGGCAGTGCAACGCTTTGGGCGCTGTGCAGGGCTGTCTATCAACTTTGAACACATCACGTTTCCCAATGCGATGGTGGACAGGATCACCCCCGCCAGCGCGCAGCCGGATGTGGTGCACACCGAAGCATTTCGCGAATGGGTGATCGAGGACCGCTTTGCTGCGCCCCGCCCTGATTGGCCGGATGTGCAATTTGTGCAGGACGTGGCCCCCCATGAATTGCGCAAACTGCGGATGTTGAACGGGGCGCATTCCTATTTGGCCTATGCAGGCTGTCTGGCGGGCTACGTCCATGTGCATGAGGCCATCAATGATGCGCAATTGCGCAAGTCGGCGCGGGATGTGATGGATCAAGCCGCCCTGACTTTGCCGCAGGCGGTGCAAGGGCAAGCAGAGGGGTATGCGGATGCATTGATCGCGCGTTTCGAGAACCCGCAACTGGCCCACCGCCTGCGCCAGATTGCGATGGATGGCACACAAAAGTTGCCGTACCGTTTAGTCGCGCCACTGCGCGCGCGGGGGACATCGGGGGCAGCGGGGCTCGGGATCGCCGCATGGATGCAGTTTTGCCACGCTCAGAACGGTGCGGTGGATGATCCGCAACATGCACAAATCACAACCGCTTTGAGGGCGGCTGACCCGCGCAAAGCACTGTTGGCGCTGATCGGGGCGGCTGATCTTGACACGATTATTCCGGAATAATCGCACCGCGGTGTTGCACAACTTTTGCCGCACAAACATGGCCTGCCATCAGCGCCTCTGCCTGGGTGGCGCCTGAAAACACCGCCGCAACATAGGCGCCGTTGAAACTGTCGCCTGCGGCGGTGGTGTCCACAACCTGCGGGGCGGCAGGGTAATCCTGCGCCACATCCGGCCCAAGCGACATTGGCCCCTTTTCGCCCCGTTTGAGTGCACCAATGCCGTTGAAGCTGGAAAACCGGGCTTCGACTTCATGTGCTTCTTCACCAAACAGCAGCATTTCATCATCAATCGAGGGCAAAGCAATATCCGCGCGGTGCCACAAGGCGCGGGTGATCATTTTGGCATTTTTGGTGCTGTCCCACAGTTTGGGGCGGTGGTTGCTGTCATAGATCAAGGTGACGGGGCTGTCGTTGAGCCATTGGATCAACTCCAGACGGACGCTGTGAGGCAGGATCGCCATGGTGATCCCCGACAGATACAGCGCGTCATACCCGTCAAGCACAGAGTAGTCCCCGGCACTAAACAAATCGCGCGCCGGCGAGGTGCTGCGCCAATAGGTAAAAGCACGTTCGCCCAAGTTGTTCGTGGTGATGGCATACAGACCGGGGGAGGCGCCAGGTGTGCGCGCGATCCGCTGCGTGCCGATGCCATTGGCGGTGATGAACTTGCGGATTTGCGAGGAAAACGGATCATCTCCAAGGCGGGTGATATAGTCGACTTCCATGCTCGGGGCGTTGCGTTTGAGGTAAATGGCCGAGTTCAAAGTGTCCCCTGCCACCCCCACATCTGCACGGGGACCGTCCATTGAAAGCTCGATCATCGCTTCCCCGATACATGCGATTTTGGTCATGTTTGTTCCCGTTTCCAAATGATCAGGCCCGAACAGATGATGACTGCCGCGCCCGCAAGCGTATAGGCGTCAGGCACATCGCCGAACAGCGCGTATCCAAGCACAGAGACGTAAATCATGAATGAATACGTGTAGGGCATGAGTGTGTTGGCCGTGGCGTAACGATGCGCATTGGTGAGCCACTGATGCCCGAGCCACGCAGACACCCCAAGGCTGAACAACACGCAGCAGCCCCAGACCGTTTCAGGGGATTGCCACGCCCAAAGGGCAAAGGGCAGGGTAAAGGCGGTGCCCACCAGCCCGGTGTAAAACTGCATCGTGTCCACAGCCACAATCCCCGACAACTTGCGCGTGATCAGCGCATAAAGGGCCATGGCGGTTGCATTGTAGATCACAAACACCGCGGACAACTGAAAGCTCTCGTCAAAAGGGCGCACCACAATCAGAACCCCTATGAAGCCCAGCACAATTGCGCCCCAGCGCCACAGGCCGACCCGTTCTTTGAGGACATAGATCGACAGGAAACACACGATCACAGGAGAGGAGAACATGATCGCGGACACAACGGTCAAGGGCAAGAAGCGCAAGATGTAGAAATTGAGCAAGGTGGCGGACATCAGCAAAAACGCCCGCAGCAACACCAGCCCCACATGGGTGGTGGCAAAGCGGTCCACGCTGAGCCCGTCTTTGGCAATGACGCCCAGAGAGATCACAAAATGGCCCGCGTAGCGCATGAAAGCGAGCTGAAAGGCAGGCAATCCGGCCACCGCCAACCACTTGGCGCCGGTGTCGACCAGCGAGAACATGAACCACGCGCCCAGCATCATCACGATGCCAAGGCGGGCTTTGTCCTCAATGGCTGCGGCGGCGACGGCCATGGCTCAGCCGTTGAACCGTTTGGCATAAAAGTCCACGATCTGGCTGACCATGTCGTCGCCTTGGCCTGCATCGCGGGCTTGCTCCAACGCGGTGAGCGTGCCTTTGGACATGATGCTGTCAACGCCTGCGTCCTTGGTCATTTGGGCGTAGTAGCCCACGTCCTTGGCGGCGTTCTTGATGGCAAATTCCAGCTTGGTGGGGTCTTTGTCCACGCCGTAGGCGGCCACGAAATCCATCATACCAGAGCGCAAGGGGCCCGCGGCCATCACGTCATACATCTGCTTGCGATCAATGCCTGCCACATCGGCCATGGCAAAGGCCTCGGCCATGGCATTGGCGACGGTCATGCCAAAGAAGTTGTTGATCAGCTTGATGGTGTGACCCGATCCAAGAGCCCCAAGGTGAAACACGTTCTCTCCCAAGTCCTTGAGGGTGGGTTCCACTGCGTCAAAGGCAGCCTTGTCGCCTGCACACATGATGTTGAGCAAACCGTCTTTGGCATGGGCGGGGGTGCGGCCCAAGGGGGCATCAAGGTAGGTGCCACCGGCGGCGGCGACGGCGTCGCCCAAAGTGCGGGTGGAGCCGGGCAAGGAGGTGCCGAAATCCACAACGGTCGCACCGGCTTTCAGACCTGCGATCACGCCGTCGGGGCCGTTCATGCGCCCTTCGACACTGGCGGATGTGTCCATGCAGAACATGATGATGTCAGAGGCGGCGGCAACCTCGCGGGCGGTGCCCACTTCAACTGCGCCGCGCGCCACGGCTGCGTCAATGTTGGGGCGCGACCGGTTGGCGGTGATGGTCAGGCTGTAGCCCTGATCCTGCAAACGTCCGACCATCGCGGCCCCCATGAGGCCAAGGCCGATGAATCCGATTTTGGGTTTGGTCATGATGCGACCCTTTCTGGTTGGTTGCGCGCGGCGCTCAACTGCGCCTCGATGTCTAAAGTGATGGCCAGTGAGCGGGTGGCATCGGCCACATCAATCATTGGCACGGCTCCGTCCATCACGGCGAGGAAGTGATCCAATTGCGCCGCCAGAGGCGGCATTACATTTTTTGCGGGCGCAAGGCGGCGGGTTTGTGCAGGGCTGCCCCAGTCCGTGCCAGCCCACAGTGTCATGGACGGAAAACTGATCGCGCCTTTGCTCCCCATGATCCACATCATGTCCTGATGTGTTGTCCCGATGTTGGGGTTTTCCCCTGTGCCTGCCTCGAACCCCCAAGGGCTGGGGCTGGTGTCTGCAAAGCTGATATTTGCCGTTGCCCCGCTTTGAAACGCAAGTGCCACGGCCCCGCTCTCGATCCGCTGCGTGCCGCGCAAAGATGCCCCGCGCAGGGCTGCGATCTGTGTGATCTCACCAAGGACAAAGCGCAAGATATCAATATCATGCACGAGGTTGATCATCACAGGGCTGCCCCCCGCCGTGCGCCAGTTCCCCTCAAAATAGGCGTCAGGTTTGCGCATCGCCCAGATCAGATTGGCCGCAACAGGTGTGCCGATTTCACCGTCTGCGATGACAGTTTTGAGCTGCTGGACACTGGCGTGATACCGTCTGTGATGCCCCACAAGCGATCCAACGCCTGCCTGCGCCACAGCCGCTTGCAGCGCGTGCGCTTCTGCCAGTGTTCCCGCCACAGGCTTTTCGATGAGCATGTGCCAGCCGCGCCGCGCGGCATACATCCCGTGATCTGCGTGTAGCCCTGTGGGGGTGGCGATGATGACACCGTCCACGCCTGTGTTCCCGCCCGTGTCCCCGTCTGTGGTCACGTCTGTGGTCACGTCTTCCATGCGATCGAAACGGGTCCCGTCAAAGCCGATTTCGGGGTCTGGATCAACCAGCCCCACCAAATGGCAGCCCGCATGAGCGCGCACCGCTTCGATATGGCGCAAGCCAATCAACCCGCCTCCGACGACCAGAACCCGTTTCACATCGTCGCTCCGATTTGCCATGGAACGAATTCGTAGTCGCCCAGCCCCTGGGCTTCGGATTTGCTTTGCGCCCCCGACGCCACCGCCAGAAACATCTCGTAAATCTCGCGGCCTTTTTCCTCGACGCTGACGCCTTTGGACAGGATGGTGCCGGCGTCCACGTCCATGTCTTCGGCCATGCGGGTGGCCATTTCCGAGTTCGTGGCGACTTTGATGGTGGGCGCTGGTTTGGAGCCGAAGGCCGATCCGCGCCCTGTGGTAAAGCACACCAGATTGCATCCGCCCGCGATTTGCCCTGTGACCGATGCAGGGTCATAGCCGGGGCTGTCCATAAAGGTAAATCCACGCGCGGTGACGGGTTCGGCGTATTTGAAAACCCCCATCAACGGGGTGGTGCCGCCTTTGGCCGCGGCCCCCAGTGATTTTTCCAGAATCGTCGTCAATCCGCCTGCCTTGTTCCCGGGGGACGGGTTGTTGTCCATCGAACCCTTGTTGCGGCTGGTGTAATCCTCCCACCAGCGGATCAGCCCCACCAGCTTGTCGCCTGTGGCGCGGTCATGGGCGCGGCGCGTCAGCAGGTGCTCGGCGCCGTAAATTTCGGGAGTTTCGGCCAACACGCCTGTGCCCCCTTGGGCTGCCAACAGATCACAGGCATAGCCAAGGGCAGGGTTGGCCGTGATGCCCGACCACGCGTCCGATCCGCCACATTGCAGCGCCACCATCAATTCCGAGGCAGGGCAGGGCGTGCGCGTGATGTCATTGGCCAAAGGCAACATGGCCGCGACCTTTTTGATGCCCAGTTCCACCGTCTGGCGCAAACCCGCAACGTTCTGGATGTTCATCGTCTGGAACAGCGGGCTTTGTTTCAGGCCATAGGCCTCAAGCAGCCAGTCAATCTGGTTCATCTCGCAGCCCAAACCCACCATCACCACACCAGCGTGGTTGGGATGCTTGGCATAGCCCCACATGACACGCTGCAAGGCCTCGAACCCCTCACCGTCCCCGCCCATGCCGCAGCCTGTGCCATGCACAAAGGCCACAACGCCGTCCACGTTGGGAAACTGGGCCATCATCGCAGGGGTGAAATGATCCGCGATCATGCGCGCCGCCGTCGCCGAACAATTCACCGAAGTGACAATGGCGATGTAGTTGCGGGTGCCCACACGGCCGTTTTCACGCTTGAACCCCATGAACGTGTCGCCCGTTGCAGGGGCCACATGGCGCAAATCGGTGCCGTATTCATAGGCGGCGTCGGTGTTGCGAAAGGCGACGTTCTGGGTGTGGACATGATCGCCCGCCGCGATGTCGCAAGAGGCGTAACCGATCAACTGGTTGTACTTGCGCACCGCTTCGCCTGCGGCAATGGGGGCCGTTGCGATCTTGTGCCCTGACGGGATCAAGGCGCGGGTTCGGGTGCTTTCAACCGCCACTGCGACCTCAAGGGCGCGGGTGGCGGTGACCACATTGTCAGCAGGGTCGAGGCGTACAAAATCCATGGGACATCCTAAGGTTCACGCGCAATATGGGGCGTCTGATTGCCAGCGGTGGATCGGGGTGTGGGGTTGGGTGGCAAGGCGGGCGCGGGCGTCTTCCCACAGGGCTTTGTAAGCGCTCCAGTCGCGCAGCTCTGATGCAGGGTCGGCACGGGAACGGGCGATAAATTTGGGGAAATGCTGGCGCCCCGAGGGCTGTCCGGTCTTGTGATAACGGATGTCAAAGGACCAGCGAAACCCGTCCGTGGTGTTGGGCAGGGATCCATGGGGGGTGAGCGGGTGAAACAGCACCGCGCCGCCCGCTTTGACGGGCAAAGGAACGGCCCCTTCAGCGTCGATAAACCCGTCGGCAATGCCGGTCTGGGTGCGGGGGCAATGGGGCAGGATGGTCTGGTCCGGCACTTGGGGCTGGACCTGCAAACACCCGTTTTCAACCGTGGCATCGGTGATGGCAAGCCACACCGTGACCATCTGCGTGGCGTCTGCATCCTCCAGCGCAACGGCGCGGTCCTGATGCCAGTCGGTGGCGGTGATGTGGGGGCGGATTTCGCCTGCCTGCAGGGCTGTCGCAGGGGGCTTGATACGCACATGCTGGATCGGGTTGGAGGTGATCTCGGGGCCGATCAATTGCTCCATTGCATCCAGAAGGGGACCTGCCGTGAGCATGTCGAAAATCGCCGGTCCAAAGTGAAACGGGGTGTCGGCCCTGATCTCGTCTCCGGGCAGGGAGATGTCCATGGGTTGGAAATAATCGCAGCGCGCCTGATAGGCGGCCAGCAGCTTGGCCCAGAAATCCAACCCCTCAGGGGCAGGGACCCACCCTGCCGCATGCCAATCCGCATACAACCCGTCCAGCAGGGTGGCATATTCGGCCTTCACCCCCGCCAGAACGGTAGGGGGAAGCAGGTCTTGAACGACCACGTAACCGGCGGTTTCAAACTGGTGGAGTTGGGCAGGGGTCAGCATGGCAGGCACCGTTACAACAGGATCGCAATGATCGGGGGATACAGCAGCAACACCGACAAGGCACACAGCTGGATGGCGATAAAGGGCAGGAACCCTTTGAAGATATCCGTCAGGCTGATGTGGGGCGGGGCCACGGACTTGAGATAGAAGGCCGCCGGTCCAAAGGGGGGCGACAGGAACGAAACCTGCATGTTCATACAGAACACAACCCCGAACCAGATGGACACGTGGTGGGGCTCAAGCTGGCCAAAGACGCCGATTTCCTCGATGGGCAGACGCAACACGATGGGCAGGAACACCGGAATGATGAGCAACACAATGCCCACCCAATCCATGAAGGCGCCCATGAACAACAAGATCAGCATCATGGTCAGGATGATGCCCATAGTGGGCAAATCCGCGCCGATAATCATGTTGGCGATATAGTTGGGACCACCCGCAACCGTATAGGCACCAGCAAGGGCCGCCGCGCCGATGGTGACCCAAATGATGGTGCCCGTGGACTTCAAGGTGCGCACCAAAGCGTCCCACAACAAATCCCGCATGTCCTCGATGCGCAGGATGGCGCCGAACAAGGCGATGAACACGATGGCAAAGCGGATTTCACCTACCAACTCTGTGGTCGGGAAAAAGATCATCGGAATGAAAATGCACAAGGCAATGACAAAGCCGACAGTCATGGCGATACGGGCCGCGCGGCTGCGGACCAGATCGATCCACTCCTGGGTGGTGTAATGCAACAGCACCGCAATAAAGAACACGGCCAAGGCGCCCATGCCTGCGGCCTCGGTGATGCCCGTGATGCCGCCATAGATAGAGCCAAGCACAACGCCGATGACGATGATGGGCGGGACAAGGCCTTTGCCCAACGCCCATGAGCGGGCAGAGCGTTCAGCGCCAAAGACCAGAAACACGGCTGCAAAGCTCAGCAAGGACACAGCGCCCAGCATGTAGAAATGCCACCGCGAGGCGAGGGAATAAGGGTCCCCGTCATTGGCCGCATTCTGGCCCGAAAACTCGATGTAGCCCGCACGCAAACACAACAGGGCAGTGCCCGCCACCAACAACACATTGAGAAGGGCAAGGAACAAGCCCCCCTTTTCGCGGCCAATCGGATCGCCCGGAACGGGATCCGGCAGGGGGGCGTCTTCGGGGCGCAACTGGGTGCGGATGACAATGTAGGTAATGATAAAAGAGGCCAGCATGAAACCGGGCAAAAAGGACGCGGTGAACAGCGCCTTGATCGAGGTTTCGGTGATCAGCCCGTAGATGATCAACACGATAGAGGGCGGGATCATTGTGCCCAAAGAGCCAGAGGCACAGATCACCCCGATGGCCAAATTCTGGTTATAGCCAAGGCGCAGCATCTGGGGCAGGGCGATCAGACCCAGCAACACGACTTCACCGCCGATGATGCCCGACATCGCCGCCATGATCACCGCCATAATCGAGGTCACAATGGCAATGCCCCCGCGGGTGCGGTTGAGCCACATGGACAGGCTGTCATACATGGTCTTGGCCACGCCCGAGCGCTCCAGCAACGCGGCCATAAAGATGAACAGCGGAATGGATATCAGGACATAGTCCGTTAAAAGCCCGTATATCTTGTTCTGCAACAGATTGAGGGCCCCCGATCCGGGCTTGGCGGTCAACATCCCGTCCCCAAAGGTCCAGGGCGCGAAAATCAGGTCCGGCTCAAAGCGCAGAACCAGCACCAGAACGGCCAGAACAGCCGACGCAAAGCCCAAAGGCATACCGATGGCCAAAAGCGCAATCAGCGCCACCATCAAAATCAGTGAGATCGTGCCGATATCCATTATTTTTCACCCAATGATTTTTTGATGGCTTCAATTTCGTCCAGATCAACCTCGGGGGTGCGCAGGACTTCGGGGTCAAGGTTCCAATCCGAAATCAGATTGATGACCGCCTGAATGGCGACCAAAGTGATGACGATCAGCACCATAGGCTGCAACGTGGCAGGGATGGGCGGGTTAAAGGCCGACCCGTACAGCTCCCATTTATAGAGCTTGTTGTAGAAGACGTATTTGTAGCTGCCAAAGACAGTGGCGGCGGCAAACACAAGGATCAGCAATGTGGAAATCGTGTCAAACACCCGCTGCACATTGCGCGGCACCGCATCATACAGCAGGACAATGCGGATGTGGCTGCGTTGCTGCATGGCGTAAAGCCCGGCCAGCAAGAACACGAAACTCGCAATCCAAAGGGTGGTTTCATTGGCCCAAAGGGTGGGCCGCTCCACCACGTAGCGCACAAAAACCTCGTAGAGCATGACAATGGTAAGGGCGAGGATCATCATCATGGTCACACGCCCCAAAAAGATCGCCATTTTGTCTATGGAGCGGACGTTTTCATTCTCGATCGAGGCGCGGCGCACAGTGCGCACACCCAGATACCCGAGGACCGGAATGGCAATCAGCGCGCTGATGTCGACAATATCAAGGTGCCCGCCAAACAGGCTGCCCGCATCCACAATGTCATACAGCGCAAACAGCGCATCAATCTGGCCATAAAGGGACTCGCTTTGGGGCGGAATCCAGTCGAGGAAAAAGGCGGGCAACTGCCACACCACCCACGAGACGCAAAAGAAAAAGGCAAAGGGGATCACCCATTCCCACAGTGATCCGGACTTGAGGTCTTTGGCGGTTGTCATGTCTCTCTCCCCCTCCCATGGGGTTCAAACGTTTGGTCTAAACTTCCCACGTGTAGTGTTTGATGAATTCCCGGTCGGGCTCTGCGCCGATGCCGGGGCCTGTCGGTATGGCGACGCGCCCTGCGTTGGCTTTGACCTGGGCCTGAATGTCCAAGGGCACGCGCAGCAATTGGTCGCGGAACTTGTTGTCAGTGGTGTCGAACTCCAGCATCGGCTCCCACGGGTGCAGGCCCCCCGGAAGGGGCGGCATCGCGGCCAGCAGTTGCAGGTTGGTGGCCACGGCAATGGCGCTGCCCCAGACGTGGTTGATGACGGGGGTGAAATGGGCATGGCACAAGGCCAGCACACGCAGATATTCGGAAATCCCGCCCAAGGCGCAGACCTCGGGCTGGGCAATATCTAGGCCGCGGTTTTCTAAAATCGCGCGCCAGCCCCAGCGGTTGAATTCGGCTTCGCCGCCCGAAATGTTGACCTTGAGACCGGCGCGCAATTCACGGTAGCCGGCGTGATCTTCGGGGGCGATAGGTTCCTCGAACCAATAGGCGTCCAGCTCCTCAAGGGCGCGGCCCACGTAGAAGGCGTCCGGGGTGGTATAGGCGTGGTTGGCATCCACCATAAAGCGGAAACCGTCACCAACGCCGCGCCGCACAGCCTCGCAAAGCATCACATCGGGCTTGGGACCAAAGCCGGTTTTCATCTTGGTCGCAACAAAGCCCATGTCCTTGATCGCGGCAGCCTCGTCGGTGAAACGGGCGGCGAGGGCGGCAACCGGCTCGTCGCGCAGCATCATGCCGTAGCCGTAGCAGGGAACACAAGTACGGTGCGCGCCGCCGATCATTTTGTGCAGGGGCAGACCCGCAACCTTGCCCGCAATATCCCACAACGCGATGTCCACGCCGGACAAGGATTGCAGGGGCATGCCTTTTTGACCGTGATCGCGCAGCAGATTGTAAACCTTGTGCCAGATCACGTCGCGGTCCATCGGATCCATCCCCAGCACCATAGGCTGGATGACACGCTCGACGATGGTCTTGTTGGCCAAAGCGACCGTGCCCGGCCCAAAACATTCACCCCATCCGGTCACGCCCTCATCGGTCTCGACCTCGACCAGATGGGCGGTGCGCTGGGCGTAGTATTGCTGCGAATAGCCCAAACGCTCGGGCATGTCGTATTGCAAAACATGGCTGGTGATGCGGGTGATTTTCATGAGGGTCTTTGGCAACTTGAGGGAAAAACGGCAGGACCTTTTGCAAAGCCCTGCCGCTGGTTTTCGTCGGTAAACCGAAAAGGTTACTTCATTGCGCCCATGTCTTGCAGGAAGGCAATGTGGCTTGCGAGAAGCGCTTTGGCTTCTGGGGTGGTCGCAAACTCGGTCCAGCCTTTTTGAACCGCGTCACGGTACACTTGCAGATCCTCAGGGGTCCACTCATACAGGTTCACACCCTTGGCGCGCAGGTCCTTGGCGGTCTGGGCGTTCTGGACTTCGTTCTTGGTTGCGTTGTGCAAGGCAAGGCTGTCCATGGCGACTTCCATGATTTTTTTGTGGTGCGCAGGCATGGCGTCCCAGATGTCCTTGCGGCAGGCCAGATGGTCGGCAGGCATGGAGTGGAAGCCGGGGAAGTTGGTGTGCTCTGCGATGTCATAGAGACCCAAACCGACGTTGTTGGTCAGGTTGGCCGCATCGGCACCGTCAATGATACCCGTCTCAAGCGCGGTAAAGATCTCGTTGAAATCCATCACGATCGGGGACGCGCCCAGGTTGGCGAATACTTTGGTCGCAAGACCAGGAGGGGAGCGGAATTTCCAATCCTTGAAGTCCCCGACATTGCGGATTGGTTTGGTCGAGGACAAAGACTCAGGACCGGGGATCCACCAGCCGATGAATTCCATGTCATAGCCGTTGTACAAACCGTTCAACGCGGCCTTGCCGTCGCCGTGCAGCAACCATGCCATCTGCTGATACGGGTTCTGATAGCCGCCCATCAAATCGCCTGCGAACTGGAACGCAGGGTTTTTGCCCGTTTGATAGGCGCCGCCCGTCATGTCGCAATCCAGAATGCCGGTGGCGGCCGCGTCAAAGGTCTCGACCGACTTCACAACGGAAGAGGAATAGAACATCTCGATCGAGATTTCGCCATTGGACATGGTTTGCACGTCATCGATGAACTTCGCGGCCATCTTGCCGGACAGGGTCTCGGGCGAGAAGTGCGTTTGAATGCGCAGGGTTGTCGTCTCTGCTGCAGCGGTCAAAGCGGTGGTCGCGGTCAATGCCGCTGCGACGGCCAGCGTGGCCGCAGTTTTCACTAGTTTCATGTTGTCCTCCCAGACGTTGAGCGTCTTTGTCGGGGCTTTTGCTGCCCGTTCCGAGTCACGCTAGGGAAACGGTAGACGGTGAATCCCGACCTGCCAAGAAAAAACCTAAATTTTCTGAAATTTCGTGATTTTGCTTTTATCTCGAAATTTCACGTGTAGGGTGGCAGGGCAACTCTGGGGGGCGTTGGGTGGAAAACACTGCACAAGATATTGATATCTATGACGCTTTGCATCACATGCTCATTGCCAATCAGTTGGAACATGGGGCCAAGCTCAAGGCGGAACATTTGCGAGCGCGCTTTGGCTGTTCGGCCTCTGCGGTGCGCGAAGCCTTGTTTCGTCTGTCCACGGCGGGGCTTGTGACGTTTCAGGAACAACGCGGGTTTCGGGTGCCCGAGCGGTCCAAAAAAGTCGTGGCAGAGCTGACGCATATGCGCGTTCTGCTCGAAGGGGAGGGCACGGTTTTGTCCATCCGCAACGGCGGTGTCGCGTGGGAAGCGCGGCTGACAGCGGCCCATCACCAACTCAGCCACATCGAAAAACGCATCCATGACGCGCATGAAACGGCAGGGTTCGAGGGCATATGGTTCAACGCTGAACGTGAATTTCATGAAACGCTGATCGCGGCCTGTGGCTCGGACACGCTCAAAGCCCTTCACGCCAACATCTACAGCCGGTTCCGCCAGCAACTGATGGTCGCGGACCGCACTTTCGGCTTCATTTCCAACAACATAGAAGACCACCGCAACATTATTGAAGCTGCCCTCTCCGGGGATGAAGCCCTGACGCGCAAGAAAATCCACGACCACTTGGCGCGCCACCTGACAGGCGAAACGCTCAAAGACGGGCTGTAATCGCGCTCAACTCATCCTCACGCCATTTCGTCCTCAAGATAGACCTGAATGATCTGCTCAAAGCTGGTTTCGGCCTGAAACCCCAGTGCAATTGCGCGTTGGGGGTCAAAATCGCGGGGCCACCCGCTGACGATCTTTGCGATGGTCGGATCAGGGGTCGGGGTGATCAAATCCACTGCTTTTTGGCCTGCAACCCTGCGCAAAGCTTCGATTTGTTCGGCCACGGTGCAGGACACGCCGGGCAGGTTCAACGCGCGCCGCCCCTCCAACACTTCCGTGTCCAACGCGGCGGCGTGGCGCAGGAAACCGACCGCTGCACGGGGCGACGCGTGCCAATGACGCACAGTGTCGGGCACAGGCAAAATGGCCTTTTGTCCGTTCAAAGGTTCCCGAATGATGCCCGAAAAGAAACCCGAGGCCGCCGCATTGGGCAAGCCCGGGCGCACGCAGATTGTGGGCAGCCGCAGGGAAACGCCGTCGGCAATCCCTTTGCGGCTGAAGTCGCCCAGCATCAATTCGCACGCGGATTTCTGCGCCCCGTAGCTGGTTTGTGGCGCGCTCAGGAAAACGTCGTCGATTTTGTCGGGAAAGGGGCCGCCAAACACGGCGATGGACGAGGTGAACACCACCCGTGGCACATATGACCCGCCGCTTGCATCATGCTGATCCTTGATCGCGCCCAGCAGATGCCACATGGCCATCATGTTGATATCCCAGCCTTTATCGAAATCGGCTTCGGCCTCTCCCGACACAATTGCAGCCAGATGAAAAATCACATCAGGGCGCGCGGCCACCAGGTCCTGCACGCGCGCAGGGTCGGCGATGTTGCCCGTGATCTGCGTCCCTGCTGCCCCTTTGGGGGGGAAGCCGACGTCAAACAGGGTCAATTCGGCCCCGCGACAGGCAGGCTCCGTGTTCAGGGCGCGGGCCAGTTTCTGCGCGATCATGCCGCCACCGCCAAGGATCAGAATTTTCGACATCAGGTTAATCCATTTCGTGCTTTGAGTTCCAGATACAGGCCCGAATGGTCCAGATCCGCACCGCCCATCTCCTCGATGAAGTGATCAAAACGGTCGCGCACCGCTTGGGTGGCAGGCAGCTCCAGCCCGAGGGTTGCAGCCTCTGCCAACGTGTTGTCCAGATCCTTGCGTTGGAATTTGGACAAGCCGCCGGGTTCAAAATTGCCCGCACTCATGCGCGCACCGTGCTGTTGCAAGATCACGCTGTCGGCGAACCCGCCTTTGAGGGCCGCGCGCACGGCCGCCGGATCCGCACCGCCACGCTCAATCAACAACATGGCTTCGGCCACGGCCCCGATGGTGACGGCGACGATGGTCTGATTGGCCAGTTTCGCCAATTGGCCACAGCCCGATGGACCCACATGCACAGGGCGGCCCATGGCCTCGAAAACGGGGCGGGCTGCGTCAAATGCCTCTGCCGCGCCGCCCACCATGATCGCCAGACTGGCTGCTTCGGCCCCTTTGGTGCCGCCCGAAACGGGGGCGTCCAGACAGGCAACGCCGTGCGCGGCCAAGCGCTCGGACAAGGCGCGGGCGTGTTCGGGTTTGGCGCTGGACATGTCCAGCCACAGGGGTTTTGCGCTCAGGGCGGACACAAATGCAGCGTCCTCGAACAAGGTCGCTGTGGCAAAGCCGTCCGACAACATTGTGATGATCACATCCGCGCCCGTCACCGCCTCTGCCGCGGTTGGGGCAAGGGTCGCACCTGCGGCCACAAGGGGGGCAGCGCGCTGGGGTGAGCGGTTCCACGCGCGCAACTCATATCCGGCCCTCATCAGGTTCAACCCCATCGGAATCCCCATCAGGCCAGTGCCGATCAGGGCGATTTTGCGGTGTTGTGTCATGAAATTCCTCTCGCAATCGGTGGGCATGGCCAAAGCAGTGGTAAAGCTCAAGCGTCTGTCATACGCTAACTCAAACAGACGCAGGAACCAGCCCCCACGCTGCAAAAAGGGGGGCAATCTGCGCGTCTTCAGGGATGACATGAGCAGATTGCACTGGAAATACAGGGGTGAATTTCTGCGCAACCAGACGGAAAAAACATTATGGGACAACGACTTGAGGGAAAACGCGCGCTGGTGACAGCGGCGGGGCAAGGGATCGGACGCGCGACAGCGCTGGCGATGGCGGCACAAGGGGCAAAGGTGTTTGCCAGCGACATAAACATGGACGCTCTGGCGACGATTCGCGATGAGGGCGAAGGGGACATCGAGGTGCTGACGCTGGACGCACGCGACACCGGCAGCGTCAACGCAGGGGTGGCCAAAGCGCAGCCCGATATCTTGTTCAACTGCGCCGGTTTCGTGCATCACGGCACCGTTCTGGAGACCACAGACGCCGATTGGGACTTTGCGTTTGACCTCAACGTGCGCTCCATGCTGCGCACGATCCAGGCGGCCCTGCCAGGCATGCTGGAGCGGGGGTCAGGGTCGATTATCAACATGTCATCCGCCCTCGGCAGCATCATCGGGGCGCCCAACCGTTTTATCTATGGCACCACCAAAGCGGCAGTTGTCGGGCTGACAAAATCGGTCGCGGTGGATTACATCACTCAAGGGGTGCGGTGCAATTGCATCTGCCCGGGCACGGTGGAATCGCCCAGCTGGCACGAGCGCGTGACGGCATTGGGCGAACAGCTTGGCAGCTATGACGCCGCCATGAAACAATTCGTGGGACGCCAGCCAATGGGCCGCGTCGCCACAGCGCAGGAAATCGCACATCTGGCCGTTTATCTGGCCAGCGACGAAAGCGCATTCACCACTGGACATACACATATCATCGACGGAGGCTGGAGCGGCCAATGAGCACTGAGCGTAAAATGAAGCCACAAGACTTGCGCTCGCGCAAATGGTTCGACAACCCGGAAAATCCTGAAATGACAGCGCTTTACCTTGAGCGTTACCTCAACTACGGGCTGACCCGCGAAGAGTTGCAATCGGGCAAACCGATCATCGGGATCGCGCAAACAGGCTCCGATCTCAGCCCCTGCAACCGCCACCATCTGGAACTGACCAAACGGGTGCGCGACGGGATCATCGCGGCGGGTGGAACCTGCATCGAAGTGCCGGTGCACCCGATTCAGGAGACCGGAAAACGCCCCACCGCGATGTTGGATCGCAACCTTGCTTATCTGTCGCTGGTGGAAACGCTGTTTGGCTATCCGCTGGACGGGGTCGTGCTGAACATCGGCTGTGACAAGACCACGCCAGCGCTGCTGATGGCCGCGGCAACGGTTAACATCCCTGCGATCGCATTGTCGGTCGGACCCATGCTGAACGGCTGGTGGAAAGGGGAACGCGCAGGCTCTGGCACTGTGATCTGGAAAGCGCGCGAACTGCTGGCTGCGGGTGAAATCGATGACGATGAATTCATGAACATCGCCGCCGCCTCGGCCCCTTCCGTGGGCTATTGCAACACCATGGGCACGGCGACGACGATGAACTCGCTGGCCGAAGCCTTGGGCATGCAACTGCCCGGATGCGGCGATTCCAGCACCCTACCGCGAGCGCGGCCAGATCAGCTACGAAACCGGCAAGCGCATCGTGGACATGGTCTGGGAGGACCTGCGCCCACCGACATCATGACCCGCGAAGCGTTCGAAAACGCGATCGTGATAAATTCCGCGATCGGTGGGTCGACCAATGCGCCCATTCACCTCAACGGATTGCGCGCCACCTCGGCGTGCCGCTGGACAACGACGACTGGCAAAGCGTCGGGCATGACGTGCCGCTGCTGGTTAACATGCAGCCCGCTGGCAAATATCTGGGCGAAGATTATCAACACGCGGGCGGTGTGCCTGCGGTTGTGGGGGAATTGATTGCGGCCGACCTGTTGCCGCATCCCGTGCCGTGATCACGGCCAACGGCAAGAGCATGGGCGACAACTGCGCGGCGGCGCGCACCAGAACTGGATGTGATCAAACCGCGGCAGAGCCGATGAAGCAGCAGGCAGGGTTTATCAACTCTGTCAGGCAATCTGTTCGACAGCGCGATCATGAAAACCTCGGTGATTTCAGACGGCTTTCCGCAAGACGTATCTGTCCAACCCGGATGACCCCGAAGCGTTTGAAGGGCGCGCTGTCGTCTTTGACGGGCCCGAAGATTTCCACCACCGCATCGATGATCCAGCCGAAGAACATCGACGAGATTGCGTGCTGTTCATGCGCGGCGCGGGCCCCAAAGGGTATCCCGGGCGGGCCGAAGTCGTGAACATGCGGCCCCCGTCCTACCTGCTCGAAACGCGGCGTCGAGGCGCTGCCTTGTATCGGGGACGGACGGCAATCGGGCACCTCCGGTTCGCCCTCGATCCTGAACGCCTCGCCCGAGGCGGCAGATGGCGGTGGCCTTGCGCTGTTGCAAACCGGCGACCGCGTGCGCATCGACCTGGGCAAAGGCACGGCCGACATGCTGGTGCCTTTGGACGAACTGGCCGAGCGCGCCCGCACCTTGTCGGAAAATGGCGGCTATGGCATCCGCCGAAAGCCAGTCGCCGTGGCAGGAGACTCTTCCGCGAAAAAGTCGGCCGTCTTGGATCGAGGGTATGACCCTCAAAGGCGCTGCGGAATATCGCGACATCGCTCGCAAATTCATGCCGCGTGACAACCACTAAGACCGTAAGGAAAAACAAATGAAACTCGTACGTTACGGCGCTAAAGGCGCGGAAAAACCGGGGCTGATGGATGATGCGAGGCATTGCGCGATCTCTCCGCCCACATCGATGATGTCAGCGGCGACACGCTGGAGCGACGCCAAACTGGCACAATCTGCGCGCCATTGATCCTGCGACCTTGCCCGATGGTCGACAGGCAACCCGCGCCTCGGCGCCTGTGTCGGCAACTTCGGCAAATTCCTGTGTATCGGCCTGAACTACTCGGACCACGCCGCCGAAACCGGGGCCGCGATTCCCGAGCACCCGATCCTGTTTTTCAAAGCCAACTCGGCCATTGTGGGCGCCAATGACGACGTGGTGATGCCACGCGGCTCGACCCACACCGACTGGGAGGTCGAACTGGGCGTGGTGATCGGCAAAGAGGCGAAATACGTCAGCAAAGACAGACGCCTTGGACTACGTTGCGGGCTATTGTATCGTCAATGACGTGTCCGAACGCCATTTCCAGACCCAACTCACAGGGCAATGGACCAAAGGTAAATCTTGCGACACCTTCGGCCCGACCGGTCCCTACCTTGTGACCCGCGATGAGGTGCCTGATCCGCAAAACCTGTCCATGTCCCTCGACGTGAACGGGCAGCGGATGCAGACGGGCCATACATCGACCATGATCTTTACCGTGGCCGAGATCATCGAACACCTCAGCCAGCTTTTCACCCTGCACCCCGGCGATGTGATCACCACAGGCACTCCGCCCGGCGTCGGCATGGGGATGAAGCCGGATCCGCGTCTACCTGAAGCACAGGTGATGTGATGGAACTTGACAATCCAAGGTCTTGGCCAACAGCGCACAAAAGGTGGCACAAGATGCCTGATCTTCTGCAAATCGGCGGTGTCACGGACGCGATGCGAGCACGCCTTGAAGCGGCCTTTACCATCCGCCAACTGGACAGCTATGACGCCTGCAAAAATCACCCATGTGATCACAAACGGCCACGACGGGATCAAGCCGGAGCTTATGGCTGGCTTGCCCAACCTCAAGGTCATCGGTTGCTACGGTGTGGGCTATGACGCGATCGATGTCGAGGCGGCCAAAGCGCAAGGGCGTCGTCGTCACCCACACCCCGAATGTGCTGAACGCAGAGGTCGCAACGACCACGATTTTGCTGATGCTGGCGTGCTACCGCGAAGTGCTGCGGGACGACGCTTATGTGCGCGACGGCGCATGGGAAGCCGACGGCGCAGCGCCGCTGACGCGCTCGGCGGACAACCAGACCGTGGGCATCCTCGGGCTTGGGCCGCATCGGGCAGGCCATCGCGGACAAGCTCGCTGCCGTGGAACAGCGACAATCCTGTCTACCACACGCGCACCAAAAAGGACGTCGCCTATACCTACTACGACAACCTGACGGCGATGGCGCATGACGCGGACGTGCTGATCTGCATCACCCCCGGCGGCCCATCGACCCACAACATCGTGAATGCCGAGGTGCTGGAAGCGCTGGGGCCGAATGGCACGCTGATCAACGTCGCGCGCGGATCGGTCGTGGATGAAGCCGCGCTGATCGAAGCGTTGCAAAGCGGCAAGCTGGGGTGGGCGGGCCTTGATGTGTTTGCGCAGGAACCCAAAGTGCCCCAAGCGTTGCGCGACCAGCCCGCGCACGGTGCTTTTGCCCCACGTGGGCAGCGCCACGGTGGAAACACGCGCGGCCATGGGCAATCTGACAGTCGACAATCTGTTGCAGCACTTGAAGGATGGCACGGTGATCTCGCCCGTGCCGGAATGTGCCGGCATGTGACGCAACGCTACAAAGCGGTGTGTGAGGGCGCCAACTCAGCTCTCACACGCATCAAAATCTGCCCCAAACGGTTCAACCCCTGCCCATCAGGACCGCAGCCCCAATAGGCATCCATCGGGGCATTCTCGACGATCAAGGCATCACCGGTGGACAGTAACAGATCACGCGGCACCGGATGGGTGGCGAACTTGACACGGACCGCATCCAACATGACCCCGTCTTTCACCTCCTCCCAATCCGCGCGCAAGGGCAGGGCGCGGGTCATGCCCAAGCCTTTGGCATCCTTGGGTTTATGGGACTGGCGAATACGCGCGCGGTAGGGGGCATCCTCGAACTTCATTGCTTGAAAATAATGTTCCACCGTGCGCCACCACAGGCCATCCATTTCAACGCCGTAAGGGGCGAAATTGGAAAACTCTGCAAAAGGGTCGGTCTGGGCATAAAAATAGATCGGGTCGGTCATGACGCAACTATGTCAAACCACCCCGCCACAAACCACATCGAATTTGCACTGGACAGCGCCATGCCAAAGGCGAAACTAATGACATCACAAAGGGAGCATCCAATGCGCACCATCACCAAAGTCACCGCACGTCTGTTCAACGTGCCATTGGATGAAGTGCTGGTGGACGCCAAACACGGGGATCACAGCCATTTCCAACTGGTCACCGTGACAATCACGCTCACCGACGGCAGCACGGGCACCGGCTATACCTACACGGGCGGGCGCGGGGGGCATGCGATCCAGACGATGGTGCACAACGACATCGCGCCGTGGCTGATCGGACAGGACGGCACAGACGTCGAAGCGATCTATGACGCCATGCAATGGCACATGCACTACGTCGGACGGGGCGGGATCGTCAGCTTTGCGATCTCGGCGGTGGACATCGCACTGTGGGATCTGCGGTGCAAAGCCGCGCACAAACCGCTGTGGGAGATGGCAGGGGGGCACGGGAAAACCTGCAACGCCTATGGCGGCGGCATTGACCTTGCTTATCCTTTGCCCAAACTTCTGAACCACGTGCAAAGCTACCTCGATGCCGGACTGAACGGGGTAAAGATCAAAATCGGGCAACCCACGCAGGCGCAAGACATCGAACGGATCAAAGCCGTGCGGGCGCAGATCGGGCCAGACACACAGTTCATGATCGACGCGAATTATGCGATGACGGTGGATCAGGCGATCAGCCTTGCCCATGCGGTCAAAGACCAGAACATCCTGTGGTTCGAGGAACCAATCATCCCCGACAACTATGCAGGCTATGCGCAGATTACCGCGGCCACAGGCATGGCCGTCGCGATGGGGGAAAACCTGCACACGATCCATGAATTCGAGATGGCACTGGCGCAAAGCGACCTTGGGTTTGTCCAGCCCGATGCCTCCAATTGCGGAGGGATCACAGGGTGGTTGCAAGTGGCGGCCCTGACGCAGGGCACCGGCGTTCCGGTCTGCTCGCACGGGATGCAGGAACTGCACGTCAGCCTTGTGTCCGCGCAAGCGCACGGGGGCTGGCTCGAAGTGCACAGCTTTCCCATCGACCGCTACACCACCCGCCCGTTGGTGATTGAAAATGCGCGGGCTGTTGCACCGGATGTGGCAGGCACAGGGGTCACGTTCCTGTGGGACGTGCTCGCAGCCTTTGAGGGACATGCGCCATGATCGAATTTGCCCTCGCGGTATTGTTCCTGATCATCACGCCCGGCCCCGGGGTGCTCACCACGGCGGGGATCGGGGCGGCGTACGGGTATCGCCCGGGACTGGCGTTCATCGCGGGGCTGTTTGTGGGCGGGCATATCGTGATGGTGCTGGTGCTGTCGGGAATTGCGGCGGCGGGGCTTGCGATCCCGTGGTTGCGCACGGGGCTGTTGCTGGCGTCGGTCGGGTATCTTTTGTTTCTGGCCTACCGCGTGGCTACGGCGGGCAGTCGCATCGGTTTTATCGATCCTAGCAAACCGCTGGGGTTCTGGAACGGGCTGGCTTTGCAACCGATCAACCCCAAAGCCTACGTTGTCACCACCACTCTGTTTTCGGGGTTCGTGATTTTCCCCGACGCCCTCGGGCTCGAGATGGTGGTCAAGATCGCGATCTACAATCTGATCTGGGTGCCGCTGCATGTGGGGTGGTTGTGGGCAGGGGTCAGTTTGCACGCGTTGAACCTGCCGCACAGCACCCAGCGCAAGATCAATATCGCCATGGCGCTCTCGATGCTGATGGTGGTCGGTTTGGCGCTGTTCAGCGCGCGGTGACGGGCAAAAGTTAAGCAAAAGTTGAGGGCTGCGCGCAAACCTTAACGCGGGGCAAAGATGAAGGATGTGTAAACGCTCAAAGGGTGCGCGTGTTGTAAACTTTGGCCTCCGTTTTGTACAAGACGGCTGTTTGTGGCGAAAACAGGTGTGTCAGACCGGTCGCGTCTTGTGACATTCGGGCGGTGTTTTGTACAACACGCGCTGTGCAGGGCACCGTACGCGGCGTTAAGCAGTGTTCGCTGTGTTCGCTGTGTTCGTGTTCGGCGTTCGGGGGGGGCTGGTCACAGCATCCGCGCCGCGATAGAAAATTTGCAAACGCCCCATCCCCCTCCAAAGGAATCCCCATGCCCTCAGTCCTGCGCAAAGAGATGTTTCACCTGCCCGAAGGCATCATTTATCTGGATGGCAATTCTCTTGGCCCCTTGCCCAAAGCCGTGCCTGAAAAAGTCGCGCATATGGTGCAGGCCCAGTGGGGAGAAATGCTGATCAAAGGCTGGAATACAGCCGGTTGGATGGCACAACCCGGTCGTTTGGGCGACCGCGTCGGGCAGTTGATCGGCGCGCCCGAAGGGTCGGTCGTGTTGGGCGATACTCTGTCTCTCAAAGTGTTCCAAGCGGTCGCGGCAGCGCTCAAAATGCGCCCAGGGCGCCGCGTGATCCTGTCAGACACAGGCAACTTTCCCACGGACCTTTACATGGCGGACGGCTTGGCCAAACTTCTGGATGACGGCTATGAGGTCCGGGTCGAAGATCCGTTGCACATCGCTGATTTCATTGATGAAAGCGTCGCGGTCGTGATGCTCACTCAGGTCGATTATCGCACCGGCCGATTGCATGACATGGACGCGATCACCAAGATAGCCCATGCCAAAGGGGCCGTCATGATCTGGGATCTGGCGCATTCTGCGGGGGCCATTCCGGTGGACATCGCAGCCTCTGAATGTGAGCTCGCGATCGGCTGCACGTACAAATATCTCAATGGTGGTCCGGGCG
Source organism: uncultured Paracoccaceae bacterium (assembly GCA_943787985.1). GTDB lineage: Bacteria > Pseudomonadota > Alphaproteobacteria > Rhodobacterales > Rhodobacteraceae > Ascidiaceihabitans. The sequence continues at coordinate 58,234 of CALSOO010000008.1, read as the reverse complement.
CGCCGGCCTTCATCTATGTGCGCCCTGATCTGCTCGACACGATCGAGCCTGCATTGGCGGGGTGGTTGGGGCATGACGCACCGTTTGCCTTTGATCTCGACTATCGCCCGGGGGCAGGGATAGAGCGGATGCGCGTCGGCACCCCCCCCGTGATCCAGATGGCCAGCCTTGAGGCCGCTTTGCAGGTCTGGGACGGTGTCGCGATGGCTGATCTGCGCGCAGAGTCCGTTGCGTTGCAGGAACAATTTATCGCGCAAATCGAGGCACGTGTGCCCGGTCTGACATTGGCCAGTCCACGGGATCCGAATGCACGCGGGTCACAAGTTTCGTTTTCGTTTCCAGAGGGTTACGCGGCCATGCAGGCTGTCATTGCGCGCGGTGTCATCGGTGATTTTCGCGCGCCGGACATCATGCGCTTCGGCTTTACCCCGCTCTACATTGACGCCGCTGACGTGCGTGCAGCCGTCGATCATATCGCCGCCGTGATCAACGAAAATTTGTGGGACGATCCGCAGTATAAAGTCCGCAATCGCGTGACCTAGCGGCGCAGTGCCGCGCGCGCCAGATGGGTGATGACAAAGGCCAGCGCGGCCAGTGCGATGATGGTTGGCCCTGTCTGCGTGTCCCAGTGAAACGCCGCCCCCAGCCCCCCCAAAGCGCAGCCCACCCCGATCACCGCGGCGATCATCGCCATCGCCTCCGGGGTGCGGGACAAGGGGCGCGCTGCGGCGGCTGGAATGATCAACAATGCAGAGATCAGCAAAGCGCCGACCACCTTGATCGCCACGGCCACTACAACGGCCAAAGACAGCGTTAAAACAAGCTGTTCAGCGCGGGTATTGATGCCGGACGCGCGTGCCAGATCAGGGTTCAAGGTGACACTTAGCAAAGCATTCCAACGCCATATCATCAATGCTGTAACGCTGATCGCGCCCAGCCAGACAAGGCCCAATTCGGCTTTTGAGACGCTCAAAATATCACCAACCAAAAAGCCCATAATGTCCACGCGGGTATCTGATGTGAGCGAGATCACCAGCAGCCCTACAGCCAGCAGGCCATGGGCCAAAACGCCCAAAATTGTGTCGGCCCCCAAACCCCGATCCGACAACATGCTCACGCTGACACCCACCACCAACGCCACGGCCAAAACACCAACAATGACCGGTCCGTCCAGTGCCAGCGCCAAGGCCACGCCCAAAAGCGCCGCATGTGCGGTAGCATCGCCAAAATAGGCCATACGCCGCCACACCACGAAACACCCCAAAGGGGCCGCCGCAAGGCTGACGCCAACGCCTGCCAGAGCGGCACGGACAATAAAATCATCGAGCATTTTCAGGGCCTTCAGTGGGAGTGGTCATGAGTGTGATCATGATGATGGTTGTGGTCGTGATCATGCCGGTATAGCGCCAAAGCCCCTTGCGTGCCTGTGCCGAAAAGGGCTCGGTATTCAGGGGCCGAGGCCACAATGTCAGGCGTGCCCTCGCAACACACATGCCCGTTCAGACACAGCACCCGGTCCGATGCGGCCATGACCACATGTAAATCGTGGCTGACCATCAAAACAGCACATCCCAATTCTTGGCGGACCTCTTCTATTTGTCGGTAAAAGGCGGCCGATCCGGACTGATCCAACCCTTGGGTCGCTTCGTCCAAAATCAGTATATCGGGGCGCGCCAGAAGTGCACGCGCCAGCATCACGCGTTGAAATTGTCCCCCCGACAATTGGGACAATTGCGCATCTGCCTTGTCGGGGACACCTGCGCGATCAAGGGCGCCGCGCATCGCGTCTTTGTCTATCCGTTTGGGAATATTGAGAAATCTACGCACGGTCAGCGGCAGGGTACTGTCCACATGCAGGGATTGTGGGACATAGCCGATTTTCAAACTCTTGGCCTGTTCCACAGTGCCAGTGATGGGGCGTATCGCGCCGATCAACCCGCGCAGCAGCGTGGATTTCCCCGACCCGTTTGGCCCGACGATGGTGACGATCTCTCCGCGATTGATTTGGAAGTCGACGTTCGCGAGGACAGTTTTTCCCCCTTGGCGCAAGCTCATGTTTTGAGCAACGATCAGCGCGCTCATGTGGCGTTCTGACACGAGGGGCACAGCCCTTCGGCTTCGACGACAGTTCGCTCGATAATGAAGCCGACAGCCCGCGCAGCATCGCCCAAGCGCCCGTTGGCGAGTTCTGCATCGGCTTCGGCAACCGCATTGCAGATCCGGCAGATCAAAAAGGCTGGGGTGTGGTCCTGACCAAGATGGGCACAGGCAATATAGGCGTTAAGCCCTTCTATTTTATGGGCAAAACCGGATGATACCAGAAAGTCGAGGGCACGGTACGCCACGGGAGGCTGTTTGCCCAAGCCTGCTTGTGCCAAATGCCCCAGCAAATCATAGGCCCCCAGCGCGCGGTGTTCTTGCAGCAGGATTTCCAATGCACGTCGCCGCACGGGGGTGAAATTCAACCCCGCCTTTGCGCAATGCGCCTCAGCCCGTGCAAGCGTGCTTGAAATGCAATCGCTGTGGTCGTGATGTTCAAAGCCGAGCGCCATGGCAAGTCCTCCAATTCAGGGGTTGATATAGTATAACATATCCCGTAGCAAGTTGTTGTGATATGTTATTTCATAGCAAAGGTGACGCCATGATGCGCAAATTGATATTGTCCGTGACTCTTATGTGGCCGTTTGGGGCGATGGCTGAAGGACCAGCTGTGGCCGTTGATATTGCCCCTCTTCACAGTCTGGTGGGAATGGTGATGAAGGATGTGGGCACGCCTTCTTTGATTGTTCCGCAAAATGCGTCCCCGCATGCCCACTTCCTGCGCCCCTCCGAGGCGCGCGCACTGAAACAGGCCGATCTTGTCGTCTGGATCGGGCCCGAACTGACCCCTTGGTTAGAGAAACCGGTGACAACTTTGGCACAGGATGCTGTCATTTTGAACCTGATGGACGATCCCGCCACCCAGACGTTGCCATTCCGCGAGGGTGCCGCGTTCGAAAGCCATGAGGATCATGACCACGATCACGGGCATGGCCATAGTGAAGAGGAGGCACATGATCCGCATGTCTGGCTTGATCCTCAAAATGCGGCACGGTGGCTGCCGCGCATTGCGCAGCTATTGTCTGACATTGACCCTGAAAACAAAGACACTTATGCGAAAAACGCACAAGAGGCCGTGGCATCCGTTGAGGCGTTGGATCAAGAACTGCGTGAGCGTCTGGAGGATCTCAAAGCACGGCCGTTCGTCGTGTTTCACGACGCCTATCACTATTTTGAAGCCAGATACGGGGTCGAAGCGGTCGGAGCGATTGCCGCCTCTGATGCGCAGGCGCCTGGGCCTCGCCGATTGCGCGAGATCAGTGATACCATCGCCGCAACCGGTGCGAAATGCGCATTTTCAGAGCCGGGGCAAAGCCAGGACTGGATCACTGCCGTGGCACCTGACATCAAGGTTGTAGAACTGGATCCGACAGGTGTCAGAGTTGATCAAACGGACCAGCTTTATCTGGAGATGATGCGCGGGCTGGAAGTGTCGTTCAGGGCATGCCTGGCTGAGTGAGGTCACCGCACTTCGGGCCATTGGTCTGAAGTGCGTCGCCGGTATTCGCTGGCCGCATCGCCAAGCGTCTTGCCCCTGTTGGCTTTGAACCACGCCATAAAGGGGCGGTCGAATTTGAACGCTTCGCCCAATTGCGACTTAAGGAAACGCCGTGCGTTCTGGGTGTTTTTGTAGCGCTCGGTGATGACGGTAGCACAGCTCAACAGACTGGAATGTGCCAGTCGATTTTTTGATCCTGTGCCATTGTGCATCCTTGTCAGATATTAAAAGCCGCGCGAGTGTGCGCGGCTTTTAAATTTAACCTCAAACAGCGATCTTACCGCCACCTTTTTTCGTGACAACCACAACAGAAGGGCGCGGTGGCATGGCGGGGTCAAAGTCGGGCCAGCGGGTGGCCGGATCTTCAAAGGTTGAGTCGCGCTCGAACCCTTTGAGGTCTTTGGTTCCGTCCGTCCCGGGGTGCTGCACGGCGAGGAACAGGGTTTCGCCGCTGTCGTGGAAGTAGGGACCGCACATCTCGCCGCCCACTGGGCAACGGAAGAACAACTTGGAGGTGCCGCGTGCCTCTCCTTCGGTTTCCACAGCGTATAGCCCGTCGGATTTGCCGGTTTTCCCCCAGCTGCGCCCCTGATCTGTGGACACCCACAGGCGCCCGTCCACGTCGATGGCACAGTTGTCGGGTGAGCCAAACCAGCCGTTTTCACTGGTTTCAGGGTTCCACTGCGCGCCCACGTCGGTGACCGCCGGATCCCCGCATTTGACCAGAATGGACCATGTGCCGCGCGTGGCTGCGTGATCGGCGTTGTCTTCCTTGATCTCGATGATGTGCCCAAAGGCATTGTCGGCGCGCGGGTTTGCCACGTTTTCGTCGCCCGCTTTGCGCCGCGTGTTGTTGGTGAGCATGATGTAGGCGGTGCCGTCGCCGCGCGGTTGTGCATCTTCGGGGCGGTCCATCGGGGTGGCGCCCAACAGATCGGCAGCAATGCGCGTGTCGATCATAACGTCGGCTTGGCTGGCAAAGCCGTTTTCGGAAGTCAGCGGCCCTTTTCCATGGACCAGTGGCAACCACTCGACCGTGCCGTCGGCGTCAAAGCGCGCCGCATAAAGCGTGCCGTCCGACATCAACGGACTGCCAAACACGGATGTTTCGGCGTTCACGACGCCTTTTGAGACGTATTTGTATTGATAGTCAAAGCGGTTGTCGTCGCCCGAATAAACCACCAGATGCCCGTCTTTGGAGGTTGTGGCTTCGGCCCCCTCATGGCGAAAACGTCCCATAGCAGTGTGTTTGATGGGGGCGGCATCCGGGTTGCGCGGGTCCACTTCGACGATCCAGCCCCAGCGGTTGGGCTCATTGGGTTCTTTGTCGATGTTCCAACGGTCATGGTGTTGGCCCCACCCGTACCACCGCCCCGGCACGCCGTAGCGTTTCAGTTGTGCGGCTTCGGGATGCTCCGAGATGTCAGGCTTGCCCTCGGCGTCCAGTTTGTCGGTCCAGAAGTAGCCGTGAAAGTTTTCCTCGGCCATGAGGTAGGTGCCCCAAGGCGTCATGCCGCCGGCGCAGTTGTTCACCGTCCCGATGACCGTCATTCCGTCAGGATCAGCGTTGGTTTTCATCCGGTCGTGCCCGGCCGCTGGCCCCGAAATCGTCATCGGCGTGTCCAAAGGCGTGATGCGGCGGTTGTATTTGCTGTCGCGCACCAAGGCCCATTTGCCGCTGTCATCCTGAGCGATCTCGACCACGGTGCCCCCGTGAGCCGCCATTTCAATGTCTGTCAGTTCCTTGGTCATATCCGCAAAACCGGCGCGATCTTGGCGTCCAAGGCCCGGGAACATGACCTCTTCGTTGGTATATTCGTGGTTGACGCACAGCAGGCCGCGTGTGCCGTCCTCGGTCAGGGCCGTGAACCCCACGTAGTCGTTGTTATATCCGAATTGCTTGAGCTGCGCCGCAGAGGTTTGGGCCATCACGTCAAATTCAGGGGCGTCGGCAGTGATCGGATCCCCCCAACGCAGCAAGATATCGGCGTTGTATCCCTCCGCGACGTGGTGGGTTTCATCGTTGCCCCATTCCAATTCATCAAACACATAGCGCGAGGCGGTGCTGGCTTGAGCGGGCGTGGGCGCCATCAGTGCGGATGTGCCGAACAGGGCCGTGCTCGCCGAGACCCCGAGTACCCCGCGCAAAACGTCCCGCCGCCCGTAGCGCGCGTTGATCACATCGCCGATTGTGTTGCTCAAATTCGGGTTTGTCGGAATGTCGTCAAAGGCCTCATAAGCTTCTGCTTTGTTCCCGTTGTCAGGATCGTTGATAATGTCATTGCGGTTCATTGATAGGTCCTCATGCTGCGAAATACGTGGCGATGCCATGCTCGCATGGGTCGTAGATTCGTGTAACAGTCAGGTAACGTCTGCATGACAGATTGGCGAAACTTCGCTCAACCCATGGTGGTGGCTTCATTCATGCGCGCAATCAAAGCTGGGATTTTATCTTTGAATTTAAAGAATCCATGCGTCGCAAAAGGCCATGCCGCGCTGTCATAGTCTCGCCGGACTTGGGCGACAGGCAAGGTGGTTACGGCCTTTAAGGTGTCGGCGTTTGGTCCGGTGGGCGCATAGGCTGTCACGATCTGCTCCAACCCATGGGTTGCGGCCCATGCTTCGATGTCCGTTGCTGTGGTTCCGTGCGCGATGTCTCCCATGCGGGCGCTCCACCGCGTTGTGACATCCGCCATAGCCCTTTTCGTGAATGCTTTGATGTGTGGAGCAGGGGCCAAAGGGCTCAGGCGTGCGGGGCTTGTGAGGCAGAATGTCGTAACGATGGTGTCGCATTGCTCCAGAATACCACGCGGGCTCAGATCGTCGTTGTGCAGCACAAGCCCTGTGCGTTTTCCCGATTGCGGCGCAGGCACGTCGACCAGCGGTTTGGGGGCGGGTTTTACAGGGGCGTCCAGCGGGGGCGCGTATGCGGCCAGCCCTGTCGGGGCAAAGCGGCCTTCGGTGTATTTTGCAATGTTGTCAGGGCGCGCCAGATAGGTTTTGCCTTGCGTTTGGATCCCTGCGACCCAGCGCCACGACAAGGTGTTGGAGGCAGGATCGCCGTCCAACAAGTGGCGTAGAAAGAAATCAGCGCCCAATTCCCAAGGCAGTTCCAGCGTGAACACCCAGATCGACGCAAACCACATGCGGGCGTGATTGTGCAGATAGCCGGTTTGGGCCAATTCCTGCGCCCATGTGTCAAAACAGGCGATACCGGTTTGCCCCATACAAGCGCTTTCCCAGCGGGCGCGCAGTCCTGACTGGGTCTGAACATCATCAAGCGCGCGCATGACCCCGTGCTGATAGTCACGCCAGATTTGCGGCCGCATCTCAAGCCAGCCCTTCCAGTAGGTGCGCCAAAACACCTCTTGGACGAATTTTTCGCTCGCCTGCAAGGAATGGCGGCCAAGCGTCGCCTTAAGGACCTCTTTTTCCGTGATGATCCGGTGACGCAGATATGGGGACAAGCAGGAGACATGTGTGTGTTTCCCTGCACCCAAATCAAAATTGCGCCGCGATGCGTAATCGCGCCCGGCATGCGGCACAAAGCGGTTCAGGTGCTCCAAAGCCGCATTATGGGTCGGAATGGATTGTGTTAACTCTTTGGTCATGTTGCCTGAGCTAAATCAACTTGAGCCAAGATCAACCGCTTGGCCCCCTTGCGGCTCCCGAATGGCGATACTAACATCTAGGAAAGGTCTTTGCTGGTATGGTCCGGCAAAGTGGTACTGAGGCAGGCATTTTATGAACGACCCCATCGACACATACATGAACACGCTCGTCCCCATGGTGGTTGAGCAAACCAGCCGTGGCGAACGCGCCTACGATATTTTCTCCCGTTTGCTTAAGGAACGGATCATCTTTTTGAGTGGTCCGGTTCATGATGGCATGTCCTCGTTGATCGTGGCACAGTTGTTGCACTTGGAAGCGGAAAACCCGTCCAAGGAAATCAGCATGTATATCAACTCTCCGGGTGGTGTTGTGACCTCTGGTTTGTCGATCTACGACACAATGCAGTACATCAAACCCAAAGTGTCCACGCTTGTGATCGGGCAGGCCGCCTCCATGGGGTCCTTGCTGCTGCAAGCCGGTGAAAAAGGCATGCGGTTCTCCCTGCCCAACAGCCGCGTGATGGTCCACCAGCCGTCCGGCGGATACCAGGGGCAGGCGACAGACATCATGATCCACGCTCAGGAAACCCAGAAGCTGAAAACCCGTTTGAACGAAATCTACGTCAAACACACTGGCCAGACATTGAAAAACGTTGAAGCGGCGTTGGAGCGGGACAACTTCATGTCCCCTGACGAGGCCAAAGACTGGGGGTTGATCGACGAAATTGTCGAAAACCGCAACAAAGACGGCGACGACAGCGAATAAGTGACATGCCCCCGACAGGTTAACCATAACAATTGCATCCATTTTGCGATTGTGGACCTGTCGGGGCTGCCTTAAGCTGGAAGAAATAAGCGTGAAACGCGCTCGTATTTGCGAGACGAAACGGGACAGACCCTGAAAGAGTGACCATGGCTACGAACTCCAGCGGCGACAGCAAAAACACCCTCTACTGCAGCTTTTGTGGCAAGAGTCAGCATGAAGTGCGCAAGCTGATTGCAGGCCCGACAGTCTTCATCTGCGACGAGTGCGTAGAGTTGTGCATGGACATCATTCGCGAAGAGACAAAAGCCTCCGGCCTCAAGGCCACGGACGGCGTTCCGACGCCCAAAGACATCTGCGCAGTGCTGGATGACTATGTCATCGGCCAAGCGACCGCCAAACGCGTATTGTCTGTTGCTGTGCACAACCACTACAAGCGCCTTAACCATGCCCAAAAGGGCGGCGATATCGAATTGGCAAAGTCCAACATCCTTTTGATGGGCCCGACAGGCTGCGGTAAAACCCTTTTGGCGCAAACACTTGCTCGTATTCTGGACGTCCCGTTTACAATGGCGGATGCAACCACCCTCACAGAAGCCGGCTATGTTGGTGAAGATGTTGAGAACATCATCCTCAAACTGCTGCAGTCCTCCGAGTACAACGTCGAGCGGGCGCAACGCGGCATCGTCTACATCGATGAAGTCGACAAAATCACGCGCAAGTCCGAAAACCCTTCCATTACCCGCGATGTTTCGGGTGAAGGTGTTCAGCAAGCCTTGCTAAAGCTGATGGAAGGCACTGTGGCATCTGTTCCCCCGCAAGGCGGGCGCAAACATCCACAACAAGAATTCCTGCAAGTGGACACAACAAACATTCTGTTTATTTGCGGTGGCGCATTTGCGGGTCTGGACAAGATTATCGCAGCGCGCGGCAAAGGGTCTGCCATGGGGTTTGGCGCTGATGTGCGTGACGATGATGCACGCGGTGTTGGTGAAATCTTTACCGACCTTGAGCCTGAAGACCTGCTCAAATTCGGATTGATCCCGGAATTCGTTGGCCGTTTGCCGGTCTTGGCGACGCTTGAGGACCTCGATGAGGATGCTCTGGTCACAATTCTGACGGCGCCCAAGAACGCTTTGGTCAAGCAATACCAGCGCTTGTTCGAGCTTGAAGACACGGCGTTGACCTTTACCGAAGACGCGCTGAGTGCGATTGCGAAGCGAGCGATCGAACGGAAAACAGGCGCGCGGGGTTTGCGCTCTATCCTCGAAGATATCTTGCTTGATACAATGTTCGAACTGCCTGGTTTGGACAGCGTCAACGAGGTTGTGGTCAATGAAGAGGCCGTCATGTCCGACGCCGCACCTTTGATGATTCACGCCGAAACGGATAAAGAGCCGGCGACGGCGGGCTAACCAAAAATGCGGGGTACGTGCTTGCGCGCCCCGCTTTTTAGTCTCAAATCGATACTTTCCTTACGCATAAAGAGGCCGCGCCATGAGCATCACCCGGATTAAATCTGGTGGGCCGTTCGAGGCCAAAATAGGCTATTGCCGCGCTGTTGTTGCAGGGGGTTTTGTGCATGTTGCCGGCACTGTCGGGCAAGGCGACGATGTCGTAACTCAATGTGCCTCTGCGCTGGCGGTTATTGAGGCGGCGTTGAAAGACGCAGGAACAACCATCGCACATGTCGTTCGGGTGACCTATATGTTGCCTGATGCGGCTGATTTTGAAGCGTGTTGGCCGATTTTGACAGAGACGTTTGGCGCCAATCCGCCTGCGGCGACAATGATCGTTTGCGGCTTGATCGACCCAAAATACAAGATTGAAATCGAAGTTACGGCTGTTTTGCCTGACTAAGCTTGCGTATTCACGGTTTGCAAAGGTTTCTACCGCTACATCTATGCTCCAGCGGTCGGTCAATCGTTGCAACCACACTGGACGGGGCATGAAAAATAAACCATATCAGGAGCAACCGAAAATGAGGCACCTATGGGACTTCTGAGAACAGCTTTACGCGCCGTGACATGGTGGAATGGTCAAACCTTGAACACGCAACTCTTCACATGGCGCAAAGGCGTGCGTGTGGGTGAAGATGCGCAGGGCAATATCTTTTACAAAACGCACGACGACGCCAAGCGTTGGGTGATTTTCAACGGTGAGGCCGAGGCGTCCCGTGTGGACCCGTCTTGGCACGGATGGCTGCACCGCACGTGGGATGAGCCACCAACCGAAAAGCCGCTCGTGCGCAAAGATTGGGAAAAGCCGCATCAGGAAAACCTGACAGGCACCGCGTTGGCCTATGCGCCGTCAGGATCCATTCGTCGCGCAAAGCCTGCGTCGCGTGACGATTACGAGGCTTGGTCGCCAGAATAGCAGACCAAGCGGGGGCGAGGGATATGGCGGAAAACACAACAGAAGTGGTCGTTGGTGGTGCGGTTTTGGCCGCGGCGGTCGCGTTTGCGATTTACGCAGGCCAAGTGGCGGGTCTGTCTGGCCCGTCCAGCAGCTATCCGTTGACAGCCAGCTTTCGCAGCCTTGAAGGTGTGAGCGTTGGAACGGACGTGCGCCTTGCGGGCGTCAAAGTCGGCACGGTGACCGATGTTGCCCTGAACACCCAGACATTCCGCGCTGACACGACTGTCAGTGTGCAACAAGGCATCGAAATTCCGGATGACAGTGCCATCATCGTGGCGTCCGAAGGGCTTTTGGGCGGGAACTATGTTGAAATTGTTCCCGGTGGTTCGCCCTTCAATTTTGAAGAAGGTGCGGAAATCACGGATACTCAAGGCGCTGTCAGCCTGATTTCGTTGTTGTTGAAGTTTGTCAGCGGCGGTGACGGGGAATGATCCTGCGCCTGGCTGCAATCCTTGTTTGCATGTGCAGTGCCGCTTTGGCTCAACAAGAAACCACCGTAGCATCAGGAGCCGTGCTGCGCGGTCTCGACAAGACAAGCGGCACAACCAAAGACATCGAAATGACCGCTGGGGCCATCGTGGAATTCGGCCGTTTGAGCATCGTTTTGCGTGAATGCCGCTATCCGGTAGGAAACCCGTCAGGAGATGCCTACGCTGCTGTAGAGGTCGTGGAAGCAGGGCGGGAGGGCAAAGTGTTCTCGGGCTGGTTTATCGCGTCTGCGCCGGCTTTGAGCGCGATGGATCACCCACGTTATGACGTCTGGGTGATGCGCTGCACCACGTCCTGAGGCTGCTTTGGGCTGGGGAAGGTCGCGGTTAACGACTGCGCGTGGTCAAGGCGCTGGTGGTACTCCCCACGGCTGATTTCCACACCACCAAGGCTTGCCAGATGCGATGTGATGAACTGCGTGTCAAACAGCGAAAATCCGCCGCGATTGAGCAGATCCACCAAACAGGCCAGTGCCACTTTGGACGCATTGGTCCGGCGCGAGAACATGCTTTCGCCAAAAAACGCACCGCCCAAAGTCACCCCATAGACGCCGCCCACCAGCAGGTCATCTTCCCAGACCTCCAGTGAGTGCCCGTACCCACGTGTATGAAGTTGGCCATAAAGCCCGCGAATTTCATCATTGATCCACGTGTCCACGCGATCGGCGCAACCGTCAACGACGGCCTCGAATGCCGTGTTTGTACTGACTTTCATGGAGGTACGCCGCATGTGCCGCGCCAAAGAGCGGGAGACGTGGAACCCGTCCAAAGGCAGGATTCCACGCTTTTGCGGATCGACCCAGAAAATTTCCGGATCGTCGCGATGTTCTGCCATCGGAAAAATCCCGACCGCATAGCCCCGCAGCAATATATCGAGTGTGAGCGGGCTCACTCTGGCTGCAGGTTTGTTTCCAGCCAGTGCTCCAGCCAATGAATGTTGTACTCGCCTGAATGCACATCAGCCTCTTGGAGAAGCGCGTGGAACAGCGGCACCGTGGTGTCGACCCCGTCTACAATCAACTCACCCAACGCACGATTGAGGCGCGCAAGTGCTTCGGGGCGGTCGCGGCCGTGCACGATGAGTTTGCCAATCAGGCTGTCGTAGTAAGGTGGAATAGAATAGCCGTCATAGAGGGCCGAATCCATACGCACTCCCAAGCCACCTGGCGCGTGATACTGTGTAATCCTCCCCGGACAGGGTGAGAAATTCGGCAAGCGTTCCGCATTGATGCGGACCTCGATGGCGTGGCCGTTGATCTCCAGATCGTCTTGCCCGAACGACATTGGCAACCCTTCGGCAACGCGGATTTGTTCGCGCACCAGATCGACGCCAAAGATGGCTTCGGTCACGGGGTGTTCCACTTGCAGGCGTGTGTTCATCTCGATGAAATAGAATTCGCCGTTTTCATACAGGAATTCGATGGTGCCAGCACCGATATAGTTGATGCGGGCCACAGCGTCAGCGCAGACTTTGCCGATACGCGCGCGTTCTTCGGGCGAAATTGAGGGGCCTGGGGCTTCCTCGAACACTTTCTGGTGACGCCGTTGCAAAGAGCAGTCCCGCTCGCCCAGATGGACCGCTTTGCCTTTGCCGTCGCCAAACACCTGAATTTCAATGTGGCGCGGTGTGGTCAGGTATTTTTCGATATAGACTTCATCGTTGCCAAAGTTGGATTTGCCCTCGGCGCGCGCTGTCATAAACGCGCTTTCCATGTCTGCCGCGGTTTGCGCGACTTTCATACCTTTGCCGCCGCCGCCAGCTGTGGCTTTGATGATAACAGGGTAGCCAATTTCCGCGCCAATGCGTTGTGCATCCTCAAGGGTTGGCACACCTCCTGCAGAGCCGGGCACGCAGGGAACGCCCAGATCTTTCATCGTGTCTTTGGCCGTGATCTTGTCGCCCATGACGCGGATGTGTTCCGCTGTGGGGCCAATAAAGGTCAAGCCGTGGTCTTCGACGATTTGAACGAAGTTGGCATTCTCGGACAAGAACCCGTAGCCGGGGTGGATGGCTTCAGCCCCTGTGATTTCGCAGGCTGCGATGATGGCCGGAATCGAAAGGTAGGACTGCGGAGAAGCAGGTGGCCCGATGCAGACAGATTCATCGGCCATGCGCACGTGCATTGCGTCGCTGTCAGCCGTGGAGTGCACCGCGACAGAGCCGATGCCCATTTCGCGCGCGGCACGAATGACACGCAAGGCGATCTCACCACGGTTGGCGATCAGGATTTTGTTGAACATTTTTCGCCCCTTATTCGAGGATAACCAGCGGAGCGCCGAATTCTACAGCAGCGCCGTCGTCCACGAGGATGCGTTTGATTTTCCCGCCGCGCGGGGCAGGGATGTGGTTCATGGTTTTCATCGCCTCGACGATCAAAAGCGTGTCCCCTTCGGCCACGGTGGCGCCGACGGTGATAAAGGCGGGCGCGTCCGGCTCTGCCTGCATGTAGACAGTGCCAACCATCGGCGAGGTCACGGCGCCGGGATCAGAGGCCGGGTCTGCTTGTGGCGCTGCGGCGGCTGGTGCTGCTGACGGTGCTGCAGCGGCCATTGGGGCTGCGGCCATTTGCGTGACCACTTGCGGTGCTACGGTGTGTCGGCTGACCCGAACATTCAAGCAGTCGGATTCGCCGTATTCGCGTTTCACTTGAACTTCGGCCAGATCGTTTTCACGCAGCACTTCGGCCAATGCCTGAATGAATGCTACATCTGCGTCGCGGGTGTTTTTTGCCATGATGGTCTCAGCCTTTTCCCAGATGGCGCTTGTCCCAGCGCCTTTAGTATTGCGGGACGTTTATAGGGCAAGGGTTGACCTAAGGAAAGCACCGTGATGCGGTGAATGAAAGACGGGTTTTCCCGTGAAGGATAGGGCCAACTGAAACAGGCGGGGTGGGGCAATGAATTTGGGTCTTTGGTTGCACAGAAGTGCGGCACATTTGCCGAACCGTCCTGCGTTGTTTTGTGGCACCAAGCAGGTTGCTGACTATGGCCAGTTTGCGCAACGGGCTGCCGGATTTGCGGGATGGTTGCGCGACCAAGGCGTTGGGCGCGGCGCCCGTGTCGCGATCTTTATGCCCAATGCTCCTGATTATTTGGTGGCTTTGTTCGGGATTTGGTATGCTGGTGCGGTTGCGGTGCCCATCAATGCAAAGCTGCATTCTCGTGAGGTCGCCTACATTGTTGAAAATGCGGATGTGGCGTTCATCGTGACGCGTGTGCAGGGCGACACCGGCTTTGGCGTGCCTTGTGTGGATGTTTCGCAAGGTATGCCCCTGGCGGCGCCCTGCGACGTAACAGAGCGCGCGCCCGAGGAACTCGCATGGTTGTTTTACACCTCTGGCACGACTGGACGTCCCAAGGGCGTGCAAATCACGCATGGCATGTTGATGGCGATGGCGCAGAGTTATCACGCCGATGTTGATCCGGTCCGTGAAAGTGACGCGGCGCTTTATGCTGCTCCGATGAGCCACGGCGCCGGATTGTACAGCGTCATGCATGTTCAGAAAGGGGCGCGCCACGTCGTGCCCGCTTCTGGTGGATTTGATCCGTCGGAAGTGTTGGACTTGGCAGCCCATTTCGGCAGCACCCATATGTTTGCAGCCCCGACGATGGTGACCCGCCTGAGCGCATATGCCGAAGCCGGGGGCCGTGATGGTGCCGGGTTGCGCACTGTCGTATACGCAGGTGGGCCGATGTATGTGGCCGATATCATCAAGGCGCGTGATGTGTTTGGCGACGTCTTTGTGCAAATTTATGGTCAGGGTGAGTGCCCGATGGCCATCACTTGCCTGTCGCGTGCCGACATTGCGGATGCGGGTCATTCCGAGTGGCGGCATCGGTTGGGGTCTGTCGGGCGGGCACAGTCTTGTGTTGAGCTGCGTATCGGAGATGGGGACGGCCGCGCGCTGCCTGTCGGGGCACAGGGAGAGGTCATGGTGCGCGGTGCCCCTGTTATGCCCGGGTACTGGCGCAGTCCGGATGCCACGGCGCAGGCTTTGCGTGATGGCTGGTTGATGACGGGTGATGTGGGCGTGTTGGATCCTGAGGGGTATTTGACGCTCAAAGACCGCTCCAAAGATGTGATCATCAGTGGTGGCTCCAACGTCTATCCGCGTGAGGTTGAAGAGGTGTTGTTGCAACACGAGGCTGTTCAGGAAGTGTCCGTCGTTGGCCGCGCCCACGCCGATTGGGGCGAAGAGGTTGTAGCCTGTGTCGTTGGGGATGTCGGGGTGTCTGAACTGGACAGTCTGTGTCGCGCCAACATTGCCCGTTTCAAAGCACCTAAAGCCTATGTTTTTTTGCACGCCTTGCCGAAGAACCACTACGGCAAGGTTTTGAAGACTGAATTGCGGGACGTGGTACGGCGCTCTTGAGCCTGCTGCTCAAGACGCCCCGCCCACCGTCCCGCATAGTTTTTAGAGTGCTACTTCGTAAAACTCGATCGGGAAGATGTCTTGAGGTGTCAAGAAGTTGTCACCTGTCAGGCTGTCCTCTGCGACATTGAGGAATGTAATTTCGATGCCGTCCTTGTTGGACAATACATCCGAGCCGTAGAGGTCGTTGAACGTGCTATATAGCCCGCTGAGGTCCAGAACAGCGTTACCATCTGCATAGGTGATAAAGTCCAGCACGTCCGCGTCGCCGTACCATCCTGTTGGCGCTCCGAACTCGGACCCTTGAGAGACAATTTCAAGTTCGATCACTTCTGAGTCGACTTTGAAGTCAGTGATAACATCTGAACCGCTGTCGCCACGGAACACAAACACATCGGTTCCAGATCCACCGACAAGGCGATCGTCGCCTTTTCCGCCAACGATCCGATCCTGGCCTGAGCCGCCGTTGATTGTGTCATCACCGTTGCCGCCCAGCAGGTTGTCTTTGGAACTGTTACCGTTGATCCGGTCATCACCGTTGCCACCGCGGATGGTGTCGTTGCCCTGACCTCCGATCAAGACATCGTTACCGTTATGGCCATTCATGCGGTCGTGGTCGGCGTTGCCGTAAAACAGATCGTCTGCTGCCCCGCCATACATCTCGTCGTTGCCAGCGCCGCCCAAAACCATGTCTGCCGTTGCCGTTGCATTGTCGAAGTTGTCGGTTGGATCTTCAATTGCCGTCACCACGGTGTAGACGTCGTTCCCTGTGCCAAGGAACACTTGTCCCATTTGCCCGGCGTTTTGAACCAAGTCATCACCAGACCCCATGTTCACGGAGCCGAAGATGGTGCCCGCGGCTTCTGGATCATTGAGCAAAGCGTTGAGGAACACATCTTCCCCGCCGCCCATCCGCACGTCCCCGAGCATCAGGCCGGTGTTCGCAATAACGCCTGCGCCGCTGCCGAGTTGTACCGAAGCTTCCATGGTGCCCGTGTTCACAACAATATGTGTTTGCGTGCCCAACAAGCGGATTTGGCTATCTGCGCCAAAGATGTTTCCCGTGTTGGTCAAAAATGCAGATGAGTCCCCAAAAGAAATGACGTCCCCCACAAGTGTTCCGCTGACAAAGAATTCTGTGTCTGCGCCGGAAATGCGGAAATCTTCTGTCGTGACGCCGCCCGTTACAGCAAAGGCTGCATCAAATGTTCCGGTGACGGCGATGAATGGTGTTGCGTTAACAGCGGTCGTGACAATATCGATCTGAATAGGCATTTGTTTTCCCCAAAATACAATTGACGCAATCGCCTTAATTTTATGGGCCTGACCACCATTTTAGAGGATTGTTTCCAAAACTGAAAAGATTGCCATTTTCTTGGTCAATTGACGTAAAAAAACCGGCCTTGGAGGGCCGGTTTTCTCGCCTTGGTAGTGCGTCCGAAATTAAATCGCCAAGTACTCCGCGCGCAGCTCTTCGTTTTCGAGAACCTCAGAGGCCAATCCGTCGAAAACGATTCCCCCAGTGTCTAGAATCACCGCCCGGTCAGCCAGTTTCAAAGCGCGCACAGCGTTTTGTTCCACGATGATTGTCGTGATCCCTTGGGCTTTGATGATGCCGAGCGTTTTTTCGATCTCGTCCACGATAACAGGTGCCAGCCCTTCATAAGGTTCATCCAGCAACAGAACTTTGATGTCGCGTGCCAATGCCCGCGCGATAGAGAGCATTTGCTGCTCACCACCCGAAAGGGTCACCCCCTCCTGGGCGCGTCGCTCGCCGAGGCGTGGAAACAATTCGTACAACCGGTCCAGCGACCAGCCGATAGGCGGTGCGATTTGCGCCAGTTTCAGGTTCTCTTCCACCGTCAGGCCCGGAATGATCCGACGGTCTTCGGGGACGAGACCAAGGCCGGCTTGGGCCGCTTCATAGCTGGACATGTTGTGCAGGGGTTTGTGGTCCAGCCAGATTTCGCCGTGCGTCACCTGTGGATCGCCCAAGCGCGCGATGGAGCGCAGGGTCGAGGTTTTTCCGGCCCCGTTCCGCCCCAAAAGAGCAAGGATTTCACCCTCATGAACGTTAAAGCTGACACCTTGGACGATGTAGCTTTCGCCGTAATAGGCATGCAGGTCCCATACCGAGAGATAGGCGGGCGCGGTCGAGGCTTGGTTTGCGTTGTTTACCATTTTTATTTTCCTTACGCCGCTTGGGTCTCGCCCAGATACGCTTCGCGCACCTTGGGGTGACCTTTGATGTTATCAGGCGTGTCTTCAACAAGAGGGGTGCCCTGTGCAAGGACGGTGATCCGCTCCGCGAGGCTGAACACAACATGCATGTCATGTTCGATGATAGCGATTGTGATATCGCGTTCCTCTTTGATCTGTTTGAGCAGATCGATTGTGTTGTTGGTGTCGGCGCGCGCCATGCCTGCTGTCGGCTCGTCCAGAAGCAACAAGCGCGGCTGTTGGGACAGGCACATCCCGATTTCAAGGCGGCGTTTGTCCCCGCGTGACAGGGCCGCACCATGCATCTCGCGTTTGTCGGCCATGTTCATGTCTTCCAACATGGCTTCTGCGTTTTCGATGATCTCTTTGTCATCCATCATGTTTTTGAACGCACTCAGTTGAAACGCGCCGTCCCGTTTGGCAAAGCACGGGATCATCATGTTTTCCATCACACTCAGGTCGCCAAAGATTTCCGGTGTTTGAAACACCCGCGAAATCCCCATCTGGTTGATTTCGTAAGGTTTGCGTCCCAGCACGGACTGCCCGTCGAACATGACGGACCCCGTGTCCGGAATGAGCAACCCGACCAGACAGTTCAACAGCGTTGATTTGCCTGCCCCGTTTGGCCCGATGATCGCGTGCACTGAGTTCTCTGCCACACTGAGGTTCACGTCGCCCAGTGCTTGCAGACCGCCAAAGCGCTTACCGACATTTTTGACTTCAAGGATACCCATTGTTCTGTTCCTTACTCTGCTGGAGTCGTTTTGCCGTCAGGCGTTTCTGGGTTGGACTTCTTGCGACGGAACATGGCCGCCACGCGTTGTCCGCCTTCAACCAAGCCACCGGGCAGGAAGATCACAACCAGCATAAAGATCATGCCAAGTGTGAGGTGCCAGCCTTTGCCGATGAAAGGGTAGACAAGTGTGATCAGGAGGTCTTCGATCCCGTCGGGAAGGAAGGCAAACCATTGTTCCAGAATACCTTTGTTGATTTTCGAGACGATGTTTTCCATGTACTTGATGAAACCCGCGCCCAGCACTGGTCCGATCAAAGTACCGGCGCCGCCGAGGATCGTCATCAGAACAACTTCACCCGAAGCGGTCCAGAACATCCGTTCCGCCCCCACTTGGGTGTCCATTGCCACAAGCAAACCGCCTGCAAGTCCCGCATACATGCCAGAGATGACAAAGGCTGCCAGCGTATAGGGTTTGGAGTTCATGCCAGTGTAGTTCATCCGGTTCTGGTTGGACTTCACCGCGCGCAACATCAGCCCGAACGGTGAGCGGAAGATGCGGATCGACATGTAGAAGGCGACGATCATTACAATAGCTGCCAGATAGTAGCCTGCATTGAACGTAAACAACCAGTTCCCGACGCTGAGTTCTGCGCTGGAGTTCATTTGCAGCCCAAACAGGTTGGCACGGGCAGATTCCCCTTGCTCCAGCGCGCGGTCAAAGATGCGCGGGTCTGTGTATTTCGGCTGCAACCCTGTTTCACCACCGGTGATGGGCGTCAGCACCGAATAGGCCAAAGCATACGACATCTGCGCAAACGCGAGTGTCAGGATGGAGAAGTAGATGCCCGAGCGGCGCAAGGAGATCCAACCCACCAGCAAAGAGAATGCGCCCGCCACAATGATCGAGACAACAATCGCAGGGATCACGTTCATGGTCAGCAGTTTCATCATCCAGATTGCGGCGTAGGATCCGACACCCAGAAAGGCAGCGTGCCCGAAGCTCAGGTAACCTGTGAGGCCGAACAGAATGTTGAACCCGATTGCGAAGATCCCGAAGATCACCAGACGTTGCATCAAGTCGGGGTAGCCCGCGTTGAACTGCGCCATGGCGGACCCTTCAGGGAAGGGGTTGAGGATGAAAGGAGCGAACAGCGCGAGAATGCACACGATGATCAGCAATGAAGTGTCTTTTTTAGAAAGTCCGAGCATTGATTTAGTCCTCCATCACGCCTTTGCGGCCCATAAGACCACGCGGCCGTGTGAGCAGAATAATGATAGCCACCAAGTAGATGATGATCTGGTTGATACCTGGGATGAATTCCAGGACGATGGACATCGAGGCGAAGCTCTCGAGGATGCCGAGTAAGAAGCCGGCAAGCACCGCGCCAGGGAGTGAGCCCATGCCACCCACAACAACCACGACGAAGCTGAGCACCAGAAAGTCCATGCCCATATGGTAATTCGGGGAGTTGATCGGGGCATACATGACCCCCGCTAAACCCGCGACCGCTGCCGCAATCCCGAACATGATCGTAAAGCGCTTGTCGATGTTGATACCCAGCAACCCAACGGTTTCACGGTCTGCCATGCCGGCGCGGACAACCATCCCGAAGGTGGTGAACTGCAAGAACGCAAAGACTGCGCCGATGATCACAGCAGCAAAGGCGAAATACACAAGGCGCCAGTAGGGGTAGATGATGGTGTTTGCATCAAAGCCCAACATCGCGCCAAAATCATACGAACCGGCAAAAGCCTCCGGGGCTGGTGTCGGGATGGGGTTGGCCCCGTAGTAGTATTTGATGATTTCCTGAAGCACGATCGCCAGCCCGAAAGTCACAAGGATCTGGTCCGCATGTGGGCGTTTGTAAAAGTGCTTGATCAAACCGCGCTCCATGATCACGCCAATCGCGATCATGACAGGAATGGAAAAGATAATGGACAGCGGCACGGCCCAGTCGATAATTGTGTCGCCTGTTTGAACGCCGAACCAGTCGTGGACGTATGGCACATCGACTTTGAGGGGGTTGCCCAGAAAGTCAGTCTGCGATTCATCGATGACCGTATAGCTCCAGTTCAAAATACGGCTGAGCGTGACGGCACAGAACGCGCCGATCATGAACAATGCGCCGTGGGCGAAGTTCACGACCCCCAACGTGCCAAAGATCAAGGTCAGGCCCAAGGCGATCAACGCATAAGCGGAGCCTTTGTCCAAACCGTTTAGAATTTGCAAGACGATTGCGTCCATGGTGCCACCCTCATGAAACGAAGAGATCGGCCAAGAATGGACCAACCTCAAAATGACCGACCAGTGTTGGCCGAAAATAATGGAAAACCGGCCTTTTCTGGCCGAGAAAGAAGAGGGCGGAAGTGTCTCCCGCCCTCAGAGTGTTACGCTTATGCGCCTGGGTTACATGTACCCAGGGAACCGCCGGCCACTTGTGGGTGGTCAGGTGCGTATGTCACTTGCTCAACTGGTGTAACTTCCACGACTTCGAGGAGGTCAAACTCTGATGTCGGGTTTTCTTTACCCTTCACAACCAGGACGTCTTTGAAGCACTGGTGATCTTCAGCGCGGTACAGCGTTTTGCCGTTGCCCATGCCGTCGAATTCAAAGCCTTCGAGCGCTTCGCCAACGCCACAAGGGTTGAACGTGCCCGCACGCTCACATGCATCCGCATACAGCAACGCCTGAACGTAGCATGTGTGTGCCGCCTGTGATGGTGGGAAGCCGTATTTGGTGCCGAAGGATTTAACGAAGGCTTTGGAGCCCTCATCCGTCAGGGACCAGTGCCAGTTTGTAGAGCCAAAGATGCCCTTAACGTTGGCGCCCGCACCCTTCGCCATCAGGCGAGAGTACAATGGAACAACGATTTCGAAGTTCTTGTCGTTGACGAGCTTGTCGCGCAGGCCGAACTGAACAGCGTTGGTCAAGGAGTTGACCATGTTCCCGCCGTAGTGGTTCAGAACCAGAACGTCGGCACCGGACTGCAGAACAGGCGCGATGTAGGAAGAGAAGTCTGTTTGTGTCAGTGGTGTTTTCACTGCGTTAACAGTTTCCCAGCCCAGCGCTTCTGTGGAGGAGCGCACCGCTTCTTCTGTGGTGTAACCCCAGTTGTAGTCCGCTGTCAGGTGGTACGCTTTACGGTCTGTACCGTAGTTCGCCGCCAAAACGGGCGCGAGGGCCGCGCCGGACATGTAAGAGTTAAAGAAGTGACGGAAGCCATTGGCCCGCTTGTCTTTACCCGTTGTGTCGTTGGAGTGGGTCAGACCCGCCATGAAGATAACGCCGGCTTCTTGGCACAGCGCTTGAACCGCAACAGCCACACCTGAAGACGAACCGCCTGTGATCATCACAGCGCCGTCTTTTTCGATCATGGATTTTGCAGACGCGCGTGCAGCGTCGGATTTTGTCTGCGTGTCGCCTGTAACGTATTCGACTTTTTTGCCGAGGATCCCGTTGCCCTTGAGAGCTTTGGACGAGAACGTGTTCAAAAGGCCGCCGTCGCCGCCACCGTTGAGGTGCTCAACAGCCAGTTCGTAGGCGCGCAGTTCGTCTGCACCTTCGTCCGCGTAAGGACCAGATTGTGGAACGTTGAAACCAAGTGTAACAGTCGCGCCTTGTGGGGCGTTTGTGTAGGCGTGGCCATCAGCGCTCAGATAAGTCGGAACGGCGAGGCCTGCACCAGCAATCGCACCGGTCTTAAGAAGGCCGCGGCGTGTGAGGTTAGAATTGGACATAAATATCCTCCATGTTTGAGAAACGCACACCTGACCTCCTCCGCCCGACATGCGCACGCATTTTTCATGCAAAGCCGTTATCGCGCGATTGAAGTAAATTGCGCAACAACCCCCTTGAAAAACACGATTATTTTGTAAATATTTGCACAATCTGGCTGCGCGTGTTGTAAAGTTTTTTATGCCGCGATGCAGAAAGTTGTTGAAAACGCGGAATTAACGCAAGGAATTGTCGTGGCAAGAGAAGGTTTAACAGGCAGTCGCATTCGGGAGCGACGCACCATGGTTGGCACGCGTCAGGCTGATTTGGCCCGCGAAATCGGAATTTCAGCCTCGTATCTTAACCTTATCGAGCACAATCGGCGCAGAATCGGTGGGAAACTTCTGCTTAATATTGCCCGCGCCCTCGGGGTTGAGCCTGCTTCGCTGAGTGAAGGGGCGGAAGCCGCATTGATTGCGACTTTGCGCGAGGCCGCCGTTGGAACGCCCATGCCTGCGGCGGAACTTGAGCGCGCTGACGAGTTTGCGGGGCGTTTTCCGGGCTGGGCCCAGGTGCTGGCCAATGCGCATCGCCGCGTTGGCGCCTTGGAGCGTACCGTAGAATCACTGACGGACCGACTGGCGCATGATCCGCAATTGGCCGCGTCCTTGCACGAGCTTTTGTCGACGGCGGCAGCTATTCGCTCTACCGCTTCTATTCTGGCAGAGAACAAGGACCTGAGTGACGAGTGGCGCAACCGCTTTCACGCCAATATGGATCAAGACAGCCGTCGATTGTCCGACAGTTCAAAAGCGTTGGTAGGATATCTGGATGCGGATGCGGATGACGGGGCCGAGGGCGCAGAGGTGGCAAGCTCCCCCCAAGAGGAAGTGGATTCCTTCCTGCATCATAACGGCTATTCCTTCCCCGATCTGGAAGCGGGAGTGGCCGATGTGGAGCAGTTGATCACCGACGCCCCGCAACTTGGGTCCATGGCCAGCAAACATCTGGCGCGCGGGGTGTTGGAGCAAACCCGCAGCGATGCTCGGTTGCTCAAGCTGAGCGCGCTGTCCGTGGCGGTGGGGCAGGGGGTGCTGGATCCTCTTGCCCTGGCCCGCCGGTTCTCGCTTGCACCGTCCGTGATACTGCGCCGGTTGGCGAGCCTTCCCAGCCTGACCGCAGGGTTTGTTGTGTGTGACCGCGCAGGCAGTTTGGTGTTCCGCAAGCCTGTGAACCGCTTTGCTGTGCCAAGGTTCGGGGCTGCATGCCCCCTGTGGCCGATGTTTGATGCGCTGTCCGCTCCGGGGAGCGTCCGTGTTCAGCGCGTGCGCCAGGTCGGGCGCAATGCGGCGACCTTCACGTGTTTTGCATTTGCGGAACAGCGCCATGCGCTGGAGTATAATGTGCAACCGTTGATGCAGGGGATGATGTTGATTGTGCCCGATGTCGCCGATGCGGGCAGGTCTGAGGAGCAAATTGTTGAAGTTGGATCAAACTGTCGCGTTTGTGCGCGCGTCCAATGCCCGGGCCGCCGTGAGCCTTCGATTTTAAGTGAAGGATTTTGAAACGCGCTTTTGACAGCGGCCGCAAAAGGGGCGATAGTTTTTTGGCCAGCACTCTATCGGGGAGGAGACAGTGCAATGAGCAAACGCGTTTTGCTTGTGGAGGATGAACCGAACATTATCGAGGCAGTCAGCTTTTTGCTGAGCCGAGACGGTTGGCATGTCGACACACATTCAGACGGCGGCACCGCTGTCGCCAAAGTACAGGAACTTGAGCCCGATCTGGTGGTTCTGGACCATATGCTGCCGGGAAAAAGCGGGATGGATATCTTGACGGAACTGCGCGGTGATGCCGCTTACAAGGACTTGCCGATCCTGATGCTGACAGCACGTGGACAAATGCGTGATCGTGCACTTGCTGAAGAGGCAGGCGTGAGCCGTTTCATGACCAAACCGTTTTCCAACACCGAAGTGCTGAACGCGGTGCGCGATCTGACGCGCGCCTGACCTCATGGCCTCCAAGCCCAAGCCCCCGATCTTTTTGGAACGTCGCAGCTACCGCAAACGGCGTTTGATGGATGCAGTGCGCCTGCTGCCTGTTGTCGGGGCATTGCTTTGGATGGTGCCACTGATCTGGCCGGTTGTCGGTGAGGGAGATGTCCCGCCCCAGCAACTCTCGAACGCGGCGGTTTATGTGTTTGGGGTTTGGGTCCTGTTGATTGTTCTCTCCGCGTTTTTATGGCGCGCCATCAAAGCACCTGACGCGGGTGTTTCGTCGGATGAGGGGCAAGGCTAGTGGCCTCGATCAACCTGTTGATTGGCGTGTGTGTTGCCTATGCCGTGTTGCTGTTCATCATTGCTTTCGCGGCGGAAAGGGGCGCCGCGCAGGGACGACGGGCGTGGTTGGGCTCGCCTGTGGTCTATACCCTGTCGTTGTCTATCTATTGCACCGCTTGGACCTTTTATGGCGCGGTGGGCTATGCCGCGCGTTCGGGGATGGAGTTTGTGACCATCTACCTTGGACCTTCTCTGGTGATGATCGGATGGTGGTGGGTCTTGCGCAAATTGGTGCGCATCGGGCGGGCGCAACGGGCAACCTCGGTGGCTGACCTGATCTCATCGCGCTATGGCAAGTCTAACGCCCTGGCGATTTTGGTGACCGTCATGGCCGTGATCGGCGTGACCCCCTACATCGCGCTGCAATTGCAGTCTGTGACCACCTCGCTTGCTATCTTCGCAGACCCAAGCGAGGCCACGGACGGTGGTATGAACCAGACACAGGCGGCGTTCTGGATTGCCTTTGGCCTTGCCATTTTCACTGTGCTGTTCGGGACCCGCAATCTGAACACAAATGAACGACATGACGGCGTGGTCATGGCCATCGCAGTCGAGGCGGTGGTGAAGCTGTTTGCGCTGGTCGCCGTCGGGGTCTTTGTCGTCTGGGGGATTGCAGGTGGACCCACGCAGATGATGGCCCAGATTGACGCGTCCTCTATCGGGGCTTGGTCATTGGACGGCAGTAGGTGGTTGGCGCTGACGGCTTTGTCGGGGGCCGCGTTCTTGTGTTTGCCGCGCATGTTTCAGGTTCTGGTGGTCGAGAACGACGACGAGCGGCACTTGCAAGTCGCGGCATGGGCTTTCCCGCTGTATTTGATGTTGATGAGCCTGTTTGTGGTTCCGATCGCCGTTGTAGGTCTTGATCTGCTGCCAGCGGGCTCGAACCCAGACTTTTTCGTGCTCAGTGTCCCCTTGTCCCAAGGGCAAGACGGGCTTGCGATGCTGAGTTTTCTCGGAGGGTTCTCATCTGCTACATCAATGGTCATCGTGGCAACTCTGGCGCTGTCCACAATGGTGTCGAACCACGTGGTCATGCCGATTTACCTGTCGGTGAAGGACACAGGCGGGGCTTCGGTGTCCGGGGATGTGCGCAATGTTGTCATCTTGTCCCGGCGGGTTTCGATCCTTGTCATCATCGCGCTGGGATATCTGTATTACCGGATGTCGGGGGGCAGCGGCGCCTTGGCGGCCATCGGATTGATATCCTTTGTGGGGGTGGCGCAGTTTTTGCCCGCAATGTTGGGGGGCATATTCTGGCGCGCTTCCACACGGGTGGGGGCCGCCTGCGGATTGTTTGTGGGTTTTGTGGTGTGGAGCTTCACGTCCCTGCTGCCCAGCTTTGGTGAAGGGGCGGTCTTGAGCCAAAGCGTGTTTGACAGCGGCGTGTTCGGGATAAACCTGCTGCGCCCGCTTGCGTTGTTTGGCATTGAAGGGATCGACAGCACTGTGCATGCCTTTATCTGGTCGCTGAGCCTGAACATTCTGGCGTTTGTTGTGGGCTCACTGGTGTCTTTCCCGACCCCGCTTGAGCGGTTGCAAGGCGCGCAGTTTGTAAACGTCTTTGCCCATACGGGTCACGCCAAAGGGTGGTCTGCCACTGCTGCTGCAAGCGAAGATTTAATGATCATGGCGCAGCGCATTCTAGGGCCAGACGAGGCACAGGCCCTGTTTCGTGCACAGGCGCTTAGCCAGGGCAGTGACGGGTATCTACCTGATCCAACACCGGAATTTCTGGAGCATCTTGAGCGAGAGCTGGCAGGATCCGTCGGGGCGGCCACGGCACATGCGATGGTGGGGCAGTTGGTCGGGGGGGCGACCGTTTCGGTACAGGACCTGATGGCGGTGGCGGACGAATCTGCCCAACTTTTGGAGTACTCCACCCAGTTGGAGGCAAAGTCCGCAGAGTTGACCCGGACAGCGGGGCAGTTGCGCGATGCCAATAACATGCTGACGCAGTTGTCGGTTCAAAAGGACGCGTTTTTGAGCCAGATCAGCCATGAGTTGCGCACGCCCATGACCTCCATCCGTTCCTTTTCCGAAATCTTGCGGGACGCGGAAGGGCTGACAGAACCGGAACAAACGAAATACGCCTCGATTATCCATCAGGAATCGATCCGTCTGACCCGATTGTTGGATGATCTTCTGGATCTGAGTGTGCTTGAAAACGGGCAAGTCAGTTTGAATGTGTCGTCTGGGCCGTTGAACGATGTGATCGAGCACGCCGTGTTGACTGCACAGGCGGGGTTCAATGCAGCTTTGCCAGTGATACGGCGGTATCCTGACAGGGCCGTGCCGATGTCCACGGATCTTGACCGATTGTCACAGGTCTTCATAAACCTGATCACCAATGCTCAAAAATATTGCCAATCGGACGCGCCGGAACTGACCATCGAAGTGGCGCAGGACGAGACGTTTGCTTTGATAATGTTCCGGGACAACGGGGTGCCGATTCCTGCAACAACCCGCGCCCTTATTTTTGAGAAATTCGCCCGCATCAATGATCAAGATGGCAGTGGCGCAGGGCTTGGCCTTGCCATTTGCCGCGAGATTATGACCCGATTGGGCGGTGACGTGACATATGTCCCGGCCAGCCTTGGCAATTGTTTCCTTGTGCGCGTGCCTTTGAATGTTCCGATGCCGGAAACTTAGGTTTTTTGTGACTGATTTTGGGTAAAACTGTCGGCTTAAATCCGTTGGTAACGAATGGTGGCGTAAACAGGCGCATAACATTTGCCGGAAAATCAGGCGGAGGCGATGGGTTCAAGCGAAACAAACAAAATTCTAAGGCGTAAAGCAGCTGTCGGGGTGAAAGAGCACCAGGCACGGGCAATGACCGTGGCCAAAGCCCTTCGCCTGACGACGGCCAAGGTTGCGGACGAGTTGTTTGACATGTCGATGTCTGTCGTAGGCATTGTCGTTGAACGCCGTTCCAGCGACGCCTGTCAGGAACTGTTTGATTCGGCTGCATTGATGGCCGGGCTTGATGGACCGGCCCGCACCAAAGGCGGTGTCATCGTTGCGGCGGATATTGTTGGCGGCCTGATCCAGCAACAGACGATGTCCAAAGTTTCGCAGCCTTCTGGTGATACCCGTAAAATGACAGATACAGATGCGGCGATGTGCGCCTCGTTGGTGGATGCCCTTTTGAACCGCGTTCCACCCATTCTGGAGATTGCATCTGAAAAGGAAATGATGACGGGTTTCGGTTTTGGACATCGGGCCGAAGAGCCGCGCATTATGAGCATGTGGCTTGATGCTGCAGAGTATCATGTCATTCGGCTCACGTTGGATATGGCTGCTGGTGTGCGGCAAGGGCAAATGACGTTGCTTTTCCCGTTGGTGGATGACGCTTCCATGTTGCTGGACCCCGAAGATGCGATTAACAACCCGACCGAAAAAGAGACTTTGAGTAGTGGTGTGCTGAGTGTGCCAGCCTGCCTTGACATCGTGGTGTGCCGCCTCAAGATTCCATTGGGGGGACTTGAGGCATTGAAAGTCGGCCAACGCTTTTCTTTACCACACAACAGCTTTCCCGAAGCCAAGATCGTCACCGCGACAGGACGTGTCATTGGCAATGGAACTGTTGGACAAGTTGGCGGCGCGCGTGCTCTGCGTCTCAAGCGCGAACCGATTTATGCCACAGAGCCACGCCGCCGTGCATCGGACCAGGAAGGTTTGAATTTGCCTGAGATCACAGCGCTACCGGGTATGAAAATGGATGCGCCAGACAACAGAGCAAAGCGCGTTTCCTCAAACGATGGCAATCAACTTGCTTTGCCAGACATGACCGGTCCAGATATCGACATGCCAGCTATGGATGACTTGCCCGACATGGGGAACCTTACCGATTTGGGCGGGTTGCCAGACTTGGACGGACTACCCGATCTGAATGCAGCTCCGGAACCTGCCGGTTTGCCTGAACTTGATGGGCTGCCCGAACTTGATGATCTGCCTGACCTTGCCGACTTACCTGACTTGGCCGCGATGACTTAGGGGCCAAAGTCTTCCAAACGCGTTTGGGATCAAGTCCCCGTCGCACGTGCCGCCTGAAGTGTAGGGCGTAGCCCGTCGAGCGGATAGCCCGCTTGGGTTACAGCTGCAAGAATGCCATCAATATCTTCACCTTGAGCGGCGTTGCCCAAAGCCCACGCAACGGTACAACGTGTGCCGGACGCGCAATAGGCCAGAACTGGAGTGTTGTTCGCAGCATGCTCCATTTGCTGCGCAATGACCTCGGGAATCATGTTCTGATGGGTGAGTGGTAAGATATGGAATGCCAACCCTGCCTCAAGGGCCGCTTTTTCCATCACCGCAGCATGATGGCTCGGAGGGATTTCCATGTCAGGCCGGTTGCAAATAATCGTCCTGATCCCGGCGGCGACAATGCCTGCCATGTCATCGGGATCGATTTGGGGGGCTACAAAATAGTCGGGGGTGATTTCATGAATATCCATGTGACCAATTTATGGGTGCGGCGCGGAGTTGTCCAGTTGCCGTGCCGTGAATGGCGCCAATGCCATACCGGAAAGCATAGCTGCGAGGCAAAAAGCAGCGCCTCGCCAACCACCGGAGCCCAAGGATGAAAGGACTGGAGCGGGGCACACTCCAATCAGGCCCCATCCAATGCCCTAACCCCACCCATAGACCAGTACCAACCAGCAAAAGCGGCGCTCTGGCCGTTTTCGTTTCTAAGGCCCGAAACAGTTACAGCAGGGCAGGGACCCCGAGGAGACCAATCGAGAACGGGGTACCATCTTGGCACCGGTTGCGCGCTGATCCGTCGATCAAGCTGCTGGTTATGCCGCTTGCGCCCATGACCTTCCCGTTTCCCAGAAGGTACAAGGCCCCCGCCTCACCGATCAAAAGCCCCCGATGAGGCCAAAATCCAGTCGTTCGGGAGGGACGTCACGCGTTTCCCGGGTAAATTGACGTCCAGGTCTTAAGAAAAGGCAATGCCGATCCCGACCATCATCAGCCCGATCACGGACAAAAACAGCGAGCCAAGGTTAAGTGGCAAAACAGAATGCATAACGGCATGCATTTGATCTTCGGGCAGGTCAGCGCGTTTGGCGCGGGAGACTTTAATGATACACCAGAAAATGCCCAATAATCCGATCAAAGACACGGTAGCGCCGCCCCAAATGATGGCGTCGAACAAAGAAAAAGCGGATGATTGTTGTTCCATGTGTGCGAGCTAGCGCAAATCAACACGCGGGGCAAGATCGCCCATTGCGCAAGAACAGGGGGGGCGGTATCCCGAAGGTTCCGCTTCAGCACTGACGCCAAAGGACTTGTAAAATGAATGATACCGCCACTTCCGCCGAAAGCTACCGCG
The DNA here is from genome assembly GCA_943787985.1 of uncultured Paracoccaceae bacterium. Lineage (GTDB taxonomy): Bacteria > Pseudomonadota > Alphaproteobacteria > Rhodobacterales > Rhodobacteraceae > Ascidiaceihabitans. The sequence continues at coordinate 28,638 of CALSOO010000008.1, read as the reverse complement.
TCACCGCTGACGAACTGCGCCAGTTTATAGAACGGGTCGAACGCTTGGATGCGGAGAAAAAAGATCTCGCAGAACAACAAAAAGAAGTCATGGCTGAAGCCAAGTCGCGCGGTTATGACACTAAAGTCATGCGTAAAGTCATCGCGTTGCGCAAGCGTGAGCCTAACGACATTGCCGAAGAAGAAGCCGTACTGGAAATGTACAAAGAAGCTCTTGGTATGTGAACTCAGGGCGTGATCATGGTTACGCCGGGAATGCGCTGGATGGCGAAAACATCTTCATCATAGATGTCGGTGATTTCGTCGATCAGGTCTTCCGTCCAGCCATAGACGTCTAGTTCCTCTTCAATCTCGTCCTCTATCGCGAATTTGTCCAAAAAGGCCGCGATGACGCGCCGCTTTTGCACTTCCACCATCGTAGGGTGAGACTTAAGGTATGCGCGGAACCGCTTCATGCCTTCTTCGGTCATGATGCTTGAGAGCAAGTCAAACCCGCCAGTGATTTTCTCCCCGTGCTCCAGCCCAGCCATTTCGCGAATGATCTGTGCCCAAATCAGTGGAGCATCTTCATTGCACCACACTGTAATCGTGACGCGGGGCGCGGCTTCGCGAATAGCTGCAATCGTGTCAGACCAGCGTACCAATCGTGGATCGATGCCGCCCAGGTAACTCACGATGTCCGCTTTGGGGGTCTGTTCGAGCATTGCAGGAAGCAAAGTTGCCGGATTGCGGATTGCCATGAACATTTCGATTTCGTCATGGGCGAACAGCTCCGAAATTTTTCGCATACGTTCAGGACCTGTATGAAAAATCATCCCTTGGTGAACTGCGCCTCGAGGCGCCCCAAAGATATGGGGGTGGCTGAGGATGACACGCTCCGCCTCGTCCTCGTCAAGGATAGCGTCCAGCAACACATCACGCGCCCCTTCCGAAGCGGGGGCTGTTTGCAAAGCATTTAGTATGTCTTTCAGAAGCTTACGGTATTTGCTTGGCCCCGGAACTGCGACTCCACGTTGCCGAAAAAGCGTCGCATTGCGCAGCAGACACTTCATAAGCCGCTCTTCTTCGGTGAAGTGGGCGCCTGTGTGGAGGACGAGTTGCATATTGCTCCTGAGCGATAACTGAACCTGTTGGAACTTATATCTTCTTTGCCGGTTAAGAAAACCATCAAAGTGGGATCATTTTTAGTCTTGCGCGGTCCGAACATACAGACTAAATGACCGCCCAGTGCCCCTATAGCTCAGCTGGTAGAGCAATTGATTTGTAATCAATAGGTCCGCGGTTCGAGTCCGTGTGGGGGCACCATTTCACCATCCGATAAAGTCCAACGACATCCGAAAAACCTTGTGTTATATAGGCTTTGCGGTAACCCTTTGTCCGATAGCGTTTAGCGCCGTCTGATACGATACCCCCAGATTGGGGGTGTCCTTGGGGGTATCGGGTTTGAGTCGAAAAAGTGATACCCCCAACTATGCCTTTGTCAGATATTAAAGTTCGCAACCTGAAATCGCGCGACAAAGCCTACAAAGTTTCTGACTTTGAGGGCCTGTTTGTTCTGGTGAAGGTCAATGGGTCTAAGCTTTGGCAGCTAAAATACAGGCTCGACGGCAAAGAGCGGTTATTTTCGATTGGTGTTTATCCTGATGTCAGCTTGGCGCAGGCCCGCAAGGCAAAGGAACAAGCCCGAGCATTGATCGCGGCGGGTACTGATCCGAGTGACGCAAAGCAGGAAGAAAAGCACAGGCGTATCGAACTCAAAGGGCAGACCTTTGAAAAACTGGGTTCCGCATTCCTCGACAAGCAACTCAAAGAGGGGAAATCCAAAGCAACCTTGGACAAGACCGAATATCACCTCAAACTGGCAAATCGCGATTTCGGGCGTAAACCGATAACGGAGATCACAGCGCCAATGATCCTCAAAACGTTGCGCAAGGTCGAAGTGAAGGGCAATTATGAGACAGCGCATCGCCTGCGCGCCCGCATTGGTTCTGTCTTCCGTTATGCCGTGGCGAGTGGGCTTGCGGAGAGCGATCCAACGTATGCTTTGCGCGACGCTCTGATCCGCCCAACCCGTGTGCATCGGGCCGCAATCATTGATCCCAAATCGCTGGGCCAATTGATGCGCGAGATTGCCGTTTTCGAGGGGCAGGCGACCACCCGCATTGGTTTGCAGCTATTGGCGATCCTTGCCCAGCGCCCTGGCGAAATCCGCCACGCCAAATGGGAAGAGTTCGATTTTGCGGAAAGGGTCTGGTCGATCCCTGCCGCAAAGATGAAAATGCGCCGTGATCATTTGGTGCCTCTACCTGAACAGGCTTTGGCGTTGTTGGACGAGTTGCGCCGCATCAACGGAAATGGCGAATATTTGTTCCCGTCTCTGCGCACGTGGACGCGGCCAATGTCTGAAAATACGTTGAACGCTGCCTTGCGACGTATGGGCTACTCGGGCGAGGAAATGACAGCGCACGGTTTCCGCGCGTCGTTCTCGACGTTGGCGAATGAAAGTGGGTTGTGGAATCCCGATGCCATCGAGCGAGCGTTGGCGCATGTGGAGAAGAACGAAGTGCGTCGTGCGTATGCTAGGGGCGAGCATTGGGATGAGCGTGTGAGGCTTGCGGATTGGTGGGCTGGTCAGTTGGACGCCTTGCGCTCAAAATGAATGAGCAGAATCGCCAGTGAGTTTCGATGACATTTTCAGAAGACAGTAAATTTGAGTCGCAGATAAAAACCTTGATCGAGCGAAAATTTGGCGACTTACTTACGTGGGAAAAGCCATTGATCCGCCAGACTGTTGGTCCGTTCGATACAACGAACATTGATCAATTTGAGGTCCGGCGCGACGGCATGGTGGGGGAAGCCGAACGTGTGTTGCGAAGGTTTGGCGCTACAGTTGTCAACTTTTTGCATGACGACGATTGTGAGGGCGACAATGAGCGACGCGACCAATGGTCTGCCTGTCTTCGAAGAGAGATAAATAGCCTACACAAGCGAACTCCAATCTGGATGGATGCCGGATTTGGACACCCAGACTATCAAGCAGATTTCGAATACTGGGGACAGATGGAGCAATTTGATCTCCACGAAGCCCTTATGCTTTCAGTTGGTGTTGAGCCAAAGCACTACAGCAAACAAAGGTTAGAGAGAGCGATAAAGGCCATGGAACGGGAACGTTTGATCGAGCCTATTGAGTTTCTTGCAAGACGATACGAGCAATTTTTTCGAAAGTTCCCTTCAACGTCATTTGGGAAGCTACGTGTCTCGCCATACTTCCTTTTTGACTGGTTCAACGAGGTCGAACTTTCTGTTCATCCTGAATTTATGGAGGCTCTTCGAAAACGGGTAACGAAAAGTTCGGGGCCGGCGTCCCTGAGCAAAGACGCTACTGCTGACGAGGCCAAAGTCAGGACAGATAAGCGTGAGGTTGATAAGATTGCACAACTGTTTGCTGCGATGGCGGTTGATCAACTTGGATTCGACCCGCACGCAAAGCGCAGTCCCGTACCAAAGGAAATTGCTGATTTGGCAGCGAGTATGGGATTGCAGGTCAGCGATGACACTGTGCGTAAATACCTCAAGCTGGGTGCAAGATTCATACCGAATGACTGGAAGCCACAATAAGTGCTAATCGGTTAACGAATAAAATTCGAAAAAGCGCATTGATTCAAATAGATATATTTGTTCAGGAGGCTAGATCGCTGTTCCGATACAAGCCAAGTCGTACTTGGCAGGTTGTGCTCATACCCCACTCAATGAGGATGAGCATCAATGGACTACCCCAATTTTCCGAATACAGGCTTTGTTCGCCTGTCTCAGATATTAGCGCCCAAAGGTCCGATCCCTGTCGCCAAATCGACATGGTGGCAAGGCGTTAAAGAAGGCCGCTTTCCCCAACCGCAAAAACTTGGTCCACGCACAACCGTCTGGAAAGTCGAAGATATCCGCGCGCTCTTTGAGGGTGATGCCAATGGGTAAGCGCGCGAACCCGATGGCGATAAAGGCCGCACTCACTTACGAAATCAACGAAGCCGCCGCCGCGCTGGGCAAGTCTCCCGCTACGATCCGCAATTGGATCAAAGACGGCTTGCCTGTGATGGCTTCACGCAAACCATATTTGCTTTCGGGAGCTGATATCCGTGAATACCTGCGCGCCAAACACAAGGATGCGAAGTCATCTTTGGCAGCGGACGAGTTGTATTGTCTTTCATGCAGGGCAGGGCGCAAGCCGATTGGCATGGTTGTTCAAGCATTTCCAAACACACCCAAAACTACCCGCCTAATGGGCGTTTGCGATTGTTGTAACGCCAATGCAGCCCGGATGATTTCCAAATCCAAGGTCGATGATTTTGCCCAAACCTTCGAGATCAAAGCAAGCGGACACAGCGACGCCTAATAGATACCGCCGCCACCCACCTAAATTGCCATTTGCTTAGGAGCGCCAAACAATGCGCAAACAGAACGAAGAAAACGAGCGTATCAAGCGCCGCTACCTGCAATATCTCAAAGCCGCCAAACGCAAAGACGCCAGCACGGTTCTCAAGGCCGCTGAAGGCATTTTGCGGTTTGAGGCAAGCACGGGATACACCAGCTTCAAACGCTTTCGTATCGAACAGGCGATCAAGTTTCAGGATCGACTGAACAGCGAAATCAGCAAGGTGACGAACAAGCCGCTGGCAAAATCCACAATCCGCAGCATCCTTGCCGCCAACAAAGGGTTTATCTTTTGGCTGGCGGATCAAAGCGGTTACAAAAGTCGCATTCGTCACTCGGACGCGGATTACTTCAACATGGATGCCAAAGGCGCGCGGGTTGCCAGTACAGTGCGCGAAACGCCGTATCCTTCTATGGAAATGGCACGACATGCGTTTTCATATATGCCCGAAGTGACCGAAATCGACCGCCGCGACAAAGCGCTGTTTGCGTTCTTCATGCTGACGGGCTCGCGTGATGGGGCCGTGTCGTCCTTGCGGCTCAAACACATCAACATGATCGACGGCTGCGTGTATCAGGATGCACGCGAAGTCAGAGTGAAAAGATCGAAGTCTATCACCACCTTTTTCTTGCCCGTCGATCCTGAGTATCTGACATGCTTTACAGATTGGATGAATTATTTGCGAAACGAGGCATTGTTCGGGCCTGATGATCCGTTGTTTCCGCCCGCCAAGATCAAACCCATTGATGGCGCGTTCCAAATCGTTGGCATGAACCGTGAGATTTACAAAAACGCAAACTCTATCCGCGAAACAATCAAAGACGCTTTCAGACGCGCAGACTTGCCTCCATTCACCCCACACGCGTTCCGCAAGACGCTGGTGAAGTGGGCAGACACAGCCTATCCAACGCGCGAAGCTTTCAAGGCATTTTCTCAAAACATCGGGCATTCCAGCGTCATTACGACTGTGAGCGCCTATTGCCCCGTTAGTACTGAGCGACAGGGGGAATTGATAAAGAAGCGCCTTAAGGCTTGATTGCGATTGTTCCCGACAGCGGCAAATTCTATCCTGTAAAAAAGTGGGGACATCACAGTGTTTGAAAACGCGTTTAACAGTATCGACCGCGAACTCAGGAACGAAGAGGGTTTGGCGTCCGAACTGGACTATGCCGAACAGACATCATGGATTTTGTTCCTCAAGTATCTCGATGACATCGAGCAAGAACGTCAGGACGAGGCGGAGCTAGAGGGCAGGGACTATGCTCCCACGCTATCGACGTCGATGCGCTGGAAGACGTGGGCATCTGCGAAGAATGACGATGGAACAGACCGCAAGGACGTGCTGACCGGCGAAGATCTTCACCTTCATCAACCAAACCCTGTTCCCGACGCTCAAGAGATACCGTGAAGACGCGACCAGCCCGGACACCATCGAATACAAGATCGGCGAAATCTTTTCGGAGATCACAAACAAATTCCGCTCGGGCTATTCCCTGCGTGACGTGCTGGAAATTGTGGATGGGTTGGAGTTCAACACTCAGGAAGCCAAGCACGAGCTGTCCGATCTTTATGAAAGTCGGATCAAACGTATGGGCAATGCGGGGCGCAACGGGGGCGAATATTACACGCCACGCCCTTTGATCCGCGCCATGCTCAAGGTCATGGACCCCAAGATCGGTGAGACGGTCTATGACGGGGCCTGTGGCTCTGCGGGCTTCTTGGTTGAGGCGTATGGCCACATGCTGACGCCCGAAATTTCCGCGACCGACTTCAACACGCTCCAGACCAAGACATTCTATGGGCAGGAAAAGAAATCCCTCGCCTATATCATCGCCATCATGAACATGATCCTGCACGGGATCACCGCCCCCAATATCCGGCGCACCAATACGCTGAACGAAAACGTCATGGATATTCAGGAAAAGGACCGGCACGACGTGATCCTTGCCAATCCGCCTTTCGGGTCTGGTGAACGGGCCGAGGTGCAACAAAACTTTCCGATTAAATCGGGTGAGATGGGCTATTTGTTCATCCAGCATTTTATCCGCAAGCTAAAGGCGGGCGGGCGGGCCGCTGTGGTGATCAAGAACACGTTTCTATCCAATGGCGACGCGGCAGCGCTACGGCGGGAATTGCTGGAAACCTGTGATCTGCACACGGTGCTGGACTGCCCCGCCAAGGTGTTCCAAGGGGCGGGGGTGAAAACCGTCGTGCTGTTCTTTGAGAAAGGGCGCAAGACGCATAAGACGTGGTTCTATGCGCTGGACCCGGAACGATCCTTGGGCAAATCATCCCCCCTGCGCGATGATGAACTGGCCGAGTTTGTGGCGCTGCAAAAGACGCGAGGTGACAGCCCCAAAAGCTGGACAGTGCAGCGCGGGGATATTGATGCAGAGACGTTTGATATGTCCGTCAAAAACCCCTTTGCGCCCGAGGAAGCCCCGCTGCGTGCGCCTGCGGAGATTATTGAGGACATGTTGGCGCGGGACGCCGAGACCGCCGCGATCTTGGAAGAGATCAGGGGGATGCTGTGAAGGCGGGCTGGGAGGTTAAGCCGCTTGGGGAGGTTTGTGATCTAATTGGTGGCGGGACACCTTCTAAGAAAGCCAAAGGCTACTACGGCGGTTCCATTCCTTGGGTGACAGTTCGCGACATGAATGTCGAAACGGTTGAGATTACCGACCACGCCATCACCGAACTTGGCCTCAAGAACTCGTCATCCAAGATCATACCCAAAGGCGAAATTATCATCGCTTCTCGGGTAGGCTTGGGGAAAGTTTGTAAGCTGGCCGAAGACATGGCGATCAACCAAGACTTGAAGGGCGTGATCCCCAAGCGTGGAGGTGAAATTGATCGCCAATTCTTATTCTACTGGTTCCAATCGATCGCAGGTTTCATTGAGGAGAATGGCGTCGGCGCTACTGTTCAGGGTGTTAAGTTAACCTTCCTAAACAATCTCGGTTTTCCTGTTGTGCCCCTCGAAGAGCAAAAGCGGATTGTGGCGGTTTTGGATGCGGCGTTTGAGGGGCTGACCCGCGCCAAAGAGAACGCCGAAGCCAACCTCCAAAACGCGCGGGAGTTGTTTGAGAGCCACCTCGCTTTCATTTTTGAACATGAAAAAAGTTCAACGGGCTCCACGTTGGGCGATGCAGTAGCAATCCTAACGGGATATGCGTTCAAAAGTGCTGAGTATTCCGAAGACCCAAACGACATGGCGATGGTGCGGGGTGATAATATCGTCCAAGGTCAGTTCAGATGGAAAAACGTCAAACGCTGGCCTGTTGCAAGATGCAACGAATTCGAAAAATTTCGCCTCGATGCTAACGATGTGTTGCTCGCGATGGACCGCACTTGGGTAAAAGGTGGTATCAAATACGCGATTGTCAGCGACGTTGATCTTCCTCTCTTGTTGGTGCAACGAGTTGCGCGATTGCGCTGCTTAGACAACTTAAACAACGAATACTTAGGACACTTTATCGGCAGTAAGAAATTCGAACGGTATGTTCTGTCAATTCAAACAGGTATGGGCGTGCCCCACATTAGCGGCCAGCAAATCAAAGACTGTCCGATCTACCTTCCAGACATTTCGGTCCAGAATAGACTTGCCGTAGAGCTATCAGCGATGCGGCTAAAAATAGAAGCGCTCGAAACAGACTACCGCACCAAACTCAACGACATCGCGGACCTGCGCCAATCGCTCTTGCAAAAGGCCTTTGCGGGTGAACTAACTTAGGGCTAACCTCAACCCATGATTAATAAGTCTAAAAAAACTGACCCGCTAAAGAAAAGGAAGCAACAATCAAATCGCAAATTTATCGGTAAGGGTCGAAGGCTTGCGTTTGAAATCCTTGCTTCACAAGATGCTTTAGCACGCGGCAAAGGCTCCGGTGCCAAGTGGCGCAAGAGAATCCGCAACGCTGAAAATGAACTGCGGCAAATGGGTTTTGATTTAGAGGCTACAATGAAGTCAGCGCATAAGCATCTTGAATCCGAGGCCTCAATGCAGCCCGCCAATCATGGCGTGGGAGTCTATAGGTTGGGCAACAAACGAAGGTATTGGTCGTGAGCCTTCACAATGAAACCGAAGCCGACACCCGTGCGATGCGGATCGACCCTGCCTTGGCGGCGAATGGCTGGGAAGGCCCCTCTAAAACCGAAGGGGCGCGGGTGCATCGCGAAGAAATGCTCTGGCCCGGTCGCATCATGTCTGGCGGTCAGACGAACGCCCCCAAGCCTGCGGATTACGTGCTGCGCATGAATGGCCACGTCATGGCCGTGATGGAGGCTAAGAAGGCCAGCCTGTCCTATACCGACGGACGCAGCCAAGCCTATGACTACGCCACCCGCATCGGTGCCCGCTTTGCCTATTGCACCAACGGGCTGCGCTATCACGAGATTGATATGCACACCGGCGCGGAACAAGAGGTGGACGCCGTACCGCCCCCGTCCGACCTATGGCACCGCTGCTATCCCGCCGGCAACGCATGGCGCGACCGGTTCGGGCAGGTGCCGTTCGAAACTGACGGCGGCAAATGGCAACCGCGCTACTACCAAGCGGGTGCGGTGAATGCGGTGCTAGAGGCGATGGCAGACGGCAACACACGCATCCTGCTGACACTGGCGACGGGGACGGGCAAAACCTCTATCGCGTTCCAGATCGCATGGAAGCTGTTCCAATCGCGCTGGAGCCTATCGGGCGAGCCGACCCGCCGCCCGCGTATTCTGTTTTTGGCAGATCGTAATATTTTGGCAGATCAGGCCTACAATTCGTTTTCCGCGTTTGAACCGGACGCCCTAAGCCGCATCAACCCCAAAGAGATCAGCAAAAAAGGCAAGATGCCCCGCAATGCATCGGTGTTTTTCACGATCTTTCAGACGTTCATGACCGAGAACAAAAACGGCGAAGATGATTTCAATTTTCGCGACTACGAACCCGATTTCTTTGATTTCATCATCATTGATGAATGCCACAGGGGCGGGGCCAAGGACGAAAGCACATGGCGCAAGATTTTGGAATACTTCGAACCCGCTGCGCAGCTTGGCTTGACCGCAACCCCGAAACGCAAAGTGAATGCGGACACCTATTCCTATTTCGGCGAACCCGTTTACACCTATGCCTTGCGCGATGGCATCGAAGACGGTTTCCTGACGCCGTTCAAAGTGCGCCAGATGGCCAGCACGATTGATACCTACGTCTATGATCCCGATGATGAAGTCGTGAGTGGTGAAGTTGATCCTGATCACGTTTATTCAGAAGCCGACATAAACGCTAAGATCATCATTCCAGAACGCGAACAAAGCCGTATCCACGAGTTCATGGATCAGATCAACCCGCGCCAGAAGACGCTGGTGTTCTGCGCGACCCAGAATGTAAAACGCGGAGCAATAATGGGCCACAGAAACGACTGCTTAGCGCGGTTGTAGCGGAGTAAAAGTCCGCCAGTTTGTGCCCTTCGAGTTATCGGAGGGCGGGAGATGTATTCTGTGGATATTTATAGTCGTGTGCGCCGTGCGTGTTTGAAGGACGGTATGTCTGTTCGTGCGGCGGCCCGTTATTTCAACAAGGACCGCAAGACGATAGCGAAGATGCTGCGTCATGCTTTGCCGCCAGGGTATCGCCGTTCAGAAGCCCCACGGCGACCAACGCTTGATGGTTATGTCGGTGTCATTGATGAGATTTTGCGGACGGATAAAGCCCTGATCAAAAAGCAGCGGCACACCGCGAAGCGGATTTTTGAACGGTTGCGCGACGAACACGGATACGCAGGCAGCCTGACCACGGTGACCTATTACGTGCGCGAACAAAAGCGACGCACCAAAGAAGTGTTTGTACCGCTGTCGCATCGGCCAGGGCACGCGCAAGTGGACTTTGGCGAGACACTTGGGGTGATTGGCGGCGTAGAATGCAAGATCCACTTCTTTGTGATGAGTTTACCGCATTCGGATGCGGTGTTTGTGAAGGGATATCCTGCTGAGACGACCGAGGCGTTTTGCGATGGCCACGTGTCGGCCTTTGCTTTCTTCGGCGGCATTCCCCAATCCATTCTCTACGATAACACCAAGATCGCCGTGGCGCGGATTCTGGGTGAGCGCACCCGTGTCCGGACGCGTCGGTTCACAGAGTTGCAGTCGCACTACCTGTTTGATGACAAGTTTGGGCGGCCCGCTCGCGGGAACGACAAAGGCAATGTTGAGGGGATGGTTGGTTACACACGTCGCAACTTCATGGTGCCCGCGCCGCGTTATGACAGCTTTGATGATCTGAACGCCCATCTGGAAGAGAAATGTTTGGCGCGTCAGGGCGATACGTTGCGCGGCCATGACATGTCCATCGGTAAGCGTTTGATGTCCGACTTGGATGCGCTGATGGGATTGCCCGTCGCAGAATATGAAGCCTGCGATCATGTCAGTACACGGGCAACCTCGATCTCGATGGTGCGATATCGCGGCAATGATTACTCTGTGCCGGTGGCGTATGCGCATCACGACGTCCATGTGCGTGGCTTTGTGCATGAGGTCCTGATCGGTTGCGGCAATGAGGTGATTGCACGACACGAACGATCCTATGCATCCGCAGATATGATCTTCGACCCGCTCCACTTTTTGCCTTTGATTGAACAAAAGGTTGGTGCATTGGATCAGGCCGCGCCGTTACAGGGCTGGGATTTGCCAGATGTCTTCGCGACCCTGCACCGGCTGCTCGAAGCCCGAATGGGCAAACCGGGCAAGCGGGAATACGTGCAAGTTCTGCGCCTTTTGGAAACCTTCGAGGTCGACGTCGTGCAGGGTGCAATCAGCCATGCCATTGATCTGGGTGCGATCGGTTATGACGCTGTTAAACATCTTGTGCTGTGTCGGGTCGAAAAGCGACCACCACGGCTGGATTTGGACTTCTATCCGTATTTGCCCAAGGCCAATGTGGGCACAACCCGCCCGGCCAGCTACATGAGCCTGATGGGAGGGACAGCGGCATGACCGACGCGCCTCAAATCCTGCTGCATCACCACCTCAAGACATTGCGTTTGCCGACGTTCAAAGGAGAGTACGCAAAGCAAGCACAGCTTTGTGCCGCCGAGAACAAAGACCACGTCCAATATCTGGCGCGGCTATGTGAGATGGAGCTGATTGACCGCGAACGGCGAATGATTGAACGGCGCATCAAGGCCGCCAAGTTCCCCAGCACCAAAAGTCTGGACAGCTTTGACTTCAAGATAATGCCCAGCCTGAACAAGCCTCTGACCATGGAGCTGGCGCGGTGTGAGTATATGGATCGCAGAGAAAACATCATCGCCCTTGGACCATCAGGGACTGGCAAAACACATATCGCTTTGGGGCTTGGATTGGCCGCATGCCAAAGAGGGCTGAAGGTGCGCTTCACGACGGCTGCGGCATTGGTCCATGACCTGATCGAGGCGCAAGATGAGCGAAGGTTGCAACGCCTGCAGAAACAACTCACCAGTCAAAACCTGTTGATCATCGACGAGTTGGGCTTCGTGCCGCTCAGCAAATCTGGCGCGGAGCTCCTCTTCGAGGTCATATCCCAATGCTATGAGCGCGGATCCATCATCATCACATCAAATCTGCCCTTCGACGAATGGACTGAAGTCTTCGGCTCCGAGCGCCTGACCGGCGCATTGCTGGATCGCTTGACCCACCACGTCCACATTCTCGAGATGAACGGCGAAAGTTACCGTCTCAAACACAGCCGCAGCAAGCAAAAGTAATCAAAGCTCTATCCAGATCAAAATAATGTTGGCCAAAGGGCCAACATGCGCTTTGGCACGCGTTAGCTATATGGGGAGCACTCGCGCCAAAGCGCACAAAAAGCGATAGCTCAGTGGACCCGTTTTAAGCCGCGACTTGGCCCCTTTTTACTCTGCGATTGACAGAAATAGGCCTTTTGCTCTACGCCACCAATGACGACCAGAGCTTCGCCAAAATCCGCCTGTGCCATCTCGGCAGCATGCTTCGCATGCGCCTGTCTGGTATCACATGTCCCGGTGGATGGCTCAAAGGCACAAACATCTCACGTGAGCCACGCTTCTTGCTGCGCACATAATCTTTGACGATGGTGTAGCCGCCGTCGAACCCGCATTCATCCGTTGCACGGCAGTCGAAACGAAGTTTCGATGAGAGGGGCGGAGCCGTTCAAAAATACGCTTGGCTGTGTGGCGTTGTTTGCGAGGGCGACCTTTGTCTTCAGACAGCCAATGTTCAATCTGATCCGTATACTCATCTAACTTTGGGCGCTTGATTGCCGCTGTCCGCCGATATTCAGGCGGCTCAGAATACGTTAACATCTTCGAAACGCTATCTCGACTAATTCCAAAGTCCCGAGCAATCTGTCGCCCACTCAACCCATCCTGAAAATGGGCCTGCCGCACTTTTAAATACAATTCCACAGTGAAAATCCCCAAGCCCTCCCATCAAACGAAAGGGCTAAAGTGGCCGACTTTTAAGCCGCCCGCGACAACACAATGTCGCCGCTACTGTGGCCGAGTATTGCTCCGCCGATTACACTATGAGGATCAAGAAGTGGGTTCCGCTGAATCCAGCCTCCAAACAAAACGGACCCTATGCCAAAGCTAACTTCTGGCGGTTAGTTTTCGCAAGCATCTTGTGCGCTGTCCCTGGCAACATCGCTTAAGGCGCGCGAGCTTGAGCTGGCCCAACGTGCTGCAGATGAGGCAGAGCGTCAGTCCCGGTTTGAACGGCGACTTAAACTCATAGACCTCAAGGAACGCCGGAGTGATCGTCAGCTCAAGCGTTCAGAAATTGAAAACGCGGCTGGACGCGGCATCCGTTTCACATCAGCGCAAGCAACAGTGGCAGCTGCGGCGCTGGCCGTACTAAGTGCGGTTGTTGGTGGGCTGATCCAATCCATTTCTTCCAGTGACATTGAGGCTGAGCGCAGCACGGCGCAACTGGGAGTCGAACGATTGCGTGCGCAAGCTACGATTGATCTTGAAACGCAGAAGCAGCTGGCGGCCGAACGCTTAGAGCAAGCCGAATTCGAAACGACTCTGATCTTGAAGGCAATCGAAGCTCCAAACAGAGAAGATCAAATCAGAAATTTAAAGTTTTTCCTGAATGCAGGCTTCATCAGCGATAGTGAGGGAAAGATCGCCGCTATCGAGGAGAACGACTTTCCGTCCCTGCCACGACAGTCGGCACTGACAGATGGTACGGTACCGAGCGTTATCGAGAAAATTCTCAACACCGTAGGGTTAGCGCAAGCTTGTGCTGCCCTGCTATCTCGCAGCGTTTCTTGATCAGTCCGAAGATTGTGTGTTCCATGCGAGGAATCTAGCTGATATTGTTGGGGTTTGGTGCGTTTGATACATAAGGCCGCGCAATAGTTATATTCTGGTTATGAGTCCTGACCCTATCAAGATCCACAACGCAACCCCATAGTGCTATATGTGCACAAAGCCTCGTGCTGTTAAGGCCGCTATTTCCGCAGCTCCGTAAGTAGCTCCTGATAGTCTTCTGTGAAACGCTCAGCGTTGGGCCGTTCTAGACAAAGCCGCGGGACTGTTGTGTTGATATAATGCTCAAATCCAGCGTTCGGCCAATTTAAATTCTGGCGCTGAACAATTGACCTTGCGAGGCCTGGCTGGCCAGTTTTGACCAAAAGCATTGCATGGCTCATATATGTATAGGCCACCTGAAATATCTGCGCCGCATCGGTAATCGACCTTGCAGCCAGATCATACTCCCCCCGATTGGTGTGAAGCTGGGCGATCCACGTTAGAACAATCCAACGGATTGGATCATCGCGCGACAAGCTGGCGTCGAAATCAGTTGCCCAAAGCATCACGTCGTTCGGGACATCCGCACACCAATAGGGCAACAATTTTGCGAAAAAGTGCGCAAGGCTATTGCTTTGATCAAGCTCAGTCACCCGAAGAAACATGCGCTGGCTGGCGCTATGCCGACCTGCGTGCCAGTACGATTGCGCCACATTGAACATTGCGTTGGCGTCCAGGGGGGGAAGTTCGATCGCGCGTTCGGCATGAAATCGCGACAAAGTTAGATATTCTTCTGTGTTCCAATCCGGATGAACATTGGCAAGAAAGCCGTATTTATCAGCCAGAACAGAATGCGCCGGGCCAAAATCAGGGTCTTTTTCCAGGGCCAGCTGCATCAGCGTGACGCGTTCAGTTTCCCACGAAAGAGTGCTTTTGGCTGGGCCGGACACCCATGTTCCAAGGATAAACAGCTTCTCTGGGCCTAGCAGCGCTATGTCCATCTTTTCTAAACGGGACTTTGCTTCGCCGAGGAGCCGCGTTTCCAATTCGCCATTCAGATTGGCGTTCAATTGGGTGCGTAAATCTGTAGAAGTATCGAGTTCAAAATAGTGGCTCCAAACAAGTTTTTGACTTGCTTGCTCGGTCAGATTGACACGCACAAAAGAACGCTCATCGCGCTTTGTGACAGTTCCGCTGACAATAAAATTTCCTTCGGTTGCGTCGGGTAGGCTTGTTGCCTGAAGTGCAACGATTGAATTATTCGAAAAGCTATCTTGCACAAGGTTGGAGAGCTCTTTCCCAAGTGCGTCGCCATCAAATTCTTCGATCGTCAATTTTATTGGTGGTCCAGATGTCAATGACGGTACGCGCGCCCAATAACTGCCCACTCCCCAAAACAAGAGCGCGGCTACTACAACAAAAACTGAGCCTAAAGTCAGATTTCGCTTTCGCATAGAAGCGGATCGAACAGGCCGCGTTGCGGAGCCGTCGGCTGTATTTTGTTGAAGGGCTTGTGAGTCAACATGTCGATCAGTGATGATCGGTCTATAGTTGCCAACCGGAATTTCAACCTTGATCGCTGTATCGGCCCATTCACTTGCTTCAAACAAGGCAATAGCGGTTCTCAACCTGCCGATCTCTACGCGCACGCTACTATCAACCGTTGGGTCAAAATCATCGGGTTTCTCAAAAACATCGACACCAATGGAATAGGCCTAAATTTTATCGCCTTTGCCTGAAGCCTCTGCTGCTAACAAATACGCAAGTAGGGCAGAACGCCGCGCGCCACGGCCAAGAACTTTCGATTCGGAAATTCTCTCGAGATAAGCCTGAATTTTGCTGCCTTGTCCCAATGCACCACACCTTTCGTGCGCCCAATTAAGTGCCGTAACTCTGTGAAACACCGGTACAATTTGAAAAGCAGGGTAAATAGACTGAAAAAATCAGAGATCCTGCTAAGGCAAAAAACTGCGCCTGCGTTGTACGTTACAAAAGATGTTACAGGTTTTCCCCAACAAAACCAGCTAATTGGGAAAAGTGAGGCACAGCCATGTCGTGATGTTACAGAAAGTGGTAACTTTCCAAAGGCCGGTGCGACGCGCTTTTTTGAAATGTAACAGCCTTGGCCGCGCGTTACTAACCCTCTGATGCTTTGTCCAAACTCGGCGACCCTTTATGGTTAACGCATAGTTAATAGAGGATGGACTTAAGCATGCTCCACTAAACTGAACCCTATGAATCGGAGAATGACGTGCATTGCATATGCCAATTATATTTTGATGATCCACCTTCGAATGACATCGATGCAACAAATGGCTATAGGACAGCCTTCGCAATTGAACAGGCAGTGCCGTCTAGATGTGGTATACAAGATGCCTGTTCTGCTGCTGAAGTTCTGTCATTGCTTGAAAAAGTCGGAATTTTAGAAAAGCGATCTCTATGTCTTGAGCTTGTGGCGGAACTGACTGAACGCGTTGGCTACGAAAGTGCTGGGTATGTGGAAACAACCGTAGTGACAGAACTTATGCTAATGTCAGCCCGTGCATCAAAGCTGGTTAAGTACGTTAGCGAGCCTGATCAAACATAGATTCAGCCAGCGCGGAAAGATCTGAATGTTATTCAGAAAGCGGTTGGGCTAGCTGCAAGTCAGTCAGGCCCAAAGAAGGAGACTACATTGGGTTTTCCACTCGGACCGAATGACATTCTCGATTGGGAAGGATGGCTCAAATTCTGTGCCGCTTGGTGTGAGCGTGAGGCCACGACCAACACGTTCAAACAGAAAAATGCCCAGTTCTTGCTCCAGCCCGTCAACCTAACGGCCAAGCGTTGTCTGCGCCATGCCCAACCCATCGGCAACATCATTCTATCCCTTGTCGCGTCTTCAAGTCTCAAGAAGTGCTGCAAGTGCGCTGCGATGTTGAATAACATCTGCCAAAGTATAACCGTCCAGTGTGGCATAAAATGCTTCCTGCGCTTGGGCCAGCGGCCCTCGCAACCCGCATGCAGATAGGATCAGGCAGGATTTGTTGGTCCCGAAACATTCGACCACTGGATCGTTGCGTTTCATCGCCCGTACCACATCTCCTATGCCGATCAGTCCGGCCTTGCGGTCAAGGGTTAGCCCGCCATTGCGTCCACGTTCAGAAGTCACAAAGCCTTCGGCAACAAGCTGCGTCGCGATCTTGGATAAGTGATGGTCAGATAAATCATATAGCAAAGCGATTTGGGATGTGGGGACACGCGCAGGCGCCCGCACAGCCAACGTGATCAGGATCCGCAAAGCGTAGTCGGTAAATTTATCTAGTTGCATGGCAATATATTTGGCATTTTTGATGCGCAATTAAAAGCAGTACTTAATGCGCGCTGAAAACATCCACAATGAAGCTTCCCATAGACACTTTTCGAAGCAATTTTGTGGTCTGGCACCAAAGAATGCGAAAAGTAGACGTTGATCCCGAGGGTAACCACGCGCTCATGCTGCTTGCCATCCACCCACATGAAGCGGGTTGGGATGCAAAATGGAAACTTAGCGTTGCGCGTCCATTCCGGGGATTGGGCCACCACCTCATCCGGCGTCAGTGTTTCAACACCCTCCAGCGCCCCTAGGGCGGCGCCAAGTGCGATCACGGCGCCATTGGCGCCCAAGTCATGCAAAATCTTGAACTGGCCGCGCAGCCCCTTGCGATCGCGCGCCTTGCGTTCCCAATCAACATTGGTTGGCACGGCAATGCCGCGCTCAAGCCTCAGATACTCCGCGCCTTCTTTGCCAAGCGTGTAGATCGTTGGCCGCTTGTCCCCGTATCGGAAGAGCTCATTCTGAATACTTGGTCGTGCCACATACCCCGCATCGTACAAAAGCCGCATCCGCTTGCGAAACCCATCCCGGCCGCCACCCGCAAGCTGGTGCAGGTGATCCGTGGATAAGAGCGTATATCGAAACAGCGCCTCGATCACCACAATATCGCGATCCATCAGCATGATCGCCTTGGGCTCAGATTTGCGCTTCGTACGTGAATAGCGCTTTCCCATGAACGGTATTATAGCGCAGCAATCCGCCCCAGTCTTCACAAGACAACGCTTAAGCGTTATACGCATCACCTGATTGGATGCCCACTTTCACTACCTCACTACGCCACCAGATATTCTGGGCGAGATATGGGCAAGAGAACACCTTGGACAGATGTTTTCGTTTCAGTCTCCTATGCTGGAAAATAAAGCCCCCGTCATTCCTACTTTAGACGGGGGCTTCTTCTTCAACATGTACTCCAGTTTTCGGCTTCAGATTTTTTCCATGTCTCCAGATGCAATCTTCTTGCCAAGCTCGCTTGAATTTGTAGCCCTGACAGAAAAACGGTTACCGGAATCTTCGTCGCGCACCGTGTAATTATACTCCTTCGGCAGCAAAAGGCTTAGGCCACAAGTGGCGGTCGCCAAGGCCAGGTCGGCCAAGGGGTTGTCTTGTTTGTTTTCAACTTCGAACTTAGACATTTTGGGTCTCCAAATTTAAAACCGCCTGCGAGATTGCAAGGCGCGTATTGGTGGAGAACCAAGTTTGTTTTTTCGCTTATTTACCGTATACTTAGGCGGAATTACTCCGCTCATTGGAATAGCGCTTGGGGTTCTCCGTGGATGTCCCCTGTTGTGCTATGGTTGGGGGAAGGTCTGAAGTTCTCCCAACCATTCAGTACAAATACTGTACAACAAATCCGTAAAAAATCAACTTTTCGGATTTTTGTTCCTCGAAGTGATGCGCACCGTTCACATTCTCATCGTTAGCGCCCTTGTACGCTCACACGCTATGGTATTATTCACCGCATATGGAATGGAACCCTTTTACCCACGGCGCGACTACCTACGACCTAGCGCATTTGCACAATCTAGAATTTGATCTCGTGCAGCCGGCCCGCAAAGACAAACCTGAACGGATTTATCCCATTACGGTTGAGTTCTCGCTGCATTGTTTTGCCAAGACCACCAAAGCCGGTGATGATCCAAGCCTTGCCTATTCAGACAGCCGGGAAACCCGCACTTTCTGCTTTGAGCGTTATGCGCTCTCACACCAACTGCCCGCAATCATGCGCAGCCTTGATGCACGAATCTGCCGCCACACCAGGCATGGTAACTTCGTGACAATTGATCTGACATTGCAAAGCGGCGAGCACGTTGAATACGAGGTCTATTTTGCACCATCCAAAACCACCGCCGACGGCAAGAAGAGAATCAAGCTTTACGTTCAAAGCGCCTATGTGCGGGATGAGGAAAGTGCCGATTATCGCCCTCGGCCCGTAAACAGCCGAAAGATCAAAATCCATACCATTGCCCACAACACATTGCATAATAAGCCAATTAAAAACTAAAAAGCCCCACCGGTAAGGATGAGGCTCTTAGATAAATCGGGGCTCTTGAATATATCCAGACCTGGCTGGAGACCTCTTGCGAGGCGGCAGGAACTCACGCCCGAAAGCGTCCCGTTTGATGTCCATATGCAATTTGTACCATTTGTCCCCGCAAAATGCAAGGGCAGGGTGTAAGTGCGCGCTGTATTCACGACTGTGTAATCGAACATGTGAGCGCCTATTCGAGCCATTCCCCCCAACTGTCCCGCCAAAGCCCCTTAGTTCACCATCAAATGCGTCACGAAACTTAAACGTCGATACAAGCTGCGAGGCGACCAACTCACGCTCGTGCTCCTGCTCCCATCCCGCCAGCAGGTTGAACCCGATTGGATGCTCTCGATCACTGGCGTCAAAATAGATCACGTCGTTGATCCGGTGGCGTGGGATGTGTTCAATGATCTCTTCGGCCAAGTCGCCATGCGGATCGATTAGGCAAACGCCACGACCTGCGTGGATGTCCTGCTTGATCAGGCTTTGCAAAAACGTGGTCTTCCCCGCATCGGTACTTCCGATGCTGTAGACATGGCGACGCCGGGTTTCCTTGTCCAAAGACAAAACCCCATCACGTGATGAACGATGGCCAAGAAACACATGCGGTTCGTTTTTATGATCATTATTCATATGCAAAATCAGCCTGTCGTTAACTCACCACACCCATTGTCTTGTGGCATGAGGCGGCAACTGACGTGCAGGCTGGTTTCGAGCATCAATTTCTCCCAAAACCGAAGCTGATAATTATACCCCTGATCCGGGGTTCTACCAAAGCCCCACTCAATGCCCCCGTCAAAACATGGTACAATTCTGAGCGGTTAAAAATATGGGAGATTACAACATGCCAAAAACCGCATTCACCAACTACGAGGCCGTCAAAGCAGCCTTGGATTTTCCGACTGTTCTTTCACACTACGACATTGCGACCACTGGATCTGGCGATCAGCTAAAGATCATCTGCCCGTTCCACGAGGATCACAAACCGTCCTGCGGCGTACACACAACCAACGGCGTGTTTAACTGCTTCTCTTGTACGGCCTCCGGCAACATCTTTGATTTTGTCGTGGACATGGAAGGGGGTGATGCCAAAAATAAAACGGGCCTGCGCGCTGGTGCTCTCAAAGGTATCAAGATCATGCAACTCGATCCTGCTGACTTCGGCAATAGCGGAGGGAACAAACGCGCCAAGTCGCAAAAACAGACCAAACCGTCGGGCAAGAAAAGCCCCACACCAAGACAACGGCCAGCCAAGAAACAGCAAGACGATACACACGATGAGGGGCAAAAAGACGAGACAAAGGCTCCAATCAATCCGCCCCTCACGTTCGAACTCGATCTGGAACAAGACCATCCGTTCTTTGAAGAACGCGATATCTCGAAAGAGACCATCGCCCGCTTCGGTCTGGGCTACTGTAAGAAAGGCATCATGGCCGGTCGCATCTGTATTCCCCTGCACAATGACCAGGGCGAACTCGTCGCCTATGCCGGGCGATACGCAGCCGACGATCTACCAGACGACAGCCCTCGGTACAAACTGCCCAAAGGGTTTCAGAAGGCGCATGTGCTCTACAACCTGCACCGGATCAAACAACAGCCAGACACAAAGCGCCTCGTTATCGTCGAGGGGTAAGGCAGGTTTGCTACGATGGTTGGTGAACACGATTGTCTCTCTTGTGGTAAGCTTGGTTCTTGTCCGAGTGTTAGTGGTTTCAGCATCCCGCCTCGCATTCTGGTGGTCGACGATCGCTCATAGAACTGGACGTGGGCTAGGGCCATCAAAAGCCCAGATACAAATGCGTTCCGACACAATCCTTGAACGCGACAAATGCGTCGGGCATCCTGGTCGGCTCACCAAGATAAGTAAGGACAGACACTGGAAGGTCGAAGACGGCCCAGTTTCCGACCGCGTTTCGCGCCACTCGATAAGATAATTATATAAAGGAGATAACTGTCTCTGACGGAGTCGGTGCGACAGTCCCACACTTGATACGTGTTTCGACCGGTCAGAAGAAGGGGTAGGGGAGGGAGCACTTCGGAAAACACCTTATTTATATGGTGAATACGAAAGGGAT
>CALSOO010000008.1:0-5000 GCA_943787985.1 uncultured Paracoccaceae bacterium | reverse complement strand
ATTCGACGAATGCTTGAACGTCTGTTTTGCAGACGAATTGACATCGTATATAGAGATACAAAATATCAACACTGTTTGATCGCCACGAGTAAGTGGATGGTCTCAGTTTGGTGCTTCGGGTTTCGACCCTTAGCGAGCGTTTGACATAGGCTGTTTCCTCGGCCTCTCAAGCGTCTGCCATCTGAAACGAACAGCGTTGTCCAAGTCAAGTACACTAACCAGAGCAGTCTCGCTGATCTTCCGCACGGATGATTGGCATATGTGATTGCTCACTAGTCAGCATGATACAAACATGCTGGCGGGAAAAAGTATACTTTTGATACCGGAAGAAGAGATGAGTTTCCTACCAGCTTCTCGTCTCGTGTTAGACGTAAGTCTTTCTTTTTCTGGATCAAATCAAGCGCGATAAGGGCGTTTGGTGAATGCCTTGGCAGTAAGAGGCGATGAAAGACGTGATACTCTGCGATAAGTCATGGGGAGCTGAGAATAAGCTTTGATCCATGAATTTCTGAATGGGGCAACCCACCTGACAGTTTGTTATAATTGCCTTCGGGCAGCTTATAACGTGCTGAAACAGGTACTTTTAGACTGAATACATAGGTTTAAAAGAGCAAACCCGGGGAACTGAAACATCTAAGTACCCGGAGGAAAGGAAATCAATATGATACTCCCCTAGTAGCGGCGAGCGAACGGGGACCAGCCGAGCTGTAATTGCGAGCAGAATAACCTGGAAAGGTTGACCATAGTGGGTGACAGTCCCGTATGCGAAGCATGATCGGACGTATTAAGTAGGGCGGAACACGTGAAATTCTGTCTGAAGATCGGAGGACCACCTTCGAAGGCTAAGTACTCCTTACTGACCGATAGTGAACCAGTACCGTGAGGGAAAGGTGAAAAGCACCCCGACGAGGGGAGTGAAACAGCTCCTGAAACCGAACGCCTACAAACAGTTGGAGGGACCTTGAGTCCTGACAGCGTACCTTTTGTATAATGGGTCATCGACTTGGTCTATCTAGCAAGCTTAAGCCGTTAGGTGTAGGCGCAGCGAAAGCGAGTCTTAATAGGGCGAATGAGTTAGGTGGATCAGACCCGAAACCGAGTGATCTAGGCATGACCAGGTTGAAGGTGCAGGTAACATGCACTGGAGGACCGAACCCACATCTGTTGAAAAAGATCGGGATGAGTTGTGCCTAGGGGTGAAAGGCCAATCAAACTCGGAGATAGCTGGTTCTCTGCGAAATCTATTTAGGTAGAGCGTCGATCCGAATACCCCGGGGGGTAGAGCACTGGATGGGTAATGGGGCCCCACCGGCTTACTGATCCTAACCAAACTCCGAATACCCGGGAGTACTAGATCGGCAGACACACAGCGAATGCTAACGTCCGTTGTGGAGAGGGAAACAACCCTGACCTACAGCTAAGGCCCCCAATTCATGGCTAAGTGGGAAAGCAGGTGGGACGACCAAAACAACCAGGAGGTTGGCTTAGAAGCAGCCATCCTTTAAAGAAAGCGTAACAGCTCACTGGTCTAATTAAGTTGTCCTGCGGCGAAGATGTAACGGGGCTCAAGCCATGAGCCGAAGCTTAGGATGCAATTTATTGCATGGTAGCAGAGCGTAGTGTGACATAGTTCCACGTCTCCTTAACCACTTCGGTGGCATTGGAGACATGGAGCTTTCTGTGAAGCCGGCGCGTGAGCGATCCGGTGGAGAGATCACTAGTGAGAATGATGACATGAGTAGCGACAAAGAGTGTGAGAGACACTCTCGCCGAAAGTCCAAGGGTTCCTGCTTAAAGCTAATCTGAGCAGGGTAAGCCGACCCCTAAGGCGAGGCCGAAAGGCGTAGTCGATGGGAACCAGGTTAATATTCCTGGGCCAGATGGAAGTGACGGATCTCGAGGGTAGTTCATCCTTATCGGATTGAATGGGCTGCTTAGAGGTTCCTGGAAATAGCTCCATCGCTAGATCGTACCCTAAACCGACACAGGTGGACTGGTAGAGAATACCAAGGCGCTTGAGAGAACTATGTTGAAGGAACTCGGCAAAATACCTCCGTAAGTTCGCGAGAAGGAGGCCCGGTTCTTAGGCAACTAGGAGCTGGGGGCACAAACCAGGGGGTGGCGACTGTTTATTAAAAACACAGGGCTCTGCGAAGTCGTAAGACGACGTATAGGGTCTGACGCCTGCCCGGTGCCTGAAGGTTAAAAGGAGGGGTGAGAGCTCTGAATTGAAGCCCAGGTAAACGGCGGCCGTAACTATAACGGTCCTAAGGTAGCGAAATTCCTTGTCGGGTAAGTTCCGACCTGCACGAATGGCGTAACGACTTCCCCGCTGTCTCCAACATAGACTCAGCGAAATTGAATTACCTGTCAAGATGCAGGTTTCCCGCGGTTAGACGGAAAGACCCCGTGCACCTTTACTACAGCTTCACACTGGCATTAGGCTAGCAATGTGCAGAATAGGTGGTAGGCTTTGAAGCGTGAACGCTAGTTTGCGTGGAGCCTTCTTTGAGATACCACCCTTTGCTCGCTTGATGTCTAACCGCGGTCCGTTATCCGGATCCGGGACCCTGTGTGGCGGGTAGTTTGACTGGGGCGGTCGCCTCCTAAAGCGTAACGGAGGCGCGCGAAGGTTGGCTCAGAGCGGTCGGAAATCGCTCGTTGAGTGCAATGGCAGAAGCCAGCCTGACTGCGAGACTGACAAGTCGAGCAGAGACGAAAGTCGGCCATAGTGATCCGGTGGTCCCAAGTGGGAGGGCCATCGCTCAACGGATAAAAGGTACGCCGGGGATAACAGGCTGATACTGCCCAAGAGTCCATATCGACGGCAGTGTTTGGCACCTCGATGTCGGCTCATCTCATCCTGGGGCTGGAGCAGGTCCCAAGGGTACGGCTGTTCGCCGTTTAAAGAGGTACGTGAGCTGGGTTTAGAACGTCGTGAGACAGTTCGGTCCCTATCTTCCGTGGGTGTAGGATACTTGAGAGGAGTTGCCCCTAGTACGAGAGGACCGGGGTGAACGATCCACTGGTGGACCTGTTGTTGCGCCAGCAGCAGTGCAGGGTAGCTATGATCGGACAGGATAACCGCTGAAGGCATCTAAGCGGGAAGCCCCCCTCAAAACAAGGTATCCCTGAGAGCCGAGGTAGACCACCTCGTCGATAGGCCAGAGATGTAAGTGCAGTAATGCATTCAGTTGACTGGTACTAATGGCTCGATAGGCTTGATTTGATCCAGTAAAAGAGCGATTTAGTAGAACCTTCGCATCAGCGTTAGGGACGAAACATTGAACGTCGATGAACGATAAATCAAAAGCATACACATACACCTCATACGTCCAGCACGGAACGTGTGAGTTACGTAAGCGTACATGACTTGGACATACGATATTTTGTGAGGTGGCTGACCTACTTAGGAGGTAGCTTGATTGGTCCTTTTTTGGTTTGGTGATCATAGCGCAAGTGAAACACCCGGTCCCATCCCGAACCCGGCAGTTAAGCACTGTAGCGCCGATGGTACTGCGTCTTAAGGCGTGGGAGAGTAGGTCATCGCCAAACCTAATAAGAACCAATCACTCTGTAAACGATGAAACTCAAAACGCCCGCAGCCAATAGCTGCGGGCGTTTTTGGTTTTACTCAAACGTCGCCGAAAACGTACAGAATTCCGTAAGCGTTTCACTCAGCATGACGTAGATAGTGAAGGAAAACCTTGCAATGCGAACGCGGGAGTAACGTAAGCGTCCGGCGACGCTGCTCTGACGCCTCATAGAGTGTGTTGATAGTGTCCACTTGTAAGCGTCCGGCGACCTGCTCTGACGCCTGATAGAGTGTGTTGATAGTGTCCACTTAGGATAGTGGACATCTTGAGGGCAGATATGGCGGGCAAGAAGGGTCAGAAGAAGCGGTTCTGGTCGGATGAGGAGAAGGTGTCGATCTGTGCGCAAACATGTGCGCCGGGTGTATCGGTAGCGCAGGTCGCGCGGCGGTACGCCATGAACACCAATCTGATCCACAAATGGCTGCGTGATCCCAAGTTTGCGCCGGATCTGGAGATCAGTTGAAGATGAGGTTGTTGAGACGCCGTGCTTTCTGCCAGTTGAGATTGTTGATCGGCCCAAGAGAAGATCCAGCCCCGAGCACTGACGCCAAACCAGCACAAAGCGCGATTGAGATCGACATCGCGGGCGGTCATCAACTGCGGATTGTCGGTGGCTACGACCCCGAGGCTTTGGCTCGGCTGATCCGGGGTCTTTCCGCATGATCCCGGTCCCGGCGAACACGCGTGTCTGGTTGGCGGCCGGTGTGACCGACATGCGGCGCGGGTTCACGACGCTGGCAGCCCAAGCGGAGCAGACGCTGAAGCAGGATCCGTTTGCCGGGCACTGTTCGTCTTCCGTGGACGGCGCGGCGACCTGATCAAGATCATTTGGTGGGATGGCCAAGGTGCCTGCCTGTTCAGCAAACGGCTTGAGAAGGGCCGGTTTGTCTGGCCTCGGCCAAGGAGGGCAAGATCGCCCTGACGGCGGCCCAGTTGGCGATGCTTGTTGGAGGGCATCGATTGGCGTCTGCCACAGCGCAGCTGGACAGCCGCTCAGGGCGGGATAAATCAGGCAATAAGCAGCGTGCGGGATTCCCGTCAGCGCGTGGTTTGCTATGTTCGAGCCATGCTGGACGTGCTAAATCCCTGCCGGAAGACCCTGATGAACTGAGGCAGTTCACAGCGTTTTGCTGGCTGAGGTGAAGTCGCAGGCTGTCCTGATCGAGAAGCTGCGGCATCAATTGGCAGGCCAACGCCATCACCGGTTCGGATCATCGTCGGAGAGCATCGAACAGCTTCAATTGGCCTTGGAGACAGCGAGATTGCGGTTGCCAAGATGACGGCGAAGCTGCGTCTTCCCGATGAAGAACCAAAGGATAAACCGAAGCGCCGCCCGATCCCGGATCACATCCCGCGCATGGAAGTCGAGCTGACCACCGGCGACGACGATTGCGCCCAGTGCGG
>CALSOO010000007.1 GCA_943787985.1 uncultured Paracoccaceae bacterium | reverse complement strand
CCTGTGTTGGTTGCTTTCAATGACAATGAAGTTGCGGGGGGCTTGTGTCTCTGACATCATCAAGGCGGGTGTTTTGCCTGTCGCCATCGAATTCATGGACCGTTTGTGCATCGAAACCTCCGAGAATTTCTCGAAGGCGGGCTACCCTGATTGCAACTCTTTGTTGATCATCGAGGTCGAGGGCTCCGAGCAGGAAATCGACGACCAGTTGGCCTTGATCGTCGAGATCGCCAACCGTCACGACCCTGTCGAGGTCCGCGAGAGCAAATCCCCCGAAGAAAGCGCCAAGATCTGGTTGGGCCGCAAGTCCGCCTTTGGGGCCATTGGCCAGATCAGCGATTACATGTGTCTGGACGGCACGATCCCTGTGTCCTCTCTTCCGATGGTTTTGCGCCGCATTGGCGAGTTGTCCGAGCAGTTTGGCCTGAAAGTCGGCAACGTGTTTCACGCAGGGGATGGCAACATGCACCCCCTGATCCTGTTTGATGCCAACAAGCCCGGTGATCTGGAGCTGTGCGAAGACCTTGGCGCAGAGATCCTCAAGCTGTGTGTGGATGCAGGTGGATGCCTGACCGGCGAGCACGGTGTCGGCATCGAAAAGCGCGATCTGATGGGCTATCAATACACCCCTGCCGATCTAGAGGCGCAAATGGCTGTGAAAGATGTGTTTGACCCCAAATGGTTGCTCAATGCCGCCAAGGTCTTTCCGCTGTCGTCCTCTGAAGACCGCCGCGCCTTGCAAATCGCGGCCGAGTGATCCGCCCCTGACTGCCCCAAAATGCCCCTGCATATGACGTTGGACCCAACCCCATGATGACCCCCACAACCGAAGCCGAACTGGCGCAAATGGTGGCCGATGCCACAGGCCCGATCACCGTTCAAGGCGGCGGCACCCGTGGCTTGCCAAGTGACGGCTTGCTGTTGAGCACCACGGGCCTGAGCGGCATCGAGCTGTATGAACCGGGCGCACTGACGGTCGTGGTCAAAGCAGGCACACCCGTTGCCGAGATCGAGACCGAACTGGCCAAGGAAAACCAGCGCCTTGCATTTGAGCCCGTGGATTTTCGCGGCCTGATCGGCTCCGATGGTATCCCCACCATTGGCGGCATCCTTGCCACCAACAACGCAGGCCCCCGCCGTTTGCAAGTCGGGGCCGCGCGCGATTTTGCCTTGGGCGTGCGCTATGTGGATGGCATGGGGCAGACCGTCTCGAACGGGGGGCGGGTGATGAAAAACGTGACCGGCTATGATCTGGTCAAGCTGATGGCAGGCAGTTGGGGCACCCTTGGGGTGATGTCGCAACTGTCCCTCAAAGTGCTGCCCAACCCGGAGACGGAAGCGACCCTGACCCTGCACGGGTTGGCGCACACCCAAGCGGTGGCGGCGATGGCCGAGGCGATGGGCTCCTCCTTTGATGTGTCGGGGGCCGCGCATGCCGATATCGACGGCACGCCCCTGACGGCGATCCGCGTCGAAGGGTTTGCGAAGTCCGTGACCTACCGCATCACGGAATTGACAGAACGGTTGCGCCACTTCGGGGCAGAAATGTCCGTGGCCGAAAACTCCGCCGCCTTGTGGAGCGATTTGCGGCACGTCAAGGGGTTCCACGGCACGGATGGCGATGTATGGCGGGTGTCGGTCAAGCCATCCGACGGCCCGGCCTTGATCGCCGCTGCTGGTGCCAGAGGCGCACAGATGGATTGGGCAGGCGGCCTTGTGTGGTTGCGCATGGCCCCCGGCACAGACCTGCGCGCGCGCATGGGAGACATTGCAGGGCATGCCACATTGATCCGAGGCACCGGCTTTGCCCGCTTTCATCCAGAGGATTGCGGCAACGCGCTGCTGACCACCGGATTGCGCCACCGCTTTGACCCCAAAGGGTTGTTCAATCCCGTTCTGGCTGCTGCGTGAACACTCTGGCAGTCATATTTCTGGCGGTGTTTGTGGTCGGACCTTTTGCGTTTTTCCGGCTCATTCGTCCGCGTCCTGACGCTGCGCAATTGCGCAACCTTGCGGGGCTGACGCTGGTCTGTGTGGCCCTCAGCGTCGCCTTGCGCCTTGGGCTTTTGGGGCGCGCGGGGGACGGAAGGATCATTGCATGGGCCAGCATCGGCCTGATCTGGATGGCGTGGATTGGCATCCTTGCCCTTGGGGCGCAACGCATCCGCCTTGCCTATCCCGACAAACGCACCCGCAAATGGACCGCAATTTTTGGTGGCCTTGGCACGACCCTGCCTTGGTTTGGGCTGGCTTCGGCCCGCATGATGACAGTTTAGGATTTCTGACAATGCAAACGACTTTTACTCCAGAGCAGTTAAAAGACCCTGCCATCGAGCGTTCCAACGAAATCCTGCGCACCTGCGTGCATTGCGGGTTTTGCACAGCAACTTGCCCCACTTACCAAATTCTGGGCGATGAACTCGACAGTCCGCGTGGGCGGATTTACCTGATCAAGGACATGCTCGAAAACGAACGGGTGCCGGACGAAAAAACCGTCAAACACATTGACCGTTGCCTGAGTTGTCTGGCGTGCATGTCAACCTGTCCCTCCGGAGTGCATTACATGCATCTGGTGGATCACGCCCGCGAATACATCGAGGACAATTACAAACGCCCTCTGAGTGATCGGGTGCTGCGCTGGGTGCTGGCGCAAATCCTGCCCTATCCGATGCGTTTCCGCTTTGCCCTGTTGGGTGCAAAACTGGGCCGTCCCTTTGCGTGGTTGATGCCCGACGCCCGCCTTAAGGCGATGCTGGAGATGGCCCCCAAACACATCCCCCCTGTCAGCCGCAACGATGATCCGCAAACCTTTGCCCCGCAGGCTCCGCGCAAAAAGCGGGTCGCATTGATGACGGGCTGTGCCCAAAAGGCTCTCAACACCGACATCAACGATGCCACCATTCGCGTGCTCACCCGTTTGGGCTGTGAAGTGGTTGTGGCCGAGGGCGCGGGGTGCTGCGGCGCCTTGACCCATCACATGGGCAAAGCCCGCGAAAGCCACGCCACGGCCGCCAAGAACATCACAGCTTGGGCCAAGGAAATGGATGAGGACGGGCTGGACGCCATCGTCATCAACACCTCCGGCTGCGGCACCACCGTCAAGGATTACGGCCACATGTTCCGCAATGACCCCTTGGCGGCCGATGCGGCCCGTGTGGCGGCGATTGCCAAGGACGTCAGCGAAGTGTTGATGGATCTGGACATGGAGGCCGGCGCAGACAAGGAGATGGTCATCGCCTATCACTCCGCCTGTTCCTTGCAACATGGCCAGCAGATCAAGACCTTTCCCAAGGACTTGCTGAAAAAGGCCGGCTACACGGTGGTTGAACCCTCTGATCCGCATCTGTGCTGTGGTTCGGCGGGCACGTATAACCTGATGCAGCCCGAGATTTCCAAGCAACTCAAAGACCGCAAAGTCCGCACTTTGGAGGCCAAGAACCCCGACATCATCGCGGCGGGCAACATCGGGTGCATGATGCAGATTGGCTCTGCGGCGGGTGTGCCTGTGGTGCACACTGTGGAGCTGTTGGATTGGGCGACAGGCGGGCCGCGTCCCCCTGCGCTGGACCGCGCGCCAAACCCTGCGCCGGAAATTCCGATCCTGCGCTAAAGCGTCCTGCTGTCACACCCCCCAGACCGGAAACGCAAAAAGCGCGCGCCTATCGGCACGCGCTTTTCTAGTTTTGAGGTGACCCTGTGGATCAGTCGATTGTCGAGATCAGGTCAGGGTTGGTCACCAGATTGCGCACGCCGTGTGCGTGATCTTCGTCGAATGTGTTGCCCTTGAGCCATGCATCTACTGACGCGATGCTGAGTTTGGCGACCCGTGGACGCACGCTCCAGGACACTTGCAAAGGCGATCCGGCTTCATTGTAGCTTGGCCCTGTTGTGGACCCTGCATATGAAATCGGCGCGCCCGTGGTTGTCGGGATGTTCACCGCCTGATGGTAGCCGTCCACAACCTCATGTTTTGCCAACTCGACAAAGTCATGCGCCGCATCGTCGTTCACCAGAACAAACACTTGCGTTTCGACGCGCAACTGCGGGTTCATGGTCGCGTCGCTCAGGCATGCGCCCAATGTCGGACCAGGTGTGATTTGCGCAGAGGAGTGGACATAGTGCACTTCGATGGTGTCGCCCGGCTCCAGATCGCCGTACTTGCCTTCGCAAACTTTGCTGCCGAACGGGGCCAGTTCGGCCTCTGTCAGGGTGCCGTTGTATTTGAAGCCAGTGCCCGTTCCTTTACCATCGCCATTGTCGGCATAGGTCGTGAAATCACCACCTCTGTGCTCGGCGTTTTCGTGGAAGTGAATGTTGCACAGGTTCATTTTTGTGTGGTGTGGTGCTTCTTCAAAAGCACGTGCGTTTGCCCCTTCGAGCGTGTCCAGGTCACGTGGGGACTGTGGACCAAAGCCTGCTCCGTCTGTGGCGGCGGCCAAGGCAGCGCGCTGTGCGGCGATGACGTCGTCACCTACCGTGCCAGCGGCAAAAGCGGATGTTGATAATGCAACGATGGACGCAACTGCGGCCGTGGCGAAATAGTTTGCTGTACGCATTTTTAGTATCTTTCCCTGTGTATTTAATGATGGGCATTAGATAGTGGAAAGCGCGTAAATTTTCACCGTTAGATAGACCGTTTTTTAACACTTTCTTAATCTTTTCGCCTGAAACGCCCAAAGCTGCGCCCCCTTCCTTTTTTCAAGGGAGTCTTTTGCTCTAAATACCCCTGCCGCCCTATTTTCGCCGTAAGTTGTCGCTATTCGGCGTTTACACAGAATTAGGAATATCAGTTTGCGGCGCTGGATGTCTCTTTCCATTATGGGTTTGGTGATCACCTCAGCGGCTTTCGCACAGGATGCCCGCCTGCGCCGGTTGAACACCGGTGAGGACGGCAAAACCTGGGAGGCCGTGGGTCGTCTGGACATCGCAGGCTCCGGTTTTTGCACCGGTGCGATGATCGCCCCTGATCTGGTACTGACCGCAGGGCATTGCTTGTTAGACAAAGTCACGGGTGCCCCGATTGACCCTGAAACCATTGAATTTCTTGCAGGTTGGCGCAATGGCCGTGCCTCTGCCTACCGCAATGTGCGCCGCGCCGTGGTCCATCCCGAATACATATTCGAGGGCGACGTGTCCTCCACCCGCGTGCGCAATGATCTGGCACTGTTGCAGTTGGATCGTCCGATCCGCAACACCACTGTCACCCCGTTCGAGACCGCCTCCCGCCCCCGCAAGGGCGACAAGGTTGGCGTGGTCAGCTACGCCAAGGACCGGGCCGAAGCCCCTTCCTTGCAAGAAGTGTGCACCGTGTTGGCCCGTCAAAACGGCGTGTTGGTGACCTCCTGTTCCGTGGATTTCGGAGCCTCGGGCGCCCCGATCTTTACCTTTGAGGACGGCGCCCCCCAAATTGTATCCGTTGTGTCCGCCAAGGCGGAAGTCGACGGTGAAAAAGTATCCCTTGGCACAGCCCTCGGGGCGCCTTTGGCCCGTTTGCGCGCCGAATTGGCGGCCAGTGAGGAAAAAGGACGCATTCTTGTTGATGGCGACCGCCACGACACGGGCGCGAAGTTCGTGAAACCATGATACGCCTGTTTGCCATACTCGCAGCCCTTGTCTGCACCGTGTCCCTTGCGACGGGCGTTCAGGCCCAAACCTCGAAATTGCGCGAACTCGACAGTGAACTGGACGCCATGGCGTGGCAGGCGGTGGGCCGCTTGGATGTGGCAGGCAGCGGGTTCTGCTCTGCGACATTGATCGAGGATGATTTGATCGTAACTGCCGCGCATTGCGTCTACGATATGGCCACGGGCAAACCGCACGCCCCCGAGCGCATGACGTTTCGGGCCGGATTGCGCGACGGCAAAGCCGCAGCGCACGTGCGGGTGTCCAAAGTGGCCGCGCACCCCGGATTTGACCCGACATCAGGCTCTAGTCAGGCCAATGTCTCCCATGATGCCGCCTTGTTGCGCCTCGAGCGCCCTGTGCAAGTCTATCAATTGAACCCTTTTGCCCTGCATAAAGACCGCGTCGTTGAAGGTCCCGTCAGCATTGTCTCTTACGGCAGAGGCCGTGCCGAAGCCCAATCACGCCAACGCGAATGCCAGATGACCGAACGCCAAGGCGCGATGTTGGTGTTTGACTGCGATGTCACCTTCGGGTCCTCCGGCTCTCCGGTGTTTTCCCACATGAACGGGCGCGCCAAAGTGATGGCTGTGGTGTCGGCGATGTCTGTGTGGAACGGGCGCAAAGTGGCCTTGGGTGTGGACGTGCAAGCCGTGGTGCCAGAGTTGAAACAGATGTTACGCGCCAGCCAATTGGCCGTCGCCCCCGCCCCCCGCGCCAAGGTCCGGCGCTTGCGCGTTGGCGACAGCACAGGCGGCGGGCGCAGCAGCATCGGGGCAAAATTCGTTCGCCCTTAAAAACTGCTCCTGAAACCTGCCCCTAAAAGTCACGAAACAGGTCTTGAACCGCTCAAAATCCTTCCCACATCATGGGTACCGGAATGCCTGATACAGGGTTCCGGTGTTAACCCGGGTTCGTCCGATGATGGAGAGCCTGACCCTGAAATCGCTCAAGCTTGAGGATTATAGACCTATGCGTACACTTGATTTTGCACCGCTTCACCGTGCCACTGTCGGCTTTGACCAAATCGCGGACCTGATGGACCGCGTGATGACAAATGAAGCGCCCCAAAACAGCTATCCCCCTTACAACATTGAGAAAACCGACGACGATGCGTACCGTATTTCCATCGCCGTTGCAGGGTTTTCCGAGTCCGACCTGAACGTCGAAGTGCGCGAGAATGCCCTGATTGTTACCGCCAGAAAAGCGGACGAGGCAGAGCCGCGCAAATACCTGCACCGCGGCATCGCGACCCGCGCGTTTGAACGCCGTTTCCATCTGGCAGACCACGTCCGCGTAACGGGCGCGAGCCATGCAGACGGCATGTTGCACATCGATCTGGCCCGCGAAGTCCCCGAAGCCCTCAAGCCGCGCCGCATCGAAATTTCATCGCAAAAGGCGATTGAAACCGATGTCGTGGATGCCAAAGCCGTAAACTAAATCCGTGTGACGGATGACGAAAGGCCCGAGGGAACCCTTCCTTGGGCCTTTTTGAGATGGGGTCCTATGTTCAGCCCCCGATTTCAGGGCAGCGCATCCCGCAATTCGTCTGCCTTGGCCTCAAGGTGATGAAAGGCTGAGTCCTCATCCAGAACATGTTGCGCAAACTGCAAAGACGCGGTGGCGAATTTCAAAAGCTCTTGAATGCATCCGACCTCTTGCGTCCCTGTTGACCAGCGCAGGACCCCCCCTTTGCGCCCCAACTTTCCGGCAGCGGCGCGGGTTTCATATTCGGCTGTGAACTCTGGAACCAACCTGTCGAGCACGCCCATTGCCCCGTCCAGGTCCTTGAACTTGCGGCGTGCCATTCCAACGACATAGGCAAAGCGGAACCTTTCTTTTAGCTCTTCCTCCATCTGGTTTTCCAGACTTTTCCATGCCATTTCTTCATACTCGCGTTGGGTGAAATCCTCGACTGTGGCTTGCTTGGCAAGGTCCACGATCAACAATGCATTGAGGGCGCGCAACGCCTGATACAGCGTTCCGCGCCGCGCCTCGAAACTGTAGCGCACAGCGGTTTCCGCGTATCCTAAAATGTGATTTTCGAACCGAAGGTTTCCAAGGGATCTACCTGCCATGCCCGTCACCACCTGATCGTCGGACGGATGCGGTCGAACCGCCCCGCAGCGAGATCTTCGGTCTCGATCCAGACCTGAAGCCAGCAACAATCCCCCCAATTGACTGGAAGTCCAGAACCGGAAGCCAGTGAGAACACCATGACCTCATTGTCATTCCTCTGTCCTTCGGGATGCAAGGCGAACATCAGGTCAGGATCGGGTTTGTGGTATTGCGGGTTGCCGTTCAGTTGCGTGTCGCTGCGTTTGTAGCGCACCAACTCCGCCACAATTTCGCGCATCTCGTCGGGCAGATCATCCGCACTGTCGTCGAACGCCAGATAGTGCAGCGTTGCGGGCAAAGTGTTGTAGCACAAGGACCCGAACGGCTGCGCCAAAGGTTTCATCACATCTGCAAATGCGCATTCCAGATCGATACGATGGCGGTGGGCGGCGTCACTGTCTTGGGCGGACTCCGGCGGCAGGTTTGCGCCGCAAGCGTCCATCTGCAACAGCCACGCGCGATAGGCTCTGCGGTCTGCCTGTGCGATCCGTTCAAGCCCATCCCGGGCATTGGCTTTTTGCGTCCAGCTCTCGCCTTGTTCGATCAGATCGGCCCCGAAAATTCCGTTGCATTTCTCGATGGAGGCCATCTGGTGCGTTCCAAGGGGGAAGGTCTGCATAGCGCCCCTGATATCACCCCACCGCCACGGATAGCTTTGCGGGATGGTGCGAACGACCTCTCGGGCGTCACTGATCTGAAACGATCTGTTCGGGCCGAAATGCACCGCATTGTAATTGGGAAGCCAATCTATCACCAGCGCCACGCCGGGGAACGCCTTTTGTTCGTGTGCAAATGCCCCACCGTAGGTGAGCAAGCAGTCCAGCTTTTCATCATATTCAGGGTCGCCACTGACAGGCGGCGCGATGTTTGTGAAAGCGATCGGCTCAAAGGGGCGTTTTGGTTCCAGACGGGGGACTTTGCCCTCTGCCGCCCGGTGTTTGATGCTGTAGTCGCCGTATTCAGGCGCCGTCATTAGGGCGTCGGGCGGTGTCCGCAGAGGAAGGTCCGAAGTGTCCTCAGGCGTGTAGAGTATCTGGAAACTCTCCGGCGTCAGGTCGTCCATGAAGTCGTAGGCAAACAGGAAAACCGTGCCTGTTTCGGGGAAAACCGGCAGGGCAAAGCGATGCTCCCCCCTCGCCACAGGCCGCGGCACAGAGGCGCAATCGACCTG
The DNA here is from genome assembly GCA_943787985.1 of uncultured Paracoccaceae bacterium. GTDB lineage: Bacteria > Pseudomonadota > Alphaproteobacteria > Rhodobacterales > Rhodobacteraceae > Ascidiaceihabitans. The sequence goes on along the minus strand of CALSOO010000007.1, from coordinate 176,510 downwards.
CATCAGGAACCCGAGGGGGTATCCGTCCCCCATACAAGGCCAGTCCATATCAGCGGGCATCTGCGGCGCACCGCCGAAATAATTGCCGGCCGCCCGTGGTTTTTCAAACGGGGTGAGCGGGTTCAGGGCGATCTGCGCGATCAGCTCGTCGACGTGTGGAACGTAGGGCGCGGGTGTCTCTTTTGGGGGCCACCACAGACCATCCATTCCGTTCTCTTGCACGCAAATCCGCACCCGTTCAAAGGCCCGCGCTTGTAGATCGGCGCGCGATATCCGGAATTGCAGCGCATATTTCTCACTGATCCAGTCAAAGTTCAGGTCGCCGGCGTAGACAAGTTGTGCAAGCAGGACATCATCCCGCGCCGCCGCTTTGTCATATGCGGCCATGGCCTTTTCGGTGCTGCAGGCGCGGTACCCTTCGCAATGCGCTTGCCTGAGGTCGTTGGCTACAGGCGCATATCCCATCACCTGAAAAGGACGCAGCCCTTTGTTCTGTGCCAATTGGTTGTCATGGGCGTCGAATGTGTCAAACACGTCCTGCGCGTTCGACGTTGGAGCGCTGTCAAACTCCACAGCTTCCAGAGGAACGGCACCGAAATAGCCCGTGCCGCCAGACCCGGAGTAGGGCTTTGGCTGCGTGTTCACGAGGCGCTGGAAGAACCCCATCTTTTCACGCTTCAACGGATAGCGCACCGGTTGGATTGCATAGGATTTTTTCCCAAGCGCAGGACAGGTTTCGGGGTGCGGGTGTTCTGGCGTATCGACGGGCGATGCCTTTTGGTAAAGGACTGAAAACGCACCGTCCCCGCCGTCAAACAGATCAGGTGCGCTGCTTTCTTCGTAGCTGCCCGTGACAAAAAACATCAACGTCCCGCTGCGGGGCAAGTCCGGATCCACAAAGGGCAATGCCCCGCAATCCAGTTGCAAGAGATGGTGCATCGGGCGACCTGCACGATCATGTGGCCACTCGATACCTTGTGCCAGATTGGGATGCCCCCGAACTTTGTATGTCCTGTGTCTGTCTTGGACTTTCGCAGACCGATTGCGTTTTTTGCTGCGTTACGAGAGATGTCGTATATGTGCGGGTTCCGAATTGCTCTTTGATAGGGACCAGAAAGCAAAGGAATGCGGCAGAACGCGGAACATTCCATGGCCCAATTTTGAGGAAGCGTGATTTTTTCCTTTGATACGCCGCACTGCAAATCAATCTGAACGTGACGTTCGACAAAACCTTGCGCAGCGCGCGTCGCGGCAAGGTTCGTAGATTGGTAATCTTTTTATTCTATCAGCATCTACAGATTTTGATGAAAAGGTTTGTAACATGCCCGCTAGACGCCTGTCTTATCCCTACGTTGAGCCCCTTGTCGCGCATCAGTCGCAACTGGATATTGAACTGTTGGCCGAAAATAACGCGCATACTTGGGGATTCAGAAGCGGGAAATCGCTGGATGAAGTCTGCAAGATTGCAGGTATAGACATTGAGTATTCCAATCGTCCGAATGAGATAATGCTAGACGTTCCACCGGAAAAACAACCAGTGATCTGGCTGCCGCGCGCCGGACGAAAACGGGATGATCGCGTGATTATCGCAACCGCATTGGGGCATTGGGCACTGCATGTGGACGAAACACGCAAGGCAAACCCCGGGTGCGGCGTTCAGGCTTTGTATGAACCTGATTGCAACAAAGCGCGGGAAGAGGCGAACGCCTTCGGATTGGCGTTTCTTATGCCGACCGAAGAATTTGTTGTTTCATGGCAGGAAGGTCGCTCGCAAGCGGCGTCAGATCATTTTGATGTGCCAACAACGACCGCATATCAACGTGCGCAAAGCCTTGAACTGGGCGATGCGGCATAGGTCTGAACCATCAGGCTTTCGCGCCCCGCAGACCCCGTTCGTATCCAGATGAACTGTGTCTTACACCGCTTTGACCGGCCCTCACCCTTTGAGTCTTATGAGCAAAGCCATGTCAGTGCGCCTGTTGCCAGAAGGAACACATTTTGGAACTGTCATCGCGACCGATTTTTCCAAAGGGCTCAATACGATTTGCCGCAAGGTTTTCTGACGAGGGGCCGTTGGCGTGATGGATTGCAGTTGCGCAATGGTATTGCCCGTTAGCGCATATGGACCGTTTCAGTACATCCGGTGGGCGTGAAGCACACTCTTTCCACGCTCATGGCCCTTACTGGTCATCTGCATCGTGTCAGGTCCCATTGATTTTACCCTACAAGCGCGCTTCGGGCTGACCGGATCAAGGGATCCCGAGCCTAGAAGTGACCAAGCTTTTTGGTGTTCTGCACATCGGCCATCAGCATCGCCGCAAAATCGTCCCCACTCAAAGGTTTGCACAGAAAATACCCTTGCAAAGCATCGCAATCCAATGATGCAGCGCTGTCCAAATGCTCTTTTCTTTCAATTCCCTCAAGGATTATTCGAGCATTGGACACCCGCGCAATTGAAATCACCGAACGTAAGATCGCCAGCGCATCATCGCAAAAAGGGATGTCTTTTACGATGTCCCTATCAATTTTGATTGTGTCAGGGCGCACCGCCTTCAGGGCGAGGATGGATGCGTGGCCAGACCCGAAGTCATCCAATTCGATCGGGATGCCAATAGCCCGCAATCTCTCCAAATTGAACAAGACGGCATCGTCAGGGTCATCCAGAAACGCAGTCTCAAGCAACTCGAATGAAATGGCATGGTGCTCTTCCATTTCGGATGTGATTTGCGCAATGAGTGACGGGTTGGCCAGCCGCTGCGCCGACAGGTTTATCGCCACCCGCGGATATTTTAACCCCTTGGCCGCCCACTGGGTCTGGTCTTTTAGAACGTGGCGCAAGATGGCGGCCTCCAGCTTTGCCAGCAGGCCGGTTTCGGTCGCAAGCGGGAGGAAGTCTTTTGGAGACACGACCCCCAGATCTGGATGTTCGATCCTTGCCAGAGCTTCAGCGCCAACAATTTGCCCTGTGACAGGGTCGTATTGGGCCTGATACTGCATCGTGACGCGGTCTTCAAACATGGCGTCCAACAGATTTTGACGGCGCTTGAGGGTTGTTCTGGTGCTGGCATGCCCTTGGGGTGAATACATTCGAAAACATGAGCGACCGGCCCTTTTTGCGGCATAAAGTGCAATATCCGCTTTGCCGAAAATATTCTGTTCCAGAGCCTCCCGACCACGTCCCGTCGCAGCCCCTATGCTCACGCTAAAAATACAGGCATGACCCTTGTATTCAAAAGGTATCTTGAGGGTTTCAATGATCTGTTCGGCCGCTTTTGTGATCGCTTTCTGGGCGCGCCCTTGTTCAAAAACCACCACAAATTCGTCGCCACCCATGCGGAAAAGAGTGCCTTGATCGCCAATCAATTGCGTGAGGGTTCGCGCAACATGTACCAGAACAGCATCCCCTGCCGCATGCCCCAAGGTGTCGTTGATATCCTTGAAGTGGTCCAGGTCCAGATGCATGATGCAAATCTCCTGATCGTCCGCAATACAGTCCGACAACGTGTTCTGCAATTCATCCAGAAGGCGGCGATTTCCCAAGCCGGTCAGGGCATCATGGCGCGAGTCAAATTCAAGTTGCTGTCGCGCCAGCTCCAGTTCTTGCGCGTGCACGACATCTGCAGTTACATCGATGTTGACGCCGAATAATTTCGTATGTGTTGCCGCGGGATCCAAATAGCGCGCCATTGTCCGGATGTGGCGCACGTCTCCGTTTGGTCGTAAAATTCTGAAATCGCAGAATAAATCAGATTTTGTGCGTGCGCATTCCTCGGCAATCGTGACGGTAGTGTCCTTGTCATCCGGATGAATACACTGCGCCCAGAAATCACCTGACTGAAAATTATGTCCCGCCTCAAGGCCGTAAATTGCCAACAGACGGTCATCCCAGTGGGCCTGCGATTTTGTGGAATCAAATTCCCAAATCCCGATGCCTGATGCCTCGATCGCGAGTTCGATTTTTTCGTTCAACCGTGCAAGATCAGCTTCGCCTTGTTTAATCTCGGTGACATCATTGTCAGTCCCCACAACCCGCAGAGGCACATTGTTTTCATCATATTCCACAACCGTCGCACGGCACATCAGCCACAGCCAGTTGTGCGTCACCAAATGTCTGCGGCGGAACTGGATCTTGATGGATTTCTTCCGCCCGCTGACCAGCGCTGCAATGCAGGCCTTAAGATGCTCGACATCGTCAGGGTGCACATCTTCCAGCCAGTCACGATTGAGCGCGTTGACGTCATCCTCGGGGCCATATCCGCGCATCTCCCGCCAAGCCTGCGAAACTGTAAAGCGATCTTCGCGGACATTGTATTCCCAATAGGCTTGATCGGATTGCGCGAAGAAGAACTGCAAGAGAGGATCATCGTTGTTTCTTGCCGTTGTCTGAACCAAAAATCGCCGGCCCTGCGTTGTATGCAGCGCCTGCACCGTCAGCTGCGTGCAAGACAGGGCGGTTTTTGTCGTCTTCGGATCGGACTGAGCATCAAGATATAGGGCGAGGTCATTCAACTCATCTGCATCCCAGACATCTTTGATGTGTCTGCCTATGAGGGATGTGTTTTGAACGGACGCGTGCATTTGAAAGCGGTGATTGCACGCCAGAAAATGGCCAGATGCATCGCAAAGTGCAGCGGGCGAAGCGATGGCCTCCAATAGCGCGAAGGTTTCGTTTGATGGGTTCTGGGTCGAAGACCTCATGCTTGAACATCCCGATGGCAAAGCAATCGTTTCTGTTCTCAAAACCATAGATAAAACTGAAGATTAAACTAGGCTCGGGAGTCATTAATTTTGCACCATCCGTGTCGTTCGGGCCGTGTCCTTCGGGCCGTGGCGCCAATGGGTCCAGAGCCTTGGAGGTGCTTTTCCCCCACAATTCGGTGTCACGGCGCTCTGCAAATCACCTTTACCGGTCCAAACTGTCGTCATTGGAGGCCGGCCCGTGAACATCCGCGTTGGTTGTTTGCTTGGCATTCCCTCCTCCAAACCATTCCATCTGCGTCCTGCATCCTTTACGCTTGTGCAGGAAAAGGAGCCTCAACATGCTGCTCGATACCCCTGTTTGCGATTTTGGCTGGACCGCCCCTGATGTCACACTGTCCGATCCATCCGGCGCGCCATTTACCATGTCGGAGAACCTCGGCGACAAGGGTTTGTCGCGTGCAATGCGGATGGTGGCGGCCACGGGCCACGGCCCCGCGCAGCAGATCCCCGCCATGGGATGTTCCATCAAATGGCGATAGAAAAAGACACCAGAACCCGCCATTTTACGGCGGCAAACAAGCAGACGTGGGATGTCTCGGCGCATTTGCATGGCAGTGGCGATGGTTGGGAGACCTTGCTCGCGGATGCGGCCAAGCCCGGATTTTCAGTGTTTGACCCCTGTATCACGCAAACGCTGGCCAGCCTTGACCTGTCGGGCCGCCGCGCGGTGCAAGTCGGGTGCAACAACGGGCGCGAGTTGTTGTCATTGGCCGCGTTCGGGGTGATCCCCGCCCTTGGGATCGACCAGTCCCCTGCCTTTCTGGCGCAAGGTGCGCAATTGGCGCAGGCCAGCGGCCTCGCCCCGCGTTTTATGGAGGCCGACATTTATAATTTACCCGACGACGCGGGGCAATTCGATCTGGTGTTGATCACCATTGGCGTCCTGGGCTGGATGCCTGACATCGCCCGGTTTTTCGAGTGTGTTGCGTCCCTTATGGCTCCTGATGCCAAGCTGGTGATTTATGAAACCCATCCGTTTCTCGAGATGTTCGATCCCGCGTCCCCCACCCCCTATCAACCCTCAGACAGCTACTTTGACACCACGGCCTATCCTGTCGAGGGGGCGATCACCTATGACGGCAGCGACGGCGGCGCGGCGCCCACGGGCTATTGGTTTTCCCACACGATGGGGGCGATTGTGACGGGGTGCGTCGCGGCGGGTTTGACTGTCGAGACCCTGACAGATCACCCTCATTCCAACCGCGAGGTGGAGTTTGACATCTATGCGAACCAACCAGCGCAAATCCCGATGAGTTTCACGCTGGTTGCACGGGCTTAACGCGCCGAGAGGCTTTGTGCCAAGCGCATCAGCTGGACCGCTTCCGTGCGGTAGCCAAAAGCATCCTCGCCTTTGTGCCGGTTGGCCAGCGCGATGGCGTCTGCATAGCTCCAGTCACCCATGTATTGCGACCCCCTTGAGCAACTGCCCGAACCCTGCGATGGCGGTGGCAAAACCGGCGTCTGGCACCGCGGGAAGGTCAGCGGTGATCACCGTTTCGATCAACTGGCTGGTGGCCTGCCCCGGTTCCTTGTAGCGCAGACGCAGAAAGCCCAATTCGTCATTTTGGCCGGTTTCAGCGGACGTGCCATAGCGCAATGGATCACTGAGTTGCGCGGGTGAGCCGACGGGTGTGATTTCATACAGCGCGGTCACCCGGTGCCCTGCCCCGATGTCGCCGGCGTCCACCTTGTCGTTGTTGAAATCCTCACGTTTGAGCGCGCGGGTTTCATAGCCGATCAGGCGGTATTCGGCGATAGTGGCGGGGTTGAATTCCACCTGGATTTTCACGTCGTTCGCGATGGGGAACAACGCGCCAGTCAGTTGATCCACCAACACTTTTTGCGCCTCGGAGAGGGTGTCGATATAGGCGGCTGTGCCGTTGCCGTTCTGCGCCAGCGCTTGCATCGTGGCATCGTCAAGATTGCCGCGCCCGAAGCCCAGCACGCTGAGGTAGGTGCCGCTGTCGCGCTTGCCTGTGATGTAGGCTTTCAGTGCCTCCGGATCATTCAGTCCGACGTTGAAATCCCCGTCTGTGGCAAGGATTACGCGGCTGACCTCCCCATCATTGCTCATCTGCTCGGCCACGCTGTAGGCCTGTTGCAACCCCGCTTGCCCTGCGGTGCCCCCCCCTGATTGCAACGCGTTCAAAGCGTTCAAAATGGTTGTGCGTTCGCTGGCTTTGGTCGGCGCCAGAACCTGCCCCGCGCTGCCCGCATAAGCGACAATCGCGACCTCGTCTTCGGGTCGCAACTGGCTCAGCATCAGGCGGAACGATTGGTTGAGCAGCGGCAATTTGTTGGCTTGGTTCATCGACCCCGAGGTGTCGATCAGAAACACAAGGTTCAGCGGCGGGCGCGCGTCTGTTTCGGGCAACGCCCCTTGGATACCGATATGCACCAGTTGCGTGTCTGCATTCCAAGGGGTCGGCATAACGGAGACCGAAGGCTGGAACGGCGCATCGGTTGGGCCGGGATATGCATAGGGGAAGTAATTCACCATTTCCTCGATCCGCACGGCCTCCGGGCGGGGCAGTTGCCCCCCTGTCAGGCTGCTGCGCACAAAGGAATAGCTCGCCGTGTCCACATCGATAGAAAAAGTCGAAACGGGAGTCTCGGACGTGACTTGCAACGGGTTCGCAGGCGCATTTGCGAAGTTCTCGGTGTCTGGTTCAACAAAAGCCAAACCGTCCTGCGCACCCCCATAGCGGCCACCGCCCCGGAGATCGACATCGCTGGACATTTTCAACAGCCCGGCCCCTGACGGCGCAGGTGTCTCTTGATTTGCAATCGCGCCCTGAGACCCATCCCGAAAGACCCCTGTGCCGTTATTTCTCAATAACAAACGCTCGGACGCAACTGGTGCAGATCGAGGTGCGGGGCGTGGTTGGGCCTGCCTTGGGACGACATTTGGCGCGTCTTGCGTTGCAGGCTCCGCGACGGTGAGGGTTTCGTAATCCCCGAGCCGCAATGGCTCGCTGCGCTGGAAATCCATTGGCAACATCACGACCAATCCAACCGCGACCAACGCGGTGGAGGCCGTCAGCCCTGCGGGTGTGGTCAATTTGTTCAACATCGTTTTCACTCCTGTCCAAAGACCCGTTGCGGGCCGATCAACAGTAGGACGCGCGCCACCTTGCGATCCTTGGAGCGTTTCGAAGTTTTTTCGTGCCAACACCAAATCCGCCGCCTTTTTGGCCGCGTCAGGGGACGGGGTCGCGGCGGTCATGGCCGCTTTGAAATCATCGAGATCGTCGGTCATTGCTGATCCTCGGTTTCACGCAGTGCGCGCAGATGTTTCTTTGCCTCGGAGATACGCCAGCTGACGGTGCCCTCGGATACCCCAAGCACCTGAGCGGCGGCAGCGTGCGTCATGTCATCCAGCACCAAGGCCAGCGTGTCCCCCAGATCATGCGGCAAGGCGCGCATGGCTGTGGTGAGCCAGTCCACCTGCTCTGCGGTTTGTGCATTCACCGCCTGACGGTTTAATTCCCAATCGCCCCAGCCCGTCGCGGCCTTGGCCTGCGTGGCCTGCTTGCGGCGCCGGTCATGCGCTGCGTTCACCGCGATCCGGTAGAGCCATGTGGTGAATGCCGCGTCCCCCTGAAAGCTGTGCAGCTTGGCAGGCAGGGCCGCGCAGATGTCTTGCGTCAGGTCTTCGGCCTCGGGTTTTGATCCGGTCAGCCGGAAACACAGTCGAAACAACCCGTCATAGCGCCGCTCCAGCAGTGCTGTGAACGCTGCGGCGTCCCCGTTGCCTGCCGCCCTGGCCAGTTCTGAATCACTTGATGTCATGCGCATATCACAGGTTAGACGCGCGTCCGTCTGTGATCCTTGGCGAGGTTTATGTTTTTTTCGAAAAAACATCACGGCCTGCGGTTTTGGGTTTTCGCAAACAGCACAGGCACGGCGACCGACAGCACCAATAGCCGCCCCAGATGGCAGGCCGCGACGAACCCCGGTGCCAGCCCGAGGGCGATGCTCATGGCGATCATGGTTTCCAGCCCCCCCGGCGCAAAGGCGATCAGCAGTGTTTCGATCTCCATTCCCACTGCAAGGGCGGTGAGGATGGCAAAGCCGAAGGCCGTGAGCGAAGTGATTAACGTGGCCACGCCCCCCGCAAGGGCGGCTGCCCGCAAATCCTGCAAGGACACGCCCCCAAAGCGCGTTCCGATCAGCGTCCCCAGCACCACAAAAGCCGGCACCGCCAACCAGATCGGCATTTGCCCCGGTGTCAGCCCCGTGCCGTGCCCGATCATCGACACCAGCATCGCCCCGATCAGCAAAGGTGCGGGCGTGTTGATCCGCGCCAAACCAAGGCTGGCCCCGTAGCCCAGCACAGTCAGAATGCCCAATGTGAGCAGTGTCATCGACGGCCCGTCCCCCGTCAGCGAAGTCGGCGGGGTGATCCCGAACGCAATCGCGACCAGCGGGGTGATCAGCGTCAGCGCCAGAAGCCGGATGGACTGCACAATCGTGATTTTTGGCACATCCAGATTGTACTGCGTCCCGATGCTGAGCACAAAACTCAGATGTCCCGGAGAGGCCGCCAAAAGCCCGCTTTGCACATCAAACCCGAACAGGCGCACCATCGCCCACCAGCACAAACCCATCCCCAACACCGTCGACAGGGCCAGTGCCACAAAGGCCAGCGGCAATTGCACCAACATCTGCGTCGCCTCGGCCGTCATCCCTGCCCCGACGCTCATCCCGAGAATGACAAAGGCCACGTTGCGCACGATGTCGTTGAAGGCGGTGTGCATCCCCGCCAAACCAGCGGCACTGACGGCGATTGCGGGGCCGGTCAGATCCGGCAGCGGAATATGCAACAGCCGCGCCAGCACTGCACCAACCACACCAATCACAAGCGTTTTGAGCGTCACAAAGGCGGACGCGCGGGTCATGTCACACAGACGCATTTCATGATGAACGGGTAGATCAGGGACAGATCAGATGCAAGGTTTGCAGTGATGCATGCCCCGCGCCCTGATCGCGGGAGGGCACCAGGCCGCTTTTCTGGCGTTCATAATTGGATCACTTCGCGCTGTTTCCCCCTGAACCTGCCCCCGAACTGTCCTAAAATCGGCCAACATCCTTAAGATTGGAACTTCTTGTGGCCCACGACGCGCTTTTCTACGTCTCCAAATAAGCAGACCACCGGAACGAGGCTGCACCTGATTTCTGGACTTTGAACCACGCGCAAACGCAACCCGGGATGCGCTCTATGCCGATGATAAGACCCTCGGACTTGACCGCGGGAACCGTACCCGGCGTTGAGCGTCGTTCTTTGCCCGAAGGTTTTGACGGTTGGGAGCACTGGCCGGATGCGTGGTTCATGGACGGGTTGTTTGTGAATGCAAAAGCACGGGCGGCCCTTGAAAAACACGCGCCCGAAAAGTGCCTCTTTTCCCCATCACGATCAAATCCAGCACGACGGGCAAGGTTTTAACTGTTGAACGCTGGATCGCATATCCCCGCCATTGGAACCAGGTGAGCAGCGATACCGATGCGTGGCCCAAGACCGATTTCTTCCTAGGGTCGCGGTCCACCTCTGCCCTGTTCCATCAGGCCCAGCGCCGTCCTGAATGTGCCGCGTTCCTGAACGATATCAGACTGTTTTCCAGTGTCGGCGGGACGACCCCAATCTACAGCACCGCGCTGTTTTACGCCCTGAAAGACGCACAGATTTCAGGTCTTACGGAAAAGAAGAGCCGCTCTCTGATGCTGCATGATTTTCGCGAAGTCACTGCACATGTCTGGGCATGACTGAGGCGGATGGGTGTCGGTGCTGATCCGTGCGTAGCCAATGTTCAATCACTTCTCCTTCTCGAAACTCATGCCAACCATAGTGAGAATGACTGACGCTTTCGATAGGGGTAAATGATAAAATCTGCGTCAGTGTCATATGGGTCAGGTACAGTGAGCTGGCTAAAGCAATCGAGAACTCTGAATAACGACCGTATGTGAGAAATCAAAATCAAGCCTTAAAGGGGCTTTTGTCAAAATGATCGATTGCCTTCGAAATGCGCTTCAACAAGGGAAGGAAGGCAGTGAAGTTAATCTTTTCCTGTTGACGTTTCACAATTGATTCTGCCAGCGGCACCTTTCCATAATTTTTCTTTGGATCGAACTTGCTATCGTCTAACTCCAGCGTCTTTCCTTTCAATTTCTGACTTTTGACCGCTACGGGCAAGAAATCTTCGATCATCGTGTCTCCACCTTTGGCAGTTTTTGGTGTGTGAACCAGGTAAAGGTTTTGCCCTACGTGGTAGAAGTCATGTGTGCCATCGATTGGGCTTTTTGATTTAGTCTTTGTTTTGATCAACGAGTTCAATCCACTTTTTTTGGCACCAGAATCATTGTCCACAACTATAATAACTGGGGACCCAAACGTAGTCGCAGACAGGACCCTCATGCGTTCAGCATACCAGTCAACAAAGTTCTTTATGTCACCTGTCCCACCATTCAGTCTTTGGACCCAGGACGTTGTGTCGGTGAACTGGAACAATCGAACGCCAAGTCCAGTGGGTGTCGATTTATCAGCCAAGTTCGCAGGTGCTGTTGCAATGCGATTTATTGAACATCTAAGGTAAATGTTGTCGGTTTTGCCTTCACAGATGATGGTGGGTTGCGGGCTTGCTACGAAGCTCTGATAGTCTAAGAACTTTCGATACGTTCGCACATATCCTGGCTCACGCTTCCAATGTGCATCTGATCTAGAGTAATCAACGTATCGGCCCTTTACCCACGCAATATGGGCCAATTGCCCTTGTAAGCTTGCTGCGCTAGTGGGTTGTTTTGGTTCACCGTGAGCATGGCAAGCACCATTTCGGACTAGTTTGTCGACCTGGGCCCGTGCGATTTTCAATCGTTCCCGTTTGATGCCGACTTCGGAGTTCACCGTAAGCCCTGTCACGTCCTGGCGGGACCGCCTGTATTGCATCCTAGTCTTCTTAGAGTTCACCAAAAACCCAGATTGCTTGATGCGCTTATGAACGCGGCTTGCCAAAACCCAGTTCCCGTCTGGGTCGGGTCCAGCCAAGTTTTCGGGAAAACCAGAAAGATTGGTGGAAAACGTAATGTCGTCCGCATAACGAGTATAGGTGGACCGACTTCGCGCAGCCAGCTTGTTGAGACGTATGTCCAACAAACCTGTGATGAGGTTGGAAACTACTGGTGATGTCGGTGCCCCTTGCGGAAGCTGGTTGTCATGGCAAATGATCTGCGCAAGAACCGTGGCAGTGTCAGGGTGCAAGTTGAAATGTTTGTTCTTGATAAAAAACCCTCGAACCCGTCCAAAATTGATGCTTGGGAAGAAGTCCTTGAGGTCGATGTTCAAGACCCATTGACGACCGACGTGATTGCTGGCGTTAGTTGCGATGGAAAGGTCTCTTTTGAACCCGTGTGCAAGGACACAATCTTGCTTGATGACCTGTTCTGCTTCAATGTCGTGCAGGCAATCCTGAAGGTGTTTAGACAAACGACTTTGGGCTAACTTCAATTGTGGAACTGGAGCCCATATTTCCCTTACTCCACCACTGGACTTTGGAATGGAAAACTTTGTGTAGCGTGATGCTGGGGGCATTACATACAATAAGTATGACAGGGATTTCGGCTTAAACCCGATAGTATGAGCAACGTCACTCAGACTCGTGGCTGCTTTGAGTTGCACTATCGATTTCATTTGCTGCCCCCCCCAGAAGTGAGCCTGCGGGCACTCCTATGCAAACGTAAGTGTCTCATAAGATATGCAAAGATGACGGAAGGAGCATATCCACCCGACGATGGTTCCATCCACTGCGAAACACAGCGGTAAAATCTGCCCGCAGGCTCGATAAATAGCCTAGTGTTAGATGGACGCCACCACAACTGTCAAAGAGGCTGTGGGCGACAACCAAGCTCCCAATGTTTCTTGCCGCACGTCTTGCAGGTAGAGATGTGAATCTCTGCGTGTTATTTTAACGAAAATCGATCTTTGTAGTCATCGCCTTCTCCATTCACGCCTCCATTCGCTATACCGATAGCACGATCAACATTCGCTTTCGGTAGTGACGAACTCCCGTCACTACCGAACACTATGCTGAGTCTATTAGTGCTGTCGGCCCCGGTCCAAAGCGCCCAGGCCGGGTGTCCGCTCGATGTCCAAGTCGCGGATTTGCGAACGGCGAAGCAATTCCCCTTAGACCTTCTCAAGCATGAATGATGGATCATCAAGAGTAAGCCCTTGATGTTGGTCGGATGGCATAGAGGTGGCCTATTCGACCGAAGAATTGTCCCAATAGTGAGGGAAATTTGTCCCAATAAGGGCATTGAGAATTAGCTCAATACCCTTATTTATATGGCCATATCAGACTGACATGCAGATGTATTTCATCTCAAGGAATTCCTCGATGCCGTGGTGGCTTCCTTCCCGGCCCAAGCCTGATTGCTTGATCCCGCCAAAGGGCGCAACTTCGGTTGAGATGAGCCCTGTGTTCACACCGACGATGCCGTATTCCAGCTCTTCGGCCACTTTGTACACGCGGCTGAGGTCTTTGGCATAGAAGTACGCCGCCAGCCCGAAAATTGTGTCGTTGGCCATGGTGATCACGTCGTCCACGCTGTCGAACTTGAACAAGGGCGCGAGGGGGCCAAAGGTCTCTTCCTGGGCCACTTTCATGTCTTGGGTCACGCCTGTGACGACCGTGGGCTGCATAAAGAACCCCCCCAGATCAGACACCTGACCGCCTGTCAGCACTACCCCCCCGCGAGAGGTAATGTCCGCGACGTGGTCTTGCACCTTGGCGACCGCAGCAGCGCTGATCAGCGGGCCTGTGGTCACGCCGTCTGTGAACCCGTCGCCCATATTCAGCGCCTCGACGGCGGCTTTGAGTTTGGCCGCAAAGGCGTCGTAAACCCCCGCTTGCACATAGATACGGTTGGCACAGACACAAGTTTGGCCTGCGTTGCGGAATTTGCTCATCATCGCGCCTTCCACTGCCGCATCGAGGTCCGCGTCATCGAAAACGATGAACGGAGCATTCCCACCCAACTCCATCGAGCATTTCATCACTTGATCCGCGGCTTGACGCAAGAGGATGCGGCCCACCTGGGTGGACCCTGTGAACGTCAACTTGCGCACGATCGGGTTTTCGCAGAATTCTTTGCCTGTCTCGGACGCATCCGATGTTGTCACGACCTGAAACACGCCGGCAGGGATGCCTGCCCGTTCGGCCAGCACACCCATCGCAATCGCGGAGAGCGGCGTCAGTTCAGCAGGGCGCGCGATGAATGCACACCCTGCCGCCAAAGCTGGCGCTGCCTTGCGGGTGATCATCGCATTGGGGAAATTCCACGGCGTGATGGACGCGGCAACCCCGATGGGTTGTTTTATCACTGTGATCCGCTTGTCGCGCTGATGGCCGGGGATGGTTTCGCCGTAGATGCGCTTGGCCTCTTCCCCAAAGAATTCGACAAAGGAGGCCCCGTAAGCGATTTCGCCTTTGGCTTCCGCCAGTGGCTTGCCTTGCTCTGCTGTCAGGATGGCACCCAGATCGTCCTGGTGTGCCATCATCAGGTCGAACCATTTGCGCAAAACCGCGCTGCGTTCCTTGCCTGACCACTTTGCCCATTCTTTTTGCGCCACTTCGGCTTGGGCGATGGCCCCTGCCACTTGAGCGCGGCTCAAATCCGCCACTTCGGCCACGACATCACCGCGCGCCGGGTTGATCACATCATAGGTTCCTTTATCACCGTCGACCCATTGGCCCCCGATGTAGGAACGGGTTTCCAGCAGGCTGGGATCGTTGAGTAGGGATGTCAGGGTTGTGGCTGTATCGAGCATAATGCGTCCTCTGGCGATTGCGCATGCAGCCAAACCAAGTAATGTGCCCTTTGTCTAGGTATATTGAGGGGTTTGTGATGCCAGCTTTGGATGATGCTTATGCCAACGGGGCACATATCGACGGGGCGACGGAGTATCCTGCGCGCTGGAACACCGCTGCGGCGGCCTTTCGGGCGCAATTGGGCCCCCGCGCCGAATTGGGGCTGTCCTATGGCCCCTCCGAGCGGCAAGCCTTTGACCTGTTCCACCCCGAAGGAGACGTCAACGGCGTCTTGATCTTTGTGCACGGGGGCTATTGGCGGCTGTTTGACCGCAGCACGTGGTCCCATTTTGCGGCAGGCGCTTTGGCGCAAGGTTGGGCCGTGGCGATGCCCTCCTATGACCTGTGCCCTGACGTGCATATCGCAGGCATCACCCAGCAAATTGCCCAAGCGGTTCAAGCCGTCGCAAAGCGCACGACGGGCCCTATCAGCCTTGCAGGTCATTCCGCTGGCGGTCATCTGGTGGCCCGTATGTGTGCCCCGGGGATGTTGCCTGCCGATGTTATGGCGCGGGTGTTTCATGTGATGCCGATCTCGCCGCTGAGCGATCTGGAGCCGCTGGTGCAAACCACCATGAACGACGATTTTCGCATGGACGCGGGCATGGCGCTGGCCGAAAGCCCTTTGACCCAGCCCGCCCCTGCTGTACCCGTCACGGTCTGGGTCGGCGCGGACGAGCGCCCTGCCTTCCTTGATCAGGCCATGTGGCTGGTCGATGCGTGGTCCTGCGCCGAAGTTGTGGCCCCTGCTGTGCACCACTTCGATGTTATCGATGCATTAACCGACCCTGACAGCGACATGATCAAACGCTTGACCGGAGGCGCCTAACCCTCCTAAAGGAGAGCTACCCGACGATGGCGTCGCGGGTGGCTTTTCCGATATCTTGTCCTGAACGCCGGGACCTTTCTGCAAAGGAGGGTCTGACATGACCAAACATTCCAACATCCAAATGGACGCACGTCCTGAATTCCACCGTTTCCACAATGGCACCAAAGCGCCGTTGCAATTTGCCGTGGCCGAGTTCGAGGCCCGCGTCGCGGGTCTGCGCACGCGCATGGCCGCTTTGGGAGTGGACGCTGCTGTGCTCACCTCGATGCACAACGTGTCCTATTATTCCGGCTTCACCTGTTGCGCCTTTGGCCGCCCCTACGCGGTTGTGATCACCCCGACCGATTGCGTGACGCTGAGTGCGGGCATCGATGCGGGCCAGCCGTGGCGGCGCTCGTGGTGTGACAACATCACCTACACCGACTGGCAGCGCGACAACTTCTGGCGGGCCGCTTTGTTCGTGGCGGGCGCGGGCAAGGTCATCGGCTACGAATCCGATCACCTGAGCCTGTTGCAGATGGAGAAACTGCGCGGCTTTTTGCAGCCTGCAACCACTGTCGACCTCTATGAGACCACGATGGTGCAACGCATGCACAAATCCGCAGCCGAGATTGATCTGATCCGCGCCGGGGCCGCTGTGGCGGACGTGGGCGGCTACGCCGTGCGCGACGCCGTCAAAGTGGGCGCGCGCGAGATCGACGTGGCCATGGCGGGGCGCGACGCGATGGAATTGGAAATCGCCCGCCGCTTTCCCGACGCCGAATACCGCGACACATGGATCTGGTTCCAATCCGGGATCAACACCGACGGCGCCCACAACCCCGTGACGGCGCGCCAGCTGGAACGCGGTGACATCCTGTCGCTGAACACATTTCCGATGATCTCGGGCTATTACACCGCGCTGGAACGCACGATGTTCGTGGAAACGGTGGACGACGCCAGCCTCGGGTATTGGGAGGCCAACATCGGCGCGCACGAGCTGGGCATGTCCTTGTTGAAACCGGGGGCAAGCTGCGCCGAGGTGACCGCAGGGGTCAACGATTTCTTTGCCGCGCGCGACCTGCTGCACCACCGCAGCTTTGGCTACGGGCATTCGTTCGGGGTGCTGTCGCACTACTACGGCCGCGAGGCAGGGCTGGAGCTGCGCGAGGACATCGACACGGTGCTTGAACCGGGGATGGTGATCTCGATGGAGCCGATGCTGACAATCCCCGAGGGGGTGGCCGGCGCCGGTGGCTACCGCGAACACGACATCCTGATCATCACAGAGGACGGGGCCGAAAACATCACAGGGTATCCCTATGGTCCCGACTTTAACGTGGTGGGTTAGGGTTTAGTTATCGTCCACGCTGTGCCACAGTGATCGCGTTAAGCGGGAAGGTGGTGCGGCGTGGAAAAGATTGTGTATGGGAATCCAGTTTGGAACGATGACACCGAGGCTGCGAATGCAGAGGCGGTGCGACGGGCTGTTCTGACGCGGGACACTCCGGATGCAGAGGCGCGCAAAGCGGTTTGGTTTAGGGACCTTGGGGCGTTGACAGTGTTGCCACAAGAGCTGGCGGCGATTGACGGGTTGGAAAGCCTGCATGTTGGCGATGGAGAAACGCCAGATGGTGTTCGACATGAACCATCTCAGAATATCTCGGACCTGTCGGTTTTGCAGAAACTGCCAGACTTGATCCACCTGAATTTGGCAGATTCCGTAACAGGCAACCTACCGTCACTTTCGGGCCTGACATCGCTACAAAGCCTCAACCTCTCAAACACGCAAGTCGCTGACCTCACCCCCCATCCGCACGCTCACGGCATTGCAAAGCCTCCACCTCTCAAGCACGCAAGTCGCTGACCTCACCCCCATCCGCACGCTCACAGCATTGCAAAGCCTCAACCTCACAAGCACGAAAGTCGCTGACCTCACCCCCATCCGCACGCTCACAGCATTGCAAAGCCTCAACCTCACAAGCACGAAAGTCGCTGACCTCACCCCCATCCGCACGCTCACAGCATTGCAAAGCCTCACCCTCTCAAACACGCAAGTCGATGACCTCACCCCCATCCGCACGCTCACGGCGTTGCAAAGCCTCAACCTCTCCGACACGCAGGTCGATGACCTCACCCCCATCAGCACGCTCACAGCATTGCAAAGCCTCAACCTCACACACACGCAGGTCGCTGACCTCACCCCCATCCGCACGCTCACAGCGTTGCAAAGCCTCAACCTCTCAAGCACGAAAGTCGATGACCTCACCCCCATCCGCACGCTCACAGCATTGCAAAGCCTCCACTTCTCAGGCACGCAAGTCGATGACCTCACCCCCATCAGCACGCTCACAGCGTTGCAAAGCCTCGACCTCACAAACACGCACGTCGCTGATTTATCTGTGCTCCTGGATTTGCCCTTCTTCGCGAATGGTGACGCAAAGTCCCTCTTGTTCACAGGAACACCGCTTGCGAGATCAGATCGCCGTTGGGAAATGCTGGCCGGCCTTGGGCATACGATTGGCGCCAAAGACGTCCCGCTTTACCTCAAAGGTGAACATCCTGACCTGCACCCCCCCAAAGACGGGGCGCTGCGCCCGTCTGGTGCCGCTGCGATGGCATCCGGTGTGCCTGTGGATCTGGTCGAGGAGGGTGGCAAGGCCGAGCTAGCGGATGCGGCGCGGTTTCAGCCGCCTGTTCCAATTGACAAGCCTGCGTATGCCGATGGGGTGACCGGAGTGCGCGCATTGGCAGAGGCATTGGTTGAAGACCTTGACGCCGCCGTCAATATTCCCCCGCTGTTGCATGCCCGTATCAAGCGGTACGCACAGGCCTTGGCCGCGCGTGAGGTGCCGACCCTGTCCACGTTGGATGCCACGATGGTGATGATACGGGGGTCTTGCGCGGATGAGTATACCCGCGACGCCTTGGATGCAGGCAGTTTGGCAGGGTTGGATCAGTTGATCGCGGCCCATGATGGTTTGGGTGCCACGCCCACTGTGGCCGAAATCTTGCCCGCCTTGCCCGAAATCCCCGAAACGCCAGACCGCATGGCGCAGGCGGCAGAGTTGGTGGCGCAGATGCAGGGCATTGTTGCGGATGCCGCCCAACACGGCATGGTTGGCCCGACGGTGGTGATTGCGGTGGATGCGACCGTGGACATCACCAACACGATCAACAGCCACAACGCCCCCGCCACACCCGAGGCCGCGTCCGAGCGGCGGGGCCTGTGGTCTTGGGTCTTGCGGATGGGCGGCGGTTTGACGTGGGCGATGGACACCTATGCAAAGGTCCATGGTTGGTCGGTGACCCCCGCAGGGGCGGCGATCATGCAGAAGTTGGCGGAGTTGTTGCAGAAGTTCATGCCCTTCTTCGGGGCTTAGGTCGGGTTTTCCTGACCCGCCAAAATCTGCCCTTTGCCTTTTCTTTACCCTTATCATTTGCAACACTGATCGGGAAAATGCCGGCAAGGTAATGTAATTGTGATTAACATTGCCTATATATGCCCTAACCAATTGAACATCTGGAGAATTTTATGGCTGATTTTGACACGCAGGTACGGGAATCCCAATCTCAGGTCGCTGACGCGCAATCGAAAATTGCGGAACTCACCGGGCGGATTGAAGCGGCGCGTGCCAAGATGAAGTCCGGTGACGAGGCGATGTTGGACATCGAAAACGCGTCGCTGGAGGATGTGCACGCCCACACCGACGTCATGAACGCCAATATTGCAGAGCTGATCATGGGGCTGGATGATGTGACGTCCGCCTTTTCCAAAGACTTTGACGAGATGCGTTCCAAGACGGGCTGGGAAAGCATTGTTGGCATCTTTTCCTCTGCCAAATCCGACAGCATGCGGCAGGAACGGGTGCGCACCGCGTCGATTGACGACAAGTTGCAGGACCTGATCGCCAAGTCCGATGTGATCGTGCAGCTGCTGCAAGGGCAGTTGGAAATGCTGGAAGAGCAAAAGGTAAAAGTCGGCGACAATCTGACCGAAACCCTCGACGAGCGCGAGTTTACTGTTCAGGAACTGGCCGCTTTGCAAGCGGACATTCAGGCCATGGACCCCAAGATTATCACTGTCGAGAACCAGATCGCCTCAGAACAGGACGCGGCCAAACGCACTGCGCTTGAGACCGAATTGGCCGCCCTGAACAGCACCTACAACGAGATGGTGCAGGAGGAGCAGGTCAAGCTTGCCAAATCCCAGACCCTTGAGCGCTACATCGAAAAGGGCAAGACCTGGGTCGATTCATTGCAGAACCAGGCGGCGACGCAGATGGTGCTGATCAACAAGCTGCAAACAGACACCAAACAGCGGGTTGTTCTGTATGACGCCCTGACCAAATCCCTGAAAACCGCCCAGCAACAAGACGTGGCACACCGCATCAACGAGATTGGTGTTCAAACCGACCAAGAGGCGCAATCCGCCATGGCCGGCATCGGGGCGGCCACCACCAAGCGGATGGCCGAGATGATGGAAGCGCATGAGGATCACATGGTCTTTGCCCGCGATGTTCTGGAGCAGAAGGCCAAGGCGGACGAACGGTTTGCGCGGCGCTTCCAGAAGATCGTCGAGAAGCACGACAGCAATCAATATGGGTAAGCCATTGTTCGGAAGCCCGCTGTGATACTGCGCATTTTCATCGGAGTTGGTGCAGTCTTGGGCGGGGTTGTCGCTTTCAAGTTCAGCACGATCACTGGGTTCGCATTTGCAATCCCCCTGATCAAAGGGCTGGTCGTGGGCGCTGTCGTCGGGTTTGCCCTTTGGGTCGTTTTGCGGGTTGCTTTGGAAATAGGACCATAGTGATGATCACGCCACAGAGCACCAACCGGAATGGCTAGATCCAAAGGCAAAAAAGCGGCTCAAGCTGCCAAAGTGCGGTTTTGGGCGATTGCCACCGCGGTGAGCATGGCTGTGATGATCATGAGCACGTTTACCGGTTGGAATGTGATCATGCAGCTTGGCATCTACGCCGGTCTGATATCCCTTGTGATGTGCATCATCAGGCTGAACGGCATGGCGACGGGAAAGGGTGGATATGACCACCATGCAGATCCGGGTTTTGATGATTGAACCGGCGGATCAAGGAGAGACTTATGAGCAAAACAACGAGTGTTCCTAGATGACGGATCAGGATGCCACTGGCCTGACCGACCTGTTTGCCTCGCGGCGGTATTTCCGCAAGTTCGAGCGCATTCTGCAGCACATGACCCGTGTTGCGGGAGTGATGGAGGCGGAGGGCCGTTTGCGCCGTGACGAAGTGACAATCCTGACGCGCTATGCTTCGGCGTTGCATTTCACGTTTCAGGCCTTGAGCCACAAGTATCTTTTGGTCGGGCGCGACACGGGGCGGTTTTTTGGCTCTCTAAAGATCGACACAAAGGAAAGCGGATTTCCCGCCGCTGAAGAAATCCTGACGATGGCAAATGATGCGCAACAGGCAGAACGCCACTTGCGTGAAGCGCCATCCGAAGATGCGCTGAAGAACCAGATGGTTGGTGTGATTTTGGGGGAGCGCCAAATCCCCACGAAGCTGCAATTCGCCCTGTCCCAACGCCTGTATTATCAGGAATTGTTGCGCGGCGACTTGTTTTGGGCGCGCAATGATCCCGAGATACAGTGGCTGGGAAACATAGCAGAGCAGCGCCGTCGGTTCATGCTGCACTGGGCTGTCTATGACAGTCAGATCAACCTGCCGGTGATCTATATGATGGAGCTTGAGGACAGTGGCAAAGTGGCACTGCCCAAGGACCAGCGCCGCTGGCCAGAAGTGCAGGCCCATCTGATGGCCCAAGCCATGGCGGGGCTGAAACTGATGACCATTGCCAAAGGGTTCGACGAGGATTTTGACGACCTGCACCCCAAGCGGGTGCGTCGTTTTCATGTGGGCCCGATGTATTCGGATGCCTTCACCAAACAGTCGGGTCCGATGGCCCAAGTTCTTGCCCAGGCCCGTGCCCCTGAAGGCGAAGATTGGGCTTTGGTCTGGACCGAAGAAACGCTGGAAAGCGAGCGCGTGATCGAAGAACGTGCAGGCTGGTTTTCGACTGTCGAGCGGGAAGTCTTTGCGCTGGATCCTTTTGCAGGACGCGGAGCCGATACAGGCGCGACACGCATGGAGCGCAGCATCATTGTACCCCAGCGCCCATATCAGGTGTTGGAAGAATTGGACCCGCCCGGATTTGCATCTGTGCGCAAGTTTGTCGTTAGCCCACAGGGGCGCGTTTTGCAGTACTGACGGGACCCTCCGGGGGAGGTTTATTTGGCGAGATGAAGATGGGATCAGAGTTGTGGTTTTCAGGGTAAGGTCAATTTTTGCAGCCCTTGGATTTTTGTTGGGTGCATTTTTAGGTGTCAACACGGGCATTGTGATGGGCGGCGGCGCGACCAGTGGTTGGTGGTTCTTTGCCGTGTTGTTTGCGTTGATCGGTTGGGTCGCGAGTGCCCCTGTGATGGATTTAGTGGCGCGGTTTTGGGCGCGTAAGGGAGAAAAAGAATGAGCCAGACATCAGATCAGATGGAGTTGCGCGAGAGCGATATTGTGGAGCATTACCCGATGGCTTTGGCCATGTTGCAGGGTTTTGATCATGCGCCCCGCATCGGGACAACGCAAACCGATCAGCCAGTCGAGACGTCTTCTGGCATTGGCACCCGCCGTCGGTTCCGCTCCACCACTCCGGGTTTGGTGACCCGCCGTACGGCGGTGTCCGGATCGGTTCAGGTGATGGCCCGCATTGAGAGTGCCGATGACGATGATGCCCTGATTTCTCCTATGCAGGCAACAGTGATGAATGCGTTGCGCCGCGCCGTGTCTATTGCTTTGGCAGTGGCCGAAAATTACGCGGAAAGTTCCGGTTTGGGGGATTTGAAGCGCGCCAATCTGGAGGGGTCTTTGGCGGCCAGTCGCAAGACCGAGTTTTCGGAATTGCTGGCTGCTGAGGCCTTGATCACCTTGTATGTTTTTGGCAATGCGACCGCGTATTTACTGTCTGCCCATGGGTCCGAGGTGACGGTTGAGTTGGGCGATGTCGAGGAGGTTTTGACCGACAACGGCCAGACCGCTTTGCACGGTGCCCTTTGGGAGCTGGATCAGGACATTGCGGCCCATGCCTCCGATGATGCGCGATTGGTGGCGGCGGTCACCGGCTTTGCCGAAGCGTTGATGGAGAAGGTCGCCTTGCGCGCCGGATCTGCCCCTCGTTTGCAGCCCTTCACTGCCGTCACGTGGCGCGTTGAGGCAGATGATTTCGCGGTTGCGGGCTTTTCCCCTGCGTCCAAGGCAAAATCCACCACCCTCACCATGTCCTTCAAGAAGCCGAACGAGGTCGTGGGCAACCACATCGCCAAATATCAGGCGATGAAGCTGTCCAAAATGCTGATGGCCTATGATTTTGACCGCAAGCTGAACCCGTTTGCGGAGCTTGGCGGTTTTATCTTTACCTTTATGGGCGACGGCAAACCGGGGACGGGCAAGACGACATTGATCCAGATGATGGCGGGGATGGTGAACGATTATTGCCAGATCGCGGGCTATCCGTTTCGCTATCAGAACCTGAGCACCGACAACATCGACAGCTATCAGGGTAAGTCAGGGCAGAACGCAAAAGCGTTTATCAACAATGTGTTGGACCCCTCTGTCATCGGCTTTGGCACCATTGACGACATCGACCAACTGGCGGGCAAACGTGGGGATCGTCAATCCTCCGCCGGCCAGTTGGAGATCACCGCCGTGCTGATGGAAAGCTTTGCAGGCGCCAATACGGTCGTGCGTGGCAATTGCACGTTCGGGATGTTTTCGAACTATCCCGAGAACGTGGACGACGCGCTGCGCCAGCGGGCGGGGGCGCGGTTCCTTGTGGACGGGCCACAAACGCGCGAGGATTACATCGACATTCTGTACCTGCTGATGGGCAAGAACCACGACATCCCCACAGGCGCGCATGAGGTGTTTTCGGCACAGGAAATCAAATCAGCGGTGGCCGCATCGTTTGAAAGCCATTCGCGCCCTCATGAAGAGGGGCTGACAAAGGTGTTCGACCGCGTGTCCGAACAGGTCGGCGGCTTTGACACGATTGCGAAGCTGGGCACCTACCTAAAGGGCATTCAGGAGGCGGATGATCGCTTCACCGGACGCGCGATCAAGAACATCACCGACGCGGTCAAGGTGCGGGCGATGGACTTTGAACTGCCCGATGAATGGATGGAGGAACCCGACCTGTTCCTGTTCAAGGACTACGACACCAAGAAGGGGATGATTTCCGAACTGCGCCAACCGATCACGGTGGACATGGTGGTGCAAGAGATCAACCGGTACGCGGATTCCGAGTTCCGCTATGCGGATAAGTCGGACGAGGTGGCGATTGAGGGGATGGTGCGGGATATGGAGCGTCAGGTTGTCGCGAAGAAGCGGTTTTTGGGAGAGCGGGGGTGATAATTCTAGCTGTTTTTCTTTTTTTGTTGGCGATATTGGCATTCGCTCCACTGTTTATAGTCTTGCTCGGACACTTTGAAGGAAGCGGGTTGTTCAAGCTAGAAGCGTTGATCACAAACTACGATGGCACGATTGCTTCATTAGGAACCCTTTTTCTCGTTTCTTCATTGGCTGTAGTTAGTTCGATAATCGTCACAAATCATGCTACTCACCGCGACAAAGAGAACGATAAAGCACAGAAAACAAGGGAAGATGCAGACAGATCGTTCGCACTTAAACAACAGGAAAATAATGAAAAAAATGCTCGAGCAAGAGAGTATGAACACAGAAAAATCACTTCTGTCCTAAAAATATCCGAATTCAGACAAGCTTGGATTAATGAGCTTCGCGAAACGCTGTCTGACTTTCAAAGTATAGCTATGGAACCAAACAGTAATCCTGCTGATGAACGTTCATTTTATAAACTTGGCACGAAAATTAAACTTCTCATGAACCCCGAAGATTCAGACTATAGTACGCTCGAAGACCTTATGTATAAAATGCTGGCAGTGGAAAAGGGCGATTTGCACGCCAAATATTCACTGAATCCTGAGTTTATTGACGTTTCACAAAAAATTCTGAAGCGGGAATGGGAGCGTTTAAAAGGAGACCTTCGCAATGCAACGCTAGTGGCGAACGAGAGTATAGAATTGGGAACTAGCAATATGAACGGATCAGGTGCCCCATGAAACGCCTCATCCAACGCGGCCTCATGTTTGGCAACCTCTTCCATGTCTCCTCGCCTGCTTTGGTCGAGCGCTACAACCGTGCGCTCAAACACCTCACGGGCAAGACCACCCAACTCACCGACTTTCATATCGACATTTCCGGCTATGCCCCAGAGGTCGGCGAAGAGCTAAACGACCACCTCTACCTCAACCATGCAGGCGTGAACCGGCAGTTTATCCTGCTGAGCACAGAGCAGAAACGCTCCCCCCTGCTGGGCGCGAAATTCTCGACCAGCTACACAATCCTGCGCCAGTTCATGGACCAGAACGAGGCGCAACTGTTTGCCTTGACCGCGCGCGATGCGGTGGCGGGGGAGTTGGTGAATTCGGTCTATGACATCACCGATCCGCAGCGCCTGTTCGATATCCGCTCTGTCGTGATCGAGGCCGACACGACGCAGGGCACCGTACAATCCGCCAACACGCTTGCCAAAAAAGTGGACCGCTTTTTGCAGGACGAGGATGCGTGGTTTGATGATGTGTTGATTGCCGAGATGATCACACTGGCGGGGGAAACCGGGGATGTGCGGCGCAATCCTGTGGCGCTCAAACATATGGAATTTGCGCAGGAGAACTTCTGGACCGCGCATTTTGGCGGCGTCTATATTTTCCAGTCCTCCGGGCGGCAGGCGGCGATCACCTCTGCGCCCAAAGAGCCGCTGGGTGATTTGCCCATCACGCGGACCTATCACATGAGCGAGCGCAACCGCATTGCGCAGTTCCTTGAGGACAACGGGATGGTAGAGCCGATTGTGAAGGCGCGGGGCGTGGATGCCTCGGCTATTCTGCGCCAAAAGATGGATTTCATCCTGATTGATGCGGTCGCGGGCAAAGGGGTGGACCTGTCGGGCACAACCCGCCGCGACATGCGCCGCCTTGCGCGGGAGCATTCGGGACTGGTGCCCGAGAGCTACAAGGCTTTGGGACAGTTGGTGAATTGGGCGGAACACGGGGGCGCGTGGCCCAAGATCGACAGCGCCCATCCCGCGTATTTCTACACCCTGCGCGCCGCGGACACGGCGGAAAAGGATTTGGTGAACATGCTGCTGGCAGAGTTGTGCCCGCAAGACGTGCGCCAGCTGTTCATCTGCCACAAAGAGTTGTTCTATGCGACCTATGCGGGGTGGTCGGACAGCAAGAAAGAGTATGTTGCGGACTATCTTGAGCGCGAGTACCAAGTGGACAAGGCAGGCGCGCGCGCGGCACTGTTCGGGCATGAAGCGGGAATGGAACCCGCTGCAGGTCCGTGGGACCGTGCGGATATTGTTGAACGCGTTGGCCCTTGGGGCGCGGTAAGGAGACGTTAGATGATCAGATTGGTTGGACTGGCTTTTGTCGTTTTGACAGTGATTTACATTTGCCTGTCGTTTTATTCCCGTGCCGTGCGCCGTGGAAAGCTTGAGGCGGAGTGGCTTGAAGGTGGGCAGGATGTGGATCAGGACACCTTTGTGCAAGAGGGGCTGACGCGCTACGATAGCTCCTTGCGCCGCAAACTGATACTGGGCGTGTATGTGGTCCCAACCCTGTTGGTGATGTTGCTGATTTACCTGACGAATTTCGCCTGAGGAGGGCGGCAAGATGACCTATATAAAGTGGTTTTTCATTCTTGGATTTTGGGGAATTATGGCGGCAACGTTCCACTATACATTGCCCCAACGCGATGTGGTGTATGTTCAGGGCACTGAAATCATCCGGCAGGATTTTTCAGGCATCAACCGGCTGTTTTACGCCCAGGCGGACACAGGCAACGATGGCACCACGATCAACCGCGACTTGCGCCTGATCAACACCACTGACGCCAATGGCCGTATCATGGTGTATCGCAACGAGGACACGGGGTTTGGTTGGCCGCCGTACTTCAAGCTCGACAGCTCAAACCTGCAAGCCGAGGCGCAAGGCGCGACAACCGTACGCGCCAAGCCCGAATGGTACATCATCAAACACTACGGCTGGCGCAATGAGTTCCTGACCATATACCCCAACGCCATCAGCCTCAAACCCGTGGATGGGCCCGACGCCAATATCGGCTTGCCGTGGCTGAACATCGTGATCCTGACCCTGTTCGCAGCGGCCTTCTACGCAATCTGGGTACGCTGGCGCAGGTTTCGCATCGCCAACATTGATCCCACAATCGAGGAATTCCAAGACAATTGGGAAGCCGCCGGAGATGCAGTTGACGCCAAAAGAGGACGCATTCGCCGCTGGTTGGGAACATGGAAAGCAAAATAGGCCCGCGCCCTCCCCTCGTTCATCTCGCAAGATAAACCTCGGGGGAGGCCTTTGGCCGGGGGCAGAGCCCCCTGAAACCTTCTCAAATAATCTCGTCCTCATCAAACATCGGATCGTCCTGAAGCTGCGTGCTAAGCCCCTCGACAGACGTCTCGGCCCGGGACATCGAAGCCACACGCGCAAGATGGAATACAGCGTCGCCTTCATTGACGACAGGCAACACAGCACGCCCTACGATAATCCCGTCAAATGGCGCAACAATGTCGCGTTCAGCTTCGCCAAAGGGATCAGACACTGACCCCATCAACTCGCCCTCATGCACCAGTTCACCATCTGCTTTGTAAGTCCGCAGCAATCCCCCACCGGGCGCACGCAACCATTTGCTAGAGGGGCAGAACTGGGATTTCCACTTGGGCTTGGCGACACCCTTGGCAGAGATGACCCCCATATGGTGCAACACGCGCAAAATACCCGCAACGCCCGCCCGCACTGAAAACTCGTCAAAGCGTAACCCTTCGCCCGCTTCATAAAGCAGTACTGTTTTGCCCATTCGATCCGCCGTTTCGCGCAAGGACCCTTCCCGCAAGATGGATTCCATAATGACAGGAGCACAGAACACATCCGCCAGCGCGCGGGATGCCGCGTCATCCTTTGCAACACGGATTTGCGGATAGTTTGTGCGGTGGATCGCAGCAGAGTGCAGATCAATCCCCATGTCTGAACGCGCAACGATCTCGGTTACGAACAAGTCCGCCAGACGGGAGGCCAAGGATCCCGTTTCACTGCCCGGAAACGAGCGGTTCAGATCCCGCCTGTCCGGCAAATAGCGGGAACGGTTGATGAACCCGAATGCGTTGACAATGGGGACAACAATCAAAGTGCCTTTGATCGACTTGAGGTTGGGCGCCTTGAGAAGGCGGCGCACGATTTCGATGCCTATGACCTCGTCGCCGTGGATACCGGCGCTGATGAACACAACCGGACCGTCCGTTTTAGCGTGCACCACATGCGCGGACATCGTAACAGGCGTGTGATCAGACAAATAGCTGACGGGCAAATTCACAGTGCGGCGGGTACCGGCAGCGACAGTTTCGGACCCGATCTCAAACCCTTGGCGCTTCGCCATATTACCCTTTGCCCTTGGTCTTGGTTGCGTTCGGTTTGGCGTGTTTTTCAATGTATTCTATTATCTTACCCGCAATATCGAGGCCCGTGGCATTTTCAACACCTTCAAGACCAGGAGAGGAATTCACCTCCATGACGACAGGGCCGTGATTGGCGCGCAGCATATCGACACCGCACACATTCAGACCCATGGACTTGGCGGCGCGCACTGCGGTGACCCGTTCTTCGGGGGACAGTTTGATGATCTCGGCAGAGCCGCCGCGGTGCAGGTTTGATCGGAAATCACCCGCAGCCCCTGTACGTTTCATCGCCGCGATCACTTTTCCACCCACAACTATAGCCCGAATATCCGTGCCGCCTGCCTCTTTGATGAATTCTTGAAGCAAGATGTTGGTGTTGGCGGCGCGAAAGGCCTCTACCACGGACTTGGCGGAACGGTTGGTATCTGCCAGAACAACACCCAACCCTTGAGTGCCTTCCAGCAGCTTGATGACAATGGGGGCCCCGCCTGCGAGTTCCAGAACCTCTTCGGTTTGTTTCGGATCATGGGCAAAGGTGGTGACCGGCAGGCCGATGCCGTCACGCGCCAACAACTGCATCGAGCGCAGCTTGTCGCGGGACCGCCCGATCGCCACACTTTCATTCAACGGGTACACGCCCATCATCTCGAACTGGCGCAACACAGCGAGGCCGTAAAAAGTGATAGACGCCCCGATGCGCGGGATCACAGCATCGTATCCTTCGAGTTTTTCCCCGTTGTAATACATCTCGGGACGGCGCGAGGCGATGTTCATGTAACACCGCAACGTGTTGATAATGTCGAGTTGGTGGCCGCGTGCCTCGGCAGCTTCTTTCAAACGTCTATGCGTATACAGCTCCGCATTGCGCGCCATCATTACGATTTTCATGTTTCCGCCTCCCCATCAGTTTCAAGCCGTTCTGCCGGCCTTTGTGTCAAATGCCGCGCGCGGGTGTGAACCGCGATGGCATGATTGCGCAGCGCCAACCGGCCCACAATCATACGAAACTGCATCTCGCCACGTTCCGCCAAGGACACGTCAATGGTCCAGGCCCGCCGCGCGATGCGAAATTTGGTGCGGATCACGATCCGCTCTTCGGGCTGCCCCGACGTGTTCTTGATCTCGCGCTGATCGTGGATAGGGCATTCCACCCAAGTGTCGCGCGCTTCATCATCGAATTTCGTGTGAAAGCGCACCCACGGCACGTTGTCTTTTTCAAAGCGCGTGATGTCTTCGGCGTGCAAAGCTGATGTGCGCGCGCCAGTGTCGATCTTAGCCACTATATTCGTGAGCCCCAAGTCCGGTAGGTCGACGGCTTCCTGCCATCCGATAACAGTAAGGGGGCGCTTGGACTGTTCGATTGTCATGTAACCTCAGGGGGGTCAGTGCCCTGAACGGGCGTGGCTTCACAGTAGCAGCCAACCTCGGGATTGGAAACGCGCTTCGCGGCTAGTCGGCAAACAAGTAGTCGGCACTTACGATTTCGCGGCCTTTGTCCTGCCCGATCTTAAGGAAGCTGGCCAAAGCTTCGGCATTGTCGTCCATTTCGGCCCCTTCACGTATCCGCAAAAGATGCTCGAACCCTGCATCCCTGATTTGGTCGCTTTCATGGGTCATGTCATTGCGGATCGTCGGCAGCAGCCGTTCCAGTGTGTCAGAAGAGGTTTGCACCCCCGCCAGACCAACCCGCATAGCGTGCCCGATCAAGTAATCGTCCGAAAAACCGCACTCGATCTCTAGCATCCGCGTCACGGAACGGTCCCCCGCAAAGTCCTGTAACAACTCGATGTTGGCCGGGTCCATGCACACGATCAAGCGATCTGTTTCGAAATAATCAAACAGCATCCGCATCAACGCACGACGGTGGCGCGTTCGTTTCCCCAGCGTCTTCTGGATCCCACCAAGGTCCGGAAGCGGCGTGTCCTCTTCGTTGAAGATATACTCAAGGGCGGGCACATTGGTGACTTGCCTGATCCGTTCAAGCACGCGCTTGGCCACATGCCATTTTTTGCAGACCACGATCATCAACTCGCGTTCACGTCCCAAGGTGCTTTCCGTTTCCCAGAACCGCGTGGAAAAACGACGCCCGATTCGGCCCCGCCCTGACAGGAACTTGAACAGGCTTGTGCCTTCGTTCGAAATTTTGAACTGCACACCTTGCGCAGCGTACAACAAGCCAAGCCTGCGCTTGAGGTCTTTGGCTTCGGGGCTGATTTTGCGCGCAAACAGGAAATCCTGACTGAGCAAAAGATCATAGTGATCGTCATAAAACGTCACCGGCATCCCGTAATCCGTGAACAACAAGAACGTCAAAGTCCGGGTTCTGATCTCGTTTTCGGGCACAACGTGGCGCACGATGGTCTGGAAGAACGTCTCGTCGGGGATCCAAGTGGTGCGAAAAAAGCGCATTACGTCTTTGCGTTGACGGGTGAAATCAAGCACCCACTCCACCGTGTTCCGGCGCAAACACCACCACTGACTGCCGATCATGACTTGGATGTCTTCGGGAATTTTGCGCGTGATCCCCAAACGCTGTTGCATGTGGTACGAGGTGTAAAACCGCCACTTTTGCGTGCGTTCATTGAAGAAATGGCGATAAATCAGCCGCTCTTCCTTCATGCCTGTCTTGATCCAGTCGCTTTCAAAGTAGTCAAAGCTTTCGATAAAGTCCGCGTCGTTCTCGTCCAGAAACTTGTGTGTGTACTCCGCCGACTTCACGGCCATGCAATCGCCCGACAGCATGTAAAAGTGGGTGGCGCGCGGAAATGCGTCAACGGCAGATTCGACCGCGTATAATGTTGCCTGAACCAGCGACCATTCCCCCCATCCGCATTTAATGCGTTTGTGGGCGTAAGTGACGTGGTCGTTGTGTTTCAGGGCATCTTTGATTTGGGCGAAATGATCGGGGTTTGCGCGTGAATCAAAGTGAATCGACATGTAGTCGCCCGCAGCAGTCAACCGCTGCGCTTGCTTGATGATCGCTTCCGGATCCTTGTGACATAGCAATATGTAGGCGATTTTTGCCATTTTAGAAACGAACTGCCCCTTTACGCCTCATTGTTTACTTAGATAAGGGTGAAGACGGATTGAATAAACAGCATTTTTTTGCTTTTTTCATGGATAAGAAAACTGTTGCCGATAAAACAGCGCTTAAAAGCATAAAGAGGACGAGTGAAATGGGCTTTCCCGGGACGTGGATGACAGAAACCGAAAGCATGGTTTACCGTGTGGTGCCCAAATGCGCCTGCTCTACCATCGGTCAAATCATGTATTACTCTGATCATGGTGAATTTTTCGACGGCGACATCCATGATGCGCAAGACGGAATGCACAAATGGGCGCTTGAGCAAAGCCAGCCACTGATCACATCAAATGTGCAGGCCCACCAGTCTTACGCCTTTACTTGTGTGCGCAACCCATACACCCGAATCCTGTCATCCTTCTTTGACAAGATTTGCGGCATCCAGCGCAACGGCCGCCGCTATCGTGGAAATTTGGTCCCCTTGCTGGTCCAGAAATACGGCATCGAAGTTGGCGGCGACGATGGCAAGCAAGAGTTTGACCAGATCAAATCCTTCCGCCGCTTTTTGCTGTTTGCCCGTGACACCATCCGCTGGCGGCGCCCTATGGACCCAGACATCCACTGGTCCGCAATGTCTGGCCATGTCAGCACCTACATCGTGAACGGCGGGACCTATGACAAAATCATCTGGACCGAGAAATTCAACGAAGGCATGGCTGACGTTCTAGCGTCTATCAAGACGCCGCATGCTTTGGACCTCGCAACGATTCCACGCTTTAACGAAAGCGAAGGTCATGGACCCAAGCGGGCGCATCCTGTTGAGGACTATTTCGACGACATGTCGATGCATCTGGTTTACGAAATCTTCAAACGCGACTTTGATGTTTTCAAATATGACTTCGAAAACCCCGCCAACAAACTTCCTATTGGCGAGATTGACCTCGAAGAAGTGCACAAGAAACTCGGCGACTGATCCCGCATCAAGGGGCCGAGTGGGCCGGCATGATCCTCTAGCCGGTTTTCACGGTCCCGTCCGCGACCCATCCGTCAAAGATGCACAAAGCGGCGTCTACGAACTCTTGATCGTTGATGTGGCAATCGACTTCGGTAAAGCCGAGTGGGTCTGTCATGACCTTGCGCATTTCATCGCAGAATTCCGCAAAGGCCTCTGGATCATGCGCTACATCGCCTGGCTTGTCCCATTCCTCAATGCCTTGAGTGGGCAGGATCACATGGGCCGTTGCGTCTGAGGCAAGCAGGCGCTTTGCCACTTCGCGCGCAGTTTCGCGCCGCTCTTTGGCGTTCAGGCCAGAGGATTTGATCAGCCGGTTGTGCTCGTGAAACGGGCGATCGCTGTAGCGCTCGGGAATGTCTTGCCACCCTGCAAAATCAATCAGATCCAAACAGCCGGGGGCCACGATTTGCGGGATCCCGGCCCGTCCAGCATTAAGCATCCGGTCTGCCCCCCCGTGGATCACAGACCCCGCCATCAGGTTCCCCAACTCGGGCAAGGCAAAGTCCATGACGCAAGCAAACCCGCCCTCGGCCGCGATGCTCTCGTAAGCCATGCCGCCCATTCCCGTAGCGTGGAAAATCGCCACTTCAAAACCACGGTCTTCGAGCGCTGGTTTCAATTTCTTCATGTACGTCAAGCACGATGACCCCAACGACGTCATGCCCACCAACGGCTTGTCGTAACCGGGCATCTCCACTGCGCGTGCGGCCCCAAGGACAGCGCCAGCCGCTTGGGATAGCGATGCTTTGCACACAGAGTTGAGGCCATACAGCCCCCCCGCCCACAGGATCATCTGAATGTCCGCTGACAAACGCTCTGGCGGTATGATCGGAGAGAAGGACACAGTCGAAACCACGTATTTCGGAACACCAAGCGGCAATGCCTGACACACATCAAGCGCCACATCGGTGCCCATTGTGCCGCCCAGAATCACCACACCATCGAACTTGCCCGCATCAAACTGCGCCCGCGCCAAAGCGCTCGCACCACGGGCCATGATCTGCATCGCCGTGTTTTCATCACCGCTGTCGGTGGCCGCCTGGATAGAGCTTCCAGCAGCCTCGGCCACAGCGTGTTTGGAGATATCCGTCGGTGTCGCCGGATCCCCCAGCACGGAAATATCCATTCTCAGGACCCCACCGCCCAGCGCTGAAATGCGCTGCGCCATGTAATCCAGTTCATCGTTTTTCGTGTCGTAAGTGCCCACGATCAGAATGGTCTTATCTGTCATCTTTATAGGTCTCCGAGGCCTGCGGTTTTAATTGGGTCAAGCGGCCCCGAGGCCTGTATCTACAGCGCGCAGCACGTCCGAGACGTCTTGGGCTGTGAGGATCAAAGGCGGAGACAGGATCAGGTTCGGACCAGAGACCCGCACCATGACGCCTGCATCATAGGTCGCCTTGTGCACCCGCGCGATGGCCTCTTTTCCAAGCGGGGTTTTCGCCTCGCGATCCGACACCAGCTCAAGGGCGCTCATCAGACCTTGGCCACCACGTACGTCCCCGATGATATCGTGGGATTTTGCCAACTCCAGCAGACCCGCCATCATCTCGGTCCCGCGTGCTGCCGCGTTGACGTGGACCTGCAGTTTTTCTGTTTCTTTCAGACACGCGATTGCTGCCGCGGCTCCGACAGGATGTCCGGAATACGTATACCCGCTGCCAATGAATGCTTTGCCTTCGGTGTCGTTCTCGAAGGTTGCAACCACATGCTCCGCAATCATCACGGCCCCGAACGGAAAGTACCCGTTGGTGATCGCTTTGGCCGTACAAGAGAAGTCCGGCTTGACCCCCCAATGGCGCGAACCGGACCACGACCCCGTACGCCCGTAAGCCGTGATCACCTCGTCCGCGATCAACAAAATACCGTTGCGATCGCAGATTTCGCGCACGCCAGGCATGAAGCTTTCGTGTGGAACAATGACGCCACCCGCCCCCAGGACAGGTTCCATGATGAACGCAGCAATGGTTCCGGCCCCTTGAAAGGCGATCTCGTCCTCAAGAGCTTGCAAGCACAGTTGCGCCAGCTTTGCGGGGTCGGTTTCATTGAAAGGGTTCCGGTAGGTGTAGGGTGCCGGAATGTGGTGACATCCCGCCATGAGCGGCTCATAGGCCGTCCGGAAGTTGGCGTTCCCATTGACGGATGCGCCGCCTGTGTGCGTGCCGTGGTACCCTTTTTTCAAGCTCAGGTACTTGGTGCGGCCCGCTTCACCGCGAATTTTGTGATACTGGCGGGCAAGGCGCAATGCGATCTCGACGCTGTCAGACCCGCCAGAGGTAAAGAAGGCCCGCGTCAATCCATCAGGGGCGAAAAACGCGCTGAGCATATAGCTGAGTTCAATAATTGCATCGTTGGATGTGCCACGGAAGGTCGCGTAGTAGGGCAACTGCTCAAGCTGCTGTGAAATCGCGTCTTTGATCCCCTGAGCAGAGTAGCCAAGGTTCACGTTCCAAAGCCCGCCAACCGCATCGATCGTTTCGTGACCGTCCACATCCGTGATGCGCACGCCTTTGGCGCCTGTGATGATTGTCGGCGTGTTTTTCATGCTCTCGGCAGGATGCGCCATGGGGTGCCACATGTGGCGCGCGTTGTTTTCCTTGAGGAAATTGTCGTCTTTCACGGGCGTATCCTTTCGTGTTGCGTGACTGGATGATTCGGACAAGCAAGGTGATCCCCTCGCTGTTGCACCGCGTGCGTCCCGCCTGTCTTTTTAGACAAAACTGGTTGCTAGCCACAAAATTTAATAACTTTTTCAATAGGTTATTAAATTTCATAACGATACGGCACGTCCCACCCATCGGCGGCACATTCAAAAATGCACCACATCATTGGTCGCCATTGTTGACAGAAGATTTTTGGCGCGGCAATATAATTTACACCATCGGTGCAAATAATGAACCGAACAATAAAAAGGGAGTCCACCAATGAAAAAGACACTGATCGCAAGAGTCGCAGCACTGGCCGCCATTCTGCCTGGCGTCGCAGCTGCCGAATATCCAGAAAAACCAGTCGAGTTTGTCGTTCCATGGCCTCCCGGTGACCTCGAAGACGTGCTGACGCGCATGATCGCTGAAGACTTCCAAGCCAAATACGGCGTTCCGGCAGCTGTTGTGAACAAGCCCGGCGGCGGCGGCGGCCCTTTCCCCGGCGCGATTGACGTCGCGAACGCACCTGCGGATGGCTACACGGTTGGCTCTTTCATCATTGCCGTCCCTGTTGTCGGTCCGAACATTGGCATTCCAGAGCTAAGCCCGAACCCGTTTGAGCCTCTTGGCACCTTCTTGACCTACCCTTTCGTCATCGTCGCGGGTGAAAATGCCCCATACGACGATATCGACGGTCTGGCGGCACACGCCAAAGAAAACGACGTTGTTCTGGGCCACTTCGGGGCACCATTGGTCCCCACCAAAGTGACCCTCGCCCTCGCCAAGGCCAAAGGGTTCTCTTATGCGTCAGACGCGGCGTTTGATGCACTGGATTGCAACACGCTTGCCTCTGGTGATGTGGACGTGATCAACACGACGCTGCAGTTGGTTCTGCCCTGCCTCGACAAGGTCAAGGTACTGGCCTCTATCGGAGAAGAGCGCATTCCCCTCACGCCTGATGCACCCACAGTTGCGGAACTCGCACCCGACCTGAACATCGCATTGTGGAATGGTTTGTTCGTGAACAAAGACACGCCTGCAGATGTCCGTGAGAAAATCATCGCGGTTGCGTCCGAAACGATGAAGTCCGAGCGCGCCCAAAAGCTGGCCGCCGAAACCGGTGCTTTGGTCTATTGGCAGTCCGCCGAAGACTCCACAGCCCGCATCGAAGCTGACATCGCCGCAATGGGCAAAATCAACGCCGCCTTGGAGTAAATCCGGCCGCGCAATGACTGCAATGGCCGGCACATGTGGTGCCGGCCATTTTGCCACATGACGACCGGAGAGCAACGTGATCAAAGCCAAAACGCTCCAAGACCTGTTCAAACGCTACCGCCGTCCCGGCGATCTTGTGTTTGCGATTGTCTTTCTTGTGTTCTCCATCGCGATGGCTGCCAGCCTTGGCAGTCAGGTCAAATGGACCAGTTCCAAAATCTTCTCCGAACCTGCATTCTGGCCTTATGTTTCGGTCATTTGCATGCTCGTTTTCTCGGCCCTGCATCTTGTATCATCCCTGGCCTCACCCGTGATTGCAGGGCGCTGGCGCGAAGTCGGGTTCTGGATCCGCTCTGTCGAGTTTGCGGTGTGGTTCATGGTCTATGTCCTGATGGTCCCCCGCCTTGGCTATCTGCCCAGCACTATTATTTTCGCGCTCGCCCTGACCTCGCGCCTTGGCTACCGGCAAGCGAAATACCTTGGCGCGGCCACGCTTTTCGCAATCGGTGTCGTGCTGGTTTTCAAAACATTCCTGCAGGTGAAAGTGCCCGGAGGTCAGATCTATGAGTATCTGCCGACAGCCGCACGCTCCTTCATGCTGACCTATTTTTAAGGACGCCTTATGGACACGATTCTTTCAGGCGTAGAGTTGTTGATGCGGTGGGATGTGATGGCTGCTTTGCTCATCGGGTCCATCGGTGGCGTTATCATTGGCGCGATCCCCGGTGTGGGGGCGGCAGTGGCGATTGCGATATTGCTGCCTGCGACCTTCTCCCTTGATCCTATTGTGGGGCTGACCATCCTGTTGGGCATTTACGGCTCATCCATGTACGGCGGCGCATTGCCTGCAATCCTGATCAATACCCCCGGAACAGCGGTGAATGCGCTGACCACCTATGACGGCTATCCCATGACCAAACGGGGCGAAGCGCGCCGTGCTTTGGCACTGGCCTATGGCGCGTCCTTTTGGGGCGGGGTTTTTGGCATTTTGTGCCTGATCCTGCTGTCCCCCCTTCTTGCTTTGATCGCCCCGCATTTCGGCAGTCGCGAGATCTTCCTCGCCGCATTGTTGGGCATCATCCTTGTGGTTCTGGCGCACCGTGGCCAAGTGTTTGCAGCAGGGATGCTCGCGGCGTTCGGCATCTTGCTGCACACTGTCGGTCTGGATGTGAAATACAACCAACGCATGACCTTCGATCAAAGCTGGCTGACAGGGGGCTTCAACCTGATCGTTGTGGTGCTCGGACTGTTCGCACTGAGCCAGGCGTTCTTGTTGCTCACCGACAAAGACAACACACCCGAACCCCAACCCATCACCGGATCGATCCTGTCCGGCATGAAGGAGCTGTGGGTTT
The DNA here is from genome assembly GCA_943787985.1 of uncultured Paracoccaceae bacterium. Classification (GTDB taxonomy): domain Bacteria; phylum Pseudomonadota; class Alphaproteobacteria; order Rhodobacterales; family Rhodobacteraceae; genus Ascidiaceihabitans. The sequence continues at coordinate 139,250 of CALSOO010000007.1, read as the reverse complement.
ACCGCAAAGTCGCCACAGCCGCTGGCAGCTTTGGCGTGTTGATGGGCATGGTTCCGGGTGTGGGCGAGTTTACGGCGCAATTCCTGTCCTACACTTACGCACGCAAACAATCCAAAACGCCCGAGCTGTTTGGCGACGGCGCTCCCGAAGGGTTGATCGCATCCGAAGCCGCCAACAACGCGGTGCCCGCCGCCGCGATGATCCCGCTTCTGGCCCTTGGTATTCCGGGTGAAGCCCTGACGGCCATGATGTTGTCCGTGTTCTACGTGCACAACGTGATCCCCGGACCGCAACTGTTTCAGAACCAGCTCGATTTCGTCTATGCCCTTTATATCGCGATGCTGTTGCTGAATGTGATTGTGATGGTCTTTCTGATCTTTTCCACCAATCTGTTGACCAAGATCATCCAAGTGCCGACGCGGTTCCTTGGGATGATCATTCTGATCCTCAGCTTTGTCGGGGTGTATTCGCTGCGCAACTCTGTGGTGGATTGTGTGATCGCATCTGCGTTCGGACTACTTGGGTTGGTCCTCAAGCGGCTCAACCTGCCGCTGGTTCCGATCATTCTGGGCATGGTCCTTGGCGGGATTATGGAAGTCAAACTGCGCTCGTCCATGGTGCGGGTCAAAACCCCGCTTGATTTCGTGGAACGCCCGATTGCGGCTATTCTGGCCCTGATGATCCTGCTGGTGATCGCCATGCACATCCGCACGTTGGTCAAAGAGCACAAAACCAGACTGGCCGAAGCTGACATCGACCACGATTTGCACGACACACAACAAAGGTAACAGCACCATGGTGGAGCAATCCCAAATAGACGCCCTGCGCGACGCCCCTGTCACAGCGGGTGGACTGATCATCAACGGTGAGGTTTGCCCCAGCGCATCCGGTGAAGTGATGGAGGTAATTTCTCCCCTGAACGGGCAGGTTCTGACCACCATCGCGGCAGGCACAACGCAGGACGCGACCCGCGCAGTCACATCTGCACGCGCAGCATTTGACGACGGACGCTGGCGTAACCAGCCCCCTGCTGCACGCAAAAAAGTGATGTTGAAATGGGCGGACCTGATTGAGGCCAACGCGCTAGAACTGGCCGTGCTTGGCGTGCGGGACAACGGCACCGAAATCGGTATGGCCCTCAAGGCAGAACCAGGATCCGCCGCCGCGACCATTCGTTATTACGCGGAAGCCATCGACAAAATCTATGGAGAGATCGCCCCGACCGCCCCCGGTTTCCTTGGGCTGGTTCACAAAGAACCCGTTGGCGTGGTCGCCGCGATTGTACCTTGGAACTTCCCCCTGATGATTGGCGCGTGGAAAATGGGGCCTGCTTTGGCCGCGGGCAACTCTGTCATTTTGAAACCCTCGGAAACGGCGTCCCTCTCCCTGTTGCGGATGTGCGCATTGGGCCTTGAGGCCGGCATTCCAGCGGGTGTGCTGAACGTTGTCACAGGGGACGGTGCGGTTGTCGGGGCGACTTTGGCACAATCCATGGACGTGGATGTGATGGTCTTCACAGGGTCAGGTGCCACAGGGCGCAAGCTGCTGGAGGCCTCTGCCCGCTCGAACATGAAACGCTGCTATCTGGAGTTGGGCGGCAAGTCCGCAAATGTTGTTTTTGCGGATGCTCCGAACCTGCAAGAGGCTGCAACTGTGAGCGCGGCAGGCATTTTCCGCAATTCGGGCCAAGTCTGTGTTGCGGGATCGCGCCTTTTGGTCGAGGCCTCGGTGCACGATGCATTTGTCGAGGCCTTGGCCGCCGCTGCCGCCAAAATGACTGTGGGCGATCCGCTGTCGTTGGCCACTCAGTCAGGCGCCATCAACAACGCTGTCCAGTTGGACCAAAACCTGCAATTTGTTGAAACCGCGCAGGCCGAAGGGGGCACCCTGTATCAAGGGGGCGCGCGCACTTTGGCGGACACAGGCGGGTATTATATGGAACCCACAATCATCACCGACGTTCGTGAAACCGACACCCTCGCGCAAAAAGAAGTCTTTGGCCCCGTTCTGGCCGTCACAGCATTCGAGGACGAGGCAGAGGCCGTCAAATTGGCAAACTCGACGGACTACGGCCTCGCTGGTGGTGTTTGGACCTCTGATCTGGGCCGCGCGCATCGCATGATCCGTGCGCTGCACACCGGCGTTGTGCATGTGAACACCTATGGTGGGCCAGACGTCACAGTGCCGATGGGGGGCGTCAAACAGTCCGGCAATGGCCATGACAAATCCCTGCATGCGCTGGACAAATATCTGGACCTTAAAACCGCATGGATCAAGCTGTGATGTGACCCGTCAGGGATTGCTCCATGCGCGCGATCCCTTGCTTGAGGAACGGCAAAAGTTCAGCGCGCCGTGCATCATCCATATTGGACGCGGGGACTGCGATAGAGATCGTCCCTGCCGGATCGGGTTGCCCTAAAAAGAACGGCATCGCGACGCTGGCAACCCCGTCCTCGAACGTGTTGCGGCTGCGCGCATACCCGTCACGCCGGGTTTGTTTGATCAGGGCCAGAATATCCGCTTTGGCGGTTGGGGTTTTGGCCGTCACCGATGTCCGTTTGAGCCCCAAGACACGGGTAAGGGTTTGATCTGTGGCAAAGGCCATATAGGCAAAACCGGCGGCCGTCGCGTGATAGAACAACTGCTCACCCGGAGAAATGTTGATCACATTGCCCTTGTGCGGCAACCGATGGGCCAGCGTCGCCATACAACTGCCTGCGGGCACACTGATATGCACGGTCTCCTTGACCTCTTCGGACAACCAATCCGCGACCTCTTGGGCCGCTGCCGCCATAGGCACCGTCGCTTCGCGTACTCTGGCAAGGCGCAAAAACCCTTGGCCCAACCTGTACTTCTTGGTCTCTGCGGATTGCTCGATAAAGCCATGACTGATCAACGCCACCAAAAGGCGGCGCGTTGCGGCCTTGTCCAGCTCGGCCATGCGTGCCAACTCGCTCAACCCGATTTCCGTTTTTTCCAACGAGAACTGGTCCAGCACTTTGAGCGCTTTATCTACTGTTTTCATCTATGATCTCTGCGGGTTCGCCTTGTAACACAAGTAGCATGCGTACCCCCGGTGTCAATAATGACCCGGCCTTAGGGCGCGTCCGTAAGCTCCAGCAATTTGAGCCGTTGGATTTTCCCGGACGGTCCCTTGGGCAACTCAGGCAGAAAATGCACCTGCTCTGGCGCCTTGAATTTCCCCACCTTTTGAACGCAGATTTCGATCAAAGCGGTATTGGACAAATTTGAGCCTTCCCTGACACGCACAGCCGCTTCGACACGTTCCCCATAGGTCTTGCAAGGGCGCGCAAATGCAGCGGCCTCGATAACATCACCGTGGGAATACAGGGCTTCGTCGATCTCACGCGGTGCGATGTTTTCACCGCCTTTGATGATCAATTCCTTAAGCCGCCCAGTGACGAACAAATACCCGTCAGCATCGATTTGGCCCAGATCACCAGTACGCAACCAGTCCCCTGTGAACGTCGCACGCGTCGCTTCCGGGTTCTTGAGATACTCCAACATGACATTGGGACCACGCACTGCAATTTCGCCCTCAACGCCTGCGGCGCAGGGGGTCAGGTCTGCCCCAAGAACCTGCACTTCATTGCCATAGGCCACGCCCGGCGAGCCTATTTTGCGCAGGCCGGGCGGCAACGGATTGGACAGGATTTGCGCCGCCGTTTCTGTCAGGCCCATCGTCTCGACAATCGGAACTCCAAAGCGTGCTTCAAACGCGCTTTGGACATCTGGCGCCAGTGCTGAAGAGGCCGACCGCCCAAACCGCAACCCCGCTTTGGTTTCGGCATCCGGGTCGGTCTCGGAGTGGAGCAAATGGGAGATAATCGTTGGCACAACCGAAAACCAATTGGCCCCTGTGTCGCGCACTTGTTCCCAGAACTGACTGGCCGAAAACTTAGGCGCCATCGCAACCGATCCGCCCGACACAAGCGGGGCTATCATCGTCACACAAAGCCCGTTGATGTGGCAGATGGGCAAAACACACAACGCGCGATCCTGCGGCGTCAACTGATGCGCAATGGCGGTGGTCCATCCCCCTGCCAACAGGCTGGCTTGTGTATGAACAACCCCTTTGGGCCGCCCCGTCGTCCCCGATGTGTACATCAGCAACGCGTGATCTTGCGGGGTGATATCATGCAGCGCCGTCCCAGTTTCCGAAGCCTCCCCTGTCAACGCTGTCAGCCCTTCAGGCGCCGCGGCCTCAAACACATCCTGCACCGTTTCATGCACCAACGCGACCTTGGCTTCGCAATGATCCAACGCGTATGAAATGGCGTCCTGCCCTGCTGCGAGGTTGATAAGTGTCGCCCGAAACCCGCCATAAATCGCACCAAAGACGGAAAGCACTCCAGCACGTCCGTTGGGTTGCAAAATGGCGACGCTTTCCCCTTTGGCCACACCAGCCGCCGTCAACGCTTGCGCCACCCGACGGGATTGGCGCCGCAAATCAGTCCACGCCAATGAACTGGCCCCATCCGTGAACACAAACGCACAGCTTTCGTCATCACCGCGCGCGTCGATCCAGTCACGCACCGTGCCTTGGGGTGGTGTGTGCGGGTCAAGCTTCATGCGCCAGCAGCGTCCCAGTATTCTGCAAAAATGTCGCTCACCTCAGGTTCACGCGCCGGGATTTCCCGCACGATCTTGGTGGTTTGCATAAAGTGTTTCCAATGCACATTGTCATCAATGGAATTCCCGCCCCACGACCCGCATCCCATCGACAGTGAGAATGGCATCCCGTTGTTGAACGCCCCTCCTGTGGCGAAACAATGCGCTTGGTTCACAATGACACGGCTGGTGGGGATAGCCTGCGCAAGAGACATGGCGCGGCTGTCTTGCATGGAGTGCAGGCCAACAGAATGCCCTGCGCCCAAGTGCGCTTGGATTTTTGCAGTTATGATTACGGCTTCGGCAAAGTCACTGGCACGGTACAGCGCGGCAACGCGGGACAACTTTTCCCCTGACAAAGGATAGTCTGGCCCAATGCCCGTCGTTTCAACGGCTAGAAATTCAGTGTTGGACGGCAGATCGCTCATTCCGAATGCGGCGAGCATTTTATCTGCGTCTTGCGCCATGATCGCAGGATTAAGGTGCCCGTTGGGCCACAGCTTTGCGATAATCGGTCCGTCATCTTGGATGTACGCACCGCCCGCGTCTGAAAGCGCCTTCATAAAGTCATCGAACACCGCATCCACAACCACGATGGAATTCTCGGACGAACAGGACGTGGCATTGTCGAAGGTCTTGGACGCGGTGATTTTTTTCGCCGCCGCTTTCAGGTCCGCGGTTTCATCTACAATCACGGTCACATTGCCTGCGCCCACGGCCAAAGCGGGGGTGCCAGACGTGTAGGCGCGTTTCACGTTGTTCTGACTGCCTGTCACGACAATAGTGTCTGTGATCTCCAACAGCCTTTGCGTTTTCTCCTTGGATCCCGGCGCGGGCACCATTTGCACCAAGTCATGATCCAACCCGAACTTGTCGAATTCCGCGTAGATGTAGCTGATCAAAGTCTCGCAGCTTGGCACCCCTTTGGGCGAGGGGGACAGGACAATCGCATTGCCGCATTTGAGGGCATTTATGATGTTGTTGGCGGGGGTCGCTGCAGGGTTCGTGGAGGGAACAACGGCCCCGATCACCCCTTTGGGTCGTGCAATTTCGGTAATGCCGGTTTCGGCATCGTCAGACACCACGCCAAATGTCCTGGCCGTCTCAAGGTCGCGCATTAGTCCAAGGGTTTTGCGATGGTTTTTGATGATTTTATCCGCAACATTGCCAAGCCCTGTGGTTTTCACTGCCAACTCAGCCAATGTTCTGTTGCGGGTCGGCTCCATGATGGCCCATGCGGCGGCTTTGGCGGCACGGTCATAAAGTGCCTGACTGCCTGACGCCTCGAATTTGGCCTGCGCGACACGGGCGCGGGCGACGATGGCGTCAACTTGCATCAGATCATCTTCGACTGTCATGGATACGTCCTTTGGTTGGTGCGGCAGGGCAGATCACCGCCCCGCCGCGTCATGTGCTGGAGTGCTTACAAACCTGCAAGCAGCTCTTTGAGGGTCTCTTCGCGTGCGGCCCACATGGCAAGCACTTCATCGCGGGTCATGATGTGCATGGGCGATCCGCCCGCTTTCATCTTACCGGCAACGCGGCTGTTTTCAAACATGGCTGGAACAGTCGCGGCCAGCTTGTCGATAATGCCCTGAGGCGTGCCTTTTGGCACCATCACGCCGCGGAAGTTGACCGAAGAATTGTCTACATCCAGCCCACTTTCCACCATAGTTGGCACGTCTGGCAGAAATGCGTTGCGTTCCAGATCCGCCACCGCAAGGATTTTAACGTTGCCCGCCTGAGCCGCCCGGAAGGCGTCGGACAAGTTGTTGATCCCCGCCATAACGTCACCCGCAATCACGGCTTTCATCGCCGCAGCGCCGCCGCCTTTGGTCGGGATGTAGGCCATTTTCATCTCGCCTGCCTTTTCCATCTGAAGGGCTGCGATATGGTGGCCCACGAACAGGCCCGCGCCCGATGTCGTCAGCTTTCCGGGATTGGCTTTGGCGAAATCCACCACGTCTTGAAGCGTGTTGAATTCACTGTCGGCACCCACGACCAGAACGGCCGGATCGGCACCCCAATTCGCGATAGGCTCGAACGAGTCCGCGCTGTACTGTACGCCGCCTTTGATCGATTGCGCGACAAAATGCGGGATGTTGTAGGCACCCAGCGTATAACCGTCGGCTTCGGCTTGCGTCGCCAACCAGTTCCAGCCTACGCGCCCGCCAGCACCCGGCTTGTTCAGGATCGCGATTGGCATCCCCAGCGCGTCCTCGTTGCCTGCGGTCATGGTCACGATGCGCGCTTGGAAATCCGTGGCGCCGCCTGCGCCGTAGCTGACCATCATCATGATGGGACGTTCCGGATAGTTGGCATGACCGTCAGCCAGCGCGGCACCGGTCAGCCCCATCAGTGCCATTGCGGCACCTGCGAGTAATGTCTTCATGGTTCTTCCTCCCTAGGGTTGTTCCGCCCGCTATTGTTGCGGGTCAGAAAAATATCTCTCGCGGTGTGTAAACTTTAAGCAGCAGCGCGAAGAGGCCGTACATCACAACCATGAAACAGGCCGTGATGAAAATGCGTTTGAGCCATGATTTCAGCGCGGTATGAGGCGCCGGATCGTAGAGGCTGAGCAGAATGAAAAAGGCGATGGTCGTGGCCGTGTAAAACCCCAGACCTTTGGCCGCCCAAAAGATATAGACCAATGCCACCAGCAACCCGGGCGCAAGATTGCTCAGCTGGGTCACAGAAACACCGTTGCCCACTTTGGTCCACCCAAGGCATGCTTTGATAAAGGTCCACAGCGCCAGCACAAAAAAGACAGTGGCGATGAGGCGTGGGAACAAAAACGCCTCAGAGGGTTGTTGGGTGTAGCTGACGTAAGTCACCCACGCCCCGACGCACGCCACAAGGCCAGAGCCGACAATGTGCTGGATGCGCGGTAGGCTGATGTCGCTCATCCGATGATCTCCTCCATAGAGGTGTACCGACGCGTGCGCAGTTCCATATAGGCAGAGTACAAGACGGACGCGACGACCACCGCAATCAAGAAGATGTTGAGTGTTCCGCTCAAGAAGTATGGCGCCAGACCATCCGTGGCGCTGGCGATCATGCTGCCTTGGATAAAGTTGCTTTCCGCAATAGGCCCAAGGATCAGCCCCAGCACCAAAGGTGCCGCAGAAAACCCGAACCGCTCAAGGAAATACATCATCACCCCAAGGCTCGCCATGACGTACACGTCCCCCATGCTCGACTGGACAGAGTAGCTGCCAAACACGGCCAATCCCAATACTATAGCGGCCATCACGCTTTGCGGGACGCGTGCTACTTTGGCCGCCAGTCCAGCAACATAGAGCCCGAAAATACACATTAGAATTTGACCGATCAACATCGAGTTGATGAAGGTCCACGCCACATCAGGGTGGTTGTCAAACAGGTCTGTGCCGGGAAAAATTCCGTGGATCAGCAAGCCCCCCAGCAGCACCGCTGCAGTCGGTGAGCCCGGAATAGAAAGGGTGAGCAGCGGCACCAATGACGGCCCGACCATCGCGTTGTTGGCGGATTCTGCAGCGATCAACCCTTCAGGGTGACCCGTGCCGAACTTGTCCCTATCCGGACTGAACTTTTTGGATTGATCGTAGGCGACGAGCCCCGCGATCTGCCCGCCCACACCGGGGATCAGCCCGATGATGGACCCGACGGCAGTGCCAATACCGACCGCCCGTTTGTTGCGCATCATTTCCGCAAACGCACCGCGAATTGGGTGCTTTTGGACCTCTATCACTTCAGCCCCGTCGTCGCGGCGGCCGCGCGCAAACATGGTGATGACCTGGGGGATCGCGAACAGCCCGATGAGCGCTGCGATGATATTGATCCCCCCACCCAGTGACGGGTGAAAAATGAACCTTTGCGCACCCATGATGTCATCAAACCCGATGGTGGCGAGCCACAAACCGATGCACCCTGACAACAACCCTTTGACGACAGACTTTGAATCCAGCGTCCCGATGACGGTCACGCCAAGGATGGCAAGCCAGAACAGGTGGCTCGGACCAAAGGCAAGGGCCCACTTCGCCAGTACGGGCGTGAGGAAAATCAGCAAAAGCACGCCAAAGACGCCCCCGACAGCGGAAGACAGGAACGACAGCTGCAAAGCCTTCGCGCCCTCCCCCTTTTGCGCCATCGCGTGCCCGTCCAACGTGGTCGCAATATTGGCTGGTGCGCCCGGAATTTTCAGCAGGATCGCAGAGACCGCCCCTCCGGCCACTGTAGACGTATAGGCGGCTCCCAAAAGGATAAGGCCCTGTGCAGCTTCCAGTTGGAAAGTGAATGGGATCAAGAGGGCCACAGCCATAGTTGGCGACAAGCCCGGCGTCGCGCCAAGGATCAAACCACCGATCGTTCCCAACAGAAGCAGCCCGAAGTTGATCGGGGTGAAGACATCACCGAAATAGTAGATAAACTCCATCCACCCCTCCCAAAGCAGAATTATATTGACCTTAAGGTTAAACAATGAAAATAGTTTTGCAAATGTTTTCATTTTTGAACCAGATTGCCGAATCAACGCATTGATATGAATAAAGAAAAATCAGATATTTTCGACGTAGCGCGCATGGCAAAAGTGTCGATTACCACCGTTTCACGCAGCTTTAATCATCCAGAAAAAGTCCGCCCTGCGACTCGTAAAAGGATCGACGCGGCGGTGCGCAAACTGGGCTACATTCGCAACCGCGCGGCCCAGACCATGCACGGAATTCGCAGCGGGACCATCGGGTTAATCGTTCCGACAATTGACCATGCCATTTTTTCCGAACTTATCGAAGCCTTTGCCAGATCGGTCGAGGAGCACGGTTTTTCGATCCTTGTGGCGCCACATGGATACGATCTGGAAAAAGAATACGCGATTGTGCGCAAATTCCTTGAGCACCGCGTTGATGGCATCGCGTTGATCGGGCAGGACCACAGCGCGTCGACCTATCAGTTGCTGGACACCAATCAAACGCCTGCCATCTCGATTTGGAACTACGATGCGGAGTCCAGATTGCCCTGCGTCGGGGCAGACAACGTGCGTGCGGGGACACTGGCGGCGCAAAGCTTGTTGGATCATGGACACCGCGATATCGGCTTGTTGTTTCCGCCACTGACAGACAACGACCGTGCGCAAGCCCGCTTTAAAGGCGCGTGCGATATCTTGGCACAGGCTGGCATTGATGTCGCCAAAAGACCCGAATGGATGGTTCAAAGTACCTACAGTCTGTCTGCCGCAAAGCGAAATGCCTCGCTGATTTTACAGCCTCCGAACCGCCCTACCGCATTGCTGTGCGGCAATGACGTTCTGGCTGTCGGGGCGATCTATGCCGCCCAGACTTTGGGGGTGAGTGTGCCCACAGAATTGTCAGTTGTCGGGATCGGGGATTTCAAAGGGTCCGAGGAAATGCACCCTGCTCTCACAACCGTGCGCCTACCCGCTAAAGAGATCGGGTATATGTCCGGTCAGGAATTGGCGTCGATGATCATCGGCACAACTGACGGGACAGTCCGGCTCAACTGCGACATTCACCTAAAGTCACGAGACACCTGCGCGCCTCCGCAAAAGAGCAAGTGACCCTTGGCACTCAAAGTGCCGCTGATCGGCCTGCCGTTGTATTCGACCTGCCCTTTGACCCAGAAGTAGAGGCCTCGCTTATAGATTTTAAGCGGCATGGCTGATGGGCCTATAAACAGCGCAACCTACAGAAGCAAATCATCCCCGTAGAGATCGAGCACCCAATCGGGAAGCTGCGGCAAGGCAAAGGTGAGGGTTCCGTTTTTGAACGACAATGCCCGCACCGGGGGTTGGTTCAGCTGCGAATTGTCAAAGACATGGCCGATGTCACTGCTCAGAATGGCTTGCCCGTCTTGTTATAGATCTGGGTTTCCTTCGTGCGTCGCATGGAATGGGTCCCATAGGCGGTCACTTCCAACCCGATGGACGAAACCGAGTCCCGCAGGTTAGCCCAGATAACTTAGCACGAAATACCCACGGCAGGATTGGCCAAAACCCGTATTCATTGACTGTTCCTATATAACCGCAGTCTTTGTTCCATCGAGGCCAGCCGAACCAAAGGCATCAGCAAATTTTTGTGTCAGTTCGGACATGCCCTCAGCTGTTGACGTGGCAAGATAGGTGAAGATGTCGTGCAGGTTTACCGCTCCGGCAATATGCCCCGCAGCAAAGGCCTCGGGTGCCCGCGTGTCGATGATGACGATTTCTTCGGCAGGCAGTGCTGCAAGCTCAGCTGGAGAGATTAAGACAGACGTCATGGAACTCCCTTTCGAGTTCAAGCAGCTGGAAGTTCGGCCAGCATTTTACGAAGCTGTTTGGTGGCGGGTGTCACTACGGCGATGAAATAGCTTTCACGCAGGCGCCTTTGAGCCGCGCCCTTGCTGACAAAACCGCGGGCACCACAGTGCAGCATGGCAAAATGCGCGGCCTCTGTAGACGCCTCACCGCCGCGCAGGCGCGCCGTGATAACCCGCCGGAAATAGGCGATGGACGTATCATAGGGGGTTTGAGCCAGATCCATGATCTCGTCTTCCAAATCGTCCAGCAGGGCTTGAAAATCCTCAGGCTGCTTTTCGAGATATTTGTTCACATGCCCCAATTGACCACGCACCTGTTCCATCAATTTGATCGAACTGCGGATCATGCCAAGCGCCATCCCGGTTTGCATCAACACAAAGCCGGGGCGGATTTTCTGGAGATAACCGTCTATGGGATCCGCCAAAATAAAGTCGTCCTCAATCACCGCATCGCGGAATTGAACTGAGCGGGTCGCGGTGCCCGCCATACTCATGAAGTCGTGATCCAGAACCGTTTTCACCCCTGCCTGATCGCCGCGGGCGACAGCCATGACATGTTTGACCCTACCTTCGTCTTCGACGCTAAAGACGATGCCGAAATAGCCATCTTCACCGACATTGGATACCCATGGCAGTGATCCGCGCACGCTGTATCCGTTTTCTGTGCGAGTCCCTTTCAGGCGCATCTTTTCGATGCCGAAAAAGGTCTTCATCGGGTTAGAAAGGCCCGTGCCCCCAAGTGCCGTTCCGTCTGCGACCTTGGGCAAGAGAGTTGTCTTGAGGGACGTGTTTTCGGATGAGGCAATGTACCAAGCCAGCGCACTTTGGCACCACATGCAGAACGCGGTTGAGATGCATTCCTCGCCGCCACGTGCAATAGCTTGAATTGTTTGGCCCATGTCCATTTCAGCGGCCACATGGCTGCCATAGGCCCCAGCGGCCCCGAAAGCACGCATGATGTCTTCGGGGTAATGCCCGTCGTCTATTTCACGCACGATCGGCATCAACTGAGAGGAGGCGACCGCATCAACGCGGGTCAGCATGGCCGATGGTTCAGCTATTCTTTCCTGTAATGTCATTGCGGTCTCCATTGGTTCGGGGGGTCAGATGGTTTCTGCGACCATGTTCACTGGGCGTGAAAAGGTGTTGAAAACAGGAGAATATTTGATGACATGTGCCACCAGCTCATCCACGACTGACTTAGGCGTGTCTTCGCATTCCATATCGACCTTGATGCGCACATCCGTGAAACCGATAGGCTTGGCTTCGTTCAGATCACCTGTTCCCCAAACGGCGGTGATGTTCAGATCGCCTTCGAGTTCCAGTTCCAGCTTGTTCACAGTCATGCCGCGATGCACCGCATTGGCGTGCAGGCCAACGGCGACGCAGGACCCCAGCGCAGCAAGAGATGCTTCTGACGGATTGGGTGCAGTGTCATCGCCCAAAAGGCCCGGAGGCTCGTCAACGATGTAGGGTTCCAGATTGCGGATGTAATTCGCGTGACGGAATTTGCCCTCAGCAACGGTTTTGCACGTGAGCGTTTTGATGACCTCGGGATTGGCTTTGCCGTTCTCGATCAGGGTTTCAAGTCCCGTCTTATCGATGGGGGCAAGGCAGCCGGTCAGGGCTGTTACAGGTTCAGACATATGTTTCCTCCGGTTGGTTAGGGTTAGGTGCTGCGGGTCCAGTTCAATCGGCCAATGGCCTTCTGGCACAGCGTGTCGAGAGCAAAACCGATGACGCCAATCACCACGACGGTGGCGGACAATCGGTCATATTCAAGAGTGTCACGGGCATCGTTGATGGCGTAGCCAAGGCCCGATGTGACGCCCAAGTATTCAGCAGGCACCAGCACCACCCACGCCACGCCAAGGGCCAGTCGGATGCCGGTAAAAATATCTGTCGCCACCGCAGGCAAGATAACGGTGGTCAGCATATGCAACGGGCTTGCGCCAAGGTTGCGTGCTACCTTGATCCACGCGGGATCAATGCGACGCACCCCTGCGGCGGTGGCAAAGACGATCGGCCAAATGGCCGCAACAGTGATCAGAAAGACAATCGCGCCGTCCCAGGTGTCAAATCCCATGACCGCAATCGGCATCCAAGACAGCGGCGAGATCATCCGCAGGAACTGGAACGGGATATTGGTGATCTCGCGCAGTTGTGCGATCCGCCCGATCAGAATGCCCAAAGGCACCCCGATGACGACGGCAATCAACATCCCATATCCGACGCGGTAGAGCGACGGGCCCGCCATATCGAGCACCTCGCCCGTGGTGACCATGACCCACAATCTTGCCATTGTCGGCGCGGGCGCAAAGTCGGCGAAAGCGAACATGTCAGGGTCGTTGGCAACGGCTCTCCCGCCAAGCCACCAGATCACCAACAGCCCGCCCATTCCGATGAAGGCATTCATAAGGCCACGATACTTGCCCATATTGGGAAAGTTCCGTGTCTTGGGGATGTCTGCGATCAGGCTCATAGCTTGAGGATTTCCTCGCGGACGTATGGATCGCCGGGGTTCACTGACGGGTCGTTGAGCCACTCGGGGTTCGCCTCAAGCGCTGTCTTGACGAAATCGTAGTTCACCAGATCTTGGGTTACGAAATCAGCGTCCAGATCCGTCAGGAACGTGGTGTCCCCGCTGACGACAGTATCGGACATCGCCTCGACGATCAGTTTTGTCGCAGAGGGATAAGGCCACGGCTGAAAGTCGATGCGGCCATTCTGGAATTCTTCTTGGTTTTGGATTGCGCCGCTGTCGATGTAGTCGGCGTTGTCTTGGTAAAGTGTCATGGCGCGGGTCACGACGGGGGCTGGTGCTGGCAAATACCCTTCACCGTCTCGGGACAACAGCAGTGCCACTTCCTCCTTGTTTTGGCTGGCATAGATCGCGCCGCGCACCACCGCGTTCATGACCTTTTGGGTCCATTCGGGTTTCGAGTTTGTGATCTCTTCGTTCATGCAGACGACACAACAGGGGTGGTTTTTCCAGATATCACCCGTAAAGCGCAGCATCCGCGCACCGGCACGCAGCTCGCCCAAGGCATTGAATGGTTCCGCCACAATATAGGCGTCGATTTTGCGCGCCGCCAAGGCAGGCGGCATGTCCGGTGGTGGCAGAACTTGCAAGTTGCATTCGTCGGCCGCCAAAGGTTCATCTTGCGATTTGATCACAGCTTTGATGCCCGCAGCGCGCAACGCATATTGCAGCACGATATTGTGCATCGAGTACCAAAACGGAACGGCGACCTGCTTACCACCCAAGCCTGCGAAATCAGTGATTTCGGTATGGCCGCCCACCACCAAAGCAGAGCCATTCGTATGGGCCCACGCCATGATTTTCACAGGAAAGTCATTGTTGTAGCGCATCCACACGGGGATAGGCTTGAGGAAGTGAACAAGGTTGAACTTGTTGGATGTGAACCCTTCGATCAGGGGTGCCCAGCCGCGGATCAGTGTCGGTTGTTCGGCCTCTAGGCCTTCATCCGCAAAGAACCCTTTTGCATGCGCCACAAGCAAAGGTGTCGCGTCTGTGATCGGCAAATATCCAATCCGCACAACATCATCATCTTGTGCCTGCGCCATAGATGGCAGGCTCCCAGCAAGACCTGCCAACATTGCGGCCAAGCCGCCCGAGGCGAGCAGATCCAGAGTCTGGCGCTTGTCTTGGTCCACCCCGTCATGGCCACAACAAGCGGCGTGCAGGTCAATGTGTGTCTTGTTCTTGGACTCATCCATCGGTTCATTTCCTTTTGTGGGTCATGACGATTGCATCGTCGTGTAAATTGCATTGAGACGGCCCAATTCCGTCTTGAAAGCCGTGCTGGAAAGTTCGCGCTCGGCGTCCGCGAGATCGACAGTTGTGTCGTCTGCGATGATCCCCGCGCCTGACTTGAGAAAAACCGCGCGGTCGGCCATCAAGACGGCCTCTGAGACATCATGGGTTACGAGGATCAGCGTCAAACCCAACCGCTTGGCAATCGCGCGCACATCTTGCTGCATGGCTTGGCGGGTGAACATGTCGAGCGCCGAAAATGGCTCGTCCAGAAGCAGCACTTCGGGGCTCGGGGCCAAGGACCGTGCAAGAGCGACGCGTTGTTGTTGGCCACCGGAAAGGTCTTGGACATTGCGATCTGCAAATTCGGTCAAAGCAACCAGTGACAGCACGTCAGCGACCCGATCCTCAACACCCGTCGATTGCCCGCTATACCGCAGACCAAGGGCTGCATTTTGCGAAACAGTCATCCACGGGAACAGGGAGGGCGCTTGGAACATCATGATCCAACGGGGCGACGGCTTTGTGACCCGCGTCCCTCCGATACGCACAGCCCCCTCGCTTGGCTGGATCAATCCAGCAAGGATATGCAGCAGCGTTGATTTCCCCGAACCGGATCGCCCGATAAGAGCGACGACTTCACCTGGTCGGATCGTCAGGTCAATTCCAGACAAGACAGGACCGTCACTCGCGACATAGCTGTGGGCCACACCGCTCACAATCACATCGGCCTCTCCTGTCACATGGACAGGGCTTGCGGCTTGGTCGTTGGGATGAACGTGCTGCATCACCTTTTACCAGCTGTTATACCCAAGGTATTTGCCCGACATCTCAACCTTCACGCGGTCCCCTTTGGGGTTTTCGACCCGGGTGACCGACATGTCGAAATCAATCGCGGACATGATGCCGTCGCCGAATTTTTCCTGGATCAGCGCCTTGAGGGTCGGGCCGTAGACACCAACGATTTCATAAAAGCGGTAAATGCAAGGATCGGTCGGGACCGCCTGTTCCCAGATCTTGGTGGGGCTTTCGACCAGCACGCTTTCAGCCTCTTGTGGCAAGCCCATGACCTTGACCATCAATGCGGCCTTTTCCGCTGGAAAAGCGTTCATGCCCATCGCCGCCGAATGGGTCCAGACAGGCGACATGTCTATCTTTTCGGCAATGCCTTCCCATGTCATTCCAGCGGTTTTTTTGGCCGATAGGATCATCGCTGTGACGTCTTCTTTGGTCATCATGTCGGTCATTGGTGTGGTGTCCTTCTTCTGTATTGATTTCTTACAGCCCAAGCTCTGTCAGGCTGGGGTGATCATCTGGTCGGGGGCCAGGGGCATCCCAGTGAAACAGTCGTTCGGCCTCTGGGATTGGCACATCGTTGATCGAAGCGTGACGCTGTGCCATGTAACCAAGGGCATCGAATGACCAGTTTTCGTTGCCATGGGCGCGAAACCACTGCCCATCAGCATCGTGGTATTCATAACAAAAGCGGACTGCGATTTTGTCGTCGCTATGGGCCCAAATTTCTTTGATCAGGCGATAGCCGTTCTCGGCCGCCCATTTGCGGGTCAGAAATGCCTCTACTTCGGCCCGCCCGTTCAAAAACTCGGATCGGTTGCGCCATTTGGTGTCAGACGTATAGGCCAGCGCGACTTTGGCAGGGTCGCGCCCGTTCCAAGCGTTCTCGGCCATCCGCACTTTTTGCACGGCATCGTCGTAGCTAAACGGGGGAAGAGGGGGGCGCGGCTGTCGGTCTGTCATGTCTTGACCGCCTGCAATATGGGCTGCTCGTCCACCGCGTCTTGCGTTTTATCGATGCGAACAGTTTCGGGCGAATGGGTCTCGCCTTCCTCACTTGTCTGGCCGGCCAGTTCCGCCGAGCGTTTCCCAAGGAACTGCACCAGATGATTGCGAATGGCGTAGTAATTCGGGTGTTCGACAATATCGGTGCGCACGCGGGGTCTTGGGATGGTGATCTCGACACTCTCGGCGACGCGGGCCAGAGGTCCGTTTGTCATCAACAAGATGCGATCCGCCAGTAGTATCGCCTCGTCGATGTCGTGGGTGATCATAAAGACCGTCTGATCGGTACCGCTCCAAACCTTGAGTAGCTCTTCCTGAATGGTGCCGCGGGTTAGCGCGTCCAACGCACCAAAGGGCTCATCCAGTAACAACAGCTTGGGTTGATTGGCGAAAGCGCGGGCGATCGACACACGTTGCCGCATACCGCCAGACAATTGGCTGGGTTTGCGGTGGATGGCATCGCCCGACAACCCTACCTTGTCCAAGAATGCGATCGAATGGTCCTCGATCTGTTGCTTGCTCCAATCGGGGAACCGCGCGGCCACACCGAAGGTTACGTTCTTGAGGGCCGTCAGCCATGGCAGCAGCGAATAGTTCTGGAAGACCACGCCACGATCCAGGCTGGGGCCGGAGATTGCAAAACCGTCCATCTTTACAACCCCACCTGTGGGCTCAGAAAGCCCTGCAAGAATGTTCATGATCGTTGACTTGCCGCAGCCCGAATGACCCAGAATGCAAACAAACTCGCCCTTTTCGATTCCAAAGCTGGCGTTTTCGAAAACCGTGAATTCACCTCCCTTGCCGTCGGGATAACGCTGGGTCAGTTTTTCGATGCTCAGAAATGAATTTGCCATGGGTTTACCTTATTCGACGTAGGCGACGCGCCGCTGCAGCAGACCAAAGGCCGCGTCCAGCAACATGCCGACAACGCCGATCATGAGAATTGAGAAAATGACGGAGGTCAGGTCGAGATTGTTCCACTCGTTCCAGACATAATACCCAATCCCGGTTCCACCGACGAGCATCTCTGCGGCGACGATGACCAGCCATGCGATCCCGATCGAAATCCGCATACCAGTCACAATGGTGGGTGCAGCGGCGGGTAGCACCACGGTAAAGGCCGTTTTGAACGCCCCAAGTTCATGGGTGCGCGCCACATTCACCCAGTCGATCCGCACGCCAGCCACGCCAAAGGCTGTGTTCAGCAGCATCGGCCAGATCGAGCAAATGAAGATCACGAAGATCGCCGACGCCTCGGAGTCTTGGATGATAAACAGCGCCAGCGGCATCCATGCGAGTGGCGAAATCGGCCGCAAAACCTGAATAAACGGGTTAAGCGCCTTATAGGCCACCGATGACATGCCGATCAGAAATCCAAGCGGGATCGCGATAATTGCCGCCAGAAAATACCCTGTCAGGACGCGGTAGATCGAATAGCCGATCTGGATGCCGATGCCTTTGTCGTTTGGCCCTGCATCATAGAACGGGTTGGACAGTTCTTGCCACGCTTTGACAGCGACCTCGCTGGGGGGCGGCACGCCTGCTTTCGCAGTGCCCGCCCCTGTCAGCAATTCGTATTCGGTCAGCTCGCCTGTGTTGATCGTTTGTGCGGAAATCGAAATTTCCCACACAAACAGACCGACAAAAAGCAAGGCAATCGACCAGATCGCCGCGCGTTTATTTTCTGACAAAAGCTCCATCAGTCGCCCGCTTTGATCGCAAAGCTGTCGACATAGGCTTCCGGCTGATCAGGGTCGAAAGTCTTGCCCATGATCATATGCGATTTGTAGTTTTCCGTCGGTGCTTCATAGCCCAGATCGGTCATGACCTTGCGGGCATCCGACGCGAGGTAGACCTGTTCTGCCACGCCTTTGTAATCGACATCGCCCTCGATATAGCCCCATCGTTTCATCTGCGTCAGGATCCAGACGCCCATGGACTGCCATGGGAAGGGATCGAAATCGATACGGTCGGGCACGCGCTGTACCTCGCCCAGACCATCGGCATAGGTGCCGGTCAGAACCTGTTCGATAACGGTAACCGGTTGGTTGAGATAGTTGGTCGGCGCGATGGCTGCCGAAATTTCCTTGCGGTTTTCCGAATTTGACGCGTATTGCGTCGCGTCAATGATCGACTTGAGCAACGCGCCGTAGGTATTTGGCAATTCGGTCGCGAAAGACAAAGGCGCAGCAAAAGCACAGCATGGATGACCTTCCCAGATTTCTTTGGTGAGGATGTGGATGAAACCGATGCCTTCATAGACGGCACGTTGGTTGAACGGGTCAGGTGACAGATAGCCATCAAGGTTACCGGCCCGCAGGTTGGCGACCATCTCTGGCGGGGGAACAACGCGGATCTGGATATCGACATCAGGGTCCAGTCCGAATTCAGCCACGTAGTAGCGCAGCAGGAAGTTGTGCATGGAGTATTCAAACGGCACACCAAAGGTAAAGCCCTTCCACTGGCTCGGGTCACGCTTGTCGAGGTGCTCATTGGACAGAACAATCGCCTGCCCGTTGATGTTTTCCACGGCGGGCATGATGTAGGGTTCGGCCACGGACCCGGCCCCCATCGTCATCGCCAAAGGCATGGGGGTTAGCATGTGGGAGGCGTCATATTCACCGGACAGGGATTTATCGCGGGCCACGGCCCAGCCGGCGGTTTTGATGACCTGGGCATTCAAACCGTAGCGTTCATAAAAGCCCAAGGGCTGCGCCATGATGATCGGCGTGGCACAGGTGATCGGTACAAAGCCGATGTTCAGGTCCGTCTTTTCCGGAGGGCCAAGGTCATCCAGAATATTGGCCACTGCCTGTTTGACAGGAAAGACAGACGCCAGCGCCGCCGCAACGGACGTGCCCCCCAGCATGCCCATAAAAGAACGTCGCGCGATATCATTTTGGCCGAAAACGGACCGGACAACCGCACTTTCGACCGCCCGTTCCATCATCTCTTCGGACGACATTGCGGTCGGCTCTTTGTGTGTCGCGTCGTGTCCGTGACCTGTCAGGCAGGTATCACACCCGCAATCCGCACCGTGTCTAAGGTCGGTCTTTTCGGAATAGGGATTTCCTAGGCTTTTGATTGTCATATCCGTCTCCTGTCATTGGTTAACAACATGTTTCCACGCCGCGCCGCAGTGCGGAAGACGTTTCACCGAATGCCTTAAAAGCGGCTTGTGATTGAATTTATTGGTTAATTTTTGGGCAGTTTTTACGAATTTTCGTGAGTTACGGCATTTCGTAATTTGCTCCGCTCCTGCGGACCCACATCATCTACCTCATGATTGATGAAACCGAATCTGCAGAACTGATCACCCATCACCCGATGCCAACGATCGTGGTCGACACCCGTAGCGACAGGGTCGTCGCGGCGAATGAGGGCGGGCGGGCCCTGTTGGGAGAGGCGACGCTGTCTGCGCCCCTCTCTAGCCAGATGAAAAATGACTTCTCCGCCGCTGTGGTGTATTTCGATGCCGTTGCGCATTTCGGATCGTATGTGGACCGCAGCCTCTCACTGACCGGCGCAAAGGGTGCGGCCTTGCGGCTTCAGACCTATGGGGTGCAACTCAAATCGGGCTTGGTGCTGCTCAGCTTTCTGGACCTCGACGAGCATGACCGTCGCAACCAGCAAGCGGAACGAGAGGCGCATCAAAACGCGGGCCTGTCCCAATGGCAAAACATCTATGGCTTCTTTCGTGAGGTTGAAGCCCAGAACCACTTGATCCTAGAGGCCGCTGGTGAAGGCATCTATGGCATCAACGCAAAAGGACAAGCCACATTTGTGAACCGCGCAGCGCAGGAAATGTTGGGCTGGTCGTCAGATGATCTGATCGGGCGCGAATTGCATTCGATCATCCACCACAAACATCTCAGCGGCGATCACTTCCCCGCCCATGAATGCCCGATCTACAAGTCCTTTCGCCGCGATGAAACCATGCGCGTGGAAGATGACGTGTTCTGGCGCAAGGACGGCAAGCCGATCCTTGTGGAATATGTCTCGACCCCGATTTACGACCACGATGTGCTGGCCGGAGCTGTCGTGATTTTTCGTGATGTCACCGAACGCAAAGAAAACGAACGTAAGCTGCGCGATGCCTTGGCGCAGGTCGAGGACCTGAAGGTTAAGCTGCAACAGGAAAACGAATACCTTCTTACCGAAATCCGATCTGCACGGTCCCACACGGGTGTGGTTGGTATCTCACCCGCAATCAAATCGCTGAACGCACAAATCGATCTCGCCGCACAAAGCGGTGCCCACGTGCTTGTCTCCGGTCCGTCTGGATCGGGCAAGAGCATGACGGCCTCGGCGATCCACGAAGCAAGCGACCGTCACCGCCGCCCCCTTGTGCGCATCAACTGCGATCAAAAAAATGCCGCCGATCTGGAGGCCGAGCTCTTTGGGTATCGTCGCGGTGCCTTTGCGGGGGCGGCACGGGATATGACCGGAAAATTGTTGATGGCCCACAATGGCACCTTGCATCTGGACGAGGTTGCGACCCTACCGGCCAAGGTGCAAGCCAGCCTGCACGACGTTCTTCAAACGGGCCACTTCCGGCGTTTGGGCGATAGCGCCGACATTCCCGTGGTGGCCAAGGTCATCGCCACAACAACCTTTGACCTGCTGGCCGAGGTGCGGGCCGGACGGTTCCGGCAAGATCTCTACTTTGCCCTAAACGTGCTGCCGATCATGACCGAACCCCTCATGAACCGGCCCGAAGACATCCCCTACCTTGCCCGACACTATCTCAATCGAACGATGCGGCGTCTGCGGCTTCCAAAGATGACCCTGACCAAAGCCAACATCGAAACGCTGCAATCTTATGACTGGCCGGGAAATGTGCGGGAATTGGAAAATGTGATCGAACGCACGGCGATCCTTGCACAGGGCGGCCGGCTGCGGTTCGACATTCAAAGCGGCCCGTTAGATGCACCGACGGAAACAAACCGCGTTCTGACGCAGAAAGAACTGCGCCAATTGGAAGTCAAGAACTTCGAGGCCGCATTGCGTCGGACCAAGGGCAAGATTTCCGGCAAATCCGGCGCGGCTGAGATCCTCGGGCTAGCGCCTACGACCGCCTATTCAAAAGCCAAGTCGCTTGGCATCCAGATGGACCAATTTTCCTAGGCGGGAAGCGATAGGCAAACAAATCCGCGGGGGCCTTCTCCACCAAAACTCGAATGAACGCTTAAGACCCTTTCCCAGCCTTATATATCAAGCGCACCAAGATTTACCCAACAATATCAGCTAGATTCCTCGCATGGAACACACAATCTTCGGACTGATCAAGAAACGTAGCGAGATAGCAGGGCAGCACAAGCATGCCATGAAGGCTGAAGCCCAATTGATCGGCTGATCATCGATGATCTCAGTTCAAGTCGCCACGTGGGCCGAACTCAACCAAATAACGAATTAGACCGCTTCTAGGAACCTGAGGGGTTGAAGATGTGTCGAACTGTGCGTCTCGGCGTGGAATTTTTGACACCAAAGGAGCGGCGACTTTAAGCGTGCTGATTCTGGCTTGGTCAATTGGGTTTTCGCAATGTTTGTTTTCGTCGTCATTCAGATCTCCGGGGAAGGCTTGATCAGCACGCCTCCAGAATGAGGGATTAGCCTCATAACGGACGATTGGCTCTTTAGGGCATCTTTTGGTTATCGGGACAGATTTATGTCCTGCGAAACACAACCAAAGCTAAGGACCAAGATTATGACAACACTCTCAAAATTTCACAAAGTCGCGTTTTCCCTCATCGCAGCACCGCTAACAGCTGTCCTATTATCAGTCGCGGCAGCCCCAGCCCACGCGATCGCAGTTGCCAATTGCACCAAACACGGGATTAAAATTCTGATCTTTAACCAAAATGATAAGTTCGAAACCGCGGACAAAGGCGTCATCAAGCTGAACTCCAAACAGACGATCACCGGATACAATGTCCACGGTAAGAATTACCACAAATTTAAGGTTTTCAAGACGGGGCTTTTGGACGGGCACTTGGGAACATTCCGCGGCGTCGACGAAAATAAGAAATACTGGGTGTTTTATAAGAACGACTCGATCCAGCTTGCAACCTCGCCGAACAATGGCTCTTGCCGCGAGTAACACCCCCCGAAATTTGCTGCTGGCTATCAAAGGCCCACGCAACCTGCCAGCACACGACCTCCCAACCCGTGTGCTGGTTGAAGCTTGGTTCCCCGCCTAAGGTGTTGATCGATCAGGACGACCTGTTCAGGCTTTAGGATTGTGAAAACGAATCCAGCAAACCTTCTTTCAACGCATAGGCCAAAAGTTGACCAACAGAATGCACATTCAGTTTTGCCATCAATCGGGTCCGGTGATTGTCGACCGTCTTCGCACTTATGCCAAGCCGCTCAGCAATCGCGGCGTTAGAGCAACCCTCAGCAATCAGATGCAAAACCTGACGTTCTCGCAAGCTGATGTTCTGGGTCTCTTCTTCGCGCCCCAAGATGCGAACAACATCTTCGGCGACGTATTTCTCGCCCGCCAAAAGAAGCCCAAAGCCATGCGCCATTTCTTGCGGCGGGCAGGTCTTGATAAACAGGCCATCCACCCCGGCAGAAATCCAATCCGACAAAGAGCGGGCACTGGTAAAGCCGGTCACGACAGCCACAGACGTATCAGGCGACCAGCGACGCACTTCGCCAAACACCTCCATCCCGCGCGACAATGGCATGCCTGCGTCAAGCAACAGCAAATTCGGTTGGTTGGTCTTGGTAACAGAAATCGCCTCGACGCCATTTTCGGCCTCGCCCACCACCGTGACTGCAAAGCCCTGGATGGCCGCCACGATATCTTTCAATCCATTGCGGACCAGCGCATGGTCATCCGCAATCACCACTGAGGCGACGGGTAATGGATCGGACATGGCGCGCGGCGCTCCTCTACTTGGCCGTAACTATAGCCAGCGTGGTTTGCGCGACGCAAGCCTTGCCTCAAACGACGCTTGGCGAGGCGTCTGTGAGGGCCGAGACCGAGATACCAGCGCTGTTTTCAAAGCTGATCATCGCACCTGCCTTCTCAGGCCCTTGCCTACATGACGCTGCAGAGGCAGTGGATGTGCGTTGGATCGAACATGACACATGGGCTTGCATGCGTGTCACAAATTCAAGCGAAGACCGGGGCGTCTGGCGACTGGATTTCGATAGCGTGATCGGAGAAGGTGTCACGTTTTGGGTCACCCAAGGCAAAGAAAAACAGCGCGTTCTGAGCGCACCGGCAGGGCGCAAGATGAGCGATCTGGAAACCGGCGGGCCATGGTTGTCCTCTTTGCCATTCGCCATTTTACCGGGAGAAACCATCGAGATCTGGGCGCTGTTTGATGCAGGTGCAGCACTTGGACCAATGACGGCGCGTGGCATGCCGCGCATGGTGACTGAAGCCGCTTATGACGATCTGTCCAATGCGCGTCAGATTACACTTGGCGGCCAGCTGGCGGCGAGCACATTGCTGATCGGGTTCTTTCTCGCGTTCTCACGTTTGCTGCGGTCCACACCAGCGCGCCGCTATTCTTTGTATTTCATCGCAGCCACCCTAAACCCGATCGCCTACGACGGCTATCTGACATATCTTTTCTCGGGCTTCCCTGTGCTTTGGGTGATGGCCGTCAATGGTGTCATCCAGTTTGCCATGATCATCTTGTATTTTCGGTTCGTCCTTGCCTTTGTGCGCGAAAGCATCGGGCAACACCGAATTTTGCGCGCAATCAAGTGGATGATCTGGGCCGTTCCAATCGCATTTCTGTTCGGTCTTGGGATCAACGTGATCGGATCAGTCTTGGCCTCCAACTCAATCGACCCCACGTTTGGAGCCGATCTGCAAAGCTTCGCGCCACGGCTCTATGGCATCTTCATCATCGCGCTTTGGACAACGCTGAGCCTTTGGTCCTCCGCCCTTTTGATCCGCCGCAAGACCGATGGCGCATGGCTCTTTGCTGCTGGGGCTTTGGTTTTGATGATCGCGCCGTTCGGGAGTATGCTGGCCGATGTTTTCCCAACGCCTGCCGGTCTGAACCCAACAATCATCCGCGTTGCACTGGTCTTGATGGATGCGTTGATTTTCGCGGCAGCACTGGTGCGACTGGCCTTTGGTCTGAGGGCGCAGCGTGATTTTGCAGTCCAGTCTGAACTTGCAGCATCCCGCGAAAAACTGCGCCTGTCTGAATCGTTGCTGGCCTCGCGGCAAAACTTGGATGCGGCCCGCAACCTTGCAGAGCAGCACAGGTCTCGTCTAGCCCTCACCGGCCACGATCTGCGCCAGCCACTGTTGTCTTTGCGTCTTGCACTCGACAAAGAGGATGCCGTGTCGCCAACTCTGCGGGACTCTCTCAGCACAAGCCTGAGCTATCTGAAGTCGGTCTTGGATCAGATCCTCAGCGACACCCGGCCTGATGACGTTCCCACAAGTGAGGCGCAAACCACAGCCATTCAAGCCGAACCAATCCCTCTACAGATCATCCTGCAAAACTCTTTGCGGATGTTCCATGATGAAGCCGCCCAAAAGGGTTTGGAGCTGAAAATGGTGGCGACATCGGCCATTGTGACAACAGAGCCGGTTGCCCTGATCCGCATCTTGTCCAACCTCGTGTCAAACGCCGTGAAATACACCCCAACCGGGCGCGTTTTGCTTGGCGTACGGCGGCATGGCCAGACCTTTAGCATAGAGGTCCACGACACAGGGCCCGGCCTGACAAAAGCACAGATCCACGACATTCAACAAAGCTATCACCGCGAGACGACATCAAAAGGCATTGAAGGCGAAGGGATCGGTCTCGCCAGTGTTCAGATGCTCGCCGCCGAAAACAACCTGTCCCTGTCTATCGAAAGCCACCCGGGAAAAGGGTCCTGTTTTGCGATCAACGGGTTGATCTGAATGGCGCCATACGCGCCCTAGGCCTAGGACTATTCATCCCACAAAGCGCGGTCCACAGACGCGCATGCCCCATTTGCCACACATCGTTTGATCGCTTCAGACTGGGCCGGTGAAGGAATCGGCAAGTCACTACCACCACAGACGTCTGAAACCCCCGACAGAACCCCGTCCTTGTTTTCAAGCATGAACAATCGGGGCGATCCAATCTCTGGTTCGGATCCGCACTCGCCATAATTCAAGTAACATTTTACATTGAGGTCATAGACATACCGCCCCCAAACAAAATCACCGTCCGAGGTATATTCACCGCCAAAAACAGTGACCAATGTTTGGCTTGGTGGCCTTTCTTTCGTTTCATCAAGTTGATCAACTATGGAAGGGCCAGTGTATGTTACATCCGTGGCGTAGCCCGCGATAAACGTGAAGTCAGCGCCGCTCTCCAATACGGATTCGATCGCGTCAAAGCTGCTCTTCTGATTACAGGTCAAGGCCGAGACGATTGAAGGTACAAAGGCGGCGGACAGGGCAAGGGCTAAGGAAATGGATTTGAATGGCATTGGGTGTGTCTTTCAATTGGTGATCAAAACATGTGCTGAAAATATGCGCTTTGCAGGGGCAATTCGGTATGAGGGAGATCCCTCATTCGCATCACCCTTCCCTCATCGGCACGCGAAACGCGCGAGACACTTTTGGTGCCTCGCCCGTCCAGAACCGAATGGCAATTTGCTAGCGCAGTTTGAGGGTCATAAACCGGTTCAGCGACCCTGCATTCACCTTCGCGCCAGGTCCTCCAGCAGCAGAGATTGAAACGCAAGCGGGGGGTTGGTTGCCTTTGGCAAAGCTGAGACCAACGCTCCCCCCACCGCCTCCAAGCGCCTTGAGGGAAACCGAGAAGCCCTGACCGTCACCCGCCAAAGCGTGAGCAGGATCACGGAATGCCGTCACAACGCCATCGACACCGCCGCCAACGACAGAGCCCATTCGAAAGCCCAGGGTTTCGTACAGATGCACCCCGCCTTTGATATCCGTATTGACCGCTACGAAAAATTCGCTGATCGCGCCCAGAACAACACCGACGTCGCCGCCAACACCAACCGACATCGAGGCGAAACCGTTTTGGCGCATGGCTCTTGCCGCGTTTTCTACTTCGCGCCTGCATCCCCCAAAGAGCAACGCCTTGGCCGCGGCCTTGGCATCTTTGCCTTTGA
The DNA here is from genome assembly GCA_943787985.1 of uncultured Paracoccaceae bacterium. Classification (GTDB taxonomy): domain Bacteria; phylum Pseudomonadota; class Alphaproteobacteria; order Rhodobacterales; family Rhodobacteraceae; genus Ascidiaceihabitans. The sequence goes on along the minus strand of CALSOO010000007.1, from coordinate 112,657 downwards.
TGGATCGCGCAAGTTGGTCTGGGTTTCGCATGTCGGACACACAGGCTGCGACCGGAAGCATTGCCAGCGTCAAGTTCGAGTAGGTCTTGAAACAAGCCTTGGCAACTTCAGCAGCGCCCGTCGCTTTTCTTACGCATTGATTGCGAAACGGGTCCTCGACCAAACCACTGTTACAAGACGGAATGCGTTCAACAACGGTGCAGGGACGCTGGCCGCTCGCTCCGCATTTTGGCAGCTTTGGTATAACGACAATGGGTTTTGGTTTGGTGCAAAAACCAGGTTGGCTGACCTCACTCAATCCCTTTTTGCATGACGGAACCCGCTCCCACAGTTTGCAAGCGCGCTGGTTGTTGCCGCCGCAATTGGCCGCTTGGGCTGCGGTTGACGACACGATCACGATCGCAGCAATCGCCCCAAGTCGCGAGACTGTACGATTAAGTTTGGTTTGGAATAGGCTGTTTAACATTGGTTTCGTCCTGAGTAGGTTGGCGTTGGTCTGAAATTAATCAATTGGGGGCGAGTGTGGTATGAGGGCGATCCCTCAATAAGACGCTCCGGCATCGCCCACCTCAGGCATCGGAACTGGGCAAGCGCCGTGTGCGCTAACGCTGATCCCGACCGAATGAGCCGCGCATTCGTTTGAGTAGGTGAAGCCGTTGGCCCCGCAGACAGGTATGTAAACTGCAGCGCAATAAATTGGCTTGGGCGTACAGATCCCAATCAAATCAACGTTGGTGTCCTTGACCGAGAGGTCGCAAACTTGGCCTCTTGGGCAAGGTGTTTCGATAGCTCCTCCGCAATTTTGACTGATCCCCGCAAAAGCGGTTGCGCCAAAAAGACCTGCTGACACGGCCGAAACTATTGGGAGTGCTTTCATTGTCGGACCCTCTATTCATGGAGTTGCGCGTCGCTCGAAGCGCCTTCGTTTCTCATTGAAGAAATACCGGCCGGGTCGGGTGCAGAACATGAGGCCAATCCCTCAATCCGACCTATCGCGCGTCCGTCAGGTGACCGCAGACCCGTTGACAATCACCATGCGCTCACCCTGTATGGGTTTAGGACCCCGGCAAACACCGGGTCCTTTTCGCGAAAAATATCGCTGCACATGTAGGCCCTTTAACCTCATTCATGATTTCCGGCGGTTCGCCAAAGGAGCTTCGGTCAAACACAAATGAGCGCAATGAGATTGATATTCAGGTCATTTGGATGGACATGCGTTTTGCTGGTTTGCCTTGCTGTTGACACTGCGCGAGCAGCGCCAGCTGGCGAAATAAAGCTCTCCCAGCTACCTATCTCGGATCTACTTGCGCAACTTGAGTCGACGACCGCGCCCGCAGAGTTTGAATTCTCGATTTTGAACGACACATCGGATAACGCGTTCTGGCATTTCAGAACAGAAGTCTTGGAACCTTTGGCATTTAAGTTCTTTATCAGCGAAGCTGGAAATCCGCTATTTCAATCAGAATTCAGGGCCAGAGCGCAAAAGTCTCATGCCAGCCAAGGACCGATTTTGGTCTCCAAAATAATCGCCATGGCACCGGGTGAGCGACTGGACATTAAAGCAGTGTTTGAGCACCCGCCAACGCGCGAGCTTTTTCCAATCAGCCTTGTCACGAAGAAGGCCAACGACAGGTTTGCACAGCGGCGCAGCGTGACACACGGTATGTTCTTTGGAGCGATGATGATCTTCGTCCTCTTTTTCCTGCTGTCTCCCAACTCCCTCTACAACGCTGCATCCAATTGGTTCTGCCTCTACTTGCTTTCCACAGCCACACTTGGGATGCACTCGCACGGTTACAGCCTGATCTTCTTTGACGTGCCAGCGCATTGGTATTTCCCCCTACTCAGGCTGCTTCAAACGGGGTTGATGCTGTTTTATTTGCTGTTTGGCCTGTCTTTCTTGCGGGCCGGGCAGGCATTTCCGACCTATTGGCGCGCAGTCTGGGGCTTCATTGTGATCGGCCTGTCAATTGCTGTGTTAGAACAAGTGTTGGGCCGCACAGAGTTTCAGGTCGTCGCAAATTTGGTGCCGCTAGGGTTTACTGTGCTTGGAGCTTGGGGCGCGTTTCTGGCGTTCCGACACCGCGTTCACGGGTCTCGGTTCTTTGCCGCTGGTTTTGCAGTCTTGATGTTTGGCGGGTGGCTCAACTTTATGGCCAGCCTGCCACGCTATGCTACGTTGAACGAGCTTATCGATCAGCTGACCCTGCTCAACCAAATCGTGGACGCCATGATCTTTGGCGGTGCCATCCTATATCAAATTTACGGCCTCAAGGGCGAGCGCGATCAAGCCATAAAGACTCAACTGGCGGAAGCTAAACGCAGGTTAGAACTGAACGCAAAACTCGCAAACACTCAAGCAAGCCTACGCCAAGCACAGAATCTGGCCGAACATCACCGCGTTCACCTTGCGTCGGCAAGCCATGATCTGCGTCAACCAATTGCGTCGCTGCGGATGTCCCTTGAGGCCGCCAAAGTGCAGACACCTGAGCTTGTCTCCGACCTCGCGACCGGCATCGAATTTTTGGACAAAGTGCTGGAGCAGACCCTGGACAGCACCCGAGTAGATCCAAATGCGCCTGTGCTACGCAAAGGCGAAGATGATGTCTTCGCCCTGCAGGTCATCCTTGAAAACAACCGGCGTATGTTCGCAAGTGAAGCAGCCGAAAAAGGGGTTACCCTTAGGCTGGTCGACAGTTCTCTATCCGTGCGTTTGCCCGTTATTGATTTAATCCGGATCGTCTCCAACCTGACCTCTAACGCCTTGCGATACACACCTTCGGGCGACGTGCTAATTGGCGTGCGCAGACGCGGTAGCAAAGCGATAATCGAGATTTGGGATACAGGCGTAGGCATACCAGCTGATCAGCTGACTGCCTTATTGCAACCATATGTACGCGGCGCCAACGACGGCGCGTCATCCGGCGAAGGCTTGGGGCTATCAATCGTCAAGCAATTGGCAGACCGCAACGAATTGTCACTTAAGGTCTGCAGCACCCCCGGAAAAGGGAGCGTCTTTGCCTTGGAAGGCCTGATAATCGAAAGTTGAGTGCCCTGTAGCAAGGGCATCAATTCGTGTCTGTTCCTACTTGGTTAGTTCGAACTTTGTTTGGGATTCGGAGATGATTCTCAGATCCTTTTACAAAGCGAACGTGAAGATTTGGTACTTGTGCAGCCTTCAAAGCGCTGAGCGGGATGCTGCGGTCGAAGAATTTTGGGGTGCCTTTCTTGACGTGCATACGCACAAACGGAGGGTATTTGACTATGATGCTGTTGCTTCACTGCGCCCCACGCCTGAGCGACTTAGTGAAGCTGGGGCCAGGAAATCTAGTCAATATCGATGGTGTCGATTGCTTGAGCTTCAAGCCGCAGAAAACTCAATCAGTCACAGTCACCGTCCCGCTACATCCGAATTTGAGGGCTGCAATTGATTCTACCACCACGGGCGATCAGACGTTCTTAATCACCGCATTTGGCAACCCTCACAGTCCAAAAGCATTCGGCAACAAGATTGCGGGTTGGCGCAAGGAAGCTGGCATCACTGAGTCGGTATCGGCACACGGCCTACGAAAGACGGTGGGGATCAATATGGCCGGAAATGGAGCCACCGAATACCAACTTATGGCCGCCCTGGGCCACACCACCCCCAAGGTGACAGAAGTTTATACTAGGGCTGCGAGACGCAATCTGCTCAGCTTCGAAGCCGCCGCTAAATCAACGCTGGGCAAAATTATCCACAGCAAAGAAAACAAGGACGACAACAATGACTAATCAGGAAATTTCACAAGACCCGATGGCAACATTAGAGATGCAGATGCGCAATGCGCTCAGTACGATTAAGATCAGGCAATGGTTTAGTGTGGATCATCTAATCGAGATGATGGACATCTGCTCGATTCCAGAAGGTCAAGAATCAGTTGCGTCAACGGTTTTTGAAAGGCTCATTAAATGGAACTGGTATTATTCCAATCGTGGATGGAGCGGCCCTAGTTTTGTCCGGCGTGAACGAGAAACTCAACTGAAGATTATCCGGCCCATCGGCGGCCGGATGTTTGGCACCCGGGCTTCTTGGCCTTTATATGGCGATCCAGGTATTCGAGAACGTAGAGGACGCGCTTCGGCATGTAGCTCAAATGCCGTTGGACAGCTTTAAGAAAAAGTCGTTAAATCAGTAACGTTCGTCCATAAACGAGTTAGTTTCACCAGTTCAACACTACAATTTGTGTGTATCAATAACCGTGGTAGTTCGCTGGAAATGATCCAGGAATTGCGGTACTGACGTGGCACTAAGGAGTTACCCAGTGTCACTAGAACGCGATATAGACTTGATAAATGATCTTAGGGCTCAGCTTGCTGAGACGCCTTGGCTTGAATTCAAGACTAGCCTTGGCGACCAGAACAAGATCGGCTGCCTGATTTCGGCTCTTTCAAATTCAGCGCGATTGGAGGGAAAAGAAAGTGCGTTCCTTGTCTGGGGTATTGCTGATGGTACTCATGATGTTGTTGGTACAAGCTTCGACCCTTTTACCAAGACTGTTGGAAATCAGGTCTTTGAGTTTTGGCTAAAGCAAAAACTCAGTCCCGCTCCGGTTCTGCAATTCCGCCGGGTTGCTCACCCGAGTGGGAACCTCATTCTATTGGAAATCCCAGCGCCGACTACTGCGCCCACATGCTTCGAGGGAATACCCTACATTCGTGTTGGTAGCGCAACACCGAAGCTGACGGATGATCAGCACCGTTACCAGGCGCTTATTGAAAAGATGCGGCCTTACACGTGGGAGCATGGAAACGCCAAGACCTACGTTACCTCGGATACTGTTTTGTCAGAGATTGACTATGCAGCATATTTCACGCTGACCAAGCAACCACTACCAGACAATCGGCAGCATATTCTTGAGAAGCTTGAGGCTGATCGATTGATCAAAAAGGATGTCGGTGATCGCTGGAATATTTTGAACCTCGGTGCAATTCTTTTTGCAGCCGATATGACCTTGTTCGATGGCAGTCTTGCGCGGAAAGCCGTGCGGTTTGTGAAATACGAAGGCACCGATAGAACGACAACGGTCACGCACAGGCGTGATGGTCAGAAAGGATATGCATCTGGCTTTGAAGGTTTATTGGGTTACATCAACGGTCTGTTGCCTCAGAACGAACTCATCGGCCAAGCACTGCGGGAGGCGCATCCGCTATTTCCACAACTGTCCGTTCGGGAGTTAGTGGCTAACGCGCTGATACACCAAGACATGACGATCACAGGTGCAGGCCCACTGATTGAACTATTTTCTGACCGGCTTGAGATAACTAATCCTGGCTGCCCATTGGTTGATACAAATCGCATGATCGACCTTCCCCCTCGGTCTCGCAATGAAGCAATCGCATCACTTATGCGTCGTATGGGGATGTGCGAAGAGCAGGGCAGTGGATTGGATAAAGTGTTCCGCGAGGTTGAGGTGTTCCAACTTCCTGCACCTCTTTTGAAGGCAAATGCAGACTCAATGCAGGTTGTACTGTATGGGCCGCGAACATTTGCAGAAATGACAGCAGAGGAGCGCGTCAGGGCTTGTTATTTCCACGCAGTTCTCAAGTCTATGGCGGGTGAACGCATGCGAAATGCAACGCTTTGTGAGCGCCTTGGCATTGATGCAAAGAACGCTGCACAAGCCACCACAGTGATCCGCAAAGCTATGGATACTGGTCTTATCAAGTATGCTGACGAAGATCATCCACGTGCGGGGTACCATCCTTGGTGGCACTAGTTTCTTGATCCACTCTTGATCCTGAGCGGTGCTGATGCTCTTTACAATCCATTGTAAGACACGTTTTCAATAGCTTAGCGTTAGATCAGCTTAGTATTTTTTCTTGATCCACTCTTGATCCTACCGTGTGAACGAAACTGTTGACGACCAGTTAGCACCAAATCTAGTACTCAAGTGCAGCTATTCGACTGATAGTAGTAGTTTGGTTTCTTGATCCGTTCTTGACTGCAATAGGACCGCGCATCTCCCAACTAGCTACAATCTCTCATCCGACAATATTCATGAGTCATGAAACCAACCAAAAGGATCAATTTGCACACCTGTCAATCGCAGAGTAAAAAGGGGCCAAGTCGCGGCTTAAAACGGGTCCACTGAGCTATCGCTTTTTGTGCGCTTTGGCGCGAGTGCTCCCCATATAGCTAACGCGTGCCAAAGCGCATGTTGGCCCTTTGGCCAACATTATTTTGATCTGGATAGAGCTTTGATTACTTTTGCTTGCTGCGGCTGTGTTTGAGACGGTAACTTTCGCCGTTCATCTCGAGAATGTGGACGTGGTGGGTCAAGCGATCCAGCAATGCGCCGGTCAGGCGCTCGGAGCCGAAGACTTCAGTCCATTCGTCGAAGGGCAGATTTGATGTGATGATGATGGATCCGCGCTCATAGCATTGGGATATGACCTCGAAGAGGAGCTCCGCGCCAGATTTGCTGAGCGGCACGAAGCCCAACTCGTCGATGATCAACAGGTTTTGACTGGTGAGTTGTTTCTGCAGGCGTTGCAACCTTCGCTCATCTTGCGCCTCGATCAGGTCATGGACCAATGCCGCAGCCGTCGTGAAGCGCACCTTCAGCCCTCTTTGGCATGCGGCCAATCCAAGCCCCAAAGCGATATGTGTTTTGCCAGTCCCTGATGGTCCAAGGGCGATGATGTTTTCTCTGCGATCCATATACTCACACCGCGCCAGCTCCATGGTCAGAGGCTTGTTCAGGCTGGGCATTATCTTGAAGTCAAAGCTGTCCAGACTTTTGGTGCTGGGGAACTTGGCGGCCTTGATGCGCCGTTCAATCATTCGCCGTTCGCGGTCAATCAGCTCCATCTCACATAGCCGCGCCAGATATTGGACGTGGTCTTTGTTCTCGGCGGCACAAAGCTGTGCTTGCTTTGCGTACTCTCCTTTGAACGTCGGCAAACGCAATGTCTTGAGGTGGTGATGCAGCAGGATTTGAGGCGCGTCGGTCATGCCGCTGTCCCTCCCATCAGGCTCATGTAGCTGGCCGGGCGGGTTGTGCCCACATTGGCCTTGGGCAAATACGGATAGAAGTCCAAATCCAGCCGTGGTGGTCGCTTTTCGACCCGACACAGCACAAGATGTTTAACAGCGTCATAACCGATCGCACCCAGATCAATGGCATGGCTGATTGCACCCTGCACGACGTCGACCTCGAAGGTTTCCAAAAGGCGCAGAACTTGCACGTATTCCCGCTTGCCCGGTTTGCCCATTCGGGCTTCGAGCAGCCGGTGCAGGGTCGCGAAGACATCTGGCAAATCCCAGCCCTGTAACGGCGCGGCCTGATCCAATGCACCAACCTTTTGTTCAATCAAAGGCAAAAAGTGGAGCGGGTCGAAGATCATATCTGCGGATGCATAGGATCGTTCGTGTCGTGCAATCACCTCATTGCCGCAACCGATCAGGACCTCATGCACAAAGCCACGCACATGGACGTCGTGATGCGCATACGCCACCGGCACAGAGTAATCATTGCCGCGATATCGCACCATCGAGATCGAGGTTGCCCGTGTACTGACATGATCGCAGGCTTCATATTCTGCGACGGGCAATCCCATCAGCGCATCCAAGTCGGACATCAAACGCTTACCGATGGACATGTCATGGCCGCGCAACGTATCGCCCTGACGCGCCAAACATTTCTCTTCCAGATGGGCGTTCAGATCATCAAAGCTGTCATAACGCGGCGCGGGCACCATGAAGTTGCGACGTGTGTAACCAACCATCCCCTCAACATTGCCTTTGTCGTTCCCGCGAGCGGGCCGCCCAAACTTGTCATCAAACAGGTAGTGCGACTGCAACTCTGTGAACCGACGCGTCCGGACACGGGTGCGCTCACCCAGAATCCGCGCCACGGCGATCTTGGTGTTATCGTAGAGAATGGATTGGGGAATGCCGCCGAAGAAAGCAAAGGCCGACACGTGGCCATCGCAAAACGCCTCGGTCGTCTCAGCAGGATATCCCTTCACAAACACCGCATCCGAATGCGGTAAACTCATCACAAAGAAGTGGATCTTGCATTCTACGCCGCCAATCACCCCAAGTGTCTCGCCAAAGTCCACTTGCGCGTGCCCTGGCCGATGCGACAGCGGTACAAACACTTCTTTGGTGCGTCGCTTTTGTTCGCGCACGTAATAGGTCACCGTGGTCAGGCTGCCTGCGTATCCGTGTTCGTCGCGCAACCGTTCAAAAATCCGCTTCGCGGTGTGCCGCTGCTTTTTGATCAGGGCTTTATCCGTCCGCAAAATCTCATCAATGACACCGACATAACCATCAAGCGTTGGTCGCCGTGGGGCTTCTGAACGGCGATACCCTGGCGGCAAAGCATGACGCAGCATCTTCGCTATCGTCTTGCGGTCCTTGTTGAAATAACGGGCCGCCGCACGAACAGACATACCGTCCTTCAAACACGCACGGCGCACACGACTATAAATATCCACAGAATACATCTCCCGCCCTCCGATAACTCGAAGGGCACAAACTGGCGGACTTTTACTCCGCTACAACCGCGCTAAGCAGTCGTTTCTGTGGCCCATTATTGCTCCGCGTTTTACATTTGCCACTTTCTCTGGCCAACGCTTCGGCCTCTTCTTTTACCTGCCAAGCTGGGTTCAGGTGACGGGCTGAACAACTGGCATCGCCCAGAGGCAAAATGAACGCGTGGATGTGCGGATGTTTCTCATCCACATGCTCAACCACCGATAAAAGTCTGTCGCCAAACATTTCTTTCAACCATCTGATATTCAGTTCAATCCAGCGTTCGTATTCCAATCGATCAGCGGAACCGTCCGCGATCTGCTCAGTCAGCAATGGATATGAGGCGACTGCAGTTAACAGGGTGTGACGGTCCTTCCGAATGCCTCGCCTTGCGATAGTCCCATCCTTCAACGTGGCCTCAACATACCCAGCCGCTACGAGTTCATCATGCTTCTTACGCACGCGTTGAGGCGGCATGCCATAAATCAGATTTGGTGGTTTCGGACCGTCGACATGCATGGAAAACTCCGACTCCCGAGCCGCTTCGTCCAAGACTTGTTGAACGCTCTGGCCGATCTTGTTCGGTTTGCGTGAGAAGCTTTGGAGGTGTAAAAATTGAGGACCAGACATGATCAACTGCCCCAGCCAAAAGAAACACAATATGGACCGACTATTGAGTTGATAAACAACTCGCCGGGCAAGGCGCTGCGCCCCTGCACCCAACCAAGCGGCTGCGCCGCCGATCTGCACCAGATCGAAGCCCCCGTTGGCGGCTGCAAGACCTCTCCCTCACCTGCCATGTGGGGGCCATTCGGGCGAGTTCTTGCGGTCGTTATATCCGCTGCCAATTGAAAATAATGATGCCTTGCTTGCGATGTATCAACCTGCATCGTCGTTGACCTTAGCTGCGTCGATAAGCTCACCGAGGAGTGCTGAAAGCACTGCACCTTGCCGCGCTTGCTGCCGAGCCATCCCCACAAAGGCTGCCGCCGGATTTCGCACTTGAAATCGACCGCCCCTCTCAGAATTTCGATCTGCAACCAGCAGGCATAGTGCCGTTTGACTGCACCCCAATTCATCGCAGAATCGTTGCCAAAGGCTAGTTGAAACACCTAGCTGATATGCTCGATCTCGCGCCGCCATCTCAATAGCTGGCCATGTAAGTGGTCGTCCGGGATCTAAGCCCTCAGCATAAAGCGCGATCATTTCAGATAGCTCTCTGCCCGCCAGCAGCGCCGCTTGCGCAGGTCTTGTTGCAAGCGGTCGCTGGTCAACAGCTTTCGCGCTGCTACAGGTTTTAGATTTCTTTTCTTTAACTGTATTGAGTGAGGGTGAAATGTCGCACTGGTGGGACTTTTCACCCCTACTGGCTTCTGCCGAAAAGTCTTTCCAGACCGCCTCTAGAGCCTCGGCTACTCGCTTGAGGCGATTAAAACACTGGATGGTCGACGGGCGGCTGTTGGGAAGTACATTGCTTGCTGCCTCGCACGCGCCATCCACTCGAAGCTTTCGAATGTCGCCAAACAATTTCCTAATTTGTGCACGAAGCCGGTCGCTCTCGTTTTCTTCGAACATTGCTTTCCGTGCCGCTGTCTGAATTTCGCTAGCCCGGTTAATGAGGGGGGCGAGGTTGATTCCGAACTCGTGCCCGATTGCTCCCTCTTTCCGCGATCCGCCTCTGCGGCTGTGATCTGAAGCTGATTTGCCTAGAAAGCCACGCTCGATTAGGTCGGCCTCGATCCGCGCAACCTGACGCCGATCGAGCTCTGCCCGACCAGCGATTTTCGTCACTGACGTCCAAAACGCACAGATGCGGCCTGCCTTGAAGTCCTCATCTTGTGTGCAGCTTATGGCGACTTTCAGATATGCAACTGCACCCTTGGTAAATCCCAATTGCCTGCGAGCAGTTTGGATCAGTCCGAGGAACTGCCAGCGAGTTACACCCACAGGCAAACCGCAATGAGTAAGATGCTGGGTCATGAATGCACCTCGCCACTGGACGAAGGGTTGCTCTCGATGGTATGAAAGACGAGAAAGCTGGACGCTTTTGATAAAGATTTGATCCCGGTTTCGGTTGCCGCCGAGCCGGGATTTTTCTGTTCGTAGTGTCGGCGGGATTCTTCACAAGCTGAATCGGACTGTACGGGTTTTGTACCGGTGTTCTTTACATGTTCCCGTACAGAAGCTGCAAAATCCTGCATGATCTTGCTAAGCGGACAAGCGAAGAGAGCGCAATGCCCTGTATTTATTGGCAGTTTTGGTGACCCCGATTGGATTCGAACCAATAACCTGCCCCTTAGGAGGGGGCTGCTCTATCCAGTTGAGCCACGGGGCCACGCGCCAATTCTTAAAGGAAGCCAACTTGTTTGTCATCTGCCTCAGTTGGCTTGTATTGCGCGCACTGATCGCGGTACCATTCCGCACGAATGAATAGGAAGTCCCGCTTGAGCACCCCAACAAAACGCCCGCTAACCCTTCGTGATGTTTCGGAAGCTTCCGGAGTGTCGGAAATGACAGTCAGCCGCGTCTTGCGCAATCGGGGGGACGTTTCGGATGCGACGCGCAAGCGGGTGCTCGCGGCGGCCAAAGACCTTGGCTATGTGCCCAACCAGATCGCAGGCTCACTTGCGTCCCAACGAGTCAATCTGGTCGCGATCATCATTCCGTCCCTGTCAAACATGGTCTTTCCCGAAGTCCTCAACGGCATCAATCAAGTGTTTGAAGACACCGCCTTGCAACCTGTCGTCGGCGTGAGCGATTACATGCCCGAAAAAGAAGAACGCGTCTTGTACGAGATGCTGTCGTGGCGCCCCTCGGGCGTGATCATGGCGGGCTTGGAGCACACGGATGCCTCCCGCGCGATGATGCAGAACGCAGGCATTCCTGTTGTGGAAATCATGGACACCGATGGCCGTCCAGTGGACGCGATGGTTGGCATTTCACACAGACGTGCCGGGAGGAAGATGGCCAAGGCGATCCTGAAACAAGGGTACGAACACATCGGGTTTATGGGCACCAAAATGCCGCTGGACCACCGTGCGCGCAAACGCTTTGAAGGGCTCACCGAAGGATTGGCAAAGGCCGGCGTAGAGATTGAAGCACGTGCGTTTTACGTCGGTGGATCAGCCCTCGCCAAAGGGCGGGAGATGACACAGGACATGCTGAGCGCCAATCCTGATCTAGATTTCCTCTATTATTCCAACGACATGATTGGCGCAGGTGGATTACTGCATCTGCTGGATCAAGGTGTCGATATTCCGGGACAAATCGGGTTGGCGGGGTTCAACGATGTTGAACTCTTGCAAGGCCTGCCGCGTCAACTGGCCACGATGGATGCCTGCCGTTTGGAAATCGGACGCGCTGCTGCCCAAATCATTGTCGATCGCAACGTCGATGGTGCGGATCAGACGCCGGTTCATAAGACCCTGACCCCAACCATCAGTTACGGCGACACCCTGCGTCGCAACCGTCGGGTGTGAGCCTCTTTACCCTCGAAAATCGAGCGGCCCGGCGCATCTTTTTGCATCGGCATTTGTTGAGTGATGCACCACAAGGCGACTCCCAAGGTTCTGCGTTGCTCGACGTGATCACCCGTTTGGGGTTTGTTCAACTCGACAGCATCAACACAGTCGCCCGCGCCCATGATCTGATCCTGTTTTCGCGCAAGGCCCGCTACCGCCCCAACCACCTCAAGTCATTGTACGAAGAAGACCGCGCATTGTTCGAACATTGGACACATGACGCGGCCGTCATCCCCTTGGACTTCTACCCCGTCTGGCATTTGCGGCGATTGCGCGATGCACAAACCCTGCAAAAACGCTGGAGTGCCGCACGGCGCGCCGGATTTGAGGGGCAATTCCAAGCGGTCCTCGACCAAATCAAATCCGAAGGGCCTGTCAGTTCATCCGATGTTGGCAAGGGTGAGAAAAAAGGCAGCGGTGGCTGGTGGGACTGGCATCCATCCAAAACCGCTCTCGAGTATTTGTGGCGCAGTGGCGCTTTGACTGTTGTGGGGCGTGACGGGTTCAAAAAACGCTACGACCTGACAGAGCGCGTGTTGGACCAAACCATCATTGACCCCGCCAATGCCCCCGATGAATCCCAAACAATTGACTGGTGTTGCAATGCAGCTCTTGATCGGCTCGGATTTGCGACGCACGGCGAACTGGCTGCGTTTTGGGCGCATATTTCACCAGCAGAGGCGCGCGTTTGGTGCAAACAAAACCTTGATCGCGGGGACATTGTCCAGATCGAAGTCCAAGGGGCAGAGGGGGACCTCAAATCCGCCTTTGCGCGCCCCGGCATCGCCAACGACCCTGCACTGGACATCGCACCGACCAAACGATTGCGCGTCCTCAGCCCGTTTGACCCCGCCCTTAGGGATCGCAACAGGGCAGAGCGATTGTTTGGCTTCACCTACCGGATCGAAGTGTTCGTCCCCGAAGCCAAACGCAAATACGGTTACTATGTCTTTCCGATCCTCGAGGGCGATCGCCTGATCGGACGCGTGGACATGAAAGCGTTTCGCAACGAGGACGTCTTGCGCATCAAAGCACTTTGGCCGGAAGACGGGGTGGTCTGGACCGACAAACGCGCAGCCGCTTTTGAAGCCGAAGCTCACAGGCTGACGAAACTCGCAGGTGTCAGCGCGGTGTCATTTGAGGACAAGTGGCTTCGGCTTGGCGGTCCCTGAACCATCCACAAACCAGTCGCGGTAGCTGTCACGCATCGCGTTTTTCTGAACCTTGCCCATCGTGTTGCGCGGCAGAGCATCCACAATGATGTAGTCGCGCGGATGCTTGAAGCGCGCCACATCATTGCGCATCATAAAGCGGATCGCATCCATATCCGGACCGTCCCCGTCCCGCACCAGAACGGCGAGCGCCGCCTCACCCATATCGGCATGCGGCACAGACACCACGGCACTTTCCAAAACACCAGGCTGGTCATCAAGGATCATCTCCAACTCTTTGGGGTAAATGTTGAAGCCCCCCGAAATGATCAAATCCTTCCCGCGTCCGACAATCGTGATGTATCCATCCGCGTCCTGCTGGGCGAGGTCACCCGTGATGAAAAAGCCGTCAGGGCGCAGTTCTTGTGCTGTCTTTTCCGGCATGTTCCAGTAGCCTTTGAACACATTGGGGCCGCGCACTTCGATCACCCCGATCTCGCCCGCATCCACAATCTCTCCGGTTTCGAGGTCAGTGATTTTCACCTCCACTTCTGGCAAGGGCAAGCCAACGGTGCCCGTTTTGCGCAATCCATCCAGAGGGTTAGAGGTGTTCATATTCGTTTCGGTCATCCCGTAGCGCTCAAGCACACGGTGACCTGTACGTGCCTCGAACTGGTCATGCGTGTCTTTGCGCATCGGGGCGGAGCCAGAAATAAACAGGCGCATATGCGCGGTGAGATCTGCGTCAAATACCGGATGATCCAAAAGGCGGGTGTAAAACGTGGGCACGCCCATCATCGTCGTACAACGCGTCATTTGCGCGACCATTTGGTCGACGTCGAACTTGCCCATGAACATCATCGCGCTTCCCGCGATCAGGGTTACGTTGGTGGCCACAAACAAGCCATGGGTGTGAAAAATCGGCAAGGCGTGCAGCAACACATCACTTTTGGTGAATCCCCAATGCGCCGTCAGTGTTCGGGCATTTGACAGCAGGTTGGCTTGGCTGAGCATCGCGCCCTTTGAGCGGCCAGTCGTGCCAGAGGTGTAGAGGAATGCGGCCAGATCATCTGCACTGCGCGCTGTTGCGGACAGTTGAGGTGCCAAAGGATCGGCGAAGGTACAAAAGCTGCCGTCGCCCTTGATGCCCAGAGTTTCAATCCGCGCACCTGCCGCCTCGGCCACTGCCTCCAATGCGTCACGACCTGACGGATCACACAAAAACAAGGACGCCCCGCTGTCAGACAGAAAATAGGACACTTCGGCAGGGGCATAGGCCGTGTTGAGGGGCAAAAATATCACCCCCGTCATCACACAAGCCGCATAGACGGCCAAAGCGTCAGGGGATTTGTCGATCTGCACCGCGAGCCGATCGTCCGGCTTCAACCCCATCTCGCGGATCGCCGCCGCAAACCGTCCGGCCCGCGTCAGGAATTCCCCATAGCTCAACCGTCCCCCGTCCGGCAAAAACAGAAACGGCGCGGCAGACCCCAAGTGTGGTTTAAACAGAACGTCAAATAGTGGGTTGACCATGAACAATCCTCCGTGAACTTGCGCCAGTTTAGCCCCTTGCACGCCATTGCGCACCCTCAGAAAACGGCTAGGGTGCCACTTATGACCCAGACACCCGACCCAAGCAGCCTGCCCCTCATTCGCACCGTCGGACTGTCAGGAATTCTGATCACTTTCGGGCATGAAATGAACGATGCCGCCAACAGAGCCGCCATCGCGTTCCGCGCGCAGATCGATACACTCGACTGGCCCGAAGTCGAAGAAACTATGAGTTCTCTGGTCTCTACCTTCTTGCGGATCGACTTGGTTGTGCACGACCCTGATCCGGTGATGCACCGCATTCGCGACGCGCTCGGTGACACCGATTGGCTTGTCGCACCTTTGCCCAAAGGCCGCAAAAGATGGCAGGTTCCAGCCGTGTTCGGCGGCGAACGTGCACCACAGCTCGAAGAAGCCGCCGATGTGGCGGGCATGAGCACCGAGGCAGCAATCAAAGGGCTCACGGACACCACCGTGCGCGTTCTCACCATCGGTTTTGCGCCGGGGCAACCCTATCTGGGCACACTGCCCCCCGAATGGAACATCCCACGGCTCAACGGGGTGACACCCAACGTTCCCGCCTGCTCACTGGTCGCGGCCGTGCGGCAGTTGTGCCTGTTTCCATACGCCACTCCAACCGGCTGGCGGCACGTGGGGCAGACGGCCTTCCACCCTTTTTTCCAAGACCGCGATGCACCTTTCGCCCTCTCGCCCGGTGATGAAATACAGTTCGTACAAATCTCACCCGAGGCCCTCGCCGACATTGAAGCAAACAACACAGACGGACTGGGCGGCGCGCATTGGGAGGCCGTGCCATGAGCACCACCCTCAACGTTCTGAGCATTGGCCCGGGCGTTGCGATCCAGGATCTTGGCAGGCCAGGTGCTATGGCAAACGGGCTGACACGGGGCGGGGCCGCAGACGTTCTGGCCGTTCACGAGGGCGCCGCCCTTTTGCGGCAGTCGCACGAGTTGGCCTGCCTCGAAATGGTGGGATTCGGCGGCAGCTTTGAAGCCCAAGACGACATGCGGATCGCACTGACGGGCGCGCAAATGAAAGCCAACATCGACGGCACAGCAGTCGCATGGAACGCCAGCCACAGCTTGCCCAAAGGCAGCGTGTTGAACATTGGCGGCACGCTCTCGGGCACTTACGGATATCTGCACGTCGGCGGCGGCATCGACACGGCACCCATTATGGGGGCGCGGGCCACGCATTTGTCCTCGGGGTTTGGCCGCTTGGTGGCCACGGGCGACACCCTGCCGATAGGGCGCGATGGCGGTCATGGCACGGGTGACTTTCTACCTTTGGACAAACGCTTTGACGGGGGCACACTGCGGGTCGTGCCCAGCATGCAAACCGAACGCTTTAGCGCCGAAATGCGCGAACGCTTTACCCAAACGGACTTTCGCCGTGACCCGCGCGCCAATCGCCAAGGCGTGCGGATGGACTTTGACGGTCCCGCCTTGGAGGCCGACAACCAACTCGGGATCGTGTCCGAAGTGATTGTCACAGGCGACATTCAAATCCCTGGCGACGGGCGCCCCTTTGTGCTGATGTGCGAAAGTCAGACCACGGGGGGCTATCCCCGTATGGGCACCGTTTTGCCGGCAGACATGCCAAGGGTTGCACAAGCTCCCGTCGGGGCCAGCCTGCGCTTTGACTTCATCACACTGGATCAAGCCCGCGCCTTGCAGACCCGCGACATCGCGATGCGCGCAGGACTGCGCAACAAAGTGCAGCCCTTGCTGCGCGATGTGCACAAGATGAACGACTTGCTGAGCTATCAGCTTATTGATGGCGCGATCTCTGCCACCAACGCCCCTTTGGACAAAGGATAACCTATGCTGACTGTCGATTTGAACGCCGATATGGGCGAAAGTTTTGGACCTTGGAGCATGGGTGACGATGCGGCACTGCTGAACATCGTAACATCCGCCAATATCGCCTGTGGCGCGCATGCAGGTGATCCCGACGTGATGGCCCACACTATGGCATTGGCCCGCGACAATGGCGTAGGGATCGGGTCACACCCCGGCTTTGCCGACTTGCAAGGGTTCGGGCGCAGACGCATGACGGTGCCAATCGGTTCGCTGCAAAACTCGATCCGCGTGCAAGTCGGGGCTTCGCTCGGGATGGCCCGCGCCCAAGGAGCCACAGTGCGCCACATCAAATTGCACGGTGCGATGTCCAACATGTCCTGCGAGGATGAAGGCATGGCACGGGCGCTTTATGAAGCCGCGCTATCCGTCGATCCTGACCTGATCGTCATGGTGCTGGCCGCCACGCAACAACTCAAAGCCGTGCAATCGCTGGGGTGCGCCTATGCCTGCGAAATCTTTGCGGATCGGGCCTATAACGACGATGCGACGCTGGTGGATCGCAGCCTTCCCGGTGCCGTGATCCACGATCCCGACATCGCAGGGGCGCGCATGGTGGAAATGGTCAAAGCGCAAGCGATCATCACCGACAGCGGCAAACACATCCCCACCCCCATCGACACAATCTGCCTGCACGGGGACACACCAACTGCCGTGCAAATCGCAGGGGCCGTGCGTCAACAACTTGAAGCCGCCGACATCACGGTGGCGCAATTCAAAGGGCGCTGATGGTGCAAAATTAGGGGGTGCCGAGCCTATAGATTCATCCAGCCCAAGCTGTCCGCGGTCCGCTTGGGGGACTCGTATTCGGCGCTCACCCAACCTGCATAGCCCGACGCATCAATCGCCTTGAACAACGCGGGGAAATCGATCTCTCCGCTGCCGGGCGGGGTGCGGTGCGGGGCATCCCCGATCTGGATGTGGCACACCAAGTCCTTCACCGCCTCAAAACATGCCAACGCATCCCCTGTGATCATCTGCGCGTGGTAACTGTCATACTGCAACGCCACATTCGGAGCGCCGACTGCGTCCAGAACACGGCGCGCCAGATCAAAATCATTGAGGAAGTAGTCAGGCTGGGCCACCGCATTGAGCGGCTCAATGGTCAGGGTCAATCCCTTGGGGGCTGCCTCTGCCGCCCATTTGAGATTCTCGACAAAGGTCGCCTCGGCGTTCACCCCTGACGCTGTCCCCGACATGATGTGCAAGAGCGGCACGCGCAATGCCTCGACGTAGCGGAAAGTGCGACGCATATCGTAGCGAAAGCGGTCCACGCGATCAGGCATCGCCGCGAAGCCACGCACACCGCCCGTGTAATTCGGGGGCGGGGCGTTCATCAACACCATCCTCAAGCCGTTGCGCACCAAAGCACGCTGGGTATCCTGGGCCGATACATCATAAGGAAAAAGGACCTCAACCGCCTCGAACCCCGCCTCCGCAGCCGCGTCAAACCGGTCCAGATAAGGCAGTTCGGCAAACAGATACGTGAGATTGGCGGCAAAACGGGGCATATCCGATCCTACAAAGTGCGGGCCACAAGTCAAACGGGCAAAAGCGTTTGATCCAATCGACTATGGCAATTCATCAGACGGAATGATCCGGAAAAACGCACCGCAGGACCACAACCCGAACCAACCATCATGATGGACACCCAAATCGACCAACCGATAAAAGCTTTTGCGATCAATCAGCGCCTCCAGATCGGAGCGCACCAAAACGTAGGGCGACGGCTCTCCGGTCTCTGGATCACGCTCGACACGAATAGGGTGATCCGGACCCGCCAACACACGGTCCTCCACATGGGTTTCAAACCGCAGCTTTTGATCGATGCCTTCGCCCACTGCATCGAAATCAATCGCAACAAAGGGGGCGTCCTCGACAGTGATCCCGACCTTTTCGACCGGGGTCACAAGAAAGTATTTCCCATCCTCCCGCTTGAGAATCGATGAGAACAATTTCACCAATCCGGCCCGCCCGATGGGGGAACCTTCATAGAACCACGTCCCGTCCCGGGCGATCCGCATGTCCAGATCACCACAAAACGGGGGATTCCACAGATGCACGGGCGGCAAACCGCGCGTTTTGGTGGCGCCAATAGAGGCCAAAAGCCCTTCTGCATCAGGTGTCACAGTTTTTTGTCCGCTCATTTTGACATTTACCCCTTGGTATCTTTTGCCATTCCATACAGGCACGATAGGTTACACAGTAAGGAATATAATCTGCCGGAGACAGTTTCCATGACCAATGACACAGATATGGTGGCCGAGATCGAAACACTGGGGGCCAAACTGGCAGAGGCCAAGGCCTCGATCACCAAACGTTTCATCGGTCAGGAACGGGTCGTTGACCTGACACTCACAGCATTGTTGTGCGGGGGCCACGGCCTGCTGATCGGGTTGCCCGGCCTTGGGAAAACCCGCCTTGTGGAAACGCTCAGCACTGTCATGGGACTGGACGGAAACCGCATTCAGTTCACCCCTGACCTGATGCCTGCCGATATTTTGGGTTCCGAGGTTCTGGACACAGGGCAGGACGGCAGCCGCGCATTTCGCTTTGTACCCGGTCCTGTGTTCTGCCAACTCCTGATGGCGGACGAGATCAACCGCGCCAGCCCACGGACCCAATCCGCATTGCTGCAAGCCATGCAGGAGAAAACCGTGACGGTGGCGGGGGAAGACCGCGCGCTCGGGGATCCATTCCATGTGCTGGCCACCCAAAACCCGATCGAACAAGAGGGCACATACCCCCTCCCCGAAGCCCAGCTTGACCGCTTCCTTGTGCAAATTGACGTGGCCTATCCCGACCGCAAAACCGAACGGGACATTTTGCTGGCCACCACAGGCGATACCGAGGAAAACGCCACCCGCGTGTTCGAGGCCGGAGAACTGAAAGCCGCCCAAACGCTGCTGCGCCGCATGCCCGTCGGGGACAGTGTGGTGGAAATGATCCTTGATCTGGTGCGCGCCTTCCGCCCCGATGAGGCAGACGCCTCGGACAGGGTGCGCGAAACAGTCGCTTGGGGGCCAGGACCACGGGCCGCCCAAGCCTTGATGCTCGCAGTGCGCGCCCGGGCTTTGTTGCAAGGGCGATTGGCCCCCTCTGCCGAGGACGTGCTGGATATGGCGCGCCCTGTGCTGTCCCACCGCATGGCGCTCAACTTTGCGGCGCGCGCGCGGGGTGACAGCCTGACCGCGCTGATTGATGACACCGCTGCATCCCTGACCCGAACCAAGGCCGCCGCGTGATCAATCCCGCAGCCCTTCGCGCACGCTCCGAAACGGAAGCTGCCAGTTTCCCCCCCTTGCTCGCACGGGCGGAGCATCTGGCCGGTGCCGTGCTGCTTGGGGAACACGGGCGAAGGCGCGCAGGGATCGGCGATGATTTCTGGCAATACCGGCCCTCCCAAACTGGCGACAGCTTGCGGATGATCGATCACCGGCGCAGCGCGATGGGGGATCAGAACTTTGTGCGCGAACGCGAATGGCAGATCGCCCAATCCGTGATGCTGTGGTGTGACCAAGGGGCCTCGATGCGCTTTTCGAGCATAGACGACCTTCCCACCAAAGCAGACCGCGCAAGAGTGCTGTCGCTGGCCATGGCGATCTTGCTCAGCCGTGCCGGCGAACGGGTCGGGCTCACGGGAACACGACTGCCCCCACGGCGCGGCAACGCCCAAATCCTGCGGCTGGCCGAATACCTCAGTGAGGACGACGCGGCTGAATACAGCCCCCCCGAGCATAGGGCCATGATCCCAAGCGCCGCCGCATTGTTTGTCTCGGACTTCATGGGCGACATCGCAGAAGTGCAACTGGCGCTCACCAAAGCGGCCAACCGGGGGGTGCGCGGTGTGCTGTTGCAAGTGCTTGACCCGTCAGAGGAATCCTTTCCTTTCACAGGGCGCACAATTTTCGAAAGCATGGGCGGTGGCCTGCGCCACGAAACCCTCAAGGCGAATGACCTGCGCGACCGCTACTTGGAACGGTTGGCAGAGCGCAAAGAGCAATTGCGCCATCTGTGCGCCCTGACAGGGTGGCACTACGGGGTGCATCACACGGACAAATCAGCGCAGGCGGGGCTGTTGTGGCTCTATCAGTCAATGGCAGGAGGCGCGCGCACATGACGATCCTTGGTGGAATCGGGTTTGGTGCACCATGGCTTTTGGCGGCACTCGCCGCATTGCCTGTTTTGTGGCTCATTTTGCGGGCAGTCCCTCCTGCTCCGGTGCGCCGCCGCTTTCCCGGTGTGGCGCTGCTGCTTGGCCTCAAAGACGACGAAAGCGTCAGTGATCGCACACCGTGGTGGCTGCTGCTGCTGCGCATCGTGGCTGTTGCCGCAATCATCGTCGGACTGGCACAGCCCGTTCTGAACCCCAAACAATCAGGCACTGATGTGGACGGGCCACTTTTGATCGTGCTCGACAACACATGGGGCGGGGCCACAGGCCACAGCCAGCGCATGCAAACGCTGGACAATGAACTGATGCGCGCAGCCCAGGCAGGGCGCGCGGTCGCAATCCTGCGCCTTACCGATCCTGCCGATCTGACGTTTCAACCGGCCGCCGCATGGGCACCCCGATTGGCCGGATTAGAGCCACATCCATGGCGCCCCAGCCCCTCCCAAATCGAAACGGCGCTGCGCAATATCGAAACTGCGGATGCCGCGAGCACCCTGTGGTTCAGTGACGGGTTGGATTACGCAGGGCGCGACGCGATTTTGGACGCGTTAGAGGCGCAAGGGCCCGTCGAAGTGTTTCAATCCGCGCGCGCCATCTATGCGCTGCTCCCGCCTGCCTATGTCGACGGCGCGATTGAACTGAACGTGCTGCGCAACACGGCAGGCGTGCCCCAAGACGTCGTGCTGCTCGCCCAAGGGCGCGACCCTGCAGGAAATGCCGCAACACTCGCGCGCGCCACTGCCAGCTTTGCGGGCGGCGCAAAAACCGCCTCTGCCTCCCTTGTTCTACCCTCGGAACTGCGTGCACGCATCACGCGGTTTGAAGTGCAATCCGCACGGTCCGCAGGCAGCACAACACTGATGGACGACAGCTTGCGCCGCCGCGAAGTGGCCTTGATTGCGGGACGTGACAACCGCGAAGGATTGGAACTGCTGGCCCCGCTCCACTTCTTGCGTCAGGCGCTTGAGCCAACCGCTGATTTGCTAAGCGGCACGTTGCGCGATGTTCTCCCTGCCAACCCTGATGTGATCATCCTTGCCGATGTCGCCACCTTGTCGGACGCAGAAGTGGACGGGCTCACGGACTGGGTCGCCAAAGGCGGGCTGTTGCTGCGCTTTGCAGGACCACGCATCGCCGCCAGCGACATCAGCCGGCGCCAAGAAGATCCATGGATGCCGGTTCGGCTGCGATCTGGCGGGCGCAGCGTCGGGGGGGCGATGAGCTGGGGAGAGCCGAAATCAATCGCCCCTTTTGCGGAAACCTCCCCTTTCTACGGATTATCCATTCCGCGCGACGTGAACGTCAGCAGCCAGGTGATGGCGCAACCTGACCCCACCTTGGCAAATCGGGTGATCGCGGAACTCAGCGACGGCACCCCGTTGGTGACCCGAAAAACACTGGAACAAGGGCAAATCATCTTGTTCCACATCACAGCCAATGCCGAATGGTCGTCCCTGCCACTTTCGGGGCTGTTCGTTGAAATGCTCGAACGGCTGGCGGTGTCGTCCTCAAACGCCAGCATTACGGCGGGGGATCTGGAGGGCACAACATGGGTGCCACAGGTCATCATGAACGGCTTTGGGGGCCTGTCCGATGCAGGCACGCGCGCGGGTGTGGATGGCGGCGATCTGATCGCCATGGCCACCGGCCCCGACATGCCGCCGGGGGTGTACAGCTCGGAGGATCGCAGCCTTGCACGCAATGTGATGAGCGTGGATGACACGCTGACAACAGCCGTATGGCCTGCGCGCATTCCCGTCACAGGGCTTGATCAAACGCCGCCGCAGCCGCTGGCTGGATGGTTGCTCGGCGGGGCCTTGCTGCTGCTGCTCGCAGACATAATTGCATCCCTCGCCCTCTCTGGCCGCCTTCTTGGCGCATCCACAGCGCGCAACGTGACTGGGGCGCTTGTCGCTCTGCTGCTTGCTGTGCCTGCCTCGCAGTCCCGCGCTCAGGAAGACCCGACAAACCTTGCCGCCGAGCTTGTTCTCGCGCACGTCATCACAGGCGACGCCCAAGTGGACGAACTGTCGCAAGCAGGACTGCGCGGCCTGTCCGACACGCTGTTTTTTCGTACGTCGGTCGAGCCTGCAACGCCCAAAGGGGTCAATCTGGAAACCGACGATCTGGCGTTTTTCCCGATCCTGTACTGGCCGATCACACCCAGCCAACCCCGCCCTTCTGCCGAAGCTTATGCCAAGCTCAACGCCTACCTGCGTTCGGGCGGGTTGATCCTGTTCGACACGCGGGACGCCAACGTCGCACGCTTTGGCGCGTCCAGCCCCAACGGGCGCAAGCTTCAGGATCTGGCGGCTCCGCTGGACATCCCCGCCCTTGAGCCCATCCCACAAGACCACGTGCTCACCACGCACCTTTTACTTGCTTCAGGATTTTCCGGGGCGACACACCAGCCGCGACATCTGGGTCGAAGCGGCACCCGCCGATGCCCGCCAAATAGATGGCATGCCATTTCGCAACCTCAACGACGGGGTGACGCCTGTCCTGATCGGGGGCAATGACTGGGCCGCCGCATGGGCCGTGTCGGAACGGGGCACGCCGATGGTGCCGATCGGGCGCGGATTTTCGGGCGAACGGCAACGCGAACTGGCGAACCGTTTCGGGGTCAACCTTGTGATGCATGTCCTGAGCGGCAAACTACAAAAGCGATCAGGTCCATGTGCCCGCGCTGCTGGAAAGGTTGGGGCAATGAACAACTCCGTTATTTTTGACCCTTTGGTGCCGTGGCTGGTGCTGGCCGTCCTTGGCGGTATTGTGCTCGCAGGGACTTTGTTGGCCGTGCTCCGCGGTCTGCGCGGGTGGGCCATGCGGGGTGTCGCGGGACTTGTGATATTGCTGGCCCTGTCCAGCCCGTCGTTCCAGCAAGAAGAGCGGGCGCCGCTCACCGATATTGTGATCCTTGCCGAAGATGCCAGCGCCAGCCAACGCCTGTCCGACCGCGCAGACCAAACCGAAAGCGCCGCAGACGCCCTTGCCAACAGGATCGAAGCACGGGCAAACACCGAAGTGCGGCGGATCACGGTCCCAGACGGGGACGGGGACACCGGGACCGCATTGATGAGCACCCTCGCCGACGTGTTGGCCGAGGAACCGCGCGCCCGCATCGCGGGGATCATCGCGCTGTCAGACGGGCAGGTCCACGACGCAAACCGTCCCGTTACCTTGCCTGCACCGCTGCACATGTTGCTGTCCGGACGCAGCACGGATTGGGACCGCCGTCTGATTGTCAGCAACGCGCCTGCCTTTGCGATCATCGGTGAGCCGGTGACCCTCACCCTCAAAATCGAAGAAATGGGTGCCGCCCCGCAAGGGGCGCGGACCGCCCCGCTGAACATCTCTGTTGACGGCGCGCCACCCCAGCGGTTCAACGTCCCCATCGGCGAAGAAATCGATCTGCCTCTGACCCTGCCACACGGCGGGCGCAACGTGATCCAGTTCATCTCACCTGCCGTTGAAGGCGAGTTGACGGACCGCAACAACACAGCCCTTGTTCAAATGAACGGAGTGCGCGACCGCCTGCGGGTTTTGCTGGTCTCGGGAGAGCCACACAACGGCAGCCGCACATGGCGTAACCTTTTGAAATCAGACAGTTCCGTGGATCTGGTGCATTTCACCATCCTGCGCCCTCCCAACAAACAGGACGGGGTGCCGGTGGATGAGCTGAGCCTTATCGCATTCCCCACTCGCGAGCTGTTTCTGGAAAAGATCAACGACTTTGATCTGATCATCTTTGACCGCTACAAACGGCGTGGAATCCTGCCATCAATCTACCTCGAAAACGTGGTGAACTACGTGGAACAAGGCGGCGCTGTGCTGGTGGCGGCGGGTCCTGATTTTGCCACCGCCGAAAGCATATACCGCTCGCCGCTCAGCGATATTATCCCCGCCGCCCCAACCGCGCGGGTGCTCGAAGAGCCGTTCCTCCCCCTCGTCAATGATCTGGGCGAACGCCATCCCGTGACGACCGAACTGCCAAACAGCGGCGATTGGGGGCGATGGTTGCGCCAGATCGACGTGCGCCAAACCTCCGGCAATGTGGTGATGGAAGGGATCGACGGCCGGCCCTTGCTGGTGCTGGACCGTGTTGGCGAAGGGCGTGTTGCGCTTTTGGCCTCGGATCACGCATGGCTTTGGAACCGCGGTTATGAGGGGGGCGGGCCACAGTTGGAACTGCTGCGCCGCCTTGCCCATTGGATGATGAAGGAACCCGAACTCGAAGAAGAAGCCCTGAACGCCACGGCCATCGGCCAGGTCATGCGGATCCAAAGGCGCACCTTGCAAGAAACTGTTCCTGACGTCACCATAACCGGCCCTGATGGCAGCGTGACCCTTGTGCCCATGGAAAAAACCGCACCGGGCACCTCTGAAAGCACCTTTACCGGTCCCGAAATCGGACTGTACCGCCTTGAGAACGGGGAGGCGCGCAGCGTGATCGGCCTTGGCCCCGCGGCCCCACGCGAGTTCGAGGAAACCATCGCAACAGGCGACGTGATGGGACCGCTGATCGCCGCCACAAACGGGGGCATCTTGCGGCTTGAAGACGGCGTGCCATCCATCAGATCAGTGCGCGAGGGACGCCCCGCTGCGGGGCGCAACTGGCTCGGAATAACGCCGCGCAACGCGTTTGAAGTGCGCGACGTGCGCCTCACACCTCTGCTCCCCGGCTGGCTGGTTCTTTTGCTCAGCGGGCTGTTGATCGTCGGCGCGTGGCTGCGCGAAGGGCGACGCTAGGGTCCTGACCCTGCGCGATTATTCCGCAACAGAAGGATCAATGATGGTGGACTGATCCCCTACAACCGTCGCAATATTTGGCTCCACCGGCTGCGGTTGGATGACATCTGTCTCAGGCGTCTTTGGCTGTTCGTCCGTATTTAGCGGGAATGGATAAAAGCTGCCGAGGCTCACATTTTCGTCTTCCGGGTAGTTCCATTGATTTTTAACATAGGCAAGGTAGGTTTCCCGCGCACCCGGAGGCTTTTTATACGGAAGTTCGAAGCTGCTATACGACGTTCCAAGCACGTTGTATTTTTCAATCGAGATCTGAAGCGTCCCGCCTTCACTATTTTCTGTAATGACTTGGCCGGTAATCGTGCGTTCAATTGCGCATCCTGACAATAACAGACCAGCCACAAGGGCGGTCACGCATTTCATAGTCATGTTCATTTCCCAACTTTCGGTAAAGTATAGCGGGCACCAAACTGGACCCCGTAATCATCGCCGCGCTGACCAACGGCATAACGCCCCTCAAAACCCAGCGTGATGCGATCATTTATACGCTTCGCCACACCCAGGCGCAGGGATTGCTGGTGGGTTTCGAGGTCAAGGTTGACGGGTTTGTCCGACCAGTGTCCCGTCCATCCGCCAAACACGGTCCAGTCCGCGTTCAGCTGATGATACACAGTGGCCTTCAGCGAAATCGCATTCGTATCGTTTGAAGGCAGCGCAACATAGCTCACCTCGAATGTGGACAGGGTTCTGGGGCCAAGAGGCACTGGCTGGCTGATGGCAAAAGCAATCCCGTTGCTGTTTGAATCTGACGATGTGGCGCCACCTGCGTTGACCAGATCAGTGGACAACTGGTTGGCAAACAGCACACTGCTCAGTTTGGTGCCGTAAGGGCCTGCCTGAACCGTGACGCCGATCCGCCCGCCGATGCTGTTGGCATCGGTCGCGAAAGTCGCAGCGGGGTTGTTCGATGTCGCCTTGGAAAACGACACCCCATAGGACAACGAGACCCGGTTGCTGATGGGATTGATGAACCCCAAAGACACCCGCTGCCGCTGCGAACTGCGCCCTGCATCCGATTTTTGACGGGTTTCGCCAAAAGACAGCGTAAATGTGCCGTCCTGTTCGGGATTGTTAAGCAAACGAAAGGCGCTCTGGGCCTGTGCCGAGGGTGACACCATGCACAAAACGCAGGCTATCCCTCCCAAATATGCTGTTCTCAAAGGTCTTGTCCTGAATGGTATTGCTCAGTTTCGCACAACGCGGCCTGCCACCCGAACACCGTAGTCCGACAGACCCGGATCACACGTATTATTTATTTTTGTCCAGCAATTTGCCAGATTGGAAGGTCTCCAGCGGGTCAATTCGCATAATCTGGTCACAAACCGAGCGATGCGCCATACGCTCTAATTGATCTGGATGTTCACCGATTGGGACTGCCCCGTCGCGTCGATCACCGAAATCCGGTGAAACCCTTGCGCGTCCACCTCAAGCACCACATCGCGTTGGCGCAGCCCTGTCCGATGTGGCGCATTGTTCACAAGCACCGTGAACGGCGCGCGCCCTCCACGCAGCTTGAGCGGAACGCCCCCGCTCTCGACCAACGCGGCCCCGTCAGGCGGAAACGCGACCCGCAAACCGTCACGCGCCACTTGATCCCGCCGTTTGCCGAAATATTGCAGCGGTTGAGGCAATCTGTCTGTCGGCACCATCAAGGCATCCGCAGGCGGCGGCGGCAGGCTTTCAAAGCCGTCTTTGATCCGCCCGAACACCTCGAACATCACAGGGGCCGCCAAATCCCCCCCAAAGGCTCCGGGCACAGGGGTGCCATCGGGGCGGCCCATCCAGACCCCCACAACATGTTGCCCGTCAAACCCGACCGCCCACGCGTCGCGGTGCCCGTAGGACGTGCCGGTTTTATAGGCCAATTGCCCTTTTGAGGCCGAAGGGGGGGGCGCAAGCCCTCCAAGGATATGCGACACATACCAAGCCGATCGCGCGGACATGATTTGCGCAGGTTCCACGGGACGCTCCCCGCTTTGCCACACCAACGGACGCGCCTGCCCCCCTTGCGCCAAACCTGCATAAAGCTGCACCAGATCGCGCAAGGACAACCCGACACCGCCCAGCGCAATCGCCAGCCCCGGTGCGGCATTGTCGGGCAGGACCGGTTCAGCTCCGCTGGCCCGCAACCCTGCCATCACCTGCCGCGGCCCCAACGCATCAGTGAGCATCACAGGCGCTATGTTCAGAGACATTTGCAATGCCGCCCGTGCCGTGACCTCGCCGCGAAAAACACCGTCAAAATTCTGCGGGGCATAGCGGCCAAAAACTGTGGGCGTGTCATTGAAAATCGTTTCGGGATGGGCCAATCCCTGATCAAAAGCCAATCCGTAAATCAACGGCTTGAGCGTCGACCCCGGAGAGCGCTTGGCCCGTGTCATATCCACAAATCCGAGGGCCCCGTTTGCCGCAGAATAGGCAGGCGCACCACTGCTGGCGAGGACGGCTCCCGTCTGGTGATCCGCGACAACAACCGCCACTGACACCCCTGCCGCCTGACCCCGTATCGCCGTGCGCGCAAGCGCC
Source organism: uncultured Paracoccaceae bacterium (assembly GCA_943787985.1). GTDB lineage: Bacteria > Pseudomonadota > Alphaproteobacteria > Rhodobacterales > Rhodobacteraceae > Ascidiaceihabitans. The sequence goes on along the minus strand of CALSOO010000007.1, from coordinate 84,530 downwards.
TCGACCTTGATCTGCAAGGCCCGATCCAGCGTCACACTGTGGCGCTGCCGCAAAGGATCAGCGCGGCGCAATTCATCCCCCAGATGCGGCGCAAGGCGGGCAAACCCCTGCATTTGTCGGGGCATAGGTTGCGCAGCAGACGGAAGGTTCAAACGCGCCAGCACCCTATCCCGGGCACGCAGGGCCGCCCGCGTCTGGCGATCAGGGCGGCGGCTTTCCGGTGCTTGCGGCAAGGCAACCAGCAAAGCGGCCTCGGCCTCGGTCAAGCGATGTGGTTCTTTGCCGAACCACGCCAGACTGGCAGCACGCACCCCTTCAAGCGGCCCGCCATAAGGCGCATGCAGCAAATACAGCTCAAGGATTTGCGCCTTGTCCAGCCGCCGTTCCAGCGCCCATGCCACCCGCATCTGGCGCAGCTTGCCAGCCCAGCGCCCTGTGCCGGAGTTCTCCAACAGGCGCGCCACTTGCATGGACAATGTCGATCCACCGGACACCACAGTCCCGTTCCACACCGCTTGCAGGGCAGCGCGTACTCCCGCGCGCCCATCCACACCGCTGTGCGTCCAAAAGCGTTTGTCCTCATATGCGATCAGCATCTCGACAAAGCGCGGGTCCACATCCTGAACCCGAACAGGCAACCGCACGCGCCCGTTTTCCACCGGAAATATCCGCAACACTGCACCGTTGCGGTCACGTACTTCGACCGAGGTTTCCGCCAGTGTCGCAGGCAATATTGTGCGCTCCACCCAACCGTCCCAACTGTCGCGCCCGAAGGCGCACCAAAAGGCGACAAAGGCCAAGGCAAACAGGGCGCGTGCCATCTGGTTAACGCAGCACTGTCATGCGCGACGTTTCCGTGATGGCGCGGTACTCCGGACGGTACATGTCCTGCACCAAAGCGGCGGGGTGATGGTACTCACCCGGACTGACAGCGCGCACGATATAGGCCAGCGAAAAGGCGTCTTTGCCCTGATGATCCACCGCCGCAAGAAAACGGTCACTGCGGAATTCGGCGTGTTGGGCGGTTGCAGGTTTCAACCACGTCAAGGCCGCCAAATCGCCAGCGCGGATCAAGTTGGGATTGTCGATCTCCAACCCGGCTGGCAGCGGATCATCCACCATCAAACGCGCGCCAACGGTCTCGAACGGGGTGACCCGCAGCACGACAACGCGCCGATCTCCCGCTTGCATCGGGCCTGTCGCCGGCGCCCCCTCCATCGTGAAGTAGCTGCGCTCGATCGCGTAGCCGTAGCCGCCTGCCTCGGGCGCGACTTCGGGCACTCCGTAAGTGGTCAGGGTCACGTCAAGCGGCAGCCCGGACACATTGCGGATTACGCTGGCTTGGGTCGCGCTGTCTGCCAGCTCTTGCACCAATCGCCCAAGGACCGGCACATCATTGACGGTCAGGGCAGGAACAGCGGTGTCGCGGCTTAGCGCAGCGGCGGCCATGACCACTTGCGATGCTTCTTGCGTGGACAGACTGCGCGTCACACGCCCCACCCTTTGCGCCAGTTCGTTTTGGTTGATCGCTGTGCTGCCAGACTCAGCGGCAAGGCGTAAAACACCGGCACTGTCACGCAGGTTAGAGCCGAAATCATCCCGCCACGTCGGCTTGGAGGAGCGCGCATAGGCCAACTTGACCGCAGCCTTGGCAAACATCGCATCGCTGCGCAACTGATCGCCGTATTGGGCCAAAGCTGCCCCCAACTGGGCCAGCGCCAAAGGTGTGCCAAAGGCCTTCGCCTTTGCATCGGCATAATAGCGCAAATCCCCCATGGACGCCGCCCCCTCACGGGCCAGAACGAACAAGGCATAGGCGATCTCCTCGCCGCCCTCTTCAAAGTCGGAGGCATAGTTCACGCGGTTGCGCAGATTGTCCAACGCCAGATCAAAGGCCAGATCAGGAACGGCGTAGCCCGCAGATTTTGCGCGGCTGAGGAAGTCCGTGACATAAGCATCCAGCCAGAACTCCCCGCTTTGTGCACGCCACAGGCCAAACGCCCCGTTGCTCGCCTGACGGGTCAGAATGCGGGCAATGGCACTGTCCACACGCTCTTGCACATCAGTCCGGGTCAGTGGTCCGGCCAGATCACCCGCCGCCAACAACGGCAACGCAGCCGAGGTCAACTGCTCTGTGCAGCCATACGGATAACGATCCAACTGCCGCATCAATCCAGGCACATCAAAACGCGCCAAAGGTCCCGCCGTCAGCGTCGCATGCCCCGTGCCTGCCACCAGATCCGCAAAGACATTGCCGTCAAAGGTAAACGCATTCCCCGCCCCCAAAGAGAACCGGCGCGTTTGGGAAACTTCGGGATCATTGGAGCGCACGCCCATAGTTAAGGTTTTGGTCAGGGTCGTGCCATCCGGCGTGACCAGCGTCAGCTCCAGACGGTGATCGCCAACGCCCACGGCACTCAGCGGGATCGAAACCTCGACCGCGCTTTTGTCCGCCAATCGCAAGGTTTGCGGCACGACGCCGACCTCGATGCCGACACCGCGCACGTGCAATGCAACATCCCCCGACGGACCGTCTGCATGGACAACTTGCACCAACAAACGGCTCTCGTCCCCCGGCGCCATAAAGCGCGGCACAGAAGCTGTCAGCACCACAGGATCGCGGGCCACAACATCACGGGACGCGGACCCGACAGCGCTGTCTGTCCACGCCACAGCCATCAACCGGATCGTGCCGTTGAAATCGGGACGTGGCACGGTGATGGTCGCATAGCCATCCGCGTCAACTTCCACAGGGCCGGAAAAGACGGACATCAAGTCTTCGGTGGGCGGAGGGGCCTCGCGGCGCATGCCCCCAACCGCATCGCCACCGGATCGAACCTGTCCCATAGCACCATTCAACCCGTCAATCAGACGGCCATACACGTCGCGCAACTCAACACCCAAACGACGCTGCCCAAAATAATGCGCTTTCGGATCAGGCGCTTCGAACCCCGTGAGGTTCAGGATGCCCAAATCCACAGCCGCCAGCGTCACATAGGCCGTTTGCCCGGCGGTGATGCCCTCCACCTTCACGGGCACTTGTCCCGCACCGGCTTGACCGCTGACGATGTCATCGGCCTCAAGGGACACAGCCAAGGCTTTGGCTTGTGGATCAACGCGCGCATAGGCCACGCCCATGGAACGCGCAGGGTTCTGGCCCGCAGCGACTTGCATCGGGCGCAGAACTGTCGCGGTCACATAAGCTCCTGCACCCCAATCGGCCGTAACAGGCAAAGGCACAGTGTTTTCACCGGCCCACACCTCGACCACTTGGCGCAACACGACACCGCCCGACATCACAGCCACCAAGGCCGTGCCATCATAGCGCGGCACAAGGCGCAATCGGGCTGTATCGCCAACGCGGAACTCTTCGGCGTTCAAGGACATCTCCAAACGCTCAGGCGTGGCCGACACATCGCCGCCCCCGTACCATCCGGCATAAAACTCCATCGAGGACGTGGCATAGGTCACCCCCTCATGGCTCAGAACAAATTCGTATGTGCCCCACTCGGTCGGGGCTGCAACGGTTTGCGGGGCCTCCCCAAGGGTCACATTGCCAGAGGCCACTTCGGAGCGCGTGACAATGGGCTCCCAATTCCAGTTTCCGTACAACTGGTACCACTGATAGCGCGTGGTGACGCGGTTCATCACCCACGTCGCCTCAAGCGGGGCATCCGCCCCGACAGCCACCAGTTCGAACGCGGCATCCGACCCCTCGTCCACCACACCATCGAACAACGGTTTAATGCCCAACACAGGGCCGTCCGGCTGCAATGCACGGGTCAGGCGGCGCTCGATGGGGCGGCCTGATCCTTCGATCACGCGCACCGCGACTTGAGCTTCATACAGGGCATGGGCGCCCTCGGCCTTGGGAATATCCAAAGCCATCACAGCGCGCCCATTGGCATCTGTGCGCCCGCTCTCAAGGTATTTGGTCCGCGCGGAGCCCACATCATCGTGGCGACCAAACCGGAAGCTCGGAAATCCATCCAACGTGGTCAAAGGCACCAAACGCACCTCCCCCTCAACCGCGACATTGCCCGCAGGGGCGCCAAACAGATAACGGGCATCCACCGTCAATGGCGGCGTATCGCCCAAGGCAATCGGGGCGTCAGGCAAGGTCAGGGTGGCATCCATACGCTCTGGGACAAAGTCCTCCACCAGCACGGTTTGGGTGGCGAGGGGGGCAGCCTCCAGATCGGACTTCACACTCAACCGCCATGTGCCACGCGGGGCAGTGGCCCCAACGGGAATTGAGAACACATGACCACCGGCCAAATCCGTCCCGCTCAACACACGGGCATATTCAACCCCGTCAGGGCGGGTCAAAATCGCAGTCAGCGGCAGGCCACCAATCGCCTTCACCTGAACATCGCGCACAAGAGCCGTGGCGTGCATCGTGTCACCGGGGCGATACGCGCCGCGATCTGTGGTCAGGAACGTATCAATGGCCGGCGCAGGTGCACGCCCTGCAACACCGCGATCAGACAAATCAAACGCAGGGTCGCTCAAGGGCAAAAACCCGATATCGGTCTGCCCGACTGCCGCAACAACCAAAGCAGGGGCCGCAGCCCCCGTGCCCCGCAAAAGCCCGCTTGGAAATTTGGCAAAGCCGTCCGCGTCCGTGCGCGCCGTGCCCAAAACCGCATTGGCATTCGAGATCAAAGACACCTCGACATCACCGCGCGGGCCCGCATCACTCAGGCCACGCACCGCGACAGTCAAACCGTCATTGCCTTTCCATGTGCTCAGCCCCAAATCCGACAGCACAAACCACTGGGTCGCACCCGCGCCATCATCCGGCGTTTTCCCCTCGACACGGGCCGTCAGCGTGTAAATTCCCGCAGGCATATCCGCGAGCACATCGCCCATCGGCAAGCGCGTTGTCATATCCGCATTCAGAGTGTTCTGAACATCAGCCACACCACTCCAGACGTCTTGCGCAATGTCGCGGCTAAAGTTTTGTTCCTGCCAGCCGGACAACGGTTTTCCAAAATACTTGTCCTGAATGGCGCGCAACAGGTTGCGGTCACTGACACGGCGCAGGGTCAATTCCAAACGGTCCAGATTAACCGTTTCCACCGGCAGGGCAGCATCGGCGCCGCGCGGCAAAACATAGCTGCGCCCGGGAAACCGGACCAAGGGCGTGCGATCACGGACATAAAGCGTCAGATCAACATCACGCGCCATCTTTTCCCCGCTTTGCGCAGGCAATCCCGCGCGAAAGGCCACTTGATAACGGGCGCCAAAGCTGACCCCTTCGATGCACAGTTTCCGCCCTGTGGCAGTCACCGATACATCCCCCTCAATGCGCACATAGTCACCATAGCTGACGCCTGAATTTACCAAACCCTCCGAAAAGGTCGCGCAAATTCTCGGGGTTTCACTGGTGTTTTCCACAAGGTGGTCAATGATGCGAAACCCGTAGGTGTTGATGGCCTTGTCCAGCGCCGCAGACACTTCCGCGCGCGGCTGCAAGGATTGGGCCAAACGCAGGGGGGCGATCATCTCCTTGCCGCGATTGGTCGCCTCATAGGCTTGGGCCAGATACTGCAACGCATTGACTTGGGCGCCCACGCTTGGCGCGCGCAAATATGCGTTGATGGCCGCAGGGACGGCCGCGCGGCGGGCTTCGCGACGCAAGGAACGCGAGGCGCTGTCATTCAGGCGCAAGCCAACGTAGGCATACTGCGCCCACACATCAGACGCATCCGTCACAGCCACCGCAAGGCCAATGGTGCGATAGGCGGAAACGGTACGACTGCCAAACATGGAACGCGCTGACGCGATCAGGACTTCAGTGCTCTGACCGCTTGTGGGAAAACGGGTTCCCATGTCTTGCGCTTGGGCCAGAGCCGCTTGGAAGTCCTGCGGCTTCACAAATGAAAGCTCGGCCGCGCGGGATGTGGCATCCGTTATTGTTCGGTCTGAAGTGACGCGCTTTTCCGCCGAAATTGCACCGGCATAAGGCTGGCGATCAGAAATATCAGACTTGGGAAAACACGCATTGGAGCGGGCGTTAAACGTATAGGCAACACAGGAGGTGTCCGCCGAACAGGCCCGCGCGCAGGTTTCTTGAGTGGTGTCAAAAAGGGATGTGCGGTCAGAGCCGTAAAAATCGGTGTCCAAGGTCACAATATAGCGCTGATCCGGAACAAGGGTCTGCGCCGCAGCACCCCAAACCCACATCAAAAATATAAAATTAGCTGTAAAAAAACGGGTCAAAAAAGTCATAGCGCCCTCCGGTCGATATCCCTGAAACTCGCACGGCACAGACACATTTTGCAAGGATTCCCCTGTGCCGGTTAAATCAATCTTCACCAAGGCAGGCGATTGTGCAGGCAATTGCGCGCTATGGGACGGAGCAGCAGATGAGTCTGGCCAACAAACTGGCAGAGGAACGACGTGGCCGATTGGCCGCGGAGCGTCTGCTGGAGCTCAAACAAGCAGAACTGTTTGCGGCCAATCGGAAATTGGGCAAACATGCGCTGGCCCTCAGCAATGAAATCGTTGAAACACGGGCGGAAGTGGCGACGGTGCGCGACGAAAACGAACGGGTCAAATCCGACCTGACGGTGGCAAATCAAAAGATCATCATCGCGGAGCGGCGGCTGTGGCATTCCGTCGAAACCATCACGGACGGGTTTGCATTTTTCAACGCAGAAAACCTGATGATCGCGGCGAACAGATCCTACCTCTCCATCTTTGAGGGGATGAACGGTATTGGACCGGGAGTGAATTATGTAACCATCTTACAAGCACTTACGGATGAAGGTATCGTCGATACCGGGGAGCTCAGCGCGATACAATGGCGCGAAATGATGACCACACGCTGGCACGCCCGGCAACCAAGCCCAATCACGATCCGCTTGTGGAACGATGAGTACATCAAGCTTGTGGACAGACGGGGCCAAGGGGGGGATATCGTCTCGCTCGGGCTCAACATCACCGCCGCTGTCCAGAACGAGAAAAACCTCGAAGAAGCCCGTGACAGGGCCGAAGCGGCGAACCGCGCCAAATCCGCGTTCCTCGCAAACATGAGCCACGAAATCCGCACGCCCATGAACGGGGTGGTCGGCATGTCCGATCTGCTGAACGACACCCCGCTCAGCGACGAACAGCGCCTGTATGTAGAGACGATCAAGAACTCCGGCGAGGCGTTGTTGGTCATCATCAACGACGTCCTTGATTATTCAAAAATCGAAGCAGACAAGCTGGAACTCTATCCAGAACCCTTCGATCTTGAACGCAGCATTCATGAAATCATCATGCTTTTGCAGCCCTCCACACGGGACAAAGGGCTGAACATCCTGCTGGATTACGACCTGTTCCTCCCGACCAGTTTTGTCGGGGATCCGGGGCGAATCCGTCAGGTTCTGACCAATCTCATGGGCAACGCCGTCAAATTCACCGCATCCGGGCATGTTCTTGTGCGGGTGATCGGCATACCCAATCCCGAGTCCGGCAATGCCGATATCACCATCACGATTGAAGACACCGGAATTGGCATCGCCGAAGACATGGTCGGGCATATTTTCGGCGAGTTCAATCAGGTTGAAAACGAGCGGAACCGCAAGTTTGACGGCACAGGACTGGGCCTCGCCATTTCCAAACGGCTGGTGAACATGATGGGGGGCGATATTTGGGTCAGCAGTGAAGAAGGCGTCGGATCCTGCTTTGGCTTCCGCCTGACAATGAGCACGACCGAGGAACAAGTGGCACCCGCGCCTTTGCTTCCCGAGGGGCTCAAACATGTGATGATCGTTGATGACATCGCAGCCAACCGCACGATCCTCGAACGCCAGTTGGAACTGTTGGGACTTCAGGTCACAAGTTGCACAAACGGAAAAAACGCTCTGTCCTTGCTCGACAGTACTGTGGACCTCATCCTGACCGACCACAACATGCCGGAGATGGACGGCCTTGAACTGGCCGATGCAATTCGCGCCCGCGGTGACACAACGCCCATTATTTTACTGAGCTCCAACCCCAGCTTTGCGGAAAAGGACCCTGCGCGCCAGCATCTTACGGCCTTGATGCAAAAGCCCGTGCCCCGCAAACAACTGTTCATGCGTCTGGAAGCTTTGTGTCCTGACGTGAGCGCTCCGTCCGCCACCTCTACCGCCATCGCCAAACCCGTTGGTTGGTCCGAAGAACTCGCGCCAGAACCAAAACAGCGCAAAATGCGTATTCTGGCTGCTGAAGACAACAAAACAAACCAACTCGTCTTTAGCAAAATGGTCAAAGTCCTGGACATAGATCTCAAGTTTGCCAACAACGGGCTAGAAGCCGTCGAGTACTATCAAAGCTTTGAACCGGATATGATTTTCATGGATATTTCCATGCCACGAATGGACGGAAAAGAAGCCACTGCAGCCATTCGCGATCTTGAAAAACAAACCGGTAAACACGTACCGATCGTCGCGCTGACGGCACATGCAATGGATGGCGACGACCAAGGGATTTTGAGCGCAGGTTTGGATCACTACCTCACCAAGCCCTTGCGAAAGCCGGAGATCATGGACCAGATCAACGCCAACAAACCCGATGAAGCGCTGCCAATTCTGCCATCCCAAGACGTGCCGCGTCAGGCCGGATAAGGGCGCACGAACACAGGTTTGTCATGCGTTGAAAGATCAGGCTGAAACGCGTAGCCGCCCATGTTGAAATCCAGCAAGGATTCAGGAGCTTTCAAACGGTTCTGCACAATGAAACGGGCCATTGCACCGCGGGCCTTTTTCGCAAAAAAGCTCACGATTTTGGGGCCCTGACCTTTGTCTTCCATAAAGGCGGGCGTGATCACGCGCAGTTTCAATGCTTTCAATGCGACCGCCCCGAAATACTCCTGGCTCGCGCAATTGACCAATACATCAGATCCGGTTTTGTCGCCCTGAACGTTCAGCGCTTTGGACAGATCATCGCGCCAATAGTCATACAGATTGGCGCCGCGGCGCGTTTTCAACTTGCTGCCCATCTCCAAACGATACGGCTGGATCGCATCCAAAGGGCGCAAAACACCATACAAACCGGACAAAATCCGCAAATGGTCCTGCGCGAACGCCAATTCATCCGCATCCAGACTGCCCGCTTCCAAACCTTGATAGGTGTCGCCTGCAAAAGCCAATGCCGCAGGGCGCGTCACATCAGGCTCGGGTGTGTCTTCAAAGGCCTTGAACCGGTCGCGGTTCAATTTGGCCAAATCATCGCTCAGATGCATCAGGCCCTTCAAGTCACCCAGCGTGAGATTGCGCGCCGTTTTCACCAGACGGATTGCGTCTTCCTGAAAATCCGGCGCGGTTACGGCCACATCCTGTTCTGCCCAATCCAGCCGTTTGGCCGGTGAAATCACAACCAACATTCGCTCACCCCTTTGATCTGTTGCTTCATGACTTAGCCCGCCGCCCGCAGCACGTCCAGAAACGCAGGCCCGAATCTTTCGGCCCGCTTGTCACCTAACAATCGCTCAAGTCCTTGCGTGTCATCAGGGCGCATTTGCGCGACTTTCGCCAGCATCGACGCCGAGCAACTGAGCGGTTTGTCGATGCCACCTGCGCCACGCGCCAATTGGGACTGCACTTCAAGCAATTGATCATAAATATTGCCCGCATTCCGCCCTGCCAGCTTGCGCCGCGTGGGGTGCATTTGCGCCGCCTCGCCGTTGATCACTTCGAGGAACGCGCTGCCATAACTCTCGAGTTTTTTCGCGCCGATCCCACCAATGCGCGCCATGTCATCCAATGTGCGCGGGCGTTTTTCGGCCATTTCCACAAGAGTTTTGTCGTTAAAAATGATGTACGCGGGCGCTTTGGCCGCCTCTGCAAATGCCCGCCGTTTGGCCTTTAGGGCACTCAAAAGCGGTGCGTCTTCTTCGGACACCATCGCTTTGATGGCAGGGCGGCGACTGGCAGATTTGATCGTGTCACGGCGCAGCGAAATCTGTGCTTCGTTGCGCAAAATCGGCAAGGCCGCATCGGTCATCCGCAAGGCCCCATGGCGTTCGGGATCAGGACGGACCAGATCATGCCCCATCATCTGCCGGAACACTGCCTGCCATTGGCGCTTGTCGTATTCCTTGCCCACGCCGTACGTCGGCAGGCTGTCATGCCCGCGCTGGCGGATCTTGTCCGTGTCCGCCCCCAACAAAATATCGATCAAATGCCCGGACCCAAAACGCTCGTCCGTGCGCAGAATTGCTGACAATGCTTTGCGCACGGCGGTCGTGCCGTCAAACACATCGACAGGGGAGTCGCACAAATCGCAGGTGCCGCAGCTCACTTCGGTTTCGTCAAAATACTTCAAAAGCGTTTTGCGCCGACATTCCAGTGCCTCCGCCAAACCCAACAAAGCATTCAAACGGGCATGATCCGCCGCGCGGCGTTCGGGCGGGGCAAGCCCCTCATCAATTTGGGAGCGGCGCAGGCGAATGTCTTCGGACCCGAACAGTGTCAGCGTTTCGGCAGGGGCCCCGTCCCGCCCGGCGCGCCCGATTTCCTGATAATACGCCTCGATCGACTTGGGCATATCAGCATGAGCGACCCAACGAATGTCCGGCTTGTCCACCCCCATCCCAAAGGCGACGGTGGCCACCACGATCAGCCCGTCTTCTTGCTGAAACCGACGTTCCCCGATGCGCCGGTCCTCTGCATCCATGCCCCCGTGATAATGCAACGCGGTGTGCCCCGCCTCGCGCAGCGCACCAGCCAGCCCTTCGGTTTTGGCACGGGTGCCACAATACACGATGCCGGATTGCCCTTTGCGCGCATTCGCAAAGTCCAGAATTTGGCGACGCGGGCTGTCTTTGGCCGCAAAGGCCAGATGAATATTGGGACGGTCAAAGCCACGCAGAAATGCGCGGGGAGGGTGCCCGTCAAACAGCTTTTGCACAATTTCAAGCTGGGTTTCCGCATCCGCCGTCGCCGTAAACGCGGCCAACGGCACATCCAACATACGCCGCAATTCGCCGATTTTCAGGTAATCGGGGCGGAAATCATGCCCCCATTGGCTGACGCAATGCGCCTCGTCCACTGCGATCATGGACACACCAACACGGCGCAGCATGTTCATCGCCCCACCCGACGCCAAACGCTCGGGCGCCATGTACAACAGCTTGAGCTCCCCTCGCTCAAGCGAGGTCCAGACCGCATCGGTTTCTTCTTCGGTGTTGCCAGAGGTCAAAGCCCCCGCGCACACGCCCGCTTCTTGCAACGCGCGCACCTGATCCCGCATAAGGGCAATCAGCGGAGAAATCACAACCGTGACCCCGTCGCGCATCAAGGCAGGGAGTTGAAAACACAGGGATTTCCCCCCACCCGTCGGCATAATGGCCAACACGTTCTCACCCCCATGCACCGCCTCAACAATCTCTTGTTGGCCGGGGCGAAAGGCGTCAAATCCGAATACGTCAGCAAGCAGCGTGGCAGCGCTGGTCATTGTGGGGATATCCTGTTGGGGTCTGCGGTTTTTTTGCAGACTCCCACACTAAGATTCGGTGAACAAGTCCTATCGCAGCCCAAACAAGACAGGCAGCACGGAAGAGCGCAGCAAAATCACCGCCAGCAAAGCCAACAGCGGCGCAAGATCAAGTCCGCCAGTGTCCGGCAAAAAGGCGCGGATGCGGGCGTACATCGGCTCTAACAAGCGGCTGATGCCGTACCAGATTTGCGACACAAGCGGTTGATGCAGGTTCAAAACCTGAAAATTGATCAGCCAGCTCATGATCACATGGGCGATGATGATGAAGTAGGCGACGCCCAGTATCAGCTGCAGTGCATCATATAGGATGATCATATTTGTTCTCCGGTTTCTCACACTCAGGTAGGTGCCCCTACATAGAACGGCAACCCTGCGCATAAGTTAATGGTTGAGCTTGGGCCATCATGCAACACGGATAAACCTTGCACCAAAGCGCCTTGCCTGCTCTTAATCCGTTAACAATAAAAGAGGACAGGGCATGACAGAGATTTCACAGCGCAAGCGCATCTGGGGGTGGTACTTCTTTGACTGGGCAAGCCAGCCCTACAACACCCTGATCCTGACCTTCATCTTTGGGCCCTATTTCGCCCAGGTCGCCAGCCAAAACCTTGTTGGCAGCGGCATGGACAAAGAAGCCGCAGACGCGCTGTCCCAAGCCTATTGGGGCTACGGGTTGACCGCGACGGGGATTTTCATCGCTATTCTTGCGCCCATCCTCGGGTCTGTGTCGGACAATTCAGGGCGCAAAATGCCGTGGATCTGGTTGTTCTCGATCATGTATTTTGTCGGCGCCATGGGTCTTTGGTGGGCGGCGCCCGAAAACTTCTCTGTGGTGAGCACGCTGGTCTTCTTCGGGATCGGTTTGATCGGGATGGAATTTACCACGATCTTCACCAACTCCTATCTGCCTACGCTCGGGGACAAAGACGATCTGGGGCGCATTTCCGGCACCGGTTGGGCGTTTGGGTATGTGGGCGGCGTGATCTCGTTGCTCATCATGCTTGGCCTGTTCCAAGCGACCGCCAACGGCACCACGATGCTGGGGTTTGAGCCATTGTTCGGGCTGGACCCCGCGACCAAGGCAGACACGCGTATCGTCGGGCCATTAACCGCGATCTGGTTCGCCGTCTTTATGATCCCGTTCTTTTTGTACATGCGGGACACCCCGACCGTCGGAGCGCAGAAATACTCCATCAAAGCCAGCATGGCCGAACTGTTCCAAACCCTCAAATCACTGCCGTCGCGCCCTTCGCTTTTCGCCTATCTGGGGTCGTCGATGTTCTACCGCGACGCACTGAACGGGCTGTACACCTTTGGGGGCATCTACGCGCTTGGGGTTCTGGAATGGTCCATCACCCAAGTCGGCGTGTTTGGGATCCTCGGGGCGGTAAGCGGCGCGGTGTTCTGCTGGATCGCAGGGTACATCGACAAATCCATCGGACCGAAACCCGTGATCGTGGGCAGCGTTCTGTTGCTGATGGCCTCCGCGTTGCTCATCATCTCCCTGACGCCCACATCCGTTTTGTGGATGACCGTGGCCGAAGGATCGGCCCTGCCAAACATCTCCTTCTACCTTGCGGGGGCCATGATCGGCGCAGGCGGCGGGGTTGTGCAATCTGCCTCGCGCAACATGCTGACACGTCAAGCCAACCCCGAAAGGATCACCGAAGCCTTCGGGCTTTACGCGCTCTCGGGCAAAGCGACCTCTTTCATGGCGCCCTTCCTGATCGCCATCACCAGCCAAATCACCGGATCGCAACGCTTGGGGGTCACACCATTGGTTGTGCTTTTCCTCATCGGGCTGATTCTGTTACTCTGGGTCAAACCGGACGGAGAAAACGACACATGATCAGAGTCAAAAGTACCCTCGCGATTGTCACAACCCTTGTGTTGATGGCTTGTGCAGGCAGTTCCGACACCAGCATTGACGGCACCCCGGTCGTCGAACCCACAGCCGCCGAATTGCGCGGATTGGCCAAAGCGGCCTTCGGGGCAAAAGGCGCAGCCTCCGCCCAATCCGCGTCTCCTTTTGGTGGATACGCCAAAGGGTGCCTTGCAGGGGGGGCGCAACTGGCCGAAACCGGACCCACATGGCAGGCCATGCGCCTGTCACGCAACCGCAACTGGGGACATCCCGAACTTGTGGATATGGTGCAAAAACTCAGCCGCAAAGCCGCGCAACAGCCCAAGTGGAACGGCCTTTATGTCGGGGACCTGAGCCAGCCACGCGGTGGGCCGATGCTGACCGGACACCGCAGCCACCAGATCGGGCTCGACGCTGATATCTGGATGCTACCTGCCACCAATCTGAACCTGACCCCGACCCAACGCGAGAACATCTCGAGCATCTCGACCCGTCGGTCCAAAGGGGCGTTCACCAACAACAACTGGACGCGCGCCCATCACGAGATCGTCAAAGCCGCCGCCAAAGACAAACGCACAGCGCGTATTTTCATCTTTCCGGGTGCAAAAGTGCAAATGTGCAAGGATGAAAAAGGCGACCGGTCATGGCTCAACAAAGTGCGGCCATGGTACGGGCATCACTACCACTTCCACATCCGCCTCAAATGCCCCAAAGGCGCGCGCGGCTGTGTGGATCAAGCCGCCCATCCAAAGGGCGACGGCTGTGCAGATGCGCAAAAGTGGGTGACGGACATCCTCAACCCGCCCCCCCCGAAACCACGTGATCCCAACGCCCCGCCACCAAAACCACGGCGCGAGTTGAAACTGGGGGATTTGCCACGGTCATGCTCCGCTGTCTTAGCCTCGGACTAACACTGTGGGCGGGGGCGATCAGCGCCCAAACGCTTGAGTTCGTCTCAGCCACACCCATCACCGCAGAGGCCGCCACATTGGGCGGCCTTTCTGCGATTGAAACCACCGATGGCAGCACCGCGCTGACGGTGTCGGACCGCGGCCAGTTCTTTGATCTGACGCTTGAACGGGACACCGCAGGCAACATCACCGCTGCGCGCGCCGCCCCTTCCGCCAAATTCACCCCGTCAGAGCACGACACCGAAGGGTTGGCGATCGGGCCAAGCGGCGCCTTTGCCGCGTTCGAAGGGCCCGCGACCGTGCGCCACATCAACGGGGCAGCCCTCCCGCGCCATCCCGACTTTCGCAAAATGGGCAGCAATGCAGCGCTTGAGGCCTTGGCCATCGACGCACAAGGGCGACTGTTCACTCTGGAAGAATCGACGGGGGGGGCTGATGTCCCCTTTGCGCTCTACATGTTCTCGCAAGGGGTTTGGTCCAAACCGCACAGCATCCCAAGGCAACATGGCTTCTTTCCCGTTGGCGCGGATTTCGGGGCGGACGGGCGGCTTTATCTGCTGGAACGGCAGTTCACCCCGTTCGGGTTTCGCAGCCAGATCCGGCGGTTCGACCTAGATGCGACCCCACCCACCGAAACCACGCTGCTCACGACATACGCGCTGCAACACGGCAATCTCGAGGGGATCGCAGTCTGGCAAGACGCAAACGGCGCGACGCGGATCACCATGGTGTCAGACAACAACTTCCTGCCAATCCAGCGCAACCAAGTGGTCGAATACCTGCTCTCGGAATAACAGCGGGCGCAAACATCCTCTTGCGCCACTGCGCCACAGCGCCTAAAGACCGCGCGTCTGCACAACGCAGGCCGAGTTCTCCGCTACCTTGATAAAACGGGATATAAAATGACACGTCTTTCGCACCCTCGCTTGATTTGGGGCATTCTTGCTATGGCCACGATCGTGGTCGCCTCCAACATCCTCGTCCAATTCCTGATCCTTGACGGCCTGCTCACATGGGGGGCGTTCACCTATCCGCTGGCGTTCCTCGTCACGGACGTTATGAACCGCGTCTACGGGGCACAAGCCGCACGCAAAGTCGTGCTGGCCGGGTTCCTCACAGGGGTCATCTGCTCGCTGATCGGCTCGCAGGTTATGCTGGAATACGGACCGGCCGTTCCGCTGCGCATCGCCGTCGCCTCTGGCACCGCATTCCTGATCGCACAGCTTGTGGATGTCGGCATCTTCAACCGCTTGCGCACAGGGGCGTGGTGGCGCGCACCACTTGTGTCCACAATCATCGGATCGGCACTGGACACAGCCCTGTTTTTCACCATCGCCTTCTCCGCCACAATCGCGATCTTCGGGGCAAACGCCGACGGCGCGATCAACTGGGCATGGGAGGCCGCACCCTTCATGACCGCAGGGCCAATGGCACCTTTGTGGGTGACACTCGGGTTTGCGGACTGGCTGGTGAAACTGGGCGTCGCCCTGGTGGCGCTGGTGCCGTTCAGAATGCTGACCGCGCGCATGACCAACGCATAACACAGGGAGGAGGCGCAGCCCTCCTTCCCCCACCAGCTTTGGGGCAGCAGGTCCAAACGCCCTTGTCACTTCGCGTTGTGGCACGTGCTCTCCCTGCTGCGCTCAACACTTTGCGGCACAACAAAGGGCGGGCGGGCATGCCCCACAAACGGTCGAGAGAAGCCACGGCAACGCGACACACCCTTGTTGAAATGCCAAAAATCTGTACATGTTGCGCGCGTGGCACATGCGCGAAGGACCCGAGCTGAAAATGGCACCGTTGAGATTCCAGAACATGGCAGAGCTGGAGCACTTGCGTCACCTTTCTGTTCCGCTTTGGATATTCGATCTGACACACCAACGGATATGGTGGGCGAACGACTTGGGGCTTGATTTCTGGGGGGCCACGTCGCTTCAGGCGCTGACGGAACGGGAATTTTCATCTGACAGCGCCATGGTTCTGGACCGCCTGAACACAATTCTGAAATCGATACCGCAAACCGGTAGCTTCGAGGACATCTGGACCCTCTACCCTGATGGAAAACCACTGAGTGCCGTGCTGTCCTTTCAACGCGCAGAGCTTGAAGGAAACCGCGTCGGATTGTTGATCGAAGTCATGAAAGAACGTGACGAGGATATAAACAATTCAGCAAAGCGGATCGCCGAAGCGGCGCTGGCAACGTCGTCTTTAATGACCATGATGTCCCTTGAAGGGCGCGTTCTGGTACAAAACCCCGCCGCCTTGAAATGCTACGGCCCGCCGTACGCTGCCAGTGCAGAGCAACTGGACATCAACGTCCGGTTTCCCGACACTGAAGTCCGTGAACGGATATTGTCCTGTGTCTCGGAAAACCGCGTTCTGAGGTTTGAAGCCGAGGTCCAGACAACCACAGATATGCGCACACACTATGTCTGGATCAGACGCGGCCGCGATCCCGTCACGGGCGATCTGGTCATCTTTATAAATGAAGAAGATATTACCGAGATATCAGGCCTTTACCGCAGCCAGATCGAACGCTCGGCCGAGCTTGAAAACATCGTTGAACATCGCACGGACCGTTTGCGGATCACTCAGGACAGGATGCGGCGCGGATTGCAATTGGCGGCAATCTGGGACTGGGACATAGAAACGAACCAATTGTTTTTCTCCCCGAATTTTGTGCGCCTCCTTGGGTATGAAAAAGAGGCGTTTTACGACAAACTCCGCACCGAAGGGTTTCAGAGCATTCTGAACCCCGAAGACTACGCAGGCTATCCCGAACAGCTCAAGGACATCCTCGCCAATCCCGACCAGCCGCTGTCTCTTGAAATGCGCTTTATTACCAAATCGGGGCAGCACCTGTGGATTCAGATCGAGGGTATGTGCTATTGTGATGACGCTGGAAACCCTGTCAGCACAGCAGGTTTGCTGACCAACATCACGCACAAAAAACAGCTTGAGCAAAAGCTCATTGCCTCGCAAAAACTCGAAGCCGTGGGGCAGCTCACAGGTGGGATCGCCCATGACTTCAACAACCTGTTGACGGTTATACAGGGCAATATCCAACTGCTACACGAACACGGGCAAGCCGACAAAGATCTGACTACAGAGGTTGTGAATGCGGTGCAAAGAGGGGCCGAACTGACGCGCCACATGTTGGCTTTTGCAGGCAAACAGACGCTTGCCCCCAAGCCTTTGGACATTGCACAGCTTCTGTCTGGCATGCGCAGCACATTTTTGCGGGTCTTGATCGACTCGATCGAGATACGGTACGAAGTCGATGATGCTCTTTGGCCTGTCTTTGCGGACGCGGCACAAACCGAAAACGCCCTGCTCAACATTGTCCTCAATGCCCGCGACGCCATGGCCTACGGGGGGGAATTGGACATCGCGGCTCAAAACGTGATGGTCGACGCGGCCAACGCCCGGTTCAGCATGAATCTCGAACCTGGCGAATATGTGAAAATTTCGGTTTCCGACAACGGGTCAGGCATGACCCATGATGTAATTGCAAAAGCGTTCGACCCCTTCTTCACAACCAAAGGTTTGAGCAATGGGAGTGGGCTGGGCCTGTCCATGGTTTTGGGGTTCTCGCAGCAATCAGGGGGGGACGCGCAAATTGAAAGCGCCCCGGACAGTGGCACAAAAATATCGATCTATTTGCCACGGTCCAAAAGCGCGCAAATCAATGAATGCCCCGTGGTCTCGAAGCTGCCCCGTTTGGGGAACGGCGAACGGATTCATGTTCTGGAAGACAACATGCATGTTGTCTCGACGGTCAAGCGGCTGGCGCAGTCCCTCGGCTACAACGTAACTTCGTCTTTAAATGTGGCCGACGCCCTTGATATGGTCGCTTATGATCCATCCATTCAGTTGTTCTTGATCGACATCATTCTTCCCGAAAAACGCACGGGTGTGGATTTTGCATCAGAGCTTTTGGCCATCAGGCCCGAGGCCAAAGTGATCTTGATGTCAGGTTTTTCCAAACAAGAGCTGGCACGCGACATCATCCAGACGCTCGACTTTGAATTTCTGCCCAAACCATTCAGCAGAACGGAGCTCGCAAACGCCCTTGTTGGCGCGTTCGCTCAAAGCAATACCCCGGGAAACCCTTAACCAAAAGTTGTCGCCTCCAAACAAACCTTAACGCCGGTTCTTGGTAAACGAAGTGTTACCCTCTCTGCGGACCTCGTTTTGTAACAAACAGCCGGCAAAACGTACAAAACTGCTAAATCAGGGGTGCAATCCGCCGTATCGCCCCGTCTATCTTGTGACAAACGGGCCCCGAAACGTACAACACCGCGCATCTGCGCGACCGAACGGTCCGTTAACGCCACCGTCCGCCTGTTCACAATTTTCTGAAAATAACGCTTTGCGATTTGAGGAACCTGTGCAAATCTCAGGGTGATTTTAACAACTGTAAAGGAGGTGATCTAGTGTCGAGAAAGATATTGGAGCGTGGTGTCGGAACAGCTTGGGAGGTCGCCCTCTGAGGCAACCCATGGCGGTGCGGACCGTCCAAGTGGATCCATCGGTCTAACCGAGATCCCTCCTGAAACTTTCGAAAGGGCCGCCCGACCTTGGGGCGGCCCTTTTTCGTGCGCGCGCCCTGCGCTATAAGCCTGTTATGATCCGTATCAATGACGACATAACCATTCAGGACTGGGAGCTTTCAGAAAGCTTCATGCGCGCGTCCGGCCCCGGTGGGCAGAACGTGAACAAGGTCTCCAGTGCCGTGGAATTGCGGTTTGAGGCGGCCACCAGCCCTGCCCTGCCTGCACCTGTCAAAAACCGTCTGAAACGCCTTGCTGGGCGGCGATGGACCCTGGAGGGCGCATTGATCCTGCAGTGCGATGAAACCCGCTCTCAGGCCCGCAACCGTGACCTGGTGCGCGAGCGTCTTGCAGACCTTATTCGTAAGGCTTTGGTGGCCCCCAAGCGGCGCATCGCAACCCGCCCGACGCTTGGATCAAAAAAGCGTCGCCTCAAGGCAAAAAAGGTGCGCGGTGACGTGAAATCCATGCGCGGGCGGGTCGATCCCGACGATTAGGACGCCCCCCCCTCCCAATAGCTTTTTCCATTGGGTCCACGTCAAAATTCCAACCCGCCATGCTTTGGACGTGACTTGTCCGAGCGACCCTCTAGAGTGCAGAGATTCGCAACCGTTACTGGAACCGAAATGCGCCCCACAGACCGTACTGGCCTTGCGATTGTCCTCAGCCTGATTGCGCTGACGCTCTTTGACGGCATGGGGCTGATCATCAAACATTTGTCGCCACACTATTCCGCCGCAGAACTTTCTGCGTGGCGCAATATTTTCGGGCTGGTCCCGTCTGTCATCGCGTTGTGGTCCTCCAAAGCATGGCATGCATCCGGCAAGCAGATGAAAATTCGTCAATGGAAACTGGCACTTATGCGTGGGGTTATCGTGACCTTTGCCCAACTCAGCTTCTATCTGTCTTTGGGATTGATGGCCTTTGCCACCGCCTCGACCATCACCTATGCCAACGCGTTGTTCATGACAGCACTGTCCGTGCCGCTGCTTGCCGAAAAGGTCGGTTGGGTCCGGTGGAGCGCTGTAATGATCGGTTTCGCAGGCGTTGTTATGGTCATGCAACCGGGCAGCGACGCGTTCTCGATCACCGCGCTTTTGCCGCTAGCCGCCGCGGCCCTTTACGCATTGGTCGCGGTCACAGCACGCTTGTTTGACGACGATGTGCCCAACCCGTTGGTCAGCGTCTATTCCACCATAGCCTCCGCCATCGGAGCCATCATTGTGACCCTGTTCTGGGGCGGTTTCACCCCCATCGCAAGCCTTGGGGACCTTGGCTGGATCATGGGCATGGGCGCGTTTGGCGGCACCGCTGTTCTGTTTCTGGTGGCCAGCTACCGCATGACAGAACCCAGCAACCTCGCGCCGTTCAGCTACTTCGGAATACCGCTGGCCTTCGTGCTTGGCTGGATGTTTTTTGACGAAACACCGTGGAGCACCCTGTTTCCCGGCGCGATCCTGATCGCACTGGGCGGCTTGCTGATTGTATGGCGGGAGCGGCAGTTAAAACGCTAGACCACGACCTCCTGGCTGGCCTGCTCCCCGACCCCGAACACCCGCTTGTAACGCGCGATCTCAGCCTCTGGCCCCATGGCTTTCTTGGGGTTATCAGACAATTTCACCGTCGGCGCACCATTGGCCTCGACCGCTTTGCACACCAGTGAAAACGGCGCCAAAGCATCGTCTGGAACAAACCCCCGAAAGTCATTTGTCAAAAGCGTTCCCCACCCGAACGACACGGATGTGCGATCCGCGAACTGGCTGTGCAACTCCTTGATCTTGGTCACATCCAAACCGTCGCTAAAGATGATGCGCTTGGTTTTCGGGTCCTCGCCGCGGGCTTTCCACCAATCAAGAGCAATCCGGGCAGCCGTCGCCGGATCACCGGAATCAATGCGGATGCCAGTCCAGCCCGCCAACCAGTCCGGCGCGTTATCAAGGAACCCTTGCGTCCCGTAGGTGTCAGGCAAAATGATACGCAGATTGCCGTCATGCTCATCGTGCCAGTCTTGCAAAACGTCGTAAGGCGCGCGGGCAAGGGACGCGTCATCAGGGGCTAAGGCTGCATAAACCATAGGCAATTCGTGGGCATTGGTCCCAATCGCCTCAACCTCGCGGTTCATCGCGATCTTGCAGTTCGAGGTGCCGGTAAAGCTGCGTCCCAACCCTTCTTGCATCGCCTGCACACACCAGTCCTGCCACAAATACGAGTGTCGACGGCGGGTGCCGAAATCGGCGATCGACAGATCAGGAATGTCGCGCATCGCCTCGATCTTTTCCCAAACGCGGGTCATGGCGCGGGCATACAGCACCTGCAGTTCAAACTTGCCCATGGCGTTCAAAACTGCACGGCCACGCAGTTCCATCAGGATCGCGAGCGCTGGAATTTCCCACAACATGACTTCATGCCATTTGCCCTCGAACGTCAGCTCGTATTGATCACCTTTGCGCTCAAGCTGATAGGGGGGCAGACGCAATCCCTCGAACCACTCCATGAAATCGGGTCGGAACATCTGGCGCTTGCCATAAAAAGTATTCCCCCGCAGCCACGTGCTCTCGCCGCGACTTAGGGACAAGGATCGGACATGGTCCAACTGTTCGCGCAACTCACCCTCGTCAATCAACTCAGCCAGCGGGATGTCCTTGGAGCGGTTGATCAGGCTAAAGGTGACTTGTGTGTCCGGTTTGTTATGAAAAATGCTCTGACACATCAGAAGTTTGTAGAAATCCGTGTCGATCAATGACCGTACAATCGGATCAATCTTCCACTTGTGATTCCAAACACGGCTGGCGATGTCGACCATGGTCGGTCCTCCCTGACTTGGGTGATTTAGATCAGTCAGCGCAGGCAGGAGCAAGAGGGACTTGGCCGATCCCCGCTAGAGACCTTTCAACACAACGCCCGCGTCTTGCATGCCGTTCACCGCAGAGGCCAATGAACCATACAAATCAATCGCACGGCACAGGTTCATGTGCACTTCGACCTCGAAGCCCAAGTTTGCGGCATCCACTGCGGAATAGTTCACGCAAAAGTCCGTTGCCAGCCCGACCATCACCAGCTTGGTCAACCCCCGCGTGCGCAGATAGCCCTCCAAGCCCGTCGGCGTGCTCCGGTCGTTTTCAAAGAATGCAGAATAACTGTCGATGGCGGGGTTATATCCCTTCCGCACGATCAAATCCGCGCGATTGTGGTGCAAGTCCTTGTGCAGTTGCGCACCTACGCTGCCTTGGACGCAGTGGTCGGGCCACAACACTTGCGATCCATAAGGCATCGCAATGTACTCATAGGGGGCCTTCCCCTCATGGGACGATGCGAAGGAAGAATGGCCCTTCGGATGCCAGTCCTGCGTACAAATCACGGCCTGCGCGCCGTCCATCATTGCGTTGATGCCCTGCACGATTTCATCGCCTTCGGGCACGGCCAACGCCCCGTTGGGGCAAAAGTCGTTCTGGACATCAATGACGATCAACGCATGAGGCAACGCATGGGGCAAAGCATCGGACATTAGGCACTCCTGTATCTTATCCCTTCTTTACCCCCTGCAAGCACGATCATCAATCATCGACGTCCGCACCGCCACCCACTTGCAGGGACCGGTCCAGACGCGTATTCGAGCGCCCATGTATACAATCGCCGCTCTTTACCACTTCACCAGATTCGCAGATCCTGACAGCCTGCGTCCGGCCCTTAAAGCACTGTGCCTTGCGCAAGACGTCAAAGGCACCCTGCTGATGGCGGGCGAAGGGATCAATGGCACTATAGCCGGACCTCGCGCCGGAATTGACGCCGTTCTGGAACACCTCAAATCCCTCCCGGGATGCGCTGATCTGGAGTGGAAAGAAAGTTTTTCGGACACCCCGCCGTTTGGCAAAATCAAGGTCCGTCTGAAACGCGAAATCGTGACGATGGGGCAGCCCGATGTGGACCCCCGCGCCAAAGTCGGCAACTACGTGGATCCTCAGGACTGGAATGCCCTGATCGGGTCGGACGATGTGGCCGTCATCGACACCCGCAATGACTATGAGGTTGCCATTGGCACCTTCGAAGGCGCCATTGACCCCAAAACCTCAAGTTTTGGCGAGTTCCCGGCATGGTGGGATCAAAACAAAGACCGTTTTCACAACAAAAAAATCGCGATGTTTTGCACAGGTGGCATTCGCTGTGAGAAATCAACGAACTATCTGCTGGGCCAAGGCGTCGAAGACGTGTTTCACCTCAAGGGTGGCATTCTGAAATACCTCGAAGAGGTGCCCGAAGCCCAAAGCACATGGGACGGAGATTGCTTTGTTTTCGACAACCGCGTTTCCGTTGGTCATGGATTGAAAGTGGGGCCGCACCAGTTGTGTCACGCCTGCCGCAAGCCCTTGTTTCCAGAAGATCTCAAGAAACCCGAATTCGACATGGGCGTGAGCTGTCATCAATGCATCGACGTGACATCAGAGGCCGACAAGGTCCGCTTCCGGGAACGTCAAAAGCAAATCGAACTGGCCCGCAAGCGCGGCGAGGAACATTTGGGCAGCTAGGCCCGCCCCCTCACCGCTCTGGCTCACATATCAAGTTCCGACGTATAGGCCGTCCGCAAATACGCCATCGTGCCAGCCGGCAACCGGTCTACATTATAGGCGGACTCCGCCGCAGAGTATGATGTCACCATGCCTTTGAATGTCACATCTGCTGGTGCCAGCTTTCCGGCAGCGACAACGCTTGCCGTTCCAAAAATGACCATGGCTGTTGTAAAAATTGTCGATTTCATCGCTGATCTCCCGCGTGAGGTTTATGATCTTCGGGCAATTGGCTTGGGGATCCGTACCTCGGTGCGTTGGAAAGATGGCTGAAATCTGGCTTTTCCTTAAAATGTGAACAACCGCGTCTGACGGGTTACGCGGTTTGCAAGACCACACGCGTGCGGCTGCGCATCAGCAGCCATACCATGATCGCGATGTTCATTCCGTTCCACACAATGCCGTTGATAAACGCCAGATGATAGGACCCTGATACATCGTAGATCCATGCAGACACCCACCCTCCGATGGCCATGCCCAAAATCGTCGCCATCAACACAAATCCAACCCGCGCACCCGCTTCACGAGCGGGCATGTATTCGCGCACGATCACCGCATAGCTTGGGACAATCCCGCCCTGACTCAGTCCGAAAATCGTACTCACCACATAAAGCGAGACCAATGCGTCCGACGGCAAATACAACACCAACGCCACGCACTGAAGGATCGAGCCAATCAACAGCGTTGTGACGCCCCCCAATCGATCTGCCAACGCGCCCGACACAAGGCGCGAGCAAACCCCGCCCAGCAGCATCATTGTCAGCATTTGAGTCCCCACAGCGGGGCCGTATCCAAGGTCCACACAATAGGCCACAATGTGCACCTGCGGCATCGACATGGCCAAGCAACATCCGATCCCCGCAACCCCCAAGAGGCACGCCAGTGCAGTCGGAGACAGGCCGGAACTTTTGGCGTTTGCGGCCGATACCGCCTCTGCTGCGGCATGTGCTCCGTCGCTGACCCTGCGCCGCAGCCCAAAGGCCAACGGCAACACTGCCCCAAGCGTCACAACGGCCATCACCATATAAACGCTCCGCCATCCGTGATCTTGCAGCACCCCCGTCAAGACCAACGGCCAGAACGCCCCGCTGAGGTAATTGCCGCTGGCCACGATCGCCATTGCGATGCCTCGACGGCGCATAAACCAGTGTGAGATATCGGCAATCAAAGGCCCAAAGCCCACTGCAGACCCAAGTCCGACAAGGAGTTGCGCAAAAGAGATCATCGCGATCGACGTACTATAGATTGCGACCATGAAACCAAGGGCAACAAGAAACGCCGCTCCGATGATGGACACTGTCACCCCGAAGCGGTCCACAGCTTTGCCTGCTGCATAGTTGCCGACCGCGAAACCGATCATCGTCAGAGTGTAGGGCAACGATGCATCGGCACGGTCGACACCCAGTTCGGCCTGCATGGCTGGCATCACCGAAATGATCAGCCACATCCCTGCATTGATGACCACGGCTACAGCCAGCGTGATCCCCATCCGCAGCCACGCATAGCGGCTGTCCAGCTCCGGTGCCAATGTCATTGTGCATCCTCCTGTCCCATGTGCGCGCATCAGTCCTGATTGCGCAAGAGCAGCGCCAATTATTCCAACAATTCTAATCGTTAAGCCGCACGTAACACTCCGCTGCTATTCATGACCTTGGGTGAAAATGAGGTGGTGGATATGGCTGCGCAAGCAAATGTCGCGCCAATCATCATAAAGAAGAAAAAAGTAGTCAAAGGCGGCGGGCGCCATGGTGGGGCCTGGAAAGTCGCTTATGCGGACTTCGTGACCGCAATGATGGCCTTCTTTATGTTGATGTGGCTTCTGAATGCGACAACAGAAAAACAACGTAAGGGGCTTGCAGATTATTTTGCGCCCACTATTCCGATCAACCGTGTTTCCGGGGGCGGCGACGGCGCCTTTGGCGGGGACAGTGTGTTTTCGGAACAAACAATGCCGCAAAATGGCACTGGAGCGACGTCAAGAAATCCGATGGAGCAAAAGCAGGCCCGCGGCGAAACAGGCATGGCCGAAGACGCCGTTGATCCTGCAACGGATGCTCAAAACCAGGAATTCGAAACAATGGAAGAGCAACTGCTGGGCCATAGCGGCGAAAGCAGCGTGATGGAAAACGAGTTGGAGCACATCACGACCCGCATCACCGACGAGGGGCTCGTGATCGAAATCTTTGCTCTCGAAAACGCTCCTTTGTTTGTAGAGGGTACAGACATCCCCACGCCATTGCTGGAAAGTCTGGCAACCGTCATCTTCGATGTCGCCCGCACGGTCACCAACAAAGTTGCTGTTGGTGGACATGTTCCAGCGAACCCGATTGTCGCAATGGAAAGTCCCGTTTGGGAGCTGTCTGCGCAACAAGCCACGACCATGCGACGACTGCTTGAAGACGCCGGCATGAGATCCAAGCGCATACAGCGTGTAACCGGTCATGCGGACCGCGAGCAAAGCATTTCCAACCCTATGGCTCTGCGCAACAACAGGCTGGAAGTGATTATGCTACGGGAATAGCAACAAATAGAACGCATTTTATATGTTAGCGCGATGTTAAATGGAGACGCTTATCTGTTGGCCAACAACGAGTGGTACAGCAGAAAGGCGTTTCCATGACAATATCTTCTTCGCTCAACGCAGGTGTAGCAGGGCTTCAGTCCAATGCGACACGACTTGCATCGATTTCCGACAACATCGCGAATTCGTCGACATACGGCTACAAGCGCGTCAATACGGATTTCCAGTCGATGGTCATTTCATCGACAGGCGGCAGTTATTCTGCCGGGGGCGTTCGGGCTACGACTCAAAAACTCATTGACCAACGTGGTCCCCTTGTTTCGACCTCCAACGCGACCGATTTGGCCGTTCGGGGGCGCGGTATGCTGCCAGTTGCGCAAGGCGCAGAAGTCGAAGTCGGAAATGGCGCCAACCAGATGTTCCTGACCACAACGGGGTCGTTCCGCACCGATGCCGAAGGATATATGCGGTCCCAATCCGGATTGGTACTTTTGGGGTGGCCTGCATTGGCAGATGGTACAATTCCAACGTACCCGCGCGATACTTCAGACGGGCTTGAGCCGATCCAGATCAACGTCAACCAATTCTCGGGCGAACCTACAACCCGAATTTCCTTGGGGATTAACCTTCCCGCGACAGAAACAGAAATCGATTCAACCGGGGTCACGCGAAACACATCTGTCGAGTATTTTGACAATCTTGGAACATCAGAAAGCGTTGCAATTGCGTTTACGCCAACTGTGCCCGCAACGGGGTCATCAAACGAATGGACTATGACCCTCACAGATTCCGCCACCCCGGGGACCATCATCGGTGAATACACACTGACCTTCAACGATACGCGTACAGCAGGTGGTACGCTCGCTGGCGTAGCGGACGCGGTTGGGTCTGTAGGTGGCACATATGACCCTTTGACAGGCTCGATCATTGTGCAGGTTGATGGTGGCCCGATGGAAATAGACATTGGCGGCATTGGCGAAAGCGACGGGCTGACGCAAGTGTCCGATGATTTTGCGCCTGTATCAATCAGCAAAGACGGATCACCCGTTGGCAACATGACCAGCGTTGAAGTCGATGCAAACGGCTATGTTCATGCGTTTTTCGACACAGGCATCACGCGCACAATCTACCAGGTGCCACTTGTTGACCTTCCCAATTACAACGGCATGGTCGCACTGGACAATCAAACTTACCTGCCCTCACCAGAAAGTGGATCATACTTCCTATGGGATGCAGGTGACGGTCCAACGGGCGATATTGTGGCCTTTGCCCGTGAGGAATCCGCAACTGATGTTGCAGGCGAACTGACCGCGATGATCCAAACCCAGAGGGCCTATTCATCGAATGCAAAGGTCATCCAGACCGTCGATGAAATGTTGCAGGAAACGACAAACATCAAACGGTAAATTGACCGGACTAGGCACCCTGCTTGTTGCCTAGTCCACCGATGCTTCAACACGCCTGACACAAGAGGATGCCATGACAATCAACGGTGCATTAAACAACGCGATGAGCGGCCTGCGCGCGGCTGGGCGCGCCTCCGAAATCGTGTCTGCAAACCTCGCCAACGCCCTTACGCCAGGGTACGGTAAACGAATGCTCGAACTTTCCTCGGAGCGGATTGGTGACAGCGGTGGAGTTCGCGTTAGCGGCGTGGTGAGGGATGTCAATTCGGCCCTCCTATCAGACAAGCGTATGGCCAGCGCCTCTTTTGGCCACCGCACGGCAACAGCCGGCTTCCTCAACAGGCTCGAAGACCTGCTTGGCACGCCCGACAATCCCGCATCCCTGTCAGCCCGACTTGCAGATTTAGGGTCCTCACTCATCACCGCATCTAGTCGGCCTGATGCGCCTGAAAGATTGGAAGGCGCAGTCAACAGTGCAAGAGACCTGGCAAGCGCAATCACCAATGCATCTGAAGGCGTCCAGCAATCCCGACAAAGGGCAGACCGCTCTATCAGTGATCAAGTCCAACGTCTGAACGATGCGCTTCAAGAGCTCCAAGAACTCAACGGGATGATCACAGCGGCCAAAGTACGCGGAAACGACGACGCAGCTTTGCGTGATCACAGACAAAACCTGATGGACGAAGTCAGCGAGATGATCCCCGTTAGGGCCCTCCCTCGCGACAATGGTGCTATTGCGCTATACTCATCCGGAGGGGCTGCATTGCTGGATGGCTCAGCTTCGGTAGTAGAATTCACCAAGTCCAACGCTGTAACACCACATATGTCAGTCGGCGGTGGCACGCTGTCCTCACTGACGATCAATGGGTTTGACGTGAGCACAGACTCAGAAACAGGTGCCATCCGCGGCGGCACATTGGGTGCGCAATTTGAAATTCGCGATGAAATGGCCCCACGCGCCCAAGTCCAGTTGGATGCTTTTGCCCGCGACCTCGTTGAGCGCTTTCAAGATCCTGGAGTGGATCCGACATTGGGTGTCGGCGACGCAGGTCTATTCACCGACAATGGCGCAAGTTTTGATCCCTTGAACGAAGTTGGCCTGTCGGAAAGATTACAGATCAATGCTGCAGTGGATTCCCGCCAAGGCGGCGAGGCGTGGCGAATCCGCGATGGAATTGGCGCAGTTGTGCCAGGAAACAGTGGTAACGCATCCATCCTCCAGTCCCTTGATGACGCTTTGGACACAGCACGAACCCCTGGTTCTGGAAACTTCGGGACTGGCTCTTTTGACGCGGCCGGTTTGATGTCGACGATGATGTCGTTTCTCACATCCTCTCGAGCGAATGAAGAACAGCATCTGACATTCGCCTCTACACAGTTTCAAGAGCTCACTGAGATGCAATTGGCTGACGGCGTAGACAGCGATGAGGAACTCCGGCGTTTGATTTTGATTGAACAAGCTTATGCCGCCAACGCCCGTATCATCGAAACCGTCGATGAAATGATGCAAACAATTTTAAGGCTTTGATTAATGAGTAGTATTTCCCTTGGCGATCTCGCCCAAAACTACATGCTTCAGCGTCGTGGAAGTGCGTTGCGCACCGAAATGTCCCGCTTGAACGAGGAACTCGCGAGCGGACGTGTCGCGGACGTCAAACAGATTCTAAGCGGCAACATGAACTATCTCACTGATCTTGAATCGAGCATTTCCCATATGCGCGGTTACAAAGTTTCAAGCACCGAGGCCGGGCAGTTCACCGGCGCAATGCAGACAGCCCTCGAGCTCGTCGGATCAACAAGCAGCGATTTGGGCAACAACCTTTTGACCGTCACTGCATCGAGTTTGGATATTGTCGCGAAACAAACAACCGTTGAAGCACGCGAGCAATTGAACACCATTGTCGCAACGCTCAACACCGACTTTGCAGGGCGAAGCTTGTTTGCCGGAACCGCTTTTGAGCAAGCACCTCTGGCATCCGCTGACGACCTTTTGGATCAACTGAGAACAGTGATGACTGGCGTTGTTGGCGCTCCGGCAAAACTCGCCGCTGTTGATGCATGGTTCAGTGATCCTGCCGGCTTCGACGCGACCATCTATCAAGGATCCGCCGAGGCAATGTCACCATTCCGCCTTTCAGAGCATGAAAATGTTGCCGTTGATGTCCGTGCGAACAACGACGCAATCAAAGCTGTCCTGCGCAACGTTGCCGTCGCTGCGCTTGCCGATGATCCTGCTTTGGGGATCAATGCCACTGAGCGGTCCACACTCCTGATTTCTGCGGGCGAAGGCCTTTTGTCAAACGCGGAAAGCTATACAGCGATGCGCGCCAACATTGGTTTTGTCGAAGAGCGGATAGACGATATCAGCACGAGAAACGCAGTGGAAATGACATCCCTGGAATACGCCAAAGGCGAATTGCTGGCTGCAGACCCTTACGAAACCGCAACCCGGCTGGAGGAAGTCCAATTTCAATTGCAAAGCCTATACACAGTAACAGTACGCTCCTCCCAACTTTCATTGGTGAACTTCCTATGATGCGCATTTTCGCAACTTTCATCCTTTGGGCTAGCCTGTCACTCAGCGTAGCCGCAGGGCCTGTTCGTATCAAAGACCTGGTAGAGTTTGACGGGGTGCGCGGGAATGACTTGGTTGGCTATGGGCTTGTTGTTGGGCTGAATGGTACTGGCGACGGTTTGCGAAATGCACCGTTCACCGAGGAAATCATGTCGAACATCCTTGAACGCCTGGGCGTGAATGTCGCGGGCGAACAATTCCGGCCAAAAAACGTTGCGGCTGTTATCGTGACCTCCAGCCTACCTCCTTTTGCCAGGGCCGGCGGGCAAGTTGACGTAACCGTTTCCGCAATTGGTGACGCCAAAAGCCTATTGGGCGGGACGTTGATTATGACACCTTTGAACGCGGCAGACGGATCTATTTATGCAGTCGCTCAGGGCACAATCATTGCTGGTGGCGCAGTGGCTGAGGGCGACGGTGCCAAAGTCACTCAAGGCGTTCCAACATCTGGCGTTATCCCAGCTGGAGCCCGAGTCGAACGAGAAATCGATTTCACCCTCTCTGACTTGGCAGACGTTAGGCTCGCATTACGTGACGCTGACTTCACAACTGCCGCGCGGATAGAACAGGCAATCAACGGCAATTTCGGCCGACGCGTTGCACTGATGCTTGATTCAGGGACTGTTTCACTCAACATCGCCAGCACGCGCAGCAGATCCGTCGCGCATGCGCTTGGCCGTATCGAGAACATCACAGTGGAACCTGAGCGCAAAGCGCGCGTAATCGTAGACCAAAGGTCTGGTACAATTGTCATGGGCGAAGACGTGCGAATCTCTCGCGTGGCCGTGAGCCAAGGGAACCTGACGTTGCGCATTCAGGAAGCACCGCTTGTCGTTCAGCCTAACCCTTTTGCTGAAGGTGAAACAGTTGTTGTACCTCGAACGGACGTCGCAATTGAAGAAGAAGAAGGAATTGGCCTGGCCGAGATACCAACTGGGGCATCGCTATCAGAAGTAATTTCTGGACTGAATGCGCTCGGTGTCTCCCCAAGGGACATGATTGATATTCTCAAAAGCATAAAAGCCGCCGGAGCATTACATGCAGAATTTATAGTGAGATGACTGAGGTGCCCCTAGATTTGTAGACGCTCTGCTTGGTTCATTTTCGGCATTATGGAGCAAACTCACCAAATAAGGTGATTATAACTTTAAGACTTACCAGCCAGTCTAGTTATCACGCCATTTAGAATGGTGGCAATTTCGTCCATGCCCATTTTTCGTGCTAACGGTAGCAGAACCAACAATTGCAGAACCACGATGGATAGCCGCCTACGCCGTGCCGAAGTTGGCACGCACCACCACATCGCAGGCAAGTATCTGGGCGCTTACGCGGCTGAAATGGCATGGCGTGAGGACAACAACCGTCAGGCCAACGGCACTCAGTTCAAAATGGCAATCGGTGCTGTTGCTGCGGCTCCTGTGTCTCGTCAGTGGGCAGGATACAAGCCGATCTCAGAACGGTTTCAGTACTGCCTTCAAGATGCCAAAGATATTGGGATAGTCGTGGCAGACCATCAAGGTAGATCCTACGACAAGATGTTCAGGACACACCACTCAACTTTGACCCAGGGGCAATCCACAGGACGTATAGCGCTGGCGACGGAGAGCATGCTGCTTGCTTCAAAGTGAAAATGCGAGAGGCGGCTGAGAATCGAGTAATAGGGCGGGTTTTGGTGCAGCATCCCAAGCAGACGTTCTGATCAAGTAGAGGACTTCGGGCGGGGTCGT
The DNA here is from genome assembly GCA_943787985.1 of uncultured Paracoccaceae bacterium. Taxonomy (GTDB): domain Bacteria; phylum Pseudomonadota; class Alphaproteobacteria; order Rhodobacterales; family Rhodobacteraceae; genus Ascidiaceihabitans. The sequence goes on along the minus strand of CALSOO010000007.1, from coordinate 52,939 downwards.
AACCCCGACGCCATAGGCGTCAGACTCCCGAAAGTTTCCCTAGTCTAGACACAGTGGTGAAACAATCCATATGATTTCAGGATCACCTTATTTGGTGATTTTGCTCCATAATACCGCAAAATTACCAAGCAAAGCCTCTACAAATCTAGGGGCTATTCATAGGTCGCTGTTTCACGAATTTCAGACTAAAATCTTAGAAGAACGGCAACGTCGGCAATATCTGGCTTTAAATCACCGCCATGATGCATCAATGTTGTCTTGGAGGAGTGTAGAACATGAAAACACAGGTGGCGATTATTGGTGGAGGACCTTCAGGGCTGCTGCTTAGCCAGCTTTTACGTAAAAATGGCATAGATTCAGTCATTCTTGAACGTCAAACTAAAGACCACGTGTTATCGCGCATTCGGGCCGGCGTGTTGGAACGCGGGCTTGCGGCACTTCTCAAAGAAGCTGGCTGCGGCGCCCGTTTAGAACGTGAAGGCTTCATTCACAAAGGAACGGTGTTGTCATTTGAAGATACGCAAATTGGGATCACATTTGCCGACCACGTAGATGCCGACGTTGTGGTATACGGACAAACTGAAGTAACCCGAGACCTTTATGAAGCACACACAGCTGGTAACGGAAAAATCGAGTTCAAAGTCAAAGATGTAGAAATTCATGACGCGAAATCCGAGACACCCTACATCACATACATGGCAGAAGGTTCCGCACGACGCATCGACTGTGATTTCATCGCTGGTTGTGATGGCTTTCATGGTGTCAGCCGCAACACTATCCCGTCAAACGTTCGTGAAGAATTTGAAAAAGTATATCCGTTCGGTTGGCTTGGTATTTTGTCCGAAACTCCTCCTGTCGATGATGAACTGATATACGCCAGCTCCCCACATGGGTTCGCACTTTGCTCCATGCGGAATGCAAATCTCAGCCGGTACTACATACAATGTGACAGTGATGACAAAGTTGAAAACTGGTCGGATGACGCGTTTTGGAAAGAGCTGAAGCGCCGCATTCCACAAGAAGCCGCTCAAAAATTGGTAACAGGCCCTTCAATCGAAAAATCCATAGCGCCATTGCGCTCTTTCGTTTGTGAACCCATGCAATGGGGGCGACTGTTCTTATGCGGCGATGCTGCTCACATCGTTCCCCCGACAGGTGCCAAAGGACTCAACACTGCAGCGTCAGATGTGAACTATCTCTATCGCGCTTTGGTTCAATTTTATAACAAAGGCGATGAGAGTAGTTTGAAAAAGTATTCGGAAACGGCTTTGGCACGTGTTTGGAAAGCCGAGCGTTTCTCATGGTGGATGACCAGTCTTTTGCATCGTTTCCCGGATCAAAGTCCTTTTGACCTCAAAATGCAGCAAGCTGAAATTGAATTCTTGCGTACCAGCACGGCAGCTCAGTCTGTATTGGCGCAAAACTATGTGGGTTTGCCTTACTGATGACTGATCGATTTGAAAATGGGATGGCAGTGCGGAGAAGCGTATTGGGCGACGAACATGTTGATCGCGCGGAAGCCGCAAAAACCGACTTTGACACCCCCTTCCAGACCCTTATTACCGAAGGCGCATGGGGCACAGTTTGGCAAAGCGACGCAATTCCACTCAGAGAGAGGTCAATGCTAACACTCGCTTTGCTGGCTGCCATGGGTAATTTTGACGAAATTCCTATGCACATTCGCGCGACCGCGCGTACCGGAGCCACGAAAACGGACATTATAGAAGCATTTCAACATGTTGCTATTTATGCTGGGGTGCCGCGCGCAAATCACGCCCTGAAAATTGCCAAGAGAACCTATGCTGAAATGGAAGCCGAAACATGAACGATAAACCTTGCATTATCTGCGTTGCGATCACCGGTTCAGTTCCAACAAAGACCGATAACCCTGCGGTGCCTATCTCGGTACAAGAACAGATTGAAAGCACTCATGCTGCTTTTGAAGAAGGCGCAAGCATCGCGCATTGCCACGTGCGTCATGATGACGGCACACCATCTTCCGACCCGGAGCGCTTCACCAATTTAAAAGAAGGTATTGAGACTCACTGTCCTGGCATGATAATCCAACTTTCAACAGGAGGACGCTCTGGAGCAGGACGATCAAGAGGTGGAATGTTGCCGCTTCGTCCTGACATGGCCTCGCTTTCGGTTGGCTCAAACAATTTCCCAACTCGCGTTTACGAAAACCCACCAGAACTTGTGGATTGGCTAGCTTCCGAGATGCGGAGTTATTCAATCAAGCCAGAGATTGAAACCTTTGATCTTAGCCATATTCATCAAGCCGCCAAGATGAACAAAGATGGTCGCATTCCAGGTGAACTATATGTGCAATTTGTTTTGGGTGTAAAAAACGCGATGCCTGTTGATCGCGAAACTTTTGACTTTTACATCAAGACCATCAAACGTTTAGCGCCAAATTCAGAATGGTGCGCTGCTGGTATCGGTCAACATCAACTAACCGTCAACGAATGGAGCATTGCTGCAGGTGGGCATACCCGAACCGGGCTTGAGGACAACATCCGGCTGGACCGCGACAATCTTGCGCCTTCAAACGCAGCACTGGTAGCGCGCGCGGTTGAGCTGTGCGATAAATATGAGCGCCCTGTAGCTTCTTGGAAAGAGGCCCGCGAAATTCTTGATATTCCTCTCAAACGCTAGCATGCAAGCACGGCATCTTTTCCAAAGCAAATAGGGACCGTCTCATGTTCTGCAGGACAGACTTGCATTAGCTTCCAGATGGATTGTGATGTGGTATTCCTCCAATTATCAATGCCATCCATCCGTAAAATAACTTTTTGCCGGCAACCTAGTTGATAGGCATACACACCAATGTACTCTGCATCAAAACTCATCCCACCCGTCGCTGGCAGGAACTGCACTCCCTCCATTTACAGCTATTTTCGTTGGACGTGTTGCCAACGCTTCAGCGGGAACACTATCTTCGCTTGTAAGGCTATCTTGGTCCTTGGGAACAGCGTGCTCTGAAACACCATGAAAGTGTCCCAGTGCTTTCGTCAGAGTGCTTGCCTCTTCATTCAAGGCCATGCTCGAAGCCGTCATTTCTTCTAGTGAAGCAGCATTGGTTTGAGCTGATCGGTCGATGGAACGAACAGCGTTGTTAACATCTTCAATGCCGATCGACTGTTTTTCAACTGCTTCAGCTATGTCAGAAATCTGCTCCGAGGCAACCTCTACCTCTAGGATGATGTTCTCCAATGCTTTTCTGGACAGCCCTACCTGCTCAACTCCCACTTCTACGCTGCGATTATTTTGCTCAATCACTTCACTGATTTCACTCACGGCATCTTGGGACCTTTGAGCAAGAGCGCGGACTTCTGACGCGACCACAGAGAACCCACGACCAGCATCTCCAGCTCGTGCGGCCTCAACACCAGCATTCAAGGCAAGCAAGTTGATTTGAAACGCGATATCTTCAATAACTTTTACCACGCGATTGATTTGGGCTGATGCGTCAGTCATCGCGTTAATGGAGTTTTCTGTTTCGTTGGAAACATCTTTAGTTTTTTGAGCGCTTTGACGCACTCTTCGAGTGGCCTCGTCAGCTGCCTTGGCATTGGCCACCACCTGGCGGATGCTGGCTGCGACCTTTTCAGCAGCTGTCGATGTTTGCTCGACAGTGGCAGCATTGTCCTCTGCCCGTTTTGCCATGTCTTGTGACGATCTTTCCAGTTCAGTAGACGTTAGGGATACACGTTGCCCACTGTTCATGATCAGTGACATGGAATGTGAAAGTGTCGTGAGGGCGTCATTGAAGTCTTTTTGCATTCGCAAGAATGAGCCTTCCCGGTCGCCTTCAATTCGAATTCCTAGGTTCCCTTTGGCAAGCTCGTCGATGCTGCTTACAATATCGGTGATATTTGTATCCGTTGCTTCCAGAAGGCGATTGATGACTCCAGCCAAATCCAACAGGCTTTGGTCTTGAAGATCAATCGACATCCGATTGGAAAAGTTGCCTGCAGCCGCTTGACCAAGCACGTGCTCCATATCTGATTGAAAATCTGTAAACGCTGTCAAACGAGCTTTTTCCTGCAAAGCTACTTCTTCGCGCTCCCGCGCTGCTTCAACTTCAAGAGCTTGTCTCTCTTCACGGTCTTTTTCAGCTTGTATGCGCAGCTTTTCCTGTTTTTCAACATCGTCCAGGGTTGCTGCCATCTTTCTGGCTTCTCGAGCAGAAACGATCAATTTTTCAAGGTTTGATGTAAGGGTTTTAATCTCCAGGAAATCGTTTTCCCGATGGTCGATTTCCCCATCCAAGTTACCGTTCGCCACTGCGTCTACTGCGTTTGAAGCGTACTCGATACGTGATGATAATCGCGTAGAGACGAAGTACAATGCGCCACAGAGCAGGAGCAGGTCGAAGATCACGAAGCCCAAGTCAATAAGCAGGCTTTGGAAATAATCGTCACTTTTTTTAGACCAATACTGCACTAGCTCCTCTCCAGCATCCTGCGATATCTGGACGATACCACCCAGCGCCTCGTTAGAAAGCTCGAAAAAGGCGTCAAATTCCATCGGGTACGAGATTTCTGCGCCGTCTGCTTGACCCAACATTTGTCTGTCTAACCGTTCCAGAACAGGAAGATACTCTGTAAAATATCGATTCTCGGACACCTCGATCGACTGCAAGAATTCTTTGTCCAAGTCGGAAGCGTGGATCAAGTGCCCGATTTTGGCCCAAGCACTCGCAGCCCGTGCACTGTCCGCCTGTATCAAGCTTCGACTGCTTTTCGGTATGGAAGCCCCATTCAAAGTTGCGATTGCGTAGTATGTTCGCGCACGCCCTCCGAATTCTCTCATTTCCCATGCAGCATCACGAATGCCTGCGATATTGATCACCGTTGAGGACTTCAGTTGATTTTCAAAAACCAGCAAACTCGATAACGTTTTCAACTGTAGGATTATGTCTTTGAGTTCATAAGGAAGCTCCTTGACTCGGGTCTCAGACCGGTTGTCGCCAGACGTGCCCAACATACCGTCAATTTCAGTGCGCAACCCCTCAACCATCGCAGCGTATTCCGCGGCTTTTGCCTTGAATTCTGTTTCAGTATCAAAGCCTTCGACCAAGGAGAGTTCACTCATTGCTTTCTCAAAAAAATCATCCGAAAGCGAGCGCTGCTCGGCGATGAGATCCAAAAATGGCTTGGGCGCGGGATCTGCCAGCGAAAGAGCGACTTGAGTTACGCTGCGCTCCAAAGAAAGTGCGATGGTGGCATTTGACCAAAAGGTGTTGGACCTTGATAGGGGTTCCAACTTTTGCACCATTCGGTAGTCTTTTGCGGACGTCACCGCCGAACTTCCATATTTGACAATTCCAATTAGGCCGATGACGGACAATAGAAGGAGACATACTTTAGATAACTTCATGGCGTTTCCCTTGCTGGTGAGTCTGTATCGCCCCGAAAGCATTTAGAAAGTCCTAAGTATCCCAGTAGCCATTGCTATCGATTGATAGAATTTTAGAAAATTTCTGGCACACCTGCCCACTCGCAACACCGCAGACCTATAAACTAAAGGCGCACTGCTTGAGGGTGCCTCGGGTGTCTTTGAACGCGGCAACCGCAAAGCGCCGGAGATTGACGAAGAACAGGTCAAAGATTTGCACGCCAAGATTGGGGAGATGGCCGTCGCCAACGATTTTTTGGCCAGAAAGCTCAAACCTTGGACCGGCAAGTGAGGCGCAAGATGATTGAGCCGAACCTAAAAGGTCTGTTAGTCAGCAAGCAGTATGCGTTGCTGTCGATCTCGCGGCCGTCGTTTTACTATGAGCCCAAAGGCGAGAGTGTGATGAACCTCGATTTGATGCGCGTCATTGATAAGCAGTTCCTTGAGACCCCGTTTTACGGCGTGCGTCAGATGACGTGGCATCTGCGCAGTTCAAGGGACCGTGGCCCCAGTGGGGCCGCGTAAGCTCGCAGAACGACCATCTTGTGAATGAAAAACGTACACGCTACCAAAATGCGTTACCTAACCAACTTAACGGTCCACCGAGATTGTCTCCGCTAGCCCCAAGCGATGTGTCCTCTCGATTTCAGTCTCAAATTTGTCTTGAAAGCTAACCAAACGGGCAGATCAGCAAGCTTATGCTCCAAATCTGCACTCTTATGGTCTACTTGCAATATGAAGAAAAAGTGGTGAGCCCTGTTGGGTTCGAACCAACGACCTACTGATTAAAAGTCAGTTGCTCTACCAACTGAGCTAAGGGCCCACGAGGCGGTAATTAGAAAGAGTCGCACTCAGGGTCAAGCCCCAAAACAACCTTTCTGTCTGTCATACTGGATAAGATGCAAAGAGGGGGTTATATGCGCGCTATGGCTCAAGAATCTACACCCACGTTTCCCTTCATGAAGATGCATGGTCTTGGCAACGATTTTGTTGTTTTAGATGCACGTGTAGACACGATGGAAGTGACACCCGCACTGGCTCAAGGTCTGGCTGACCGCCATACAGGAGTGGGGTTTGACCAGCTTGCTATTATTCAAGAAAACGGCACACAAACGCATCTTACGTTTCTGAACGCAGATGGATCGACCTCCGCCGCATGTGGCAATGCGACCCGCTGCATCGCCCGCTACCTGATGGATGAGACCGGCGACACCGCGTTAACCCTCGAAACCGATCGTGGCGTTCTTCACGCAACCGATCAGGGCAATGGCATCACTTCCGTCAACATGGGGCACCCCCAGCTTGATTGGACTGAAGTCCCATTGGCGCATGCCTTGGACACTTTAGAACTACCGATAGAGGGCGCCCCCACCGCGACCGGTATGGGGAACCCTCATTGTACGTTCTTCGTCGAAAACTTGGCAAACGTAGACCTTGAAACCCAAGGGCGCGCTATGGAACATCATCCGTTGTTTCCCGAACGCACCAATGTTCAATTTGCACAGCTTGTCGGACCAAACCATTTGCGGATGCGCGTTTGGGAGCGGGGCGTGGGTGTGACGCTTGCTTCTGGCTCCTCATCATGCGCCACGGCCGTTGCCGCTGCCCGACGGGGCCTTACAGGGCGCGAGGTGCGCATTGACCTTGATGGGGGCACACTGCACATCGACTGGCGCGAGGACGGTGTGTGGATGACCGGAGGCACCATGCATGTGTTCTCGGGGACCTTGACCCAAGCATTTCTGGACAGCTTGACATGAGTGCACCCAAATTCTCGAACCATGGCTGCCGCCTGAACGCGTATGAAACCGAGGCGATGCGCGAATTGGCACAAACCGCTGGTCTCAAGAACGCGATCGTAGTGAACACTTGCGCCGTGACGGCCGAAGCCGTGCGCAAAGCCCGGCAAGACATCCGCAAACTGCGGCGCGCCAACCCTGACGCGCGTTTGATCGTGACCGGGTGCGCAGCACAGACGGAACCGGAAACGTTCACCAGAATGGATGAGGTCGACGCTGTCATTGGCAACACCGAGAAAATGCAAGGCAGCACGTGGCGGGGCCTTGCTGCAGATTTCATCGGTGAAACCGAAGCCGTTCAGGTCGATGACATCATGTCTGTCACTGAAACGGCGGGACACTTGATTGATGGCTTTGGAACGCGAAGCCGGGCTTACGTCCAAGTGCAAAACGGGTGCGATCACCGCTGCACATTCTGCATCATCCCATACGGGCGTGGAAACTCGCGTTCTGTGCCCGCCGGAGTGGTGGTAGAACAGATAAAACGGCTGGTCGGCAAAGGCTTTAACGAGGTCGTGTTGACGGGCGTGGACCTCACCAGTTGGGGCGCGGATTTGCCCGCAGAACCAAAATTAGGCGATCTCGTTATGCGGATCCTGAAACTGGTGCCAGATTTGCCACGGTTGCGGATCAGCTCCATAGACAGCATCGAAGTGGATCAAAACCTGATGCAAGCCATCGCGACAGAGCAGCGGCTGATGCCACACTTGCACCTGTCCTTGCAGCACGGCGATGATATGATCCTCAAACGAATGAAACGGCGACACCTACGGGATGATGCGATCCAATTTGCGCAACAAGCCAAGGCTCTTCGGCCGGACATGACCTTTGGGGCGGACATTATCGCGGGGTTCCCGACCGAAACCGCCGAAATGTTCGATAACTCGCTTAAGCTGGTCAAAGACTGTGACCTGACGTGGCTGCATGTCTTCCCGTATTCCCCCCGTGATGGAACGCCCGCCGCCCGCATGCCTCAAGTCAACGGAAACACGATCAAGGCGCGCGCCGCACAATTGCGCGCTGCGGGTGAGGCGCAAGTGAATGCGCATCTCAGCGCACAGGTCGGGCGATCCCACAACGTCCTGATGGAAAACGCCCATATGGGACGGACAGAGCAATTCACCGAAGTCATGTTCGACACGCCCCAAGTCGAAGGAGACATTGTGCTCGCTCGGATAACCGGAGTTGCAGGAACCCAACTGACCGCCTGAGTAAACTTTCTCATAGCGCAGGGGCTACTCTGCGTTACACTACAGGCAGTTTGAATTATCAGGGCCGATGCCCGTGGCTTTCTTTGACTTCATCGACACATTGCCGCGCTACAAGGCCTTGGACAGACCGCAAGCCAATCGCCTGAATCTGCGACGACGCTTTATCATTTCCCCTGTGCGAAAAGACATCAAAGGGGCGCGCGTCTTGGACCTGACTTCGCATGACGGACGTTGGTGCTATGCCTTTGCAGGTGCTGGCGCGCGCGACGTCGTCGGGTTTGAAGGACGCCAAGCATTGATTGATGCATTCCCGGACTTTCCCGATGAAGAGCTGAAGGCACGGATCAAAATCCACTGCACCGATATCTTCGACGGGATAGAAGCCGCAATTGAACAAGGCGAAACCTTTGACGTAATCGGGGTTTTGGGGATCTATTATCACATCATGGATCACGCTCGCTTGCTCAAGTTGATGCGCAGGCTGAAACCGAAATTGATCATCATTGACAGCGAATTTTCCACGCGCCCCAATCCTATTATCCAGCTCGTTCAAGAACGCACAGACATCGAGTTGAACGCGATTCCCGAGTATGAAGGCCAAGACGTGATCGTCAAAGGCGTCCCGTCTTTGCAAGCTATGGAGCTTATGGCGAAGTCCGCGGGCTTCGACCTGACATGGCATGACGTGAGCGACATCGCGCGTGGTCAAAGGCCCGGCGTTGCCGATTATTTTCGCAAAACCAAAATGCGCCGCGCCACTTGTTTTCTCAGACCCAAGGCGTAGCTATTTTTCAACGAACATATGGTTTGCGGGAGTTACGCCGCGACCGTAAGTGCAGAATGTATCGGTCGCATCCGGTGTCGTTGTATGTATTTTTACGTTGGTTATGACCTCGACGGCACCAGCATCCAAACACGCCTGTTCCGCCGCTCGAACAACGCCTAGCATTGCATCAAGGTCGCCCTTCAACGTGGTTTCCATTGCGCCAACCTGAAACGGCAGGCCCGAGGCCTTCACGACCTCAATCGCTTTATCCACGACTTCAAAATTGTTCCCGGTGCGCAGCCTCGGGATCACTTGAAAGGCCAACATCGACGTGGTGTCTCGTGTCACTGTGTTCTCCAAAAATAGCTTCCCGAAATGCAAAAAGCCCCACGCGTAAAACGCGCAGGGCTCTTCAAATCAACTGAACGCAATCAGTGCTTGCGTTTGTGCGGCGCCCAAATGCGTTTGTTGGTCAGATACAACAAAACCGAAAGGATGGTCAGGAACAAAACCCCAACAAAACCGGCTTGTTTGCGGGCCATCATTTTTGGCTCGGCTGTCCACATGAGGAATGCAGAAACGTCTTGCGCCATGTGCTTTACGTCAGCCGCGTGACCGTCAGCAAATTCCACCAGATCGTCGTCCAGTGGCGGAGCCATCGCAATCCAGCTGCCTGGATACTTTGGTTTGCCGTTTTCGTCCTTGCATTCTTCTGGATATCCACCGGCCGCGAAGGTGGTGTTGTAATACCCGTCAAAATCCTCAGGGGCACAGCTTGGCGCTTCTTCATAGTGCGTCAGCAAGGAGGCGATATACTCGGCTCCGCCCATACCTTTGAACAATTGGTTCATACCAAGGCCATAAGGACCATGGAAACCGGCACGTGCTTTTGCCATCAGGCTAAGGTCAGGTGCATTTTCCAATGAAGACCCGGGGAAAAAGTCTTTGGGCGCGCGTGGTACGTCCTCGTCTTTTTCCGGGTCATAGATGTCGAACTGGGCCGCGTAAGCACGGACCTGATCTTCACTCATGTGTGGGCCGCCCTCATCGGACAACGTCCGGATTGGAACAAACTTCAGACCATGGCAGGCAGCACAAACTTCAGTATAAACCTGAAGCCCGCGCTGAAGCTGGTTTTGGTCAAACTTGCCAAACGGACCCTCAAAAGAGAAATCATAGTCCGTGACATGGCCAGCGCCGCCGGCGGCGAAGGCACCTGTGGCCAGTCCAAAAACTGCCACAGCGCTGAGTGCGAGTTTCTTAAACATACGCATATCCTCTTATTCCGCAGGTTGCTGGGCTTTGCCCGCATCTGCGTTGCCACCATAGTGCGCGTTAAAGTCATCTTCGATGGTTGCAGGTGGTGCATCCGGTTTCTCGATCACACCCAGCATCGGCAAGACCACCAAGAAATACGCGAACCAATACGCCGAGGCGATCAAGGACAGCGTCGCATACGGTTCTTCCGCAGGCATCGCGCCAAGCCACATCAGGGCAAAGAAATCGACAACCAACAGGGCAAACCACCATTTGAACATCGGACGGTAGCGTCCGGAGCGGACGCTGGAAGTGTCCAACCAAGGGGCCAAAGCCATGACAGCAATCGCACCGAACATCGCCAATACACCAAAGAACTTCGCATCGATGATGCCGCCAGTGAGGGTTTCAGCAATGATCACAACCCAAACGTCAGACGTGAAGGCCCGCAAAATCGCGTAGAAGGGCAAGAAATACCATTCAGGCACAATATGCGCAGGCGTCGAAAGCGGGTTTGCTTCGATGTAGTTGTCCGGGTGCCCCAAGTAGTTCGGCATGTAGCCAACGATGGCAAAGAACACGACCAGAATGACCGCCAGTGCGAACAAATCCTTGATCACAAAATAGGGCCAGAAAGGCAGCGTGTCTTTTTCTGCTTCTTCTTTGGACCCGCGCCGTACTTCAACCCCTGTCGGGTTGTTGTTGCCGGTGGTGTGGAAGGCCCAGATGTGAACAATCACAAGGCCCGCAATCACGAAGGGCAGCAAATAGTGCAGCGAGAAGAAGCGGTTCAGCGTGGCGTTGTCCACAGCAGGTCCACCCAAAAGCCACGTTTGCAGTGCTTCACCAACGAACGGGATCGCACCGAACAAGCCGGTGATGACAGTCGCGCCCCAGAAGGACATCTGACCCCATGGAAGAACGTAGCCCATGAACGCAGTGCCCATCATCATCAGGTAGATCAGCATGCCGATAATCCACGTGATCTCACGAGGGGCTTTGTATGACCCGTAGTAAAGACCACGGAAAATGTGGGCATAAACAGCGATAAAGAACAATGATGCGCCGTTCATGTGGATGTAACGCAGCATCGCGCCGCCGTTCACGTTGCGCATGATGTGTTCAACAGACGCAAAGGCGTTGTCGACATGCGGTGTGTAGTGCATCGCAAGAACGATACCTGTCACAATTTGCAACGCCAGACAGAATGTCAAAACGATGCCCCAGATCCACATCCAGTTCAGGTTCTTCGGAGTGGGGATCATCAATGTATCATAGAGCAAGCCAACAACGGGCAAGCGAGAGTGAAGCCACTTCTCGCCACCGCTTTTGGGCTCATAATGGTCGTGAGGAATTCCAGCCATTGGTGTCTCTCCTTAACCGAGTTTGATCGTGGTTTCATCCACGAAGACTGCAGGGGGAACGGGCAGGTTCGTCGGCGCAGGGCCTTTCCGGATCCGGCCGGATGTATCGTAGTGCGATCCGTGACATGGGCAGAACCAACCACCAAAATCACCCGCATCGCCCAAAGGCACGCACCCAAGGTGCGTACAAACACCCATCATAACCAACCATTCTCCATCTTCAGACAGGGAACGGTTCGCATCAGAGGCATCGACTTCGCCCAAATTCTCGTTGCGCGCGATCGGGTCAGCCAGATCGGCCAACGCAACATCACGTGCGGCAGCAATCTCTGCGTCGGAACGACGACGGATAAAGACAGGTTTTCCCAGCCATTTCACGGTAATCTGTGTACCTGGCTCGACGTCACCAACATCTACACGGATGGAGGCCAAAGCCCGCACATCGGCAGAAGGGTTCATCTGGTTGACCAAAGGCCAAACGACAGCCCCGGTGGCAACTGCACCAGCGCCTGCTGTGGCGTAGTACAAAAAGTCCCGGCGGGTGCCTTCGTGTTCATCAGTATCGGACACGTGGGTTCTCCATTCATTCGAGGCCATTTTGGGGCCATTGGACAGACGGGTGGCGTCAAGACGTAACCCTGCTGACGCGCTATCTAGCTTGGACTGTCACAGGCGTCCAGACTCATCATTGACGCAGTTGGTCGCAGGTAGGGATTAAGATAGAGAAAACGCAGGCTTTGCAACGCGTCGCAGACCACAAAACAGCAAAGGACAGTGCAATTCATACCAATCAGCGCGAATCGCACCGCTTTTTCAAAAGGCCAACTGTCCGACCCTCAAACGAGGGCTTATCCCGCGGGTGGGACTGTCGCTAACATGTCCGCACGCTCGGCAAAACTTGCGTACCACGCCGCCAGCCCATCATTGCCTTTGCGCCAGTTGCGCGCCTCATGGCGGAAATCGACATACGCCAGCGCGCAAGCGACTGCGATTTGCCCCATATCCAAAGGGCCTTGCAAATGGCTCATCCAGCGGGTGTTCAGTGCGGCGCATCCGTTGGCGATCTTGGACCACTGTGCATCCGCCCAATCATCCCACTGCTTGTCCTCGGGTCGCATCCGGCTCTCGTACGTGATCAACAACGCAGCATCCAGAATACCATCCGCTGTCGCCTCAAGCGTTAATGTATCCCACCGACGCGCCCCGCCCGGATACAATTTGCCTCCAGCCCGATCGTCCAAATACTGACAGATCACGCGACTGTCGTACAACGTGGGACCATCCGGGCGCTCAAGCGCCGGAAGTTTATTCAGCGGGTTTTTCGCCTGCAACCCTTCCAACGGATCCAGCGGAGACGTCGACGCAGTGACCAGTTCCACATCATCCATCTGGTTGGTCTCGTGCAGCAGGATCATAACCTTGCGCACATACGGGGAAGTCGGGCTGTGATAGAGCTTCATGGCGAGCGTCCTTTGGATTGGGTTTGTCATACTATTGTGCGGGTGACGCACAAAGACAACGGCTTTAGCCCGCATGTCTGACCCAAGCCCTTATTTGCCTCCCAGCATCAACGTCGCCAGTGCCCTTGGATCAGTTCCAAACCCATGCCCCGCGACCCCCTTTGCAGCCCGCAAGCGCACCTCGTCAGGTTTATTTTGGCTCAGCTTCCACGTCCCGTCTACATCTGTCACCTCCATACGACAGGGCACAATCTGGCGCATCATTTTCTCCAACACTTCAGGGGTCATTTTTGACGCCGCCCAAGGGGTTTTAGGCAGCAATCGCTGTTCATAGAAAGCAGACTGACGATCCAGCAGGTCGCGCATGTGCTCTTGCGGCTGCAACTCCAGAACACCGCTCAAATGCACGGCAACGTAATTCCACGTGGGCACCTGATCGGACACACCGTACCAGTCAGGGGAAATATAACTGTCAGGACCGGAAATCGCTATTTTGCACGGCGTCGGCACCTTCAAAGCCCGCGCAATGGGGTTGGACCGGACCAGATGCAGTTCGGCCATATTTCCATCTTCTGACAACAAAAACGGGACATGCGCCATCCATGGCCCATCCTCACCACTGATTGCCAAAACACCAAACGCACGATCACGGGCAAAGGCCAGATTTCGATCTGCATCTGCGTCGTGGTAAATCGGGTTGGGGTGCATTGCTACGCTCCGTCAAAGGGTCATTTTCGGTATTGCAGAGACAGCCCCACCTTGGCAACGTGGCAGTATTCTCAGGGCGGGGCGAAATTCCCCACCGGCGGTATATGAGCCTGATCTCTTCGGTGACCCATGAGCCCGCGAGCGCCAAGGATTTCGCAAGGAACCCTTGGGTCTAGCAGATCAGGTGAGATGCCTGAGCCGACGGTCATAGTCCGGATGAAAGAGAATGTGCACGATGCTTTCTTTTGAGGGCGTCGTTGCATGTAATCGCCTTGGGTGACGTGTCTGAACCTAAAGGAGATTGCACTATGACACACACCCGATACGCTTTTGTGAAAGCAGCATGGCACGCAGATATTGTGGATCGCAGTTTTGACGGATTTTGCGACGTCATCCCGGCAGGCCAAATAGATGTGATCACTGTGCCAGGTGCGTTTGAAATGCCCCTCATGGCCGCCGACTTGGCAAAGACCGGCAAATACAGCGCTGTCATTTGTGCGGCATTTGTTGTCGACGGAGGAATCTACCGCCACGATTTTGTGGCCTCAGCGGTTGTAGACGGGTTGATGCGCGCGGGGATGGATACAGGCGTGCCGGTTCTGTCCGTGTCCCTCACTCCGCATCACTACCAAGAGACCGACCACCACAATACGATCTACCGCGAACATTTTGTCACCAAAGGGCGTGAGGCGGCCAATGCAACGTTGCAAATTGTGGATGCCCGCAAAGCGCTAGCCTAGATAGGCTTTCAACGCAGGCGGCGGATTGTTCAACAACTCCGCCGTCTCCATCGGGGCATGAGCAACACCGTCGCCTACAAAAATGACCTGATCGGCAATGCGCCTCGCATCCTCGGGGCTGTGGGTCACCATCAGCAGCCCCGCCCCGGTTTCACTCGCAACCTCCGCCACCAAGTCCAACATCTCGGCACGCAAAGCCGGACCAAGGGCGGCAAAGGGTTCATCCAATACCATCCATGATTTGCGATGCACCAACGCCCGCGCCAAGGCAGCGCGGCTTTGTTGACCACCGGACAGTTCAAAGGGCTTGCGCTGCGCAAACCCTTGCAGCGCCACCCGATCCAGGGCCGTCATGACCTGTGCAGTTTCACTCTGCGTCAACCGCAACGCAGGCCTGATCCCAAGGCCAACATTCTGTGCGATACTCAGGTGCGCAAACAGGTTGTTGTCCTGAAACAACATCGCCATCCCGCGCTCCGAGGGCAAAGCGGTTGTGATATCGCGCCCGTCCTGAGTAATCTCACCAGCGGCCACATCCACAAATCCGCACAACGCATTGACGAGCGTCGACTTCCCCGCCCCTGACGGTCCAATCACAGCAATCCGTTGCCCGGCATCCATATCGAAATGCGCGGACAACCTGAAATCACCCTGAGCGATCTCGACCTTATTCAGCGATAGCATTCTTGCGCCCCCAATAATCCATGATCCAGAAAACTCCGAACGCCAGCACAAGCAAAATAAGGGCCGCACCCGCTGCAGCCTCCGTGCGGTAACTCCCCATCAGACGATACATTTGCAAAGGCAACGTCGCGCGGTCCGGATCGGAAAACAACGCCACAACGCCAAGGTCTCCGACAGAAAGGGCCCCCGCCAGCCCAGCCGCAAACCCGATCTGTGGACGCGCGCGTGGCAACAAAACCCACACCCACAGGCGCAGGCCTTTGAGGCCCAACGCCTGGCTCAACCGCCCGTAGGTCGTCGCCGTTTCGCGCAACGTCGGCACAAGAATCCGCAAGGCAAACGGCAAGGCCATCAGCGCATTGACCACAATCGTCACGACCAAAGCCCAGTCCGCAGGATCGGCGTAAGGGAATATCAAAATGAACCAGCCTGTCCCGATCATCAAAGGCGACGCGGCCAACCCCAGCAATCCGACAGCTTCAACGCTGCCTTTTCGTGTGGCGGCAACCCAACCCGCCAACGGCAAGGCCAAGCACAACAACACAACAACAGACACCAATGCGACCCATAACGAGGTCCACGCCGTGCCCCACACACCCCAAGGCACGTCACTCAAGCCGCGCAATCCGGACAGTGTTATCGCCGCCAAAGGAAGGATCAAAAACGCCGCGGCCAAGCCAATGATCCCCCGGTCCAGCGCCAACGATACCCCGCCGCGCACATCCCATCGCTGCTGCATACGATCAAGGCCCGCGCCAAAAGTGATCTGCGGCACCAGCCAAAACGCCAATACGGCCGCGCCGCCTGCCACGCCGAGTTGTACCAAAGACAACACAGCCGCGCGCCCTAGGTCAAAATCAAACCGGAACGCCTGATAGATCGCCAATTCAATCGTCGTTGCGCGCGGCCCGCCTCCAAGGGTTAAAGCCACCGCAAAACTGGTCAGACAAATCACAAACACCAAAGCAAACGCGCCGGGCAAGCTGCGGAGCAGCAAAGGCTTTTCGATCAACTGGAATACCATCGAGGGGGGCGTTCCAAGTTGTGCAGACAGGCGAAACTGCTCGGCAGGGACAGATTGCCACCCTTGAAGCAACAGGCGGGTCGCAAGGGGGAGATTGAAAAAGACATGGGCCAGAACAACGCCGTGCAAGCCGTAGATCGATACGGTCTCAAACCCGATCAAGGTCAACGCATCGTTCAGCAGTCCGGATCGTCCGAAGATCGCCAGCAACCCCAGCACAGCAACAATCACAGGCAGCAGGAACGGGGCACCCAACAGAGTGATCAAAAAGGACCGCCCCCAAAAACGCCGACGGGCCATGGCACGGGCCACCGGAACCGCCAACAGACACGAGAAGAACGCAGACCACATAGCCTGCCAAATGGTAAACCGTACAGCGGCCCAATCCGAAGGGTTCAGGGTTAATCCACCCTCAGCGCGCCAGGTTACAGCGCCCAGCGCTGACAGGATCAGCGCAGCAATTAAAACCGCCGCGCTGATCCCTGTTTTGGTGCTTATGTTGCCCACACTTACTGGGACAACGCCGCTTGCCATTCCGCCAAGGCAGCGTCGCGTACGGCAGCGGCTTCGGCCTCTGGTATCAACAACGATTTGTCCGGGGTCACCAATGTCTCGAAACCCGCAGGCAAACCAGCCGCAGGGGTCACAGCAGGATACATCCAGTTCGTTGTTGGAATAATGGTTTGGAACGCTTCAGACACCATAAAGGCCAGAAACTGGTCCGCCAACTCGGGTTGATCAGACGCCTTCAGCTTGCCGGCAACTTCGATCTGCAAATAATGGCCCTCGTCAAAAGGGGCCGCAGCCTTGGTCGCGTCCTCTTCGGCAATGAGGTGATAGGCAGGGGATGTTGTGTAAGACAACACCATGTCCGCCTCACCCTCCAGAAACAAACCGTACGCTTCGGACCAACCAGGGGTCACAGTCACGATGTTGTCCGCCAAACCGGCCCAAATCGCGTCGGCTTCCGCGCCATAAGCGGCCTTGACCCACATCAACAACCCGAGCCCCGGAGTTGAGGAGCGGGGATCCTGAATAACGATCTTCTTGTCACTCGCGCCCAAGGCCTTGAAGTTGGTCGGAACCGCGTCGCCCACGTTGTGCACAAAGGCAAAGTACCCCCAGTCGTAGGGGGCAAAAGTGTCATCCGTCCACGCAATAGGTAACGTGTACTCGGCGCTCACAGAGTGGGTCGTAAACAACCCCGTCTCTTTTGCGGCCGCCGTCAGGTTCGTGTCCAAACCCATTACAATGTCCGCGTCCGAGCGGGCACCCTCAAGCTTGACGCGCGCCAAAAGGGCAGCGCCGTCACCAGCACCCACCAGCTTTAGGTCGCAGGCACATGTTTCTTCAAATGCCTTCTCGACGGCAGGGCCAGGGCCCCAGTCAGAGACAAAGCTGTCATAAGTGTAAACGATCAGTTCAGGCGTCTCAGCAATCGCTGAGCTTGCAGTCAATACGCCCGCTGCAAATGCAAGATACTTCATGGCATCCTCCTTTGCGGCGATAGGGAAAAGGGGGCTGTTGCCGTTACCTTCCCTCCGCCGGTGTTAGCCGGTTCAGGTTCAACGGGTCAGCAGAATTGCAATCTCAGCTCTGAACAGAGCCCCCCGAGGTAGAGTCTGCATAGGAGGTCCGATACACCTTCGCAAGGCAAAACCCCTTGAGGGCGCACCGTGTCGCAGGTACAGATCGGCCAAAGGGGTAAGCTCATGTCATACAACACCTTCGGCCATATGTTCCGCGTCACCACTTGGGGCGAAAGCCACGGCCCGGCAATCGGGGCCACCGTTGACGGCTGTCCGCCCAATGTGCCTGTAACGCCGGAAATGCTGCAACACTGGCTCGATATGCGCAAACCGGGCACCGGCAAGAACGTGACACAGCGCAAAGAAGCAGACGCGGTGAAAATCCTGTCTGGCGTGTTCGAGGGGAAAACAACCGGCACCCCCATCCAGTTGCTCATTGAAAACACCGACCAACGCAGCAAGGACTACGGGGACATCGTCGAGAAATTCCGCCCCGGTCACGCAGACATCTCCTATTGGACAAAATACGGCATCCGCGACTATCGCGGAGGCGGGCGATCCTCGGCACGTGAAACAGCATCGCGCGTGGCAGCAGGTGGCATTGCACGCGAAGCGATCAAACTGCTGGCACCTGAAATGCAAATCACGGGCTATATGGTGCAAATGGGTGAAAAGCGCATCGATCGTGACACCTTTGACTGGGACGCCATCGGACAAAACCCCTTTTGGGTGCCATCCATGGACGCCGCCAAAGATTGGGATGCCTACCTCGATGGTATTCGCAAATCACAAAACTCTGTCGGGGCCGTGATAGAAGTAACAGCACGCAACGTGCCGGCCGGACTGGGTGCGCCGGTCTATGCGAAACTCGACACAGAGCTCGCCGCCGCAATGATGTCGATCAACGCGGTCAAAGGGGTCGAGATAGGCGAAGGCATGGCCGCCGCAACGCTTATGGGCACCGAAAACGCCGACGAAATCCGCATGGGAGAAAATGGACCGATCTTTTCTGACAACCATGCAGGTGGGATACTCGGGGGCATCTCGACCGGACAGGACGTGGTGGTGCGGTTTGCAGTCAAACCAACCTCCTCTATCACAACACCGCGCAAAACCATCACCAAGTCGGGAGAAGAAACCGACATCATTACCAAAGGGCGCCACGACCCCTGCGTTGGCATCCGGGCCGTACCTGTGGGTGAAGCAATGATGGCCTGCGTGATCCTTGACCACATCCTAATGCATCGCGGGCAAAACGGCACGAACCAAGGGCAAATCGGCTGATCCCTCTTCATCTCGCCCGTTAAACCTCGGGGGAGGTCCGAAGGACCGGGGGCAGAGCCCCTAACCACGCCCTCAAACAAAGGATCACCCAACGTGGAGCGCCCGCACACCGAACATCGCCCCAGACAGGCAATCGCGCTCAAAGTGACGGCGATTTTGCTGTTCACCTGCATGGCCGCGATGATCAAAGGGGCAGTGGCTGAAGTGCCAGCAGGGCAAGCCGTGTTTTTCAGGTCCTTTTTTGCCATGCCGATCATTATTTTATGGCTCTGGCATCGTAGGGAACTCAAAGAAGGCTTGGTGCCCAACAGCCTCAAAGGGCACATTTGGCGGGGGGTAATCGGAACATCGGCAATGATCCTGACCTTTGTCGGTTTGGGACTGATCCCCCTGCCCGAAGCCACAGCAATCGGCTACGCCACCCCCATGTTTACCGTCATCCTGGCCGCAATCTTTCTGGGCGAAAGGGTGCGGTTTTTCCGGCTGTCAGCCGTGGCGTTGGGATTGATCGGGGTAATGGTGGTTATGGCTCCGCGGCTGTCACTCGACACCACAGCGATGGCAAGCGGGGCAAGCCTTGGGGCGCTGTGTATCTTGGGCGCTGCAATGCTGAGGGGGCTTGTCCAGATCCACGTGCGACGTATGGTATCCACAGAACACACCGCCGCCATCGTGTTCTACTTTTCGCTCACAGCCGCAAGCTTGTCTTTGCTGTCGATCCCGTTTGGATGGGTTTGGCCCTCGTCCTATGCATTGATGCTTATGATCGGCGCGGGACTCGTCGGCGGTGTTGCACAGATTCTTGTCACCAGTTCCTACCGTTTCGGGGCCGCGTCTATGTTGGCGCCGTTCGACTACTCGTCACTGATCTTTGCCGCGGTGTTCGGGTTCTTCATCTTTGAAGAGCAACTGACACTCAACATGGTCATCGGGGCGGGCCTTGTCGTGGCGGGAGGAATTTTAATCATTCTGCGCGAACGCCAGCTTGGGATGGACAGCAAAAAACTGCGTGCCGCAACGGCACATAAAGGCGACTAGCACCACCTGTGATAGAACTACTCCCAGTGCAGGGAATCGCCTGACATCGGGGGAGGACCTGCCACATTTTGGGAGGAACTTTATGACGATCAATTTCTTAACAGGCCTGACCTGCGCAATGGCGCTTTCGGCCAGCATCGCGGCCGCAGAATGCACCCCGTCACAGTGGGGTGCTCAGGACACACTCGGGTCCGCAAACCTTGTCACGCCAGAACGTACAATGATGGCGGCCAAGCTGATCAAACAGGGCAAGTCCATGCCGCTTGGCATCACCATCGGCTCCGACACGCCTGCCTTTCCGCCCCGCTCTTTGAACCTGCAAGTGGTGCAACCAAACCAACAAGGCGGGCAAAAGCTCAGCGGGTTCGGATATGAAGGAAACTACAACGACGACGTTTTGCAAACATGGATCGGCATCGGCTCGCAACTGGACGGTTTGGGGCACCTTGGTGAAAACGGACAGTATTACAACTGCTTGGATGAAAAGGAGATTTCCGTCATCACCGGTTTGACCAAGCTTGGCACCCATGATGTGCCACCCCTTGTAGGGCGCGCCGTAATCGTGGACATGGCCAAACACTTTGGCGTTGAAACCATGGAAGCTGGCCAACACTTTGGCGAAGCCGAAATCAAAGCCGCGTCAGAAGCCCAAGGGGTCACTATGGGCGAAGGTGACATCATCCTGTTTCACACCGGCTGGACGGATGGGAAGTTCGAAAGCGATCCGACCTTGTGGGGCTCTGCCGAACCGGGCCTGAACAACGAAGGGGCTGTATATTTGGCCTCCCTCAACCCGATGGCAGTCGGGGCGGACACATGGGGCGTTGAATCCATCCCGCCAAAAGAAGGCGACAAGGTTTTCTACGGCCATGTGACCCTGTTGAAGGACCACGGCATCTACATTCTGGAAACCATGAACACCGGTCCAATCCTGAGGGACGGCGCGAATGAATTCATGTTCGTCCTTGGCCAAGCCCGCATCAAAGGCAGCGTTCAGGCGATGATCAATCCAGTCGCGTTGTACTGAAGGTCAAGGACCGCCAAATGACGTTAGCGCGGCGGTGAGCCCCAAGACAAAAATCACCGCCGCGATTTCCACTTCCAAAGACTGGGCAAAGCGATCTGCAGCCGTATCATTACCTTTTCCCAAAGCGGGGACAAAACGCAGCTTGTTCAGCGCAGCGCATAGCAAGACAGCGGCAACACCTGCGACTTTGACCAAAAGCAGTCGGCCATATGCGCTGGCAAACAATGCCTCGAACGAACCGACCAACTGCCATGCCATAATGCCACCTGCGACAATCATTGCTGGCACCAGTAAAGTCGCGTTTCGCGCAAACTGCTGACCGACGCGCTGCGCTTTTTCAGGATGCGTTTTGGCCAAATTGTGCAACGGCAACAAAATGCCAATCCACAACGCCGCAACGCAGACATGCAAAAGCAAAATTGCGGACAACCAGATGTGCGCCTGACTAGCGATATGTCCTGAGACCACGAAACTGGCAAGCAACACCAATGCGCCAAGCCCGCCAAACCAGTCGCCAGTCTTGCCCGTTGGAAAAAAGCTCAAGAAAACAAGGCCAAGCCCGCCAGCACGCAAAGCCAACGCCGTGCCGACCGGTGTATCCCAGACGATGCCCAGAATAGTCAGGTCCGTCATACCCCCGACACTGTCCATCAAAACGCCCGCGGTCAGTGCAAAAACAGCCCATGATGAAACAGCCGTGAGGACCCAAAGGCCAAACCGCCATTGCACGGCAACACCGACTCCAAAGATCACCTGCACCAGACAAAGACCTGCCAACCAGAATGTCCCGTTCAGCACCCCGAACTTGGCCACATATGCCAGCAACAGCCACTGGCTCTGGTCCATCTATTGCACCGTAAACGCAAAGGTCCCGTTGACCGGATGGCCATCAGAACTCAGACCCCGCCACTCCACTTGGTGGCGGCCCTTGGACAAGGGGGGCGCTGTAACCGTGATGGATTTGGCAAAGTCGTCCTGCTCTGGCAACGTTGCTGGCGCTCCGTCAATCACAACCAAGACAAGCCGCATACCCTTGTCGAAAGTAAATTGGACGGTCTCTGGCGCAGCCGTCAGAATTGCGCCATTTGCAGGCGTGGTTTCGGACATTTTGGAATGTGCCGCAACCCATGTGGGCAACATCAGCATAACGATCAAAAGGTGTTTCATAGGGCCAAGTTTTGCCTGCCTCCGGCGCAAGGCGCAAGGCCTACTTGCCGTGACACGCCGACGCTTCGACCACCATGCCATCCGCCCCGAACCGCAAGGTCTCTGCCGCCAGAACATCGCGTTGATTGCGATAAGTGATCACGCACATTCCGTAGCCGTGCAGCACATCTACAACGACGAATGACAGGTCGGGTTGTGCGCTCAAAGCACGCGACCAGTAGTCACGCAAAGCCTCTTTGCCGCGCAGTTCACCCGCACCGGCCAGTCGCATCGCTTTTTGGGATCGAAAGACCACATCCGGCGCGTAATGCGCGAGGATGCGGTCAAGAGAATGGGAATTCCAAGCGGCTTCCCATTCCTCTGCAAAGGCAGAATAGTCCAAAACAGAACGCTCTGCGCTTACACGCGCACCAGCTTTTCGTAACTTGCGGAAATGTCACGCGTCAACGCGCCCACTTCGAAATTATAGTCACCGATTTGACCAACAGGGGTCACTTCGGCGGCGGTGCCTGTCAGCCAGCATTGTTCGAACCCTTCAAGCTCGTCCGGCATAATGATCCGTTCATTCACTGTGATGCCTTTGTCTTTCAGCATAGCAATTACAGTCTGGCGCGTGATGCCGTTCAGAAATGAGTCCGCGATTGGTGTGTGCACTTCGCCGTCTTTGACAAAGAAAATGTTCGCGCCTGTCGCCTCGGCCACATAGCCACGATAGTCGAACATCATTGCATCAGAGCAGCCTTTGGCTTCTGCCGCATGCTTGGACATTGTGGCGATCATATACAGACCCGCTGCCTTGGCTTGGGACGGAGCGGTCTCGGGGGATGGGCGTTTCCACTTTGCGATATCGAGCTTGGCACCCTTCATCTTGGCGTCACCGTAGTAGTTGCCCCACTCCCAAACAGCGACAGCCATGTGGACAGGATTGCGCGCCGACGCGACACCCATATCTTCACCCGCGCCGCGCCATGCAACAGCACGTACATACGCATCCTTGAGGCCATTGGCATCAAGGGCGGCCTGCTTTGCGGCCTCGATCTGATCCACGGAATACGGGATATCAAAGTCGATGAGCTTACCAGACGCGATCAAACGCGCAGAGTGTTCGCAGGATTTGAAAATCTTACCCGAATAACAACGCTCACCTTCAAAGACAGAAGAAGCATAGTGCATGGCATGGGTCAGAATATGGACGTTGGCGGCACGCCAATCGACCAATTGGCCATCCATCCAGATTTTTCCGTCACGATCATCGTATCCGCCAGCCATGGCAGTATCCTTCCCTTAATTTTCATTAATTGCGCGAATGCGTCCGAAGTGGACATAAAGTTGCGCAAAACCTGTGATGATCTAGTCCTTTGATGTTGGAATGTCAACAACACTGACGTATGCTGTAACAAATAGCGTGAACTCGATTGTAAACAGGAACAACAAAGATGTCGGACGGACAAGCCTATCGGGGCGAGAACCTGTTGTTTCTCACGGACGAGCAACTGCGGCAGGGGATCGAGGCGATGTTTTTTGCCTATCGCGGTTTCACCGCTGATCCTGATCGCATCCTGAGCGACATGGCCTATGGGCGCGCGCACCACCGGGCGATCCATTTTATCAACCGTGCGCCCGGCACAACTGTAAACAATTTACTGCATATTCTCGGGGTGACGAAACAATCGCTCAATCGTGTGTTGCGCACCCTGATCGCCGATGGTTTGGTTCAAAGCACAGTTGGCAAGTCTGACAAACGCGAACGACACTTGCACCTGACCGAAGAAGGAAAAGAACTGGAACAAACCCTTTCCGACGCGCAGCGTGCACGCATGAGGTCCGCTTTCAGGGATGCGGGACCCGAGGCCGTCGCAGGGTTTCGCACCGTGCTTGAGGCGATGATGGACACCGAAATGCAACGCGCCTACACGCGTCTGAAAGAGAGCAGCACATGAGCGAACTGGATGCACATCTGCTGATCGTAGACGACGACGAGCGTATTCGCGTTTTGCTGCAAAAATTTCTTATAAAAAACGGGTTTCTGGTGACGGCTGCCCGCGATGCCGCCCACGCCCGCCGCATCCTGTCTGGGCTTGATTTCGACATGATGATCTTTGACGTGATGATGCCGGGCGAAGACGGGATATCCCTGTGTAAATCCATCCGCGAAACCAGCACGACCCCGATCATGCTCCTCACCGCCAAAGGTGAAACCAAAAACCGGATTGAAGGGCTGGAAGCGGGCGCGGATGACTATCTGCCCAAACCGTTCGAACCCAAAGAACTCTTGCTGCGCATCAATGCTGTTCTGCGCCGCATGCCAGAAACCCCCACTGAAGACACCGTTCCCAAGATCCTGCATCTGGGCGACATCCGCTACGACATGGAACGCGGCGAGATGTGGCAGGGCGAGGCCCTTGTGCGCCTCACCGCCACCGAAATCCAGTTGATGAAAATCTTTGCCGCCAACACCGGGGAACCCATCAGCCGGTCCAAACTGGTCGAGGACTTGGGACGCGATCGGGGTCAAGCTCAAGAGCGCGCAGTCGATGTTCAGATCACCCGCCTGCGTCGCAAGATCGAAAGCAACCCCAAACAACCGCGCTATCTACAAACGGTGCGTGGTGCGGGATACATGCTGGCGCCTGACTAGACCTCAATTCCATTCAAAGGTGACGACTATGACAACCGCGCTTCTTTCCCATCCTGATTGTAACGGACACGTCACACCCAACGGTGCTCCTGAACAGGTCGCGCGGCTTCACTATATTTTGCGCGCGCTTGAGGATCTTGATCTGCACCGCGAAGACGCCCCGATGGCCGCCGACGCCGACCTGCTGCGCTGCCATCCGCAATCGCATCTCGACCGCATCCGGGACAACATCCCAACCTCGGGTTTCACCTCTCTCGATGCCGACACCTCCGTCTCACCCGGCTCGCTCAATGCCGCCTACCGCGCGGCGGGCGGGGCAGTCAAAGCTGTCGACCTGGTCCTTGCAGACACTGTGAAAAACGCCTTTGTTGCCACGCGCCCCCCTGGCCATCACGCCGAGCAGACAACGCCAATGGGTTTCTGTCTTTTTGGCAATGTGGCTATTGCGGCCAAACACGCGCTGGATCACCACGGGCTCAGCCGCATCGCGGTCGTTGATTTCGATGTGCACCACGGCAACGGAACGCAAGCGCTGTTACAAGATGATCCGCGCGCACTGGTTGTAACCTCGCAGCAAATGCCGCTTTGGCCCGGAACCGGCGAGGCCTCGGACCGCGGCCCTCATGGCACCGTGCTGAACCTGCCGTTGCCGCCGGCCTCGGACGGGGCGCACGCCATTGAGGTCTACAAAAACCGCGTTCTGCCCGCGCTGGCAAAACATCAACCGGAACTGATCCTGATCTCGGCAGGTTTTGACGCGCATCAAGACGACCCGCTGGCCAATCTGAACTGGTCCACGGAAGACTTCCGGAACATGACAAAAATGATCCTGAAATCTGCACAAGACCTGTGCAATGGGCGGGTGGTATCGGTGCTGGAAGGCGGGTATGATCTGGATGCGCTGGCGGCCTCGGCCCGGGCGCATGTGCAAGAATTGATAGAGGCCGCGCCATGAATGACACTCCCGCACTCGACGTCAACGAGATGAGCTTTGAACAAGCAATGGCAGAACTGGAAAAAGTTCTAGGACAGCTGGAGCGCGGCGACGTTGCGCTGGACGAATCCATCACCCTGTACGAACGCGGCGCCGCATTGAAAAAACGCTGCGAAGCCAAACTGAAAGAAGCGACCGAAAAAGTCGCAGCCATCACATTGGACAGCGACGGAACACCCACGGGACTGACGCCCGTCGAAGGGCTATAAGCCGCGATGTTCGGCACAAGGCTGACGCAATGCGCTGCCGATATTCAGGCTCATTTCGACACTGTTCTGGGGAATTTGGGTGATTTTCCCGTTATCCACGCGATGGGGCACGCCACCAATGGCGGCAAACGTCTGCGCGGTTTTCTTGTACTGGAAAGTGCGCGCATTCATGGAATTGATGCTGCACGCGCCATCTGGCCCGCGACCGCGATTGAAGCGCTGCATGCCTATTCGCTGGTGCATGACGATTTGCCCTGCATGGACGACGACGACCTGCGGCGCGGCCAGCCAACCGTTCACAAAAAGTGGGACGATGCGACCGCTGTGCTGGCAGGGGACGCATTGCAAACGCTCGCCTTTGAGATGGTCAGTCATCCCGGTGTCGGCAATGGGAATGTGCGCGCGGACCTTGCTTTGAGCCTTGCAAAAGCCAGTGGCGCACAGGGCATGGTTTTGGGACAAGCCCTCGATATTGCGGCGGAAACGGCGGACATCCCGCTGACCCTCGCACAAATCACTACCTTGCAAGCTGGAAAAACCGGCGCTTTGATTGAATGGTCCGCAACAGCCGGGGCGCGCATGGCGCAGGCCGATGTTTCAGCATTAGAGACATATTCACGCGCCCTTGGCCTCGCGTTTCAAATCGCCGACGACATTCTGGATGTCGAAGGGGACGCCGCCACAGTCGGCAAAGCCACAGGCAAAGACGCTGACGCAGGCAAGGCAACCTTTGTTTCACTGCTTGGACTGGACGAGGCGAAACGCCGCGCCACGCAACTGGTGGAATCAGCGTCAGATGCTTTAAGTGTATATGGTGACGATGCCGAAACGCTGCGCCAAGCCGCCCGTTTCGTCGTCGCACGCAAAAGCTAGGAACCGGCCATGACCGATCGCCCGAACACCCCGCTTCTGGACACTGTACAGCGTCCGGCAGACCTCAAACGTTTTTCTGACGCCCAGCTTACGCAAGTCGCGCAGGAAGTCCGTGCCGAAACCGTGTCAGCCGTTTCTGTCACTGGCGGGCACTTGGGTGCGGGGTTGGGTGTGGTCGAGCTGACCGTGGCCCTGCACGCCGTTTTTGACACCCCGCGCGACAAAATCGTGTGGGACGTGGGCCACCAGTGTTATCCTCACAAGATCCTCACAGAACGGCGTGACCGCATTCGCACCCTGCGCCAAAAGGACGGGTTAAGCGGGTTCACCAAACGCTCTGAATCCCCCTATGATCCGTTCGGCGCCGCGCATTCATCGACGTCAATCTCTGCCGCGTTGGGTTTTGCGGTTGCGCGGGATTTGGGAGGGAACATCCCCGAAGGCCTCGGCGATGCGATTGCGGTAATTGGTGACGGCTCCATGAGTGCTGGCATGGCCTATGAGGCGCTCAACAACGCGGGCCACCTCAAGAAACGTATGATCGTGATCCTCAACGACAACGAAATGTCCATCGCGCCGCCTGTCGGTGCAATGTCGAGCTACCTCAGCCGCCTTTATGCCGAGGAACCGTTTCAAGACCTTAAAGCCGCGGCCAAAGGGGCGATCAGCTTTCTGCCAGAACCCTTCCGCGAAGGGGCAAAACGCGCCAAAGACATGCTCAAAGGCATGACCGTTGGCGGAACGTTGTTCGAACAACTCGGGTTCTCTTACCTTGGCCCGATTGACGGACACGACTTGGACCAGCTGCTGCCCGTGTTGCGCACGGTCAAAGCACGCGCGACCGGCCCTATCCTGATCCATGTCATTACCAAGAAAGGCAAAGGATACGCGCCCGCCGAAACCGCCCACGACAAAGGGCACGGCGTGTCCAAGTTCAATGTTGTGACGGGAGAGCAGAAGAAAGCCCCCTCGAATGCGCCCAGCTACACCAAAATCTTCTCGGAATATCTGCTGAAAGAGGCCGCTGAGGACGACAAAATCTGCGCTGTCACGGCTGCAATGCCCGATGGCACAGGGCTCAAGCTGTTTGCGGAACGTTACCCAAGCCGCTGCTTTGATGTTGGCATCGCAGAACAACATGGCGTGACATTCTCCGCCGCTTTGGCGGCTGGCGGGATGAAGCCATTCTGCGCGATTTACTCCACATTCTTGCAACGCGGGTACGACCAGGTGGTGCATGACGTGGCCATTCAACGCCTGCCTGTGCGCTTCGCAATTGATCGTGCGGGCTTGGTCGGGGCGGACGGCGCGACACACGCCGGGGCATTCGATGTGGCCTACCTCGCGAACCTTCCGGGGTTTGTGGTCATGGCTGCCGCGGACGAAGCCGAATTGGCCCATATGGTCGCCACGGCCGCAGCCCATGATGATGGCCCTATCGCGTTCCGCTTTCCGCGCGGTGAAGGCAACGGTGTCGACCTGCCCGAACGCGGCATACCCCTTGAGATCGGCAAAGGTCGCATGATCAAACACGGCTCTAAAGTGGCGCTTTTGTCATTTGGAACACGTCTGGCAGAGGTGGAAAAAGCCGCCGAAGCCCTTTCGGCCAAAGGGATCACACCCACAATCGCTGACGCCCGTTTTGCCAAACCTCTTGATCGTGACCTGATCCTTGATCTGGCCGCAAATCACGAGGCTCTCATCACAATTGAAGAAGGGGCCATAGGTGGGTTTGGCAGCCATGTGGCGCAGCTTTTGGCCGAAGAAGGCGTGTTTGACAGCGGGCTTAAATACCGTTCAATGGTTTTGCCCGATACGTTTATCGATCACGCCAATCCAGTGGACATGTACGCGGATGCCAAGCTGAACGCGACCGACATCGAGGCCAAAGTCCTAGACACCCTGGGGATTGCCAGCATCACTGAAGCGCGCGCCTGACGCGAGGTTCCCACTTTACGAATGCTCGACCCTCCTCCACTGTTTTTACACATACTGGAGAAGGGCAAATGGATATTCACAGCAGACCGGTTTTGACCTACCGCTGGATCGTATTTCTGCTGGCAGCAGGATATTGCATCTACCAAATTTTCAACGCCAGCTACGCGCACTTTGGTGGCCCGTTTCGCTTTCTGACGATCTGGGCGCTTTTCATTTCGTTCTATGCAGCGTCTCGCATGCTGGCGCTGTCTGAGCGGCGCATTACCCGAACGCATCAAGTTACCGCGATGACGGCATCGGTGCTCAACGTTATGGTGTGTTACCTCTATTGGAAGCTTTGGTTCACCAACCCCGATTTGGTGAACAACGATGGTCCAGTGGTCTGGCACCAAGAGTACTATCTGCACGCGCTTGGCCCCGCCCTGCAAATCATTGATGCGCTGTTCATCGGGCGGGTCTTCACACGGACCTGGCGGGCAGCATTGCCGCTAACCGGTATCATTGCTGCCTATGTGGCATGGAGTGAGCTTGTGGTGCAGCGCCTCAGTGACAGCTCCGCAGGGAGCGTCACATCGGGGTTGCCCTATCCATTCCTGAACTCAATGGAACTGGCAGAGCGGCTCGGGTTTTACGGGCTGAACGCCGCTGTCGCCATTGGCTTACTGGTGGTCTTTGGACTGATCGGACTGGCCCTGCGGCATGGCCGCTAAGGCATCCAGCTTCGCCTCAAGCGATGCCAAACGCGCTATCATTTCTTCGCGGTAAGCGCCTGTTTCGGCGTTGGATTCCTCGGCGTGCGCATCCTGCATCGAGTTTACGATCAAACCGACCAACAGGTTCACAACCGCAAAGGTGGTCACCATGATAAACGGGATAAAGAATATCCATGCCAGCGGATACACTTCCATCACGGGTCGCACGATGCCCATAGACCAGCTTTCCAGCGTCATGATCTGGAACAGGGAATAGGCGGACTGACCCAAGCTGCCAAACCACTGGGGAAAGGTAGCGGCAAACAGTTTGGTGGCGATCACTGAGGCGATGTAGAAAATCAACGCCATCAACAAGAATACGGACCCCATACCGGGCAAGGCAGTGACGAAACCCTCCACAACGCGGCGCAAACGCGGGGCGGCTGAAATCACCCGCAAAACGCGCAAAATCCGCAAGGCACGCAACGCCGAGAAGCCTTGCGCCACAGGCATCAAGGATATGCCGACGATAAAAAAGTCGAACACATTCCAGCCATTGCGGAAAAAGGCCAATCGGTAGACGAACAGCTTTGCCACCAGTTCGGCGACAAAGATCGATAGGCACAAGATATCCAGCGCCTTGATCAAGCCCCCCGCGTTGTCCATCACCGTCTTGGAGGTTTCCAAGCCCAGGATGATCGCGTTGAACATAATAACGCCGATGATCCCGTTACGGACGAAATCCCGTTCCAGAAATGACTTGATCTTGTCTTGCAATGTCATGCGACTGCCCTTTGCCGTGCTGCGGGTTATATGCGGTGGCAAAGGCGGAACGGCAAGGTGACCTGTTCAATTGAGCAGGTTTAGGTATCGTTTTGCGCAAGCAAAGCCGCCAAACCTTCGCGATATGTTGGATATTTGAGCACAACCCCAAGGTCTTCCTTGATCCGCGTATTGCGCACTTTCTTGTTCTCCGCATAAAAACTGCGCGCCATTGGCGTCATGTCTGCATCTTCAAAGGCCACAGCCTCGGGGACTGGCAAGCCCAGCAACTCTGCGGCATGGGCGATCACATCCTGAGGCGGGGCAGGATCATTGTCGCAAACGTTGTAAGCCGCGCCGGGGTTCGGTGCATCGATGGAGGCCGCCAGAACTTGTGCGATGTCCTCGACATGCGTGCGCGAAAACACCTGACCATCTTTGATAATGCGGCGGGCCGTGCCATTGAGCACCTTGGAGAACGGACCCCGCCCTGGCCCGTAAATGCCCGCCAGCCGGAAAATATGCAGCGGCAGCCCCTCGATAGCGCCCCATGCCTCCTCGGCATCTTTGCGCGCCTGACCGCGGCGCGTCGATGGGCGCAATGGCGTGGCCTCATCCACCCAATCACCATCGTGATCCCCGTACACCCCCGTAGTGGACAGGTACCCGACCCACTTCAGCGCATGGGCCCGCGCAGTGATCTCGTCGCGGTACGCCCCAATCACAGGATCGCCGTCCGCATCCGGCCCCGCAGAAATCAGAATGTGATCGGCTTGCGAAATCGCAGTGGCCAGATCACTTTGAGGCCAGACAACAGGCTCTATTCCAGTCGCTTCAAGCTCTTTGGCCTTTTCGGGGCTTCGGGTGGTTCCAATAATCCGCCAGCCTTGCAGCAACAACGTTTCCGCCAACGCGCGCGCGGAATATCCATGTCCGAAAGAAAGCAATGTATGTGTCATGCACCAAAACTGACGCCTGTGCCGCCGGTCCGCAAGACCCTTGCGCAAAGATGTGACTTGAGGTCCACTCGACACATGACTGACACACCTTCACTAACAGACGCCTATGACCTCAAAACCCCACAGGACTCTGTGCGGCTTTATGCGGATTGGGCCGATACCTACGACACCGGTTTTGCACAAGATCACGGATACATTCTGCATGAACATGTGGCGCGGGCCTATGTCAACGCTGGAGGATTTCAGCCCGTTTTGGACGTAGGCGCAGGCACTGGATTGTGCGGCCAAGCGCTGCGCAATCGCGGACTGGACGAGATTGTCGCGACAGATATCTCTCAAGAAATGCTGGATATTGCAGAGGCCAAAGGGCTTTATCAGAGACTGTTTTGTGGTGATATTCTTGCAGGGCTCGATGAAACTGACGGTGCTTATGCCGGCCTCGTCAGTTCAGGGACTTTCACGCACGGGCACGTCGGCGCCGAGGCCTTGGACGAGCTTATGCGGCTGGTGCGATCCGGCGGCGTGCTTTGTATTTCCATCAATGCCGAGCACTTCAAGTCACATGGGTTTGCAGACAAACTGGCCCAGTTAGAGCCACTTTCACAAAGCATAGACCTGTCAGAACTTCCGATCTACAGCGCAAAGGCCACAGGCGACCACGCCAAAGATGTTGGCATCATCGCCGTCATCCGCAAAGCCTAACGCCCCTTCCAGACAGGATCGCGCTTTTCAGCAAAAGCCTTGGCACCTTCCAACTGATCTTCGGACGCGTACAGCACGTCGACAGACTTTAGCTGACGTTTGGTGATCCGGTTCATCGTGTCTTGAAACTTGCTGTCCTCGGCATCACGCACGATCTCTTTGATCGCGGCATAAACAAGAGGAGGTCCGGACGCCAGCAAACGGGCAAGCTCCCATGCGCGGTCCATCAATTGCTCGGACGGAAGGATTTCATTGACGATCCCCCAACGGTTCGCCTCTTCCGCGTCAAACCAACGCCCTGTCAACAACAACTCCATCGCAATGTGGTAGGGAATACGCTTCGGAAGCTTGACACTGGCCGCATCCGCCACGGTACCCGAGCGAATTTCCGGCAAAGCAAAGCTGGCGTGATCCGCCGCCAAAATCATGTCCGCACTTAGTGCCAATTCCAACCCGCCACCGCAGCAAATGCCGTTTACCGCAGCAATCACGGGCTTGTTCAACTCACGAAGTTCCTGAAGACCACCGAAGCCACCAATACCATAATCGCCATCAACCTCATCACCATCAGCAGCGGCCTTCAAATCCCAACCGGGGCAAAAAAACTTGTCGCCGCCGCCTGTGACAATCGCAACCCGCAGTTCAGGATCATCGCGGAACTGCGCAAACACCTCTCCCATGATGCGGCTGGTTTCCAGATCAATGGCATTGGCCCTTGGACGGTCCAGCGTGACCTCAAAAATAGCACCATCACGTTTCGTTTTGATCGGGGACATATCAGTTCCTTTCGGGAGCAATTCTAATCAAGGCATCAGCGGCCACAGCCGCATCAGAGCCACACATCAAGGGATTGATCTCAACCTCTTCAATTCTGTCCTGATGAGCAATCACATAAGCCTGCACAGCCATGATCGATTGTACCAAAGCATCAAGGTCAACGGCCGGTTTTCCCCTGAAGCCAATCAACAGGGGGTGAATACGCAACTGAGTTAGGGACTGTTTTACAACGGTTTCAGAGCTTGGAACCAACAAGGACACCGTATCTTGCAAAATCTCCGTCATCACACCGCCTGCCCCAATGGTCAGAACAAACCCGTGTGCCGGGTCACGAACCACGCCGACCAACATCTCGACAAGTGTGCCCGTGACCATCTCT
Source organism: uncultured Paracoccaceae bacterium (assembly GCA_943787985.1). GTDB lineage: Bacteria > Pseudomonadota > Alphaproteobacteria > Rhodobacterales > Rhodobacteraceae > Ascidiaceihabitans. Next base: position 19,555 of record CALSOO010000007.1, on the reverse strand, counting down.
TCGATCAAAAACGCTTCACCGGGAAGCGCTTGAGTCACACTCGAAAGCTCGGAATGGGGCACGTTTAACACGACAGCGCCCGCTTCGGACTTATGTGCAAATCCGACACCCTTGACCGCGAATGGAGCGGTCAGCGCCTGTGCATCCTCAATCGAATTGCACTGCTTTGGAACGCGCAAACCCAACGCGGCCAACCGGGCTTTTGCCTCTGGTTCGGACAGCGTTTCACCCAAACGATCCCGCCCGGGCAACAAGGGCGCATCAGGGGACGCCGCTGGCAAACAGGCCACAATTTCGGCGGCGGCAATCGCTTCGGTCAGGCCATTCATCGGAACGACCCCCCCAGCCATAAGGCGCTCTGCCACATCGGGCGGCATCAGTTCTGGCAGGGTCGAAACGACGGCAACGGGCCGACCGCTCTGTGCACGCACGGCGATGGCGGCGTCAGTTGCACACACCCAATCCGCCGCATCCGTGTGAGGGTAATCTACAATCAGCAACGTCAAACCGATATGCGGCGCCGCCATCGGCACCCAAGCAGCGGTCATGGCAGCGGTATCGCGCCAAACGTAAGTATTGTAGTCCAGCGGGTTGGACAATGCGACCATCGGGCCAAGTGCTGCTCTTAGAGACTTTTTCTGCCCCTCATTCAAAGGGGGAAAGCCAAGCGCCGTGCCATGCGCAGTGTCGGCCGCAAGACTGGCCTCACCACCAGAACAACTAACGGAAGACAGCGTCGCAGCATCCAGTCCACCAACACAATGCAGCAGCTTTAGCGCCTCCAAAAAGGTCGGCAAGTCATGGGCCCGCCCAATACCCAATTTGTGAAGGAGCGCATTGGCACCAGCATCACTGCCAGCCAAAGAAGCGGTATGGGACACCGTCGCAGTTTGGGCTTGATCAGATTTTCCGACTTTGAGCGCAATCAACGGAACACCCTGTTCCGCGGCACGTCGAGCGAGGTCAACCCAAGGGCCAAGATCCCCAAAACCCTCGATGTGCAACCCAATGGCCGTCACACGCGGATCGTCCAGCAAGCCCATCGCAACCTCGGCCTGAGATGTTTGGGCCATGTTGCCACAAGCGACCATATAGGCGATCGGCAAACCACGCTGCTGCATCGTGAGGTTGATTGCAATGTTGGACGACTGGGTCAGGATCGCCACACCCCGATCGACCGCAACACACCCATGTTGATCCGGCCAGAGCAAAGCCTGATCCAAGGCATTGATAAAACCGTAACAGTTCGGACCCAAAATTGGCATAGCACCTGCGGCATCAACCAGTTGTGCTTGCAAGTCATTGGCGTCGTCATCCTCTGCTGCAGCTTCCGAAAACCCCGAAGCAAAACAAACCGCACCACCCGCCTCCATTTTGGCCAATTCAGAGACAAGTTGCACTGTCACATGTCGATTGACCCCAAGGAACACAGCGTCAGGAGCAGACGGCAGATCGTCCAGTGTCGGAACTGATGCGATACCTCTGACTACAATTCCTTTGGGGTGCACCAACCACAAATCACCATCAAACCCGAATTTCTGGCACTGCAATACAATCTGGTCGCACCACGCCCCACCCCCGACAACGGCAATAGAACGGGGTCGCAACAACAGCGAAATATCATGCATATTGGAACGCTCCCAAAAGAGATTCCTTGCCTTCGGCGAGGATATTTTTAACGAAAGGAAGTAACGAAAATTTAACCTTGAGGTGTTGAATCCATAGGGCGGTACAGGCGGGGACGCCGATGACCGTACGAGAGGAAGAGTTCGTCTCTTCTAAGGGGGGTCGGTTCGGCTCCCCTTTTCCTTTCGTTCTAAATATCCCGGGGGGAAGCGCGCATGCGATGGGGGGCTGGCCTCCCCCCTGTAACATTGCAGTCAATTGGCGGCGCAACATTAAGCGCCCAATGCTCGCAATAGATCCCGACTGATGATGTGTCGCTGAATTTCGGATGTTCCGTCCCAAATACGCTCAACCCGCGCGTCTCGCCAAAAACGCTCCAGCGGAAAGTCGTCCATCAACCCCATGCCACCGTGAATCTGGATCGCCGCATCTGTCACACGCGCCAACATCTCCGAGGCGTAAAGCTTTGCGGATGCAATTTCCCGATTGGCCGGTAACCCTTTGTCCAAGCGGTCCGCAGCCGCCAAGGTCAGCAGATCAGCGGCATCAATTTCAGTAATCATATCCGCCAATTGAAAACTCACGCCTTGGAATTTTCCGATTGGCTGCCCGAATTGTTCGCGCTGTGCCGCGTATTCCAATGCATAATCGAACGCCCGACGTGCACGGCCGACGGACATTGCAGCGACAGTGATACGCGTGGCATAAAGCCATGTGTTCATCACCTCGAAACCGCTATCAACCTCCCCCAAAACCTGAGCATCCGGCAAACGGCAATTGTCAAAATCGAGGATCATATTTTTGTAACCACGGTGACTGACCGATTTGTACCCGTCTCGAATGGTGAAACCGGACATCCCGCGATCCACCAAAAAGGCCGTAATACGCTTTTTCGGGCCTTTGGGGGTTTGATCTTCACCTGTCGCAATGAACACGATGATGAAATCCGCGTGTTCCGCACCGGAGATGAAATGCTTGTTACCATTTACCACCCAGTCTCCGCTATCTCGCACCGCTGCGCATTTCATGCCTCGCACGTCTGAGCCTGCACCGGGTTCGGTCATGGCTAAGGCATCCATGCGTTCACCGCGCACGGCGGGCATTAAATATCGCTCGATCTGCTCTCCTTCACAGGCCATCAGAATGTTCTGCGGACGCCCGAAAAAGTGGTTCAAAGCCATCGACCCACGCCCTAATTCACGCTCTACAAGCGCGAAATCCATATGGTTCAGTCCCGCGCACCCAACGCTTTCAGGGAAGTTACAGGCATAAAACCCAAGATCGAGGGTCTTTTGTTTGATCTCCTGAGCAATTTCGGCGGGCACTTCCCCTGTGCGCTCGACCAGATCCTCATGCGGATAAATCTCTTTTTCGACAAAAGACCGCACCGTGTCCGCAATCATTGTCTGCTCGTCTGTCAGGCCGTAAATCATAGCGTCTCTCCGTTACCGACTGTCCGCCGGTGTGTCATCCAGTATTTCTTTTGCAAGAATTTCTTCAACTCCGCCAAGGGCTTTACCCCCTTTGGCCGGGTCTGCAAAGTAGCCGAGTTTCCACTTGTCCCACCGTACCACCATCATCTCGCGCAGCGCACCACCGTCGTGAAAATTTGGAAAAACGGCCCTATCAGGGTCTGTTTTATACAAATCGACTCCAGAGAACTGAGTGGCTGACACCCCATAGCATTGCAAATGGTGGGCGTGATATCGATGAAGCCAACAGGTGTATCACATGTGCCTGCCACGACCTTTGAGCGGCCCGCTAGCTGGCATAATTCGACCCTTCATCATCAAGGATGGCCTTCAGTTCTGACAAGTGGCGCGCGTCTTGTTCGGGGTAGCCTTCCAACTCTTGCGCCGTCTTTTCCGCGATATCATCGGGGATCACTCGCAGAGGTCGACCCGTTTGCAAGGCCATGATGTAGGTCATGCAAGCGCGTTCGAAATAATAGAGCCTGTTAAAGGTGTCTGCGACACTGTCCCCAACAATCATGATGCCATGATTGCCCATGATCATGACCTTTTTCTTGGGATCGTCGAACAGTTTTGCGCATCTTTCCCCCTCTTCTTCAAAGGCCAGGCCACCGTAATTCTCATCCACAACATAGCGGTTGAAAAAGGTGCACCCGTTTTGATCCACAGGAGGCAATCGACTGTCCGCCAAAGCCGCCAAGGCTGTCGCGTAAGGGGAATGCACATGCATGGCACAACGCGCATGCGGGCAATGGCGATGCATCCCGCCGTGCAACCCCCATGCCGTCGGATCAGGCGCATCCAGCCCTTCCATGCTGGCAGGATCATTGGCATCTACCACGATCAGATCACTCGCCTTGATCCGCGAAAAATGCACTTGATTGGGGTTCATCAGAAACTGTGTCCCCTCGTCATTGATCGCGAGCGAAAAATGGTTTGCAACGGCTTCGTGCAAGTTCAGCCGCACGGTCCAGCGAAAGGCCGCCGCAAGGTCAACACGCTCCTGCCAGTGGTCCATATTCGGGCGTATTTCTGTGTCGGGCATGATCGGCCTCCATGGTGTGATACCCTCACCCTCAAGGCCAAACGAACCCCGATCAAGCACAAACCCTATCCTGAAAACGACTTTTGCCCTGACAGCGGCACGCGCATGGGGGCCGAGTGCATCAAAGCGGGCGGGATGGAACCCATGCATATCCGTTTTCACACAGAATATACGCTTCACGCAGTCCATGTGGCTTGTCCGTCGGGTCTTGCAAAATCACTGCCCCCAAAGCCTTTGCGCGGGTCACGGCGTCTTCGGGATCTGTGTCATACATCCGAATTTCAACCCCACCCCCACGGGGAGGGTTGTCCGGCAAAAGCCCCATCAAAGGGTTCGAATGATAGGTCGCATCCGCATGCAACTGAAACACCTGACCGCCATAGGTCACGATTGCAAAGTCCTTGGAAACGCGGTGTGTACGCGCCGCAAAAACAATCTCTAAAAAGGCGCATTGCACAGGAACATCCTGCACGAGCAGGTTCAAACCAATCCCCTTAAGGCTGGCTCCCAACGCCTCGGCACTGATTTTTTCATAGTCCATCCACCGATACTGCCATGGAAGCAATTCCCGCGATAGGGGAAATACACAGTTCCGTTTTTCGAAATCTCCCTGCACCCCCTTGCGCTTGACCGCTTTGTCGCAATACTCGGTACATGGATCATACCACTTTCCCCAGTTGGCCCGATGTCGCCCCCCATTTGATCGAAGTCGCGTCAGGTCGCGCACCCGCACAAACCATCATTCGTGGTGGCAGTTGGGTAAACGTGCACACCCGCGAAGTGCTGCCTGATCATGACATTGCAATCACTCATGGGCGCATCGCCTGCGTCGTGCCCGATGCCAGCCATTGCCTTGGCCCCGACACCGAAGTGATCCAAGCCCAAGGCCGCTATATGATCCCCGGGTTGTGCGACGGTCACATGCATATTGAATCCGGCATGTTGACGCCTGCAGAATTCGCGCGCGCCGTCATTCCTCATGGCACGACTTCGATGTTCACCGACCCTCATGAGATCGCCAATGTGCTGGGCCTTGAGGGGGTGCGCCTGATGCATGATGAAGCTCTAATGCAGCCTATTACCGTGTTTACACAAATGCCGTCTTGCGCGCCCAGCGCGCCGGGGATGGAGACGACCGGCTTTGAAATCAGCGCCCAAGACGTCGCAGATGCGATGAAGTGGCCGGGCATTGTGGGGTTGGGGGAGATGATGAATTTCCCCGGCGTCAGCAACGCTGATCCCAAAATGCTGGCTGAAATCGCGGCAACGCAACGCGCCGGAAAAACCGTTGGGGGGCATTATGCGTCCCCCGACTTGGGACCTGCGTTTGCAGCCTATGTGGCTGGTGGTCCTGCCGATGACCACGAGGGCACATGCGAAGCCGACGCAATCGCGCGTATGCGTCAAGGGATGCGGTCCATGATCCGCCTTGGCTCTGCGTGGTTTGATGTAGAAACACAAATCACAGCGATCACCGAAAAGGGACTGGATTCACGCAACATGATCCTGTGCACCGATGATTGCCACTCTGGCACGCTGGTCAATGACGGGCATATGAACCGCGTCGTGCGTCACGCTATAGAGTGCGGATGTGACCCGTTGATCGCCTTGCAAATGGCCACGATCAACACGGCCACGCACTTTGGGCTGGAGCGTGACATCGGATCGCTCACACCGGGGCGGCGGGCTGATGTGATCCTGACCTCCGACCTCGAAAATCTGCCTATCGAACATGTTATTGCGCGCGGAAAAACAGTCTCTATCAACGGTAAAATCACCGTGGATTGCCCACATCTGGACTGGCCCGAGGCGGCGCGAAATACAGTTCATATGGGCAAAACCCTCACCGGAACCGACTTTGAAATCCAAGCGCCAAGTGGTGCAAATTCTGTCACAGCCAACGTCATAGGAGTGGTCGAAAACCAGGCCCCAACAAAAGCCTTGAAGGCGGACCTGCCTGTGCGCGATGGACTGGTTCAGACCGAAGGCGACGTGTGCCAGATCGCTCTGGTCGAGCGACACAAAGCGACGGGGGGCGTGGTCAACGCCTTTGTATCCGGCTTTGGGTATCAAGGGCCGATGGCCATGGCCTCGACCGTCGCGCATGACAGTCACCATATGATTGTCGTTGGCACAGACCGCGCAAACATGGCCCTTGCCGCGAACCGTCTGGCGCACGTCGGCGGGGGGATCACACTCTACAAAGACGGTGTCGAACAAGCCCTTGTAGAATTGCCTATTGCCGGCCTCATGTCGGATCAACCCGCAACCGAAGTCGCAGCCAAAGCCGACAAGCTGATCGCCGCGATGGTCGATTGCGGCTGCACGTTGAACAACGCCTACATGCAACACTCACTGCTGGCCCTCGTGGTCATCCCCGAACTGCGCATCTCCGACCTTGGATTGGTCGATGTGCGGACATTTGAATTTATACCCGTATTAGAGACCGAATAATGACAAAAATAATGACTCCTGATGCCCCGAAACCGGAACGTTTCATGGATGCGGCCGCTGCCGTTGACCAACTCGAAGCGCTGTACGAGCAGGCGATCGATTTCCTGTGCTCCGCCTTTGCCCTAGCGTTGCAAAACGGGGCACCCGACGGGCGTGTGCGCGCGTTCTATCCTGAGGTGCGCATCACCACGACAAGCTATGCCCATATAGACACGCGGTTGTCTTACGGGCATGTCACCTCCCCCGGCACATACGCCACGACCGTGACGCGGCCAGACCTGTTTCGGAACTATCTGGTGCAACAGATCGGATTGCTTTTGGAAAACCACGGTTGCGCGGTCACGGTCGGGAGGTCAGACACGCCAATCCCTGTGCACTTCGCGGTGGCCAATGATGCGTCCATCAGCGTGCCCCAAGACGGCGCATCGGATTTCACCCTGCGCGATGTGTTCGACGTCCCTGACCTGAGCACCACAAACGACGACATCGTCAACGGCACCTACACGTCACCCGACGACACAGAACCATTGGCCCCTTTCACCGCCCAGCGCGTGGATTATTCCCTTGCGCGGTTGTCACACTATACAGCGACCGATCCGTCGCATTTCCAGAACCACGTGCTGTTCACAAACTACCAATTCTATGTCTCCGAATTCGAGGCCTATGCCCGCGAGCAGCTTGATGATCCCAAAAGCGGATACACGGCGTTTGTGTCTACCAACAATGCAAAGATCACCAAAGGCGATCAGGCACTGGCACCCTCTGACAAGCTTCCACAGATGCCGACCTATCACCTGAAACGTGCAGATGGATCAGGGATCACGCTGGTGAACATCGGGGTCGGACCATCCAACGCCAAGACCGCAACAGACCACATCGCAGTGCTGCGCCCGCACGCGTGGTTGATGGTGGGGCACTGCGCAGGGCTGCGCAATTCGCAAGCCTTGGGGGACTTCGTTCTGGCCCACGCCTATCTGCGCGAAGATCACGTTCTGGATGATGACCTTCCGGTTTGGGTGCCAATTCCGGCATTGGCCGAAATCCAGATCGCACTGGAACAAGCCGTGGCGCAGGTCACCAAGCTTGAAGGGTATGAACTCAAGCGGATCATGCGCACCGGCACCGTCGCCACCATCGACAACCGCAACTGGGAACTGCGCGACCAGTCAGGGCCAGTGCAACGGCTCAGCCAGAGTCGCGCCGTAGCGCTGGATATGGAAAGCGCGACAATCGCCGCCAACGGGTATCGCTTTCGCGTTCCGTATGGCACGTTGCTGTGCGTCTCGGACAAACCGCTACACGGTGAGCTAAAGCTGCCCGGTATGGCGTCAGATTTCTATAAAACGCAGGTGGCAAATCACTTGATGATCGGAATTCGGGCCATGGAACACCTGCGGGAAATGCCGCTGGAACGCATCCAAAGCCGCAAATTGCGCTCTTTTGAGGAAACCGCCTTCCTCTGAAGGCAGAAAAACAGCAAAAAAGGCATATTTAGGCGGTTTTTCCGCCAACAGTTCGTTGTGTTCGCCTACAACATTCCGTTACATTCGCGTGCAGAGGCCCAACATCGGGCGGACGAAGGAGACCATAATGGCAAAACCAATGACAAAAACCCAACTCGTCGCCGCACTGGCCGAAGACATGGGGACAGACAAGAAATCCGCAGGCGCGGCACTGGACGCAATGTGCGGCCTGATCACACGTGAAGTGTCCGGCGGCGGTGCAGTAACTTTGCCAGGCGTTGGCAAAATCTATTGCCGCGAACGTCCAGAGCGCATGGTGCGTAACCCTGCGACTGGTGAACAGTTCAAAAAAGAAGCCGACAAAGTGGTCAAAATGACCATTGCGAAAGCTCTGAAAGACAGCGTGAACGGCTAAGCCTTCACACATAGTTTTTTGAAAAGGTCGCCTTTGGGCGGCCTTTTTGCTTTTGGGGAATGAGGTGGCGTGGCGCGCCCTTGTAACCCTGCGTGAATTGGGAAACTGTCCTCCCAATCTATGAAGGGACACATTATGGATCTGCGCTCGGTTGGCATGGGCCTTTTGTTTGCCCTCATCTGGTCCTCGGCGTTCACATCGGCACGGATCATTGTCGCGGATGCCCCTCCCCTTGCCTCGCTGGCTTTGCGCTTTTTTGTATCCGGTCTGATCGGCGTCGCGATTGCGCGCGCGCTGGGGCAGTCGTGGAACCTGACACGGGATCAATGGCGGGCCACATTTGTGTTCGGGCTTTGCCAGAATGCCATTTACCTTGGGCTCAACTTTGTAGCGATGCAAACGATTGAAGCCTCGCTCGCCTCCATCATCGCGTCCACAATGCCGCTTATGGTGGCGCTGGCAGGGTGGATTGTGCTGCGCGAGAAACTTCCACCCTTCGGGATCGTTGGCCTGATCCTTGGCGTGACGGGCGTTGCCATCATCATGAGCGCCCGCCTGTCAGGCGGGGTCGATATCTATGGCATCAGCCTGTGTCTGATCGCAGCAGCCGCGCTGACAGTGGCGACCTTGTCTGTGCGCGGCGCATCATCGGGCGGAAATTTGATGATGGTTGTGGGCTTGCAAATGTTTGTGGGGGCCGGCGCTTTGGCCGTGACATCCGCCTTGACCGAAACCATCGTCGTAAATCCGACGCCAGAGCTGTTCATCGCATTTATCTACACAACGCTGGCCCCCGGCCTGTTGGCCACATGGATATGGTTCTCGCTTGTGGCGCGGATCGGGGCTGTAAGGGCCGCGACCTTCCACTTTCTCAACCCGTTTTTCGGGGTCGCCATCGCTGCCCTGTTGCTCGGAGAGCGGCTCACCGGACGTGACATCGCAGGCGTGGCCATCATCGCCATCGGCATCCTTGCCGTCCAATACGCACGAATTCAAAAAACCTGACGTTTAAGCCTTATCAGAGCCCTATTTGCAGGGTAGATTCTGCCAAACCCAATTTTAGAAGAGACCGCAACGAACCGCCGCGCCTTTTTCCTGACTTCCGTTGCCGCACTTGCTTTGCCCCACACCGTATTGGCCGCATCCTCTTTGACGTTCAGCCCCGATGAATGGCGCGCTTTGCGCAAAACAGACCAAACCGTGATCCTGAATTACCGCGCCAAGTGGTCCCTGACCTGCCAGACGAAACTGGAATTGATCGCCAAGCTGATCAGTGAAAACCCCGCCTATGGCGCGCTGACCTTTGTGGACGTGGATTGGGACACGTTCGGGCGGTCACAAATGACACAGCGCCTCAAGATCACGCGCCGCTCCACGCTGGTGGTGATGAAACAAGGCAAAGAAATAACGCGCATCGTGAACGAACCCTATGAGCGGAACATGCGCGCCTTTTTGGATGCCGCGCTTGCCGCCTGAGCCACATCGGCCACGCCAGTATGCGTTCCCACTGATCCCCGGTTTTCGATGCTCGGGTTTTCTTGCGCGATTGAGGCGCTCTGCCTCGCCAACAGACACCCGTCGGGACAGATCTTCTATGAGCCGCGCCTCATGGTCTGGCCCCCCCGTTGATCCTGTGCGTCTGCCCCGCTATGCACATCCCAACCCCTTTTCAAAATGGACGGCTTAAATGAATATCTTGTTTGTGCATCAAAACATGCCCGGTCAGTATCGCGAGTTGGTTCAGTGGCTTGTGGGACGTGGTGTCCATGACATCGTCTTTCTCACCCAGCGCAAAAACCCGCCCAAAATCGACGGTGTGCGCACCATCATTTACAAGCCACACCATGTCGCGGGCGAAAAGGCCTATGGCCTGTCACGCGCGTGGGAAAATGCGGCGGGGTCCGGGTTTGGATGTGCAACAGCCGCCAAAAAGCTGCGCGAGACCGGCTTTACCCCCGATATCATCATTGGACATGTGGGCTGGGGCGAGCTGACCTTTATGAAGGAGGTCTATCCCGACGTGCCGATCATCGGGTTCTTTGAGTACTATTATAGCGCCCATGGAGGCCCCGTCGGCTTCGATCCCGAAAGCCCCGTGTCCGAACACTCCCCCTATATTCTGGCCGCCAACAACGCAGTGCCGCTGGCCAATATCGAAGTCGTCGATCTGGGACATTGCCCGACGTACTGGCAGCGCGACCGTTTCCCCGAGAGCTTTCACGACAAATGCTATGTGTGCCACGACGGGATCCGCACGGATGTCCTTGCACCCAACGAGGACGTCACCTTGACGTTGGGGCGCGTGGATCACGTGATGACGCGGGCCACCGATGACATTGTCACCTATATGGCGCGCAATCTGGAAACCACGCGCGGTTTTCACCAGTTCATGCGCGCATTGCCCGGTATCCAGCGGGGGCACCCCAACGCCCGCGTTTTGATCATCGGCGGCAATGACACGTCCTATGGCGGCAAATCAAAGCATCCCGGTGGGTTGCGGGGCCAAATGGAAGCCGAAGTCGGTGACCGCGTCGATTGGAGCCGCGTGCATTTTCTGGGGCAGGTTCCGTTCGAGGATTACCAAAAGATCATCCAGATCAGCAAAGTGCATCTGTACCTGTCGATGCCCTTTGTGCTGTCATGGTCCTGCCTTGAGAGCATGGCGATGCAAGCCACCATTGTCGCCAGTGACGTCGCCCCCGTGCGCGAGGCCATCACCCACAATGAAACAGGCATGATCGTGGATTTCTTTGATCATGACGAGATCGCGGCGCAAGTCGTGGACATCCTGCAGCACCCCGAAGACTACGCGCATATCGGCCCCGCCGCCCGCGAACATGTGGTCAAAACATACGATTTCCACACGGTTTGCCTGCCCGAACACATTCGCCAGATCAACGCATTGGTGCCTGAGAACAGACGGATGGCGATGCCATAAGGAACGCAAGGTGATCCTTTGATCAGGCTCTAACCGCCCTTAGTTCGTGACGGTATTGGCAACCCCAAAGACCGAACCGACCAATTGCAGCACTGTACGGGCGTTGGTAATCGGGCTTTCCGTTGCAAGCACCAGATCCTTGTGATGGATCGGGAAATTGCGTGCAGAAAACAACCCGTCAGCGTTTGTAAGATCAAGGGTAAAGACAACCCGTTGCTGGCGTGGACCGCGTACACCTGCGGCCACGGCACTTGAGGGATACTCCCGCAAGATCAGAATTCCTTGTGGATCACCACGCGTGTCGCTGATCCCTCCGGCTTTCGTGATCGCATCCAGCGCCGACACGTTCGAGGACTCAAACGGGATCTGCGCTTCGGTGCCTGTGGCGCCGAGCGACAGGAAATATCGGTCATCCGCTTCAACGATCACCTTGTCTCCGCCGCGCAACCGCGAATCCAGCGAAGGGTTCTGGTAAAGCTTCTCGACGGAGGTCGAATAAATCTTGTGACCGCGCTGCAAACGGACCTGCGGGTTGGACAAGGTGTCTGGAACACCCCCGCCTGCCGCGATCAGGCCAAGCACCGAGAAATTGCGATCCGGCATCGGGAAGTTCCCGGGAGAGCGCACGCCGCCCACCAAATCCACAGAGTTGTTGCGCCCGGCGACCAATGTCAGTTGGACCTGCGCAGACGGTGAAATGGCTTCCAAACTACGCTGCACTGTCGAACGGGCGCTGTCAGGGCTGCGACCGGATACTTTGACCTTGCCCACGTAGGGCACAAAAATAGTGCCCGCCGAACTGACCACTGAATCACCAAGGTCTGCAGACGGGGATGTGGGACCCGTCAAAAGAGAGTTGGCATCGCTGTCCCAGACACGCAAATTCAACGTGTCGCCAGCCTGGATCACATTGGTAGAGGCGCCGTGGCTGTGGCCCAACCAACCGTACTGACGGGTGTTTGTCACCGGCCACGTCGCCACGCTGGGCAAAAAGGCTTTGGTGACCGGATAGATTGCAAATCCGGCTTCGGCGTCGTCAGCTTCGCGCAAGATTTCGTTGTCCACAGCCGCGCCGCGCGGCAATGCGGTGCATCCAGCAAGAACCAATGCCAAGCAGAACCCAACGGTTCGCTTAAAATTCAACATCATAGCAAATTTGTCCCCACAACGAATATCATCAATGATCCGATTGCCCTGCCCCATAACATCCCCCCAAAGGTCACGCAAAGCATTGGAATTCGATTGCGCTCAGGATACTGTCTGATCCCATGCCGTCAATACACCCAAAGCGCCCAAGCGCGATAAACCCAACGCGCCCAAGCGCGATAAACAACGTGCTGTTCCTTGGCGCGAATGGCCGGATCGGGAAACTGATCAGACCATTCCTGTCGCAACATCCGGCACTTTGGCACGCACGAGTGCCGTTCAAGGACACTCATGGCGTTGATATTTTGAACGATCCCAAAGGCTTAGAAGCCCTGATGGCTCAGGCAGATGCTGTTGTATGTCTTGCAGGGATCACACCGGCACAAGACGCGAACATGGCGTTGAATGTGGACCTGGCCCGCGCGACCATGAACGCGGCACAAAAAGCACAGGTTGGTCGTATAATCTTAACATCTTCTGGTGCAGTTTACGGAAAAGGCTGCGGACCATGGTCCGAGGATGGACCAACCGCCCCTTTTGCAGCGTACGGGGCATCCAAGCTGGACATGGAACACATGGCAGCGGCACATCCAATGGCAGACAAAACCAGTTGCCTGCGCATTGGCAACGTCGCAGGGGCAGACGCAATCTTGGGGAAATGGCACGCCGACATGATGCTGGACCAATTGGACAACGGGCGCGCCCCGCGGCGCAGCTACATCGGGCCGCACACTCTTGCGCAAACGCTCTGGACGCTGGCCACCGGAAATATGCCACCCTTCCTCCTCAACATCGCGGCACCCGGTACGATCTGCATGGACGCATTGCTGGACGCCGCACACCTGCCGTTCGGATACCGGACACCCCATGCTGGCGTGACCGCAGATGTGAACCTTTGCACAAAACGACTTGAGACACTGATGACATTCACACCTGAAGACAGCACAGCGCAAAGCATGGTCGCCCAGTGGCGTGAAAGCACAGGTGCTTTATGACATGGCGCAAACGACTCTTTGATCTGTTTTTTGCAGGACTGCTGGTCTTCATCCTCGGACCCGTGATCCTGCTGTTGTGCGTCTATGTTTTGCTGAAACAAGGGCGGCCATTGTTCTACGTGGCCAAGCGCATGAAGACACCGGATCAGGAATTCGGGCTTTGGAAATTCCGCACAATGTCGGTGGTCTCGACAGACGCGGGGGTGTCGGGCGGGGACAAGGAAAGCCGGATTACGCCGGTCGGGGCATGGCTGCGCGCCAAGCGGATGGATGAATTTCCCCAACTGTGGAACGTCCTGCGCGGCGATCTCAGTCTGGTAGGGCCGCGCCCCCCGCTCAAAGAATACGTGGACCGGTTTCCAGACATTTACAGCAAAGTTCTGAAGTCACGGCCCGGTGTGACGGGGTTGGCCACGATCTGCTTTCACAAACACGAAGACAAACTGCTGTCACGGTGCACCACACCAGAGCAAACCGATGACGTTTACACACGCATTTGCGTGCCACGAAAGGCGCGTTTGGATCTGATCTATCAAAAGCACCAATCCAACTGTTACGATTTTGACCTCGCCTGTCAGACAATCTCCAACCTGTTTCGTCGGCGCAAACCGTAAGATCATGAGCGGGTTCATGACAATTTGCGGCTGGTTGAAAAACGTTAATGGATCATTAACTAAAAATACGGTAGCAGTTCGCAACCATAAAAAGAATTCGAGCAACAAGAAGTGTTGAGCTTTATCAAATCCCTAACACGCAGTCAGAAGCGATCCATCATGCTTGTGCTGGATTCAATTCTTATTCCGCTGGCTCTGGCCTTTGCGGTGAGCTTGCAAATCTCCCCGATCGCCATTGTCGAGATGGCGCTGCAGTATATTCCGGTCCTGTTCATGCTTTTGTTGCTTGCGGGCGCATTGTCTGTGTGGCTTGGCGTGTGTTCCCTCCAACTCAGCGCCTATGACGCCACATCCATTGGGACCACTGCCATTTTCGCTGTGCTTTTGGCGGCAACCTCTTGGGGGCTCACCTTCTTTTTTGGCCCGCCTCTGACTGCGGGCACCCATGTCGTCTTTGGGCTTAGTTTTCTGGTCTTTGCCGTGGTCAGTCGCGCGATTGCCTTGCAAATCGTACAAACGGTTTATCGACGCGCGGATGACTCCCTGCGCGTGCTGATCTACGGTGCGGGTGCAACTGGCACACAGCTTGTCTCTGCCTTGCGCAACCACAAAAAAATCGAACCCGTAGCCTTTGTCGACGACAATCCCGTGATGCACGGCATGACCTTGTCACGGCTGCCTGTTTACTCCGCCCTCCACATTGAGGACGCCGCGCGCGAAAATCGGGTCGGACGTGTTTTGCTGGCGATGCCATCCCTCAGCGCGCCCATGCAGATGCAAATCGCGCGGCGCTTGCAAAAACAAGGGCTTGAGGTTCAGGCCATCCCCTCCTTTTCTCAATTGATCGGTGAAGAAGAGCTGGTCGAGCAATTGATGCCCCTTGCTCCAAACCTGTTTTTGAACCGCGATGAAGTGTCTGAAACCTTCAACGATGCACGCGCCAGCTATGCGGGGCGCAGTGTTTTGATTTCGGGCGCTGGCGGGTCAATCGGGTCCGAACTGTGCCGCCAAATACTGGAATGCCAACCTTCGCGCATCGTGTTGTTCGAATTGTCCGAACTGGCATTGTTCCGGATCGACATGGAAATCCGCCAACTGGCCGAAGGGTCCGGCATTGAAATCGTGCCCATCCTCGGCTCTGTTTCGGACGCCCGCCTGCTGCGCAAACTTTTTGAACAATATGCCGTGCAAGTCGTCTTGCATGCTGCCGCTTACAAACATGTCCCGCTGGTCGAAGTGAACCCGCTGTCCGGCCTGTCCAACAATGTTCTTGGAACCCAGGTTATTGCCCAAGAAGCCCTGGCCGCCAACGTGGAACGTTTTGTGCTGATTTCGTCGGACAAAGCCGTGCGGCCCACCAACGTGATGGGCGCCTCCAAGCGGCTGGCTGAACTGGTCGTCCAGGACCTCGCAAGCCGGATTCCGCAAGACACAGGACCCGTATTTACAATGGTGCGCTTTGGCAATGTACTTGGCTCTTCGGGATCCGTCATTCCACTGTTTCAGGACCAATTGCGTGACGGCGGCCCTCTCACTGTGACGCATCCCGATGTGGCCCGTTACTTTATGACCGCCCAAGAAGCCGTAACGCTTGTTTTGCGCGCTGGCGCGATGGCTACGGGGGGTGAAGTCTTTGTGCTCGACATGGGCAAA
Organism: uncultured Paracoccaceae bacterium; assembly: GCA_943787985.1. Lineage (GTDB taxonomy): Bacteria > Pseudomonadota > Alphaproteobacteria > Rhodobacterales > Rhodobacteraceae > Ascidiaceihabitans. The sequence continues at coordinate 3,734 of CALSOO010000007.1, read as the reverse complement.
CCCGTTTTGATCGAAAAACTGGCGCGGCAGGTGATCGAAACCGCAGGGTTTACCGTGCGCGACAAAGCCCAGCCAAACGGCGATATCGAGATCACATTCACAGGGCTGCGGCCGGGTGAAAAAATGATCGAAGAACTGACGCTTTCCGGCAATCTGGTCGGCACAGGTCACGCCAAGATTTTCTATTCGGATGAGGCCCGCTTGTCCGAGATCGAAGTTGCTTCTGCCACACGCGATTTGGGCGATGCGCTCGCCAACGGGGACGAGGACGCCGCGCGCGCCGTCGCCAGACGTTGGGTGGAAGGATACGGGCAGGCCCGCGCCCATACTTTCAATGAAGAAACCACATGGAAAACCCCTGTCACCTGATTGCCGCGCTTAAAGAGTTTTGTACGACAAGCGATTGATCCAATTGGCTTTGCATGCTGTATGGAATGAACATCGCTCTAATTCTTTTCCGAGGTCAGCCATGGCGCTTTCACCCAAGCTCAAAAAAGCGTCCACACAGTTGGGGCTCCCCCTGTGTGGCCTCATGGCGCTGTGTCAGCCAGCGTGGGCGCAAAACGCCGAGGTCTCGCCGCACACAAGCCAGCCATCGCAAAACTTCTATGGCCTGCCCGGTTTGATCGACACCCCATCGGCCGAAGCCTTGCCTGACGGACAATTGACGATCACATCCTCCTATTTCGGCGGCACCACCCGCAGCACGCTGACGTTTCAGGCAACACCGCGGATCACCGCAAGCTTCCGGTACGCCGGCATCAAGGACCTGAACATCGGTGGGTTTGTCGACTACCGCGACCGCTCTTTCGACCTGCGGTATCTGGCGCTGAAGGAAAAGCGCTATACCCCCGCCGTTGCATTCGGTTTGCAAGATTTCGCAGGGACCGGCATCTACTCGGGTGAATACATCGTCGCGACCAAGACATTTACACAACCCCTCAGCTTACCGGGGAAAATCAAAGTGACAGCAGGGGTCGGATGGGGACGTCTGGCCAAGGGCGGGATTTCCGACCCGACAAGACCAACATTTGTAGCCGGAAGCACAGGGGGCGAACCCGCCTATGACGCATGGTTTCGCGGAACGGCCTCACCCTTTGGCGGGATCGAGTGGCAAATCAACGACCGCTTCGGGGTAAAAGCGGAATATTCCGCCGACAGCTATGACCGCGAAACACGCGAAGGCGTCTTCGATCGCAAGTCCAGCGTCAACTTCGGGGCCGAATACCAGTATTCAGAACGGCTCCGTCTGGGCGCCTATTACCTCTACGGCTCCGAATTCGGGATCAACGCGCAATTCCAGCTCAACCCCAAACGCGCCATCACACCTTCGCGCGTATCCGGACCACGCCCGCTGTTGGTGCGCCCGGCACGTCGGGTGAACCCGCAAGCATGGAGCACGGACTGGGCCAACAGCGCCACCGCACCAACACAACTGCGCGACCTTATCCAACCAAAACTGGCCGAAGACGGTATCGTTCTGGACTCCATGAAGGTCACAGCAAACAGCGCCGAATTGCGGATCACCAACACACGCTTTTCTTCAGAAACCGTCGCAATCGGACGGTCCGCGCGGGTGATGGCAGAAATCCTGCCGCCTTCTGTCGAAACCTTCAAGATCACGCCCATGAACAACGGGCTGGCCCTGTCCACTGTAACGATCCGGCGCTCCGACCTTGAAGCGCTCGAATTCCAACCGCAAGCCGCTGACGCGCTGCTGGCTGTGTCCAATATCAGCGGTGCCGCGCCAAATCTTGTTGGCGAAATTCGACCCGAAGGGCAGTTTCCGCAACTTTCCTTCTCGCTCGGACCATACATCCAGCCAAGCTATTTTGATCCCGACCGCCCCGTACGCGCCGACGCCGGGATCGAAGCCCAATTTAACTACCGCTTCGGCCAGGGATGGAACGTGGCAGGGTCTCTGCGCCACCGCTTGACGGGAAACATCGGAACCTCGAACCGTTTGTCAAACTCGGTCCTTCCACGCGTGCGCACCAATGCGATCCTTTATGCCCGTGGATCAAGCACGTACATTCAGGATCTCTATGTTTCCAAGCAATGGAAAGCAGGGACAAACACATATGCGCGACTCTCGGCGGGTTATCTCGAACAAATGTTCGGCGGCGTGTCTGGCGAATTGCTGTGGAAGCCAACGAACAGCCGCTTGGCACTCGGGGTTGAAGGGAACTATGTCAAACAACGCTCCTTTGATCGGGATCTGGATTTCCAAAGCTACTCGGTCGCAACAGGACACGTGTCTGCCTACTATGAGATGAACAACGGATACCTCGCGCAACTGGACGTGGGCCGATACCTCGCCGGAGATTACGGCGCGACCATGACACTGACGCGCGAATTCGCCAACGGCTGGAAAGTCGGCGGTTTCTTTACACTCACCGACGTGTCCGCGGCCGACTTTGGCGAAGGGTCATTCGACAAAGGCATCCAACTGACGGTGCCGGTCAAATGGTTCATCGGCTCGTCCAGCAAACGCACAAACTCGACAACCATTCGCCCCATCCAAAGGGACGGCGGCGCACGCTTGAACGTTCAGGGCCGCTTGTATGAGCAAGTGCGCAGCGGGCACAAATCGGATATTGTCAGCGACTGGTCGAGGATTTGGGAATGAAGATGACACTGCCACGCCTCATCAGCATTGCGCTGATCACCGCACTCACAGCATGCAGCAGCGGGACAGAAAGCGAAAACACACAACTTGAGTCTCTTCGTGATTTGCGTGACACGATCAAAGCAAGTCGGGCTGGGCCAAAACCCCTTCCCCCGATCTCTCGGGACAAATTGAACCAGCTCCAGAACCCTATCCTCAAAGTAACGATCGAGGGGACAGGCGTAGAAGGTTTATTGCTTCAGCACGTCAAACGTACGGACGCCAGTGCCGGGCAAATCGTCGTCTGGCGCTCCGGGGACAACGCGGATGTGATCCTGCGGTCTGGCGTTTTGATCGGCACACGCGGGCTTGGCAATGACGTGGCGTCAGGCAATGCAGCGATGGCCGTGCGGGCGCTGCGCAACCGTCAAGGCGGCAGTGGGCAACGCAGCCTTGACGTACGCAATGACTCGAATGGTTTGCTGCGGATTTCGATGCGCTGCACCATGCGTGTGATCGGCAATGAAACCCTGTCGATCGTACAGAAAAATTTCGCCACAAAACACATGCAAGAACAGTGTGACACTGATTTCGGGACCGTCACAAACGACTATTGGGTTGATTCGAGAAGCGGTGTGGTGATAAAGACCAACCAATGGGCTGGACCGTATCTGGGCAAAATCGGCACAACAGTGCTCAACAATTAACGAAATCCCGGCAAATTATGGGGAAGACCCATAAAAATTTACCTTGTTTGGCTATGTTTGTTGCTTTGCATGCCACTTCGCGGTAGTGATCGGTATAGATTTTGAGGATCCCGCTATGAAAAAAACAATTACACTGGTGTCTGTAGCCGCTTTGACAGCTGCTTTGACGGTTCCAGCATTCGCGCAGCAATTGCCAACGAACAACACCGTTTCTGGTGGCCAAGGTGCCGCTGTCGTGAACGGTCAGGCTGAAATTGTTGCCGCTACAACAATCACAACCGGAACTGCAATCGGCGCCGCGATTATTGTAACAGTCGTGACCACAGCATTTGGTGACGACGACACATCCACATCGACGCCCGTTCCATAAACCCTGGACACGTTACGAATTAAACCGGATGCTGATGATGTCAGCGTCC
>CALSOO010000006.1 GCA_943787985.1 uncultured Paracoccaceae bacterium | reverse complement strand
CCGAACAGGCCGCTGAAACGGCCGCAAAACACTTTGCAGGGGTTGAGGGCCTGTTCCTTTTAGGGGTCGAAACCGATCGTTTGGACGATGACCTGAAATGGGAAATCTCCCGAGGTGACGCGCTTTTCCCCCATCTTTATCGCAACCTCAAACTGTCCGATGTGGCATGGGCACAGCCACTGCCGCTTGTGGACGGCGTACATGAGTTTCCCGCAGGAGTGCTTTAGATGCAGCATCACATCGACCCCACACGCGCGCAATTTGACGCCTTCAAAGACCTGCCGCGTGATCAACCTATCGAAATGCTCAATCTTCTGCGTTTCAAAGACGTCGCAGACTACCCAGCCCATCACCCGTTACATGACACAGGCTTGAGCGGGGCAGACGCTTATAAAAACTACGGGGCCGAAACAGGTCCGATCCTCAACAAAGTGGGCGGCGCTGTTGTGTGGCGCGGCACATTTGAAACCATCCTCATCGGTCCACAGGATGAGGCGTGGGATGCGTGCTTCATTGTGCGCTACCCAAATTCCAGTGCGTTTCTGGCTATGGTCACCGACCCCGCGTACCAAAAAGCCGTCGTGCACCGCCAGGCTGCTGTGCTCACATCAAGGCTCATTCGACATGCTTCTGCAGCTGAGGGGCAAACCTTCGGATGATGCAGATGTTTGAAAAAATCGGTCTCAAAGCCTTGCGGAAAATCGACCCTGAAACAGCGCATGGCCTCGCGATGACCGCCCTGAAATCTGGCCTTACGGCACGACCGGGGCCCGTGACCTCGGACCGCCTACAAACCACCGTGGCAGGGCTGGAGTTACCCAACCCTGTCGGGCTCGCCGCAGGCTTTGACAAAAACGCAGAAACCATAGGGCCCCTGAGTGCCGCGGGCTTCGGCTTCATCGAAGTGGGCGCGGCGACGCCCATAGCGCAACCCGGAAACCCCAAGCCACGACTGTTTCGACTGACCGAGGACCAAGCCGCAATTAACCGGTTCGGTTTCAACAATGAAGGGGCCGAAGCGATCGCAGCGCGGCTGTCCGCACGCAGCAAAGGCATCCCTGTCGGGATCAACCTTGGCGCCAACAAAACCAGTACAAACAAGGCAGTCGACTTTGCCGAAGTGCTCAAGCTGTGCGGGCCGCACGTCGATTTCGCCACCGTCAACGTCTCCTCCCCCAACACTGAAAAACTGCGGGACCTGCAAGGGCCGATGGCACTGGCCATGCTGCTCGACGGTGTGATGCAAGTGCGCGGCGATTGCCCTGTGTTCCTCAAAATCGCGCCTGACCTGTCAGATCAGGACCTCGCTGACATTGCCAAAGTCGCAAGCGATGCGCGGGTTGCGGCGATCATCACCACCAACACAACACTCGACCGCGATGACCTGCGCAGCAAACACAAAGGCGAGGCAGGAGGGCTCTCAGGCAAACCGCTGTTTGAAAAGTCAACGCGCGTGCTCGCAAAACTCGGCCAATTGACAGACATCCCGCTCATTGGCGTGGGTGGAATTAGCTCAGCCGAGGACGCGTACACCAAAGTCAAAGCAGGCGCGTCCGCCGTGCAACTTTACACCGCCCTTGTCTACGGGGGGCTGTCCCTTGCCGCACAAATTGCACGGGATCTTGACGCATTGCTCGCCAAAGACGGATTTGAAAACATTGCAGAAGCCAAAGGGATCGAAGCCAAAAACTGGCTCTGATCCTTTTCCTTTCGTTCTAAATATCCCGGGGTTTGGGGCAGAGCCCCAACTCAATCCCCCGCGGCGCGCTCCAACGCCGGGTAACGAAAGCCCAGCGTGACGCCGCGCGCAACAAAGCTGACCAAAAGGGCAAACCACAAACCGTGATTGCCCATCAACGGGATCGAAATACTGACACAGACCACATAGATGATGAAGCTGATGAACATCATGTTGCGCATGTCCGCACTGCGGGTGGCGCCAATGAAAATCCCGTCCAACATCCACGCGGCAACGCCCACAATCGGAGCGGCGACCATCCAGGGCAAATAGATTCGCGCTTCTGCCTGCACGTCGGGATCTTTGGCCATCAAGTCGATCAAAAACGGCCCGGCCAGCGCGAACCCAAGCGCCATGACACCGCAAATGGCAACGCCCCACCCGCCTGTCAAAAGAGCAGAGCGGCGCACACGGGCACGGTCGCGGCGACCAATCGCACGGGCAATCAACGTTTCGGCTGCAAAGGCAAAACCGTCCATGGCGTAAGCGGTGATATACATGAACTGGACCAAGACTTCATTGGCGGCCAACGTCACATCGCCAAAACCTGCCCCCATGAAAACAAAGGACGTGAAAATGGCCATCAACATGGCAGAACGCAGGAAAATATCTGTGTTCACCACCGCCATGTGTTTAAGGCGTACAAGGTCAAAAACCCTCGGCCAGTCTTTCCACGCAGGGTTCACAAAAGCGACGCGGCACAGATAAAGCCCCACTGCGGCCCCTGTAAACTCGGCGATCACAGTCGCGATCGCCACTCCTTCAACACCCCATCCCAAGCCAAGGACAAACCAGAAATTAAGCGCAATGTTGATGCCGTTCATCGTAAGTTGCACCCAAAACACGCCGGCAGTGCGCTCCATCGCGACCAGCCAACCTGTTAAGGCAAACACAGAAATCGCCGCAGGAGCGGACCAGATGCGGATGGCCAAATAATCGCGCGCCAACCCTTCAACCTCGGCAGAGGCAGGGGCCATCGCAAAAGCGGCCCAAAACAGGACTCCTTGCAACAAAATCAATGCGACCCCCGCACCCAAGGCGATCATCAATGCACGGGTCAAAAGCGCCGAAACCTCGGCGCGGTCCCCTGCCCCTTCCGCCTGCCCCACCAATCCGACAGTGCCCATACGCAAGAACCCGAAGAACCAATACAAAGTGGTCAGAATGATCGCCCCGATGGCAACCGCACCAATTGGCGCGGCTTGCCCCATTTGCCCGACCACACCCACGTCGACCGCCCCAAGAATGGGCACCGTCGCGTTGGACAGCACAATCGGCAGCGCAATCTTGAGCACCCGCCGGTGCGTCAAAGGCTGGACAGGTTGGCTCAGGTCAATGTCTGAGGCGGGTTTCACGCAATCATTCGCGCGGTTGCGGCATCAGGAAATGCCCGGTCGCTTGCGCAAACAGCTTGCTGCGATTGTCTTGCCATCCTTCCACATGCACGGAGGAATACCGCCGCCCTGCACGGGTGATCCGTGCGCGCGCATACGCATCGCGTGGCAGGCCAGAACGCAGATAATCCACAGTAAAGTCGATGGTCTTGGGGAATCGCGGCAAAGGGGAGGTGTCGTTCAACTCCAGCGTCCCATCCTCCAGATCGTCCCAGATTGTGGCCCATGTCAGGGACACCACAGAGGTGATCTCAAGAAACGCGGACGTCACGCCCCCATGGATCGCGGGCAAAAGCGGGTTGCCGATCAGCTTTTCATCAAAGGATAAAATGCCGGTCAACTCATCGCCGCGCCGTTCAAATTGCACCCCAAGGTATTGGATATACGGGATTCGCTGTACCAGGACATTCAGCGCAGCATCACGGCGTTGCTTGACGACTTGCACGGGTTCGGGACGTTTGCGCATGCTCATTTGGCCCCCTGAACCGTAAAAGTACCCGTCGCCATTGCAACGGGATTATCTGTGTCCTCATCCGTCGCAGTGGCCCGTACAAAGGCAACGGATCGTGTAACGTGGTAACACTCCGCCGTGGTGCTGACGGCCTGTCCCGGGGTGGCGGCACGCATGTAATCTATGCGCAGATCAATCGTCGCGGTGCCACCGGGGTTGGAGGGGTGGCTCATCACCGCAGCCCCACAACAGCTGTCCATCAACGCAGAAATCGCCCCACCGTGCATGACGCCCGTGTCAGGATCACCGATCAGGCGCGTGTCATAAGGCATCCGAATGGTCGCGCTTCCCCCGTCGATTGCGGTCAACTCCATCCCCAAATCGCGGGCATGCGGTATAGCATCCATAAATTGACGGGCCATTTTGACCTTATCTACCATCCACTGTCTCCTGTGATTGAGGCGCAATTGAGCAGGCGCGCACGAAAAGGGCAAGTGTACCTGTTGCGCTTCCCTGTTTGCACGCCTACCCTTTGCCCAAGGGAGATGCGACCATGACCGAAGACCGTCTGTCGTTTAAAGAGATGTGTGCCACGTTTGAGGTGACCCCAAGAACGTTGCGCTACTACGAGTATATTGAATTGCTCCAGCCCGACCGCGAAGGGCGATCCCGTTTTTACGGCGCGCGCGAGCGTGCGCGGATGAAATTGATCATGCGCGGACGCAAATTCGGCTTTCAACTCGAAGAAATTCGCCAATGGCTGTTGATCTACGAGGACGAAGGCACGGAAGCCCAAATGCACGCTTGGATCGAAATGGCGGACCGCCAGTTGGGCGAACTCGCCGAGCAACGCAAGCAATTGAACGAAGCCTATGACGAATTGCTGGATTTGCGCAGCAAAGTCGCCAAAGGGTTGAAGACCGACTCCTAGTCCGCGTCATCTGCCAGCCTTTCTCACACGATAGGAATCATGTCCGATTCTACCTGAACTGGCTTACAAAGCCGTCGGGATAAGCGGATATTTGCCATCACACAGGGTTGACGTAGTGTCAATTTACGTCAATCATCAAAGTGACGTAACGTACAACTTACGTCAACGTCAACTTGTATTGTAACCACACCCTCAACCGCCCAACTCACGGTCAGACACCGCAAAAGAGAATGAAAAGATGCCTGAAAAGACCCTGACAATCCGAGAGATGTGTGAAGCTTATGACGTCACACCGCGCACCTTGCGCTTTTACGAATCCAAGGAATTGTTGTTCCCGATCCGTGAAGGGCAAAAGCGATTGTTCACCCGCTCTGACCGTGCCCGGCTCAAACTGATTTTGCGCGGGAAGCGTTTTGGATTTTCCCTTGAGGAAATTCGCCAGCTTCTCGACCTTTATCACGTCGGTGACCAGCAGCAGACCCAATTCGCCCGCGCCTATGATGTGGCCCGGGACCGCTTGTCCGACATGGAAGCCCAGCGAGACGAACTGACCGAAGCCATTGATGATTTGAAAAGCCAGATGAAGTGGGGCGAAAAGATCCTTGCCTCCATGTCATCCCCGAAAAAAGCGGCTGAATAAGCCCGCTCCTGCAAAACCTTACCTCAACAAGGGATACCACCATGCCACGTTACACAGCCCCCACCAAAGACACGCAATTCATCCTGCACGATGTTCTGAAAATTAGCGAAAGCACAATTCCGGGCTATGACGAACTGGAAGCCGATTTCACCTCTGCCATTCTTGAAGAATGCGGCAAGTTGACCTCCGAAGTCCTTGCCCCTTTGAACCCGGTCGGTGACGTCGAAGGGTGTCGTTTGGAAAACGGCGTCGTTTATACTCCGACCGGCTTCAAGGCCGCATTCGAGCAAGTCAAAGAAGGCGGATGGACCGGTTTGGACATGCCGGAGCAGTACGGCGGCCAGAACATGCCAGCCGTCATCGGCTCTGCCGTCGGCGAGATGTTCTCGGCCTCCAATCAGGCCTTTACGATGTATCAGGGTCTGACCCACGGTGCCGCTTCGGCCATTCTGGCCCACGGCTCCGACGCCCAAAAAGACAAATGGTTGCCCAACATGGTGTCTTGCGAGTGGACAGGCACCATGAACCTGACGGAGCCCCATTGCGGCACCGACTTGGGCATGATGCGCACCAAAGCCGAGCCACAAGATGACGGCAGCTACAAAATCACCGGCCAGAAGATTTTCATCTCTTCGGGTGATCACGATATGGCAGACAACATTGTACATCTGGTGCTCGCCAAAATCGTTGGCGGCCCGGAGGGCATCAAAGGTGTGTCTTTGTTCATCGTTCCCAAAATCATGGTGGATGACGAGGGTGCCCTTGGCGCGCGCAACGCTGTCTCGGTCGGTAAGATCGAAGAGAAAATGGGCATCCATGGCAACTCCACCTGCGTCATGAACTACGACGGCGCGACAGGATATTTGCTCGGCGAAGAGCACAAAGGCATGCGCGCCATGTTCACCATGATGAACGAGGCCCGTCTGGGTGTCGGGATGCAGGGCCTGGCCCAAGCCGATGTCGCCTATCAGAACGCTTTGGATTACGCCAAAGACCGCCTGCAGGGCCGTGACGTGACAGGTGCGAAAAACCCCGAAGGTCCAGCCGATCCGCTGATCGTGCACCCTGATATCCGCCGGTCCCTGATGGAGCAGAAAAGCTTTGCTGAAGGCGCCCGCGCGTTCATCCTTTGGGCCGCCACAATGATCGATGCCGCCCACCGCTCCAAAGATGCGGACGCGGATGGTTTGGTGTCCTTGTTGACGCCGGTCATCAAAGGGTTCCTGACCGATGTCGGCTATGACATGACCGTCAAAGCCCAGCAGGTCTACGGCGGACACGGCTACATCGAGGAATGGGGTATGTCCCAATACACCCGCGATGCCCGCATTGCGATGATCTATGAAGGGGCCAACGGCGTTCAAGCCTTGGACCTTGTGGGGCGCAAACTGGCCCAAGATGGCGGCAAGCATGTGATGGCGTTCTTTGCCTTGGTGAAAACCTTTATCAAAGACAATTCCGGCACGAACGACGCTTTTGACGCGGACTTTTTGGAGCCTTTGAAAGCGGCCTCCAAAGATCTGCAAGCGGCGGGCATGTATTTCATGCAAAACGGAATGAAGAACCCGAACAATGCATTGTCCGGTTCCAACGACTTCATGCACATGTTCGGTCATGTTTGCCTTGGCCTGATGTGGGCGCAAATGGGCAAAGCCGCATCCGAGGCTTTGGCCAACGGCACCTCTGACGTTGATTTCCACGAGACCAAACTGGCAACCGGCCGCTTTTACATGGCCCGCCAATTGCCTGCCACGGCACTGCACCTTGCCCGCATCAACACCGGCGCGGATACGGTCATGGCGCTGGATGCCGCAAACTTCTAAGCTACTCAAGCGGGGCGCAGACGACGGCGCCCCGCCCCACCCAAGAGAGGCATCATGAGCGAAATACTGGAAAAATGGCGTGCAACGGCGGGGCCCTTTGGGGGCGACGTGCACGAATTATCTGCGTACTTCGGCGAAATCATGGATGCGCCCGAAATTTTGAACCCTGCCTGCGGCCTATCAGACAACAGCACGCAAGCCTTGTTGCATGATCTTGGCCACTACACCCAACTGCTCAGCTGCTACGAGGCGCAAATGGCTCCGGGACTGCCCAGTTTCGGCCCGCACTGGCGCTATATCACGCGCATCAAAGCCATCGCGGAATTGGTTGGCGCCTCACATGTCGCTGCGGCATGCGAACAGACCTATGCGCGCCTCAGCGCCGTTCCCGAACACCACATCGACGCGGTGGTGCACCACCACAACATCGAGGCGGTTGAACAGGCAGAAGACATCGGTCTGCTGCTGGACGGGTTGGTCACAGACGCCCCATTGGCAATCGGGTTGGACGCAGAAGCGTCGGGCGAAACACCGGACACGCGCACAACCCACTATGCGAACGTTAACGCGCTCATTGAGCGCGTGCGGCGCGGTGAAAATATCCCCGCCGGCCCGTTGGATCCCGAATTGCGATGCTGGATGGAGGCACACGTCAAAGCGGCTGCGCACAAACAAAATACGTTGGACCACTATATCGGGATGGGCCACACAGTCGCGCATCGGTTTGTCGTCATGCAGGGCACGGAACGGACCGTCGACGCATTCATGCTGGACGCACTCAGCGCGCAGAACGCATATGTTGTCGCCATGGACTTTATCTCACTCCCTGCGATGTCTCCGCCGCCATTGACGGGGCAAATGCTCACGGCGGCGGACGGGCGGAGCTTTGCACTGCTCCACTTCAAGGATGTGGATTGTTTGCTGGATCTGAACAGCCGCCAACAAATCGCATGCCGCCGCGCCAACAACCCGCAACCCGCGCATGTCTGGACCGTCGCTCAAGCGCCTCGTTTGGCCGTCGACATCGCAAAGCGCCAATTGAGAAAAGCCGGATGGAACCCGTTTTCCAAAGCTGGTCTCAATATTTCATCCCGGATTACGGAAGGATCTTGATGCCCAAACGCTTTCGCCTCACCCGCCGTTTTCACGTTGCCATGACTGAAGACGGCTATCGCCGCCTCAAACGTTTTGCGGCGCAATCCGGCTTGGATGAGGGAGAGGCTTTGTCATTCCTGTTTGAGAACTTTGACAGCGTCACACATGAAGAAAACCTCGGCCACCGCCTGAGGGTTTTTAATTCGGAACTGGATGCGCGCAAGCGCTGAGGAGAATATGATGAACGAAATGGCACATATAGCGTCGTCCTGGATGACAGACGAACACCAAATGATCGCCGAGATGACGGGGCAGTTCATCACCAAAGAATGGGGACCCAAATTCGAGAAGTGGCGCAAACAAGGTCAAATGGACCGCGACACGTGGGCCGAGTGCGGCGAATTGGGCTTGCTGTGCCCTTCAATCCCCGAAGTTTATGGCGGGGCTGGCGGCAATTTCGGACATGAAGCTGCCATCCTCATTGAGGCCTCCCGCGCCAATCTGGCCAGCTGGGGGCACGGCATTCATTCCGGTATCGTCGCCCACTACATCCTGAACTGCGGCACTGAAGAACAAAAAGCCCGCTGGCTGCCCAAGATGGTCACTGGCGAGTTGGTCGGCGCCTTGGCCATGACCGAACCCTCTACCGGCTCGGACGTACAAGCCATCAAGACCGAAGCTGTTCGCGACGGCAACGCCTACCGTTTGTCGGGGCAAAAAACCTTCATCACCAATGGTCAGCACGCCAATCTGATCATTGTTGCCGCCAAAACCGACCCCAAAGAACGCGCGAAAGGTGTTTCTTTGGTCGTTGTGGAAACTGACAGCGCCAAAGGATTCGCACGGGGCCGCAACCTTGAAAAAATCGGGATGCACGCGGCCGATACCTCCGAGCTGTTCTTTGACAATGTGGAGATTCCACCGGAAAATATCCTGGGCGGAGATGAAGGCCAGGGATTTTACCAATTGATGAACCAACTGCCACAAGAGCGCCTGATCATTGCTTGCTCCGCCATTGGCGCAATGGAAGGTGCTGTAGAGCGCACGGTCAAATACGCCCGTGAGCGCGAAGCATTTGGTGGGCCAATCATGCAATTCCAAAACACGCGTTTTAAACTGGCCGAATGCAAAACCAAAACCATGGTCAGCCGTTCCTTTTTTGACGAATGTATGACCGAGCATCTTCAAGGCAATTTGACCGCCGACAAAGCCGCAATGTGCAAATACTGGACGACAGATACGCAAGCTTGGGTACTGGACGAATGCTTGCAACTGCACGGTGGATACGGCTTCATGCAAGAATATGCCATCGGCGAAATGTGGACAGACGCGCGGGTCCAACGCATCTATGGCGGGACAAACGAGATCATGAAAGAGCTGATTGCGAGGGCGCTTTGAACCATCAGAGCAATACGCCTGCCGCAAGCAAGGGAGCCTCCGGCGGAGGTTTATTTTGCGAGATGAAGAAGGATCAACACATCGATCCGCTCCGCCATCCGGAACGGTTTGGAACGGGACGGCGGAGCTTCACCTCGCATATGGCTCAGCTCCTCAGCCTACCATACCCTTCGAGTTCAACCGCATTAGGCTTAACGTTTGATGAACGGCCCCTTGTTCATCTCGCAAAATAAACCTCACGGGGGTCCGGGGGCGTGAAGCCCCCGGTCTACCTCTACAACACAAAAGCGTCCTTGGGAGGGCACGAAATATGACACTTCAACTGTATTGTTTTGGCGAAAGCGGAAACTCATACAAAGCGGCATTGGCTCTGGAATTGTCGGGCCTGGAATGGGAGCCGGTTTTTGTTGACTTCTTTGGGGGGGCCGCGCGCACAGCGGAGTTTAAGTCTGTAAACTCAATGGGCGAAGCCCCTGTTTTGGTCGACACCGAACACGATTACACAATTACCCAATCTGGCGCAATTCAGGACTACATCAGTCACTTGAGCGGCAAGTTTGCGGGCAACTCCCCCGAAGAGCGCCGCGAAGTCTTGAGGTGGGTCTTGTTTGACAATCACAAGCTCAGCTCGATGGCAGGCATGACGCGTTTTTTGATGAACTTCTTACCTGAGGACAAGCGCCCTAAAGAAGTCATCGCCTTTAACCAAGGGCGCCTTCAGGGGGCGTATGCGGTTTTGAACGCGCATCTTGAGGGACGTGACTGGATTGTCGGAAATGCAATGACGAACGCTGACTTGAGCTGTTGCGGCTATCTCTACTATCCGGAGCCTTTTGGCTTTGATCGCGCGGGTTTCCCGAACATTGACTCATGGTTGAGCCGCCTTTCCGAAACCCCCGGCTGGAAGCATCCCTACGATTTGATGCCCGGCAATCCTTCTGACCGTGCGTAACCCGTTTTTCTGACGCCACGGCAGGACTTGTACCACAACCTGCCTGCGCCCCATCTCGTTCCAACGAACAAGCCCGAAAGGATCACAACCCATGACCGATGCCTATATTTACGACGCCCTACGCACTCCGCGAGGCAAAGGCCGCAAAGACGGGAGCCTGCACGAAGTCACGGCTCTGCGTCTTTCCGCGCTGACAATGAATGCCCTCAAAGAGCGCAATAATCTTGAAGGCCACGCTGTTGAAGATGTGATTTGGGGCAACGTTACCCAAGTCATGGAACAAGGCGGTTGTTTGGCCCGTTCAGCCGTGCTGGCCTCCGACCTGGACGAACGCATTCCCGGACTTGCGATCAACCGTTTCTGCGCGTCTGGCATGGAAGCGGTCAACCTTGCAGCCAACCAGGTCAAAGGCGGCGCAGGCATGGCGTATATCGCTGGCGGTGTCGAGATGATGGGCCGTGTCGCCATGGGCAGCGACGGCGCTGCGATTGCCGCAGACCCAAGCATCGCGATGGACAGCTATTTTGTGCCCCAAGGCATATCCGCAGACATTATCGCCACGCAGTACGGCTACACCCGCGACGACGCGGATATGTTGGCCGTTGAATCCCAGCGCCGCGCCAAGGTTGCTTGGGATGACAACCGCTTTGCCAACTCGGTGATCAGCGTCAAAGACGTCAACGGCCTGACAATCCTTGATCACGACGAGTACATGCGTCCTCAAACGGACATGCAAAGCCTTGGCTCCCTCAACCCCGCTTTCCAAGCCATGGGTGAAATGATGCCCGGCTTTGATAAGGTCGCGCTGATGAAGTACCCGCACCTCGAGAAAATCAACCACATCCACCACGCGGGCAACTCTTCGGGTATTGTGGACGGCTCTGCGGCTGTGCTGATCGGCAACAAAGAGTTTGGCGAGAAATACGGCCTGAAGCCGCGCGCTCGGATCAAGGCCACGACCAAGATCGGGACCGATCCCACCATCATGCTGACCGGCCCTGTGCCTGCCACCCAAAAAATCCTTGAAGACAATGGCATGACCATCGATGATATCGATCTGTTCGAAGTGAACGAAGCTTTCGCCTCTGTCGTCATGTTGTTCATGGATAAATTCAACGTCGAGCACGAGAAGGTCAACGTAAATGGCGGCTCCATCGCGATGGGGCATCCTTTGGGAGCGACCGGTGCTATGATCATCGGCACGTTGCTGGATGAGTTGGAACGTCAGGACAAAGAAGTTGGTCTGGCAACCCTATGCATCGCATCGGGCATGGGAGCCGCGACAATCATCGAGAGGGTCTGATACGCATGGTGAAGGGGTCGCAAGACACAGCCAAAGACATCTACCAGCGCCTGCTGGATGATATCTCTTTGTCTTATGAAGCTGGCGACTTCGACGCCTTCACCACGTATTTCGACCTTCCACATACAACCTATACGTTTGAAAAGTCCTACACGATCAAGACCCTGTCAGACCTGCGCTCCGTGTTCGACAACATGCGCGCTCAGTTTTCGGGGTTGGGCGTGACAAACTATATCCGTGTGTGTCTGACTGCAGAATACCTTTCACCCTCCGTCATACGGGGTACGCATGTGACCCACGTGACGAAGGATGGACACCACCTTGAGGAGCCTTATCCGGTGATGTCACATCTGAACTTTACCGAGGGGCTATGGAAGGTCGCGCAGTCGGAAAACGCGGTCGAGGACACCAAAATATTCGGGATGGCCGTACGCCAGGGGCTAAACCCAACCATCCCAGCCCGGCTTTCAAAAAGCGGGCCCACAGGAGAAAAAAATGACTGATTTTACAATGACAAAAGACGCCGACGGCGTTGCAACGATCACATGGGATGTCGCGGACAAGACGATGAATGTGATGTCCATCGACGGGCTTGGCCAGTTGGACGCCCATATTGATGATGCGCTGGCGGATGACGCGGTCAAAGGCATCGTGATCACCTCTGGCAAAGACAGCTTTGCCGGTGGCATGGACCTGAACTTGCTGGCCAAGATGAAGGCAGATGCGGGTGATGATCCTGCGCGTGGCCTGTTTGAAGGCACGATGCAAATGCACGCTTTGCTGCGCAAGATCGAACGCGCAGGCATGGATCCGAAAACCAACAAGGGCGGCAAGCCTATCGCCTCTGCCCTGCCTGGCACGGCTGCGGGCATCGGTCTTGAGTTGCCATTGGCGACCCACCGCATTTTCTGCACCTCCAACCCGAAGGCCAAAGTGGGCTTGCCTGAAATTCTGGTCGGTATTTTTCCGGGTGGCGGCGGCACTGTGCGCCTGCTGTTTAAAATGGGGCTGGTCAACGCATCCTCCCAAATCCTCGAAGGTCGCATGAACGCGCCGGAAAAAGCCAAGTCTCTTGGCATCGTGGATGAGGTTTCAGATGATCCGCTTGCTGCGGCCCGTGCATGGGTGCTGGAGGCCAAGGACGCCGATATTCTCAAACCATGGGACGCCAAAGGCTTCAAAATGCCCGGCGGCGCACCTTATCGCCCTGCCGGTTTCATGAACTACGTCGGCGCCAACGCAATGGTCGCGGGCAAGACAAAAGGCGCGTTTCCTGCGGCCAAGGCCGTGCTGAGTGTCCTGTATGAAGCTGCTCTTGTCCCCTTTGACACAGCGCTGAAAATCGAAGCGCGCTGGTTCACCAACATCCTGATGAACCCAAGCTCTTCTGCGATGATCCGCTCGTTGTTCCTGAACAAAGAAGCCTTGGAAAAAGGCGCTGTGCGTCCCAAAGGCATCGCAGATCAACGCGTCAAGAAACTGGGCGTTTTGGGCGCGGGCATGATGGGGGCTGGCATCGCGCTGGTGTCCGCCCAAGCCGGCATCGAAGTCGTATTGATCGACCGTGACCAAGCGGCCGCCGACAAAGGTAAAGCCTATACCGAGGCCTACCTCGACAAAGGGATCGCACGCAAAAAGGGCACGCCCGAGAAGAAGGACGCGATGTTGTCCTTGATCACCGCCACCCCTGACGTCGAGATGCTCAAAGGTTGTGACCTGATCATTGAAGCCGTGTTTGAAGACCCTGCCGTCAAGGCAGAGATCACCAAGCGCGTCGAAGCGGTCATCCCCGAGGATTGCATTTTCGCCTCCAACACCTCGACCCTGCCGATCTCCGAGCTGGCCAAAGCGTCTTCGCGCCCCGAGCAGTTCATCGGCATCCACTTCTTCTCACCTGTTGAGAAAATGTTGTTGGTCGAGATCATCAAAGGTGCCGAAACCGGTGACCGCGCGGTGGCGAAGTCCCTCGACTACGTTCGCCAGATCCGCAAAACGCCGATCGTGGTCAACGACGCGCGCTTCTTCTACGCCAACCGCTGCATCATCCCCTACGGGAACGAGGCTGCGCGCATGGTGACGGAAGGGGTTGCACCGCAAATGATCGACAACGCCGCACAGCAGTTGGGCTTCCCTGTGGGGCCGATCCAGTTGGGCGACGAGACCTCCATCGATCTTGGTGTGCGCATCATGAAAGCCACCAAAGCCGCCATGGGCAACGCCTACCCCGCGTCCGAGGCGGACGATCTGATCGTCTGGATGGAAAAAGAGGGCCGCTTGGGCCGAAAAGCCAACGCGGGCTACTTTGATTACGACGAAAAAGGCAAGCGCACCGGCTATTGGAAAGGCGTCCACGACCGCTACCCATTGGCCCAAGAGCAACCCGCGCTGCAAGAAGTCCAAGACCGTTTGATGTTCTCACAGGTGTTGGAAGCGGTTCGCGCGCTTGAAGAAGGCGTGCTGGAAGACATCCGCGAAGGCGACGTGGGCGCGATCCTTGGGTGGGGTTTCGCACCGGCCACAGGCGGGCCGTTCAGCTACCTCGACATCATCGGCACACCCTATGCTGCCGAACGGTGTGACCAGTTGCAGGAGAAATTCGGCGACCGTTTCGAGTGCCCTGCCCTGTTGCGCGAAATGGCCGCCAAGAACCAGACGTTCTACGGCCGCTTCGGTGATGAAAAAGCAGCCGCTGCCTAAACACAGCGCGCTTTTGAAAATAGAAAAAGCCCTGCACATTGCGGGGCTTTTTTGTTGGAATGGAGCGGTTTAACGCAGTGGTGAAACCGCCGTCTCATCCACCAAATGACACGCAACCTTGTGACCCGTCGCGACAGTTTTCAACGAAGGTTGCTGCGTTTTGCAACGGTCTTGTGCCACGGGGCAACGGTTGGCGAAACGACACCCTTCGGGAAGCGCGAGCGGATCAGGCGGATCACCGGGGATCAGGATACGCTTGGTGTCCGCACGCCGCTTTTTGTCCACCGACGGGACCGCAGACAACAGGGCAACCGTGTAGGGATGCAGCGGATTGTTGAACAGTGACAAGCGGTCCGCATATTCCACGACTTTGCCCATATACATCACCGCGATGCTGTCACACATGTGCTGCACAACTCCCAGATCGTGGCTGATAAACAGATAGGTCAGCCCGAAATCAGCCTGCAATTTGCGCAACAGGTTCAAAATTTGAGCCTGAACCGCCACATCCAGCGCTGAAACAGGCTCGTCACAGATGATCAACTCGGGCTGTGTCGAGAGCGCACGGGCAATACCGATGCGCTGCCGCTGCCCACCCGAGAACTGATGCGGAAACAGGCGCTGTTGTTCAGGGTGCAGACCTACGGCTTCAAACAGCTTGTCCACGATGCCCTGGCGCTCGGCTTCCGGCACAGCGTCCAGATTGTCCAATGGTTCGCGCACGATCTTTTCGGCGCGGACCCGGGGGTTCAGACTGGAATAGGGGTCTTGAAAAATGAACTGCATTTTGGCGCGGGCTTGACGCAAGTCTTCATCCTCAAGCGTGAGGAAGTCCGTTCCATCCAGATCAACCCGCCCTTTGTAAGCGTTGACCAATCGGGCCACAGCCAAGGCGGCCGTTGTCTTGCCCGACCCGCTTTCGCCCACAATCGCAAGGGTTTCGCCGCGCTTAATCTCAAAGGAAATGTCATCAACGGCGTAAAGGTATTTAGGTTGCCCAAACAAGCCGCCCTTTTTCACAGCAAAGCGCACGGTGAGGTTTTCGACGTTCAGCAAAACGTCCTTTTGCGCGGTATCGCTCATCACACTGTCCCCGCATGCCAGCAGGCGGATTTTTGACCTGCCTCAAATTCAATCTCGGGCGGGCGGTTGTCCAGGCATTCTTGCGTCACCATCGCGCAGCGCGATGCAAACAGGCACTGGTTTTTGCCAAATTCGCGCAAGGACGGAACAATCCCAGCCACTTCGGTCAACTCATGCCGCTCATCCGTCAAAGTCGCCATGATGTGGGGCACACAGGAAATCAGTCCCTTGGTATACGGGTGTCGAGGGCGGTCGATGATCTGATCGACCGGGCCTTGTTCCGCGTTGCGCCCTGCATACATCACGATCATGCGCTGCGCCATTTCAGCAACCGCGCCCATGTCATGGGTGATCATGATAATCGCGGTGCCCGTCTGGCGCTTGAGATCGTTCAACAGGTCAAAAATCTGCGCCTGAACGGTTACATCCAAAGCCGTCGTCGGTTCATCCGCGATCAGGATTTTCGGCTCACAGGCCAAAGCGATAGCGATCATCACGCGTTGGCGTTGCCCACCCGACATCTGAAACGGATAATCCGACACGCGGCGCTGCGCGTTGGGAATACGCACCGCATCCAGCAATTCAACCGCACTGGCCCATGCTGCGGACTTGCTGAGACCCTGATGGGCGCGCAGCACTTCCGCGATCTGCTCCCCCACCGTGTAGACCGGGTTCAGCGAGGTCATCGGCTCTTGGAAAATCATGGAGATATCATTGCCACGAATTTCACGCAGGCGCTTTTCGCTGGCCGTGCTGAGTTCTTCACCCTCAAACGCAATCGATCCCGATGCGATACGCCCGATTTTATCTGGCAACAGCCCCATGATCCCAAGGGCCGTCATGGATTTTCCGCATCCGGATTCCCCGACAAAGCTGATGCTTTCGCCAGCCCCCAGTTCAAACGACAAATCATCGATCACAGGTGCCACACCGTCGCGGGTCGTGAGTTCAATCCGCAGGTTTTCAACTTTCAAAAGAGGCGCTGTCATCGCTGTCTCAACTTTGGGTTCAAGGCATCGTTCAGGCCGTCCCCGACCAGCGAAATTGCCAGAACGGTGATGAAAATTGCAATGCCCGGGATGGTTACCGTGTAGCTGGCATCCAGAATATACTGGCGGTTGGAGCCGATGACTTGTCCCCATGACACCACGTTCGGATCGGTGAGGCCAAGGAACGACAATCCCGCCTCGAACAAGATCGCAGACCCCACCATAAGGGCGGCTTGGACGATGATCGGCGGGAGCGCGTTGGGCAGGATGATTTTGAACATCAACGTGCCGTTTTTGGCACCCGATGCGCGAGAGGCGGTGACGTATTCCAACTCTCTGATCCGCAAGAATTCAGAGCGGGTGATGCGCGCTACAGCCGTCCAGCTGACTATCCCGATCGCGAATGTGATCATTGGCAAGGACGCGCCAAACAGGGCGACAATGACCATGGAAAACAACAACGTCGGCAGGACCTGGAAGAATTCCGTGACCCGCATCAGAACTTCTTCGACCCAGCCGCGATAAAACCCGGCCAAGGCCCCGACGGTGACGCCGATGAACACCGACATCAACGCGGCCGCAAGTCCGATCAGAATGGACACCCGCGCGCCGTGAATAAGGGCTGCCAACAGGTCACGGCCCAGATAATCGGTGCCCAACAGGAAACCGTCCACACCGGGCGGTGAAAACGGTGCCCAAACCATATCGAAGGGGTCTGTTTTATAAATGTAGGGCCCGAAAATCGCGGTGAGCACAATCAACGTCAGAACGACCAATGCCACCATAGCCGCGTGGTTGCGTCGGAACATCTCCCACGCCTCTGCAAACGGGTGGCGGGCGGTTGGCAGCTCTTCTTGGGGTTGGAGTGGCGGCGCGCTCATCCTTTGCTCCTCACACGTGGGTCGACCAGCCGCAGGGCAAGATCGGTCAGCAGATTGCCCACGATCACCACAAGGGCAGAGAAGAACAGGATTCCCAAAATCGTCGGCGTGTCACGCGCGATGATGGATTGAAACGCAAGGGTGCCAAGGCCGGGCCAGCTGAACACGGCCTCGACCAGAACGGCCCCCGAGATGACGGCAGAGAATTGCAAACCCGCCAAAGTGATGACGGGGGACAGCGAGTTCTTCAGCGCATGTTTGTAGACAACTTCACGCTCGCTCAGCCCTTTGGCTTTGGCGGTGCGCACGTAATCAGAACCAAGGACTTCCATCATCGTTGCCCGCGACAGACGCGAGTACAGAGCAAGGAAAATAGAGCCCAGAGTGATTACCGGCAAAACCATATGGCGGGCGATGTCCATGAAGTGGATCCAGAAGCCGCCTTCGATTGTAACGTCACGCATGCCGGCCACAGGGAAAATCTGGATCTTGAGCGAGAAGCCGATGAGCAGCAAAATGCCCGTCCAGAACACAGGGGCGGAATAGCCGAAAAGCGCCAGAATCGTCACGAAGTGGCTCGCGATCCCATTGGGTTTTCGCGCCGAGATCACGCCAAGAATAACACCAATGAACAGCGCAAGGATCTGGGCGACAAACACCAGCAAAAGCGTCGCGGGAAGGCGCTGCAAGATCAACTCAGTGACGGGTTTGTTATAGAAAAAGGAAAACCCCAGGTCGAACTGAAGCACATTGCCGATATAGCGGCCAAGCTGCACCAAAAAGGGTTGATCAAGGCCGTAGTCCGCCCTGATCTGGTCCAGTAGTTCCTGATCCGCACCGCCCATGGACTGGCTGATTGTGTCAGCCACATCTCCAGGCGCAAGGTGCATCATCGAAAAATTAAGAACCAATACGGCCAAAAGCAATATGGCGGCATACAGAATGCGCATGAGCAAGGATTGAAGCGATGCCACGGAGGGGATTACTTTCAGGTCAGAGAAAGAAATGCGCGACGAGCCAATGACCCGCCGCGCGCCAAAGATTACTCTTTGATGTAGGTCATATCGATCGGCGTCGATGTGCCCCAGATGCCCAAAGGCGGGTTGCCGACTTTGTCACTGTACACAGTGTGATAGGGCAACGTGTTGGTGTGATAGACAGGCAGCTCGTCTGCGATGATTTGCTGGAATTCACCGTAGAGTTCCTTGCGCTTGGCCGGATCGGTTTCCACCGCAGCCATTCCCATCAACTCGTCCACACGGGCATTGGAATAGCCTTGGGTGTTGGACCAGACGCCTTTGGCAATGTTGGTGCTGTCATAGGTCCGGTGCACGCCGATCACAGGATCACCCCAGTTGAACACAGTGTCCCAAGACATATCAAAGTCCATCATGCCCATCTTTTTGGCCCACGTCGGGAAATCCGCAGAGGCGCGCACTTCGACGTCGATGTTGACCTTCTTCAAGGCCGCTTTGACGTATTCGACCTGTGGCTTCACGCCGGGCCAGCCGAAATCGATGGTCAGCGACATGCGGGTGCCGTCTTTGACAGGGAAACCCGCCTCGTCCAGCAAGGCTGCGGATTTCTCCAGATCAAGGTCATAGCCCTCTTGCGCCGCATAAAACGGGCTGTCGGGGTGGATGCCTGAGGTGCTGTCAGAGGCTGTGCCCTGCATCAACGCTTTGTGGATAAAGTTCTTGTCCACGGCATAGGCAATCGCTTTGCGCACGCGCACATCAGCAAGCGGACCTTTGGTTGTGTTCATCGCCAACCAGTCGATCGGACCGATTGCGCCGTACCCATCGGAGGTGACTGTCAGGCCGTCCACTTTTTTCAGGCGGTTGATGATACGCGGCAGCGATTCAAACGCACCCATGTGCAATTCGCCGTTTTCATAGGCAATCGCGCGCGCGGCAGGGTCTGTGATGATGCGCATAACGATCTTGTCCAGATACGGACGCCCATCAATAAAGAAATCATCAAAGCGCTCAAGGATCACATGTTCGCCGTTTTTGAACTCGGACAGCTTGAACGGGCCGGACCCCACAACGTTTTCATTGTTGCGCGCGTGGGTTTTGACGTCTGAGATTTCACCGTCGCCGTAGATATGCTTGGGGATGATGGACATCAGTTGCCCCGACATCGCCAACATCAAAGCAGGGTGTGGTTTGGACAGGTTCAAAACGGCAGTGTGCGCGTCAGGCGTGCTCACGCTTTCGACCGGGGCGAACATTGCTTTGAACGGGTGGTTGGCCTTGATCACCTCAACAGAGAACGCAACGTCCTCAGAGGTCAATGGCGTGCCATCGTGGAACTTGGCGTTCTTTACCAAGTTCAGTGTGACGGTCAGACCATCCTCGGAAACTTCCCAGGACTCGGCCAGATAGGGCTGCGGCGTCCAGTCGTCGTCATAGCGCAAGGGCGATGCAAACAATTGCGCCCCCGGAAAACCTGTGACGATGCCAGATTGCACAGCGGAATTGAGGTTACGGACATTGGTGCCCAACACAGTGACAAGCGTGCCACCTTTTGTAGGCTCTTCGGCTTTGGCAAACGTAGATACAGACGCGGTAAGCGCTGTGGCCATCGCCAAACCTTTGACGAATTTGTTCATGATATGACTCCCAGAAAGGCAGATTTGTTATTATTATTCAAAAAGCCTAGCCCAAGCTTGTTCCAACACAAAACAGTTTTATTGAAATTCATAAAAGCATTCTGTGTGGGAAGCGAACTGCTCAATTAATAACGATTTCGGCAAATACACCGGCCTGTTTGAGATCGACACACTGCTGGACAAAGGCTTTTACAATGCTGGGTTGACGGGTGTCTGCCAAGGTCACGATCCCGAACTCTGGCGCTTTGAGCGCGTCCCGAATGGGAATGGCGCGAAAGCGGGTGTCGTCCCCGCGATAGTCTGGCGGGCAAATATTAAGGATGGAAAACCCGTGCCCTCCTGACACCAATGCGCGCACAATTTCCGCAGAGCGCGTGGTGTGCACAACATTCGGTTTCAGCCCGAACTGGGCAAACATATCGGTGAAATATTCACGGGTGCGCGGCAGGTCCAGCATGATCATAGGCCGCTCGGCAAGGTCTGCCAAACACACTGATGCCGACCGCGCCAATGGATCATCGGCCGCAATCAGCGCATAGGGGGGCGCCCTGAACAACGGCGTAAAATTCTGCCGTTCTTGCACCATTTCACTGTAAACCAACGCCAGATCGGCTTCTCCATTGTTGAGGTATGCCATGGTCGCTTCCATGTTGCCCTCCAACAATTTGATCGCCGTGTTAGGATATACCGTTTTGAATGCTTTCAATATGGGCGGCAAAAATGACGGCGCTGCGGTGGCGTAGCACGACATCCGAACAGAGCCCGACGCATCCCCCCCAATCGCCATCATCTCCGCTTCAAAATGACGACTTTGCACCAGAAACCCACAGATCAGTTTCATGGTTTCGTGCCCACCTGGCGTGATGCTGATCCCTTTGGCAGGGGTGCGCACAAACAGATCGAACCCCATCTGGTTTTCCAAAGCGCCAATGGCCGCCGTGATAGAGGATTGCGAGATGCTCAATTCCTGGGCCGCATTCGCAATAGAGCCAAGTCGCCCGGTCGCCTCGACATAACGCAATTGCTTGAGCGTAAAATTCATGACCGCCTCATTCCTACAAAAAGTAGCACTTAGGTGCCAATAAAAACTATTTTTCCCAACAAAGAAAGCCAAATACCCTGCTCACAAATTAACGCTTTATCTTTGCCTGCAAGGGATTTGCCCATGACCGCGACGACAATTTACTCCGCACGCAAAATCATCACCATGAACCCCAGTTGCCCGACAGCCACCCATGTGGCCGTGCGCGAGGGGCGCATTTTGGCTGTTGGATCACTGGCCGAACTGGAAACATGGGGGCCGTACACACTGGACGCGCGCTTTGCTGACAAAGTGCTGATGCCCGGTTTGGTCGAGGGCCACGCGCACACAATGGAAGGCACGTTGTGGCGCTATGTCTATTGCGGCTTCTTTGATCGCGCCGATCCGAACGGCAAAGTCTGGGACGGGGTCACGACCATCGACGCCATGCTGGATCGCCTAAAAGCGGCCGAAGCAGACATGACCGACCCCGACGCCCCCTTGTCGGGCTGGTCCCTTGACCCGATCTATATGGACAATGTGCGCGTCAGCCGCGCCGATCTGGACAGCGTTTCCACCACACGCCCCATCGGTATTTTGCACGCCTCGGGGCATATTTTGAACGTCAACACCAAGGCGCTGGAAATGGGCGGGTTGCTCAAAGAGGGCTTGAACCACCCCGGCATTCCCCTTGGTCCGGACGGCCTGCCCACAGGGGAATTGTTTGGGCCCGACACAATGACACCCGTTGGCGTGCATGTTGGTTTCAACCGCTCCCTCACTGACAGCGATGCCCAGGGGTTGCGCGATTTTGGCAAGCTTTGCGTGCGCACGGGCGTCACCACCATCACCGACCTTGCCGCACGACTTGAACCCGAAGGCGTCGATTCGATGTTGCAGGTCACAGGCGAGGACAGCTACCCCGCGTGCGTCGTGCCGTTGCAATTGTTCATGGGGGCAACTGCCCAAGAGACCGTGGACAAGGTCGTCGCCCTCAAAGAACGCGCGACAGATCGCCTGCGTTTGGGCCGGATCAAGGCTGTGGCCGACGGCTCGATCCAGGGGTTTTCCGCCCGGATGCGCTGGCCCGGCTATCACAACGGCGCGCCAAACGGGCTTTGGTACACAGCCCCCGAACAACTGGCCGAACTTTACCGATTGGCCCTTGCAGCGGGTGTTCAAGTGCATACGCACACCAATGGCGATGAAGCCACCGAGATGGCGTTGGATATGCTGGAACCCGCGCTGAAGGACGTGCCAAACTTCGATCACCGCTTTGTTTTGCAACATTGCCAACTGGCCGATGCGGCCCAATTCAGACGGATGGGCAAGCTGGGTATGTGCGTGAACCTGTTTGCAAACCACCACTTTTACTGGGGCGACGAACACTACCGCCTGACGGTCGGACCGGAGCGCGCGCAGCGGATGAATGCCTGCCGCACGGCCTTGGACACC
The DNA here is from genome assembly GCA_943787985.1 of uncultured Paracoccaceae bacterium. GTDB lineage: Bacteria > Pseudomonadota > Alphaproteobacteria > Rhodobacterales > Rhodobacteraceae > Ascidiaceihabitans. The sequence goes on along the minus strand of CALSOO010000006.1, from coordinate 453,530 downwards.
GGCGTGCCAATGGCGATCCACTCCGATGCGCCTGTCACGCCCCTGGGGCCATTTTTCACTGCATGGTGCGCTGTGAACCGCCTTACCGCGTCGGGACGCACCCAAGGCGAGCATGAAAAAATCGCTGTCGATGAAGCGCTCTATGCCATTACGCTGGGCGCGGCTTACACGTTGCACATGGACGGCGAAGTCGGTTCTATTGAGGTTGGCAAAAACGCTGATTTTGCAGTGCTGGAGGACGATCCCACCGAAATCGGAGCAGCAAATCTCAAAGACGTACGGGTTTGGGGCACGGTTCAGGGCGGGCGCATCTTTGCAAAGGCCGATCTATGAGCCTGCCCTTACCGGTGACGGTGATTGGTGGGTATCTGGGGGCAGGCAAGACCACTATGGTCAACCACTTGCTGCGCAACGCCAACGGGCTGCGGCTGGCGATACTTGTCAATGAATTCGGCGCTTTACCGATCGACGGCGACTTGATCGAGGCAGAGGATGACGACATCATCTCAATCGCGGGGGGCTGTGTGTGCTGTTCCTTCGGGAGCGATCTGACGGGTGCATTGATGGAAATGGCCAACCTGTCCCCACGCCCCGATCATGTGTTGATCGAAAGCTCTGGCGTGGCGATTCCCAGTGCGATTGTCGGCTCTGTCTCATTGCTGGACGGATTTCGCGCCGACGGCATTGTGATTCTGGCCGATGCAGAAACCGTGCAACGCAGCGCGCGCGACAAATACATGAGCGATACAGTGCTGCGCCAGATCACGGACGCCAACATTATCGTGGTAAACAAATGCGACCTCGTGACGCCGCAGGCCCTGAACAGCACCCGAGACTGGCTGAAATCCTGCAACGCGGCCGCGCGCATCATCGACGTGCGCCACGGCGTTGTCGCACCCGAAGCGGTTTTGGACAGCTTCCTTGGCCACACCGCGACATCAGGGCCCTTTCATCACACCGAGCACCTTGAGATGCGCGTATTCACTCCGGATGGACCATTGGATGTGGACGCTTTGGCCCAAAAACTGGCTGATGACGCATCCGGTTTGATCCGCGCAAAGGGGTTTGCCACGGCACCTTCAGGACAAAAAATGCTTATTCAGGTCGTCGGAGCGCGCTGGGAAACAAGCATTGCCGCAGATGACAAAGCCGACGGAATTGTGTGCCTTGGATTCAAGGGGATCGTCGCGGATTTGGGGGAATGGTACCACCTCCTGGTCTCGAACCAGGGACCTCCTGATCCACAATCAGGCGCTCTAACCAACTGAGCTAAGGCGGCACACTGGGGCTGATTTAACGCCCGAATCTTTTGAATGCAAGGTGTTCAAAACCGAAAAATCCAAGTTTGCTCGACCAAGTCGCATCCAAACGCGTGAACGGGCTGGCTTTCGGTCAGTGTCCACCCTGCTTTTGCATAGAGCGCACAGGCCGCTTTGTGGCTTTCATGAGTCCAAAGCTGCATGCCAGAATAGCCTTTTTCGCGGGCAAACCCCATGCATGTTGCCAGTAATTTTTTGCCCAACCCCTTGCCCCGCGCCTCTGGCGTCAACAGGAAAAGGCGCAGTTTGGCTGTGCTGTCATCCATCCGAACACAAAAAATCGATCCCAGCCTTTTGTCACCCTGCTGCGCAATCCATCCGCGCTCACAAGCCGGATCGTGGCTTGCGTTAAACCCTGCCAGAATAGAGGCAACCAACGGTCCGAACGTATCGTCGAACCCTTCATCAGCGGCATATTGCGTGCCGTGCTGGGCGATCAGCCAGTCCGTGTCCGTCGCGCGAAACTCTCTGAGTGTAGCGTTTTCCATCCGCCCATGTTGCCTTGCCCCGCTCCACCTTTCAAGATAGCTAAAGCCATCACCGCGAAAGGCACAGCTTATGGGCATTAACAAAGAAACCGAAATTCAAGCCAACATTCAAATCGGACCTACTGATTTGGGCATGGTGCGGATTTATGTTGAGGGCAAAGGGATTGATTTGCCTATGGATTTCGAACCCGAAGAAGCCAAAGAGATCGCAGAAGAAATTCTCGCCGCTGCGATGGCGGCCGAGAGCCTTAATAAGTAAGTCTCGCACCCGGATCGCGTAGCCCATGCAGCCGCCGCGCCGCGTGGGTCGCGAATTTCTGGATCAGCACTTTGCGCCGTGCCCCGGCCAGTTTCGCCTCGGGCCCCATGCGCAACACTTCCGCATCATAGCTGTCTGCGATGATCAAACCTGTGTCATCGGGCAAAAGTTCGGTCGGGAAGTCACCATCAACCGCCCAGAAGAAACGGTCGCACCACTCAAGGTAGCCGTCCCATTTGTGGTCGGATTGAAAGTCCGCGCGACTGGATTTGCACTCCACCACCCAGACCTCCCCCTTTGGCCCCAAGGCGATCACGTCGACCCGCAAACCGCGCGTTGGCACGAATTCTTCAAGGGTTACAAAGCCCAAATCGGCGAAATGACGGGCAACGCCGCGTGCCAATAGCTGGCCCGACGTCAGCGGTGTGTCACTGGATGCACCAAAAGTTTCGATCATCCCACAAATATGAACAAAAGAAGAACAAATGCAAGCGGCCTTGGCGCGCCGTGTTTGTGCCCCTACATCTTGGCCAGCGCAACGCAAGGAATCATGATGTCCAACAAAGCCCCCCTGACCCAAGCCGAGGCGCGCGGCGTGCGTGAAGCCCGCGAGTTGGAAGACCACCTGACATGGTTGGACACGTTCTCTGGCACCGCTTTGGGCGTGTTGGCCGTGGCCTCCGGCATCTACACCTATCTTGGTGTGTCCTCGCTGCTCGACAGCAACGGGGCTATGTCTGTGTTTGCCGCTATCGCCTATTCTGTCGCCGTCTCTGTCGGAATATTCGTGTTCTGGTCCTACATGTTGCGGCTGTTCCCGGCCGTGCGCACCGCCCAAGCCCGCATCGGGCTGATGTTGGCGATGGCCTTGGGATCATTGGCTATTGTTGCGATGTCTTCGTGGTTAAATGCCGCTGCGTTGGCAGGCTCTGCCGCCGTTGAGCAGCATCTGGCCAAAACCGTTCAAGACTACCAGGACGCCTTGGAAGAAACTCATGAAATCGCATTGTCCGCCCAAGGGTTGGAGCGTGACGTCGCCCGTGTGCGCCAGTCGTTCGAGGATCTGAGCGAACAAGAAGCCACCGGCAATCTGTCCGGCCTTGCAGGGCGTGGTGCCGTGTTTCGCGTTTTGCGCCAGAAAGCGTCAGAGTTGAACGGGCTGGAAGCCCAGATCGCCAGCCAGACCCCTCTTGTTGACAATGCATTTGACGAGGGCAACCAGATCCTGAGCCGCATGCGGGCTCTCACGGTTGAACCGGGACCGGTTGAGGCACGCTCTGTCGAGTTTTCCGAACAAGCCGTGCGTTTGGCCGGTTTGATTGCCCAAATGCAGCAACTTAACGTCGCCCCTTTGGTGGAACGCGCGGCGCAGGATCTTGCGGCCTCTGTGGTCTTGCCGGAACTTGACGGGCGCACCGAAGAGACCCGCTCGGATCAGGCTGCCACCATCAGCTCTGTTTTGCAGGTTCTGGGCCAACGCGCCGAAACGTTGGAAACGGCCGCCCAAACGGTGCAGCGCCTGCCAAAGCCCTCGGATGTGACCTATACTCCGATCTCAAGTGCCGACGCGGTGATCTTGTACGCCCGCAATTTTGTGCCCTCATGGGCCGGTGCCATCGCGATTGACCTGTTGCCTGCCGTTCTCGTGTTCATCCTCGCCATCACCCACTCTGCCATTCGCCGTGGCCGCGAAGGGACGGGCGTTGAGGACACAATGACCTTGGCCGAACTGCGCGCAGCACTCACCGCGATCCGCGACGTGGAATTGGCCATGAACGAGATGCCGGACGCGATGAAACAAGAGGTTAAAGCACCCCCCATCCCCAAGGATCCAACATGAACGGGCGCAATGTCGCACGCATTCTGTCGAGCGTTTTGATGTTCCAACTGGGCATTGGCGCGTTGCTGATTGTGGGCGATATGCAAGGGTCTTTCACACTGCCCCGCTTTGGACCGGATGCGCCCGGGCTTGATCAGCCTGTGCGCCCGGGCGATCAGCGCCGCCTGTTCGATCCCAACCGCACCCCGCGCCAGACGGGACCGGAACCGTCAGGCCCCTTGCCGGAACGCCTGACACTCACAGCCATTGACGCCGGCATCTACCGTCTGGAGGGCGGGATAAAGGCAGGCGATGCGGACCGCATTTCCAAACTGATTTTAGAGGCAACCCCAAAGGTCGAGACCGTGGTGCTGCAATCGCCAGGTGGATCAGTGAGCGATGCGCTTGATCTAGGCCGTTTTTTGCGCGCCCAAACCATCAACACCGAGATGCGCAGCGGGGAAATCTGTTATTCTGCATGCCCTTACGTATTGGCTGCCGGCGTAATACGACGCATCGAGGACGACGCGTCTGTCGGAGTGCATCAACATTACTTCGGGGAAAGCACGATCTTGCCTGCGTCCTTCGCGGTTGAAGACATCCAACGCGGACAAAGCGAAGTGATGGTGTATCTGAATGCGATGGGGATTGATCCACTGGTCATGCAGCACGCGCTAAGCACACCGCCGGATGAAATCTATGTGTTGTTGCCGGAACAGTTGGATGACTACGGGTTTATCACAAAGCCATAGAATTTGCCGCCAAATCTGCCAATCTGTGCATTATCTCCCGTTTCAACAATTAACGCACCCTGACACGATCCAGCCCTTGCCCTGACGTCCCGCACGCCCTACCTGTGACGGGACGGGTTCTGCCCTTTTCGATCATTGGTTACGTTCCAGTGGCCTTAAGCATTTCCGAGGGAGCTGGCTCTGTTTTGGCCCTGGCCATTTTACCTGGCGCCCACCTGTACACACAGGTCCCCGGGAACACAGAACCAGCCGGCCGTGGTGGTTCCCGTCACTTCTTCATAATTGCACACAAAGACTGCGCAGGTGCTTGTTGCGCCATCTGTGAACTGGGTTATGTGTTCCTCAGTAACTGCAGACAGGAGCCAAAAGATGTCTCTACGCCCCACTTTGGAAACCCGCGCCGCCCAACCGACGATGGAGGGGGGCGGTGTCAAACTCCACCGCGCCTTCGGGTTTCAGGATCCGAGTGAGTTGGACCCGTTCTTGTTGTTCGACGACTTCCGCAATGACCGTGCCGAAGACTTTGTCAAAGGATTTCCGTGGCATCCTCACCGCGGTATCGAAACCATCACTTACGTCCTTGAGGGCACAGTGGCGCATTCCGACAGCCTTGGGAATGAGGGGACATTGGGTGCGGGTGATGTGCAGTGGATGACCGCAGGGTCAGGCATCTTGCATCAGGAAATGCCCCACGGGAATGCGCGCGGGCAAATGCACGGCTTTCAATTGTGGGGCAACCTTCCCGCCTCCCAAAAGATGACCGCGCCGCGCTATCAGGACGTCACTGCCGATGCCATTCCAGAGGTCATTGATGATGACGGCGTCAAAGTGCGCGTCATCACGGGATCTTTTTGGGGCAAAACGGGGCCTGTCGACGGGATCGCGGCCGATCCGCAATATCTGGACGTCACTGTGCCAGCAGGGGTGAAAAAGACCTTCAGGATTGACACTTACCGCCGCGCCTTTGCCTATGTGTTCCAAGGGGCGGGCGCGTTTGCCGATGCCTCTGCCCCTTCGGGCGTGTTGCTCGAAAAAGAGATCGGCGGCGAAGAGGTCAACATCCGTGACATGTCAGGGGATCGCACGTTGATCCGCTTTGGGACAGGCGACGAAGTGACGGTTCAAGCAGGGCCGGACGGCATCCGTTTTTTGCTGATCTCGGGCGCGCCCATTGACGAGCCTGTCGCGTGGCACGGCCCCATCGTGATGAACACCCAAGAAGAGTTGGCACAAGCGATGCGCGATTTGCGCAACGGGACTTTTATCAAGCCAGCGCACTGAAAAACGATTGGTGCGCTATGCCCCGACGGCGGTGCGCACCATATGCCAGTACTGATCCTGCACGGCTTCAAGGCTCAGACGTCCGCCTTCGCGAAACCATGTATTGATGCCGGTCAGCATCGCAATCACGGCGAATGTCGCGATTTTCGGATCCTGCACCGCAAATGCGCCAGCGCTGACCCCGTTGTCCAGAATCTGTTCCAGATGGCTCTCGTAAAGTTTGCGTTGCTTCTCGATCACTTCGAAATTCTCGGGCGTCAGGTTGCGCAATTCCATGTAGGCTATGAACACCTCGTCCGGACGGCCAAAGTGAAACGCGATGTGAAACCGGACAAAATCTTCGAGTTGGTCCATGGCGCTGCGCCCTTTGGGGTCTGGCACAGCCCCCAGAACATCGCGCATGTGAGCCTGCATCAGATCAAACAGAAGGCTCTGCTTATCAGGCGTATAATTGTAAAGCGCACCGGCTTGCACCCCGACTTCGGATGCGATCTGGCGCATGGAAACGGCCGCATAGCCCTGACGCGCAAATAATCGCAAGGCCGCTTGCCGCACACGCGGGCCTGTGATGTCGGAATGTGAACCTGCAGTACGTGCCATATTTCCGATTTAACTGAACATTTGTTCAGAACCAAGCCTCTCTTGCACGAAAGAGCCGTCTGGTGCATCACCAACGGGATACAAATGCACCGCAGATGCATGTAAAGGAGTCGACACAATGCGATTGCCCGCCGCCGCCATGATCCTCAGCCTGATGGGCTGCGCGCAGTTTCCCGCTTTGGACGACGCGACGTCGACGCATGCCGCTGACGCCCCCTATCCCGATCTGGTGCCTGTCGAAACCATCCTGTCTGCGGCCGCAAGCACACAACAAAGCCCCCAAACGGCCAGCAACCTGACAGCGCGCGTCGCGGCATTGCGGACGCGGGCGGGGCGCCTTCAAGGGCGCGTTGTCGATAGCGCCACCCGCCAACGGATGCGGCGCGGTGTGCCGGTACGCTGATTGCTGCGTTGCACCGCACGATCGAACCCGCTAAACGCGCGGCAACACAGTGATCCGCCCAAAGGAGTACCCCATGTCACAGCCCCTTCGCCTTGGTATTGCAGGACTTGGAACCGTCGGAGTTGGTGTCGTGCGGATTATCCGCAAAAACGCCGCTTTGCTGAGCGCACGCACAGGACGCGAGATCACGATCAGCGCTGTCTCGGCCCGTTCCAAATCCAAAGACCGCGGCGTGCCTTTGACAAGCTACGCATGGGAAGATGACCCTGTCGCATTGGCAACCCGCGACGACGTTGACGTCTTTGTGGAGTTGATGGGCGGCTCTGACGGCCCTGCCAAAGCGGCAACCGAAGCAGCACTGGCGGCAGGCAAACACGTGATCACCGCCAACAAAGCAATGCTTGCGCTGCACGGCCAAGCCTTGGCTGAAACCGCCGAAGCTGCCGGTTTGTCCTTGCGCTATGAAGCTGCCGTCGCAGGGGGCATTCCCGTGGTCAAAGCCTTGACCGAAGGGCTTGCAGCCAATGAAATCACGCGGGTCATGGGCGTGATGAATGGATCGTGCAACTACATCCTGACGCGCATGGAAGACTCCGGTCTGAACTATCAGGACATCTTTGCCGAAGCCGATGGATTGGGCTATCTTGAGGCCGATCCACAGCTTGACGTGGGCGGCATCGACGCGGCGCACAAACTGGCGATCCTGTCCTCAATTGCCTTTGGTACACGGGTCGACTTCGACGGTATCGAACTCGAAGGCATCGAGCGGATCAGCATCGAAGACATCACAGCTGCTGCCGATATGGGCTACAAAATCAAACTGTTGGGCGTGGCCCAGATGACAGGGCGGGGGCTGGAGCAACGCATGCAGCCGTGCCTTGTGCCTGCCACTTCGCCCCTCGGGCAACTGCAGGGCGGCACAAATATGGTCGTTCTCGAAGGGACATCTGTTGAACAAGTCGTGCTGCGCGGACCGGGCGCCGGTGAAGGTCCAACCGCCAGCGCGGTGATGGCAGACGTGTGCGATATCGCACGCGGGTTTGCATTGCCCGTCTTTGGGCAGCCTGCCAACACGCTCGCAGAAGCAAAACGCGCCACATCCCAACTGCCTGCACCCTACTATTTGCGCATGGGGCTCGTGGACAAACCGGGGGCCCTCGCAAAAATCGCATCTGTTCTGGGTGACGCAGGCGTCAGCATCGACCGTATGCGCCAATACGGGCACGCAGACACCGCAGCACCTGTTTTGATCGTCACGCACAAAGCCACGCGCGCCAGCATCGACACAGCGCTTGAAGCGATGGAAGGCACAGGCGTTTTGGCCTCTCGGCCCGTTGCCCTGCGAATTGAAGAACTGTGAGCGCTCACACCGTTTGCCTCTGAGCACAATGGCGGCTACACCGCAGGCAACTTTTGCCCTGTAAGGATTCCGTCCATGACCGCCTCTGCCCTCTTTCAAGACCGCCTGCTTTCACTGGGTCTGGCCCGTGTTTCCGAAGCTGCTGCGCTCGCCTCTGCCAAACTGGTTGGCCACGGTGACGAAAAAGCCGCCGACCAAGCTGCCGTTAACGCAATGCGCGAACAGCTGAATTTGCTGGATATCGCAGGTGTTGTGGTGATCGGCGAAGGCGAACGCGACGAAGCCCCCATGCTCTATATCGGTGAAGAAGTGGGCACAGGGAACGGGCCGGGCGTGGACATCGCCCTTGATCCGCTTGAAGGCACGACACTGACCGCAAAAGATATGCCGAACGCGCTGACCGTCATCGCGATGGGTCCACGCGGCTCGATGTTGCACGCGCCTGATGTCTACATGGACAAGCTGGCAATCGGACCGGGCTACGCGACCGACGTGGTCACAATGGACATGAACGCAACCCAGCGTGTCGAGGCCCTGGCCAAGGCCAAAGGTTGCGCAACCTCCGACATCACAGTGTGCATTCTGGAACGCCCACGCCACGAATCCATGATCGGTGAAGTGCGCGCGACCGGTGCAGCCATCCGCCTCATCACTGACGGCGACGTCGCAGGCGTGATGCACTGCGCCGAACCCGGCACAGGGATCGACATGTATATGGGCCTTGGCGGCGCACCCGAAGGCGTTTTGGCCGCCGCGGCCCTGAAATGCATGGGCGGGCAGTTCTATGGCCGCCTGACCTTCCGCAATGACGACGAACGGGGCCGCGCGGCCAAAGCGGGGATCACCGACCTCGACCGTATCTACACCCGCGACGAACTGGTGACCGAGGACGTGATCTTTGCGGCAACGGGCGTCACAGGCGGTTCCCTCTTGCCAGCCGTGCAGCGCGAAGTAGGTTGGTTGACCTGCGAAACGCTGTTGATGCGGTCCAAAACGGGATCGGTGCGGCGCATGAGCTACCGGACACCGTCCGAAGGGTAACGGCAGCGGCGCAGTGGCGATGAAACGATAGTGAAAGGACGTTTGCGTGGCATTCTTAGGGGTTGAGGCATCTTTGACGGGACGGCGCTGGGTCGGCCAAAGCGTTGAAGTGGACCGCGCCGCCGAAGCTTTGGCACAGCAAACGGACCTGCCACGCCCTGTGGCGCAAGTGCTGGCGCGCCGCGGCGTGGACGCGCAAGACGCCGAAGCGTTCCTTGCCCCTTCTTTGCGGGACCTGCTCCCTGACCCAAGATCCCTGCGGGACATGGAAAAGGCCGCGGCGCGGTTTTTGCAAGCGGTCAAAAACCGCCAAAAGATAGCAATTTTCGCAGACTATGACGTGGACGGCGGCAGTTCAGCAGCGTTGCTGCTGATTTGGCTGCGAGGCTTGGGGCAGCACGCGACCCTCTACATCCCTGATCGCATCGACGAAGGCTACGGCCCCAACGATGAAGCGATGGCAGCCCTCGCGCGCGACCATGACCTGATCATCTGCGTCGATTGTGGCACGCTTTCGCACGGCCCGATCGCAGCGGCCAAAGGCGCGGATGTTGTCGTGCTGGATCACCACCTGGGCGGAGAAACCCTGCCCGATGCTTTGGCCGTCGTGAACCCCAACCGTCAGGACGAGGACGGCGTATTGGGGCATCTCTGCGCCGCCGGGGTTGTCTTTTTGATGCTGGTTGAAGCCGGACGCCAAATGCGCGTGGACGGGGCACAAAGCCCTGATTTGATGTCCCTTCTGGATTTGGTCGGATTGGCCACGGTCGCTGATGTCGCCCCGTTGATCGGCGTGAACCGTGCCTTTGTCCGTCAAGGTTTGCGCGTTATGACACGCCGAGACCGCCCCGGACTTGTGGCGCTGGCGGATGTGTCACGGATGGATACGGCCCCGACGTCCTATCATTTGGGCTTCTTGCTCGGGCCAAGGGTCAACGCAGGCGGGCGCATTGGTCAGGCCGATCTTGGTGCGCGCCTTTTGGCCTGCGACAATCCACATGAGGCCGCCGCAATGGCGGAACGCTTGGACGCGCTCAACACGGAACGGCGCGACATTGAAGCCGCTGTACGCGCCGCAGCATTAACACAAGCCGAAGAGCGTGGGTTAGACGCGCCGTTGGTTTGGGCCGCAGGTGACGGGTGGCATCCGGGCGTGGTTGGCATCGTCGCTTCCCGCCTCAAGGATACGGCCAATCGCCCGGCAATCGTGATCGGCTTGGAGAACGGCATAGGCAAAGGGTCGGGACGCTCGATGACCGGCATCGACCTTGGCGCACCGATCCAACGGATGGTGACCGAAGGTTTGTTGCTCAAAGGCGGTGGACATAAAATGGCGGCTGGCCTGACGGTGGCGGAAGACAAGTTAGAGGCCGCAATGGCGCGCTTGTCGGAATTGTTGGCCAAACAGGGTGCGGACGAAATCGGCCCCGCGGATTTGCGCGTTGAAGGCGCGTTGATGCCGGGTGCGGCAACGATCGAGTTGGTGGAAATGTTGGAACAAGCCGGGCCGTATGGCGCTGGCGCTCCCGGACCACGCTTTGCGTTTGCGGATATGCAGATCTTTTTTGCCAAGCGCGTGGGCGAATCACACCTCAAAGTCACCTTTGGGGACGTTGGAGGGGCCAGAATGGACGCGATTTCATTCGGCGCATACGATGGCCCACTTGGTCCGGCACTGGAAAACCACGGCGGTGCACGGTTTCATCTGGCTGGACGGCTGGATATCAACAGTTTTAGGGGCAAACAGACCGTACAATTGCGACTCGAAGACGCTGCGCGCAGCTAAAGGTTTTTTCGCACATTTGTTTGCTTTTTCTGCTTGCGCGATTGCCAAGTTTTGCCTAGATAACGCGCCACGGACTGAGTGTCCCGTTCGTCTATCGGTTAGGACGTCAGGTTTTCAACCTGAAAAGAGGGGTTCGATTCCCCTACGGGATGCCAAGTCTGTATCCATCACTCAGAAATTTGATCGCAACGCCCTTTAGTGGACCTGACGGTACCTTTGCACATCACTGGCGGGGTCTTCTGCATGCTCAAGTTCAGGGCTGTAGAACGTTTGCTGTGCGCGCCCTGCATTCTTGGAGGCGTATAAAGCGACGTCTGCATTGGCAATCAAGGCTTCAGCGCTCAAGTTGCACCCGGGTGAGTAAAACGCTGATCCAATGCTTGCTGAAACGCGGCACTCGTCTCCCTGGAACATGATCGGCGCTTCGAGTTTGTCGATGATCCGTTCCCCAATCCCGAAAAGCGCCGATTCGGATGGACCGTTGGGCAACATGACAATGAATTCGTCTCCGCCTACACGTCCGACAGTGTCAGTTTCCCTGGTCTCTTCAACCATAATGCGCGAGACGACCTGCAACACATAATCTCCTGCGGCATGCCCTTTGGTGTCATTGACCGCTTTGAAGAAATCCAGATCAATATGCATGATCGCGAATTTGCAATCCGCCTCGATTTGACGCGCGAGAATATGATCCATTGCACGACGATTCTTCAGGCCCGTCAAAGTATCGGTAAATGCTTGCTCTTCGGCCGCAATTTTCGCGCCTTGGAGGCGCAAATTGAGCTTCCTCGACGCCTCCATTGCAGCGGATTTCGCTTCGACAAGATATAGCATTTCGATGGCCATGTCCGTCGCGGCAAAATCGGCACTGGTCAGTTCAAAGTCACGCACAGCATCAATGATTGAAATGCCAAAGGACAAATTCACCAGAAGCTGATCCTCTTGCGGTCCTGGCATCAAAATCCCTTTCAGGGCTGTGTAGGGCGCGATGCTCAGTTGCAAATGCAGTTTGGTGCCCGCTGCTTTGCGCAGGTCTTCGACAGAGGACAGGGCGCGGGGACGTTTCAGAACAAACATTTCCAAAAACCGCTGCCCGACAACCGGTTTGCCAGAATGCAGTTTTTGCACAGTCGGGCCCGCGTGCACGATGTGCCCGCTGCGATTCACGATCACATGCATGGGGCACAAAACATCAAGGTACCCGGCAGTTGCGTTTCGCCCTATCATGACATGCGCGCCCCAAGGTCGAAACGTCGTCCTTCCGCGAACTCCGTCATCACCAGAGAGATGGAAATGGTTTCGCTGCCCTGCCCGCCGCCTTGATGCTCAAGAACCACAAGGGCACCGTAATCGTCCGCCATCGTCCGCAACAAACCCATCATCACATGCCCAAAGCCTTCGACACTGCTGGAGGTCACAAGACTGAACTGCACAGCCGAGTGATCGCGCACCTCCAAAGTCGGCAACTCCAGATCAGCGACAGCAAGCCGCGCGCGGTCTGGCAAATCATCAAGGGACTGCAAAAACTCGACAAAATTGACCCCGCCAAAGCGTAACAACCTGCGCAACGCTTCGGTGTTGGGGTGAGAGACCAGATAGGTTCCGATGTCTTCCATGATATCGGTTCTGGGCCGGTTCAGCACATGACAGACAGCATCAATGGCCCTGTGAGTCATTGAATCCTCGTAGGTCAGCATGGATTCGAAATCCACCAACCCAAGCTCCGCCCAACGGGCGGCATCGGCCCATTTTTCCGGTCCATAACTGTCCGTTACAAAACACTGTATCGCGCGATTTATTAGGCCGTGCATAGTCGCCTCACATAAACTTGTGCGAACCATGCCCTATCAGCTGTTAAAATTCCCCCAACAGCACAAGCAATACTTGTTTTAGAAGTCGGTAGGCGCACCGCCTTCTGCTTTGCGGCGCGCGACGAACGCTTCAAGCTCTTCGCGGATGGCCGCGTCCATCGGTGGGGCTTCAAAATTCGCAATAATCTCTTTGAAAATACCATGCGCCCGCTCGGGGGTCCAAACCCCGCCAGCCGCCTCCCAGCCCTCGTAGTTTTTCCAGTCGCTCAGAAACGGCTGGTAAAATGCCGTCGCATAGCGGTCTTGGGTGTGCTGAATGCCAAAAAAGTGACCGTCGTTCCCAACCGACTTGATCGCATCCAGCGCAATTTCATCAGGTCCCGTCGCTGTCAGGCTCGGGTCCATGTAGCGTTGGATTTGCTGCAAAACTTCGCAATCCATGATGAACTTTTCAGGAGATGCAATCAGCCCCCCCTCTAGCCATCCAGCCGCGTGGTACACCATGTTGGATCCCGATTGCACCGCCGCCCACAAGCTGTTGGAGGTCTCCCACATCGCTTGCCCGTCAGGGACATTCGCCGCGCACACACCGGAGGAGCGCATAGGCAGGCCGTAGAACCGCGCCATCTGGCCCGTCATTTGGGTGGCGCGCATATATTCAGGCGTGCCAAACGCAGGTGCACCCGATTTCATATCCACATTGGACGTAAAAGTCCCGATGGCGCAGGCCACTCCGGGGTTGATGTATTGGGCCAACACAATTGCGCACAGCCCCTCGGCAAGCGACTGGGCCACGGCGCCTGACATAGTGACAGGGGCCATAGCCCCTGCAAGCGTAAAGGGTGTCACAACCAACGCCTGTCCGCGCCGCGCCAAGCGCATCCACCCATCCATCATCGGATAGTCATGCTTTAACGGAGAAGTGGAGTTGATGTTGGTGTACATCTTGGGGCTGGCTTCGAATTCTTCATGGGTGTGCCCGCCCGCAATGCGCACCATCTCCATGACGTCCTCAACCCGTTCCTTGCCCAGGGAATAGGCGTGCATGACCTTGTCACACAGGGTCAGCTTATCAAACAACACGTCCAGATGGCGCACAGACGCATGCACATCCACTGGCTCGACAGGGTAACCTCCCGCGAAATGGATGCAGTTGAAATACTGGGTCAGTTTGATCAGGTTCTGGCACATCTCACGGGTTCCGGACACTTTGGTGCCGATCTCCATATCCCAGTAATTGGGAGGCGAAGAGACGTTACCAAAGTTGATGTGATTGCCGCCTATGGTGAGCTTGCGATCGGGATTGCGCGGGGTGATCGTGAACGCGCTCGGGGCCTTGGCAACCATCTCCATTACAAAATCACGGCCCATTCGGACGTTCTCGCCATCAATGGTGCACCCGGCTTCGCGCAGGATCTCAAGGGCTTCGGGGTTCAGAAATTCAATCCCGATTTCTTCGAGAATGCGCATGGCACCGTCGTGAATGGCCGCAATCCCTTCTTCGTTCAATGGCTCGACAGGGCGGTCGATCATCACCGGCGGGTTCCACGGCATCTGTTCGATGACAGCGCCTCCACGGCGTTGTGCGGCACCTGCGCGCCCGCCTCCACGTGATCTGCGTTTGCTAGCGTCAGCCATTGGACTCTCCTGTCTTGCGCCTCATCCAACGCGCTGAAGAGGAGTCCATCCGTTCCCTTTGCGACGCAGCTTGTCGTTTTTGTCAGGTGAGGTCGTCAAGCCATTGCGGGATGTGACCGATATCGGGAAAGACGGCTTGCGCCAAAGGGGCCAGAACCTCCCGAGGGGCCATGCCGGTCAGAACGGCCAAGGTCCGCATTCCTGCGGCCCGCCCCGCCAAAAGATCATGGGTACTGTCGCCGATCATGACGACCTCGCTGGGATCAAGCTGCATCGCGGCGCAAAAGGCCAACAACTGCCCCGGTGCAGGTTTGCCCCCATGCCCACTGTCATAGCCCGCAATAAAGTCAAACTGCTCGACCACGCCGGCCTCGGCCAGATGGGCCAATGCAGGGGCTTCGGAGTCGTTGGTCGCAACACCAAGCTTCAAGCCGCGCGCACGCAGCCCGCTCAAGAAGGGGGCCAGCGCAACGGCCTCTATCTGGGGGGCCTGTCCGGCCTCGTCATTCACCATGTCCAGCAGAGCATCAGCGTCATGTTGTGGAAAGAAAGGTGCGAGTTTGGCGGCAATTTCACCAGCCGTGCCTGCAATGGCGATGCTGTCCGGAGCAAAGCGGCGCTGCTTGAAATCAAAACCAATCACGTGGCCGATGTCAGCCGCACGAAGGCGATCCCCGTCGCAAACGCGCAATAAAAACGCCTGCGCCCATGCTTCCCATGTGGCGGCAAACTCAAACAAAGTACCGTCTTTGTCGAAAATCAGTCCCTTGACGCGGCTCATGTCCAATTGACCTGTTCACCGCCAGGCAACATGTGCCGCGCAGACATCAACCGATCGTAGGGCATTGATACTGTATCACAAAACTCAATGACCCACGCATCATCCATCATCAAGAAATCCAGCAAAGCGCCTAGAAAAGCAGGATCGGTGGCGCCGGTACGCACGTCTTCTTCACTGGCACCCGTGGCGCCCAGGAAAACAGGCAGCAGGGTTTCATGACCTGCAATCCAGCCCAAAGCCTGAAGTGCGACGGTTTCGGCGGATTCTCGCGACTGAACCAATTTGATGCTCCTTTTCAAAAAAATCGAAACCCTTTGTTAACCAAAAGCGACAAGAAACGATGGCAACGCTGAATGCAACCGATACGGAAGAATGCCATGCACGGGAAGATCCTTATCATCGACCCCATCGCCACGAACAGGATTGTCCTCAAGGTCAAGCTGTCCGCGGCGCATTATGACGTGCATCAGGCAAAAACCATTCAACAAGCCCTCGAAACCATTGTGGCTGAAGTTCCGGATGTCATCATGACCGCAGCCGAATTGCCCGATGGATCGGCGGTGGACCTTGGCGCGGCGGTCAAACGCCTTATTGCCGGGCGGGACATTCCCATGATCGCCATCGAACACGACAACAACTACGCAAGACGGCTACACCTTTTGGCGGCGGGCTTTGATGACGTTCTGAGCAAACCGCTTGACGACACACTCACACTGGCGCGCGTGCGCAGCTTGGTGCGGGTCTCGAATTCCGCATCGGAATGGCGCATGCGCGACGACACATCGCGTGCATTGGGGCTGGCCGAAGGGGCGGCCCTTTTTGAACGGACACCCTGCGTCACACTGATCTCGAGTGACATGATCGCCAATGCCAAATGGGCCCACAAGTTGCAGAAAGAGCTTGGCAGCAAGATCACCTCCGCCAAGCCGGAAGACGACCTGACCCCACAGTCGAAAAGCGGCAACAGTCATGTGCCCGACGTGTTTATTCTGCATCTACAACCGAACGCCCCTGCCGAAATGTTGCGCGTTCTGGCGGACATCAGAACACATGCTCTCACGCGTCATAGCGGCGTTTTGATTGTCCAGCCGGAGGCGGATCCGAACCTGTCCGCACAAGCGCTTGATCTTGGGGCCAATGACATCGTGACCCACGAGTTTTTGGCCGACGAAATCGCCCTGCGGGTCAACAGCTTGGTCAAACGCAAACACATCGCTGACCAGTTGCGCGCCACGGTGCGCACCGGCCTTGAAGCGGCCGTATGTGACCCGCTTACAGGGCTGCACAACCGCCGATATGCCATGCCACACCTGACGCGGATCGCGGAGACCGCGTCGCGGTCTGGCAAGCCCTTTGCGGTCATGTTGGCGGATATGGATTTCTTCAAAAGGATCAACGACGTCTACGGTCACGCGGCCGGCGATGCTGTGCTCGTTCAAACGGCGGAACGGTTGCGCGAAAACCTGCGGGCCGTTGATATGGTGGCACGGATCGGAGGCGAAGAGTTCCTGATCGTCATGCCCGGTGTCGAATTGCCAAACGCACGCCTGACGGCCCAGCGCCTGTGTTCCGTGATCGGGGAAACGCCGTTTTCATTGCCAAATCAGGCTGGCGATCTTGACGCGACCATCAGCATCGGTCTGGCCATAGGAAACCGCGCCAGTGTTGAGCGGTTCGGACTGTCCTCGGTCGCACCAGGCCTGTTGGATCAAGCGGACAAAGCGTTGTACCGCGCCAAAGAAAGTGGTCGCAATCAAGTGACGCTGAGCCGCCCCGCAGCCTGACACATTTGCGTAGCTTATTCGGCAGGGCGACGTTTGCCTTTGCGCGGGCCACGTTTCAAAACCTCTTCGACACGTCCGGCATATTCAGCGCGCTTTTGCGGGCTCATCGCTGTAACCCTTTCGGTCCACGCCACTTGGGCGGCCGTCAAAACCGACACGTTGGCCGAACTTTGGGCATCCAGAACAGATTGTACAGCTGCGGGATCAAACGGCTCGGCCTTGAGCGCGCTCACCATATCTTGATACAAAGCACGGCGCGCGCCGCGATCGGGGAGCCCATCTTTGCCTCGCAATGATTTGGAAATCGCGCGCCTGTCTTCTTTGGGCAGGGCCATAACATACGGTATCGCATAGTTGGACATACCGCCCCCCCGCATGGGGCCACCACCGCGCACGCCCGCCCCCACAACGACCCCGATCACAATCAGGTTCAACGCCAGCGAGAGGCCAAGGATCACTTTGAAGCCACGTGGAACATAGCGGGCGGCAGTGTCTGTCGGTTGTTGATCACTCATAGGTTCATCCCTCTTCCACATCCCATCCAAACCCGCTCAGGCTTGGGTCTTGCTGCACGTAACTGTCTGTTGTGCCCAAAATTTCGATTATACTCTCTGGTAAGGCTTGCGGCGGGCTGATGCCGATCCACAAACCTGCACAAGTCGCGGCGACCAGTCCGCCCATGCCTTGCCAACCGCCAAGGACATTGGCCAATTGCGCCCAGATCGTAGGCGCGACGCGCAGGCGCGGCACAGGCTGTTGAGCCAGGGCATCTTCCAGAACACGGCCCATCAAAGGGGTCGGCGTGTCAATATCACGCGCTTGGGTCAAAAGCGCGTCCAACTCGGTCATATCTGGATCAGTGCGATTCATCTTCATACCCCAACTGTGCACGCGCGCCCGACAAGGCCTGTGCCAATGCGCGTTTGCCGCGCGCGGTTAAACTTTCAACGGCCTCGGTTGTGATCTCGAGGATCACTGCAATCTCCGGATTGGCCAATCCCTCAATGTGACGCAACACGACGGCCTGTCGCTGGCGTTCCGGCAAAGTGGCCAAAGCCGCTTGCAGCGCATCATAGCGGGCACGATCCTGAAGCCGGGCCTCGGCACCCGGGGTCGGATCTGCGGGTTCTGCGATGTCATCCAACGCAGAGCCACGTTTGCGACGCAACCGGTCGGTGCACAAATTGGCTGTCACACGGTACAACCATGTGCTCACTTTCGCCTCCCCAGTGCGCCATTCAGGCGCGATTCGCCATAAACGCAGCATCGCATCCTGAGAGACATCCTCGGCTTCAGCCGCATCTCCAAGGACACGAAAAGCATGTGCAAAAACCCGCGGCGTCAAACGCGCCGTCAGCAATCGCGCAGCAGACGCATCGCCCTGCACGTAGCGCGCAAGCAATGCGGCGTCTTCGCATTCGGGTTCTGCATCAAGAGGCATGTTCATAAGGGTCCTAGCGTTAACGCAGGGCCGCCCACTCTTCAAGCAGGCGACCCTTTGGGCTGGTTCAGTTCTTCTTTTTACGCTTTTTCATCTTGTCACGGGCCGCTGCGAACTCTTCCTCGGATACAGTGCCGTTGCCATCGGCATCAATGCGGCCAAACATGCGGCCGCCTTTGTCACGGTTTTGCATTTCTTCCTGAGAAATCTTGCCATCACCATCCGCATCCAAATGCTTCATCATGCGCGCTGAACGCTTTTTGGCACGCTCACTGCCCGCAGCTTCCAATTCCTCAACCGTGAGGAACCCGTCGCCATCCGCATCAACCGTTGCAAAACGGGCGGCACCGCGGGCGCGCATTTCGTCCTGCGTCAGCTCCCCGTTGCCGTCAGCGTCAAGTTGGGAAAAGCTCATCCCCTTGGGGCGCTTGTCCGCCAGTACGGGTGCAGCCACTGCGATGCTTGTGCATGCAACCAAAACAAGTGCGAGAGTCTTTTTCATGTTGTCGTCTCCATTTTTGCCTCACCATCCGCTTTTCGGGACGGTCACAACTACAAACGAGGGGGCACGGCGTTTCCGTCGCACATTTCTGAAATTAATTTGAAACCCCTTTGCGACATTGGGACGCAAGGACATCCTGCCTCATTCCACAGCGTCTGCGCAGGCTTCATACAGAAAGCCTTACTCAAGGCGAATCCGATGACCGACACCCAAATCAACGTCACGACCGACACACCCGAGCACACGCACGACCGACCCGCATGGCCCGCTGTCGCACGCGGTTGGCGGCGCAAATGCCCCAAATGCGGAAGCGGCGCATTGCTGCGCAGCTATCTCACAGTAGAGGACACGTGCACTGTTTGCCGCCAGGAATTGCACCATCACAAAGCCGATGACGGCCCTGCCTACCTCACCATTTTGATTGTAGGGCACTTGATGGCGCCACTCTTGCACTTCGCTTTTGTCAAATGGCGGCCGGAGCCTTTGGTGCTGTTTACAATCTTTGCGGTTGGCTGCGTCGCGCTATCGCTCTACCTTTTGCCAAGACTAAAAGGGGCCTTGATCGGATATCAATGGGCGCGGCGTATGGGTGGCTTCGACAGCGCACCTTAATGCCGGACTGATACACCGCAGGGCCGTGCAACCCGCAAAGGCAGAGCATGACCATCGACAAAACCCAGATTCGCCACGCCGCGACAGTGATTGTGCTGCGTGACAGGCTCACTGATCCGCGGATCCTGATGGGGCAACGCGGCGCCAAAGCCGTGTTCATGCCCAACAAGTTCGTCTTTCCGGGCGGGGCCGTCGACACAGGCGACGCTGACGTGGCCCTTGGCAGCTCCATCGGGGAACCATGCGCCACGCGCTTGCTCGATGACAGCGAACAAGATTTGACACATGCCCTGAGCGTCGCCGCCATTCGCGAATTGTTTGAAGAAACCGGACAGGTTTTGGGCCAAAGCGGCACGTGGGACGGTGATGTGCCCCAAGATTGGAGCGCATTCGCGCAGACAGGACATGTCCCGCATGCGGCCCCTTTGCAATTCGTGTTCCGTGCGATCACCCCGCCCGGACGCCCCCGTCGCTTTGACGCACGGTTTTTTCTGATTGATGCCGACGATCTGGCCAGCGACCCTGACGATTTCTCAAGCGCCTCGGACGAGCTGTCCCATTTACAATGGGTCTCCCTTGCCCAAGCGCGCAGCTTTGACATGCCGTTTATAACCGAAGTCGTTCTGAGTGAAATCCAAGCCCGCGTCGAGAGTCCCGAGCCACCCGAAAGTGTTCCGTTTTTCAACAACACTCAAGAAGCCAGCCTGTTCCAGCGTCTCTACGGAACAGAACAAGACCGCTAAATCGCACTTACAAGCAGCAATACCGATGCCGCCAACACCCCGATACCCAATATCTCGCGGCGGGTGATTTTTTCTTTGAAAAAGATCACAGTCACCATCAGGCTCAGAATCAATTCCACCTGCCCAAGGGCTTTGACATATGCCGCATTTTGCAAGGTGAACGCCGTGAACCAGCAAAATGACCCCGCCATCGAGAATATCCCGATCCACCCTGCGACGCGGCGGGCTTGCCACACGGCTGTGATCTCACCTTGCTCGCGCAACCGCAACCACAGGGCCATAGCCAAAAGTTGCATTGCCGTGACTGCAGACAGCGTTATGGCCGCGCGCGCCAGCGGATCCTCCAGCGGCAACTCCAAGGACGCACCGCGATAACACACCCCGGACACCGCGAACAACAAGCCGGAGCCAAGACCCAAACCCGCCGCCTTGTTGGCAAGATCACGCAAACGAAACGGGTGTTCTTTGGGCGCGGACGACAATAAAAATAGCCCGGCAACCCCGAGCAAAATAGCCCCCAAGCCCAACCAGGATACGGATTCTCCCAACACAATGGTGCTGACCACCACGATCAGGATCACTTCACTTTTCTTGAACGTAATCCCCACGGCAAAGTTGCGTTGCTTGAACAGCAAAACCACACACACCGTCGCGAGGATTTGGGTCAACCCGCCAACCGCGCCGTAGACCCAAAACGCCAAACTCAAGGCAGGCAGGCTTTGGGCTGTCAGGTTGAGGTAGCCGAGCAAAAGCACCGCGATCAAAGGGGCAGAATAAAAAAAACGCGCAAAAGTGGCACCCGCCGCAGACAAAGTGCCCAACGACATCTGTTTTTGGAGCATGAACCGCAGGGTTTGAAACGCCGCAGCCGCCAGAGTGACATATATCCAAAGGTCCATGCCCAACTCTTGCGTCAATCCCCCTTCATTGGCCAGAGCGGATGCGCCACTGGGTCTTTTGCCCGCCAGAAATACTGCCGGAAAACCGTGCCGTAAGAGGCGTACACATAGCCTCCATTGCGTGTGACATACCGCGATTTGTTGCCCCAGTAGATCGCGGGCAGCTTGTTCCACGGCACGGTGGGATGCATGTGATGCACCACGTGTAAGTTATTGTTCAGGAACAGAAATGCCAGAATTCCTCTGTCCTCGATAATCACACTGCGCCCCGACGCACGCGCATGCGCCTGATGCTCCAGAAAGGTGCGTATCTTGAGAATAGAGAGGGCGACATAGGCACACATTACATAAATCCAGACTGGCAAGGGCGACATAGCCACCCCCACCAAAACCACGATAACACCGGGAATATGATAGGCCCACGCCCACACGATATCCTGCGAACCACGGCGAATTGCGCGAAAATCGTCGGACATGAATGCCCATTGCGACACCAACGGCCCCAGAACCATTCGCCCCAGCAATGTGTTGTTGGCCCGCAAAATCCGTTTTTGAAAGGCAGGTAATTGCGCCCACACGGCTGGGTCCAAATAGTTGCTTTCGGGATCTTCATAGGGATCCGTCAATTTCGCATCCATATGGTGGGCCAAGTGGGTATCGCGAAACCTGATATAGGGAATAAACAGCCCGATGGACACGATCACCAAGCTTTCGCTCAGCCGTTTGGAGGCAAACGGATGCCCGTGTAGCACCTCATGGCTGAGCGACGAGTGCAAAACCAGCACCACGATCAGCACCACAGCACTCGCCAAAACGCTGAAGTGGGGCACCCAAAACACGGCCACGCCAAACAATGCGTAGCAGATCACGATCAGGGTAAACGTAACCCATTCAATGGATGGGACTTGGCGTTCAGAAACGGCATGGGCTTCAGAGTGCATTTGGACTTCTTTTTAAGGTGCCCTACCAACACCACGATCCTCTGAACATTCTGTAAATTGTTACCATTTCCACCAAATTGTGATATTTGTCACCGCTGATGGATAAATTGAGCAAAAATCAACGTGCCGATCAATTCCGCACCCGTTTGGGGACGGCAATGGCACAGGCAAATTCGAACCAAAGCGCCTTGGCGCGCGCGGTCGGGGCGGATCGGTCCACAATTTCTCAAGTGTTGACGGCCCCCGGGCCGCGCCTGCCCAGCGCCCATATCATCGGCGCGGCAGCCGCGCATTTGGGGGTTTCAACCGATTGGTTGCTCGGCCTGTCAGATCACCCCGAAAGCGCCGAAACCCTTGCCGCCAACGCCCTGTCGCTGACACCGGCGCCGCGCGCATTGATAGATGAACAAATTTTCGGATGGCACAAAGAAGCCGCAGGCTACAAAATCCGCCATGTTCCAGCAGCCCTGCCCGACATGCTCAAGACGCAAAACATGTTGGAATGGGAATACAGCTCTCACTTAGGGCGCACCACAACGCAGGCCATAAACGCAACCCGCGAAAGGCTGGATTGGATGAGAGGGTCCTTGTCGGACTACGAAATCGCGCTGCCCTTGTTCGAGCTGGAAAGCTTTGCGGCAGGCACAGGGTACTACCAAGGGCTGCCCGCGCATGTGCGCCTTGAGCAATTTGATGCGTTGTCTACCTTGGCAGAGCAGCTTTACCCGCGACTGCGCATATACCTGTTTGACGCCCGCCGCCTCTATTCCGCGCCGATCACCATCTTTGGCCCCTTGCTGGCCGCTCTTTATGTCGGCGGGCACTACATGGCCTTTCGCGACCGGGCACGGGTCGAAAGCATGACCACACATTTCGACGATCTGGTGCGTGAAGCCTTTTGCACAGCCCGCGATATTCCCGAGCATTTGCAAAAGCTTAAGCCGCTTATCCGCTAGACCTTTGGATCCGGGTTTTCAGTGTGCCCGTCCACCGCGATCACTTGGCCCGACACCATCCGCGCCGCATCAGAGCCAAGGAAAACCGCCATGTTGGCAATGTCTTGTGCCGTCACCCAAGCCCGCATCGAGGTGCCCTGCGCATAGCCATCGTAAACCTCTTGCGCCGACATACCTTTTTGGACGGCCTCGCGTGCCAGAACGCCTTGCATGCGCGGCCCTTCAACTGCACCGGGGCAGATCGCATTGGCGCGCACGCCATACGGGCCCGCCTCCATCGCGAACGTCTTCATCAAACCGATGATGCCCCATTTGGCCGCTGAATACGGGGCGCGGTTGGGATATCCGTAAATACCCGCCGTCGATGAGGTCAGAATAACCGATCCCGACTTGGCGGCTTTCATGATCGGGGCGGCGTGTTTGAGGGCAACAAACGCGCCTTCAAGGTTCACGCTGACGCAGTTCTTCCAATCCTCCAGCCCTGTGTCCTCGATCAAGGCGGTGGGACCTGCAATGCCGGCATTGGCGCACAGCACATCCAAACCGCCGCCCAACTGGCTGAACACTTTTGCCATTTGGGCTTCATCGGCGGCGTCAGCGATGTGGCAATCCCATGCGCCGGGGGCCGCATCCAAGGCCGCCTCATCCACATCGGTGATGCTCACGCGGAACCCTGCGGCGGCAAAGGCCTCGCCCATAGCAAAGCCGATGCCAGAGGCGCCTGCCGTGATCAAAACACGTTTCACGGGCGTTGCCCCACAGCGCGACCCGCACCCTCAGGGGTCGGCAATGCGGCGTGCGCCTCGGCAACACGACCCAGTGCGGCCAAAATCTCCGCCGAAGGATCGGTCGGACGGCGGCTCTGCAAACTGACATGCAACAAGAAATGCTCGCCCGTTGCCAAAAGACGATCCCCTTCATACATCTCGTGCCACAAATGCATCTTCTTGCCTTGCCCCATCAGAACCTGCGTGCGCACCTCGATCACGGCACCTGCCAGCGCTTCATCCACGTGGCGGATGTGGGTTTCGGCGGTAAAATAACTGCCACCTGTGGCGATATACGCGGCATCACAACCGATCATCTCCATGAAACGGTCGGTCGCATCGCCAAAGGCCTGCAAGTATTTCGCCTCGTTCATGTGCCCGTTGTAATCGGTCCAATCCAGCGGAACCGCACGGCGCACCGTGAGCAAAGGCGCACTGACATCGGGCAAACCTTCAATGCGAATGTCCATTCCAGTGTCACTGCGCACCTGTCGTTCATGCGCGTTCATAATCGCGCCCGCGCCCCAGTCCTGAGACTTTAACGCCCGCATCATCGCAACCAGATTGTCATCGCGTGTGCGCAACATCTGGGAAATGCTCATGTGACCTGATTGCGCGTCGGATTGACCTGCGATCAAGTCCACCAACTCGTCTGTAAATTCGGGCACATCCATCAGCTTGGTCCACGGCCATTTCAACGCAGGGCCAAATTGCGCCATGAAATGACGCATCCCCGCCTCGCCGCCCGCCGTGCGATAGGTGTCAAACAACCCCATCTGCGCCCAACGAATGCCAAAGCCGTAGCGAATGGAATTGTCGATTTCTTCGGTCGTGGCCACGCCGTCCTTGACCAACCACAAGGCTTCACGCCACACGGCTTCCAAAAAACGGTCCGCAATATGGGCGTCGATTTCTTTGCGCACATGCAACGGGTAATGGCCAAGGCTGGTCAAAACCTCCTTGGCGCGGGCCACGTGGACGGGGCTGGTGACAGGGGATGGAACGACCTCGATCAAAGGCATCAAGTAGACAGGGTTGAACGGATGGCAGACCATGATCTGCTCCGGACGCAGCGCGCCGTTCTGCAATTCAGAGGGTTTAAAACCGGACGTGGAAGAGCCGATGATGGCATCCTGCCCACATGCGGCCTGCACCTCTGCCAGTGTTTTATGTTTGATATCAAGACGCTCTGGAACACTTTCCTGAATCCACCGCGCGCCGGTCACGGCCTGCGCAATGGTGGCATGAAAACTCAACTGCCCCTCCGGCGGCAAGGCCACATCCACCAAACCCGGCATCGCGCGGCGGGCATTGTCCAGCACTTCGCCCATTTTGCGTGCGGCTTCAGGATCAGGATCAAAGACGCGCACGTCCCAGCCATTCAACAAAAACCGTGCAGCCCAGCCGCCACCAATAACACCACCGCCTATGACAGCTGCAACATTCGTCATCTTATCTTCCTTCGTTTTGTCAAACCCCGCCATCACGGCGTCACGTTCAGGCGGGTTACGTCGTAGCCATTGAACGCCAGTATTTCACCGGCCGCCTTGATGCGGTCCGCACCCCCGCGCGCCGCGCGATCAATAATCCAGCCAAACGATCCATCCGGCGTGCCAATGCTGGCCGTACGGAACCCTTCGTCCACCCAAAGCACCACAACATCCATCTCTTGCGCGCCGCTCTTAAGACGCATGCGCCCGAACCGCTCAAGCGGACCTTGCCATTGAAGCGATTTCGTCTGCGATTGTGTCTGCATTCGCGTCTGCGCCCCATCATACGAAAAAGAGACGGTTTTAGGCTGAACAGCCCCATCAAATTGCGCGCGCACCACCCATTTTCCAGCAAAAGCTTGCGGCTCGAAACGGGTGGAGCCTGCCAATGTCACATCAGTGTCGCGAAATCGCTCAACAGAGGGCGGCGCGGCACATGCAGTCAAAGCGAGGACAAAAACGCAGACACGCCACATCACTTTGGCGCCTGCTTGAGCAGTCCCAATTTCTCGCGCACCGCCTGTGGGCCGATCACGGTGGCGCCCATGGTCTCGATGATCGTGCGCGCGCGTTCCACAAGCTGATAGTTCTCGGCCAAAACGCCTTTCTCGAGCCACAGATTGTCTTCCAACCCGACACGCACATTGCCACCTGCCAAAACAGCCGCGGCGACATACGCCATCTGGTTGCGCCCCAGCGCAAAGGCCGAAAACGTCCAGTCCTGCGGGACATTGTTGACCATCGCCATAAACGTATTCAAATCATCCGGCGCACCCCACGGCACGCCCATACACAATTGGACCAAAGCTGGGCTTTCCAGAACACCATCCGCAACCAATTGTTTTGCATACCATAAATGACCTGTGTCAAAGGCTTCGATCTCGGGCTTCACACCCAGCTGCGTCATCATCCGCCCCATAGATGTCAGCATGCCGGGGGTGTTGGTCATCACATAGTCGGCTTCGGCGAAATTCATCGTGCCACAATCCAGCGTGCATATCTCGGGCAAACATTCCGCGATATGCGCCACACGTTCCGCCGCCCCGACCATGTCGGTGCCCGCCTCGTTCAATGGGAACGGCGCATCGGAAGGACCAAAGACCATATCGCCGCCCATGCCCGCCGTGAGGTTCAGCACAACATCAACATCGGCGTCGCGGATGCGATCGGTGACCTCGCGGTAATAGGTCAAATCGCGGCTTGGAGCACCGGTTTCGGGGTCGCGCACATGGCAATGGACCACTGCGGCGCCTGCTTTGGCCGCTGCAATTGAGCTTTCGGCAATCTGTTTAGGAGACCGTGGAACATGCGGGCTACGGTCCTGCGTGCCACCCGAACCGGTCACAGCGCAGGTGATAAAAACCTCTTTGTTCATCGAAAGTGGCATGGGCAGGATTCCTTTTGGCATGCGTGCTTGTTTTACCGTCGATAATGCGGGCAAACTAAAACAGCACTTGCCTTAATACGAAATATTCATGACCAAATTCGCAAAAATCATCAAGACGACGGTGCTGGTTCTGGATCAGTGCAACACCTTGAGCTTTGCGGCCTTGGTTGACCCTTTGCGCGCGGCCAATCGGCAGGCGGGGCAAAAACTTTATGATTGGCAGTTTGTGACGCCGACAACGGACGATGTGGAGCTGACATCCGGCCTGCGGGTGCCTGGCGCTCCGATTGCGCGGGTGACGCGGTGTGACCTGCTTTTGATTGTGGCCGGATTTGATGTGGCAGCGCAATCAACGCCGACGCTTTGTGCAAGTGTGAGTAGACTGGCCCGACAGACTGCCGCAGTTGCGGGCGTCGATGGAGGGCCGTGGGTGATGGCCCAGTCAGGCTTGCTCGACGGGCATCGCGCCACTGTCCATTGGGAAGATTTTGAAGCCTTTGCAATGAGTTACCCGCAAGTGCTGAGCACCAATGCGCGCTATGTCTATTGTGGAAATCGCATGACAAGTGCCGGGGCAGCCCCGACCTTGGACATGATGTTGCACCGGATCGAATTGGATCATTCCGCAGCGCTTGCCAGTAAAGTCGCGGGCAGTTTCGTGATAGATCATCGTCCAGCAGCCGAGGGTCCGCAATTGCGCCAACCTCTTGGCCTGCGTCACTCTCACATTGTGTCACGCGCACACGAAATTATGGAAAATACGCTAGATGCGCCCATTCCACTGGCAGAGCTTGGCAAAACTTTGGGACTCAGTCCACGTGGCCTTCAATTGCAGTTCAAATCTGCCCTCGGGATCACGGCACAGCAGCACTATCTGACCTTGCGTCTGGTTGAAGCACAACGGCAGGTCATCCAAACGCCGCATTCGGTTCAAGACATCGCGCTGGCCACGGGCTTCACATCACAGTCCAGCTTCTCCAGAGCATTCTTTCGGGCTTTTCGCGTCTGCGCACGGGACATGCGCAGGCAAAACAAACCACAGCAGAACGCGACTACCTGATCCAGCTTTGGCCTAAAGCCCCATCAATATGGCATCGGATGCAAACGGTGGGCCGCGTCAATATCTTTCAATATCTCGTCGCTCAAAGTGAGGTCTGCGGCGCCAATCGCGATTTCCAACTGTTCCATCGTGCGCGCGCCAAAGATAACGCTGCCCATGAATGGACGGGTCAAACACCATGCCAAAGCCATCTGCGACGGATCCAGACCATGTTTCTTTGCGATGGCCAAATAAACATCAACAGCCGCAAAGGCGCGGTCGGTTTTACGGCCCCCCAAATCAGGGCTCAGGGTCAGACGCGAGTCATCCGGAACTTTTCCGTTCTGATATTTTCCCGTCAGCAGCCCTGTGGCCAAGGGTGAAAAGGCCAGCAAATCCACCCCTTCATTGGCGCAAAGCTCTGCCAGATCCGTATCAAACAGACGGCACATCATTGAATATTCGTTTTGAATGCTGACGGGCGCAGGGCCGCCTGTCCGCTCTGCGGCAGCCAGCCATTGCGCTGTGCCCCACGCACTTTCATTGCTCAATCCAAACGCGCGAATGGTGCCGCGTTTGACCTCTTTTTGAAGGGCATCCATCGTTTCTACCATGTGGGCAATCGTTTCCGCACGGTCTTGCCCTGATGGATCATATGTCCAGTTCTTGCGGAACATATAGCTGCCACGGTTTGGCCAGTGAAACTGGTACAGGTCGATGTAATCCGTTTTGAGGCGGCGCAAGGACCCTTCAATCGCAACGCGGATCGTTTCGGCGGATATCGGTTGCCCCTCCCGCACCATCACAAACCCCTCACCGGAGTGTTTGGTGGCGAGGATAACCTCCTCACGGCGCATATCGCGTTCAAACCACAAGCCAACAATACGCTCTGTGCGCCCGATGGTGCGTTCTTTGATCGGATTAACAGGATACATTTCTGCGGTATCGATAAAATTGATACCTGCATCCATTGCGCGATCAATTTGCTCGTGCGCATCTTCTGCAGAATTTTGAGACCCCCAGGTCATGGACCCCAAGCACAATTCGGACACTTCAAGTTTCGAGCATCCCAGCATCTTCATCTTCATTGGCGGCTCCTGCGTCGGTTGACATCATCCTATGCCTCCAAAGAGCTAACGCAAGGTTAGTGCTCAAAAATATACTTGAGAACAAATAAAGAACACTTATATTCATAAAAATGATACCCGCTGATTCTCTCCTCAAATCCACCAGCCTGCAAACAGGCGCAGGGCTGCCTGTGCTCGACAATACGCCAGACCTGCGCCTGCGGTACGGGCGTGTGCACGAGGCCTGCGGCACGGCGCGGCACCGGTTTGCGCTGTGGATTGTGGCCCAGACCAGCGGTCCGGTGCTGTGGATTGGCCCTGCGTGGGGCACCGACCGGCTCAATGCCTGCGGTCTCGCAGAGGTGATAGACCCTGCGCGGCTGGTCTTTGTGTCACCACGCCGCGCAGAGGACGTGTTGTGGAGCATGGAAGAATCCCTGCGATCGGGCGCTGTGGCTTTGGCGGTCGGGGATGTGCCGGGGTTGCCGGGGCTCACCCACGTGCGCCGGATGCACCTTGCGGCAGAAACCGGAGGGCAAGGCCGCCGCGCCGCGCCCATCGGGCTGTTGTTGACCCCCGGACAAGGGGGGGCACAAGGCGTGGAAAGCCGTTGGTCCCTTGATCCCGCTCATGGGCCCAAAGGCACAGCGTGGCAGCTGGAACGCCTGCGCGCCCGCACCGCCCCGCGCAAAAGCTGGCGCATTGCCCACCGCCCCGACACGACCGGCCCCCGCCTTGAGAGCGCGGCCTGACTCAAATCACAAAAACACGCCTGCAGTCAAAAACGACGCCCCCGCGTCGAATACACGACAGGAAGCGTACAAACATAGGCGCACACTTAAGGGGCTATGCGCCTTTTAATCTCCTTTGCTGCCTTGTTTTTATCCACGGTGCTGTTGCAACTCAGCTCAGGCGGGGTTGGCCCCCTTGATGCGCTGTCCGGCTCGGTTCTTGGATATTCGACGCAGCAAATCGGGCTTTTGGGGTCCGCGCATTTCTTGGGATTCTTCATCGGATGCTGGTGGGCACCGCGCCTGATGGGCAGCATCGGACACAGCCGTGCATTTGCCGCCTTTACCGCGACGGGGGCGATCGGATTGCTGGCCCACATGCTGGTCCTTGACCCCTACGCGTGGGCGGCCATGCGGGTGGCGTCGGGGCTTTGCGTGGCAGGGTGCTATACGGTGATCGAGGCATGGCTCCAAGCCAAAGTCACCAACGAAACCCGCGGGCGGGCCATGGGCACTTACCGTATCGTGGACATGAGCGGATCACTGGTCGCGCAGCTGATGATCGGGGTGCTGACACCAGCAAGCTACGTGTCCTACAATCTGCTCGCAATCCTGTGCTGTGCGGCCCTTTTGCCGATCACATTGACCACGACCAAACAACCCGAAACGCCCAAAGCGCCGCGCTTGCGGCCCCGGCTGGCATTTGAACGCTCCCCCCTCGCGGCGGCGGGGGTTGTGGTCGCGGCCCTCTCCAGCGCGTCCTTTCGTATGGTGGGGCCCGTTTATGGACAACAAGTGGGGCTGAGCGCGGGGCAAATCGGCTATTTTCTGGCCGCCTTCGTTCTGGGCGGGGCGCTGGCCCAATACCCTGCAGGATGGCTGGCGGACAAATTCGACCGCCGCTGGGTGCTGATCTGGCTGTCCATCGCGGCCATTGTCAGTTGCGTGATCAGCGCCTCCGTCACCGGATTGGGGACGACAGGGATCATGGCCACCGCGTTCTTCTTTGGGATGACATCCTTTCCGATCTATTCGGTCGCGGCGGCCCACGCCCATGATTTCGCGGATGATTCCGAACGGGTGGAACTCTCTGCGGCACTCATGTTCTACTTTGCACTTGGCGCGATTGCGGCGCCCTACGGGGCCTCGATCCTGATCACAAACTTCGGACCCTCTGCGCTGTTTGTGATGATTGCGGTGGGGCATGCAGTGCTGGTGCTCTACGGACTGACGCGGATGCGGGTGCGCGCCACACCAAAAGAGCGGACACGCTATATCTATGCGCCGCGCACATCGTTCCTGATCGGGCGACTGACAGGACGCAGCCGCAAACGGGACTAACCCTTTCGCCGCGCCCGATGCCCTGCTAAAGCAGGCGCAAAGCTGACAAAGGCGCGACAGACATGACACGGCATCTCATCACTTCGGCGATCCCCTACATCAACGGGATCAAACACCTTGGCAACCTGATCGGCAGCCAACTGCCCGCGGATCTGTTTGCGCGCTATCAACGGGCGCGGGGCAATGAGGTGTTGTTCCTGTGCGCCACGGACGAACACGGCACACCCGCAGAACTGGCCGCCGCCAAAGCGGGCAAACCGGTGGATGAGTACTGCGCTGAAATGCATGCGGTACAAGCCAGAATCGCGGAGGGGTTCCGCCTGTCGTTCGACCACTTCGGGCGCTCGTCCTCCCCGCAAAACCACGCGCTGACGCAACATTTTGCAGGGCGGCTGCAAGAGGCCGGACTGATCAAAGAGGTGAGCGAAAAACAGGTCTATTCCAACACAGACGGACGGTTTTTGCCCGACCGCTACATTGAAGGGACCTGCCCCAATTGCGCCTACGACAAAGCGCGCGGCGATCAATGCGAAAACTGCACCAAACAGCTGGATCCGACCGACCTGGTCGAGCCACGTTCGGCGATTTCAGGGTCCACCGATCTGGAAGTGCGCGAAACCAAACACCTTTTCCTGCGCCAATCCGAACTCAAAGACGATCTGAACGCATGGATCGACAGCAAAAAAGACTGGCCCATCCTGACGACCTCGATTGCCAAAAAGTGGCTGCACGACGGGGACGGATTGCGAGACCGCGGGATCACACGTGATCTGCATTGGGGCATCCCTGTGAAAAACGGGACCAAAGACTGGCCGGGCATGGAAGGCAAAGTGTTCTACGTCTGGTTCGACGCACCCATCGAATACATCGCCTGTGCAGGGGAATGGGCGGCGGCAAACGGGTTGAGCGACGCCGACTGGGAAAGCTGGTGGCGCACGGACAAAGGCGCGCACGACGTGCAATACACCCAGTTCATGGGCAAGGATAACGTGCCGTTTCACACGCTCAGTTTTCCGGCCACGATCCTTGGCTCGGGAGAGCCGTGGAAGATGGTCGACCACCTGAAATCATTCAACTATCTCAACTATGACGGGGGGCAATTCTCCACCAGCCAAGGGCGCGGGATTTTCATGGATCAGGCCCTTGAACTGTTGCCGCCGGACTACTGGCGCTGGTGGTTGTTGAGCCACGCGCCCGAAAGCTCGGACAGCGAATTCACGTGGGAAAATTTCCAGCAATCCGTGAACAAGGACCTCGCGGATGTCTTGGGCAACTTCGTGTCACGCGTCACCAAATTCTGCCGTTCCAAGTTCGACGAAACAGTCCCCGCCGGCGGGGCATACGGCGACGTCGAAAACGCCCTGATCGCAGACCTGCAAAAACGTCTGGGCCAATATCAAGAGCACATGGACGCCATCGAAGTGCGCAAAGCCGCCGCAGAATTGCGGGCGATCTGGACCGCAGGAAACGAATACCTGCAAACCGTTGCGCCCTGGTCCACGTTCAAAGAAGACCCCGAACAGGCCGCCGCACAAATCCGTTTGGCGCTGAACCTTGTGGCCTTTTACGCCACACTGTCGGCCCCCTTCATCCCCGATGCCAGTGCAACCCTGCTCGAAACCATGAACGCCACCGATGCCGCGTGGCCCACGGACGTGGCCGCAAGCTTGGGGCAACTGCCCGTCGGGCACGCCTTCACTGTTCCAGAGGTCAGCTTTGCCAAAATCAGCGACGAGCAACGCGAAGACTGGCAAGAACGCTTTGCGGGGCAGCGCGCCTAAGCGCTACTCGGTCACCCATTCAGGGTGGCCCATTGCCTCAAGGGCGCGCAAAATCCGGACGCGGGCATCCGGTTCGAAACGTGACAGCGTATCGCTCGAGTGCAGTTTCCGGTTGGGCAATTCAATTGTATGCGGGGCAAGACCTAAAAAGGCATAGAGTTGAGCGATACAATCGCCGCCCAACTGGGTGTATGCCATGTCAAACACATCGCCGCGCGCCTGATCGCGGTACATCGCGAACATCTCTTTTTCCTGACGTGCGACGCGTTTGAAAAACGCAGCATCAAACGGGGCAAGTGCTTTGACTTTCCCGCTTTTTCCACTCTGGTTGTCCTCACGGATGTGCCATGTGCCGCTGGCGCGCGCCAACTGCCGTGACGAGGCCAACGCCAGCTTGTTCTTGCGCTCCAGAATGATTTTCTTGATGCTCGGATCCGCCAGAATACGGCCGCAAATCGCAGGGTTTTGGCGATACCACATCTTGAAACCGACACAAGGCTGGCGCGGCGTAAACGCCAGAACCGCATCCAAAAGAGCATCCGGATCAGCGCCAAGAACGCCCATGTCGTGGCTCTTTTTAAAGCGGGTGTGCAACATCCCGGACAGGTTTTTCGAAAATATAGCGTGGTGATTGAACACGTCGGGATGGGCGCGCAAACTGGTCATCACAGCCGTCGTCCCCGAGCGCGCAGAGCTCAACAATACAAATTTGGTCTCAGGCGTCTTTCCCATAATCTTTGTCACCATCCCGCGTCTGTGTCCCGAAAGAGTGCTGGCAGAACCCGCACGCCGACACAACGCAAACGACTGAAAATCGCGATCTGCGGCAGAAGATTTCTTGCCAGAAGTGCCAAAGTGTCGCAGGCTACACGCATTGATTGAGGAATTTTGCATGAAACGCTTTGTCTCTGTAGCCGCTGGTCTTTTGATTTGTTTTGCTTTGGTGTTCGGGTTCACACGCACCACGGCGCAAGCGGACTCCGCAGCCTCTGGTCTGCCCCTGCCCTCAGAGCTGCCCCTGCTGGATTACGAGGCCGCACTTTATCCCTTCATTGCCGAACGCGATTTTGCCGCAATGGGATGGACGCGCGACAAATCATGGCGCGACACAGGGCCGTTCGTGCTGGACACCAATTATGGCGTGCACCCCGCGGTGCGGATGTATTATTCCCCCGAAATCCTCGAATGGTTGGAGGCAGGACGCACAGGCCCCATCAAAGACGGAGCCATCGTGATCAAGGAAATGGCGACGCCCCCTTCTGCGATCTACAATGAATACCGCGAAATGCTGACCTATATGCAACCCGACGATCCCGCCAAGGTCGAGGCGGAGATGCTGACCTATATCCGCAAGGACGGCGCGCTGAACTGGACCGTGATGGTCAAGGACGCGGCCCTGTCCCACGGCGGCTGGTTTTTTGCTTCTGTCGGGCAAGATGCCAAAATCGATGACTTCACCGCATACCCTTACACGCCGCCAACCGGCTCGGCAGGGGACGGGACTTGCATGCGCTGCCACGCCTCTTCCGCCAAAGAGTTGATATTCGCAGCCCTCGACAACATCGAAGGCTACCCCGGCCAGCCTTTGATCTTTCGCGTCGGTGAAAGCTGGCGCAAGCTCGAGAACTTTCCCGAAGGGCCGTTCAACCTGCCCAAGTGGCAACGCCCCGCTGCCGGTCAGTCAGAGGCGGCCCTGATCGAGGACTACTTTCACAGCGAAACCGCTTTGCAAAAATCCGAAGCCAGCGCGCCAGTGTCCCCGACCGTTCAGAACGCCACATTCCTCGAGATGTTCGCCCCCTCAGGCGGCATCGACATCGCCCCCGCCCAAGTGCAACGCCTACCCAGTCAATGGCTTGATCACGTGCCCGCACGGCCCAATGACACGCAGCACTTTTTAACCTCTGACAACTGCGTTGGCTGCCACGGCGGTTTGGGCGGCGCGCCTTATGGCAACACGATGTTCATCCAGACCGGCCCCGCCTACGGGGAAGGTTACAACATTTCCGAATACGGCGAATGGCGCTGGTCCCCCATGGGTCTGGCGGGGCGCGATCCCATTTTCTACGCCCAGCTCGAAAGCGAATTCGCCCTTCTGGAGGCCGCTGGCGTGGGCGAGCTCAGCTCCAACCTTGGAACGACATGCTTGTCGTGTCACGCGGCAATGGGGCAACGCCAGCTCAGTATCGACGCCCACGCCGAACCTGAAAAAGGGTTGGATGCCAATGACTTCAAAGTCGCCTACACCCTCTTGCACGACCCGCTCACCCTGGCCGAAGAGATGGCCCAAATAGACGCGGGCGTCTTTGAGTATCATGAGTACGGCAATCTGGGGCGCGAAGGGATTTCCTGCGCCGTTCGCCACCACATCGCCCCCCCCGAACGCGCGGACGGGCAACCTGATTATAACCGGCTCGACAGGTATTTGATGAACGGAACAACAGGCGTCTTTCGCCTCACCGACGCTGATACACTTGGGGGACCCTACATGAATGTCGCCGAAAAGCCAATGCAAAACGCCATGGGGATCACCCCTGTGTTTAACGAATACGTCAAGGACAGCCAGATGTGTGGCGCGTGCCATACGATCAACCTGCCCAATGTGGACGCTGACCTGTCAGAGCCGCTTGAAGGGTACACCCAAGCGGATCAAGCCGTCTTTAACGATGCCGCCAGAAACGGCGCAGCCTTTCTCAAAGACGCGTATGGCACGACATTTTCGGAAGGCCTTCTCGACTTCCAGCACTCGGTTGAGCAAGCCACCTACATCGAATGGGTGAACTCTGTCTTCAACGAAGACGGCACAGGGCAATCGTGCCAAGACTGCCATATGAAAGGGAATTTCGAGACCCTTGACGGCAGTGTCAGCGTGGACAGCCTCACCACCCAGATCGCCACCATTCAGGACAGCAACCTGCCCGAGGTCGAAAACCTGCTGCCGACCAAAGACATCACAGTGCCTTTCCGCGAAGAGTATAAAAGGCACAATTTCGTCGGGCTGAATGCCTATATGGTGTCCATGCTCAGCCAGTTCAGCGAAGAAATGGGGATGGGGTTCACGGACCCGATGACCTCTGCCACCAACGGGGCGGCGCTGTCGCTGCAAACGATGGCCCTGCAAGCGCGCGATGACACCGCGGACGTGGCCATTGCGGTTCAGGCAGAGGGTCAAACCCTGACCGCCGACGTGAGCGTCACCAACAAAACAGGGCACCGCCTGCCCTCGGGGGTCGGGTTCCGGCGCGTGTTTCTTGAGGTCAAAGCCACTGCCACGGACGGAACCGTGCTGTGGTGCTCTGGCTGTTCGAACGATGCAGGCGTGATCACAGGACCCGGTGGCACGCCGTTGCAAACCGAGTTCCTCGACGTTGTTCCACCAGGCGGCACTCAAGCGCTGTACCAGCCCCATCACACAACCATCACGGACCAAACGCAGGTCCAGATCTATGAGGAACTGACGCAAAACGCGCAAAAGGAATTCACCACCAGCTTTGTGCACCGAGTCTACCACCCCAAGGACAACCGGCTGTCGGCCAAAGGGCTGCGCGTACCGGGCACGCCTGAATTTATTGAGAAATTCGGGGACAGCCCCGTCACCGCAGCCTTCATGAAAGCGACGCTGCCCGAGGGGGCCGCACTGTCAGATCCCGACTTTGCCAATGGCACCGATGTGACGCGGTACCAGATCACACTGGCGGACAGCGTTGATCCCGCGACGGTCACTGTGGAGGCAACGCTTTATAGTCAGGCGATCCCGCCCTACTACCTCAAACAACGGTTTGAAACGGCCCCCGACCAGCCTGCAACCCAGCGGCTGTATTACCTTGCCAGCCGCCTCAAGACCGAAGGGACGATCATCGAGGGGTGGAAACTCAAAGTTCAATCCGCCAGTGCCGCCGCACAGTAGCGCAGGAGAACGGGTGCACCCCGAACTCTGCCACACCCTTCGAGCGGTCTACGCGGTGTGGAGCGCCTGGATGACCCTAACGGGTACGCGCCGCTCAAAATGTTTCGCACGCGAAACATTTTCGTTTATTAACAGGACGTTAACACCAAGCATTTTCAACGATTGCAATGATTTACTGCATCAACGATGGTGGGCCAGTGACAGCGGTAACATTGGGAGCGCCCGATATGAATGATCAGGTGAGTTTTGGCAATGCGCGCATCATTTTGGGCGACGAGGTCGTAACCGGCAGTCTCCGCCTGTCCAACGGCCGCATCGCTTCTATTGATCACGGCACTCGGGTGCCGCCCGGCGCCATCGATGCGCAGGGCGATTTCCTTGCCCCCGGGTTGGTCGAATTGCACACCGATAACCTGGAGCGGCACTTGTCCCCCCGCCCCAAAGTACATTGGCCCCACGGTGCCGCAATCCTTGCCCATGACCGCGAAATGGCAGGCACCGGCGTCACGACCGTGTTCGATGCGATCCGCGTCGGTTCCATCGTGACCACGATGTCCAAACGCTATGACCGATATGCCCGCCAAATGACGGATGAAATCGAAGGGATGCGCGCCGCCGGTGCCTTGCGTATTTCGCACCACATTCACCTGCGCGCCGAAACGTGTTCGCAGACCCTGATCGAAGAACTGGCTGAATTCAGCGTGGCAGATCGCATCGGCATCGTGTCGATGATGGACCACACGCCCGGACAGCGCCAGTTCAGCGACATGGAGAAATACAAGGCATATGTGTGTGGCAAACACGGGCTTGATCCTGCGG
The DNA here is from genome assembly GCA_943787985.1 of uncultured Paracoccaceae bacterium. GTDB lineage: Bacteria > Pseudomonadota > Alphaproteobacteria > Rhodobacterales > Rhodobacteraceae > Ascidiaceihabitans. Next base: position 415,985 of record CALSOO010000006.1, on the reverse strand, counting down.
AATTCGACCCCTACGTCGCTTTTTTGCGCGGTTTGCAGGCGGAATTCGGAACGGCGCACGAAGCCGCAACCGTGGCTGCCGCCACCCGTTTCGGCGCCACACTGGCCAGCCACGACGACACCACAGCGGCTCAAGTCGCATCGAGCCATGCACACGGCATCACCATCGCGGAATTCCCCACCACCGTAGAGGCGGCGCAGGCCTGCCACGCCAGCAATATCCGCACCATGATGGGCGCGCCCAATCTGGTGCGCGGGGCGTCCCATTCGGGCAATGTCGCCGCACAAGAGCTTGCCCAACTCGACCGGTTGGACATGCTGTCCTCTGATTATGTCCCTGCGTCCTTGTTGATGGGCGCTGTTCAGCTTGGCGCGCTTTGGGGCGACATGGCGCGTGGGATCGCGACGGTCACGGCGACCCCTGCGCGCGCTGTTGACTTGCATGATCGCGGCCGCCTTGAGGTCGGATTGCGCGCCGATGTTATCCAGTTTTCGCTACAAGGCGGCTTTCCCGTTTTGAAAGGTGCGTGGCACGCTGGCCTCCAAGTCGCCTAGGCTCAGGCCCCTAGGGGTTTTTGAACCGCGACGGCGCAAATGGCCTGTGAAGCGCGCGCGCGACCAGTTCCAGATGATCCTGCCCATAGAACATGTCCCCGTCCACCACATAGGTCGGGGAGCCGAAGACATTGCGCGCAATCGCCTCTTGAGTGTTGGCATGATGCCGGGCTTGCACGCCCGCGCCAAGGGCTGCGTCGAGCAACGGTTTGGCGTCCACATTCACCTGTGCTGCAGCCTGCGTCAGCGCAGCAGGGTCACACAGGTCGATATCGTCACGCCAATGCGCTCGCAAAACCGCGTGGGCCAGCGCGTCTGTGTCGACGTCCGTGTCCAGCGACGCGATGAGCATGCCGTTGGACAGCTCCAGCGCGTTGTCATGGTGCGTCGGGCGGTGGCTCAGGATATCGACCCCGCGCAGTTCTGCCCAACGTTCAATTTCGCGTCCGAAATAATAATCCACATGCGCCTGTGTCCGCGCGGCAAAGGATAGACCGCCCACAGCCTCGACAACGGGGGACAAAGCGATTGGCCGGTGGATCAGTTTCGCGCCATGGGTCACGCAGATCTCGTTGAGTTTTTCCGATCCGATGTAGGCAAATGCCGAATGGGCAGAATAGAAATATTCGATATTTTTCATGAACTTATCCGCTTCTCAAGCAGCGATACAGCCATGTCGAACCGGCCCAAATCGTGTTGGGTTCGTGCGGCCAGTTGTGCGCCTTCCAGCAGTGCAAGCGTGCTTGCCGCTTCGATCTGTGTGTCCTGTACCGCGTGGATCGAGCCATCGGAACCTCCAAGTGCAAACACGGTTTGGAGCCACTGCAGGGTTATACCCCGAAATTGAGTGACTTCGCGCAAAGTGTCCGCACTCAGGTGGTCGCGGCTGATCGAAAACGCCACGCACAGGCACAGTTGCGTCCCGTCGCCCAGCGCCGCACGGTAAAGTTGAACGAGCGCCTTGAGCCTTGCACCTCCAGTGCCCCGCGCCGCATCAATGTCTGCGCAGGCGGCCTCCATCCGGCGGGCATAGCGCGCCATCAGTGCCCCGGACAGGGTCGCTTTGCTGGGGAAATGGTGATGGATCGAGGCTTTGCGGATGCCCACATCCTGCGCGAGGTCCGCGTAGCTGAACCCGTCAAACCCAACCCGTCGCGCGGCAGCTTCCGCAGAGTCCAGAAGCGCCGTTTTCGTATCTTTCACCATTTTGAACCCTTACCCTTACCCTTGCACGTCTGCTGTGCAGTTTTTGAATGCGTGCTCTGCGGCTTCCAGAGCCCCTTCAAGGTAGCCCCCAAACTGCGTGGCCACTTCGGTGCCTCCAAAAATCAGGCGCCCGTCCCACAGGTCCGATAGCGCGGCGGGCAATCCATACGTCGGGTGCGCATAAAGCGGTGCGTGGTCTGCTTGGGTCGCGGTCAAGGTCTCAAACGCCCAGTCTTGTACAAAAAGCGCCTTGGGCGTCGCGGCTTGAGGCCCGAACAACCGCACCAGTTGGGCGATGATGGCGGCGCTCAGTCCACTCTTGTCCGTGCGGTGCTGCGGCGGGACCCCGATGAACCCGAACAACGCACTTGGCCCGTCTGTGCCGGACGCCGCCGTCGGTGAGGCATCGTGGATTTCCACCAGTGGCCCATGGCGGCTGCTCGCATCTCCTGACAGTCCTGCCTGACGCCAAAATCCTGTGTCATAGACCGCGACCGCTTTGGCCTGCCCTGCCATCCACGTGCTGACGTTTTGCATGGCATCCTGCGCCTGTGCTTGCAAATCAGGTGTGAAATGCATCTGAGACGCGATGCGCGGCGGGGTGGCGAGCACGACTTTTCGGGCCTCGATCCCGGTTCCATGGGCACAGGTTGCGGTGATGGTGTCCGCGGTCTGCGCCAACTGCGTCACAACCGCATCACGGTGCACTCTGTTCGCCGGCAATCCATACGCGAGCGTATCTATCAGCGCGCCAAATCCGCCCTCAAGCCGCCACGATCCTTGCATGGATGCAAACCCTTGTCCTTTTTGCACCTGCCCGTTCTGATTTTCGAACACCAGATCACCTGTGCTGTGCTGCTCGAACCGCTCCAGTCCCAATCGCTTGACCAATGCATCCATCCGTGGCCGCTCCGGCCAGAACCACGCTGGTCCCAGATCGAATTGCGCGCCCTCCACCTGTGCGTTCAGGATGCGCCCTCCAAGTCGGGAGCGTGCTTCCAGCAGTTGGAAATCGACCCCCGCGCGCGACAGACCATCCGCCAGCGCAAGCCCCGCCAATCCGCCACCGATGATCAGAACATCACATTTCAATTGAACCGCTTTCGTAGCAAACTGTTGTTCAGGGGGTCAGGCAGCGCGGCCTCGCACATGTCAGGTCACGGGCGCTTTGGCGTGTTTCAGATGTCCGGTTTTCATCCAGACCTTTGCACCGCCTGATCCTGCCACGGCCCTAAGGCGGCTGCCCTCCGGAAGGCGCAGCCATGACCCTTTTTGCAAAGCATTCCCGCTCTCTTCTAAAGAGCCCGAGATCACCAACAGCTCCAAACCGCCCACCGCGTCCTGCTCCAACACAGCCCCTGCACCCAGCTCACTGTAGATCACTGTTTCCATGTCGTCTTTGTGCAGGATTGCGGTGGCGACCCCGTTGGAGGGTGCGCCCAATTCATCAGCCATCGTTTTGCGGAACTGGGTGCGATCCGCCATGTCGAACTGCCAGAGTTTGACAAAGATTATGCATCCGCCATCCGAGCCAGGCGTGTGCGACGTCGTGGGAGGGTTGCGCACATAGGTGCCCGTCGGGAAGTCGCCGTGCTCATCCTGAAAGACGCCATCCAGAACGATAAATTCTTCGCCGCCTGTGTGCGTGTGCGCCGAAAACTTGCTGTGCGGCGCATAGCGCACGATGGTCGTCGCGCGCGCGACTTCACCGCCGATCCGGTCCAGCATCCGCCGGTCCACTCCGGCCATCGGGGAGGCCTGCCAGTCCACATCGTCAGAGTGCACGATCACACGTTTCGAAAAATCGGCGTTGAGTTCCATCGGGGATCCCTTTTTTGCGAGGTCGGTCAGTAGGTGAAGATGCGGGTGCCTTTGGTGTCGCTCTTTTGCGGCGGCCATTTCGGCATTCCGCTGTCTATCTACTACTTGGTAGACAAATTGGCAACTATCCATTTGTGCCGAGTTTGAAATCGCGCGTGATTGTGTCTGTGTCGCAAAAAGGGCCCTCAAAACTGAGGGCCCTTCAGTGGACAAGCGCGGGGATGCAACGCTGATATTTATGGGTCTCTGTGCCCAACCTGCTCCGGCATTGGGGGCGGAGTCTGGGCGAACCAGCGGCCGAGCACAGAGAACGGATGACCTGTCACCAGAGTGCGGCGGTCAAATTCTGAAATCAGCAGGCGATGTCGAATTCATATTCTGCAAAGTGGTCCTCAACGATGATGCATTCCGCGAGGAAGGACGCGTCGGACGCTTTGAGCATCTCGTAGGGGCGTGCAGTGTTGTCCACAATGTCGCTAAGGGACATATGTGCGCGCGGGCAATACGACAGCATGGAGCCTTCGGTGTAGACAACTTGATCCTGTTCAAAGAACAACGTGATGACTTCCATTTTCTGGCGCGGGGCCTGACGGATCACACCGCGCATACCATCAAGTGCAAAGGCTGGAACAACTGCGAATGGATCACCGTGTTGGTCCAGGGCCGCCTCGCTTTCGATCATCAACCCCTGCTCGGGCAAAACCGTCATGTCAATGCGGTTGCCAAGAGCTCCGGCGGGGACGAACACCGGCCACATGTGCGCCGGAACCAATGTTGCGTCTGCCCACAATGTAGAGCGGCGAATCTCTGATATTTTTTGCGTGCCATTGTCGAACGTCAGCACCTCGTCACCGATTGCGAGCGCGTCGATAGAGCGCCATCCCAAAGTTGATGCAACCCGTGTGCCGCTCAGCAGCCCGTGTGTTGTGGCATTAAAGACGCCGCCGTCATATGCGCCGGTCTGTTCCACCATTCGCTGTGTCATTGCGTGTGTTTTGTTTTTCCAACCAAACATTTTTTTCCATCCCCATGGTGTGAAGCGCCAAGTGTGCAGCAAAGGCGCTAGTGAAGCAGTGCGTTCAGATGCTGTGATTCGCGTGACTGCGATGGGTCAGGAAATGGGCCAAAATGGGGCATTGTATCGACTTTCCAGAACAATCCGCCTGATCGGACGGGAGTTGTCAAAAATTCGAAACAAACTTTAGTCAGATACAGGAGCAGCGCTCGAAAATCGGGCTGGCTCCATCTTATTTCGACGCCTCTCTTTTGAATTATTGATGCGATTCTGATCGGGCACGAACACTTCATTTACGGCTTTGTGTTTTGAAGGTGCTCAGACAAGCAACAGGGAAACGAATGTACCGCATCTACGAATGCATTACGCAACAGCACAACCAACCGATGGTGATCCTGGCCGTTATGGTCGGTGTGACCGGTGCGTGTTTGACAGCGCTCTTGTTGCGCCGCGTTGCGACGTCCCGTTCGCGGGCGCGCAAGGGGTTGGTTGTTCTCACAAGTGTCATTTCGGCTGTCACCATTTGGGCGACGCACTTTATTGCGATGCTCGCCTTCGACTCCGGCATGCCCCACGGGTATGACCCCTATTTGACCACTCTTTCCCTTGCCATTGCGGTGATCGGTACGATGGCGACCAACTTCACCATCGTCCTGAGCCAGAACAAGTGGCGCTTTTTGCACAGCGGCATCTTGTTCGGAACCACTGTGAGCATCATGCATTACCTGGGGATGTCTGCATATGTGCTTCCTGGCGATTTGGTTTGGAACCCTTCTTATGTTCTTGCATCTGTCGTGTTGGGCACCGGCCTTGGCGCAATTGCATATCACCGTATCGAGTTTCCTGTGACGCGTCTGTGTTGGCTTGGCGCGGCCATTGCTATGGTTCTGGCCATTTGTTCCATGCACTTTGTCGGGATGAGCGCCTTTACGATCGAGCTGAGCCCGCTGATCGAAACCCCCGACCAGGCAATTTCCGAACTGACCCTCGGATTTGTGGTTTCTACGGTTGTCGCGACTTTGTTTCTCATGGGGTTTGCGGCCTTGTTCATTGAACAAAGCATGTTGAGCGAAAACCGCAGAGAATTACGGTCTGTTTCCTTGCATGACGGGTTGACCGGACTGCCCAATCGCTCGGCGCTATTTGCAGATCTTGAGGCGTGGACACGCACGCTCGCGGACACTCCAACCCAACAGTTGACTGTATTCACCGTGAATTTGGATACCTTCAAGAACGTAAACGAATTGTACGCGCGCGGCACTGGCGATTTGGTTCTGACTGAAGTCACGCAACGCCTCCAGGAAGAGGCAGGCCCAAGTGCAGATGTATACCGTGTGGCCAGCGACGAGTTTGTGATCCTGGCGGGTGCGATAACGCGCACGTCCCAAGGTTTGGCCACCGCCGAGCGGATACTATCCTACTTGAAGGAACCCTTCGAGAGCACGGAAACCCCGCTTTTGGTGACCGCGTCTGTCGGGGCCGTAAGCTCTGTCACCGAGGGTCGCGACGCTGAAAGCCTGATGCGCAAGTCTGCCATCGCAATGTTTTTTGCCAAGTCAAACTCGGACCAAAAAGCGCAATGCTTTAATCCGGACATGGAAGCGCAATCGCGCAGCAGATTGGAATTGCAGAACGACTTGCGTCATGCGGTGTCCAGAAACCAGTTCCATCTGGTCTACCAAAAGCAGAATATTTTGCCGTCACGCAATCTTGTTGGTTTTGAAGTGCTCTTACGATGGACCCATCCCGAGCGTGGATTCATTTCCCCCGCGGAATTTATCCCGATCGCCGAAGAGACAGGAATGATCCGCGACATCGGATTGTGGGTGCTGCGCACCGCGTGCAAAGAAGCCGCCGGTTGGCAGGAGCCATTGAGCATCGCGGTGAATGTGGCCCCCCAACAGTTGATACAGCCCTCCTTTATAGAAACCGTTTCAGACATATTGTTCGAGACCCGTTTGCCACCGAACCGGTTGGAACTCGAAATCACCGAGGCCAGCATCATCGACGATCAGGACCACGCCCTGCGGGTTGTGCATCAATTGAAGGTTATGGGTATCAAGATCGCGATGGACGACTTTGGAACGGGCTATTCATCGCTTGCGACCTTGCAGGCATTTCCTTTTGACAAGATCAAAATTGACCGGAGCTTTGTACAAGACGTGCATTTGACCCCTCAGCGCGCCGCCATTGTGCGCGCCACAGTTCTGATCGGACAGGCTATGGATATCCCTGTTCTGGCCGAAGGCTGCGAAACAGATGAAGAGCTCGAGTTCCTCGAACAGGAGGGGTGCTCAACGGTACAGGGGTTCTATTTTGGCAAACCTCTGAGTGTCGAAGACATGCGCAAGGCTGTGATTGATTGTGCCCAGGCACGCAGCACGCTTGTACATTTGCCTCAATCGAAAGCGTAGCCAAACCGCTTGATGTCCTCTTCACAAACAAGGGCGACTTTATCGCGTGTCGCACTGTCGTAGTAGCTGCGAAACTCCAAAGCCCTTTGGGACGCGTTGGACTTGGGCAAGGTCAAGTCGAAGCCCAAATGCTCCATCAACGGGGTTGCGTCTTGTTCAAAATGCTCGATCCGCACATAAGCTTTGCAGTGTTCGTCCCCGCCAGCATCTGTCATGTAAAACCGCGCCGGACTGGCTTTCATCGAAAGGGCCACCAGATCGGACATCACAAAATGTGCGAAATCAACCTGCCCCGCCAACGCAACTGCCGGATGATCGAAACTTTGCACTTTGAGCCAATGGTAGTAGCTGACCATCCGGTCCCAAGGGTTGCGCACAAGTGTAAAAGTGAACATTTCCGCAATCTCTGACGGAGTCACAAGCCCGTCGATGTCTGCCAGCGTCGCATGTTTCCAAAGACGCCCACGGACCTGCACATCTTTTAAACGTCGTCGCCGTTTCACGGCCTTGGGCGTATCCCCAAGCATAATATCGTCTTTCATGGCACGCGCTTCCAGCGCCAGCGCCATCGAGGTCCCCCCCGTTTTAGGAGCATGCACAAAAATGTAGTTGCGGCCGCGCGATACTATCATGCCTTCAGCCTATCCAAAATCCATCAGCACACAACATGTCCCGCGCATTCCGGCATTCATTTCGAGCGCAGCGCGATAATGCAGCCCGCCACTATAATCAGCCCGATGCCCCCAAGCATCAAAGGCGTGATCGCCTGCCCCATCAAGACCCATGCAAAGAACGGCCCGAAAATCATGATGGAGTATTCAAGCACGGACACCTGACTGGCGTCTCCCCATTGATAGGCCCGGATCAGCAAAAACACACCTGCAACGGACACCAGCGCCTGCAAAACAATGAGCGGGAAGATGGACGGGATAGGCCACACCCAGCCGCGCACCAGAAATCCGGCGGCCCCTTCGGGCACAACAGGCGCGATGACCCACAATCCAGTCAGAACGCACACTCCGATGACCCCTTGCATCGTCATGATCCCCGCCAACATCGCCAGCGTGCTTTCATCCGCACATAAGATCCGCGTGACCAGCGAACCCATGGCGTAGAAAAAACCACCCGCAACAGGCATCAACATGATCCACCCCGTTGCACCTTCTTGGACCCCGAGGACCAACAGGATACCGCTGAATCCGATCACCACTGCCAATACCCGCCATGGCCCGATCTTTTGTTTCAAAACCGCCACCGTCATAAGCAACACGAAAATGGGGGCGGTGAACAATCCGGCCAAGGATTGCGCAATAGGCATAAACGCAAGCGAGCCGAAATACAGCAACATCCCGACAGCAATCAGCAAGGAGCGCACCCCGACAGCCCACCACCGCCGCGGCCAGATCGTCCCCAACCCCGTCAGGGACAGGGCAGCGATCAGTGCCACAGCCATCACCGCGCGCGTGCTCAGGAATTGCCAAACCGACACTTCGGTTGCGATAGTTGACACATAATTGTCCACGAACCCCAACAGCGCCATTGCCCCGATCATACAAGCGGCGGCTTGTAAGGGCTTGGTTTCGGGAAGGGTTCGGGTCATGCTGCGCCTTTGATAGATGTCAGACCCACTTGCAATATCCGCTTTTTTTAGCAATTCAAGTGCGAACACATGCGAAGGGGAGAGCGCGGATGGGCTGGATGAAAGATGAGACGGGTCTGGAGAAATGCCCCGCCAACTATGTACCACTGACGCCTCTGTCGCATTTGCGCCGCGCGGCCCATGTGTTTGCAGGCCGCCCTGCTGTGATCTACGGGGATCACCGCGTCAGCTACGCCGAATATTATGACCGTTGCACGCGCCTTGCCTCCGCCCTTTCTGCCATGGGTGTGCTCAGCGGCGATGTGGTCGCCACATTGATCCCCAACTTGCCCGCGCAGGCCGAAGCCCATTTCGGGGTCCCTGCGTGTGGTGCGGTTTTGAACACCATCAACACCCGTTTGGACGTGGACACCGTTGCCTATATTTTCGACCACGGCGGCGCAAAAGTTGTGTTGGCTGATCCCCAATTCATGCCCTTGGCCGAAGCCGCCTGTTCGGTGATGCAAGGCGACGCCCCGATCCTGATCGAGGTCGCAGACGCCGCGCACGGCTGGCCCGCGTCAGGCCGCCACCCCGTTTACGAGGACGTGCTGACCCTTGCCGATCCTGACTTTACGTGGGTCATGCCCGAGGACGAATGGGAGAGCCTTGCCCTAAACTACACCTCCGGCACAACGGGGCGCCCAAAGGGTGTCGTCTATCACCACCGCGGCGCCTACATGATGACCATGGGCACGGTTGTGTCGTGGCGCATGGTTTTGCACCCTGTTTTCATGGCCATCGTCCCCCTGTTTCACTGCAACGGCTGGAACCACACCTGGATGATGCCGCTGGTCGGGGGCACCTTGGTGTGCTGTCGCGACATCACGGCGGGTGCCATTTATGACGCGATCGCGGATGAGGGGGTCTCTCATTTCGGGGGGGCTCCGATCGTTTTGAACATGATCGTCAACGCCGATGACAGTGAACGGCGCGAATTTTACCATCAGGTTGAAGTGTTCACCGCTGGTGCCCCGCCTGCCCCGGCAACCTTGGGCAAGATCGAGGCGCTGGGCTTTAACGTCACGCAGGTTTACGGGCTGACCGAAACCTACGGCCACGTCACCGAATGCATCTGGAAATCCGAAGAATGGGACGACCTTGAGCAATCCGAAAAGGCCGCCATCAAAGCCCGACAGGGCGTCGCCTTTCCGATGATGGAACACATCACCGTGGTCGACGAGGACATGCGCCAGATCAGCATGGACACCGCCGCCCAAGGCGAAATCGTGATGCGCGGCAATTCGGTGATGAAAGGATATCTCAAGAACCCCGAAGCCACCGCCGAGGCCTTTAGGGGGGGGTATTTCCACTCCGAAGACCTGGCTGTCCAACATCCAGACGGCTACATCCAGATCGCGGACCGCGCAAAAGACATCATCATTTCAGGCGGCGAAAACATCAGCTCCGTCGAGGTGGAAGGCGTTTTGATGGCCCATCCGGATGTATCGCTGGCTGCTGTGGTCGCCAAACCGGACGAAAAATGGGGCGAGGTCCCTTGCGCCTTCGTCGAGTTGAAAGACGGCTGCACGGGCGACGCTGCGCAAATGATCGCCTTTGCCCGCGAGACTTTGGCCGGGTTCAAAACCCCCAAACAGGTGGTATTTCAAGAGTTGCCAAAGACATCGACCGGCAAAATTCAAAAGTTTGAATTGCGCAAACTGGCTGCAACGCTCTAGGGTCAACACAGGCCAAGTGCCTGTGGTAAAAAGTATTTTCAGATCAAGCTTCCTGAGCGGGACGGCTTGGTGGCGGCCCCCTCTTTGATCATCGGGGGTTGTGGTGTTAAGATGATTTTAAAACAAGCGGATTTGAGCAGACCATGACCGCCCTCACCAAATACGACCGTCTGGAGGCAACAGCCCTCTGGCGCGCGACGCGGGATGACCAGCGCCGCGAAGTGGTGGTGTGCATCGGCGATGCGACTTTGGTCGTCAAGGACCTGACCGATCAAGCCATCACCCACTGGTCACTGGCCGCTATTGAACGGGCCAGCCCCGGCAATGACCCTGCCGTCTTCCACCCCGACGGCGACCCGAACGAAACCCTTGAGTTGTCGCCCGATGATGCCGAGATGATCGAGGCCATCGATACCTTGCGCCGTGCTGTCAATCGAAGCCGTCCCCGCCCCGGACGGTTGCGGTGGCTGGGCGCGGCGGTTTCGGTCAGTGCGGTGGTCGGTCTTGTGGCGTTTTGGCTGCCCGGTGCCCTGATCAATCAAGCCCTCGAGGTCGTGCCCCCCGTCACCCGCGCCAAAATCGGGGATGATTTGCTGCGCCGCATCGAACGGGTGACCGGCCAGCCCTGCCTTGCCGCCAATGCGGCCCCTGCCCTCAAAACCCTCGCTTTGCGCACAGGCGCCAAGAACATCGTGATCCTGCGCAGCGGTGTGCGCGACAGTGTGCGTCTGCCCGGCGGACGCGTGCTGATCAACCGCTCCCTGATCGAAACCCACGAAGAACCCGATGTCGCCGCAGGCTATATTCTGGCCGAAGCCGTGCGCGCCGTGCAGCGTGATCCGCTGGATGCGATGCTGTCTCATGCGGGCATGCGCGCCAACATCAGCTTGCTGACCACGGGCAATTTGCCCTCAACAACCCTTGACGCTTACGCCGAACATATCCTGTTGGCGCCCCACGTCCCTGTGCCCGATGACATCTTGCTCAAAGCCTTTGCGGCAGCAAAGATCAGGTCAACGCCCTACGCCCAAGCTCTTGATCTAACGGGAGAAACCACACTTCCCTTGATCGAGGGAGATCCGATGCGCGCCGCGCCACCCGAGCTGCTGCTGCGCGATGCCGACTGGCTGCGTTTGCAATCCATCTGCGATTCCTGAGCGGCATCTTTTCAAGACCCCCACAGCAAAAAGGCGCGCCTGCCGATGCAAACGCGCCTTTTGAAAGCTTTCAGAGCACTCTTATTTGCGCAGGAATGCGTCCCCGAATCCGGCACCGCGGACACGGGCCAAAGCACGCGGCGCATCCGCACCAAACGGTCCAGCGAGCACCAGCTGATAGGTTTTTCCGCCGCGTGTGAAGCGCCCCAGACGCACTGGCAAACCCAGTGACTTGATGCGCTGTGCAGTGGCTTGGGCGTTCGCGGGTTGCCCGAACGTGCCCACTTGGACGTAGCGTCCAGCCGTTGTGGCTGCAGGCTGCGTGCGCGCTGCGGCTTTTGGTTTGGTCACAGGGGCCGAGCGGCTGGAGACGACAGGCTGGCGCACGATGGCTTGACGCGCGGTACGCTGACGTACGAAAGGTTGGCGGTTTGAATTTGCATTGCGCAGGATCCGCTTGAGCGTTTGTCCTTCGCGGCGCACGATTGTGACCGCACCCAATTCGCGCTGCTGCGTTGCCATGTCAACATAGGGGTAGATCAGAGGCACTTTGGCTGAGACGTCCTCTCTGGTGTTGGCGTTGATCAAGCGGCGCGGCACGGTGTTTGTCCACAAGTAGTTGGTGCGCAGTGCCCCCGCGACAGTTTGTTCTGCGCGGGTCGGGTTCAAACGGTCATCTTCCCAAACGCGGCGATACCCTTTTGGTACCGGCAGGTTATGGGTGTTCTGACGGTTCACGGCAACATGACGAGGAACGATCCGTGTGGTCGACGCGATCGTGCCGCCTGTCGCCAATCCTTGCGGAACGGTGGCCGTGCGCGGTTGGACTTGCGGCACCGCTTGCCTGCGCTGCGCTGGAACGGCAGCGGGGCGATACCCGGTGTTGGAGGCATGCGGGGCAGATTGGGACCCGCAGCGAACACCGGCGCCAGTGTTCACATACTGACGGCTGACGCTGGTCACCCCGCATGATGCCTGGCGGCGCACCGGAACGGTAGAACGGCGCAATGTCGGTGCAGGCGCCGCAGCAATGACTGGCGCAGGTGTGATCACAACAGGTTTCGGAGCGGGCGCTGCAACGCGCCGCTGCACAACGGGTGCTGCGCGGCGCACAGGAGCCGCGCGGCGCACGGGCGCTGCGGCAACGCGTGCCGGTGCGGCTTTGACCCGAGGTTTGGGCACGGCGACGGGTTTCGGTGCAGCTGCTGTGGTCGTTGGCTCAAGAGTAATTTGAACAGGTGGCTTTGCTGTTGTTGCCTTCGCAGGTGCTGCCGCTGTGCGTGATGTCTGACTTGGCGTTTGCCCGCAAACCTGATTGCGCGCGCGCGATACGCGCGGAATCCACGTGACGTTGCCGCTGATTCCTGCCCGTATATACACGCAGCCACGGCTGTCGACGTATTGCGTGCCTTTGAAGCTCGCTGGCGGAAACTCTGCCGGCTCATCTGCATTGCGCAAGGATCGCGCCTGTGCCGTTTGAGCCAATGCTGCGGCGGCAATGACAGCTACCGCGATAATTCTAGTTACTTTCATCTGCGCCCCCACAAGATATGGAGTGCAATTTGCCTGAGTTGCCCATCCGAGTCTAGCACCAAGACGGGCTAGAGCCGTTTTTACTTGGTCCCGAACATGCGATCGCCTGCATCTCCAAGCCCTGGAACGATATATCCCATCGCATTCAACTTCTCATCCACCGCAGCAGTGACGATTGGCACGTCCGGATGGGCTTCTTTCATGCGGGCGATTCCCTCGGGCGCTGCCAGCAGGCAAAGGAATCGGATGTTCACCGCTCCTGCCGCTTTGAGGCGGTCAATCGCTGCGACCGAACTGTTGCCTGTGGCCAGCATCGGGTCCACCGCGATGACCAAACGGTCCTCGATCCCGTCCGGGACTTTGAAGTAATATTCAACGGGTTGGAGCGTTTCTTCGTCGCGGTAGAGGCCGACAAACCCCACGCGTGCCGACGGGATCAATTCCAACACCCCGTCCAAAAGCCCGTTGCCGGCGCGTAAAATCGACACCAGCGCCAGCTTTTTCCCATCAAGGGTCGGGGCGTTCATCATTTGCATCGGTGTTTCGATCTCACGGGTCGTGAGCGGCAAGGACCGCGTGACCTCATAGGCCAAAAGCTGTGAAATCTCCCGCAACAGCTGGCGAAACACGGCAGTGGGCGTATTTTTGTCGCGCATGATGCTGAGTTTGTGCTGGACAAGGGGGTGATCGACGACGGTCAAATGCTCGGTCATGGCAGGCTCCTATGTTGTTCTCGTTGTGCCAAGGTGGCGGCGCAGGCACAACCGTTTGTCTGCCCCACAGCCGAAATCTCTTGCCGAAATCCAGCGTTAAACAGGACGCCCGATGCCCAAGTGGTGCGCCACAAGGCCCGCCACATCGACGAATCCCATATGCCCCAACCGTTTCGGGCCAATTCCATGCACCAGAACCGGCACCCGTTCACGCGTGTGATCCGTTCCGATCCACGTGGGGTCATTGCCGTGATCTGCGGTGACCACAAGCATGTCGTCGTCGCGCAACTGACCCAGAATTCCCCCAAGGGCTGCGTCAAACCACTCCAGATGGCGCGCATAGCCCGACACGTCCCGCCGGTGCCCGTACAGGCTGTCGAACTCTACGAAATTAGCGAAGGTCAGGCTGCCGGGCTCGGCGCACTTCACAAGGTCCATGACATGCCCCATCAAAGCCGCGTCTGTGCCTTTGCGCACTTCATCAATCCCCTGCATCGAAAAGATATCGCCAATTTTCCCGACTCCGTAGACCCGCCCGCCTGCAGCCTGCACCCAATCCGTCAGCACGGGTCCCGGAGGGGCCATCGCAAAATCACGCCGGTTCGTTGTGCGGGTAAATGCATCGACCTCGCCAACAAAAGGGCGCGCAATGACGCGGCCGACTTTCATTTTGTGCAACATCGGGGCGATGCCTTCGCACAGGTCCAGCAGTTTTTGCAGCCCAAAGTGGTCTTCGTGTGCTGCGATCTGGAACACGCTGTCGGCACTGGTGTAACAGATGGGACGCCCCGTTTTGATGTGTGCCTCTCCAAACGTTTCAAGCACCGCAAGGCCCGATCCATGCGCGTTGCACAAAATCCCGTCGCTTCCCGCGAGGGCACAAACGGCGTCGGTGACATCTTGCGGGAACGCCGGCTTTTGGTCGGGGAAATATGTCCAGTCCCACGGCACAGGTTGCCCTGCCAATTCCCAGTGCCCCGACGGGGTGTCCTTGCCCTTGGAGACTTCGGTGGCCACGCCCCATGCCCCTTTCAGAACGGACCCCAACGCAGGTGCCGTGCTGCCAGAGGCCAGTTGCACAGCCGCCCCCATGCCCAACGCATCCAGATGCGGGATGTTGAGGGGGCCCAACCGTCCTTCGTTTGCGCGTCCATGCGCACATTGCGCCGCGATATGGGCCAGCGTGTTGGCGCCTGTATCCGGAATTTTTCCGTTAAAAAAAGACCCTGCGTCAGGTGCCCCGCCAATGCCAACGGAGTCCATCACCAAGAGGAACGCGCGGGCCACTAGCCTATGCGTTCGACAATCAGATCGGGCGGGGTCACGGCCGCGCCAGCGCTGATTGTGATGGCCTTGCGCAGCTCGAATTCTGCCGCATCCGCCTTGTCGGGGCGCCCTGCATGGACGACGCCCAATGGCTGACCGCGGGTCACTTTGGCCCCCAATCGCACAATGTCCGAGAATCCGACAGCAGGGTTGATCTTGTCCGTCTCGACGCGGCGTCCTCCGCCAAGGGCCACAACGGCAAGGCCCAAGACCTCCCCGTTGATGGCGCTGATGTAACCTGTCTGTTTGGCAGTGACTTCACGGATCACCGTCGCCTCGGGCAGGAAACGTCCCCAGTTTTCTGTGAATTGCAAGGGGCCGCCCATGGCCGCAACCATCTGCCCGAACCGCTCTGCCGCGCGACCGTCACGAATGGCCCCGACAATGGCTTCTGCCCCTGATTGCACGTCATCTGCGAGCTTTGCGTTGGCCAAAAGGACCCCGCCCAAAGCGGCACAAATGTCGACCATCGCCCCTTTTCCGGGTCCCGTCAGGGTGCGCATGGCTTCGGCCACTTCCAACGCATTGCCAAGGGACGGCACCAAAGGCTGGCTCATGTCGCTGATCACGGCCGTCGTGCGGCATCCTGCGGCGTTGGCTGTTTTGGTCAACGCCTCGGCCAGTTCCTGAGCTGATTTGAGGTCCTTCATAAAGGCCCCAGAGCCCATTTTCACGTCAAGCACCAAGCCGTCCAAACCCGCCGCAAGCTTTTTGGACAAGATAGAGGCGGTGATCAAATCCATGCTTTCCACGGTCGATGTGACATCGCGCACCGCGTATAGACGTTTGTCCGCCGGGGCGACATCGGCGCTCGCGCCCACGATCGCACAGCCCGTTTTGGTGACGATCTTGCGAAACTGCTCTGCCGTGTGCTGGGTGCTCAGGCCCGGAATGGATTCCAGTTTGTCCAGCGTACCGCCAGTGTGGCCCAGCCCGCGCCCCGAAATCATCGGGACAAAGGCCCCGCAGGCCGCCAAAGCCGGTGCCAGAACCAGACTGACACAATCGCCAACCCCGCCGGTGGAGTGTTTGTCCAGCACCGGTCCCGCCAGGCTCCAAGACAACACTGTGCCGCTGTCACGCATCGCCATCGTCAGCGCCACACGCCCCACATCGCCCAAACCGTTGAGGCACACAGCCATCGCAAACGCCCCTGCCTGGGCGTCACTTACAGTGCCATCCGCCAGCCCTTGGGCGAACCAAGCCAAGGCATCCCGCCCGGGCGTTTGACGCTGGCGCAGCTTGGCGATGACGGATTGGGCAGTCAGGTCACTCATTCTAATTACTCTTCCATATGCGCCGGACCAAACGCGCCCGGCAGCAATTCGGCCATGGTCATGACCTGTTCGACGCCACCTGTCGTGGCCATTGTCACCCGCACATCGGGTGTGCAAAATTCGGCCAGCTTTTGGCGACATCCGCCACACGGCGTCACGGGCAAAGCAGCCCCCGCAATCACAAAAGCTTCGGTGATCCGGGTTTCGCCTGCGGCCGCCATCGCGGCAATCGCGCCTGCTTCGGCGCAGGTGCCTTCGGGATAGGCGACATTTTCGACGTTACAGCCCACGTATACCGTGCCTGAAGCTGCGCGAATAGCGGCCCCCACTTTGAACTTGGAATACGGCGCATACGCATTTTCGCGAACAGCTTTTGCTGCGTCTTTAAGTGACATGATCGCCCCCCATAGGATCAAGTTTTATTCATGTCCCTGAAAGGTCCGATTTGCAAGGGCACGAACGTTTAATTTCAGCCAATTTGCGTCCGGAATACACCGGGCAAAGAAACCTCCAGCAGTTCGACATCCTGGGTCGACTGGGTCAAACGGGTGCGCATTCCGGGTGGGGTGACAAATGCATCCCCCGCCGAAAGGACGTAAGGATCTCGGCCCTCGCCCTCCAATGTGACCGCGCCTTCCATCACAAAGGTGAATAAAATGTCGCTGTCATGACGGGTCCAATCCGTGTCGCCAGCCCCCAAACGCACCACATGCACCCCCGCCACATTGCCCGTGTTTTCAGCAATGCTGGTGTCGCGGCTTTGAAAGCCGGGGATGCGGAACGGCGCCCATGTGGCGTTTTGCGCCTCGTGATGCACAAAGCGTTGCCCCTCGAACACCCGCTCGGGGTTGGCAGGACCGTTGGGCAACGCCATCTCGTGATCAATGGTGGTGACGTGTTCTGCGGGCACGCCGATCTCGATCACTTCGATGTTGTCAGAGGCATATAAAACGCGGTGGCGGATTTGCGGAGGCTGGATCACACAATTGCCAGCATGCAGGCGGAACGGTTCGCCTTGATCCTCGTAGACCAGATCAACCCACCCGCGGTAACAGAAAATTAACTGAAAACCGACCGTATGGTAGTGCACCATGTCGGGCACAGGGCCCCCATCAGGAATCCGAATATGAGACGCAATGATCGAGCCGCCCAACCGATCCGGAATAAGGTCACGGTAGTGCATCCCCGCGCGCCCGATCACCCATGGCGCCTGATCCGCCAACCGGCGCACCACGAAAGAATGCGCAGTCTGCGGCATCACCAAAGGCGGGTTCAATTCGGTGATCTCGACCTGCGTGCCGCCCGGGGTTGCAAGGCGCAACGCCCCGTCCGCAAAGCCTGCCGGATCGTCACTGCGGATCAACAAATGCCCCCCTGCCCCTGTCAGCGCCGCGTTCAGCCGCACCGCAATGCCGTGGCCGGAAAACACAGCCACTTCGGGATCATCCGCAGGATAGATCATGTCCATCCGCATCCCCAACACCTTGTTGAAAAACGCGATATCGGCCCGCAAATCCGTTGTGGGCAAACACAGTTCTGCTTGAATCTTTGTCATCGGCATAGTGTTGCCTACGTCGCCCCCTGCGTGCAACTGCTGTTTTGAACAAAACTTGGCCCCATCCGAAAAATAGTTTAAT
Source organism: uncultured Paracoccaceae bacterium (assembly GCA_943787985.1). Lineage (GTDB taxonomy): Bacteria > Pseudomonadota > Alphaproteobacteria > Rhodobacterales > Rhodobacteraceae > Ascidiaceihabitans. The sequence goes on along the minus strand of CALSOO010000006.1, from coordinate 398,014 downwards.
ATTAAACTAAATTACCAACACTCCGGAGAAACCGATGAGCGACACGCCAAATCTGCGCCAGGCCGCACTGGACTATCACGAATTCCCACGGCCCGGAAAACTGGAAATCAGAGCGACCAAACCGCTGGCCAACGGCCGCGATCTGGCGCGCGCTTATTCCCCGGGCGTTGCGGAGGCCTGCCTTGAGATCCAGGCCGATCCCGCCAACGCCGCCCGCTACACATCGCGCGGCAATCTGGTGGCGGTGGTCTCCAACGGCACGGCCGTTTTGGGGCTTGGGAACATCGGGGCGCTGGCCTCCAAACCGGTGATGGAAGGCAAGGCGGTCCTGTTCAAGAAATTCGCCGCCATCGACTGTTTTGACATCGAAGTGGACGAAACCGACCCCGAAAAACTGGCCGATATCGTTTGTGCCCTCGAGCCGTCATTCGGGGCGATCAACCTTGAGGACATCAAGGCGCCCGACTGTTTCATCGTGGAGCGGATTTGCCGCGAGCGCATGGGCATCCCTGTGTTTCATGACGATCAACACGGCACGGCCATCGTTGTCGGCGCCGCTGCCACCAACGCGCTGCATGTGGCTGGCAAAAAATTCGAAGACATCAAAATCGTCTCGACCGGCGGGGGCGCTGCGGGGATTGCCTGCTTGAACATGCTCCTCAAACTGGGCGTCAAACGCGAGAACGTGTGGCTGTGCGACATTCACGGGCTGGTCTATGAGGGCCGCGACATTGACATGAACCCTGCCAAAGCCGCCTTTGCCCAAGCGTCCGATTTGCGCACGCTGGAGCGATGTGATCGCAGGGGCCGATCTGTTCCTTGGCCTGTCCGGCCCTGGCGTTCTGAGCCCCGAGCAGGTTGCGCAAGATGACCAAACAGCCCATCATTTTTGCACTTGCCAACCCGACGCCCGAAATCATGCCCGAGGACGCCCGCAAGGTCGCGCCCGATGCCATTATCGCCACAGGGCGCAGCGATTTCCCCAATCAAGTCAACAACGTACTGTGTTTTCCTTTCATTTTCCGCGGCGCGCTGGATGTGGGGGCGACCGACCATCAACGACGAGATGGAGCTGGCGTGCATCGACGGCATTGCCGCCCTCGCCCGCGCGACCACCTCTGCGGAAGCGGCCGCGGCCTACCAAGGGGAGCAGCTGACATTCGGCACTGATTATCTGATCCCCAAGCCCTTTGACCCGCGCCTTGTGGGCGTCGTCAGTCTCTGCCGTGGCCAAGGCCGCGATGGAAACAGGCGTGGCCCAGCGCCCGATCGAGGATCTGGAAGCCTACAAAGAAAAACTCGACGGATCCGTCTTTAAATCCGCCCTGCTGATGCGGCCCGTGTTTGAAGCCGCCCGCGCCAAAGCCCGCCGCATCGTCTTTGCCGAAGGCGAAGATGAACGCGTCCTGCGCGCCGCCCAAGCGATGCTGGAGGAAACCACCGAACGCCCCATCCTGATCGGCCGCCCCGAAGTGATCGAAGCCCGTATCGCGCGGGCCGGAATCACCTTCAAACTGGGCACTGATGTCGATTTGGTGAACCCCGAAAACGACCCCCGCTACCGCGACTATTGGGAAACCTACCACGGCCTTATGTCGCGCAGCGGCGTCACGCCCGATCTGGCCCGCGCCATCATGCGCACCAGCACGACCGCCATTGGGGCCGTCATGGTGCAACGCGAGGAAGCGGACAGCCTGATTTGTGGCACCTTCGGGGAATTTCGTTGGCATATGAATTACTTGACCCAAATTTTGGGGCGCGAAGGACTGCACCCTGTCGGCGCTTTGTCGATGATGATCCTTGAGGACGGGCCGCTGTTTATCGCTGACACCCATGTGAACATGGAACCTTCGGCCCAAGAGCTGGCAGAGATTGTGGAGGGGGCCGCCCGTCACGTCCGCCGCTTTGGTCTGACCCCGAAAATCGCGCTGTGTACCCAGTCCCAATTCGGCAACCAGCCGGGGGGATCGGGGGCGCGGATGCGCGACGCGCTTGCCTTGCTCGACGCGGCCCCGCGCGATTTCAGCTACGAGGGGGAGATGAACATCGACACCGCCCTTGATCCGGAACTGCGCGCGCGCATCATGCCCGACGGTCGCATGGACGGGGCCGCCAATGTGCTGGTCTTTGCCAATGCGGATGCGGCGTCCGGTGTGCGCAACATTCTCAAGATGAAAGGCGGCGGATTGGAAGTCGGGCCGATCCTGATGGGCATGGGCAACCGTGCGCACATCGTTTCCCCCTCGATCACCGCACGTGGCCTACTGAACATGTCGGCCATCGCAGGCACTCCGGTGGATCATTACGGCTAAACATCGCCGCAAGTGTTGAAAAGTTTTCAGATCGCCCTGCGCGGTTTGAAAACTCTTTCACATCAAGCCCCCGCGTTAGCGCAACCCACTTGCCCCGCCCGTGCGCCCCTCTTAACACTGCACAAGATCAGTGGAGGAGGAACAACCATGGGCTATCACGCAGAATATGAAGCGTCTTTACAGGACCCCGAAAGCTACTGGCTCAAGGCTGCTGAAGCGATTGACTGGGATGTTGCGCCAACGCAAGCGCTGTTCGAACGGGGCAATCACATGTACGAGTGGTTCGCCGATGCCCGCGTGAACACCTGTTACAACGCGATTGACCGCCACGTCGAAAACGGGCGCGCGGATCAGGCAGCCATTATCTATGACAGCCCGATCACCGGCACCAAATCCTCTATCACCTACGCCCAATTGCAAACCCGCGTGGCCGCACTGGCTGGCGGTTTGGCCGCAAAAGGGGTGCGCAAAGGCGACCGCGTCATCATTTACATGCCCATGGTGCCCGAAGCCCTTGAGGCGATGCTGGCCTGCGCGCGCATCGGGGCTGTGCACTCTGTCGTGTTTGGCGGATTTGCGGCCAACGAACTGGCCGTGCGCATCGATGATTGCACCCCGAAAGCCATCATCGCCGCCTCTTGCGGGTTGGAACCGAACCGCGTGGTCGCCTACAAACCATTGATCGACGGCGCCATCGAACTGGCCAGCCATACCCCTGAATTCACGGTGATTTTGCAGCGCGACCAGCACCCTTGTGACTTGGGGGCCAACGACGTGGACTGGCATAATTTCCAAAAAGGGACAGCCCCTGCGCCATGCGTTCCGGTCGAGGGCACCCACCCCGCCTACATCCTCTACACTTCTGGCACGACAGGGGCGCCCAAAGGGGTCGTGCGCCCCACCGCAGGACATCTGGTGGCCCTGAACTGGACCATGAAAAACATCTATGACGTTGACCCCGGCGATGTGTTCTGGGCGGCCTCCGACGTCGGCTGGGTCGTTGGGCACAGCTACATTTGCTACGCACCACTGATCCACGGCAACACCACAGTGGTGTTCGAGGGAAAACCCGTTGGCACCCCCGACGCCAGCACCTTCTGGCGGGTGATTTCCGAACACAACGTGCGCAGCTTTTTCACCGCACCCACCGCAATCCGCGCGGTGAAACGCGACGATCCCGAGGGCAAGCTGGCGGCAGGCTTCGACCTGTCCGGCCTGCGCGCGCTGTACCTCGCCGGCGAGCGCGCAGATCCCGACACGATCGAATGGGCGCAGCAACTTTTGGGCAAACCTGTGTATGATCACTGGTGGCAGACCGAAACCGGCTACACCATCGCAGGCAACCCTGCAGGACTTGAGGCGCTGCCGGTCAAAATCGGCTCACCGACTGTGCCTATGCCGGGCTATGACGTGCAAATTCTGGATGATGCAGGCCACCCGTTGCCCGCTGGGGAACTTGGGGCGATTGTCGTGAAATTGCCGTTGCCCCCTGGCACCTTGCCCACGCTGTGGAATGCCGAGGAGCGGTTCAAGAAAAGCTACCTCACTGCCTTCCCGGGTTTTTATGAAACGGGCGACGCGGGCATGATCGACGAGGACGGCTACCTCTACATCATGGCGCGCACCGATGACGTGATCAATGTGGCAGGCCACCGCCTCTCGACAGGGGGAATGGAAGAGGTCCTCGCGGGGCACAAGGACGTGGCCGAATGTGCGGTGATCGGCGTGACGGACCAGCTTAAGGGACAAATGCCGGTTGGCTTCATGTGCCTCAACACCGCGTCGGGGCGCGTCCACGCAGAGGTTGTTGCCGAATGCGTCAAACGGGTACGCGACCGGATCGGGCCGGTGGCCGCATTCAAATTGGCCGTGGTGGTAGACCGCTTGCCCAAGACGCGCTCGGGCAAAATCCTGCGCGCTACAATGGTCAAGATCGCCGACAGCGAGGCCTATAAAATGCCCGCCACCATCGACGATCCCGCCATTCTGGACGAGATCAAGGTCGCTTTGAAAACAATTGGTTACGCCAAAGACTAGGCAGGCGCGCGCCCGTATCGCATCGGGTCGGCGCTGCCCAGCGCCAGCCCGTCGATCACCGCGGTAAATGCATCGGCATAGGCCAGCTCCGCACTCGGGCAGGTCTGTGCCATCACCTCTTGGACAGGCTTCAAAAGGCTCGAGCCGCCCACAAAAATGATGCGCGTGATGTCGTCTGCACGGCACGTCGCCATCTTGAACGTCTCCAGCGCACCGATGCGAATTTCCTCGACCTCTTCGCGCAAGGACGCCGCCATATCCGCGTGGGACAACGGCGCGCCAAGACCTTTGTGAATGACGCTTAAATTGATCTGCGCATCGGCCTCGTTCGCGCGAATTTTGCCTGCCTCAACCGCGAATGCGACCTCGTGGCCCAGTTCCATATCCAGCACCGTGTACAGACGATCAAGCGGGACAGGGTCCACCGCAAGGCGCTGCATCCGCGCTACATCACGCTTGACGTCGCCGGCATACATGAACGGGATTTGCTCCCAAGTGGCCAGTTTTTGAAACATCGAATTGGGGGTAGGCAGGGTTTCTTTGCCCATTTCCTTGCGGATCAGCGCGCCTTTTCCCAGCAGGGGCATCACGTGATCCACACTCAGGCGTTTGTCGAAATTCGTCCCCCCCATGCGGATGCCGGAACTGGCCAGAACCTCGACCCCGTCCCCCATGCGGAACACGCTAAAATCAGACGTCCCACCGCCGATATCCACAATCAGCGACAACCCCTGTCCGCTTTGGGCCTGTGTCGCCAAAGCCGCCGCTTCTGGCTCGAACACATACCGCACGCCTTTGAAGCCGGCGCGCGCATAGCACTCGGTCAAATCCGCCTGGGCGCGCGCGTCCCGCTCTGGATCGGCAGAGTGAAAGCGCACAGGACGCCCCGACAATGCATACTCGAAACTCTGGCGGCATTGGACCTCTGCACAGGCTTTGACCTGCGCCAAAAAGAGGCCAATGATGTCATAGAACGTCATCGACTTGCCCAGAAACATGCGGGCCTCGCCCATCAGGGACGTGCCCAAAACGCTCTTGAGGGCGCGCATATACCGCCCCTCCTCACCGGCAATCAGGGCGCGGTTGGCCACAGAGCCCATCGCCATTTCTTTGGAGCCCGCACCAAAAAATACTGATGTGGGAAGGGTTTGCGCGCCTTGCTCAATCGGGATCAGATAGGGAGCACCGCCCACACAAACCCCCGCCGCCGAATTGGAGGTGCCAAAATCGATGCCAAGTGTCTTGCCTGCCCAGTCCATCGCGGTGCCTCCCAATTGCGCAAGCGCCGCACCTACCGCACAGGCCGCCCAAAGGTCAAGCCGGGGGCGACTGGGCAATCCCTTCGAGATAGTTGTCGGAATAATCCACCTCCAACTCGATCCAAACCGGCAAGTGATCCGACATCTCGTCCGTGCGCCACAATTTATAGCGGCTCGCCCAGTTGTTGTAAGGCTTGCCAGTATCGGGCTTTTCGCGAATGTCGCGGGCGATCTGCTCGTAAAATGCGGCCTCGTCATCGCGAAACACCGCATCCTGCCAGCGCACCACACCGCTGGACAGCATATGAGACACGTGGGACGGGCCCGCAAACGCGATCTGGTCATAATGCTTGGTACCGCTCAGAGACGTGGGGCCAATCAAAGGCACCTCAAAACCGTTGTCCGTGAGGGCCTTGAAACTGGCATCCTCGCGCTTGTCGATGTTCATATCCCCCAAGAATATCTGCACATCGCCTGTGTCAGCGGCGCGCGATGCCAACACGGCGGCGACTGCGCCAATCTCGTCCTCGCGTAGGGGCCTGCCGTCTTCTTCCTTGAACACAATATGCGCGGAACACAGTGTAAATTTGAACCACCCCGCCTGAAACGCCGCAAAAAACGGGGTGCGCCCCACTTGCTCGTCACCGGGCAACGCGCCCTTGGGCAGAACCAATTCACCAATCAAATTGCGAAACCGCACCTTATTGCGATTGTAAACAAAGGCCATCCTCTCATGATTGCCGCGCCCCGCACCAGAACTGTCGTTGATGAAATAATCCCAATTCGGACCAAGCAAACGCATCAGCCGTTCAACAGCCTCCAGATCCTTCACCTCCTGAATGGCGCAAATGCCAAAATGATCAATAATTTCAGCTATATAATGATAGCTTTCTGGCAACCGTTTACGCCCGCCATCAAAGTGGCGAATGTTCCACGATCCGATGATCAACGAATTGGGACGACGGATTTGGGTGATCTCGGCGCGCAATTTGGAGCGCAATCGCATCAACCGCTGCGCAATCCAGCCCGCTTGCCCGGGTTCGGCCACGCCCGCAGGATACAAAGCCTGGTTCTTCAATGATGTGTAAAACGCCACAATACTCTCCTTAAAAATAGGGGAGTATACCGCCAAAAGCCTTTTCTCCAAAGTCAGGAAAATATGACCCTTCCTGTCGTGGAAAATATCCCGGGGGAGGCGCGCAGCGACGGGGGCAGCGCCCCGAACTCAAATATCGCGTGGCGCAGCCTCATTTGGATCACGCTCGCCCTCTTGCGCAACAAGGTCATAAGGCGCCGCAATGTCCCACACATGATCCGGAACCATGTTCTTCATCTTTGCAGGCATCGCGCGGCGCAGATGCAACACAGTCTCCGCCGCTTTCATCTCCAGTCGGGCCCGCGCAAATTCCAGCCCCTTGGGACCAAACCGCGGCTGTATCCAGCTCACAACCGGACGCAACCAGTCGGGCATGCGGCGCAACGGCAAACCGCCCGCCGCCAGTGCCGTGTTGGCGATGAACCCTTTGACAGCGCCTGCGCGTTTGCCGCCTGTCCCGACCGCTGACAGCACAATATCATCGCCCAACGCATCCAGCATCTCAGCCCCGCGATCATTGCGCACGATCAGCCACTGCTCCCCCTCACCGCCCATGTAACCGACTGTTATATCAGCCAAAGCATTGGTGTAATCCACACAGGTGCGGCACGTCATGGGAAAGAAATCACTGGGCAAATCGCTGATCGGCAGGCTCAGGAACGGGATCAAACGCTGGCGTCCGTCGCGGTAGCGCAACTCGACTTTGTAATCGGCGCGAAACTCCAGATAGGTGATCGTGTCCGGATCTTCGTCAAGCAAAGCCAGAAATTTGTGGAAGTTCTCTGTCGTGGTGTTGTCCGAACAGGGCGTGCCAATCACAAACAAGCGTTCGAACCCCAACTCCGCCTCCAGCGCGCGCAAAGCATAGATTTGGCACGGAATGCCCACAACGCCCAAGCGGGTAAAGCCGCGCGCACGGGCCTCTTCCAACAAGGCCAGAAGCGGGCTGTATCCCATCCGCATCCCCCGCGCCCGCACCATATCGGCAGGGTCGGTGATCAAGGCAGGCTGCGGTTTCCACAGGTCATCCGCATCTGGCACGACGGTCAAAACAGCATCCACCTTGCCCTGTTCCAGCAGTCGGGCCGCGAGAGAGGTCGTGATGCCCGTCCACTGCGCGCCCACTTTGGGCCGGGCCATTCTGGCACGGTGCATCGCCTGAAAAGGGCCAAAAAACATCTCGTCCGCGATACCGCGCACACGCCCGTGCACCGCCTGCTCAAGGGCGGGATAATCGGGTTTGATAAACTGACAGGCACGGCCACACATCGACGGATCTTCCATCCGCGATACGCCGCAATCGGTGCACAAACTGCGCGGCGCAGGGTCGCGCAGCGCGTTCAACTGAACTGCTCTGAAATCAGGCGCTCTTCCAATCCATGGCCGGGGTCAAACAGGATCCGGTGGGTGATCTCCGCATTGGAGCGGATCACCACTGACGTGATGTTCTTGAACGACCGCGAATCCGCTTCGGCCATCACCGGACGCTTATCTGCCTCCAGAACATCAAACCGCACTGTGGCAGTTTTGGGCAGCAACGCGCCGCGCCAACGACGGGGGCGAAATGCGGCAACCGCCGTCAGCGCCAGAACATCCGAGCCAATGGGCAAAACAGGACCGTGGGCGGAATAGTTGTAAGCGGTCGAGCCCGCAGGCGTCGCCACGAGCGCGCCGTCACACACCAGCTCTTCCATACGCAGACGCCCGTCCACAGTGATGCGCAGCTTGGCGGCCTGCGCGCTGGTGCGCAGCAAAGACACTTCGTTGATCGCCAGCGCCTGATGGGATTTGCCTGCACTGTCCGTGGCGTCCATGACCAAAGGGTTCACCCGCTCGATCTCGGCGGCTTCAAGACGATCAATCAGATCGCTTTCGCTGTATTCATTCATCAAAAACCCGATGGTGCCCCGGTTCATTCCGTAAACAGCAGAGGACAGTTTTTCTGTGAAATGCAGGGTCTGGAGCATAAATCCATCGCCCCCCAGCGCGACAATGACCTCTGCCTCTTCCATCGGAACATCGCCGTAGCGACCAATCAGCGCCGCGCGCGCGGTCTGTGCCACGGGGGTGCGGCTGGCGGCAAATGCAATTTTCATGGCCCGTCCTTTTGGTCGCGTGCGTGGCCGTTGTTTCCGATGGCGGCCAACTTGCTCCGAAACAATCACAAATTTCCCCCCATCACCAGCTTTGCCGTGATTAAAGGTAGGTGCGTCGCTTTACATGCTTTCGAAACCGTGCTGTTTCCGATACGAAACGCCAAATCAAACGGACAATTCGGAGCCAGCGTCATGACCGCCTCAAAAGATTCAAACGATTTTTTCACCCAATCCCTCTCAGACCGCGACCCCGAGCTGTTCGGCTCTATCACCTCCGAACTGGGTCGGCAGCGCGATGAAATCGAATTGATCGCGTCAGAAAACATCGTGTCCGCGGCCGTCATGGAGGCCCAAGGGTCCGTGATGACCAACAAATACGCCGAAGGTTATCCGGGTCGGCGCTATTACGGCGGGTGCCAATACGTTGATATTGCAGAAAACCTTGCCATTGAACGTGCCAAGGAACTGTTCGGTTGCGGCTTTGCCAACGTGCAGCCCAACTCGGGTTCCCAAGCCAACCAAGGAGTGTTTCAAGCCCTCTTGCAGCCCGGTGATACGATCCTTGGCATGTCTCTGGACGCTGGGGGGCACCTGACGCACGGCGCCAAGCCCAACCAATCCGGCAAGTGGTTCAACGCTGTGCAATACGGTGTGCGCCGCGACACGCTCGACATTGATTACGATGAAATCGAAGCCCTCGCCAAAGAGCACAAACCCAAAATGATCATCGCCGGCGGCTCTGCCATCCCGCGCGTCATCGACTTTGCGCGCATCCGTGAAATTGCGGATATGGTTGGCGCTTATGTGCTTGCGGATGTGGCCCACTTTGCCGGTTTGATCGCAGCAGACGAATACCCCAACCCCTTTCCGCATGTGCATGTGGCCACAACCACGACCCACAAGACCCTGCGCGGACCACGTGGCGGCATGATCCTGACCAACGACGAAGCAATGGCGAAAAAGTTCAACTCCGCCATTTTCCCGGGGATTCAGGGCGGCCCCCTGATGCATGTCATCGCGGCCAAGGCCGTCGCCTTTGGCGAAGCGTTGCGTCCCGAGTTCAAAGGCTACATCCAGCAAGTCATCAAGAACGCCCAAGCCATGTCGGACCAGTTGATCAAAGGCGGGCTGGATACGGTCACGCATGGCACCGACACCCACTTGATGTTGGTGGATTTGCGCCCCAAAGGCGTCAAAGGCAACGCGACCGAAAAAGCATTGGGGCGCGCCCACATCACCTGCAACAAAAACGGTGTGCCGTTTGACAACGAAAAGCCGATGATCACATCGGGTATCCGTTTGGGCTCGCCTGCGGGCACGACGCGCGGGTTCGCAGAGGCCGAATTCCGCCAGATCGCGGATTGGATCAATGAAGTGGTCGACGGCTTGGCGGCCAACGGCGAGGACGGCAATGACGCGGTCGAGGCCAAAGTCAAAGCCGAAGTGGCGCAAATGTGCGCGCGTTTCCCGCTGTATCCAAACCATTAGAACCGCCCCGAGCGGCGCAAACACAAAAAAAGGCGGGCCATAACAGCCCGCCTTTTTCTATTCTCGATGAGGGTCGGGTTTAGCCCTTTGTGTCGCTCACAAATTCTTCCAACAATTTTTCGTTTTTGGCGTCTTCGATGCGGCGGATGCGGTCCGTGCTGGAGCGCTGGTCAAAGCGGTATTTCACAACATTGATAAGGCTGATGGTCAAAAGCACGATGCCCATACCCCAGTAGCCTTTGGTGGACAGTGGCACTTCTGTGGACATCCACAAGGAAATCGCCAGCAAAGCATAGGCCAGAAACACGCCCGCCATGTTGATGGTCAGGATCATACCGTTGTCTGAATTCTCGTTATACATTTTATCTCTCCGGTTTTTCTGAGGGCAATCTGGTGCCCATACGTGGTTGTTTCAGGAACAATTTGTGTTGATTTGTTGTTATTTTGTGGCGAGACGCTGCAAAATATCGGCGGCCGTTGTCTTGGTCGAGGCGCCGAAACCTGCGGCGGCCATGCGATCCGCGACGCCGTCATGGGACAGTCCCTCGTCGATCTCGTTGAGGATCTCGCGCTGCTCGAACGGGTCATCACGGCCCAAAACGGATTTGATCAAGGCATCGGCCTCATCCATGGGGCTGTCTTGCGAAATCGTGCGGCCCAGTCGCGACTGCATATCATGCTCGCGTTTGACAGCCTTGGCGGAAATCGCGCCCTGCTTCAGGTCGATGATACGACGGTTGGCAGTCTCGACCGAAGCGCGCAGGCGCAAAATGCGGCTTTCCAGACGGCTGGCCGTGTCACGGCGCACGCCTATCTCGTTCTCCAGATCGGCAACGGCCTGCGCGGCATCCGCGGCCAGATCCTCGCGACCGCCTTGCATCGCTTCACCAGCGCGGAGCATCAGATCCTTGATGCGCTCTTGCAAGGTGACGATCAAACGCTCTTCAGAGCGGGAGCGCATGACCAAACCGGCCAATGTGTATTTCGCGGCCTTCAGGCCATCTTGGGCTTCGCGGATTTTCTGCTCGATCAGCTCAATGGAATAGATTTGGCGAACTTGCTCTTCGGCCCGTGCATTTACGCCAGTGATAAGTGTCTTAAGAGTTCCAAACATGTGCTTTCCTTTTCGTGAACAATGTTCAAGTATAAAAATGAACATCGTTCAAAAAATTCACCCGATCTGGGATAAAAGCTGTCCGATCATCATCTCGATCTGGTCGCTCGGCACTGCAGAGATGCGGTTTTGCAGCCCCAACAGCACAATACCATGCACAGAGGAAAACAATGCGCGCACCATCAGATCCAGCTCATCCGCAGGCAAATCGGGGAAAAGCTGCACCAATGGCACTTCGATGTGGGCAAACAACTGGCCAAGCGCCTGCATGTACCAATCCGGCACGGCACTTTCCACGGACATGTCCAGATCAAACAGCGCGCGCCACAGATGCGTGTTGTCCACGGCAAATCCAAGGTAGGCTTTGGACATCGCAATCAACTGGGCATTGGGGGTTTCACCTTTGGACTGCTCAACCGCCGCCGTCACCCGAGCGCCCAGTTTCTGGAACGTGCGCAAGTTCACCGCCATCACAAGTGCGTTGATATCGGCAAAGGCTGTGTAAATCGCGCCCAGCGCGCAGCCTGCCTTTTTGGCAATGTCACGCGCTTTGATCGAGCCAAGCCCGCCAGAGACAATCTGCGCCTCGGTCACATCTATGAGTGTTTCGCGCAATCTTGCTTTGCGCTCTTGTACCTTGCCTGCCATCGCGGCCTCACACCTTTGAACGTTGTTCAGCCTATATCGTGCCGGACCACCACAGCCAAACGATAAAGGCGGCAATCACAAACAAGAGTTTGAACGCGATATCCCCCAGCAGCGCCAGCAACGCGCCACGGCGCACATCGGCGGGGTCAATCTGGTCCAACTGTGCGACAATCACATCATGGTCCCGTTCAATCGCGGCCATATCCACCATGCGCGTCAGTTTGGGATGTCCGCCAAGCGATTGCGCATCGACGATCACTTGCGCCTGAGCCTGCAGCTTGCGCGGCAGGCGTCGCCCGGCTTTGGCCATTGCGCGCGGCAGGTCGCGCGCTTTGACGCGCAACCGCTCTTCGATCTTGGCGCGCACGGCCTCTGCCTTGGCGTTGATGTCATCCATCGTGGTAATGACCCGTCATACCGCGCCACAGCAGACTGGCGCAAGCGCACGAATCCCGCTAACCCACAGCCATGCTAGAATATACAGACATCGGCAGCGGCCCTGCCCTTTTGATCGTCCACGGCCTTTACGGCTCTGCCCGCAACTGGGGGGTCATTTCCAAACGCCTCTCGGACACGCGACGCATCATAACAGTGGATATGCGCAACCACGGCGACAGCCCGCATTTTTCCACCAACAGCTATCCCGACATGGCGCAGGATCTGGCAGACGTCATCACCCGCATCGGTGCGCCAATGGATGTGTTGGGGCACTCTATGGGGGGCAAAGCCTCTATGACGCTGGCCCTGACACAGCCTGCCTTGATCAACAGCCTGATTGTCGCTGATATCGCGCCCGTTCCCTATACCCACACTCAAGTGCACAACATCCACGCCATGAAAGCGGTGGACCTGTCACAGGTCACGCGCCGCTCGGACGCGGCCGCACAGCTTGACAGCGCCGGCGTTGATCCTGACATCCAGGCCTTTCTGCTCCAATCCCTCGACGTGACAGGCAAGCGCTGGAAACTCAATCTGGACGTGCTCGAAGCCGAAATGCCCAAGATCATTTCCTTCCCCCATTTTGAAACACAGTTCGACGGCCCCACCCTGTTCCTGTCAGGGGCCACGTCCGACTACGTGCGCTCCAAAGACCGCGACACCATCAAAGCACGCTTCCCGAATGCGCGGTTCGCCAAAATTCCGGACGCAGGTCACTGGTTGCATGCCCAACGTCCCCGCGCCTTTGAAGCGGCCGTGCGCACCTATCTGGACGCAGTCGCCGCACTTTGAGCGACCCAAAGGCGCGCACCGCCCCACAAGACCCGCCAAAGGGCCAAAACCCGCAAATTTGCGCACCGAATACCCTTGCACCAGCCTGTGCAACGCCTATAACCCACGACAATTTGCTACCTGCCACAGGTGGTACACGCTGCACATATCCGGGGGTCTAAAACCATGCCAAAAAGAACCGACATAAAGTCGATCATGATCATTGGTGCGGGACCCATCGTTATCGGGCAAGCCTGCGAATTCGACTACTCTGGCGCACAAGCCTGTAAGGCGCTGCGCGAAGAGGGATACCGGATCATTCTGGTCAACTCCAACCCTGCGACTATCATGACAGACCCCGGGTTGGCGGATGCGACCTACATCGAGCCCATCACCCCCGAAGTTGTTGCCAAAATCATCGAAAAAGAGCGTCCCGATGCGCTCCTGCCCACGATGGGCGGTCAAACCGGATTGAACACATCCCTCGCCCTCGAAGAGATGGGCATCCTCGACAAATACAACGTCGAAATGATCGGCGCCAAGCGCGAAGCCATTGAAATGGCAGAAGATCGCAAGCTGTTCCGCGAGGCAATGGACCGCCTTGGCATCGAAAACCCGCGCGCCACCATTATCACAGCGCCCAAAGGGGCTGACGGCAAAAAAGACCTTGCCGCAGGTGTGCAACTGGCGGTCGACGCGCTTGACGTTGTGGGCTTGCCTGCGATCATCCGCCCGGCCTTTACCATGGGCGGCACCGGCGGCGGGATCGCCTACAATCGCGATGACTACGAACACTTCTGCCGCTCCGGCATGGACGCCTCTCCGGTGGGGCAAATCCTAGTGGACGAATCCCTGATCGGCTGGAAAGAATTCGAAATGGAAGTGGTGCGCGACACCGCCGACAACGCGATTATCGTCTGTGCCATCGAAAACGTGGACCCGATGGGCGTGCACACTGGTGATTCCATCACTGTCGCCCCTGCCCTCACGTTGACGGACAAAGAATACCAGATCATGCGCAACCACTCGATCGCGGTTTTGCGCGAAATCGGGGTGGAAACGGGCGGTTCTAATGTGCAGTGGGCCGTGAACCCGGCAGATGGCCGAATGGTCGTGATCGAAATGAACCCGCGCGTGTCGCGCTCTTCAGCGCTGGCCTCCAAGGCCACCGGCTTCCCGATTGCCAAAATCGCGGCGAAACTGGCGGTTGGATACACGCTCGACGAGCTCGACAACGACATCACCAAAGTGACCCCTGCGTCCTTTGAGCCGACCATCGACTACATCGTCACCAAAATTCCGAAATTCGCGTTCGAGAAATTTCCGGGCTCCGAACCCTACCTGACAACCGCGATGAAATCCGTGGGGGAGGCCATGGCGATCGGGCGCACGATCCACGAATCGCTGCAAAAGGCGCTCGCATCGATGGAATCGGGCCTGACGGGGTTTGATGACATCGACATTCCCGGCGCGCCGGACAAAGCGGCAGTGATCAACGCCCTGTCCCAAGTCACCCCCGACCGGATGCGCACCATCGCGCAAGCGATGCGGCACGGACTGGGCAACGACGACATCTTTGCCGTGACCAAATTCGATCCATGGTTCCTCGACCGGATCCGCGAAATCGTGGAGGCGGAAGCCGAAGTCATCAAAAACGGCTTGCCCCTGACAGAATCAGGACTGCGCGCGTTGAAAATGATGGGCTTCACCGATGCCCGCCTTGGCAAACTGACAGGACGGGACGAAAACAACGTCCGCAAAGCGCGCCAGAACCTCGGCGTCGTGGCCTGCTTCAAACGGATCGACACCTGCGCCGCCGAATTCGAGGCGCAAACCCCCTATATGTACTCCACCTATGAGGCCCCGATGATGGGCGATGTGGAATGCGAAGCACGGCCATCCGAGCGCAACAAAGTCGTGATTTTGGGCGGTGGGCCAAACCGGATCGGGCAAGGGATCGAATTCGACTACTGCTGCTGTCACGCCTGTTTCGCGCTGACGGACGCGGGCTATGAAACCATCATGATCAACTGCAACCCCGAAACCGTGTCCACGGACTACGACACCTCGGACAGATTGTATTTTGAACCGCTCACCTTCGAGCACGTCATGGAAATCCTGCGGGTTGAGCAGGAAAACGGCACATTGCACGGCGTCATCGTGCAATTCGGCGGGCAAACCCCGCTGAAAATCGCCCAAGCGCTTCAGGATGAAGGCATCCCGATCCTTGGAACGACGCCCGACGCCATCGACCTCGCCGAAGACCGCGAACGCTTTCAGGCACTGGTGCAGGACCTTGGCCTCAAACAGCCGCACAACGGGCTGGCGCATTCCGACGCCGAAGCGCTCGAAATTGCAGGCGACATCGGCTTCCCGCTGGTCATCCGCCCCTCCTACGTCTTGGGGGGACGCGCCATGGAAATCGTGCGCGATCAGACGCAACTGGAACGCTACATCTCCGAGGCCGTGGTGGTGTCAGGCGACAGCCCCGTTCTGCTCGACAGCTACCTGTCGGGTGCTGTGGAACTGGACGTGGACGCGATCTGCGACGGCACAGACGTGCACGTGGCAGGCATCATGCAACACATCGAAGAGGCCGGCGTGCACTCGGGTGACAGCGCCTGCTCCTTGCCACCCTACTCCCTGTCCAAAGAGATCATCGCAGAGATCGAAAAACAAACCCACGCGCTGGCGCATGGGCTAAAGGTCGTGGGACTGATGAACATCCAGTTCGCGATCAAGGACGGAGAGATCTTCCTCATCGAAGTGAACCCGCGCGCCTCGCGCACAGTGCCTTTCGTGGCCAAAGCCACCGACAGCGCCATCGCATCCATCGCAGCACGGGTCATGGCGGGCGAGCCGCTCTCCAACTTCCCGATGCGCGCGCCCTACGACACCAACGCAGGCTACGACGACGTGCTGCCACTGGGCGATCCGATGACACTGGCCGATCCGAACATGCCATGGTTCTCGGTCAAAGAGGCGGTTCTGCCCTTTGCCCGCTTCCCGGGTGTAGACACCATTCTGGGGCCGGAAATGCGTTCGACCGGCGAAGTCATGGGCTGGGATCGCACCTTCCCGCGGGCCTTCCTCAAAGCGCAAATGGGGGCGGGCAACCCGCTGCCACGGGAAGGCTGCGTGTTCATCTCGATCAAAGACGCGGACAAAACCGCCGACATGCTCGACGGCGCGCGGGTTCTGACGACACTCGGGTTCACCTTTGTGGGGACGCGCGGCACGGCAGCCTGGCTTGTGGAAAACGGAGTGGACTGCGGGATCGTGAACAAAGTCTATGAGGGGCGCCCCGACATCACCGACATGATGAAAGACGGCGGCATACACATGGTGATGAACACGACCGAAGGGGCACAAGCGGTCGAGGATTCCAAATCCATCCGCTCCATCGCGCTGTATGACAAAATCCCCTACTTCACGACAGCCGCCGCCAGCCACGCCGCCGCATTGGCGATCAAAGAGCAAGCTGAGGGTGATGTTGTGGTGAAGTCACTGCAGGGGTGACACGTTTGCCGGGAATGACTATGCTGAATGGATGAAGAAGTTCGACTTTGAAATCCAGTCTGCACAAACCCGCTACGAGTTCGAAATCACCCGACGCGATAGCATCCGGTCTTCCATCGCCATTCCCATTGCTGCTCTTTCATTTGCGGCCTTTGGATTTGGTACAGTTGTGCGCAGTCTGATTTTTTCCACAGGATCAAACGCGCAAGCCTACCTGTCATTTATGGCTCTTGTCCTAACAATAAGTTCACTTTTTTTCCTGCTCAGCGCAATTTCTGTATTTCGGCGAATGGACTACGCCGACATGGGGCCTTGGCCCGAAGCGCTTGATGTTCACACACAATACGAAGCAATTTACGAAGAATTGGTTCAGGCAGGCTTTGTCCACAATTCAGCCAAACAAGCCGCAAACAATGCAGCATGGGGTTACGCAAAAACATCCTTTAAAGACGCCGCAGACTGGCAGGAAGTGCGAAATGCGCAAAACTTGCACTCACAACAGGATATGCTTAGCTATTTGTTGTGGGGTGTCGGGTGTCTTCTGTCAGCCCTTGCGTTGGGGGGCATTGTGCAACTTCTAGAGGCAGTTGAAACAATATCCTAAAGTTCGATTCAGTTAGATTAGCGCAAGAGGCACGTTTTGTGTTAACGTCACCAAAAGGAGCCAAACATGTCCGTTAGAATGCGCGATAGTATTGGGGCGCCCCAGTCAGAAAACGTAAGCGAGCTGAAACAGTTGCGCGCAAAACTTATTCGCGAACACAAAGACACGCTGCTGGAGGATCAAGACCTACAGCTTCAAATCGCCCATTTGACTGCCCGCATACGACGTGCAAGCTTAAAACAAGGTCCGGGACTGCATGTAAGACGCGGGCCCAAGAAAGGTCGGTTTCTAGAAATGACTGCAACCGGAAAAAACCCATTCACAGGGCGTTTTCAGGCCAAATAGCGCAAACCAGTCAGCTTTGACCAAATCAAAGATCCACAAACGCACGAGGCGCGATGATGCTTCAGTTCAATTATGGATCCCAAGGCACACATCACAACATTTCACACGACACTGCGTTCAAGACGTGCCTATCTTTCACAACTCCGTCAACTTCCCCTCATAATACCGCCGCATCCGCTCCGTCGTCCACTCGCCCTCTTCCACACCTACCTCTTCAATCGCTGCCATCTCCTCAAGATCCGTCAGCGTCCCGTCCCCGTTGCGTACGATTCCCATCTTGGACAACGCGGCATCGCCAAGACGCACGCGCTCCCCGCTCACCGACAGCGCCGCTTCTCGGTCACGCGCGTCGGGGCAGTCGATGATATCCGCGATCCGCCCATGCATCCAAGCACGCAGCACATCGTTCATCCGCGCCTGATAGCCTTTGCCCAAAGCACGGAAAAACTTCAGCACATCTTCTTCAAGGCGCAGCGTCACCTTGATCTGCGGTTTGCGCCCTCGATCTCTTGCAATTTCGTGCCATGACAGCGGCACCTGCCCGTGGCGGATCACCTCTTGCTGCAAATCCCATTGCAATTGACGCATCACGTCAATGAAATAGTTGAAGTGTTCGGATTTCACTTTTGCGGGGCGGGGCATGGGGGTCTCCTGCGTGGTCAGGGCTATCACGATGCTCAAATATGGTTAATTTCCCGTAAGATCACCGTATGGCGCCGTGCCATACATCTGCTGTACAAAGTATGGCCGCGAACGCAGCTTGACCTTTGCCCCCAAATCCTAACAAATTACCCGAACCTCGGGAGGCATACACATGTACACACCAGTCATCACAGGCACGGGTGTTTTCACCCCTGAAAACACCATTTCCAACGCTGAACTGGTCAAAGCCTTCAACGCTTATGCGGACAAGTTCAACGCTGAAAACGCCGCCGACATTGATGCGGGCACCCTCGATGCCAAACCCCACTCTTCTGAGGAATTCATCTTCAAAGCGTCCGGCATAGAGAGCCGGTATGTCATTGATAAAGAAGGCATTTTAAACCCCGACGTGATGCACCCCCTACTGGAGCAACGCGGCGATGACCAACCCTCCCTGATGGCCGAAATGGGTCTGGACGCCGCGCGCAAAGCACTGAAAGCGGCAGGCAAAACCGCTGCTGATGTGGGTGCCGTAATTTGCGCCGCGTCAAACATGGAGCGCGCCTATCCAGCCGTTGCAATTGAAATCCAACAGCTTTTGGGCGTTGAGGGCTTTGCATTCGACATGAATGTCGCCTGTTCCTCTGCCACATTCGGCATCCAAGCCGCAGCTGATATGGTGAAATCTGGCAGTATTTCCAGTGCCTTAGTGGTAAATCCAGAAATTTGCTCTGCCCACCTGGAATGGCGTGACCGCGATTGTCACTTCATCTTCGGGGACGTGGCCACAGCCACCCTCATAGAGCGGGAAGAAGACGCTTCAGGGGCATATTTTGAAATAAAATCAACACGTTGCGCCACCGATTTCTCCAATAACATCCGCAACAACAACGGTTTTCTGCGCCGCTCCCGCCCCGACGGCGTGGCGGATCGCCGCGACATGCAATTCATGCAAAACGGACGCAAAGTGTTTAAAGAAGTCCTGCCCATGGTCAGCGCCCACATCGGCCAACACATGGAAGATGAAGGTGTGCAAGCCTCTGATCTTAAAAGACTTTGGCTGCATCAGGCCAATAAGTCCATGAACGACTTCATTGGCAAAAAGTTGCTGGGACGCACGCCCGAAGCAGGTGAGCAACCCAACATTTTACAAGACTATGCGAACACATCCTCCGCCGGATCCATCATCGCATTTTCCAAATACTCAGACGACCTGAAGGACGGCGACGTCGGACTGATCTGCTCATTTGGCGCGGGGTATTCCGTGGGATCGGTGATCGTGAAACGGCACAGCTAAAGGGTTGGTGGGTGGGCGCATTTCGGGCAAAGCCCGAAACAGAACATCCACACCCTAATCACCCTTGGTAGACACGCGCTTGTGCACTTCAGCCGCGCTTTCAACGCGTTCGGAATAGCGGTCGACCAGATAATCGCTACGACCACGCACAAGCCATGTGAATTTCACCAGTTCTTCCATCACGTCCACGATGCGAGCGTACAATGCACCCTCCGGCAGGCGACCGTCTTTGAATTCAAGCCAAGCCTTTGGAACACTTGATTGATTCGGAATCGTAACCATCCTCATCCAACGCCCAAGAATGCGCATCTGATTGACCGCATTGAAGGATTGCGAGCCGCCACAGACCTGCATAAGCGCCAGCGTTTTTCCCTGCGTCGGGCGAATTCCGCCTTGCATAGACAACGGCAGCCAGTCGATCTGGGTTTTCATCAGGCCCGTCATCGCACCGTGGCGTTCGGGGCTGGACCAGACCATCCCCTCGGCCCAAACGGCGAGTTCCCGCAGCTCAACCACTTTAGGATGGCTTGGATCGGCGTCATCGACCATGGGCAGGCCCGAGGGGTCATAGGTTTTCGTCTCGCAGCCCAAGTGGCGCAAAATCCGTGCAGCTTCCTCGGCGGAAAAGCGGGAATAACTGGCGTCACGCAGCGAGCCGTAAAGCAACAAAATGCGCGGAGGGTGTTGTGGGGCATCAGAGCCACACAAACGCACGGTGTCGATAGGAGGCAATGAATCACGCGTCAATGCCGGAAGGTCCTCAGCCACTTTCATCTTCCAAGTGCAGCTTCATATCGATCAGAACCTGTTGCAATTGCGTGGTTTCCTTCAGCAATCGCTTGGCTTCATTCATCGTGATAATGCCGTCCTCGATGGATTGCTGGTATTCGGACATCAACATCGCAAAACGCTGGCTCAACGCGATCACGTCGGCATTCACACCGCCGCTGCGTTTGGCATTGGGGCGACGTTCATCAAAGCTGATCGCGCCGCCGTTCAATTCTGCCAACGCACTGGTGACATGCGGATAGCTGGCCTTGCGCTCAAGGTGCACAACGGCGTCGATCGGCATGAACCGCTCAGAATGCTCATCGTGATCCGAATAGTAACGCCCAAGCGTCGCTTTGGATTTGCCTGTCATCTCACAAGCGGGTTCAATACCAACGTATTTTACCAAAGCTTCGGTATGTTTCTTCAAATAGCTGCCAAACGCTTCCATGGTTCGCCGTTCCTCACCTGCTGCACGCCCGTCATGGGGAATGCCATCTTTGTATTCCCATTAATATGTCCGCATGAAAATGTCATTTAGAAAACATCCCGCAACGTCGGGGCGTGACCAGTACGCAGTGCAGTAGCACTGGTTTCAGGGGGGACTTGTAATTCCCGATCGTCCAAGGAAGAGGCACCACCCCGCTTTATCCTTGGCGAGCCCGTCAAACACAACGAGTGCGGCCTCGCACACATCCCTCGGGGCGAAAGCTCCTCGCTAGGCCTTAACAAGTACCGGCGGCGTGACCTTGTCACGGCCAAAGCCACGTCAGTGGGCGGTGCAATTTTGAACTCACGCGCTCTTGCTCCGGCAAGGGCGCGGCTTTACTCAGTGCCCATGGCAAAACTATATTTTCACTACTCCACAATGAACGCTGGCAAATCGACGGTGCTTTTGCAGGCCGCCCACAACTATGTGGAACGCGGTATGACCCCCTACTTGTTGACGGCCCAATTCGACAATCGCGCAGGTGAAGGCCGCATTGCATCGCGCATCGGCATCGGGTCACCCGCCGATACGTTCGGCGCAGACACCGACCTGTTTGAAAAGCTGCAAACCCTTAAATCAGAACAAGAAATCGCATGTGTCTTCATTGATGAAGCCCAGTTCCTCAGCCCTGCCCAAGTCTGGCAATTGGCCCGCGCGGTTGATGACCTTGGCCTGCCGGTCATGTGTTACGGACTGCGCGTTGATTTCTTGGGCGACTTGTTTCCCGGGTCCGCGACCCTGCTCGCGCTAGCCGATGAGATGCGCGAGATTCGCACGATTTGCCATTGCGGAAAGAAAGCCACGATGGTCGTGCGCAAAGATGATCAAGGCCGCGTGTTAACCGGTGGCGATCAGGTCCAGATCGGCGGCAATGAAACCTATGTGTCCCTGTGCCGCCGACACTGGCGTGAGGCTGTGGAACCTTAGGGGTGGACCGCGTTTGGCGCCACAGCGCCCTCGACCAGATGCGCCACCAGATTGCGCACAGCCATCTGCCCCATGTCTACCCGCACCTCCAATGCGGCCGTGCCCAGATGTGGCAGTAAAACCACATTCTCGAGCGCCTTCAACGCGTCCGGCACCATCGGCTCAAACTCGTAAACGTCCAGCCCGGCGCCTGCGATCTGCCCTGCTTGCAATGCATCAATCAACGCGCCCTCGGAAACGACATCCCCGCGCGCAATGTTCACCAGATGCGCGGATGGCTTCATCGCCTTCAAAACATCTTCATCAATCAAGTGGTGCGTTTGCGCGCCGCCCGGCACCGCAATGACCAATACATCCACGGCAGCGGCCAGTGCATGCAAATCGGTGTAGGCCGCTGCCGGATACGCCAGATCCTTGGGGGAGCGAGTGAAGTAGGCCACTTCCATATCAAAGCCAAAGTGGCACCGCCGTGCAATCGCTTGCCCGATCCGCCCCATGCCCACAATGCCAACTGTCTTCCCCGTCAGGTGCATGCCCAGCATTTGGGTCGGATGCCATCCCTCCCATGCGCCAGAGCGCACCATGCGTTCCCCCTCGCCAGCGCGACGTGCACTCATCAACATCAGCGTCATCGCGGTATCCGCCGTCGCGTCCGTCACAGCCCCCGGCGTATTGGTGACCTGCACCCCCGCGCTATGTGCGGCATCGACGTCGATGTGGTTATACCCCACTCCGAAATTCGCCAGAATTGTACACCGCGGGGCTGCAACACCGGCAAAGACCTCTGCACTGAACATATCCCCCAAGGTCGGCATCACCCCGTCAAACTCTGCCAGTGCTGCACGCATTTCAGCTCCCGTCAGAGGGGCCGTATTCTGGCGCACCACCAGTTCGAAATGGGGGCGTGCCTGTTCCAGAACCGCCTCAGGCAAAGGGCGGGCAATCAACACACGGTTCAACACATCCGCGCCCCCTTTGGCACATCCTGATCAGGCGAAATCAGCACAACACCGCCCGCATCATCGTGCAGGCCAAGGATAAGCGCTTCGGACATGAAAGGGCCGATTTGACGGGGTGGAAAATTCACAACGCCCAGCACTTGTTTGCCCACCAAAGCCTCTGGAGTATAGTGCGCGGTGATTTGTGCAGAGGATTTACGCTCGCCGATCCCGGCCCCGAAATCCACCCAAAGCTTGATGGCGGGTTTGCGCGCCTCAGGAAAAGGTTCGGCCCGCACAACCCGACCCACGCGGATATCCACCTTCATAAAATCGTCAAATGTTGCATCAGCCATTGGCCAGCTCCCGTGATCTGTCCGCAGCCGCAGCCACTGTTTTCCGTATCATCTCAGGCAATCCTGTCGCCTCGTCCATCAACACTTCAAGCCCGGCTTGGGTTGTGCCATTCGGGCTGGTGACGTTGATGCGCAGTTGCGCGGGCGTGTCCTGCGAGGTTTCGGCCAAAGCGCCAGCCCCCGCAACGGTGGCTTTGGCCAGTTGCATCGCAATGCCGTCGGGCAAGCCTTGGGCCACGCCAGCGGCGGCCAAACATTCAATCATATGAAACACATAAGCAGGGCCGGAACCGCTGACACCCGTCACCGCATCGATCTGTGCCTCTTCGTCCAGACGGACCACTTGACCCACCGCCTGCAACAATGTGTCCGCCTCATCGAGTTGGGCCTGGCTGACATGCGGGTTGGCGATGATGGCCGTGATGCCTTTGCCCACGGCCGCGGGCGTGTTGGGCATGGCGCGCACGATTGGGGTTTTTGTGCCCAAAACGCTCTCGAAATGTGCGATGGTCGTGCCGGCGGCGACGCTGACAAATACAGTCGTACCACCGCCCATTTGCTGAAGGCGGGGCAACGCATCCCCCATCATCTGCGGTTTTACGGCCACCAGAACAACCGCAGGGGCATCCGGCAGATCGGTGTTTATGGAGACACCCGTGCTTTGCAGCCAGTCAGAAGGGTTCGGATCAAGGACATAGACAGACGACGGCGGCAAACCGCGATCGAGCCAGCCTGCCAACATGGCAGACCCCATTTTACCGCACCCCAAAAGCACAAGACCCTTGGCCGCAATCCGGTTCTTTTCCATGAAATCCCCCTCCCGTTTCTTCTGTTCGGGGGTAAGTGTTACGCGCGCCCGTAGGCCTCTGCAATGGCGACTTGCAGTGCGTCTTTAGGGGTGCGATCGCCCCACACCAGCAGTTGCAGCGCAGGATAATAGCGCTCTGCACTCATCACCGCGGCGCCGATCATCGTGTCAACCTGCTCGGGGCCCGCTTCCTGGCCACCAGCCAGCACCAGACCATAGCGGTACACCATCATTTTCTCCTCTTCCCAATAGGTAAAGGAGCCTGCCCAACACTGGTCATTCACAAGGTTGAGCAATTCATACAGGGCCGGCAGCTTTTCGGCAGGCGGTTCCATTTCAAAGGTGCACACCATGCGCAGGGTCTCGTCATAGCCGGACCATGCAAGGGTCACCGAATATGTGCGCCACTGGCCTTCCACCGACATTGCGATCTGGTCATCGGCAATACGGTCGAAATCCCACTCGTTGTGTGTCGCGATGTTCTGGACCACATCGATGGGATGAAGATCTTCTTCAAAGAACTGCTCTGAAAGGGACATATGCACCACCTGTCTGTCGCTATAGCGGAGGGGTCTTGCAGCGCCCCAAGCGCTATATGCCTGCTCTGAGATATCGAGGCGACCCCTCGTATCTTCTACCATATATGGTGGTGTGTCGGCGTGGATGTGGCAACCCTTTATTTGGGGATAACCTCAATAAGTTGTGGACAACTCATGTTGATCCGCAAAATAGGCGCATAAAAAAACACCCTGTCGGAAACAGGGTGCTCAAATCGGTCTATCGGAGAGGCTATATCAAGTTGCCCCGCCGCCTGCTTACTTCGCTTCAAGCGCGTCCAAACGGGCTTTGAGCGCGTCATTCTCTTCGCGCGCTTTTTGCGCCATTGCGCGCACGGCATCGAATTCTTCGCGTGTCACGAAATCCCGGTCCGCCAGCCAACGGTCCATCAAGGATTTCATCGCGGTTTCCGCTTCATCCTTGGCCCCTTGCGCGACGCCCATAGCGTTGGTCATCAACTGTGAAATGTCGTCAAAAATTTTACCGCGGGCTTGCATCGTGATCTCTCCTTCGTGATTGGGCCTTATATGGGGGTGCTGTGCAGATTGCGCAAGGTTGACATCCCCCAAGCGGCAGAGGCATTCAGACGCAGATGACAGGTTTGCTCCCCTTCCCCAATATCTCTCCGGAGATATTCACCATCACCGTGTTCGGGATGGAATTTGCGCTGCGATGGTACGCACTGGCGTATATTGCCGGCATTTTGATCGGGTGGCGGATGGTCGTCATGGCCATCAAGACGCCCCGCCTGTGGCCGCAAAACCATCCCGTGATGACCCCGCAACAGATCGAAGACTTGCTGACATGGGTCATTCTGGGAGTCATTTTTGGCGGCCGTTTGGGATATGTGATCTTCTATCAACCGGGGGCCTATCTGGAAAATCCGCTGCAAATCCTGATGTTGTGGCAGGGCGGCATGGCGTTTCACGGCGGGCTGGTCGGCGTGATCGTGGCCGGATGGCTGTACACACGCCGTTACAAAATCACCAAACTCAGCGCTGCGGATGCAATGGCCCTTGGTGTTCCGCCGGGCCTGCTGCTGGGCCGTTTTGCAAATTTCATCAACTCCGAATTATGGGGGCGTCCCACCGATGTGCCATGGGGCGTCGCGTTTCCCACACGCGCGGCGCAATATTGCCCCGACGTGGTCGGCATCTGCGCACGTCACCCCTCACAACTGTACGAAGCGGCCCTTGAGGGGCTCGTTTTGGGCGCGGTCCTGTTGTGGCTCGTCTGGCGGCGCGGCGCACTTAAGACACCGGGTGTTGTCGCGGGAACCTTCTTTGCCGGATACGGGCTTGCACGGTTTGTGGTGGAATTCGTCCGCCAGCCCGACGCGCAATTCATCACCGACACCAACCCGCTTGGCCTTGCGCTGCACATGGGGGGGCTTGGCCTGACGATGGGGCAACTGCTGTCTTTGCCGATGGTCCTTGCGGGCATCATTCTCATCGTGCGCGCCAAACGGAGCGACGCGTGAGCCTCAAAGAAATATTGATCCGCCGCATTGCCCATGAAGGGCCGATCAGTGTCGCGGATTATATGACGGAATGCCTGCTTCACCCGACATTCGGGTATTACACCACCCGCGACCCGTTCGGCGTCAAAGGGGATTTCACAACAGCCCCCGAAATCAGCCAGATGTTCGGAGAGCTGATCGGTCTTTCCCTCGCACAGTGCTGGCTGGATCAAGGGGCGCCGGCGCTATTCACATTGGCAGAGCTGGGGCCCGGACGCGGCACATTGATGGCCGATATCTTGCGCGCCACGCAAAAGGTGGACGGTTTTCACAGGGCCGCTCAAATCGTCCTGCTCGAAGCATCACCCACCCTGCGCCGTGTGCAAAACGAGACCTTGAAAACTGGGCTGACCCACATCGAGGATGTGCAATCGCTGCCGGACGCGCCGCTGTTTGTGGTCGCAAACGAGTTTTTCGATGCCTTGCCGATCCGCCAGTTTATCCGCGATGGGCAACGGTGGCGTGAACGCCATGTCGGCACGCTGGATGATGCGCTGACATTCGGGCTGGGGCCTGCTTTGCTGCAACCAGCGCTGCATCACAGATTGGAAGATACCAAAGACGGCGATCTGATCGAGGACTGCCCCGCGATTGCCCCGACCATTGACGCGCTGGGACAACGCATCGCACAGCACGGCGGGGCCGGTTTGATTATCGACTACGGGGATTGGCGCAGCCTGGGGGACACGCTTCAGGCCGTGCGAGAGCACGCGGCGTCAGACCCGCTCGCCTCTCCCGGGCAGGCGGATATGACGGCCCACGTGGATTTTGAAACCATATGTGCTGCGACGCCGTGCAAGCACACACGCGTCACACCGCAGGGGATATTCCTTGAGCGGCTCGGGATCACCCAGCGCGCCCAAACTCTGGCGGCACAACTGAGCGGTGACGCCCTCGAGGCCCATATCGCTGCACATAGGCGCTTGACGCACCCTGATGAAATGGGAAACCTGTTCAAAGTGGTGGGCCTTTTTCCAAGTCAACACACCCCGCCACCGGGATTGGAACCATGACACTCGAAATTTTGACCGCAGACGCGCTTTCTGACACACGTCACGGGTTCTTTACCCGCGCGGGCGGTGCGTCTTCGGGGGTCTTTTCCGGTTTGAATTGCGGGGCGGGCAGTTCGGACCAATCAGAGATCGTCGCCATCAACCGCGCGCGGGTGGCTGACGCAATGGGGGCGCCGGCCGCGCACCTGATGGGCGTGCACCAAATACATTCCGCAGACGTCATCACCGTCACGCAACCCGGCAGCGACAAGCCCAAGGCGGACGCCTTGGTCACCTGCACCCCTGGCCTGGTGCTGTCGGTGCTCACAGCCGATTGCGAACCGGTCTTGTTTGCGGATGCGGACGCAAGCGTCATCGGGGCTGCACACGCAGGATGGCGCGGCGCGCTTGATGGCGTTCTGGACGCCACGATCGAGGCGATGGTGGCCCTTGGCGCGACCAGGTCCAACATCACGGCCGTGATCGGGCCGACAATCAGCCAACGCGCGTATGAGGTTGGTCCAGAGTTTATGGACGCTTTCGTGGACGACGACCCTGACAACACGCGCTTTTTTGCCCAAGGCGCGGGGGATCGCGTTCAGTTTGACCTGCCCGCGTTCGGACTGCACAGGCTGCGCACGGCCGGTGTGGGGCATGCGGAATGGACCGGGCATTGCACATACAGCGATCCAGCGCGGTTCTATTCCTACCGCCGCAGTGTTCACAACAAAGAGGCCGACTATGGCCGGTTGATCGCGGCCATCACGCTTTAGGGCCCATCCTTGGAAACGGGGGGAAATGTGGCGTGATTTGGCTGGAATGTGACAACAATCCGAAAAGCTTTGAAATTATTGTTTCGTCAAACGGCCCAAGTTGAGTGAAATCGTCCTAAAAGCAGCATATAACGCGCTATCGGGCAGAAAACCGCGCTGTGCCCTATTCGCGGGTCAACAGCTCAAAAGTTTATCAAATTTTCCTAAAATCTGCCCAAAACCAGCCCCAAACGACAGTCATATTGTTCGCAACATCAGACAACACGGGCAACGACCCGACGAGCAGGAAACAGACACATGAAAACGAACACACGCTTCATCAGCTCAGTCACCAAAACCGCAAAAGAGACGCAAGTCGTTTTGCCTTGGGTCCGTGGCACACGTCGCGCCGCATTCATCGCACAGCGCTCAGAGCGCAGTGCGCAAAAAGCAGCTTAAGACGACAATCGGGGGCGTTAACCCGCCCCCAAACCACCCCTGAGTGGCGACCCGATTCGCACCGCAACCGGGTAGGTCCCCACAAAATTGTGGCAGGTTTCACGGAGAAATGTGAAACAAACCTCCTGTTTCGGGAGGATTGGTGCTTTTTGGACGTTTAGTGTTCATGATTTTTTGACAATTCACTACAGTCGGCAGGAATATGCTCACATAAAGACACATGAACCCTGTTCGTCTGTCGTTGTCGGTGGGGGCCGACGCAGATGTGACAAACCTGAAAGAGGTTATCGCATGACGATTCCGACTGCTGCACTCCGCCAGCCTTTTGCAGCCGCACCCAATGCGGGTCACACGGCACCTGTCCGCACTGAATCCACCGCAAAACGCAACTATGAGGTTGTGTCCAAGCGCGCGGACGGCAGTTTGCACATCGCACAGTACAAAGCACCGGCAATCGATCTGTTCGAATCCGCCTTCGGGGCATTTGCCCGTGGGACCCTGATCCAAACCACGCAAGGCGACGTCGCAATCGAAGATTTACAACCGGGTGAGATGGTCAACACCACCTCCGGTGAAGCGGCTGAAGTCATCTGGATCGGGTCAGCCAATTTTGTGCCTGCGGACGTGGGCCGCCGCGTGCCGTTGACGCGGATCATGGCCGACACCTTTGGCCAAGAACGTCCTGCATCCTTTTTGACCGTTGGGCCAGCCGCCCGCCTTTTGCAAACTCCGCATCATTTGCGTGGCCAGACCGGTGGAGCGCAACTGCTGACGCCCGCGGCGCAGTTTGTGGACGGCGTGAATGTTATCGAAGTGACACCGCCAACGCCCGTGCGCTTGTTTCACCTATGCCTGACACGAC
This sequence comes from uncultured Paracoccaceae bacterium, assembly GCA_943787985.1. Taxonomy (GTDB): domain Bacteria; phylum Pseudomonadota; class Alphaproteobacteria; order Rhodobacterales; family Rhodobacteraceae; genus Ascidiaceihabitans. Next base: position 368,919 of record CALSOO010000006.1, on the reverse strand, counting down.
ACGCGGCGATCAAAGTCGGCGGCATCGAAATGGAAACCTTCCACCCCGGATCAGCCGCCGTGCGCAGCGTCAGCCACGCAACACGCGACCTGTTCCTGTCGATGTTCCCGCATATTTCACATGTTAGTGATTTTGGACCTCTGGCGCACCCGCGCGCGCCAGAAAACCAGCTTGAAACCGCCTGAAGCTCAGGCTTGGCGTGCCAACCGCTCTTCGAGCACATCAAACGGCACGCCGGGCTTGTCCTTGGCCCCGCGGATCACCAGTGATGTCTTGACGCTGGCCACATTCGGCGTGGTCAGCAACGCACCTGTGAGAAAACTCTGAAAGCTGCTCAGGTCCGGGGCCACACATTTGAGCATGAAATCCACTTCACCGTTCAGCATGTGGCACTCGCGCACAAGCGGCCACGACTGGCATTTGGCCTCAAACGCGGACAAATCGGATTCGGCCTGACTGGCCAGACCCACCATGGCGAAAACCTGCACCTCGAAACCCAGTTCTTTGGCGTCCACTTCTGCATGATACCCCTTGATAAAACCGCTTTCCTCAAGGGTGCGCACGCGGCGCAAACAGGGGGGTGCGGAAATCCCGACACGTCTGGCCAACTCGACGTTGGTCATTCTGCCGTCATCTTGGAGTTCTGCGAGAATCTTCCGATCAATCGGATCAAGACGTGTACTTGCCATAACATCTCTTCCATGTTTTAGGGCATTGCAAAGTCGCGTTGTTATAACAGCACCCGCCATATGCGCAACAATATTGCACGTTAGCGCAAGATAATTTCCCATTCATTGCGCGCATTGAAATGTGTGGGGCCACACGCCGCGCTGCGCATTTACGGGGTTTAAGCACAGCACGCCCCCCGCTATATCGGTCGGGCTGCAACGATACACCACTGGGGGGCCGCATGGCTGAACAACGCAAAACCAAAGTTCTGATCATTGGCTCCGGCCCTGCGGGATACACCGCCGGTGTTTACGCAAGCCGCGCGATGCTCGATCCAATTCTTGTCCAAGGCATCGAACCGGGTGGCCAATTGACCACCACGACCGAGGTCGAAAACTGGCCGGGCGACACCGAAGTGCAAGGTCCCGATCTTATGGTGCGGATGCAGGACCACGCCAAGGCGATGGGCTGCGAAGTGATCCAAGACATCATCACATCCGTTGATTTCGCCAACCGTCCTTTTGTGGCCCAATCGGACAGCGGCACCGAATATGTGGCCGATGCGATTATCCTTGCCACGGGGGCACGGGCCAAATGGTTGGGCCTCGACTCCGAAGAAAAGTTCAAAGGCTTCGGCGTCTCGGCCTGTGCCACCTGCGATGGCTTCTTTTACCGTGGCCAGGAGATCGCTGTGATCGGCGGCGGCAACACAGCCGTTGAAGAGGCGCTGTTTTTGACCAACTTCGCCTCAAAGGTGACGTTGGTACACCGGCGCGATGAATTGCGGGCCGAAAAAATCCTGATTGACCGCTTGGAAAAGAACCCCAAGATCGAGCCGCTTTGGTTTAACCAACTCGAAGAAGTCTATGGCACCGACGCCCCGCTTGGGGTTGAAGGCATCAAGGTCAAGAACACCAAAACCGGCGAAATCACCGACATCCCGTGCAAAGGCGTGTTTGTGGCCATTGGTCATGCCCCCGCCAATGAATTGGTCAAAGACGTGCTTGAAACCCACATGGGCGGCTATGTTGTGACCAAACCGGACAGCACCGAAACCTCGATCCCGGGCGTATTTGCGGCGGGCGATCTGACGGATCACAAATACCGTCAGGCCGTGACTTCGGCCGGTATGGGTTGCATGGCCGCACTTGAAGCCGAACGCTGGATCGCAGAACAGGACTAAGGCGCCCCTATGCTTGACGCCGAAGGTCTGCGTGCCCACAGTGGCGGGCACATCGGGGGCGAAACATGAGCAGTCTATGGCGCGGCACCCTTGCCACACAGCTCCGCATCGGCAGCGGCCTTGTTCTGTTTGCCTATGCGCTTGCTCATTTCGTGAACATCGGGCTGGGCCTTGTCTCTCCTGAATGGATGGATGATTTTCAGACGCTGCGCAAACTTCTGGTGCGCAATCCGATAGGCAACCTTTTCCTGTACGGCGCATTTTCAGTGCATGCTGTGCTGGCCCTGTCCAAGCTTGCAACGCGGCGCACCCTGCGCATGCCCGTGTTCGAAGGGCTCCAGATTATTTTGGGGTTGTTGATCCCTACCCTGTTGATCACCCACATAATTTTCACGCGCGGGGCCTATGAAATCTACGGCGTGAACGATGACATGGGCTATTTGATGGTGCTGATTTGGGGCACTTCGGACGGCTGGAAACAAAGCCTCCTTTTGCTCATTGTTTGGACACATGGATGTATTGGCCTGCACTTTTGGCTGCGCAGCCAGGCATGGTGGCAGCGTTGGCAACCGGTGCTGGTGGGACTGGCCGCTTTGGTGCCGGCTTTTGCCTTGGCGGGTTTCATGGTGGAAGGGCGGCGCATGGTTGCAGCCTTTGCGCAGGAAGGGCCGCGAAGTGCGATGATGGAGGCCTACAATTGGCCCGACATCGCCGCGTTCCGCGCATTGCTGGATATTACCGAACAATCGCTGTGGGCTTTTGGCCTGATCTTGTTACTGGTCGCCTGCGTCTACTTGGGGCGCCGTCTGTTGTCACGCCACCGCTCGGTGCGAGTGCGCTACATTGACGGCCCCGAAGTCTCGGCGCCAAAAGGCATGACATTGCTGGAAGTCTCCCGCGCCAATGGCATCCCCCACGCCGCTCTTTGCGGGGGACGCGGGCGCTGTACAACTTGCCGCGTCGTGATCGAGGAAGGGCTGGAGTTACTTCACCCGCCAAGCGCGGCTGAGGCCCAAAGTCTCGCGGCTGTGGGCGCCTCTGCAAACACGCGCCTGGCCTGTCAGATCAGACCCACCGAACCTGCCACTGTTTTTCGCGTCTTTGAAGATGCGCGCAAACGACGGGCCCACGCCAGCCAAGGCGAGGAAAAGGAGCTGGCGCTTTTGTTTCTGGACATGCGCGGATTTACAGCCCGCACGACAGGTCAATTGCCCTATGATGTGGTGTTCTTGCTCAACCGGTTCTTTGACGCGATTGTTCCGGCCATCGATGCCGCCGGCGGCAGTGTAGACAAATATCTCGGCGACGGGTTTCTGGCCTTGTTTGAAACTTCAGACGCCAAAACCTCCGCCCAAGCGGCCCTCAAAGCCACCCAAGGGGTCGCCACAGCCTTGGCCAAATTCAACGCCCAACTGGAGCGCGAAGGGCAAGCCCCCGTCGCCATCGGAATCGGTGCGCATCTTGGCGATGTTGTCCTCGGAGAGATCGGCGCCGCAGGCCAAGCCCCCCGTACTTTGATCGGTGATACCGTCAACACCGCATCCCGACTGGAGGGCGTGACCAAAGCCCACGCGGTGCAAGCGTTCCTGTCCAAACCTCTGCTGGAGATGGCAGGATACTCCGTTGCCGACGTGCAGATGATCGCATTGGAATTGCGTGGATTGAGCGAACCACTCCTTGCCCTGCCCATCCATGAGGCCAGCAACCTGATGGACAGTTTGGCCACGAGCACCCAAAAAGACGCCACGATATAGTGGCAAAACCTCCCCACAATTGCGATCTTTCTGCACTGCAGCACTAAAAATGCCTAAATTTGGAGCCCCTTTGCTAGACTTTTGCCACATTCAAGGGTTACTCCCCGCTCAAACGGCCACCCAAGGCCCACCTGAGGCAAAACGAGAAAAGACATGACCATGATCAGTAACCTCGCTCCGATCCTGGAGCTTTTTGTATCCTATGATTCAGCGCAAAAGTTGAAAATTGAAGCTGGTAATTTGACCAGCCATGACCTGACACCACGTCAGATTTGCGATTTGGAATTGTTGATGAACGGCGGGTTCAACCCCCTCAAAGGGTTCCTGAGCGAGGCAGATTACAACAGCGTCGTCGACACAATGCGCCTGAGCACAGGTGAACTTTGGCCGATGCCGATCACGTTGGATGTGTCCGAAGACTTCGCGGCCTCCATCGAGCTGGGCCAAGACATCGCACTGCGCGACCAAGAGGGCGTGATCCTTGGCACCATGACAGTCGCTGACCGTTGGGAGCCGAACAAGGCCCATGAAGCCGAAAAAGTTTTCGGGGCCGACGATGACGCGCACCCCGCCGTGAACTATTTGCACAACCAAGCCGGCAAGATCTATCTGGGCGGCCCTGTGACGGGCATCCAACAGCCTGTACACTATGATTTCCGCGGGCGCCGTGACACGCCAAACGAATTGCGCGCCTACTTCCGCAAAATGGGCTGGCGCAAAGTTGTGGCCTTCCAGACCCGCAATCCACTGCACCGTGCGCATCAGGAACTGACGTTCCGCGCCGCAAAAGAAGCGCAAGCCAACCTGTTGATCCACCCCGTTGTTGGCCTGACCAAACCGGGCGATGTGGACCACTTCACGCGCGTGCGCTGCTATGAGGCCGTTTTGGGCCAGTACCCCCAATCCACGACATCCATGTCCTTGCTGAACCTTGCCATGCGTATGGCCGGTCCACGCGAAGCGGTTTGGCACGGTTTGATCCGCAAAAACCACGGCTGCACCCACTTTATCGTTGGGCGCGATCACGCAGGCCCGGGCAACAACTCTGCTGGCGAAGATTTCTATGGCCCCTACGATGCGCAGGACCTGTTCCGCACGCATCAAGAGGAAATGGGCATCGAAATGGTTGACTTCAAACACATGGTTTGGGTCGCAGAGCGCGCACAATACGAAGCGATTGACGAGATCAATGACAAAGAAGACGTCACGATCCTCAATATTTCGGGCACCGAATTACGCCGCCGTTTGCAAGAAGGGCTCGAGATCCCTGAGTGGTTCTCTTTCCCCGAAGTCGTTCAGGAATTGCGCCGCACTAAGCCTGCGCGTTCCAAACAGGGCTTCACCGTCTTCTTCACAGGCTTCTCTGGATCAGGAAAATCCACCATCGCCAACGCTTTGATGGTGAAACTGATGGAAATGGGTGGCCGCCCTGTGACCCTTTTGGATGGCGACATCGTGCGCAAAAACCTCAGTTCCGAGCTTGGGTTCTCCAAAGAGCACCGCGATTTGAACATCCGGCGCATCGGGTATGTGGCCTCTGAAATCACCAAGAACGGCGGCATCGCCATCTGCGCACCCATCGCGCCGTATGCCACAACGCGCCGCGCCGTTCGTGAAGACGTCGAAGCCTTTGGGGCCTTCATCGAAATCCACGTTGGCACCTCCCTTGAGGAATGTGAACGCCGTGACCGCAAAGGGCTGTACAAGCTGGCGCGGGAAGGCAAGATCAAGGAATTCACAGGTATTTCAGACCCCTATGACGTTCCAGTCGACCCCGAACTGCGGGTCGAAACCGAAAACGTCGATGTCGACAACTGTGCGCATCAGGTTCTGTTGAAACTGGAAAGCATGGGTCTGATTTCAGGCAAATAACGACACTCTAATCGTTGGAATTGAAAAAGGCGGGACAATGTCCTGCCTTTTTTGCGACTACAGGGCGACCTTAACTGCGCGCCTCATCGCGCAAAGCCTGCGCCGCCATCATCCGGAAGTCACGCAGCGCCTCTAGCAGTGCCCGAAAGCGTTTCAGGCGTGCCCAATGGCCAATACAATTCCGTCAAAGGTATATGCGCTAAATGGCTACCAACATGCTGACCATACGGCAAAACAGCGATATAGGGCTCGTGCATCAAACGTTCCTTTTGGGAGGGCTAAGTGGCAATCGCACATAACAATCAGTGATTTTTACAGCGCCACCTTTGCCCGTATCTTTGCGCTATTTGCGGCCATAGTCCCGCGCGGCCCCGAAATCACGGCGCAAGGCTTCGAACTCTGCATCAAAACTGGCAAGGCTCTGGCCGAATGCGGCCTCAAATGCGGCTGCGCGGTCTTGCAGGCGGCCAAGCTCTTCAAAATAGCGAAACAGCGTCTCCATCCCGTGTTTGCGCGCGAGCATAAGGGATGCAAATCGTGCGACACCATATGCGGCAGCGCCACGAACACTTCCGCTTTCTTGTAAGTCAGACAGAATCAGACGGCTTCGGCGGGCGCGCGTTTGGTAGTCAAAAATCTCTTTGCCGCCAAACGCCGACAGCGGCGTGAGGTAATCCGTTTCGACCAGTTCCGCCATGCCTTCGACCAGCCAGCTTGGCCCCAAAAGCCAATCACTGTTGTCAGCCATGCGCCGTGCGGGGCGGTCCCGGGCCAGTTGATATTGCAGGTGATGGGTCATTTCATGGGCCAGCACTGACGTGAAACGCGGCTCAAACCCAGAATTCCATCCGTTTGCGTAGCTGTCCTGAGGACGCCAACACATCACAATGTACTCACGGTTTGCCGCAGCACCCAACCGTTTTCCATCACACAAAGCTTTGGAATCCAACGGGTTGCGGCGCAAGCGGCGGTCATGCCGGGCAAGAGCATCCGCCAGCAGTGTCTCCATCCCACCTGGCTCGTCCGACCCCAAGAACACAATGGGATGGGACAAGCTCAAACCATGGCGCGTTACAAAATAGGCCGCAACATCATCAAAAGCGGCTTTCATCAAAGCCGTTTTGGCCGCCCTTTCTCGCACATCTGTGTGGAAAAAAGGACGCTCTTGCGCGGACAGGGCCGTGGACAGGCATATCGCCACCAACGCCGCCCACGCACGCATCTCTTAATGCAGAGGTTGTGGCGCGTAGTCGTTCTGACGCGCGAGAACATAGGCAAAACGGCGGTCCGTGACCAAGGCCAGCTGCTGCCCTTCGGCATCATGCACCGCGTAGAGCTTTTCCACCGCACCGGCAGATTTACGCACGGCAGGTGGCAGATCATCCATGACGACAGCCTTGACGTAGACCATCCTCGCGACATCAGCGTTAAGATCATAAGGTGTTGGCATTGCTTACCCTTTCCTGATGTTGATCGTTTGTACAACGGTTTCCGGCTTGGCGCGGGTCAGATCGACGTGAAGCAATCCGTGCTCCATAAGCGCCTCCCCCACCTCAACACCGTCAGCCAGAACAAAGCTGCGCTGGAACTGGCGGGCCGCAATGCCACGGTGCAAAAACACACGGCCCTCTGCCGCATCGTTCTGGCGGCCACGGATCACCAGCTGGCGGTCTTCGACAGTAATCGCCAAATCCTCTTCGGCGAATCCCGCCACAGCCAATGTGATGCGATAGGAATAATCTGATGTTTGTTCGATGTTGAAAGGCGGATAGCCTTCGTTCCCTGACTTCGCCGTGCGTTCCAGCAGGCTTTCAAGTTGTTCAAATCCCAACATATGGGGATAAGAGGCAAGGGTCATTTTTGTCATCCGACACGTCCTTAATACTCAAAGCGACAGTCAATATGGTCCCGATTCCGGCAACCTTGGTCAGAATATGGTAAGAATATTCCTACAGAACAAGGGCTATGCGCAGATTATCCAACACACTATGTTAAGGGTCCACGCCAATGACGGGAATCACCCAATGAATGCGCAATCTGACATCTCTATGAAGACGGACGAGGTGTTGCGCATCGAGCTGGAAGTGCTGCGCCGTGAACACCGCGACCTTGATGAAGCGATTTTGGCCCTTGTAGAAAAGGGCACTGGCGATCAATTGACCATCCAGCGCCTGAAAAAACAAAAGTTGCGGATCAAGGACAAGGTGTCCGTCCTTGAGGATCGCCTGACGCCAGACATCATCGCTTGATCTGAGTGGCCCCGGGGAAACTTTCTAAAGTTTGATGTATTTTCTGCGCAGGGTTTCAAAAACTCCAAGCCCTCAAATCGAATTGCGCCTCTGCCTCAGGCCGCTATAGTGCGCCTTTATTCTTCAAGGCGATGAACCATGTCTGATCCCACATCCTCTCCCCAAATTGGCATTATCATGGGCAGCCAGTCCGACTGGCCGACCATGCGCGAAGCGGCAGACGTACTGGAGGAATTGGGCGTGGCTTTCGAGACCAAAATTGTCTCCGCGCACCGCACCCCTGACCGCCTTTGGGACTACGGCAAAACGGCCGTGGATCGTGGGCTGCAAGTGATCATCGCAGGGGCTGGCGGAGCGGCGCATTTGCCAGGCATGATGGCGTCCAAAACCCGCGTGCCTGTTGTGGGCGTGCCGGTGCAGACCAATGCTTTGTCAGGTGTAGACAGCCTGTATTCCATTTTGCAAATGCCGCGCGGCTTTCCCGTCGCCACAATGGCCATCGGTGCAGCCGGTGCCAAGAACGCTGGGCTCATGGCGGCAGGTATTCTGGCCCTTCAGGACCCCGCGTTGGCCGCACGTCTTGATGCGTGGCGCACCGCCCTTTCCGCTTCTATTCCAGATGAGCCCACAGATGACTGATCCACTCCCCACTGGTGCAACTATTGGCATTTTGGGCGGCGGGCAATTGGGGCGTATGCTCTCGGTTGCGGCCTCCCGATTGGGCCTCAAAACCCATATCTTCGAGCCGCAAGCCAACCCGCCAGCGGGTGAGGTCGCCGACGCGGTGACCACCGCCGCCTATGAGGACACAGAAGCGCTAGGCGCCTTTGCCAAATCCGTGGACGTGATCACCTATGAGTTCGAAAACATCCCCACCACGGCGCTTGACCTGATTGAAACGCTGAAACCTATCCGCCCCGGGCGCGAAGCCCTGCGGATCAGTCAAGACCGCATGACGGAAAAGGAATTCCTGCAAAGTCTGGGGCTAAAAGTCGCCCCGTTTGCGGATATTCCGGACGACACAGCGCTCACCGCCGCGATGGACAGCATCGGTGCGCCGTCAATCTTGAAAACCCGCCGCTTCGGCTATGACGGCAAGGGGCAAGCGCGGATCAAAACCCCGTCAGAGGCCGCCGCCGCATTCGCCTCAATGGCGGGTGCCCCTGCAGTGCTTGAAGGGTTTGTGAACTTCAGTCATGAGGTTTCCGTGATCGCGGCGCGCAGTGCATCCGGGGATGTGGCCTGCTTTGATCCGGGCGAAAACGTGCACCGCAACGGTATCCTGCACACCACGACCATCCCTGCCCGCCTCTCCCCATCATTGCGCACAGACGCGATCCTGATTGCAGCCAACATCCTGAACGCACTGGATTATGTGGGCGTTTTGGGCGTTGAATTGTTCGTCACGCCTGAAGGGTTGATCGTCAACGAAATCGCGCCGCGCGTGCACAACTCGGGCCACTGGACGCAGAACGGCTGCGCGGTTGACCAGTTCGAGCAACACATTCGCGCTGTCGCGGGTTGGCCCTTGGGTGATGGCAAACGGCACAGCGATGTGGTGATGGAAAACCTGATCGGCACCGACATGGACCGCGTTCCAAAACTGGCGCAAACCCCGAACGTGGCTTTGCACCTTTATGGCAAGGCAGAGGTCAAAACCGGCCGCAAAATGGGTCACTTCAACATCATCGCAACGGGTTAAACCTGTTTAGACCGCCGCCACAAACCGGTTGGCGATCTCACCGGACATGTGGCTTATGCGCCCTTCACACAGGGTCGCTGCCACGCGGTCGTTTTCGTCCAGAATGACCAGATCTGCGCGCAATCCAACGTCACAGCGGCCACGATCCGTCAGGCCCAGCAACTGCGCGGGACCGGCGGAAATCAAATGCCACGCTTGCGCCAAATTCACCGCACCTGAACGTGCCAGCATCAACGCTGCGCGCCGTGGGCTGGGGTAGTGGTAATCCGATGCAATCGCGTCGCAATAGCCCATCATGATCAGGTCAAGCGCGCTGACATTGCCGTTGTGTGATCCGCCCCGCACCACATTCGGCGCCCCCAGAACCACATGGTCACCCGCGGATTTGGCGGCTTCTGCGGCCTCCAGCGTTTCGGGAAATTCCGCGACAGTGACACCGCGCGCGCGCCACCCTGCGCGTTGCGCTTGGGTGGTGTCATCATGGCTGCCCATCGCCACCCCCTGCGCGGCCAACGTCGCACAAAGCGCATCCAACGCGGCAGGCACCTCATCGCGGCGGGCATGCATCTCCTGCATCATTGCCAAATGCACCGCAGGATTGCGCCGCGCCTTCAGCGCTTGGGCCGTGACCCGCTTGGGGGTGCGTCCGTCAGCCAGACGGTCATGTGGCAAGTGGTCATTGAACACCACATAGGAAATCCCCCACGCCGCGATGCGTGCCGCAAGGGTCGGGTATTCTTCGAGCATATGGGTTTCAAAACGCAGTTGCGGACGCAAGTCTGTCACAGTGTCCGCGCGCACATCTTTGAGCGCGGCAAACACCTGATCGGCGAACTCCGGCCCTCGAACGCCACCTTCCCAGCTGAGGAACTGCGCGAACACACCTGTCGTTATACCGTTGGCGGCCAGCTCTGCCTCTGCCGCGCGCAAACCGTCATGCATTTGCTTCATCGCACCGCGGCGGGGGGCCACGTGACGCTCGAACCCGTCACCGTGCACATCCACGATACCGGGCAAGATTTTGAACCCGCTCAGATCAACAGAGGTCGCGGCCCGCTCAACGATGCGCCCATCGCCAATCGCAAGCGCGCGCGGCTCAAGGCCAATGCCGCCCAGAACCTGCCCGCCCGTAAATTCAACGTTCAACAAGCAGGCCACCTATGATGCATTCGTCTTCGGGGCCGCACCCAAGGCGGGTCAAAAGCGCCTCGCCCCATGTCAAATCATGATCGAATTCGCCGTTTCTGAGGAACAAAACCGTCTCGGTGATGACCCGCAGATTGTTCATCATAAACGTATGGGTCACAGGCAACACGATATGATCTTCCATCCCCTCAACGCGGGTCGAAGCCACACTGACCTTACCATCATCAGGGCCCGGTAAAAGCGATGAGAAATAAGGGCTTATGGATTGATCGCCTGCAATGACCCCCAATTCAAAGTCCACCGGAGGCAAGCGCAACGGCAGGCTGTCAGCTCCAGTGCCAAGCTGGCCGCCCGCAGGTCCGTTCAACAGGCCAAACCCGTAAATATCGCCCAATTCGTCCACAACTTCACTGCCTTGGTTGGGCGGGGCCAACATCACGACGCGACCAAGCGTTTCAGGCGTGTTGCGGGTCAACCAGTCGCGCAACAAAATGCCCCCCATCGAATGGGTCACCACATGGGTTGGCTGATCCCCGCAGGTCGCAAAGGCTTGGGGCAATGTCTCGTCCGCCAACACAGAAATCTGGGCGCGGCGCGACTTGTAGGCGGGGCTCACCACCGTATAATCTTCCTGCACCAGAAGGTTTTCCATGATGGCAAAGGAACTGTCCGTGCGGGCCAAACCGTGCAACAGGATCACACAATCCGCCAGCGCGGTCGTGGGCAACAAAAGCAACCCGAGGTATGCAAGAATGCGTTTCATATCCTCCAGATAGACCTTCACTTCCCGATATGGAATGGTCAGGTAAGGAATTCCACCACATGACCCCGAGGTTTCGATGCCCAAACGCCCCATTCGCACCGCAGTGCGCGCTATTATCATACACGATGGCAAACTTTTGCTGGTCAACGCATGGAAAGACGGGCGGCACGGTTTGATGTGCGCACCGGGGGGCGGGGCCGAGGTGGGCAGCAGCTTGCCGCAAAACCTGATCCGCGAAGTCTATGAAGAAACAGGGTTGCACGTCGAGGTCGGCGCCCCTGCTCTTGTGAACGAGTTCCACGATCCAAAGTCGGGCTATCATCAGGTGGAAGTGTTCTTTCGCTGCACTCTGGTGGGCGCAACGGATGTCCCCGAGGGGTGGATCGACCTTGAGGCGATTGTCAGCGAACACCTCTGGGTGACGCCGCGCGATCTGGAACAGGTCAACCACAAGCCCGACAGCTTGGGCGCTGTGGCCTTTGGCGCCGCCCCGCTCAGCTACGACGCGCTCGAAGAGATCCAGTCGTAACCGACAGTGCGATGCCCCCCACAACACATCCGGCGGCCAGCACAATCACCAGCGTGATCTGTTCTTCCAACACGACAGCTCCACCCAAAATCGCGATAATCGGGACGCTGAGTTGAACAACCGCGGCGGTGGACGCGCTCAGCCGTGGCAACAGCGCGTACCACAACGCATAGCCAAGGCCCGAGGTCAGCCCCCCCGCCACCACGGCCAGCCCAAGCCCGATTGCATTGGTAAACACCCCTTGGCCGGCCAGCAGAACAACCAACAAAGGCAAGGCCAGCATGAAATTGGCAGCCGTCGCCCCAAGCGGATCAGGCGCACCCCGCCCCACCAAAGTATACGCGGCCCAGCCGATGCCTGCGCACACCATCAGCGCAGCCCCCACCGGATCCGCAAAGCCGGCCTGCGTCGGCCACAGCACAACCGCCAGTCCGAAAAATGCAATCCCCGCGCCCGCGATCTGGCGCAGTGTCGGCCGCGCTCCGCGCAGGGCCGAATAGGTGAACATGCTCATTTGCACGACCCCGAACAGGATCAGCGCGCCCAACCCCGCATCCAGCGTGGCATACGCCAGTGAAAACCCGATCATATAGACCGCCAGGCTGCCCGCCCCCACAATCCGGTCCTTGTGCCACAGCGGCAAGCGCCCGCCACGCGCCGTCAAGATCATGCACAGCACTGCAGCGCCGGCCAACACGCGGATCACTGCAAATGTGGATGGATCAATGTGCCCGCCCTCCACCGCCAGCCGGTTCAGAACCGAATTGGCCGCAAAGGCAGACATGGTAAGGGCAACGAGGAACAACAAACGCATCACAACACCTTACGGCCTTGCCCGTGTTGGGCCAAGGCACACACAATCACGTTTACTCCAACTCGGCGAAGGACTTGGGATACGTCAGGTTCACGACCGGCGCGTCGTCTTTCGGCCCCGCCAGCATCGTATGCGACACGGGATAGGGAGAGGTCAGATTGCCCGCCCGCTGCGCCGAAAATCCGCCGCGTTCGTACAAGGACAATTTGCCCAAAACCACTATGTACTGGCCGGATTTTTCCGCCCACTGGGTCAACATTCCCATCATCCGTGTACAAAAGCGCCGTCCTTGGACATCAGGGGCCACCGCCACAGGAGCCAGACACAACCACCCTTTGGGCGCGATCATATGCGACAGGGCATAATAGCCGACGATGCGGTCCCCCATCGGCAAAACCGTCTCTCCCGCGATGGATCCGGAGCGGCGCAACGCGTGCACCAAATCGGCCTCGGACGGACCTCGAAAAGCGGCGCGCAACAGCGCATCTACCGCGTCTTCTTCACCGGGTTTCATGGGACGCATATGATCAGGAAACTGCAGCATTATGCCTCGATCGCTTTGATCATGTCGACGCGGGTTGCGTGACGCCCGCCTTCAAATTCGGCGTCAAGGAATGCATCGACGATATCCAACGCCAACCCCTGACCAACAACCCGTGCGCCAAGGGACAGCATGTTCGCGTCATTGTGTTCGCGGATCATCCGAGCCGAAAAGGTGTCTGAACACACGCCACACCGGATGCCTGTGACCTTGTTCGCAGCCATCATGATTCCTTGCCCCGTGCCGCACAGAATGACCCCAAGCTGGCAATCGCCAGAGGCGACTTTGCGCGCGGCTGCTGCGCCGTGTGTGGGGTAGTTGGTGCTTTCGTTGGTGGTTGGCCCGATATCGTCAACTTCAAAACCTTTGGCTTCGATATGAGCGGCGATGGCGCGGCGCATCGGGATGTCAGCGTGGTCGCTGGAAATAACGACACGAGGTTTGGAGGTCATGGCGTGCGCTTTCTGTTTGGCAAGACTTATGGGCTTTGGGTATGGTCCCAAAGGAGAGGGCTGGGCAATACCTAAATGATTTCCAGCCAAACTCTGAGCTAGGTCACACTGTCGCCAGAACGCTCGGGCTGACACAGTTTGACGTTTGAGCGCCAAAAGGCCAACGCACAATAAGCATGGCTTCGCCCCTAATATCCTGAACGTTCAAGGTGTGGACTAAATCACCCAAGGGGCAGTTCAGGACGATTTGGTCCTTTCGCTGGGCTTTTGCGACGACCTGAACGTCAAATGGAACATCGGGATGACATGTTTCAAGGTGTGCGGCGATCCGGGGGGCGGCGCCAACAGCCATATAGAGCGCGACACAGGTGCCCGGTTTGATGTCCTTGATGGGATCGGGGACCGAAAATCCGTCTTGCCGGTGCCCTGTGGTCAGCACAAGCGTGTCGATGTTGCCTCGTTCGGTGAGGCTTTGGCCGATACTCGCCGCCGCGCCGCAAGCCGCCGTAACACCGGGGACAATTTCAAACGGGATATCGCTGGCTTTGAGGGCATCGGTTTCCTCGGTGCTGCGCCCGAACACACCGGGGTCACCGCATTTCAAACGCACCACCCGTTGCCCACGTTTGGCGGCGGCGACAAGCGTTTGAGTGATCTTTTCTTGGGGCCAACTGTGACACCCTGGGGCTTTGCCCACATAAATGCGCTCGGCGTCGCGGCGGGCCAGTTCCAGAATTTCGGGATCAAGCAGGCGGTCATAATAAATCACATCTGCTTCTTGCAGGCGCTGCACACCGCGCAGGGTGATCAAATCTTTTGCTCCGGGGCCTGCACCCACAAGGCTGACGCTGCCGCCTTTTGTGGCCCCGAATTCACCTGTCTCGATGGCTGTTTTTATCAGCTTGGCCGCTTCGCGTTCGGCGCCGCTGGTGAACAATTGACGCGGTGCGTCATTGAAGACCCAGCGCCACAAATCCCGCCGCGCGCGGGGGGCAAGACGGGCCGCAGCCGCGCCGCGCATACGACCCGCAAAGGCCGCAAGATCGCCAAGGCGAGGTTCAAGTGCCTCTTCCAGTTTGGTCTTGATTTGGCGTGCCAGAACGGGAGCTGTGCCTTCGGTGCCAATGGCCACGACCACAGGATCACGGTCCACAATGGACGGCGTGATGGCGTCACACAGCCGGGGCTGGTCCACCACATTGACGGTCGCGCCGCCTGCCTTTGCCACCGCATGCAGCGCCATGTCGATACCGGGGCACCCCGATGCGATGAACACCAGTGCGGTATCTGAAAAACTGTCTTGCGTGATAGGGCCCGTTCGATGTGTAATCCGCCCCGTGTCCGCGAGGCCGGACAATTCAGGGTCAAGCGTGGGCGCCCAAATCTCGACCGCCGCCTCGGTCTTGAGGATCAGGCGCGTCTTTTGCGCAGCTTGTTCACCGCCACCAACAATGACAACACGGCGGCCCGCCATTTGCAGGAACATCGGAAAGGTTTTCATGCGGACAGGCTTTCTGTGTGGTGACGCGAGGCCCAAAGCCCCAGCGCCAATTGGTGGGCTTCGTCAGGTGTCGGGGCTGCTTTCAGCGTCCAAAGCGCCAGCGCCGCCGTTCCGGTGATCGTGGCAATCGCGAACGGATCACGCACATGCCCCTGCCAAAGGTCAGACAGATCAACCGTTTTGCCCGCTTCGTGCAGCTTGCGGGTGTCGTGTAAAATATGCCCCGCCGTTTCCTGAATATGCGCACCGTCGCGCAGACCGAACACCACTGCATCCTTGGATGGATGGCGTTCGAATTCTCCGCCACCGCCTTTGATGATGCTAAGGTGTTTCTGGCCCAACAGGACCGCCGCCTGTGCTTGCAAACTGCGATAAGACGGATGGAACACCCCTTGAACACTGGCTGGCGCGCCGGACGGATTCCACATGCGCAACACTGTATTGAAACAGGAGCGCAAGCCAAAGGTATCGCGCAGATTCAACAGCGAAAACGCGGCAGGACTTAGGGTTTCCAAAGGGGCATACGTGACATTGCCCCCGACAAGGTCAATCGCGTCGCGCACTGACGCCGCAGGTGATTGATGCGAATTCCACCCGTGCATCGACACCCGGTACCCCGCGTGAGCAACCAGTCGGGCGGCGAGCAAAAACAGCGGCGCACCGCGACTGCGCCCCGCGGCATAGATGGGCCAATCAAGGTCGGCCTCGGGCAATTTTCCGGTCACATGCGCGCGCAAACCCGCCGTGAAACCCGCGATTTCTTCGGCTGTTTCCCCGCGAAGGCGCATCACCATCAAAAGGGCCCCAACCGCTTCGGGGGCCGCATCGCCTGACAGGATCAGCGCCATCGCATGTTGCGCTTCTTCAAAGGTCATGGCCCGCGCGCGTCCTTGGCCGCGCGCCACGATCCGGACGTAAGGCGCGAGGGTCATTCTGCCGCCAACCGCAGCTGGGCCTGCGCCAAAAGAGCGGCCAGTTCGGGTTTGCATGACCCGCAATTGGTGCCTGCACAGGTGGCGTCACCCAACGCGGTCACACTGTGCGCGCCACGCGCAACGGCGGCCAACACACTATTTCGCCCCACACTGAAACACGCACAAACGGTCGCACCTGCATCGGGTTGATCTGACGGGCTGCGCCCCGCCAATGCCAAAATCGCCGGCGTGTTTGTTCCAATCATAGCGTTGATCGCAGTGCGCGACACGACAACGGGCTTGGGGGATGCAAACAACAGCGCAGTGATGACACCGTTGTTCATTATGGCCATGCGAACAGAGCCTGTGGCGGGGTCGGTTTGCACAGACAGATCACCCCCCGGTTGCCCTGACAGACTGCGCCCCTGCGCCTCCCAATCCCCCACGTCTTGCTCACCTGCCATTTCCACCTGCCAGCCTGTCTTCGTACGGGCAATGGCGGCATAAGGTGTTTGCGGGGTGGGTTCATCTTTACACGCCAGAAACCCGTACCATTTCGCCCTGTAAACCCGTGCGCTTACCGCTGCGGATTTCAATGCGGGTTGGTCCGAAACCGGATCTGTAAGCGGTGCTGTGACAGTATTGATAACCCCGTGCCTTGTGCGCTGGCGTGTCCAGTGCATCGGCGCAAAAAGCTGCCCCTTTGCAACACGCGGCGTGATCAGCGCGCGCGAAAGGGCGCGTCCATGTTTGCTTTGCACCTCGATCAAATCCCCGTGCGCGGCCCCTATCCCAACCGCATCTTGAGGATTTATCTCGACATATGGTTCGGCAAGATGCGCACTCAGACGGGCGGATTTGCCAGTGCGCATCATGGTATGCCACTGATCACGGTTGCGCCCTGTGTTCAGGGTGAACCGCGGCTTGGCCAACACAGGCGCAATCACGGCAATCATGCGTGCTTTGCCGTCGGGATGGTAAAACGTGCCATCCGCAAAAAACCGGTGGTCATTGCGTGGCCACTGCGTGGGGATCATTTTGGCATAATCGGCATCAGCGAAAATGCTCAGGTCCAGATCACGCGCAATATGGGCGGCCGCACCATCAAGTGCCACGTATTCCGCAAAAATATCGGCAGGCTTTTGATACGCAAATGCATCCCCGAACCCCATGCGCGCCGCCACGTCGCTGAGGATCTCCCAATCCGGCCGCGCACGTCCCGGGGCGGGCAAGAATGCTCTTTGACGCGAAATCCGGCGCTCGGAATTGGTGACGGTTCCGTCCTTTTCGCCCCACCCGGTGGCCGGCAAAAGAACATGCGCCAAATCGTTGGTATCGGTCTTTTCCATGATATCGGAGGTGACAACAAACGGGACCTTCGCAATCGCCGCGGCCACCCTGCCCGCATCCGGCAAAGACACGGCAGGATTGGTCGACATCACCCACAGCGCTTTGATTTGCCCTTTCGCGCAGGCCTCAAACAGGTCGACCGCCTTCAGGCCCGGTTGTGTGCAAATGGTCGGGCTGTCCCAGAAATCCTGCACCACCTGTCGATGCGCAGCATTGTCCAACTCAAGATGATTGGCCAGCATATTGGCCAGCCCCCCGACTTCGCGCCCGCCCATCGCATTGGGTTGGCCGGTGACAGAAAATGGCCCGGTCCCTGCGCGTCCGATGCGACCCGTCGCCAAATGACAATTCAGGATCGCGTTGACCTTGTCCGTGCCACAGCCCGATTGGTTTACCCCTTGGGAATAGATTGTGACGACCTTTTCGGTCCTTGCCCAAAGTGTGAAAAACGCGTTCAATTCGTGGGGGAGCAGGCCCGTATCGGCAGGGTTTGACGCCCGTGCGGCGGCGATTGCCCCGGCCACTCCGTTGACGTGATTGTCCGTGAACGCCGCATCCAGTTTTCCACCATCCGCCATATGGGCAAGCAGCCCGTTGAACAACGCAATGTCGCCATCAGGGGCAATTTGCAGATGGGTGTCCGCCAGATCGCTCGTCGCCGTGCGGCGCGGGTCGATGTTGACGATGCGCATGTCAGGGCGCGCATCTTTCGCCGCCGCAATGCGTTGATACAAAACTGGATGGCACCACGCGAGGTTGGACCCAACCAGCACGATCAGATCAGCCTGTTCCAAATCAGCATAGGTGCCCGGAACGGTATCCGTGCCAAATGCGCGTTTATGTCCGGCAACCGATGACGCCATACACAGCCGCGAATTGGTGTCGATATTGGCGGCACCGATGAACCCTTTCATCAGCTTGTTGGCGACGTAGTAATCTTCGGTCAACAATTGGCCCGACGCATAAAAGGCCACGCTTTCAGGGCCGTGTTCGGCAATGGCGGCGGTGAATTTCTGTGCGACCAGATCAAGGGCGGTGTCCCAATCGGCATCGACGCCGTTCACCTTGGGGTGCAAAAGCCGCCCGTCAAGATCAATCGTCTCCCCCAGCGCGGCCCCTTTGGAACACAGCCGTCCAAAATTCGCAGGATGCTCGGGATCGCCCTTGATTGTGCCATCCGCCCCCGCCAACACACCGCAACCTACGCCGCAATACGGACATGTGGTGCGCGTCAGACTCATGCGGCAACACCATCTTTTGATTGCGGCCGCAAAAATGCGCGATCCAACAAAATCCGCCCGCTTTCAACCCGCGCAGGATAGGTCGCCACGCGGCCTTCATCCGCGCCCTGTGCGTCCCCTGTTTCAAGCGAAATCACCCAGTTGTGCAGCGGGCAAGTGACGGATTTTCCGTGCACGATCCCTTCGGCCAACGGCCCCCCCTTGTGTGGACAGGCATTGTCCAGCGCGAAAACCTCATCCTCGGCCGTGCGAAAAACAGCGACACAGCCAAGCGCGGTTTTGATCATGCGCGCACCGCGTTGGGGCACATCATCAAGCGGTGCTATGTCGATCCAGTCACTCATTCCGCAGCCTCCAGTGTTAGGTTGGCAAGGGGCTGATACCGCTCTGCCTTGGTCTGAACATGCTCGGCCCACGGGTCTTTGCGATAAATCGATTGGCTCAATTCAAACCGATCCACCAGGGCCGGCCCTTCGAGCTCGACACGGTCTTTGATCCAATCAAGGCCCACCTTGCCCATCCATTTGTAAATCCGGTCCAGATATTTGGCGTTCTCGCGATAAAGCTGGGTCACCGCCTTGATCACATCAATCGCCTCACCTTCGGTGGCGACCTGCACCACCAATTCGGTTTCGCGCACATCCATGCCCGCCGCCCCGCCAATGCTGATCTGATAGCCGCTGTCGACGCAAATCACGCCGATATCCTTGCAGGTCGCTTCGGCGCAGTTGCGCGGACAACCGGACACGCCGAGCTTTAATTTATGCGGCGTCCACGAGCCCCACAGTTCCTTTTCCAACTTGATCCCAAGACCGGTGGAATCCTGCGTGCCAAAGCGGCAATGATCCGTGCCAACACAGGTTTTGACCGTGCGCAGACCTTTGGAATAGGCATGCCCGGACACCATGCCAGCGGCGTTCAAATCGGCCCAGATGTCGGGTAAATCCTCACTCTTCACACCCAGAAGATCGATGCGCTGGCCACCTGTCACCTTGACCGTAGGCACCATGTACTTGTCGGCGGCATCCGCGATGGCGCGCAACTCATCGGGCGTGGTGATGCCGCCCCACATACGTGGCACAACGCTGAACGTGCCGTCTTTTTGAATGTTGGCGTGTTTGCGTTCGTTGATGAAACGCGACTGTGGATCGTCTTGGTATTCCAGCGGCCAATCCGCCAGCAGATAGAAATTCAACGCGGGGCGGCACACATGGCAGCCACACGACGTCTTCCACCCGCATTCCTGCCAGACGGCGGGCATCGACATCAGTCGCTGCGATTTGATCATACGCCGCACGTCCTCGTGGGTCATATCGGTGCACCCGCATATGACCGCTGCCGCAGGCATGACGAAATCGTCGCCCAACGTGACGGCCAACACCTGTTCGACCAGTCCCGTGCACGTCCCGCAAGATCCGCTGGCCTTGGTGGTTGACCGCACGGCGCCCAGATCAGTGGCGCCCGCTGCGATCGCATCTTCGATTTGTCCTTTGCAGATTCCGTTGCAACCACAGATCTCCGCGTCACGCGGTAAGGCTGCAACAACTGCTAAAGGGTCCAGAGGGGTCCCCCCTTGATACGCCGGTCCAAAAATCAACGTGTCGCGCATGTCCGCGATGTCGGTCTTGTCGCGGATCAGGCCAAAGAACCAGTTGCTGTCGGCAGTGTCGCCATACATCACAGCACCTTTGACCACGTTCTGTTCAATGACCAAACGGCGATAGACACCACGCGCGGGATCGCGAAACACAATATCCTCGCGCCCTTCGGCGTCCGCAAAATCCCCCGCACTGAACAGATCACACCCCGTGACTTTCAACTTGGTGGACAATTCCTTTTGCACGAACTGGGCCTGCTGCCCCATTAAAGTCTGTGCAGCCACCTTGGCTTGATCATACAGCGGCGCGACAAGGCCAAAGATCGCCCCGTCATGTTCCACACATTCCCCAACGGCCAAGACATCATCGTCCGATGTGACCATCTGGTCATCTACATGGATGCCTTTGCCCACTGCCAGCCCCGCGTCCTGCGCGAGTTTTACGTTGGGGCGGATGCCAACGGCCATGACCAACAGATCGCAGGGCAACTCGGTGCCGTCATCCAGCAACAACGCCCGGACCTTGCCAGTCTCGCCCAGAATTTCTTTGGAGTTCGCAGTGCATTTCACCGTGATCCCCTTGTCCACCAATGCTTTGCGCAACAGATATCCTGCCGCTTCGTCCAGCTGGCGTTCCATCAAATGGCCCATGATGTGCACCACCGTGACGTCGACCCCGCGCGCGGCCATGCCTGCCGCCGCCTCAAGGCCCAGTAACCCGCCGCCGATCACGACGCATTTGTGATCAGGCCCAAGGTCCATCATGCGTTGCGTGTCTTCCAGATCGCGGTAGGCGATCACGCCCGTCAGATCATGCCCGGGAAGCGGGATCATGAACGGGTTCGACCCCGTTCCAAAAACCAACCTATCGTAAGCCAAAACCTCGCCCGTATCGGTCGTCACCGTCCGTTTTGCGCGGTCAATGTTTTGTACAAAACAGCCAAACCGGCGTTTTGATGTTGTTCAATTTGTACCATTCATCGTCGTGGGTGACGATTTCATCGTATGTCTTGTCGCCGGACAAGACGGGCGACAGCATGATGCGGTTGTAATTGCCCCGCACCTCGCCGTTGATCAGCGTGATGTCGTAATCCGCCTTTGCCTCGACCAGCGTTTCAAGCATTCGACCTGTGGCCATGCCTGCACCGATGACGATCAATTTCTGTGTCATACCGTTTACTCCGCTGCGATGGACTTGGGTTTAGGTGTCGCGCCGTGTTCATATTCCTCAAGGAAATCCAGAACCTCTTGGCGGTAGGCGTAGTAATCTGGATGCTCCAGCAGCGCCTTGCGGGTGCGGGGGCGCGGCAGCTTCACATCAGTGATCTTGCCGATCGTCGCCTGCGGCCCGTTGGTCATCATCACAACGCGGTCGGCCAGCAAGATCGCTTCGTCCACATCATGGGTGACGCAAATGGCGGTGACCTTGGTGCGCGACCAGACCTCCATCAGAACCTCTTGAAGCTCCCAGCGGGTCAAGCTGTCGAGCATTCCAAAGGGTTCATCCAGCAGCAGCAACTTGGGGGACAGCGCAAAGGCGCGCGCGATTCCGACACGTTGCTTCATTCCGTTGGACAGGCTTGCGGCGCCTTTGTCCATGCTGTCCGCAAGGCCAACCCGTTCAAGGTAGTATTCAACGACGTCCTGACGTTCCGCCTGTGATGCACGCGGATAAACCTTGTCCACGCCAATCGCGACGTTCTCCTTGGCTGTCAGCCACGGGAACAGGTTGGGGGACTGAAACACCACAGCGCGTTCAGGGTCAGCCCCTTCGACGTTCCAACCATCCAGCTTGATCGCGCCTTTGGAAATCGGATTCAAGCCCGCGGCCATGGTCAGCACTGTCGACTTGCCGCAACCCGAATGCCCGATAAGCGAAATAAACTCGCCCTTGTTGATTTTCAGATCGAAATTCTCCACCACCGTCAGCGGGCCTTTGGGGGTGGGGTATACTTTATCGAGTTGCGAGAAATTCAGGAACCTCTCTTCGATGCCGCCGTCCTGCGCCTTGGCGACGGCAGCGGGCACACCGTGGATCGGGGTGACGTTTGGCAGAGTGCGGGTTTCCTCTACTTTCGCGGCGATCCCGACATCCATCAGATAGGTGGTGACTTGAGCACGCAGGGTTTTGAACGTGGCATCATTGTTCATCGCGATCCGGTCGCGCGGGCGGGGAATATCGACCTTGAATTCATCCCCCAAGGTCCCGTCCGGGTTCAGAGCGATGATGCGGTCCGCCAGAATAATCGCCTCGTCCACGTCATTGGTAATCAAAACACAGGTCTTTTTGTCATTGTCCCAGATGGCTTCGATTTCGTCCGCAAGATTGGCGCGGGTCAGCGCATCAAGCGCGGACAGCGGTTCGTCCAGCAGCAACATTTCCGGGTCCATGGCCAGCGCGCGCGCCACATTGACGCGTTGGCGCATCCCGCCTGACAATTCGGCCGGGCGCGCGCGTCGCCGCATGGCTCAGGCCGACCATAGCCGACGTAGTGATCGACCTTTGCGGCGCGTTCGGCTTTGGACAACTCGGGAAACATCGTATCCACAGCCAGAGCGACGTTGCCGTGCACCGTCAGCCACGGCATCAGCGAATAGCTTTGAAAAATGACACCCGCGTTCGCGCCCCGGCTCGGTGATCGGCGTACCGCGATAGGTGACAGACCCTTTGGTCGGCTGTTCCAGCCCCGCCATCAGATTGATCAACGTGGTCTTGCCCGTGCCTGAAAAGCCAAGGATGACAACGAATTCACCCTCCGCCACATCAAGATTGATGCCCTTAAGAATCTGCATCTCGCCGTAGCTTTTCGAAACGTCTTTGATTTGCAAAATACTCATGATTCTTCCTATTGCGCTATCGCTTCGCTGCTTGAGCGCGGGTCACCGACTATTCGAGAAGGTCAGAAGCGATGGATTGCAGGGCATACATAACGCGGTCCAACATGAAGCCGATGATGCCGATGGTGAACACGGCCACCATGATGCGGGCCAGCGATTGCGAGGATCCGTTCTGGAATTCATCCCAGACGAATTTGCCAAGGCCAGGGTTTTGGGCCAGCATTTCAGCAGCAATCAAAACCATCCAGCCCACGCCCAGCGACAGGCGCAATCCGGTAAAGATCAGCGGCAGCGCGGACGGCAGGACCAGTTTGGTGATCTTGGTGTAGGTGTTCATTTTCAAAACGCGGCTGACGCTGACCAGATCTTTGTCGATGCTGCTGACCCCAAGTGCGGTGTTGATCAGCGTGGGCCAAAGCGAACACAACGTGACCGTGATGGCCGAGACCAGAAACGACTTGGAAAACATCCCGTCGTTGGTGGTGTAGACGGCCGAAACGATCATTGTGACAATCGGCAGCCATGCCAAGGGGAGACAGGTTTGAAAGATCTGGATCAAGCGGGTTCAGGGCGGCATTTGCGGTGACGGACAAGCCCGCTGCGATGCCCAGAGGGATGGCCACAATGGACGCGATCAGAAAGCCGAAAAACACGGTTTTGATCGAGGTCCAGATTTGGTCGTAGTAATTGGGCTTGCCTGTGTAAATCCGGTCACGCACGCGATCGGTATCACCATTGGCGATATGCTCGGCATTGCGCGCATCCTGGCGTTCGTAAAACGCGACTTCCGCGTTCGCCTTCGCGGATTGCATCCTGACGCAACGCGCCGACCTGTTCCCAGACCTGCAGCAGGCCCGGGCACGGCCCCAAGCGATGTTTGCACGCGTCGGCGCAAGCGTCGCCCACATCGTCACAAAAACCGCAATCGCAAGCAGGGGCACACCAAGCAGGCGCCAGATTTCGCCCGCCTGTGCACGCGGATTGTCCCCCGCGGCGGCTCTCAGAACGGGCGTCAACCATGACAGACCAAGCACGCGCAACCACGCGTCGGCCTTATTGATACGGGCAAAGCGGCGCGCGCGGCGGGCCTCATCGTCGAGTGTTGTAGGGTCAATCGCGGTCATATCGGGTGTCCAACTGCTGCTGTCGAAAAGGAGAAGGCCCACCCTGCGGTCCCGCAAGGTGGGTGATTTGGATTAGTCCAGAATGTCGCCATCAACGACGGTCTGTCCGGACTTCAAGCCGATCGGCAGGCTGTCGATGTAGGCGTTCGGCGCGCGGCCATCATAAGGGATGGCATCAATGATATCGCTGGCGGGTGTCGGTGCCTTGAAGCCATCACTGTCCCACGGGAAATCAGCCTTCGTGGCCATGCCGTCATCAACCAGCAGGCGTGCCGCCTCGAGGTAGATGTCGGGGCGGTAGACGTCGGCGGCGGTCTCGAAATACCACGCATCAGGCTTTGTGTCCGCGATCTGACCCCAGCGGCGCATCTGCGTCAGATACCAAATCGCGTCCGAATAGAACGGGTAGGTCGCGTTGTAGCGAAAGAAGACGTTGAAAGTCGGGTGCGGGCGCACGTCGCCCTTTTCGAATTCAAAGAACCCGGTCATGGAATTGGCGATCACTTCGGCATCTGCGCCCACATATTCAGGACGTGACAACATGGTGACCGCTTCTCCACGATTTGCGTTGTCGTTTCATCCAGCCAAATGGCGGCGCGGATCAACGCCTTGGTCAAGGCGCAGTGGTGTTTGGATATTCTTCGGCAAATTCAGCAGTGATGCCGAACACCTTTTCGGGTTGTTGTTCCACATATCATCGTCGGTGATCACCGGAACACCGATGCCTTTGAACACGGCCTGTTGGTTCCATGGTTCGCCCACCGCGTAGCCAAAAATTGTGCCGGCTTCCATCGTGGCAGGCATTTGCGGCGGCGGCGTCACGGACAACAATACATCCGCGCCGATCTGACCGGAGATATCCTGCTCGCTATAAAAACCGGGTTGCAGACCGCCTGCGGCCAGCCAGTAGCGGATTTCGTAATTGTGGGTGGAGACAGGGAACACCATGCCCATGTTGAACGGTTCCCCGCGTCTTGATAGCCTTCGACAACGGGGGCCAGGGCGCTGGCACTGATCGGGTGCTGGGGGCGGCCATCGTCCATAAGGGGGACATTGGGGCGCATTTCATCCCAGATTTCGTTGGAGACCGTGATGGCGTTGCCGTTCAAATCCATCGAAAACGGCGTGATGATATGGGCCTCGGTGCCGTAGCCGATGGTGGCGGCCAGCGGCTGACCCGCCAACATATGCGCGCCGTCCAATTCGCCACTGATCACCCCGTCCAGCAGGACCTTCCAGTTCGCTTGCGCCTCAAGGGTGACGAACAAACCCTCGTCTTCAAAATATCCCAGCTCGTAAGCCACCGCCAAGGGCGCCATGTCCGTCAGCTTGATAAAGCCAAGTGTCAGGTCTTCTTTTTCAAGATCCAAAGACTGGGCCGCCGCCGTTGTTACCAGCAGGCTAGACGTGGCCAGCAGTATCGCGAGTGTCTTTTTCATCGTTCAAGTCCTTTTTCAAAGCCCCGAAGGGAAAAACAAAAAAGCCGCACGTAGGGTTCACGGGGGAGGAGGTCCGTGTTCCATACGAGCGGCTTTGCTCTTGGTAGGCGCACGACCAGCAGTGGTTGGCGGAGTAGATCGGGCATCGTTGCCCGTTACGTCGAGGGTGTCTTTGCAGTGGCCATCCGGCACAATGACATTTCTGCATTGCAGCATGTTTTTATGCCGCAATGCAGAGCCTGCCCAAAAAATCAGCATTATTTCGCGGAGAAATCAAAGGTTCTCGCCATTAAAAAAGGCATCCGGCGCGAGAATCATATGTCCGCGTGTTGAGGCTACGGCTGTTTCAAGCCGCAGCGCCCCTTCTTCTTTTTCGGACGCACTGGGCATATCCGCCCCGATCTCGGACAGGTGTCGACGATAAAGGTCGGATCGAAAACAGGTTTTGGCCTGCTCTGTACCTGCAGCATCCGCACCAAGTCGGTTCGCGATCCATGCCGCCTGACTGCGCCAGGGAAATGTGGCCGCGTGTTGATGAAACTGCAAAAAGCGGCCGATCGCCCGCGGGGCAGTATTCAGCTTGCGCAATAATATCTCCTGACAGGGCAGGATCGATAAGATCAGGTGACATGCTCAGGTGTTCACTGCGGGCCAGAATTTCCACAGCCAAGGGTTTGTTCTTTTGAACATCAAGCCACGCAGAGGCCTTGAAGACCGCGCGCATCAAGCGCCCCACGGCATCCGCATTTGCCTCGACCCAGTCATGGCGCGCAGCAAGCACCTTTTCAGGGGCGAACTGCCAAACATCCCGACCCGTCATCATCAACCGGGCCACATCCTGCCCGACCGCCACGCTCCCCCAAGGCTCGCCAACCCAGAAAGCATCGACAAACCCCTCTGCGACAGCATCCGCCATACGCGGCGGTGGCACTGTGATTTCTTCAATCTGCACGTCGGGGGCCGTCGATGTCCAATAGGACAACAACAGGCGATGCATGGAATAGTGGAACGGAACACCAATCCGCAGAGGCTTGCCCTTGCGTGCGCTCAGTGCGGCCAAAAGCGCGTTGGCATCGCCAAAGGGCACAGGGCCGATGTCTGCCGCCACGTCATTGGAAACGCCAAACACCGTGCCGTTCACCGACAAAACCATCAGGGTATCGACCCGCGCCGGCAACCCGCCAAGCCCGATGGACATCGCCACAGGCATCGGGGACAGCATTTGCGCGGCGTCCAAATGCCCAAGGGCCAGCATATCGCGCAGGGCCGACCAGGACGGCTGGCGCACAAGGTTAAGCGCCACCCCTTCTTCGGCTGCAAATCCAAGTTCTTTGGCAATCACCAACGGGGCGCAGTCCACCAAAGGGACATACCCGCAATTCAGGACAGTTTTGCTCACGACAAAAGCTCCGCGGCCGTGACAAGGGCGTGGGCGACATCAATGACTTTGCGGTTCTGGCTCATCGCGGTTTTGCGCAATAGGGTATAGGCGTCGTCTTCGGACAACCCGCGTTGACGCATCAAAATCCCCTTGGCGCGGTCAATGGTTTTGCGGTCCTCAAGTGCCTGTTTGGCAGCATCCAGTTCCGATTGCATCTGGCGCATGATCTTGAAACGCGCGATTGCCGTTTCCAGAACCGACTTGATCCTCTCCATCTTGAGACCATCAACCACATAGGCACTGACCCCCGCCCTCAGCGCCGCTTGCGTCAGCGCATCGTCCGTTTGATCCACAAACAGCGCGACGGCGCGTTTTGATGTCTCTGTCGCATAAGAAATATGTTCAAGCGTATCACGGTCAGGGTTGGCAAGATCAATCAAGACGATGTCAGGCACAAAATCTTTGACAGTCCGGTCAAGCGCCGACATGTGCGCCAGCGCCTTGACGTCCGACCAGCCTGCCTCTTGCAAAGCGTCGATAATCGCACGCACTCTTTCGGAGTCGGCTTCTACAACGAGAATACGCAAATTTTGATTCATGGCGCCGTTACATGTCCTTGCATAGGTAGGGTCAACGCCAATCTCGAGGGATGCCGCTGCCGCAAGGATCTGTCTGCACTTAAAAGAAGCGTGAAGGCAGCGATGCCCATTTTTTAATCAGCTAGAAATATCTGGCTTTTGTTATTTCAGGGACAATCAGTGGGGCACCTCACCGGACAAGCTGGAATGCCACAACCGGCACAACCGGCACGGCCAGCACACAAACAGGGATAAAAGCGTCTTTCGCCACTGGCTCAACGCACGCAGTTTTGAACCAAAAGAAAAAGGGCCGCCCAAAGGCAGCCCTCTCATTTTATTGCGACTGAATGGCGCTTGCGCATTCACGTTGTGATTACTCTGGTGCCATACATTGCGATCCCGAAAGGGACGCGCAATGCTTACATCATGCCGCCCATGCCGCCCATGTCAGGCATGCCGCCGCCAGCTGCGCCGCCGCCGTCTTTGGCAGGACGATCCGCAACCATCGCTTCGGTTGTGATCAACAGGACAGCAACGGATGCCGCGTCTTGCAGTGCTGTGCGCACAACTTTGGCCGGGTCGATGACGCCGAACTTGAACATGTCGCCATATTCTTCGGTCTGCGCGTTGAAGCCGAATGTCAGGTCGTCGCTCTCGCGGATTTTGCCCGCAACAACAGCGCCGTCAACACCAGCGTTTTCAGCGATCTGACGCAGAGGCGCTTCGATGGCTTTACGCACGATGGAAATACCGACGTCTTGGTCGCTGTTCGCGCCTGTCAGGCCGTCCAAGCTTTTTGGCAGCCTGCACCAGAGCAACACCACCACCAACAACGATACCTTCTTGAACAGCGGCACGTGTCGCGTTCAATGCATCGTCAACGCGGTCTTTGCGCTCTTTCACTTCGATTTCGGACATGCCGCCAACGCGGATCACAGCAACACCGCCGGCCAATTTGGCAACGCGCTCTTGCAGTTTCTCTTTGTCGTAATCGGACGTCGTTTCTTCGATCTGCTGACGGATCTGATAACACGGGCTTCGATCTCGGCGCTTTCGCCGCGCCGTCGACGATGGTTGTTTCGTCTTTGGTGATCGCAACGCGCTTGGCAGAACCGAGCATGTCCATTGTGACGGATTCAAGCTTCATGCCGAGGTCTTCGGAGATCACTTGGCCGCCTGTCAGGATCGCGATGTCTTGCAACATGGCTTTGCGACGATCGCCGAAACCAGGTGCTTTCACAGCTGCGATTTTCAGACCGCCGCGCAGTTTGTTGACAACCAATGTTGCCAAGGCTTCGCCTTCAACATCTTCTGCGATGATCAAGCAGAGGCTTCTGCGACTGGATGACCTGCTCGAGCAATGGAACCATTGGCTGCAAGGAAGACAGTTTCTTCTCGTGCAGCAAGATGATGCAATCGTCGAGTTCAGTCGTCATTTTGTCAGGGTTTGTGACAAAGTAAGGGGACAGGTAGCCGCGGTCGAACTGCATGCCTTCAACAACATCGGTTTCTGTTTCCAGACCTTTGTTCTCTTCGACAGTGATCACGCCTTCGTTGCCAACTTTTTGCATCGCGTCTGCGATCTGCTGACCGATTTCGGCTTCGCCGTTGGCAGAGATCGTGCCGACCTGGGCAACTTCGTCGCAGTCGGACACTTCACGGGCCGCGGCTTTGATCGCTTCAACAACAGTGGATGTTGCCAGATCGATGCCGCGCTTGAGGTCCATCGGGTTCATGCCGGCGGCAACCGATTTCATGCCTTCTTTTACGATGGCCTGGGCCAAAACTGTCGCGGTAGTTGTACCGTCGCCAGCTTCGTCATTGGTACGGGAAGCAACTTCCTTAACCATTTGTGCGCCCATGTTCTCGAACTTGTCTTCAAGCTCGATCTCTTTCGCCACGGATACACCATCTTTGGTGATGCGCGGTGCGCCAAAAGATTTGTCCAAGACAACGTTACGACCCTTTGGGCCCAGTGTTACTTTGACGGCATCCGCGAGGATGTTCACGCCGTTGAGCATCCGGTTGCGGGCGTCTGTGCCGAACTTTGACGTCCTTAGCAGCCATGTTGTATTCTCCTTAAGAGTATTCATAAATTTGGGTCAGATGCGCCGCAGCGCACCCTCAAACCAAGCCCCGTCCGCAGGCTTGGCAGGAACGTCGAGGATTACTCGATGATGCCCATGATGTCGGATTCTTTCATCATCAGCAGTTCTTCGCCGTCGATGGTGACTTCTGTGCCGGACCATTTGCCGAACAGGATGGTGTCGCCTGCTTTTACGCCCATTTCGATCAGCTCGCCGCTGTCTTTACGTGCGCCGGGGCCTGTTGAAACAACTTGACCTTCGCTTGGCTTTTCTTTCGCGCTTTCAGGGATAATCAACCCACCAGCAGTTTTTTCGTCGCCTTCAGTGCGGCGCACCAACACACGGTCGTGAAGTGGTTTTAATGCCATCTTTGTAGCTCCTTGAGGCTCAAAGTTTCTCCCATGGATCCGGCAATCCGGACCCGTTAGCACTCAACTCATCTGAGTGCTAACGACGGATATCTAAGGAGGGGGCCAAGAGGTGTCAAGCAATCAGGTCAGAAAAATTTGCGACAAACTCGTAAGACTGAAGATCAAGGCGGACAGAGGTTGCAGACCCGCCTCAAACCTCGTTGAGATGCCGGCCCACTCCGCTTAGGATCAAACGATCTCTCAACCAAAGGCCACGCACATGCGCATATCCGTGTTTTCCGCTCTCACCCTTTGCCTGCTTTGGCCTGCGACGGTCTTTGCGACCTGCAACGGCACCGACCAGCGGCTGACCTTCAGCGCGCAACAACACGCCGAACTGAACACGCGACTGGCCGATATGCCCTTTGCACAAGGCAATCACTGGCGCGCGCAAAAAGGGGGGCAAAACATCCACGTCATCGGCACGGTCCACCTTGACGATTCGCGCCTCGACGCCATCACGCAGCGACTTGCCCCCCTGATCACCGCCGCCGATCTGGTCTTTCTCGAAGCGAACGAAGCCGAGGAGACCAAGCTCAAAGAGGCGGTCGCCACCCGCCCCGACGTGATGTTCATTCGCGAGGGGCCCACCTTGCTCGAACAAATGGGCAAAGAAGACTGGGCAAAACTGGCAAAAGCCGCCGAAGCACGCGGCATTCCGGCCTTTGTCGCCGCCAAATTCCAGCCATGGTACCTGTCGCTCATGCTCGGAATGCCGCCCTGCGTGCTCAGCCAAATGGCACAAGGGATACACGGGCTCGATCACCGGGTGCGCGACGTGGCAACAAGCGCCGGGGTGCCTGTGCTTGCACTGGAACCATGGGACACTTTGTTTTCGATCTTCGGACAAGACCCGATGGAAGAGCAAATCGAAATGCTCAAGATCGGGATCACCTCGGTCGAAACAGCCGAGAACGCGGTGGCGACACTCATGGCGCAATACTTCGACCAAGACCACGGCGCCGTGATGGACACCTCGCGCGTGGCCTTGCGTGATACGCTCGACATGGACAGGGCAGAATTTGACGCGGTCTTTGACGACATGCTCGACAGCCTGCTGACGCAACGGAACCTGAAATGGATGACAGTGCTGGACAAGACCCGGGCAGACAACATCGTCGTCGCCGTCGGGGCAGGACACCTGTCAGGGGAGAACGGAGTGTTGAACTTGCTGGCGCAACGCGGATACACGCTCACCCGCATGGCGGTTTAGGGGTCAAGCACCCAAAACACGCCCCGACGCGCTCACAGCCTCCGCGCCCACAGGGGTCAAACCATAAACACCCTTTTCGACCTTCTCGAACCAGCCATAGTGATCATCGCGCATCATGGTTGTCGCGCGGGCGACCCCCGTCTCACGGGCAACATCCGCGCCCTTGCATGCACCAACCTCGAACAAATACACCGCCAGTTTCAACGCATCCTGACGATAGGCGGTGACCAAGCCCACGCGGGTCTGCCCACCATCGTTGGGGTCGCCCTGGCGGGCCACAAATTCCTTCAGCAACCGGGTCTGGCGGGGCTTGGACTTGCGGGGCACATAAGGGACCGGATCGCAATGAACCTGCACCAAAGCATCGCTCAAACGGACCGTGATCAACCCAAGGCCAAGGCGGCGGCACAACTTGGTCATGTTCTTTACGGACTTGAGAAACGGCTTCCCCTTGCCACGGGCAACCGCCATGTACACATCATCAGTCACTGACAAACGCGCCACACACTGATGAACAAGGGTCAGGGAAAAGCCCAACTTCAACTCGACAATGACAGGGGGCTCGCCGCCGCGCAGGGCAACCACATCAGCCGCACCCACTTCGGACTTCACCACATACCCCTGCCCTTCCAAAAAGGCCTTCACAGGGGGGTACAAATCAGTTTCACGCGATGGGCTCATGCTCAAAAGCTATCAGCAAAAACAATGCTGGCCCAGAGACCAAAAGCGCAAAACCACCCACACCTTCCTTTTGTGGGAAATATCCCGGGGTGTTTGAGGGGCAGCGCCCCTCATCCCGAAAACAGCGTCCGCGACAGCGGGCCTTCAAGGCAAATCTTAACCACCACAAATGACGCAGGTGACAAGGCGTAGACACAAGCCTATAAGGCGCGCAAATCAATCCACATCCGCAGGAACGCATCCGATGACAACGCTCGTATTTGGCCACAAATCCCCCGACACCGACAGCACAGGCAGCCCGATCATCTGGGCGTGGTATCTCAACGAGATCAAAGGACAAGCCGCCAAACCGGTCCTGCTCGGCGAACCAAACACCGAAGCAGCCTTTGTTCTGAAACGCTGGAACCTCGACAAGCCCGAAATCGTCACGGAGGTTGCG
Source organism: uncultured Paracoccaceae bacterium (assembly GCA_943787985.1). Lineage (GTDB taxonomy): Bacteria > Pseudomonadota > Alphaproteobacteria > Rhodobacterales > Rhodobacteraceae > Ascidiaceihabitans. The sequence goes on along the minus strand of CALSOO010000006.1, from coordinate 336,452 downwards.
GCAGACACGCCCGTCGTAATCGTGGACACCAACAACCCCGCCGAATTGCCAGCCGGCATCAACGCGTGTGACATCACAGCCATCATCGACCACCACAAACTGGTGGGCGGGTTGGAGACCAAAGGCCCGATCGACATCCGCATCGAACCGCTGGCCTGCACCGCCACGATCATGTGGAAGATGATCGGCAAGGACATGGCGCAGATGCCAACGGACATCAAAGGGGCGATGCTGTCGTGCATCCTCTCTGACACGCTGGAATTCCGCTCGCCGACCACAACCCAGGAAGACAAAGCCATCGCGCATGATCTGGCCAAAGACCTCGGGATCGACATCACCGCCTACGCATCCGAAATGTTTGAAGCCAAATCAGATGTCTCCGCCTTTTCCGACGCCGATCTGCTGCGGATGGACTCAAAGGAATACACGGTCGACGGCAAAGACTTCCGCGTCTCTGTCCTTGAAACCACGGCGCCAAAAATCGTGCTGGACCGCAAGGACAGCCTGATGGCCTCCATGACAGGCGTCGCAACCGAAGACGGCGCCGATCAGGTGCTGTTGTTCGTGATCGACATCCTGAACGAAGAAGCGACACTGCTGGTGCCCAACGATCTGGTCAAAACCATCGCCGAAAAAAGCTTTGGCGCGACAGTCACAGGCGACACCGTCGTTCTGCCGGGCATCATGAGCCGCAAAAAACAGATCATTCCGAACCTCAAGCTCTGATCCGGCCCCGAATCACTCCTCAAAAGGCGCGCTTCGGTGCGCCTTTTTTGTGCCCGCCAGCAGAAAAACAGGCCCGCGCCCCCGACTTGCCCCCACTGGCGATGTGTGGTCTGAGCCTGCCCAAAGGAGACCGCCATGACCCAGATCATCACCGCACTGTCCGAAGTATCCGAACGTTACGACGCCTTGTTTGTCGATCTTTGGGGCTGCGTGCACAACGGCGTCACGGCCCACCCCGCAGCCGTCAAAGCGCTGCAAGATTACCGCACGCGCGGCGGCAAGGTTGTTCTTGTGACCAATTCCCCAAAACCCTTCGACGGGGTACAGACGCAACTGGTGGGATTTGGCGTGCCGGCGGATGCCTATGACACCATCGCCACTTCAGGCGATTCCGCACGCTCCGCCATGTACCGCGGCGCCGTGGGCCAAAAGGTCTACTTCATGGGCGAAGAACGCCGCGACGCGCAGTTTTTCGAACCGCTCGACCTGCTCGACAACCCGCTCGAGATCACACGCGTCCCCCTTCAGGAGGCCGAAGGCATCGTCTGTTGTGGCCCCTTTGATCCGATGGCCGATCCCGACACAAACCGCGCCGACTTTCTGTTTGCCAAGCAAAAGGGGATGAAACTGCTGTGTGCCAACCCCGATATCGTGGTGGACCGCGGTGACGTGCGCGAATGGTGCGCGGGGGCTTTGGCGCAACTTTATACGGAAATGGGCGGAGAAAGCCTGTATTTTGGCAAACCATATCCCCCCATCTACGATCTGGCGCGGCGCAGGTTGGCAGAGTTGAAGGTCGATGTGCCCGACACCCGCATTCTGGCCATCGGCGACGGGGTGCTGACGGACATCCAGGGGGCGATGGGCGAGGACATTGATTCTCTGTTTATCTCCGGTGGGCTGGCCGCGCGCGAAACAAAAACCGACACGCAACCGGACCCGGAATTGCTAAGCGCTTATTTGGAAAAGGAAACCTCTGCTCCGACCTATACAATAGGACACCTGCGCTGACCCATTTTCCCCTTGATTTTCTGCGCCTGCAAAGTAATTAAGTTGCAAGAAGCTGGCGACTGGCGTCAGAATGTTACCGGAGCGTGAAATGTTGGACAATCTTCCCCGCGGCACCATCTGCATCGAAGACATCGAAATGGGCATGACACGCTACCTGCGCAAACAGGTGACCGACGAGGACATCCAGAAGTTCGCGGAAATCTCGACGGACCACAATCCGGTCCACCTTGACGACGACTATGCCCAAGACACGATTTTCGAGGGGCGGATCGCCCACGGCATGCTGACGGCAGGGCTGATCTCTGCGGTGATCGGAGAACAACTGCCCGGCCACGGCACCATCTACATGGGGCAGAACCTCAAGTTCCTCGCGCCAGTGCGCCCCGGCGACATGGTCTATGCCGAGGTCAAAGTCGTGGACATCGAAATCTCCAAGCGGCGCGTCAAACTGGACTGCCACTGCTCGGTCGATGGCAAAAAGGTCGTGATCGGCGAAGCCACCGTCATGGCACCCTCGCGCAAGTTCGACTGAAGCTTTAGAAAATCAATTGTCCGGCCCTGCGTTGTTCTTATCCGAAAGACGCGGGCCGCTTGCACCCCAAAGTCCGCTGATCCAGACGTGGACAGGGCGCGTCAGGGCGGGAAATATTCGGTCTGTCAAAAGCCAGAACAGATACAACACTGTTGGCAATGTGAGATGACCAAAAACGATAAACTGGCAGCTGACCCAGCAAAGCTGAAACAACCGCCTCACAAGCGCGGCTCCGAAGGAGGACCGCGATTAGGTTGTAGTATCCATTTTTGGCGTAAAATCGGGGGGGCGCGTGCTCTGCAACACCCCTTGGCCGGGTCGGGTTCGTCCGGCTCGCTTTCTGAAAGCAGTGTGATGTCTCCTTTTGCGTTCACCCCTAAAGATAGGGGCGGATCATCGAAACTCAATCATTCAAGTTAAACCAAACCACATCCCCCTGTCTTGCGCCCACCCTTTTCGGGCGCTAGTCAGCACGCATGCGCATTGTCAGAGACTATCATTTCGTAGAACCCGAAGACCGGGGCGCCACCGTGGCCATCGGGAATTTCGACGGGGTCCATCATGGGCACCTGTCCGTCATCGACATGGCACGGGCCGCCGCCCCTGACGCCCCGCTCGGGGTGCTCACGTTCGAACCCCATCCGCGCCAGTTCTTTGCGCCCAAAGCGGACCCGTTCCGGCTGATGAGCCGCGAAGCGCGCGCCTCCCGCCTTGAAAAGCTCGGGGTGGAGCGGCTCTATGAGCTGAACTTTAACGCCTCCCTCTCCTCTCTCACGCCGCGCGAATTCGCGCAAAACGTCATCGCAGACGGGCTGGGGCTCAAACATGTGATCGTCGGGGCGGATTTCTGCTTTGGCAAAGGGCGCACAGGACGGGTCGAGGACCTGCAGGCCTTCGGGGCCGAAATGGGGTTCGGGGTCACCATCGCCCCGCTCATGGCGCAATCTGACAAAACGATTTCCTCTACCGCGATCCGGCAGGCATTGAGCGATGCAAATCCGCGCGAGGCGGCTGCGATGCTCGGGCACTGGCACCGGATCGAGGGACCGGTGATTGGCGGCGAACAGCGGGGGCGCGAGTTGGGATACCCGACAGCGAATATGTCCATTGACGGGCTACACCCGCCCGCCTTCGGGGTCTATGCGGTGCTGGTTGATGTGCTCGACGGAGCCCACATGGGGCAGTATCACGGTGTGGCCTCCATGGGGGTGCGGCCGATGTTCGGGGAAAACAAACCCAACCTCGAAACCTTTATCTTCGACTTCACCGGCGATCTTTATGGCACGCAAATCTCGGTCGCGTTGATCGATCATTTGCGGGGCGAGGAAAAGTTTGACGGGCTGGACGCGCTGATCACCCAAATGGACGCCGACAGCGCACAGGCACGCGCCATCCTGAGCGCCCTATGACAGACCCGATCGCAGCAAAAGGGTTGGCCAAATCGTTCTGGACCCGCAAACCGCTGCGCAAAATGAACGACAAAGAGTGGGAAGCCCTGTGTGACGGCTGCGGAAAATGCTGCCTGAACAAACTGGAGGACGACGACACAGGCGATGTCGCCCTGACCAATGTGGCTTGCCGCCTGCTCGATGACGCCACCTGCCGCTGCGCGCATTACGAAAACCGCCGCCAGTTCGTGCCCGACTGCATCAGCCTGACGCCCGACAATCTGGACACGCATGTCTATTGGATGCCGCAAACCTGCGCCTACCGCCTGCTGTTTGAAGGCAAGCCACTGTATGATTGGCACCCGTTGATCACGGGCGATCCCGACAGTGTGCACAAGGCTGGCGTGAGCATGCAAAACCGCACATACTCGGAATTCAGCGTTCCCGAAGAAGACTGGGAAGACCACATTATCGAGGAACCGACCTAAGATGTTTTTCGCCTCTGACAACGCAGGCCCCGTGCATCCGCAGATCATGGACCGCATCACCCAAGCCAACACAGGGCACGCCATGCCCTACGGCGCGGACCCGATCATGGACGAGGTGCGCGACGCTATCCGCGACCGCTTTGAAGCGCCAGAGGCCGCCGTCTATCTGGTCGCCACAGGCACTGCCGCCAATGCTCTTGCGCTGGCCTGCTACACCCAGCCCTGGGCCACCATGTTCTGCTCTCCTGTGGCGCATATCCACGAGGATGAATGCAACGCCCCCGAATTTTACGCAGGCGGCGCGAAACTGACATTGGTGGCGGGTGGGGACAAAATGACCCCTGAAGCCTTGCGCACCTCCATCATGGGCGAAGAAGTGCGCGGCGTGCACGGCCCCCAACGCGGCCCTGTGTCGATCACGCAAGTCACCGAACGGGGCTGTGTCTACAGTCTGGACGCGTTGCACGCGCTGAGCGCCGTGGCCAAAGAGTTCAACCTTCCCGTCCACTTGGACGGCGCACGCTTTGCCAATGCCCTTGTTGCATTGGACTGCACCCCCGCCGAGATGACATGGAAAGCCGGTGTGGACATCGTCAGCTTTGGGGGCACCAAAAACGGCTGCATGGGGGTTGAGGCGGTGGTGATCTTTGATCCGCAAAAGGCGTGGGAATTCGAGCTGCGCCGCAAACGCGGGGCGCATTTGTTTTCCAAACACCGGTTTCTCTCTGCACAGATGGCAGGGTATTTGCAGGACGATTTGTGGCTCACCACGGCCCGTCACGCCAACGCCAACTGCGCCCGTCTGGCGCAGGGGTTGCGCGCCAAGGGGGCGGGGTTCTTGCATGAGCCACAGGCCAACATGATATTCGCCACCTTGCCCCGCGCCGCCCATCAACGGCTGCACGATGCTGGCGCGAAATACTACATCTGGGAAGGATCGTTGACAGGCGATGACCCGTCAGAAATGCTCTCCATGCGGCTGGTCTGTGACTGGTCCATAACCGCCGCACAGGTCGATACCTTCCTCAGCCACATCTAGGCGCAGCATACAAAAAGGGTTCCCATGCTTTGCAAAATCGGTGACATAGAAGTGTGGCGTATTCTTGAGATCAACGGCCCTTTTGCCGATCCTGCCAAGCTCTATCCGAACGCGGATGGCGACGTGGGACAGATCATCGAAGACCTTGTGCCCGGGCAGCTTGATCCCGAAAGCGGCAAGCTGGTGTTGCCTGTTCAGGCCTATCTGCTCAAGACTCCGCACCACAACATTCTCGTCGATGCCTGTGTCGGCAACGACAAAACCATCCCCTCCAATCCGGGGTGGCATGAGCGCTCCAGCGGGCGGTTCATGGCCGGACTGCACGCCGCTGGCACGCGCCCCGACAAGGTGGACTATGTGTTGTGCACGCACCTGCATGTGGATCACGTCGGCTGGAACACCCGGCTGGAGGACGGGCGCTGGGTGCCCACCTTCCCCAATGCCCGATACCTTTTCCCCAAAGCGGACGAGGCGATCTTTGGCCAGACTCCCAGCGACAGCTTCACCCAAAGCGTTCTGCCCGTGATCACGGCAGGACAGGCCGAGTTGGTCGAAGAGGGTCACAAACTGGGCGATTCCATCACCCTGATCCCGACGCCCGGACACACGCCGGGTCATGTTTCCATACGCCTCTCAAGTCGGGGGGCCGAGGCGCTGATCACGGGCGATGCCCTGCATTCGACGGCACAGTGCTGGCATCCCGAGTGGCACTTTTTGTTTGATTCAGATGCGGAAATGGCCGTCACATCGCGCACATCCTTGCTGGAACAGGCCGCTGAAAGCGGCGCGCGCGTCATCGGCAGCCACTTCAAACTGCCCTCCATCGGGCGCGTCCACGCGGTCGGGGACGGGTTCAAATGGGCCGACGATGACTGACGCCTAGCGGGCCCAGAACTCCGAAATATGCGTGGCAACCCGGCTTGAATGGGTGATGGGGGCCATGTGGCCAACCCCTTCCATCACAACTTCGCGCACGTCCGGCAATCGCCGCGCCAAAGAGACATTGATCGCCCCTGTCATCTCGTCGCTCTGATCCCCGCGCATCAGCAAAACAGGCATCCTTGCACGTGAAAACGCATCCCCCTGCAGCAATTTGGCGGAATCCCCGAACAAAAACGGACCACTTGCAGGGACGAAATGGATACGGTCCGCCATGTATTGGCGCAACTCCATGGGGGTCGCATCCCATCCGCTGCCGTCACCCCAGCCCGTGTTGAACGCACGGGCAGCTTCCATCATGTCGCCCGCCTCAAGCGCCTTTGCAAAGGGGACGTTGTGGTTTTGATACACCTCCCAACGGGTGGGGTCATCGGCCATTGCGGCCGCAAAATACACCGGCTCGAACAAAGTGACAGAGCGGACCAGTTCGGGCACCTCAATGGCTAGGCGCAACGCAACGGTTGCCCCAAACGAGTGGCCCACAAGGTCCATCGGCTCGTCCAGCAAGGCGCGCGCCATTTGCGTGGAGACATCATGCACATCGCCCGTGCCATCCCACTCACCAGACCGGCCGTGACTTGGCAAATCAAACGCAAGCATCGTCGCCTCATCCGCCAAAGCCTGCCCAACGCCTTTCAAGGCGCCCGAATGGGCAAGGGTGCAATGAATGCCAAGGACCTTGCGGGGGCCTTGACCAAACGTGCGGCTGTGGATGTGTGGGATCAAGAAAGCGCTGCCAGATGGGCGTCCAGATCCTCGATACGGTCCTGCCCCCAAAAGCGGTCCTTGCCATCCACAATATAGAACGGGGCGCCAAAGACGCCGCTGGTATAGGCCTCTTCAAGGTTGGCAGCATAGGTTTCGGCGCTGGCCAACATGGCCTTGTCGGCCAGATCCGGTTCAAATCCGGCACTTTGCAAACAGGCGCGGATCACGTCGTCTTGGGCGATGTCTTTTTCTTCGGCCCAGCAGGCGCGCAAAAAGGCATGGGACAAGGCAGCCACATCGCCCCCCCCTGCAGCCTGAGCGGCAATAATGGCATAGGAGGACGGCGCCATGTTGGTGGGCCAATGGGCCGGCTTGAGGTGAAAGGGCATAGCAAGCTTTTCGGCCTGACGCGTCAGCTCCATGGCGCGATATTCAATGCGGCTGATGTGACGGTCCTTGGGCGGGGTGCCACCCGTGCGCCCGAACAGGGTCATCAAGTCCATCGGCTTGTAAGTGACTGTGGCACCATGCTTCTTTGCCACCTCTTCCATGCGCAGCCCGGCCAAATAGGCATAGGGGGACAAGGTCGCGAAAAAATAGTCGATATGGGCCATTAACTTTCTCCAAGGCTATGCTTTGCCGGACGGTATAGGCGTGTTAAGCGAAAGCCAACATCGCGAATCTGTCACGTTACGTGGCAATGCACACAAAGCTGCTTCTCGGGGACCTACATATGCCAGCCATCGTCGAACCCAAACTGATCACGGGGAACGCCAACAAACCGCTGGCCTCTGCCATCGCACGGCGCATGTCGCTGCACCGCGGTGTGAATGTAGGGCTCGTAGATGCCCGCGTCGAGCGGTTCAACGACGGGGAAATCTTTGTCGAAGTGTTCGAAAACGTGCGCGGCGAGGATATGTTCATCGTCCAGCCGACATCGAATCCGGCCAATGACAATCTGATGGAACTGCTGGTGATGTGTGACGCGCTGCGCCGCTCCTCTGCGGCACGGATCACTGCCGTGATCCCCTATTTCGGCTACGCACGCCAAGACCGTCGGACCAAAGCGCGCACACCGATTTCTGCAAAGCTGGTGGCCAACATGCTGGTCGGCGCTGGCATCGAGCGGGTTCTGACGATGGATCTGCACGCCGCCCAAATTCAGGGCTTTTTCGACATTCCAGTGGACAACCTTTACGCCTCTCCGGTCTTTGCGCTTGATATCAGAGCACAATTCAAGGACCGGATGGATGAGCTGATGGTCATCTCCCCCGACGTGGGCGGTGTTGCGCGGGCGCGTGAGCTGGCAAAACGGATCAATGCCCCATTGTCCATCGTGGACAAACGCCGCGAGAAACCGGGCGAGATTGCGGAAATGATTGTGATCGGCGACGTCAAAGACAAAGTCTGCCTGATCGTGGATGACATGTGCGACACGGCCGGCACATTGTGCAAGGCTGCCGAAGTGTTGATGGAACACGGCGCCAAAGAGGTGCACAGCTATATCAGCCACGGCGTGATGTCCGGCCCTGCGGTCGAACGGGTCACCAATTCCGTGATGAAATCACTGGTGTTGACCGACACGATCGAGCCAACCCAACCCATCAAGGACGCGCCAAATATCCGGGTGGTGCCAACGGCGCCGATCTTTGCGCAGGCTATTTTGAACATCTGGAACGGAACCTCGGTGTCTTCATTGTTTGAAGACACGACGCTCAGCCCGATCTACGACGGACTTTATGCCGCGGAATAGGCCCAAAACCCCTTAAATCATGACCCAAATCGCACGACAGATGTTCACTTTCACGAATGTCGTGCGAAGTTACGTTTGCGAAACCACTCGGGTCGTATATGACCCTAGGTAAAGCAACAATAAAAGCGCGCACATGTCCGATACCTCAGCAGTTCCATCGTCCCAAACGCAGATCAATGACGCCCGCGATTGGGTGAAAATCCTGTCACACTACCGCCAACCCAGCACAAGCCGCAGTTCGTATGAATTGGCGATCACGGTTGGGCCGTTCCTGCTTTTGTGGGTCTTGGCATGGATGTCGTTGTCCGTCAGCTATTGGCTCACATTGGCGATTTCGTGCTGCAACGCCGCCTTTTTGTTGCGCTTGTTTTGCATCCAGCATGATTGCGGGCACGGCGCATTCTTTGACAACCGCACGGTCAGTGACTGGCTTGGTCGGGTGTTGGGTGTCCTGACGCTTACGCCATATGACGTATGGCGTCGCTCGCACTCCATGCACCACAGTTCCGCTGGAAACCTTGGACAGCGCGGCATTGGCGATGTCTGGACCCTGACCACAACCGAATACAAAGACATGACGCCTTTCAACCGGTTGATTTATCGTTTGTACCGCAACCCCATTGTCTTGTTCGGCTTGGGACCTGGGTTTTTGTTCTTTGTCTCCAACCGCTTACCGTTTGGGCTGATGGCCAAAGGCAAATATTGGGTGAGCGCTATGGGAACCAACACGGCGATCCTTGCGGCGCTCGCAGTGATGCTTCACTTTGGTGGTTTGATGCCGATCCTGTTGATTTTCTTGCCCACAACCTTGCTCGCTGCAACAGCCGGCATGTGGTTGTTCTATGTTCAACACCAGTTCGAGACCACCCATTGGGACGCTGCCGAAGACTGGCAGTTACACGATTCGGCACTGCACGGCAGCTCGCACTATGTGCTGCCTCCCGTGCTGCAGTGGTTGAGCGCAAACATCGGTATCCACCATGTGCACCACCTGTACAGCCGCATCCCGTTTTACCGTTTGCCAGAAGTTCTGCGCGATCATGAAGAACTGTCGGAGGGGAACCGGATGACCATCCGCGAAAGCCTCAGCAACGCGCGTCTGCATCTGTGGGACGAAGACAGCAAAAAATTGCTGCCGTTTTCCAAGGCCTGAGGCCTATCAACTGTGTACGGTCCAACGGGCGTTGCCCCGTTGGACCGTCAAAACACGTCTTTAGTATAAATCCCAGTCGTCTTCATCACTGAGTTGGCCCAAGGCCATCCAGCCGATGCGGACACGTGCCACCCGGGTATCACCCCAGGTGCGAAAGACCATGTCAAACCCGTCCTCTGTGACGGCTTCAGCAGCGATATCCGCGCGCAGGACAGTGCTTGCGTCCATGTCCCACAGGCTGACGCTGGTGTGGACTGTCGGGGCATCTTTGAAGGGTTCAGAGAACTTGATACGACGGCGGCGCTCGCGTTGACCGCGCCCTGTCCACATCTCCCCGTCTGTCTCGAAATCAGAGAACAATACGGTGTCCCCTTGTTCAACACCCATAATGTTGCTGCGTAGTCTCTTCATGTTGTATTCACTTCAAATTCCGTGATCGTGATAGCATGAACCTATGGACGAAAAGCAAAAAAGGCCTCGGTTTCCCGAAGCCTTTTTTCTGTTCTGTGGCGCAAAGGCCAACCTCAGCGAGAGGTCAGGCCGATATCTTCGCCCATAGCCACCATATCTGACAGCAACTTGGCTGCGTCGTCTACAGGGCCAGGCTCGTTTTCAAAGAACTCTTGCGCGGTTGAATAGACCGTTTTGGCCTCTTCAATCATCGCGTCGAGATCTTCTTGCGTCATGTCTGCCTTGGGAACGGCGCGTTCGGCCAGAACCGAAACACCGTTGGCACCGATCTCTGCAAATCCGCCGGTCACAACATATTCTGTCGTGCCAGACGCCCCCTCAACACGCAGCACACCGGGGCGCAGCGTGGTGATGGTGGGGGCATGGTCGGGCATAGCCGTCATGTCCCCGTCAGCACCCGGAATTTGCACAGAGGTGGCTTGCACCGAGGCCAAAAGGCGCTCGGGGGATACCAGATCAAATTGCATCGTGTCTGCCATATGTCAGACCTCCTTTAGGCTGTGACCTTAAGCTGCGTCTGCAGCCATTTTTTCGGCTTTTGCGATCACTTCATCGATGCCGCCAACCATGTAGAAGGCGCCTTCGGGGAGGTGATCGTATTCGCCAGCCACAACAGCTTTGAACGAAGAGATCGTGTCTTCGAGAGGCACCTGTTTGCCGTCTGCGCCAGTAAAGACTTTCGCAACGTCAAAGGGTTGGCTCAAGAAGCGTTCGATCTTACGCGCCCGTGCAACGGAGAGTTTGTCTTCTTCTGACAGCTCGTCCATGCCCAAAATCGCAATGATGTCCTGCAAAGATTTGTAGCGCTGCAAGATTTGCTGAACGTCTGTCGCAACCTTGTAGTGCTCATCGCCGATGATCAGTGGATCGAGCAGGCGTGAGGTGGAACCGAGTGGGTCAACCGCAGGGTAGATGCCTTTTTCGGAGATCGAGCGATCGAGAACCGTTGTCGCGTCGAGGTGCGCAAAGGAGGTCGCAGGCGCCGGGTCGGTAAGGTCATCCGCTGGAACGTAGACGGCTTGAACAGACGTGATCGATCCGTTTTTCGTGGACGCGATGCGCTCTTGCATCTGGCCCATGTCGGTCGCCAATGTTGGCTGGTAGCCAACGGCGGATGGGATACGACCCAAGAGAGCCGAAACTTCGGAACCCGCTTGTGTGAAGCGGAAGATGTTGTCCACGAAGAACAAAACGTCCGAGCCTGTGTCGTCACGGAACTGTTCCGCGAGGGACAGACCTGTCAGAGCCACACGCATACGCGCACCGGGAGGTTCGTTCATCTGACCGTAGACCAGAGCAATCTTGGACTCTGGAAGGTTGTCTGGAACGATAACCTTTGATTCAATCATCTCATGGTAAAGGTCGTTGCCTTCCCGCGTACGCTCGCCAACACCCGCAAACACGGACACACCGGAGTGGACCTTCGCGATGTTGTTGATGAGTTCCATGATCAGAACGGTTTTGCCAACGCCGGCACCGCCGAACAGACCAATTTTACCACCCTTGGTGTAGGGGGCCAGCAGGTCGATGACCTTAATGCCGGTGGTCAGGATTTCAGTCGCGGTAGACTGTTGGTCAAACGCCGGGGCTTCGCCGTGGATCGAACGCGTTTCTTTCGCGTCTACAGGGCCCTGCTCGTCCACAGGGTCGCCTGTGACGTTCAGGATGCGGCCCAATGTGCCAGGTCCAACCGGAACCTGAATTGGGGCGCCAGTGTCGGAGACGGGCGCGCCGCGCACGAGACCTTCAGAGGCGTCCATCGCAATGGTGCGCACTGTGTTTTCGCCAAGGTGCTGAGCCACTTCGAGGATCAGCTTCTTGCCGTTGTTTGTTGTTTCCAACGCGTTCAGGATTTCCGGCAGGTTATCCTCGAACTGTACGTCAACGACCGCGCCGATGACTTGGGTGATTTTGCCGACTGCTTGTGCCATGTCGTGTCTCTCCGGTTCTCTCTAGAGCGCTTCCGCGCCCGAAATAATTTCAATCAGCTCGTTGGTGATGACGGCCTGACGCGAACGGTTGTATTGGATCGTCAACTTGTCGATCATATCACCCGCATTGCGTGTCGCGTTGTCCATTGCGGACATGCGCGCACCCTGCTCAGACGCACCATTCTCCAAAAGCGCACTAAAGATAGCTGTGGCCACACCACGAGGCAGCAAGTCAGCCAGAATGGCTTCCTCGGATGGCTCGTAATCATAAAGCGTGGTTGCACCGTCATCTTCGGGCGCCTCAAAAGAGGCTGGGATCACTTGCTGTGCGGTCGGGGTCTGGCTGACCACATTCACGAACTTCGCGAAAAAGATCGTTGCCACATCAAATTCGCCCGCATCAAAGCGTGTTAAAACATCCTTTGCGATGCCCTGCGCGTCGACATAGCCGACCCGCTTGACCTCTGTCAGGTCCACGTGGCCGATGAACGTATCACCAAAATCACGCTTCATCTGGTCGCGGCCTTTTTTGCCCACGGTCAGAATTTTGACAGTCTTGCCAGCGGCCTGCAATTCGCCTGCACGCTTTTTGGCCAGCTTGACGATGTTGGAGTTGAACCCACCACACAAGCCACGCTCGGATGTCATAACAACCAGCAACTGCACCTGATCGCTGCCGGTACCCGACAACAATTTTGGCGCAGAATCTGATCCACCAACGGAGGCCGCCAAACCACCCATCACAGCGTTAAAACGCTCTGTATAGGGGCGTGACTGCTCAGCCGCTTCCTGCGCGCGGCGAAGCTTCGCCGCGGCAACCATTTGCATGGCTTTTGTGATCTTACGGGTGTTTTTCACACTCGCGATCCGGTTTTTAAGATCCTTAAGGTTTGGCATTTACCATGCCCCCTTAAGCGAAATCAGCGGCGAATGCGTCGAGCGCTGCTTTCATGGCGTCAGCCAGATCATCTTTAACTTTGCGGTCGTTGTCGGTGATGTCCGCCAACAGGTCCGCATTGTTTGTGCGCAGGTGCTTGAGCATCGCAGCCTCAAAGCGGCCAACGTCGGACACTTGGATTTTGTCGAGGTAGCCGTTTGTGCCAGCATAGATGACGCATACGATTTCCGCGTTGGTCAGCGGCGCGTATTGTGGCTGCTTCATCAACTCGGTCAAACGCGCACCACGGTTCAGCAACTGCTGTGTGGAGGCATCCAGATCGGAGCCGAACTGTGCAAAAGCCGCCATTTCGCGGTATTGCGCGAGGGACAGTTTCACAGGGCCCGCGACCGAAGACATCGCTTTGGTTTGCGCCGAAGAGCCAACCCGCGAAACAGACAGACCTGTGTTCACAGCAGGGCGGATGCCTTGGTAAAACAGTTCGGTTTCGAGGAAGATCTGACCGTCGGTGATCGAAATCACGTTTGTCGGAATAAACGCCGAAACGTCGCCGCCTTGGGTTTCGATGATCGGCAGAGCCGTCAAAGACCCGTTGCCGGACGCATCGCCCAGTTTCGCGGACCGCTCGAGCAAACGAGAGTGAAGATAGAAAACGTCGCCAGGATACGCTTCACGTCCGGGTGGACGACGCAGCAGCAAGGACATTTGACGGTAGGACACGGCTTGTTTGGACAAATCATCATAGATGATCAGCGCGTGGCGGCCGTTGTCGCGGAAGTGCTCTGCCATGGCTGTCGCGGCGTAGGGCGCGAGGAACTGCATAGGGGCAGGATCGGACGCCGTTGCGGCAACAACGATAGAATACTCGATCGCGCCTGTTTCTTCGAGCTTTTTGACAAGCTGGGCAACAGTGGAGCGCTTTTGACCGATGGCAACATAAACACAGTACAATTTCTTGTACTCGTCGTCGCCTGCCGCTTCGTTGTAGGACTTCTGGTTCAGGATCGCATCCAGAGCCACGGCCGTTTTGCCGGTCTGACGGTCACCAATGATCAATTCGCGTTGGCCACGGCCAATCGGGATCATCGCGTCAACAGACTTGAGGCCTGTCGCCATCGGCTCGTGCACCGATTTACGTGGGATAATGCCGGGGGCTTTGACGTCCGCAACACCGCGCTTGGTCGCGCCAAGCGGGCCTTTGCCGTCGATTGGGTTGCCAAGGCCGTCAACAACACGACCAAGCAATTCGTCACCGATTGGCACGTCCACGATAGAGTTGGTGCGCTTGACGGTGTCACCTTCTTTAATGTCGCGGTCGGAGCCGAAGATAACCACACCGACGTTGTCGGATTCGAGGTTCAAGGCCATGCCCTGAATACCGCCGGGGAATTCAACCATTTCACCGGCCTGGACATTGTCCAAACCGTACACGCGGGCGATACCATCGCCGACGCTCAGAACACGGCCAACTTCGGCCACTTCTGCTTCTTGACCAAAGTTCTTGATCTGGTCTTTCAGGATCGCAGAAATTTCTGCAGCTTGGATACCCATTTATCCGACCTCTTTCATTGCATTCTGGAGGGAGTTCAGCTTCGAGCGGATCGACGTATCGATCATTTTCGAACCTACTTTAACGACAAGACCGCCGATGAGGCTTTCATCAACGGTCGCATTGATCGTCACGTCTTTGCCCATTTGGGCCTTCAGTGTTTTGGCCAGCTTGTCAGCTTGGGCCTTGATCAACGCCGTGGCGCTGGTCACGTCGGCGGTCACTTCGCCTTTGTCGTCCGCGATGATGGCGCGCAAACAGGCGACCAACTGCGGCAACACGAACAATCGACGCTTGGTGGCCATCAAGGCCAGCGTGTTTGCCATGATCGGCGAAAGTTTCATTTTCTTGGCAAGGGCCGTAATCGCAGCCCCCTGCTCATCGCGGCTGTAGATTGGCGAATGGATCAGGGCGTTGAAGTCGCCGCTGCTGGCCATTGCATCACTAAGCGCCGACAAATCTGTTTCAATGGCTTTGATCGCTTTGCCCTCTTGGGCCAGATCAAAAACCGCCGTTGCGTAGCGCAACGCGATACCTGTGGAAATCGAAGCTGGTTCTGACACGTCCACCCTTCCGAAGTCTTGGCCCTACTCTATGCACATGGCATCTGGGTAAGGCGGTTCATGCCACACGAAACAACGCGTAGCGTCAAAATCATTGGCGATGTAGCAGAGGTAAACGCACCCCGCAACAGGGCAGTGCGAACACTACCTTTAAGGGTTTCTCAACGTTTTCAAAAGGTTGCGCAGGGTGCGACCAAGTGTGCCTGCATTTTTATGGTACAAGCGTTCATTTTTTGGCGATTTGGGGCATCGAATCCGGCCAATTGAGGAAATTTCACCTCTCGGACCACATCCCGAAGCCCTGACGCGCGCAGGGGCAAATCGCGTCCATCACATGGCTGTGAAACCCGCAGAAAATCAGGCGCAGCTTGGCGGCAATCAGCTTGGAAGGGCACGATCAAGCCGCATTTCGCTGGGAAATCCGCCCCCCTCTAGACCGATCAAAACCGCGACCATAGCGTCCAAAGTCATCGAAAGGAGGCAACACATACAGGGCCAATACACGGTCAAGTCACGCCGGCAGCGAAGGCATCCGCTGCGCTTGACGCCCTGTCAGGACGCGAAAAACAACATGCAAAAACACAAAGTGATCTCACAGGAGTAGAGACAATGGTTGTAGCGACAATTCAGGAATACGACTTCAATGCACCGTCCGACTTTGCGGATTGGGGGGGATACGGCGCCAGCGGATCAGGGGTGCGCGCGATCACACCCTCTGGGGGGATCGCCGGAACCTACGGGGACTTTCTGGGGGTGAACGGGACAGGCACAGACGGTGAAGCGACCGGTCTGTGGAATTTGGACAATATCGTCATCCCGGGACAAACCAATCAAGTCACGGTGACGTTTGACATCTACGAACTGGGCAACTGGGACAATCCCGACCATGAAGTGGAGCTCTTTATCCGCGAAGAAGTGCTGGATGGGGGGACGGTGGGCGACACTCTTTCGCTTGGGAACCACGATCAGACCGGACGGCGCGACGTGCCGAATGACGACGGGTTCAGCATCACCAAAAACAGCTACCGGCTCGAAGACATCGACGGGGGGGAGGCACTGGACCAGCGGCACAACTATACAATCACCTTTGATGTGGAGGAAACGGCCGAAGACCGCACGCTTGACTTGATCTTTACAACAACCAAACCTCTGTCCTCCGACATCGTAACCTCCTTCGGGATCGACAACCTGAAAGTCGAAGGAGACACCAACTACCTCAGCGAAGAAGCCTATGAAGCGGCCTTGTCGACGGTTGATCAAATGGCGCTGAAACAAGTGGGGCGTCAGGAATCGATCGAAGCGTTGAAAGAATCCATGGCAGGGCATCTCGAAGACACAAGCATTGCGATCAATGCCTTCAATCTGGCGTTGGAAGGGGAAAACCTGTCCAGCGGACGGATCAATGGCACTCTGGACTATCAGGTGTCGCCCGCACAGCTGGACTCCCTGTTGGGCAAAACCGTGACCGCCATAGAGACGTGGCAAATGGGGGGCGACGGGTTGATGGACAACTACGTCTCGACCATCTGGGAGCAAATGGACGCAGACAACACAACTGACGTGAGCGCAAAAGACATCGCTGGCAAAATCAGCGCGGTCCTGTATTTGGCAGGGTCCTTGGCGGGCGGTGTCGCAGCCATTAGCCCAGCCTTTTCCCTCGCCAGCAAATTAAGTGCGGTTGCCTATGCCCCGGGGTCTGTGAGCGGGACGGCGGCAACATTTCATGACGGGGCCGCCGCAGAGTACTTTGCGGATCCCAGCCTGCTGCTGCCCAGCAGTGTCGACAAAGTCGCCACACCCGGTGCCGCAACCGATACGCTGATCTTTGAACTCACCGAACGGGGCATCGATTCGTCCGGTTTGACAGACTCCGTTTCAGGCATGGCGGAAGGGATCGGCAATTTGTACCAAAATCTCGAATTGGCCGATATCCTCCAGTCCGCCATGAAAGGGGATCGCACAAGTGCTGGCGACGATGCCATCGAAGACCTTCTTGACGCAGAATTCTATGCGAACGAGGGCCTGGGCTTTGACATCACCCACATTGATCACGGGCATACGGGGTTCGACCTGTTCAGTGGTTTGGAATACAGCCACACGGTCCGGATCAAAGACGGCATCGGGGAGGGCGCGCCAACGCTTAACGGCCTCGAGTATATCGAGCGGCATTCCTTTGGCAGGAACAACTGGACGATCGAAGACATCCAGTTCGCATAGGGGCGCGTTCCCTTCACCTCGGATCCGCCACAGCGCGGGCCCGAGATTTTTCGCGAAAAATCTGGTCATCTCCGCGACCGTTAACCTTTTTGGTCCGGTTTTGGTAACCTCTTGTTCATCTTGTGACAAAGGGGCCCCTTTTTGTACAACACCCCCGAAGTCGGGCAAAAGACCCCCTCAAAGCCACCCGGATTTTGTGACATTTGGCGTCTGTTTTGTACAAGACAGAGATCAAACCGTCCCAGTGACCGCAATGTGCCCTCCAAAACCCGCCGTTAACGCAGCGCGCTGTCCGGACTTGGCACAGGTTGCCCCAACCCTTTGAGGACACTCACCCGTCTGCGCGTCCGCGCCACTTTTCCTTTGGGCGGATATACCAGTTTCGTGGCCTCCACCATCAATGCCCCCCCTGCCATAAGTCCCGGCATTCCGCGACCGATCCGTTCGAACAAGGCCCCTGACTTCATCCAAATCCGGCGGGTGGACGGCACTTGATACAGCGCACTCATATGGCGTTCCGGCAGAAACTGGTGTTTGCGCAACTGTGTCTCCAACTGGCTCGCAGAATAGGGCCGCCCGAACCCGAATGGCGTGCGGTCGCGCCGCGACCAAAGCCCTGCGCGATTGGGCACAATGAACAGCGCCTTTCCCCCCGGCCCCAACACCCGCCAGCACTCCTCCAGTAGATCAAACGCCAGCTC
This sequence comes from uncultured Paracoccaceae bacterium, assembly GCA_943787985.1. GTDB lineage: Bacteria > Pseudomonadota > Alphaproteobacteria > Rhodobacterales > Rhodobacteraceae > Ascidiaceihabitans. The sequence goes on along the minus strand of CALSOO010000006.1, from coordinate 318,385 downwards.
GGATGTTTCAAGCCCATGTAAAACCACAAGCTTATCAACATGTCCTGTCTCGATCGGCCACAGCGTTTCCTCTGACAGCACAGACACATTGGGCGCCCCTGCGGGCCACGGCATCACCCCTTGTGGCCCGGGCATCAAAGCCAGAACCCGCCGCGCATCCGCAAGATAAGGCCGCAGCAAAGGCGCCGCAAAGCCGTATCCCACGACCGTTTGCCCTTTGGCTTCGGGCCACATTTCCAGCATTCGCCCCCGCAAAGACGCCTGCGCCGCCCGCCCCAAAGTGCTGCGATAATAAAAATTGCGAAGGTCCTGCACGTCGAGATGCATTGCAGCTCCTGTGTGTATCGGTCAAGTTAGGGCCAATGTATCAAACCAAAGGCAAATGACCATGGCTGTTGAGATCGTGACCGTCCCGTGCTTGCAAGACAACTACGCATTTGTCCTCCACGATCCTGTGACCCAAGAGACCGCCGTTGTTGATGTGCCTGACGCCGCCCCGATCAAGGACGTTTTAGAGGCAAGGGGTTGGAAAATAACGCAAATCTGGCTCACCCATCATCACTTTGATCACGTTGACGGCCTGCCTGGTCTCCTCGCCAGCCACCCCGCGCAAGTGATCGGTGCGGCTGCGGATGCCCACCGTTTGCCTCCTCTGGATATCCAAGTGGCGCAGGGCGATACCTTTTCATTTGCTGGCGCGCCCGTTCATATCATCGACGTCTCGGGCCACACGTTGAACCACATCGCATTGCATGTTCCTGCCGCAAATGCGGTTTTCACCGCTGACAGTTTGATGGCCTTGGGCTGTGGCCGTCTATTTGAAGGGACGCCCACACAAATGTGGGACAGCCTTTGTAAACTGTCTGCCTTACCGCCTGAAACCATTGTCTGTTCGGGGCACGAATACACACAATCCAACGCACGCTTTGCTTTGACTATTGATCCTGCCAATCAAGCGCTTATCTCTAGAGCACAAGAAATCGACAAGCTGCGTGCGCAAAACATTGCGACCGTCCCTTCCTCGTTGCAGCTGGAACTGGCCACAAACCCGTTTTTGCGTGCAACTGACCCCGCAATCCAAGCTCACTTGAATATGGTGGGCGCCAACGCCGCTGACGTCTTTACAGAAATTCGCGCCCGCAAAGATCGCTTCTGACGTCACTTTTTTCAACAAATACGGCCTGATCACGCAAATTATAACAGTTTTGATCAAATTAGAGCTTGAAGCTGGCCGTTGATCAACCAAACTCTAACTGTATGAGGCCATGGTCTTTGGAGACGCGTGATATGGTTCCGCGCCTCCCATGACCCCGATCGACAGGAGCACCGCCGTGCCTTCATTTTCGACCACACTGGAAAAAGCGATCCACGCCGCCCTCGCGCTGGCCAATGACCGCCACCATGAATTCGCAACGCTTGAGCACTTGTTGCTGGCATTGATCGAAGAACCCGACGCCAAGCGCGTGATGCAGGCCTGTTCGGTTGATGTCGCAGACTTGAGCGCCACGTTGATCGAGTTTATCGATGAGGACCTCGCAAATTTGGTCACAGACGTCGATGGAAGCGAGGCTGTACCAACCGCTGCCTTCCAGCGCGTCATTCAACGGGCTGCAATTCATGTGCAATCTTCGGGGCGCACAGAAGTGACCGGCGCAAATGTGTTGGTCGCAATCTTTGCCGAACGCGAAAGCAATGCCGCCTACTTTCTGCAAGAACAGGACATGACGCGCTATGATGCGGTGAACTTCATCGCCCACGGCGTTGCAAAAGACCCGGCATTCGGCGAAAGCCGTCCGTTGTCCGGCGCACCAGAGGTGGAGGACGAACCGCAGGGTGTCACCGAGGGCGAGAAGAAAGACAGCGCGCTTGAGAAATACTGCGTAGATCTGAATGCCAAGTCACGCGAAGGCGACATCGACCCGTTGATCGGTCGTGACAGCGAAGTGGAACGCTGCATCCAGGTGCTGTGCCGCCGTCGCAAGAACAACCCGCTGCTGGTCGGGGACCCGGGCGTTGGCAAAACGGCTATCGCCGAAGGGCTTGCGCGCAAAGATTGTAGCCGGTGAAACACCTGAAATCCTGGCGGAGATCGACGATTTACTCGCTCGACATGGGCGCATTGCTGGCAGGCACACGCTACCGCGGTGATTTTGAAGAACGGCTAAAGGCTGTTGTGACAGAACTCGAAGAACACGAAGACGCCGTCTCTGTTCATCGACGAAATCCACACCGTCATCGGTGCGGGTGCCACTTCCGGCGGCGCGATGGATGCATCCAACTTGCTGAAACCGGCTTTGGCTGGTGGCAAACTTCGCACGATGGGCTCAACCACGTACAAAGAGTTCCGCCAGCATTTTGAAAAAGACCGTGCGCTTCGCCGTCGCTTCCAGAAAATCGACGTCAATGAACCGTCTGTCGATGATGCCGTGAAAATCCTTCGAGGCTTGAAGCCATATTTCGAGGATCACCACTCGGTCAAATATACAGCTGACGCCATCAAAACATCTGTCGAATTGGCCGCACGCTACATCAACGACCGTAAACTGCCTGATTCAGGCAATCGATGTGATCGATGAAGCCGGCGCGGCACAGCATTTGGTTCAGGCCGCGAAGACGTCGCAAAACCATCGGCACAAAAGAAGTCGAAGCGTCGTTGCAAAAATCGCGCGCATTCCACCAAAAAGCGTGTCAAAAGACGATGCTGCGGTTGCTGAAAGACCTGGAGAGCATCGCTGAAACGCGTCGTTTTTGGGCAGGACAAGGCCATCGAAACACTCAGCTCTGCAATCAAACTGGCGCGGGCTGGTCTGCGTGAGCCTGAAAAGCCGATCGGGAATCTACCTGTTCGCGGGGCCAACCGGTGTCGGGAAAACCGAAGTCGCCAAACAATTGGCCGATACTCTGGGCGTAGAACTGCTGCGTTTTGACATGTCCGAATACATGGAAAAACACGCTGTTTCCCGTCTGATTGGCGCCCCTCCCGGGCTATGTGGGCTTTGATCAGGGCGGCATGCTGACGGATGGTGTCGACCAGCATCCGCATGTGGTGTTGCTGCTTGGACGAAATGGAAAAAGCACATCCGGACGTTTACAACATCCTGCTGCAGGTCATGGATCACGGCAAACTCACCGATCACAACGGACGCACTGTGGATTTCCGCAATGTCGTCTTGATCATGACGTCCAATGCCGGTGCGGCGGAACAAGCCAAAGAGCCATCGGCTTTGGGCGGGATCGCGCAAGTGGCGAAGACACCGCGGCGATTGAGCGGACATTCACGCCTGAGTTCCGCAATCGTTTGGACGCCGTCATCAGCTTTGGCCGTTGCGCGCAAAGTTATCTTGCACAAGTTGTCGAAAAATTCGTTCTGCAACTCGAAGCGCAGTTGATGGATCGCAATCGTTACCATCGAACTTGACCAAACCCGCCGCCGAATGGCTCGCGAACAAGGGCTATGATGACAAAATGGGGGCGCGGCCATTGGGGCGTGTCATTCAGGAACACATCAAAAAGCCGTTGGCCGAAGAATTGCTGTTTGGCAAACTCGCCAAGGGTGGTGTGGTCAAAGTCGGCATCAAGGGTGGAGAATTGGATATCAAGGTCGAGGGCCCTGACAAGCCGCGTATTTCCGGCGACAAACCGCCTCTTTTGACGGCCGAATGATAAAACAAGCTATCCTCCCGTTCATAACGCTTTGCGCCGCAGCATCTGTTGCGGCGCAAGACATTCAACTCAGACAACCAATTGATTGTTCATTGGGGGACGATTGCTACATCCAGCAATATGTCGACCACGATCCAAGCAAGTCCGCACAAGACTACCGATGTGCACCTTTGAGCTACGACAACCACAAAGGTACTGATTTCGCGGTTCGCACAATCAAACAAATGAAAGCCGGCGTCGATGTGTTGGCGGCGGCGCCAGGCACAGTCGTGCGCATGCGCAACACCATCGTTGACCGCATCAAAACGCCGGCGAATGCTGAAAGTGTCGTAGGTCGCGAGTGCGGAAACGGCGTGGTTGTCGACCATGGCGGCGGCTGGGAAACCCAATACTGCCATCTCAAACAAGGCTCCATCATTGTCAGACGAGGCCAAACCGTCAATGCTGGCGACGTCTTGGGCGAAGTGGGGCTCAGTGGCAGCACCCAATTTCCGCACGTCCACCTTTCGGTTCGCAAAGACGGCAAAACCATTGATCCATTCGATCCGGATGGCGATCTCACCTGCGGCGCCCCTGACAAGACAACGCTTTGGGCTGACCCGCCCGAGTATCAAGCGGGGGGATTGATTTACACGGCTTTCCACGATGCCGTACCAAAATACGAGGACGTAAAATCTGGACGGGCTACCAAAGCCGAAATGCCGGCCACGGCGCCTGCTATCGTTGTTTATGGATTTGGATTTGGCATGCAAAAGAACGACCAAATCCGTTTGCAGATCAATGGGCCACAAGGCGAAATCACCGATTTCACCACAACCCTCGACAAGAACAAGGCGCAGTATTTCCAAGCTGCAGGCAAGAAATTGACAGGGGATCGCTGGCCAGAGGGGCGCTATACGGGAACAGTGACGTTGATCCGTAAGGGCCGCGAAATAAGCCGACAGAATGGCTATGTCGTTTTGCGATAACCTAAATTACTTTTCGGTAAATTTCAGTTCGATCCGTCTGTTTTGGGCCCGCGCTTCAGCCGTGTCTGCCAAATTGACGGGCTGATGCTGTCCGAACCCGTTTGCTGCCAATCGGTCGGGCGGGATCGCCAAGAAATTCACCATGTATTTGACGACGGACAAGGCACGCCCTTGGCTCAGCTCCCAGTTGTCCGAAAACTCGCCACTTCCCGACAAGGGAACGTTGTCAGTGTGCCCGTCAACACGGATAACCCAATCGATCTCAGGTGGAATGTCATCCGCAACACCACGCAAAATGCCTGCGATTTTGGCGATTTCCGTCTGCCCTTCGCGGGACAATTGTGCGCCACCGGGTGGGAACAAAACCTCTGAGGAAAACACAAACCGGTCGCCTTCAATGCGAACCCCCTCTTGGGTGCCCAGCAGATCGCGCAAGCGCCCAAAAAACTCTGATCTGTATTTCTCAAGATCTTGCGCCTCAGCCTCTAGTCTTTTGCGTTCCGCTTCTTCCAGCGCGCGTGCCCGACGTTCCTGGGCAACCGCGCGCGCCAAGGCCGTATTCAAGTCAGAACCCAGCGACTGAAGCTGCACCTCTTTGGCGGCATCACGCGTTTCGGCGTCATTCAACAAAGCCTGCAAATTGCCCAATTGTGTGCGCAACGCCGCAACTTGCTGGTTCAGCAATTCAGTTTGCCGTTGCGCTTGCAAGGATTGCGCCTGTGCGGCGCGCGTCGCGTCTTCTTTTGTTAAAAGTGCTGCACGCGCAGCGGCCAACAAAGCGGCCTGATCAGCTTGGGCCGTGCTAGAGGCAGTTTCCAATTCCAATTGCGCAGCCAAAGCGCGTGCCAATTGTGCACGCAAATCGCTCACGTCACTGTTTCCCGCCTCAATCGCTCCTTCTGCGGCGTCCAGGGCCGCACGCAGTTGAACCAGCTCTACCTGAATATCCGCGTTCTCTTGTGCCAACTGCGCCGCCGACTTTTGAACAGTCGTCAATTCGCCTTCTACGCTTTTAAGCACTTCTGCCCGCGCGATTGCATCGACAAGTTGTGCATTCAGATCATCACCCGCAGCGCGCGCAGCAGCGAGCAAGGTTAACGTGTCCTCGGCCTCCTGACGCTGCGCCTCCAGCGACAGAGTCATCGCCGTCAGTTCTGCATCGGCGTCCTTTAGTCTTGCGCGCAATGCCTCCGCCGCGGCGGCTTCCAGTATTTTGGCTTGTTCTTCTGCACTCAATGCTTGTTGCGCCTCGGTCAACTCACCCGACAACGCAGTTATCTGCGTTTCCGCTTCGGTCTTTTGAGTTTGCAAGTCGGCGATCAAGGCCTCCATCGCTTCACGTTGCGCCGCTGCAAGGCGTGCGGTTTCCGCCTGCGCATCGACCTCCCCGCGGGCACTGGCCAGTGCAAGGTTCAATGCATCTTGTTCGCTCAACAAAGTGGCCTGCTCCGCTTCTAAAGCGTCTCGGCGGGCCTCAAGTTCTGCCTGCGTCGCCTCAAGCCCCTCAATCAGAGCCTGCGCAGCATCACGTCCTGCCAAAAGCCCGGCAACCTGTGTCTCAAAACCCGATATCTGTGCTTGTGCGGCTTGAAGTGCATCAGCTTGCGTGTCGCGTTGAGCCGTCAGCGATGCGATCAACCCCGCCTGTTCTTCCAGTTGATCCTGCGCCGTTGACAAGGTTGCGTTCAAACCGGTCAGGCGATCTTCAAGCTCTTCACCGCGCCGCTCTTCAAGCCCAAGTGCTTGGGCCAAAGCGGCCACTTCGCCTGCCAGGGTGTTCAGCTCGGATTCCTGTCCTGTGATTGTTTCGCGCAGGACAAACTGAACCACCATAAAGATCGTCAAAACAAACATCAAAACCAACAACAAGCCCGTCATGGCGTCCACAAAGCCTGGCCAAATCGACGCCTGAAACCGTGCGCCAGTGCGTCGCGACAGGGCCATACCTAGCCCTCACCCGGCGTGTTTTTGCCTTTTGACAAGCGTCTCACTTGTCCTTTCGGCTGCGACAAAGCCTGTGCCAATGCACTGATATCTGCGTGCAGCGCGCTCATGCTTTCTTGTCGTCCTGCGGAAATCTCTTCGAGAATTCGCAGCATCTGCACATCAATCGAACGCAAGCGCATGCGGCTTTCCGCATCAATCCCGCCCCCTGCCCCTTGGGCTTCAAGGTGGGCGATCAACCGCTCTTGGCCTGCAGCGACCCGTTCCAGAGCGGAATTTTCCGCGTCTCCGTGTTGCATTTGATGCGTCATTTGTTCAATGGACGTCGCCAATGTGCCCAGTCGTTCATCCACCATAGACCGGCTGATGTCGGATTGGGTGAACATCTGCTGGAGGGATTCCATCTGCTCGGCCATGTGATCCAACACGCCCACCATCGCAATCTGGTCGGTTGTGCCCTCCTCACCAGAGGTGAACCCGACCCGTGTGATGGAGCTAAGCCATTCTTCGAGTTCGCGGTAAAACCGGTTCTGACCGTGCCCTGCGAACAACTCCAACAGCCCGACAACGAGCGATCCTGCCAGCCCCAAAAGGGACGACGCAAAGGCCACGCCCATCCCGCTCAACTGGCTTTCAAGCCCCCCCATAAGGCGACCAAAGACCTCTACACCTGCCTCCCCTTCTTGTGGCGCCAAGCTGCGGATCGTATCCACAAGAGCCGGGACCGTGGTCGCCAACCCATAAAACGTCCCCAGCAGGCCAAGAAAGATCAACAGGTTAACGATATAACGCGTAATTTCGCGCGCTTCATCAATCCGCGTTGCAACCGAGTCCAGAATGGAACTGGTGGAAGACGCGTTGACTTGCATCCGTGCGCCCCGTGAGCGCAACAAGGATGCCAAGGGTGCCAACAACTGCGGAGCTTTGGTCGTGCTGTCGGCTCTCTCCGAAGCAAAGGCTTCGATCCAGCGCACCGATCCGATCAGCTGCAAGACTTGCCAGAAACACGCAAGCACCCCGATAAAAAAGACAAAAACAATGAACCCGTTCAAATACGGATTGGCCTGAAATACAGGCAGCACGCGCGGCGCGGCAAAGAAAGCCCCAACGCCGCCCAACGCAAGCACCAGCAGCATCGAGGTGATCTGCCGTACGGGCTGTGAAAACTGTGGTCGTGCCTCTTGGTCTGGCTGCGCCATGCGCGTCTCGCTTCTGACCTGTTTGTTCTGCTCTTGAATACAAGTTAACGAAAAATGACGCGGTGCGCCAAGGATTTATGCACTCAGGTGACGCACCCGCTGTGTCAACCATTCCAAATCCGGATCATGCAGTCCGATTTGTGTCAAATGGGTTGCAGTGTTGTACAGATATTCCGTGTTCGGGCCTCGCCCGCCGACGGCGGTGGCAATGATCTGCGCCTGTTCTTCAAGGGCCAATTCCCCACAATATTGATCGTGCGTCTCATCAATGACATACGTCACGGCTGTGATTTTGCGACCGTCCACAAGTGTTACATCCAGATTTTTTTCCAAATACGCCGACGAAATCAACTCTCGTTCGCGCAGGTATTCCAATGTCTTGGTCTCGTGTCCGGCCGCCACAGCAAGCGCAACCCCTTGGCACGACGCCTCCGCGGATTGATCCAAGGCCAGCACCAATCCGGGATGTTCATCCGTGCCCCGATGGTGAATAGAGCGCATGCAAAACGAGCGCGCATAACCGTCAAGTTGCCCGATCACCTCTTCGGCAACCTCAAACCCCGGGTTCCATAAAAGGCTCCCGTATCCAAACACCCACATCGTCATCGCACTGGTCCTTTTTGTTGTGCCTCGGTAAACCTGATTTGAGAGCCAAGGGAAAGGGTCACAATGCGCAAGTTGGTGTGGTTGATTTTGGGCGTTGTGATTTTGTGGGTCCTCTGGTGGGGCACGGCGACATTTGCGCTGCGCACGGGGATCGAAACGTGGTTTGAAGATCGCCGCGAAGACGGCTTTCAAGCCGAATATGCATCGCATGCCACCAAAGGGTTTCCCCTGCGCATCCATAGCGCGCTGCGCGATATTGCCGTGGCCCAACCAGAGCGCGCTTTGGCCATTCAATGGCCCGCTTTGAGCATTTCTGCCCCTGCCTATTGGCCCGGTGACATCACGGTCACCAGCTCGGATGCGCCTATTGTGCTGGCGACCCCTAATGCCAAAATTCTAGTCCAAGCACGCGGTGCGACTGCGGATTTGCGTTTGCATCCGGGCACTGCCCTTGAATTGGAACGCATGTCCTTGCGCTCAGGTGTGTGGAGTGTGGCGCGCCCTGAGGGGACGATCTATGGCGCGCAAAGCCTGAGCCTCAGCACCACCCAATCCTTCGCGGATCCGTCTACTTATGCGTTCTTTGCCATCGCCCCTGCCTTTGCATTGGGGGATGCTGCGCGGGCATCCTTGCGCATTCCCGCGGAGTGGCCTGTGGCGTTTGATCGCTTGGAACTTGATGCGACCGTGCGCTTCGATCGCCCGTGGGGCATAGATGCGCTGGAACGGACCGCCCCGCAACCTCGCAAAATAGACTTGAAACTGGCAGAGGCGGCGTGGGGCAATTTACGCCTGTTTGCGGCAGCAGATTTGGACGTGGACGTGGATGGTGTGCCCACGGGTACGGTCAATTTACAGGCTGAAAACTGGCAAGACATGCTGGATTTGGCTATGGATGCGGGGCTTTTACCGCCGCAATTGCGCAGCCAGGCTCAGGACGGGTTGAACATGTTGGCAGGCATGTCAGGTGATCCGACCGCTTTGGATGTGCAACTGAATTTTCGAGGCGGATTTATGATGGTGGGTTTCATTCCGGTCGGCCCTGCCCCCCGTCTCATCATCCGCTAGCGTGGCCTAACGGCAGTATGGGCCACTTCGATAGCGTGCGATGTCAAAGTGAAAGTGATCCTGATGATACCTGTCAGCTTGCGGCCCAAGGACCGTGCCAAATGGCCCACAGGCAGCTTTATGCATCCGTTTCAACGCCCTGCCATGCGCCCGAGAACTCCACCCGTTGAGCACTGTGACCTTGGTTCCATCATTCAGGGTGTAGCCCGAGATGTCGATCGCCTTACCCTTGCCGTGTTCCGAAATTTTAGCGCCGGTTTTGTTGTTGCGTGTCCGGCACGAATAATGCGCAGCAACCTTGAGCGTGGCCAATCCGCCGCCTTTTGAGCCGATGGCCGGTTTTGCCCCCTTCTCGATTCAGGTTTTGAGGGCTTTGGCCGTTCCACATTGCATCACAGACGCCTGACTGAGACGGATGCCCGACACTGCGCGGACGCGCACCGCATCACTTATCCCGCATCCATTGAGCTTTCCGGGGACGCGCCCGACCGGTTCGCCCTGAATGTCCAAATCCCCGCACACCGCCCCCTTGCGCAACTGGTTGCGCTTGGCCATCGCCTTTTGAACGACTGACTTGGTGCGCAAATTCGGCCTGAGAGAGTGGGACATGGCTGGACCTGTCGCTGCGGCCACCTTCACCAATTGCACGCCGCCGGTCACTCCGTTGCGCGCATCGGTTCCGGCACGTGCAACAGGGCGCAGCGAGTCAGCGGGCGCTTGTGCCACAACAGGCGATGCACACAGAACAAGCGCCAGGATGAGCCCGGAGCGCATCACGTTTTGGCTTTGGATTCGCGCCCGAAGTTTGGCGCGTCTGTATCCTGTCCCGCATCGATGATCCCGCGTCGAATTTCACGTGTGCGGGTGAAATAATCGAATAAATGGTCCCCGTCGCCGGTCCGAATGGCGCGTTGCAGGGCAAACAGCTCTTCGGTGAAACGCCCGAGAATTTCCAAAGTCGCGTCTTTATTGCTCAAAAACACATCGCGCCACATTGTCGGGTCACTGGCCGCGATACGGGTGAAGTCCCGAAAACCTGCCGCTGAATATTTGATCACTTCCCCGTCGGTCACACGGCCCAAATCATCCGCCACGCCAACCATTGTGTACGCGATCAAATGCGGCGCGTGGCTTGTCACGGCCAGCACCAGATCGTGGTGTTCGGCGTCCATTTCCTCAACGTTTGAGCCAAGCCCTTCCCACAACCTGCGCAGTTTGGCGACGGCCTCTGGATCAGAGTTTTCAACAGGCACCAAAAGGCACCAGCGATCGTCGAACAGCTCGGCAAACCCTGATCTGGGGCCGGAGTGTTCTGTACCCGCCAGCGGGTGCGCCGGGATAAAATGTGCCGTTTCAGGCAGATGCGGCCCAACAGTCTCGATCACATCCTGTTTGACAGAACCCACATCCGTGACAGTGGCCCCATCGGCCAAAGCGTCTTTGATCTCGGCCGCGACGGCACCCATGGCGCCAACAGGCACACACAGCACCACCAAATCGGCCCCCGCGACAGCCTCTGCCGCCGTGTCGCACACAACGTCGCACAGTCCGATTTCGCGCGCGGTTGTCGCGGGTTTCTTTGGAGCGCGCATACCCTGTCACTTCACCTGCCAAACCGTTGCGTTTCATCGCCCAGAACATCGAAGACGCAATCAGTCCAAGCCCGATCAGGGCGACGCGGTTGTAAATCACGCTCATGTGCGACTGTCCTTGTAGGTTTTCACCGCATGCACGACTTGGCGACAGGCGCTCTCGTCCCCGACGGTAATGCGCAAAGCTGCAGGCAGTTTGTAGCCGCCAACACGGCGCACCAGCAGCCCTTGGCTTTGCAAGAATGCGTCACATCCCTCGGCTTCGGCTTGATCGGCGAAGCGGGCCAACACAAAGTTGGCGTTGCTGGTATCAGACGGCACACCGACTTCGGCCAGCCCATTGGCCAACCACGCGCGCCACTTTGCATTTTCGCCACGACAGTGCGCGACATAGGCCGTGTCCCGCACCGCTGCGATGGCCGCGTCCTGGGCCGCTTGGCTCAGGTTGAACGGCCCGCGCAAACGGTTCAGCACATCCATGATCCCCTTGGGGCCATATCCCCAGCCGACCCGCAAACTGCCAAGCCCGTAGAGCTTGGAAAAGGTCCGCGTCATCACCACGTTTTCGCGCGCGTCAATCATCGCGGCCCCCGCGTCATACCCCTCAACGTATTCCGCATAGGCTCCGTCCAGAACCAGAATGGCCTGCTCGGGCAGCCCGTCCGCCAACCGCTCCAGCTCGGCCAATCCAATCATCGTCCCTGTCGGGTTGTTCGGGTTGGCCAAAAATACAAGGCGGGTTTTGGCAGTGCAGGCCTCCAGAATTGCGCTCACGTCTGTCACGCGTTCGTTTTCGCGCACTTCGACAGGGGTCGCCCCGGCCGCAAGCGCAGAAATCTTGTACATCGCAAAGCCGTGTTCGGTGTAGATCACCTCATCTCCGGGTCCTGCAAAGGCCTGACACAGAAAGGCAATCACCTCATCCGATCCAGCCCCGCAAATGATACGATCCGCATCCAGCGACCAGACATCCGCAATTGCGCGGCGTAGATCCCCCTGATCCGATGAGGGGTATCTGTGCAGGTTATAGGCCCCGCGCTTGTATGCCTCGATCGCGGCATCACTCGGGCCCAAAGGGTTCTCGTTCGAGCTAAGCTTCACAGCGTTAGAGACCCCGGCCACATGGGCCGCACCGCTCTCATACAGCTTGATGTCCATGATCCCTGGTTGCGGTGTGATACGTGTCATGCGCTCATCCTCTCGTTGCGCCCAGACATACAAGCCTCGCGCGCGCAATAAAAGCGCCATTCGGACGCGGAATTGTCATTGGATGGGCGCAATTTATCGGTATCTAGGGTTGTAACAAAGCCGTGAGCACCTACATACAGTATACCGTAGTATACAAAATGACTGAAAGGCCCGAAATGGTAACACTCCTCTCTGACCCCGCACTTTTGCCCTTCAGTGTCGCGTTGGCCCTTCTTTTTGGCCTGATGGCATTGGAACTGGTGGCTGCCCTGTTGGGTGGCACGCTTTTGGGCATGGGCGCTGAGGCGGATTTGGATGTGGACCTGGATCTGGACGTTGATGTCGACTTTGGCATCGACATCGACGGTGACCTTGCGGCGACCGACTTCTCGAATTGGGAGGCCGAACTGGAAGCCGCTGACGCAATGGACGGCGCAGAAGCTGCTCAAGCGGGAACTGGCGACTGGCTGGGTCTGAGCAAAGTGCCGACACTGGTCTGGATTGCCGCGGCGCTGTTGGCTTTTGGCCTCACTGGTCTTGTGATCCAAACGGCCGCTGATACGTTGCTTGGCTTCCTGCTCTCGCCTTGGGCCGTTGTTGTCCCTGCGATTGGCGCCGCGATCTGGTTTGCCAGTCGGTTTGCAGGGGTGTTCGCACGGATCATCCCCAAAAGCGAAAGTTCAGCGGTGTCGAGCAACCATTTGGGACGGCGTCGTGGGATCGTCAGCCAAGGCACCGCTGCCCGTGGTAAGCCCGCCGAAGTGCGTGTGATGGACGGGCATGGCAACGCGCACTACCTGCGTGGGGAACCATTGAAGGATGACGAAGTGATCCCTCAAGGCACCGAAGTTCTCGTGGTGCGCAAGGCGCAAAACCAGGGATACCGGCTTGTCGCATTGACCTGATCCAAGGCCTGCGTAGGGTGTAGTTCACCACGCTTGGGACCAACCAAATTAACCAATATTCTGATTGAAGGGAAACCATATGCAGTTTCAACTAATCCTTACCATTGTCGCCAGCGTTCTGGTGTTCCTTGTCCTGATAGGACTTGTTATGGCGCGCCTGTACCGGCGTGCGACCCGCGAAGTGTCGCTGGTAAAAACCGGCCAAGGTGGCAAAAAAGTCATCATGGATGGCGGCACGATCGTTATTCCGTTGCTGCATGAAATCAGCCCTGTGAACATGAAGACCCTGCGCCTTGAAGTGCAGCGCAACAAAGAGGCCGCGCTGATCACCAAAGACCGGATGCGGGTGGACGTGGGCGTCGAATTCTACGTCTCGGTCAACGCGTCTATCGAGGGCATTTCACGGGCCGCTCAAACGCTGGGGGATCGCACATTCTACGTCGATCAACTGCGCGAAATGATCGAGGGTAAACTGGTTGACGGCTTGCGCGCTGTGGCCGCCCAGATGACGATGGACGAGCTGCATGAAAACCGTGCCGAGTTTGTGCAAGATGTGCAAAACGCCGTCTCCGAAGACCTGATGAAAAACGGTCTGGAACTGGAATCTGTGTCCCTCACTGCGCTGGACCAGACCCCGTTTGATGACCTTGACGAGAACAACGCCTTTAACGCTGTGGGTATGCGCAAGCTGGCCGAAGTCATCGCGACCTCCAAGAAAGAGCGCGCCCAAATCGATGCCGACGCAGACGTATCTGTGCGCCGCGCCGCGATGGAAGGGGAGCGTCTCAAGTACATGATCGAACGCGATGAGCAGGAAGCGAAAATCGCGCAAGTTCAAGAAGTTGAGACCCTGCGCGCGGCACAGGATTCCGAAATCATCCAGCGTCAGGAACAGGCCGAACAAGAAAAAGAAGGCGCGCGAATCAAGCGTCAGGAATCCATTCGCGCCGCCGAAATCGCAAAAGACCGCGACCTTGAAGTGGCCGAACAAGAGCGCCAGATTATCATCGCACAGAAGTCCGAAGAGGAAAGCCGCGCGCGTGCCTCTGCCGACCTTGCCCGCGCTGAAGCCACCAAAGCCACAGAGGCTGTGATCACAGCCCGCGAAGTGGCCGAAGCCGAGCGGACCAAGCAGATCGCCTTGATCGAAGCCGCCCGTGAGGCAGAGCGTGAGGCAACCAAAATCCGCCTTGAGGCCAGCGCCCAAAAGGACGCGGCCCAAGACCGTGCAGATGCTGTGCGTGAAGAGGCCCAAGCCGCCGCGGATGCCATCACGATCAAAGCCCAAGCGAAGAAGGCCGACTTGCTGGCCGAAGCCGAAGGCCGTCAGGCCATCACCAACGCGGAAAACACATTGTCGAACGAGCTGATCGCGATGAAAATCGACCTTGCCCGCCTTGAAGCGATGCCAGCAATCGTGGCCGAAATGGTCAAGCCGGCCGAGAAAATCGACAGCATCAAAATCCACCAGATCGGTGGCATGGGCGGCGCTGTTGGTGGCTCAGCCGGAGGGGCGTCAGGCGACAAACCCGTGGTGAACCAAGCGCTGGATTCCATCATGGGCATGGCCGTGCAAATGCCCGCACTCAAGAAGCTGGGCGAAGAGCTGGGCATCTCCATGGAGAACGGTTTGGCGGGTGTCACCTCCAAGGCTTTGGGCGTTGATGAGCCTAAAGCGGAGGTTGCGGAGGACAACGCGGCTGAGGATGCGAAACCTGTGAACTGAGAGGTTCAGCCCCCCACCGCGCGATTGCATTAACGCAGCGTGCGGTGGGCTGGTTTCAATGAAACGTACAAAAGGGCGGCTGTTTGTTACAAGACAGCCGCCCTTTTTGCTGTGTATTTTGCCCTAGAATGCTGTGTTGTACAAAACAGGCCCCGAAAGTCACAAGACACACGCTCTCGCGGCGTTTACGGATCGTTAGGTATCGGGTGGCGTTAAGGTTTGTACGGAGGCGTTAACTTTCGGGTCATCATTGATCTGAAAGTCCCAATTTTGCAAAATGCAAACCTCTGGCTTGAGAGCAGGGCGTTTCACGCTTGAACCAACGTGCCCGGATCAGTACATAGCCGCCGCTCGCTGTAACTCCAAAGGTCATATGGTGCGACTTTGGGCTCACACACCTTCGACAATTGATCAGTCTAACGCTTGTTTTTGCTCTTCTCGACAGCAGCAAAAGCGGCACCCGCAAGAACAAGAGGTGCTGCGATCAAGAAGGTCACAGCGATGGGCAGTTTGAAGATAAATAGGTCTGCCAGCAAAGGCCATAACAGGGCGACGTACTCAAACGGGGCAAGCCGAGAGGCTTCGGCATAGCGAAACGACAGCGTCATCGCGATATGCGCAAAGCCGCCGAAAAGGCCCGCGGCGATCAGATAAAACAGCATCATGCCTTGCGGCATGATCCATCCCCACGGGATCGTTAGCAGTGCCCCCAACATTGAGGCGAGCACGAAATACAGCGCAATGGCACCGGGGCTCTCGGAGCGGCTTAGGCTACGCACCATGATCAAGGAGAACGCTGATAGAACGGCCGAGGCCAGCCCCATTGCGACCCCTATCAAACGCGTGCCATCTGCATCATTGCCACCCAATTCTGGCCAAACCAGCACAACGACACCCGCAAAACCAAGGCCAAGCCCGCCCATGCGAAAGAAAGTCAGCCGCTCGGAGAGAAAAAACACAGCCGCAATGGCGGTCAGCATCGGCGCGAGCTGCGCAATGAGGATCGCTTCGGCAAGGCTGAGACGGGCAAGGGCTGCGAAGGATGTAAACAGGGCCAAAGCCCCGAAACTCGCGCGCAGAAAATGCCCGAATGGCCGTTTGGTTGCCAATACGCTAGGGAATTCGTTTCTGATCCATAGAAACAGGATCAGCGGGATGATCGCAAAGAATGATCGAAAGAATACGATCTCTCCCAAGGGCACGTTCTCACTGACGGCTTTGACGCTGATGTACATGCCAGCCCCGAGGATTCCTGACAAAATGCGGAGGCTGATGCCCCATGTCGGGCGGTCGGCGAGGCTCATTGTGGCGAGTCTTTCTCGGCCAAAGCATCGCGCAGCACGTCTCCAACCAAGTTGATGGCCAGAACACAGGCCACAACGGCAAGCCCCGGCCAGATCATCAGCAAGGGTGCGGCGCGCATATGGATCCGCGCATCCAGCAGCATCGTGCCCCATTCCGCCATCGGAGGCTGTACGCCAAACCCCAAAAAGCCAAGAGCCGAGATGCCCAGAATGGCGCGCGCGAACATCCCCGTCCACACCACGATGAGAGACGGCAGCAGCGATGGCAGGTAGTGCCAACGTGCGATGGCGAGCGGCGACAGCCCGGCGAGTTTTGCCTGCACAACATATCCACGGGTGCGCAACGACAGGCCGACGCCACGCGCAACCCGTGCATACCGCATCCAGCTGGTAAGGCTGAGGGCAAGGATCAGGCTGTTGATGCCTCCGCCCAGAATACCGGCAATCACAACAGCGGCGACCAGTTCGGGAAACGCCAAAAAGGAATCCGTTACGCGCATCACCGCCCAATCTACGGCCTTGCCCCCCAACGCGGCCGTAAGTCCTGCAACTGTGCCAATGATCAAGCCGATCAGTGAAATCACAAACGCCAGCCCCAAGGACCAGCGTGCGCCATGCAGCAGCCGAGAGAGGATATCGCGGCCGAATGCATCGGTGCCCAACCACCATTCGCCACTTGGTGGGCTGAGACGTGCTGCAATATTGATCGCAGTCGGATCATGCGGCGCAAGCATTGGGCCAAGCACGGCAAGCGCCACGAGGGCGGAGACCAGAAACCCGACGCTACGCATTTTGTGTGCCCATTCGGGGGTCAATAAGCCGGTAAATCACGTCGATAACAAGGTTGATCCCGACGAACAGGAGGGCCGCCAGAATGACCACGCCTTGTACCTTTGGAAAGTCTCGTGCCTCAATTGCGCCCACCAAAAAGCTTCCCAAACCGGGACGGCCAAAGATCACCTCGACCATCACGGCCCCTTCCAACAGGAACGCCAGCTCTAGGCCGAAAACCGTGATGACAGGGATCGCCGCATGCGGGCCCACGTGTTCCCTCGCCAGCGCATGTTCGGATATCCCGCGCCGTTTAAGGGCGGGCATGAAGGGTTGCCCGCGTGCCTCCAGAATACCGGAGCGGATGATCCGGGTCAGCGCGGCCGCGACGCCCAATCCCAGTGTGAGAGCGGGCAAGATCACGTGGCTTGGCGTGGTGGCACCCATGGCCGGAAGCCACGCCAGTTTGACCGCGAAAAGCAGGATCAACAACAAACCCAACCAATACGCGGGAATCGCAGCCCCGAGTGAAGCGATGCCAACGGCGAAGCGGTCCAGCCAGCTGCCGGGATGTCGTGTCGCAAGCACCGCAAGGGGGATTGATATGGCCAGACCAATCGCCAGTCCAGCAAGGGCGAGCGGCACTGTATAAGAGGTGGCAGAGGCCAAATCAGGCCAAACCGGACGGCCTGTGACAGACGAGTTGCCGAAATTCCCTGAGATCAGGGGGACAACCCATCCTCGGAAAGCCGCCCAGAACCCGGCGTCCAGCCCTGCCTCTGCGCGGACCAGATCGATCACATCGGCTGGCACGACCGCATCGAATCGGGCCATAGCAATGGCAAGGGCCGGATCGCCCGGCGCATTCCATAACAGAGTGAAGGTCGCGAGTGCGGTGCCTGTGAGCACTACAAATGCCCGCAAGAACAGTCCGAGCAGGCTGCGGGTCATGCGACATACTCCAACGCGCCCAAGGCGAAAGCGGCTGCGCGCAATTCCTGTCCATAGTCAGATTGCGGGTTTTGAACAAATGCAGGTGTCGGCGTGAGTTCTTCGATCCGTCCCTCACGCAATACGGCGATGTCATCGCTGAAAGCGGCGGCATAGCCCAGATCGTGGGTCACGATGAGCGCTGCAAAACCCAACTCCGTTTGCAGATCAGCGATAAGCTGTGCGGTGTGTTTCTGGGTGACCGCATCAAGTGCCGAAAGGGGTTCATCAAACAAGATGAGCGGTGAGCCCGCAATCAACGCCCGTAAGATACCCGCCCTTTGGGCTTGACCGATAGAGACCTCACGGGGCTTGCGGTCAAGCATCTCCAGAGGCAGTTCCAGGCGATCACACAGCTGCCCGAGCCGCGTTTCGGAGATAACCTCACGCTTTGCGCTCAAAGGCTCCAGAATGGACCTGCGCAGGGATAGAACAGGATTAAAGGCCGCACGGGGTTCTTGCATCACCAGCGACGGGCGGCAGGCTTTGATCGGGACATTCGCCCATGTGATCAGGCCTTTGTCCAGTTTGGTCAAACCCAAAATCGTGGCAATCAGCGTGGATTTTCCAGCGCCACTTTCCCCTACAACGGCGAGCGTCTGTCCAGCAGGCAGGGTCATCGACACATCCCGCAGCACGGGTGTCTTTCCAAACTTGACGTTTACATCGCTCAACCTCAGCATGGTAGTGCCAGCCAATTGCGATGGGCGCAAAGGGACGCCGCTTGTGTAGTCCTTGGTGCGGCCAGCAGCTCGGACGTTGGCCGGTCCTCAATGATCCGCCCCGCGTTCATCACCAGCAGACGGGTCACCCGCCCGGCAGCGAGGCCAAGATCATGGGTGATGAGCACCAAGGCAGTGTCGCGGGCCGCCAGATAATCTTCGAGCAAAACCATCGTGCGCGCTGCAACGATTGGATCAAGCGCAGATGTTGGCTCGTCCATCACCAGCAGGTTGGGCGCGCCAATCAGGGCCATGGCAATCACAAACCGTTGCTGCATGCCACGGCTCCACCCCCACGGGCGTTTGCGTAAATCGCCGGTCTCGATCTTGAGGGCGCGGAATAATGCCTGCTGGCGGTCTGCATCATGGGGCAAGCCAAGGGCCGTTTCCGCTTCGCGCCAGTGAAAGGCCATTCGGCGCAACGGGTCGAGCGCCTCATCCGGGCTTTGTGGAACATGAGCGACACAGCTGCCTTGCGCGCGCAGCGTGTCAATCAACGCATGGCCAAGTGTAGACTTGCCTGACCCCGACGCACCAACAAGCCCGATGCGGGCACCGGGCTCAATCTCAAGGGAGGTTGGGAACAGGATTGTACGGCCCGAGCGCACAGCGCTCAGGCCGGATACGGAAAGTGTCATTCAGTAAGGGCCGTTTCGTGCGTGATCCAATAGGTTTCGGTTGGATGTACACGGTAGCCTGTCAATCCCGCCGTTGCCACGTTGGTTTGTGCCGCGTGGAAGACAGGGATCAGGGCCGCGTCCGAGGCGATGATCTGCTGCACTTCGTCATAGATCGCCTTGCGGGCGTCATGATCAAAGGTGGTGCGGCCATCGGCCAAGAGTTGATCAAGTGCCGCGTTCGAGTAGCCGCCGGCATTGGACCCGCCATCTGACTTGAGCAAAGCCTCCAAAACAGCGCCGGGATCCCCTTGTGGCGTCGTCACCCAAGCTTGCAGGAACATATCCGCCTCACCTGCCACAATCGCATCATTGCTGGTCCCATATTCACCTACACGGATGTTTGCCTTGATCCCGATCGCCTGCAAGAATGCCTGCGTCAGTTCAGCAGTTGGTGGCAATTCAGCGCGGCCTGAATAGGTGACGATATCGATTTCCAAAGGCGCACCATTCAGCACCCAAGCCCCGCCTTCTTTGACCGCACCGGCCTCAGCCAGCAACGCTTCGGCCTTTTCTGGATCATAGGCCATGGGAATATCTGCCGCCCAACTTGTGCCATCAGGATAGATAGTACCAGCGGGCACACCGCCGACGCCTGAAAGAGCTGCTTCAACGATGCCTTGCCGATCAATCGCGAGAGAGACAGCGCGGCGGATCAACGGATCAGCCATCGGCCCGCTCGTGGCATTGATGGTGTAGAAATAGAGCCGCGCAGTTGGTGCAGAAAACCCAAGCGCACCTGTTGCCTGGATGCGCTCAAAATCGGGTTTGGGGTAACCGATGACCATATCTACGTCACCCGCCTCAAACGCCAAAGCTGCCGAAGCCGGATCGCCTGAGACAACCACGCGCACCTCTTCAAGGCCTGGTGTGCCGAGGCGGTAGTTTGGATTGGCTTCCGCACGGTAAAGCTGCTCTGGCACCGCCTCGCGAAAAATGTAGGGACCCGTTGCGTTGATCGGAAATGCGTCAGACGCCGCACCAAGAACCGCGATCGCAGGTTCCGACAATGTCCAGGGGAAAGCTGCATTGGCACTGTTGGTTTCAAACACAACAACCCTGTCCCCATCGGTGGACATGCCCGCCAGATCGAGCAGCTTCGCCACACGGGCATTGTGGCCCGGATGCGTTTCATCGGAGATTGCAGAGATCGCCTCGACGACAGCGCCCGCCGTCACTGGCGTCCCGTCGTGGAACAAGACACCCTCGCGCAAGGCGACACGCCATGTGGTCGGACCCGCTTGCGCGATGCTCTCTGCCACTCGCGGATAGAGCTTCATGTGATAATCGATCCCCATCAGCGTCTCGGTCACGCCAGTCTGGTTCGACATCCAGCCGTTATAGCCCGCGCGTGGATCGGGCACCTCGGCGGTGGGTCCGAATGTGATAGAGATCGACAGACTGCCGTTTTGCGCCATGGCCGGTATGGCAGGCGTTAGAGTGACGAGGGCAGCAAAGGCCAGCCGTGATAGGAGGGACATATTCATTCCTTCAAATTGAGTGGGTTTTCGTGAGGTTTCCCGTGCCAAGTTGATCGCGGGCAAGGGTTCGAGCTTCGGCTTTGCTCAGCGTTTTCAGTGTTGCGTCAACGTCCAATCCGCGACGTTGCGCACGCCTCCAAATGCGCCTGGCTGAGGTTGGTGACCAAGGCAATGCAGCTTGAGCGAGCCATCGCCGCAATGGTGGTGGCAGAGCATCATATGTTTGCATGGGAGGTCCAAAGCGGCGACGCGCTGGCAGACTTGTATAACCCAGGTTGCGGGGACTACGATTTTGCACCATTTTGACCCAATCATGAATGACAACAATATTACGCAACTACCTGAGTTACTAGAAACACGCAACAGATCAAGTTGCGTAAAAATCAGGCATTGGGAAATCTTACTTTGAAACGGAACTCTCGCCTTTCTCTCGCGCTACATACCCTCAGCCATATGGCGGGAGAGCCGGACCGCGTGCGCACCTCTGCTGACATTGCCGAACACGCCGGAACCAACCCGGTCGTCGTAAGGCGCGTTCTGGGGCGGCTCAAAGATGCCGGGCTACTAACATCCGAAAAAGGGCACGCGGGCGGTTGGCTCTTGGCGCGCGCACCTGAAAGCATCACGCTCGCCGACGTTTATTTGGCGCTGGACGAAAGTCTGGTGGCATCAGCAGATGAGGCCGACGCGCCCGATTGCTCCGTCGAACACGCGCTGCACCGCCGGGTGGCGGACGTTTTAGAGGATGTTGAAAAAAGCCTCATTCGTCGTTTAAGCGAGACGACAATCGTGGAAGTGCGCGGCACCTGAGAAACCTGGGCCGAAGAAGCGAAAGCCGCCGTTCATGCACTGTGCTGCATTGGGCGAAATGAGCTATCCCCCGAAATTCGGACACTGACGTAAACTGCAATTTGTTGTCCGCTGATCTTCAATTCCAAGGAGATCAGAAATGTCGGAACGAAAGCAACACCCTCCAGAATTCAAAGCGAAGGTTGCGTTGGGAGCGCTGAAAGGGGAAGAAACCGTTAGTGAGCTGGCCAGTCGGTGTGGGGTACATCCCACGATGATCCATCAACGGAAGCGGGCGCTTCTTGATGGGGCGTCTGGCGTTTTCGAGCACGGCCGCCGTAAAGCACACGAAGTTGATGAAAAGCAGGTCAAAGACCTGCACGCCAAGATTGGTGCGCTGACATCACATATCTGCCTATGCGGCGTGGGTTCCTCTATCTGGTCGCAATCCTTTGCCCGACAGGGTTACGGATCGTTAGGTATCGGGTGGCGCTAAGGTTTGCACGGAGCCGTTAACTTTTGGGTCATTATTGATCTGAAAGTCCCAATTTTGCCAAATGCACACCTCTGGTTTGGCAGGAGGGCGTTTCACGCTCATGGCTCATCTTGACCAAAAGTTTGTAATGTCTGCTTTGAGACTTTTTTGACGGATGCTGCGCTTCGTACGAATGTCAGCATTAAGCTTTCGGTAACTGCTCAAAATCACAAGCGTCAGACCGTGCAAAGCGCTGCGAACCACCAAAACGATAGAATTAGAGATGCATGTAGCAGCAGGCGTAGCAGAATGTACGTGATGGAAGAACCAACTATCCGGTTCTCTCTGCGCTGAATAGCTGCAACCAACCATACAAATAGGTTTGCGCTGTCGATGATGACAAAGGCAATGGAAGCCGAATAGCCAGTTATGCCGAAAGAGCACGCAATGTTAGAAATAGGGGCTGAGAATGTCAGTATTGCAGCAATGCAAGCCAGTACGACATGAGCAATGGATAAAAAAAAGGAGGAGACCAAGTACCAACTCTTCGCGGGCAAGCGCCGATATACAAAGAACAATATAGAAAGCAAACCACAGCTAAGGATTGCTGGAAATGAAATGTAGATCAACGGGTGCACTGGATACCTTTTGCCGCGTTTTCTACATCAGCTTACAGAATTCCGACGGCCAAGCAACTCAGCACCTTTTCGGTCTTAGTAGACCTTCAAATCTAGAGGTCTGAGGTCCGCTTCGTCCGCCAACCTACCCTTGATAAAAAGCAAAAAAGCCGCCCTGTTTCCAGAGCGGCTTTTCCGAATTTCGATTGCGAAAAAACGCAGGTCTTGGACCTTAGTTCTTCGCGTAGAATTCAACAACCAGGTTTGGTTCCATCATCACCGGATAAGGCACATCGCCCAAGTTCGGTGTGCGCACGAATGTCGCGGTCATTTTGGAGTGATCTGCTTCGATGTAGTCAGGGACATCGCGCTCGGCCAATTGTGTGGCTTCCAGCAAGAACGGCGATCTGCTTGGAACGGTCACGCACTTCGATCACGTCACCTTCTTTTACGCGGTAAGACGGGATGTTTACCTTTTTGCCGTTCACTTTGACGTGGCCGTGGTTCACGAACTGACGCGCAGCGAACACTGTTGCTACGAATTTCGCGCGGTACACAACGGCGTCAAGGCGGCGTTCCAGCAAACCGATCAAGTTTTCACCTGTATCGCCACCAACACGCTCGGCTTCGGCATAGATGCGACGGAACTGTTTCTCGGTCAGGTCGCCGTAGTAGCCTTTCAGCTTCTGCTTGGCGCGCAGCTGGATACCGAAGTCGGACAGTTTGCCTTTGCGGCGCTGACCGTGCTGGCCGGGGCCGTATTCACGGCGGTTCACCGGGGATTTTGCGACGGCCCCAGATGTTTTCGCCCATGCGGCGGTCAATTTTGTGCTTGGCAGACGTGCGTTTGGTCACGGCTGTTCTCCTTCGTTTTATGTGTGCCTCCCCGAATGACGTCCCCACTTGTGTGGGTCAGGTCCGGAGCGGCGTTTGAAGGGCGTTGTCCTTTGGGCGAACCCTGACAGGCCATCTCTTACGAGAGCCACCAACACCAATGGATGAGCGGCTTATAAAGGGGGCGAGGCCAGAGTCAACGCGTTAATCGCGCGTCATCGCTGCAACCTCTGCATACCTTGGACATGTGACCAAATGGTCATTCACCATTCCGACCGCTTCCATGAAGGCGTAGACGATCGTGGGGCCACAAAAGCGGAACCCTTCCTTTTTGAGATCTTTGGAGATTTGCGTGGACAAGGCGGTGAAGGCCGGCACGTCTTCTTGTCGCTCAAAGCGGTTTTGCACAGGCGCACCCCCGATGTAATTCCATAAAAATGTATCAAACCCCACCCGTTGTTCGATGTTTTGCCACACCCTTGCGTTGCCGATGGTTGCTTCGATCTTGCCGCGGTGGCGGATGATCCCTTTGTTCTGAAGCAGCGTTTCCACCTCTGCCTCCCCCCATGTGGCGATGATGTTGGGGTCAAACCCTGCAAAGGCCTCGCGGAAATTTTCCCGCTTTTTCAATATGGTAATCCAGCTTAGCCCCGCTTGAAACCCGTCAAGCACCAGCTTTTCCCACAACGCACGACTGTCATATTCCGGCACGCCCCAATCCGTGTCGTGATACGCAAGGTATATAGGGTCAGGTCCCGCCCAGCCGCATCTCTCGCCCATAATGCTGTCCTTTGTGTGGTGTGGATTTCAGAACCCCAACTAACGGCACTTAAGACAATGTTAGAAGCTTAAAGTGCATGTTGCGGGGGCAGCCACATCAGGAATCGCAGCAGTGAACACCCTACAACGCCCCAGTTCCGGCGCAGGCAGTCGCGTCGACAATCCGTTGGACTTTGCGGTCAATGCAAGGGATCAGGCAACGTTGGACATGGTTGCCACCGCAATTGAATACAAGCAGACCCTGTTGGCGTTTCAACCTATTATGATGGCCAATGACACAACCAAAGTGGGTTTTTACGAAGCGCTCATTCGCGTCATGGACGAGACCGGACGCATCATCCCGGCCAAAGACTTTATGGATGTGATTGAAGAGACGGAACTGGGGCGGCGCATCGACGCGCTGTCGATCAATATGGGATTGCGCGCGCTGCATGAAAATCCGGCCTTGCGGCTTTCGGTCAATATGTCCGCACGCTCCATCGGATATCAGCGCTGGATGCAGAATTTCAAACGCTGGATTGAGCGGGATCGCTCCATCGCGGAACGCCTTATTCTGGAAATCACCGAAAGCTCCGCCATGGAGTTACCGGATATGGTCGTGCGGTTTATGGATGACTTACAAGCATTGGGTGTCAGTTTTGCGCTGGATGATTTCGGGGCCGGTCACACAGCCCTGCGATATTTCAAGGACTTTTATTTCGACGTTCTGAAAATTGACGGACAGTTCGTCAAAGGGATCGCCCATGATCCGGACAATCAAGCGTTGACGCATGCCATGATCGACATCGCACGCCACTTTGACATGCTGACCGTCGCAGAATTCGTTGAATCTCGCGACGACATGGAGAAACTGATCGAAATGGGCGTGGATTGCCTACAGGGCTTTTTGTTCTCTGCTCCCAAAACACGGCCGGACTGGATGCAGACAGAATTGAAAACTGCATCGCGCCGCTAATTCCTGTCAGGTCTTACCTGTCGGTATTTCCGTGCACTAATGTGCATATCTGTCGCGTTGCCGCATTGCGGCGAATCCTCTAATTACACCTTTGACGGAGGCGGGGCGCACTGCTCGAACAGACCTCTGCTGATTTGTTAGAGGACAAACTATCATGACAAACATCGTCATTGCATCGGCGGCACGCACCGCAGTTGGCAGCTTCGGCGGCTCTTTTGCGAACACTCCAGCCCATGATCTGGGCGCGGCTGTATTGGAGGCCGTTGTCGAACGCGCCGGAATTGAAAAAGGTGAGGTTTCCGAAACCATCCTTGGACAGGTTCTCACGGCTGCACAGGGCCAGAACCCTGCGCGTCAGGCACACATCAACGCAGGTCTGCCACAAGAAAGCGCGGCCTGGTCCATTAACCAGGTTTGCGGGTCCGGCCTGCGCGCTGTGGCCCTTGCCGCCCAACACATCCAACTGGGTGATGCGGATATTATTGCCGCCGGTGGTCAAGAAAACATGACCCTCAGCCCCCACGCCGCCAACTTGCGCGCCGGTCAAAAGATGGGCGACATGCAATACATCGACACCATGATCCGCGACGGTTTGTGGGATGCCTTTAACGGGTACCACATGGGTCAGACCGCTGAAAACGTTGCAGAAAAATGGCAGATCAGCCGTGAGATGCAGGATACGTTTGCCGTCGCGTCCCAAAACAAAGCCGAAGCGGCACAAAAGGCCGGTAAATTCGCAGACGAAATCGTCGCCTTTACGATCAAGACACGCAAGGGCGACATCGTCGTCGATGCTGACGAATACATCCGCTACGGCGCGACCATGGAAGCCATGCAGAAATTGCGTCCTGCCTTTGTCAAAGACGGCTCCGTCACCGCCGCGAACGCCTCGGGCCTCAATGACGGGGCAGCCGCTGCATTGATGATGACCGCAGATGCCGCCGAAAAGCGCGGCATCGAGCCATTGGCACGCATCGCATCATACGCAACGGCCGGTTTGGACCCGGCCATCATGGGCGTCGGCCCGATCCACGCAAGCCGCAAAGCGCTGGAAAAAGCGGGTTGGAAAGCCGAGGATCTTGATCTGGTCGAAGCCAACGAAGCCTTTGCGGCGCAAGCCTGCGCCGTGAACAAAGAGATGGGCTGGAACCCTGACGTCGTGAACGTCAACGGCGGCGCCATCGCAATCGGCCACCCGATCGGCGCATCCGGCGCGCGCGTTTTGAACACGCTATTGTTTGAAATGAAGCGCCGCGGCGCGAAAAAGGGCCTCGCGACATTGTGCATCGGCGGTGGCATGGGCGTGGCTATGTGCCTTGAGCGCCCATAACAGCAACTGAGCCAAAGCGAGGCGGCGCGTACAGGTGTCGCCTCGGTGCTTTTTGGCCACGTGCAAATTTTCCAAAAATCTCAAAGTAATATTATTGCTAATCTCTGCAATAATTTATAATAACCTTTCGTAGACAAATATCAGGAGTGTCCCAACATGTCACGCGTTGCTCTCGTCACCGGCGGTTCCCGAGGAATCGGTGCTGCAATTTCACAAGCGTTGAAAGACGCAGGCTATGCCGTCGCCGCCACCTATGCCGGCAACGATGAGGCCGCTGCCGCTTTCACCGAAAAAACCGGCATCAAAACGTACAAATGGAATGTCGCCGACTACGCCGAGAGCGCTGCAGGCATTGCCCAAGTCGAGTCCGATTTGGGCCCTGTCGATGTGGTCGTGGCGAACGCCGGCATCACCCGCGATGCGCCGTTCCACAAAATGACCCCCGAGCAGTGGCATGAAGTCGTCGATACAAACCTGACAGGCGTGTTCAACACCGTTCACCCCCTTTGGCCCGGAATGCGCGAGCGCAAATTTGGCCGTGTGATTGTGATTTCCTCAATCAATGGACAAAAAGGCCAGTTCGCCCAAGTCAACTATGCCGCGACCAAAGCCGGCGACCTCGGCATCGTCAAATCCCTGGCCCAAGAAGGCGCGCGCGCAGGCATCACCGCCAATGCAATCTGCCCGGGCTACATCGGGACAGATATGGTCATGGCCGTTCCTGAAAAGGTGCGCGATTCGATCATTGCGCAAATTCCGGCAGGCCGTTTGGGTGAGCCAGAGGAAATTGCCCGCTGCGTCGTGTTCCTTGCCTCTGATGATTCCGGTTTCATCAACGGCTCGACAATTTCAGCCAACGGCGCACAGTTTTTCGTCTAACTGACCATTTTTCAACCATAAGGGCCGATCCACTGCTGTGGACCGGCCCTTTTTCATCCCGTAAAAATGTCGCAACCAAATGGTTCGGCAATCAGCGGGAGGTTTTGTTTCCGAACAACCAGTTCCATGCTTGGGACACTGTTTGTGCGCGGCTTTCGTGAGCGGCTTTGATGGCGCGACGCATGGCGGGGTTCGATGCAACTTCAAACATTCTAAATTTCCTTGCTTCAGTGTTTCTGACTTGGTCCCAATATGACCCCCGCTAACACTTATGACAAACGAGACTTTCAATAGTCTCAGTTAAGGTATATTGAACTGAATATGCCTGATCGCCTCCCTCCCCTCACCGCCTTGCGCGCTTTTGATGCCGCGGCACGCCATATGTCCTTTGCCAAGGCCGCAGATGAGTTGCATGTCACTCCTGCCGCTTTGAGTTACCAGATCAAATCTCTGGAAGAGCATTTGGGAGAGCCCCTGTTTCGCCGCCTGAACCGCGCGGTTGAACTGACGGACGCAGGCGCAGCGTTGGCCCCCGGTGCCAAGGACGGATTTCAAACTCTGGCAGCCGCGTGGCGCGCTGCCGTGCGATTGCAAGACACGCAATCGTTGTCCGTGACCGCAGGCCCCGCATTTACGGCCAAGTGGCTGGCCCCCCGTCTGTATGAATTTGCCCAAGCCCACCCTGAAGTGGAGCTGCGCTTTTCGGCGTCGTTGCGCATGATGGATTTCGGGCGCGACGCCATCGATGTGGCTATTCGGTTTGGCTACGGCCCTGATGAGGGGCTATATTCACTGCCTTTGGCGGAAGAATGGGTCGCCCCTGTGATGACTCCAGACCTTGCCGCCCGCTATCCGACCCCTGAAAGCCTGGTGGATGCCCCGTTGATCGTGGATCACAGCGTCGATTTCCTTGAGCCGAAATGTGACTGGCCTGCGTGGTTCAAAACAATGGGCGTCACACACGGCCCCTTGCACGGCCCACAGTTCTCGCAAGCCGATC
The DNA here is from genome assembly GCA_943787985.1 of uncultured Paracoccaceae bacterium. Taxonomy (GTDB): domain Bacteria; phylum Pseudomonadota; class Alphaproteobacteria; order Rhodobacterales; family Rhodobacteraceae; genus Ascidiaceihabitans. The sequence continues at coordinate 289,922 of CALSOO010000006.1, read as the reverse complement.
ACGCGTTGGACGCAGCCTTGGCTGGAGTGGGGGTTGTTCTGGGACGGCGCGCGCTGTCGGTCAAAGATGTCAGCGACGGGCGTCTGGTTATTCCGTTCAAGACGGCGCTAGGAACGGGGGCGCGGTTCCGGTTTTTATGCCCTGAAGGGACAGAAAACCGCCCTCAGGTCAAAGCCTTGCGGGAATGGATGCTGGCGGAAATCGAAAAGACCGCCAACATCACGGAGTCGCTCAGGATCATTTCAGTGATGGACCCAAAAGCGTAGAAAAGTTAGCTGGAAAGCCGGTTGATTTGCTCTTTAAGTCGGAGTTTCTGTTTCTTCATCGCTGCCACTTCCAACCCATCCGTGCTGGGCGCGCGTTGTGCTTGTTCGACAGCATGACTGAGGGAAGTGTGCTTCTTTTTCAGTTCTTCAAGATGTGAGGTCAAGCTCATGTAGTTCTCCTGCTGATAAAGTTGCATGACGATTGAATCACGATTTCCATGATCTGTCACGCCGCAGTTGCATTGTAAGCAGACAACCTCTTAACGATTGATTAAAACGTAAGCGGCGCCCCATCGCGCAGAATGGCCTTTGTTTCAGGCGTATAGCTTTCCGCGTCGATTTCATGACGTTCGCCGCAGTGCAAAATATGGGGCGAAAATAATTCAAATGCCGCGCGCCCTTCTTTGCGCGCCCGCATGATCACAAGCTCCGCCCGCCGGTTCACACGCGGCGTGATGGGCAAAACCTGCACAGACCCCATCACCCGCGGCAACGCCCCAAGTAAATCTGGCAAGCGCTCGATCCGGTGAATGAAATGCATGTACCCTTTGGGCTTGAGGCGCTTGGCCGCGACCTCGACCCACTCGGACAGCGGCGTTGCCTCGCCCATTGCGGTTTCGCGCCCTTGATCCTGCGCCACGGTGCTGGCCGAGCGATCAAAATAGGGCGGGTTCGCGATGACGTGATCAAATTGTAACTGCCTGAAATCGCTTGGTAATGTAGAAATATCCGCGCAGACGACATCCAGTCCGTTGCGCCGCGCCAGTGCGGCGTAATCCTCTTGGCGCTCGACCCCTGTGACGGACACACCCTCCACACGCGTCGCAACACACAAGGCCGCAGCCCCCACGCCGCATCCCAAATCCAACACGGATTGCCCCGCTTTGGCCGCCACACTTGCTGCCAGCAAAACCGGATCGACCCCCGCGCGGTACCCTTTGCGCGGTTGCCACAAATGCAGCTTACCGCCCAAAAAGGCGTCACAGCTGAGTTCAGCGTCCAAGGTCGATGTCATTGTCATGCATCACACGCACCGCTTGGTCGTAAAGATCGGCATGCACCATCAGGCGGCGCGGGAAGATTCCGATGCCACCTTCGAGAACGCTCATATTTACGTCCATTTCAAAACAATCTATATCCTCGCCAGACAGAAGGGCTGTGGCAAAAGCAATAATCGTCGGGTCGGTTGTGCGTAAAAGTTCCTTCATACTTCATGGGTTTACGCGTAGGCTCAGCAACAGTCGAGAGGGCTTGGGAAATCATGATGGACAGTGCATTGGAAATCCAGAAACCACATGATCGGATGGCCGCCTATTTGGCCGATGATATGATCGCGGTGAACGCATTGATCCGCGATCGCATGGCCTCGGAACATGCCCCCCGCATTCCCGAAGTGACCGCCCACCTTGTCGAGGCAGGCGGCAAGCGCTTGCGCCCCATGTTGACTTTGGCGGCGGCACATTTGTGTGGATACACAGGCCCTTACCACGTCCACCTCGCCGCGACGGTGGAGTTCATTCACACCGCGACGTTGCTTCATGATGATGTTGTGGACGAAAGCGGACAGCGTCGGGGCCGCCCGACCGCGAACCTGTTGTGGGACAACAAATCTTCGGTCCTTGTCGGGGATTATCTGTTTTCGCGGTCTTTCCAGTTGATGGTTGAAACCGGGTCCTTACGGGTTCTTGATATTCTGGCCAACGCCTCCGCCACCATTGCCGAAGGAGAGGTTCTGCAACTGACTGCCGCTCAGGATCTGGCCACAACCGAGGCGATTTATCTGCAGGTTGTGCGCGGCAAAACCGCCGCCTTGTTTTCCGCAGCCACAGAAGTGGGCGGCGTGATCGCAGGGGCGGATGATGCCACCGTACAAGCCTTGTTCGATTACGGCGACGCTTTGGGGGTGTCCTTTCAAATTGTCGATGATTTGCTGGATTACCAAGGGCAGGCATCCGCCACAGGCAAGAACGTGGGCGATGATTTCCGTGAACGCAAACTGACTCTGCCCGTGATCAAGGCCGTCGCTTTGGCCGACGCCGAAGAGCGCGCCTTTTGGCAGCGCACCATCGAAAAAGGGCGTCAGGAGGACGGCGATCTGGAGCATGCGATTTCATTGCTGCACAAGCACGCCACCCTTGATGCGACCCGCGACGAGGCCATTGCATGGGCCGAAAAGGGCAAAGCGGCGCTGGCTGGCCTTCCCGATCATCCGGTCAAGGCGATGTTGATTGATTTGGCCGACTACGTGGTCGAGCGCATTAACTAAGAACGCAGGCTTTCACCCACCATGCAGGGTGTTCGGCAAGGATGCGGGCGGCTGCGTTTCCGGCCCTCTGCGCATCGTTGAACAGAGCGAAACAGGTGGCCCCAGAGCCGGACATGCGCACCAGTTCCTGACCGTCTTCTTTGGAGAGGACGTTTATAACCTCAGCAATTTCATGTGCTTGCGCCATAGCGGGTGCTTGGAGATCGTTGCGCTGTGTGCTCAACCATGTGCGCAGATCGCGCGCTGCTCCCCATGTGGGCAAGACAGATGGCATGGGGGCATTGGTTTTCTGTGTCAGTTTTTTAAAGACCTGCGGGGTTGGCAGATGCACGCCGGGATTAACCAAGACTGCGTGCAGCTCCGGCACAGTCTCGAGTGGCACCACCTGCTCCCCGATCCCCGACATGCGTGCGGCGCGCGCTATGCGGCAGACGGGCACATCCGCACCCAACGTCAGTCCGCTGTCGCGCGATCCCAACGCACGCAGCAACGCCCCCGCATCCGAGGACCCACCGCCAATGCCTGCGCCGTGGGGCAGGTTTTTCACAACCGTGATGTGTCCCGTGACCCCTGCCAGTGCGGCGGCTTTCCACAGCAGATTTCGCGCGTCGACAGGCACCCCTTTGGCAAACGGACCTGTGACCCCGATGGACATGGCAGGGGCTGGATCGAACGTGATCTGGTCCCCCGCGTCCGCAAAAACCACCATGGAATCAAGCAGATGGTAGCCATCTGCCCGCTGCCCCGTCACGTGAAGCGTCAGGTTGATTTTAGCCGGGGCAAAGCACGTGACCTGCGTCAATTGTCATTCGCAACCTTCAACGGGTCCGCGCCTTCTTCGCTCAGCACCACGTCCAATCCGACCTCGAGTTTGCGGCGGATGCGGTCGGGTTTCACGTCTTCACTGGCGCTCCCGTATTCGGCAAAGGACAATGCGCGGCTCCACTGGAACTCGGCCTCACGGGTGCGTCCGACCGCCCAATACACATCGCCAAGGTGGTCGTTGACCACAGGATCAACAGGCATCAATTCCACCGCACGTTCCATGTGCACCACGGCGTCCTCATAGTTGCCAAGGCGGTACAACACCCAGCCAAGCGAATCCACGATGTACCCGCTTTCGGGCTCTTTGGAGACCGCCTTCTGGATCATTTCAAGCGCTTCATCGAGGTTGATTTCCTTTTCCACCATCGAGTAGCCCAAGTAGTTCAACACCTGTGGTTGATCGGGATTAAGCGCGAGGGCTTGGCGGAAATCGGCCTCGGCCAGCTCCCAATTGTCCAACCGTTCATGGGATATCGCGCGCGCGTAATGGGTAAACCACCGGCCCCGCGCTTCAGGGGCGGTCAGTTTCAACGTGCGATCGTAGGCGCTGACGGCCTCTGTGAATTTATCCTGCTGGCGCAGAACGTCACCCAACGTCGAAAACACCACAGCCATGTCGGGAAAGCGGCGCGTGAGTTGCTCCAAGGCTTCGATGGAAGCATCGGGTTTCCCAGAACGGCGTAGCGCGGCGGCGCGCCCAAGTTCGGCGGCATGTGATGCGGCGCTGTCATTTGGCACGGCACGGTAGGCATCTATCGCCAACTCGTATTGGCCCAACTCCTCCAACAAAGAGGCGTTCAACAAAATCGCGTCGATGTGGCCCGGGCGGATATGCTGGGCCATGCGGCCGTACAACAGCGTGTAATTCGGCCCTGCCTCTCCGCGCAAAACATCCGCGAGGGAGTAGAAAACTTCGGCGTGTCCATCACGGACAGACGTCACATGGGTGAAAGGCACCGTGTCGCCAGCGGTCAAACCGGCGGTCAATGCTGTCAATTCCGGGTCTGTGGCCGCCCCGAAAGCTTGCTGCAACACCTCCAGCGCGTCCGCGTTGCGATCCAGTTGCGACAGGATTTCTGCACGCGCCATAATCCCGCGCCGCATCATGTTCATCGCCCCTGCATCTTCGGCTTCGTAAACGGCAGCGGCGGCTTCGAAATCGCCGGTTTGGGCAAGGGCCAACGCCTTGTGATAGAGTGCAAATCCGCCAAAGCTGGGTTGTTCGGCAAGCGTGTCAAAAGCGGCCATGCCGTCAGCCACGTTGCCCAGGCCCACCAGGGTCCAAGCCCCCAGCAATCCGTCCACCAACGGGCCAATCCCCAAGGTTTCCACGTCGCGCGCGGCAAGCGTTGCGTAGTCTTCGCGCGCGATCAAATCACCGATCATCGCCATATGCGCGACTTGCGCGCGCTCTCCAGATGCTTCGAGGCGCTTGGCGATCGGCACGGCGCGGTTCAGCTGTCCAAGGGACAGGAATGACAGGATGGCCCCGTCCATCAGTTCCAGATTGTTCTGATCCCGCGCCAATGCCTTGACGTAATAGACCGCAGCCTCGTCAAAATCGTTGGAAATCGCGGCCTGACGCCCCGCCAGATAGGCCCCGGCCACCGATTGGGCCTGCACAGGCGCCAGAGTGGAAAAGGTCAAAACACCCGCAAGAGCGGTCGAAAGGAAAAGACGGATCACGTGAAGCATACCTCGCACTGGTTCGCAAATAAGCTACCACGTTCAGGGCAATGCGCAATGGCTCCCACGGCTTCTTGATCAACGGATGTGCTACCACGCATCCACATAGCGCGGACCGGGTTTTGCGGGTCCGGCTGCGTCAAAGGCGCGACAGACAGCCCTTCGCGTGTCTGCAGGGTCGATCACCGCGTCAAACTCCAGCAAGCTGGCCGCATTCAGCGCTTTGCCCCGCGCATAAAGTGCGTCGATCAGGCGGTGCAATTCGGCCTCCCGCGCAGTTGGATCGTTGATCGCGGCAAGGTGGTCACGCGCGCCAAGTTTCACCGCCCCCTCGATCCCCATTGCCCCCAGTTCGCCCGTGGGCCATGCGCAACAGAATTGCGGCCGATCAAACCCGCCCCCCGCCATCGCCATCGCACCCAGCCCGTAAGCTTTGCGCAAAATCACCGTGACCAAAGGCTGTGAGAAATGCGCGCCTGCCAAAAATAGCCGTGAGATATGAGCGACTTGCCCTGTTGCCTCCACCTCTGGCCCCACCATGAAACCGGGGGTGTCGCACAGGCTGAGCATGGGCAGCCCCCACGCATCGCACAGTTGCAAAAACCGCGCGGCTTTGTCCCCGGCCTCGGCGTCGATTGCCCCGCCCAAGTGCAACGGATTGTTGGCCAAAAGCCCGATGGCGCGCCCCTCAAGCCGTGCAAAACCACATATCACGCCAGTCCCAAAACCGCGCCTGAGTTCCAGAAAACTGTCCGTGTCGGCAATGGCGTGGATGGCTGTGCGCATGTCGTACGCGCGGGTGCGATCCACCGGCACGACGGTGCGCAAATCAGCTTCGGGTGCGCTTGCAGTCGTCGGCGCAGCCAGTCCCAAAACCTGTTTGACAGCGGCCACCGCCGCCTTTTCATCACCGACTTTCAGGTCGATGACGCCTGTTTTCTCCTGCACGTCCGAGGGGCCGATGTCGGTGGGCTGGACCACCCCCAAACCGCCGCCCTCGATCATGGCGGGGCCGCCCATTCCGACCCATGAGTGTTGCGTCGCGATCCGCAGGTCGCACACCCCGAACAAGGCCGCATTGCCCGCAAAACAATACCCCGCCGCAATCCCGATTTTTGGCCCCCTGTGTGCGGCAAAGTGGCGAAAGGACGGGACATTCAAACCCGCCGCGATCAGGTTTTCAACGTCATAGTCATTGGGCCGCCCCCCGCCCCCTTCGGCGAACAGAACGATGGGCAGGTTTTGACGCCCCGCCACCTCGATCAGCCGGTCCATTTTGCGGTGGTGCTGATAGCCTTGGGTGCCTGCCATCACCATGTAATCCACGGCCATTGCCGCGACGGGCCGCCCCCCGACCAACCCTGTGCCACAGTTGATTCCGTCTGCCTGACTGCGGCTTTGCAGCTCTTCTTCGGATTTGCGACTGCGTTGCGCGGCGACAGCCAAAGCGCCGTATTCATTGAAGGTTTCGGGATCGAACAGGTCTTGGATGTTTTCGCGGGCTGTGCGCATACCGCTGGCGTGGCGTTTGGCAACAGCATCTGGGCGGGCTGCGTCATCCAGTAGGGCCATGCGGGTTTCGAACTCAGCCATGTCGGCGCGGGGGGCGTCCTGTTGGGTTGGTGCGGGGCTCGCGACCTCTGCCGCCTCCAGAGTGATCAGCGGCTCCCCGCCGTGCAATTCATCCCCTACTGCCACGTGGATTGTGGCCACAATCCCGCTGTCTGGCGCACAGATTTCATGACGCATTTTCATGAGTTCTGTGGCAATCAGCACAGCGCCTTTGGGTGCTTTTTGCCCCACGCTGACGCGTACTTCGGCCACCATGGCGGCCCCGTCTGCGAATAAAGTCGTCATGCGCCTCTCCCGATTTGATTAAAAAAGAGTGCGGGGGCAGCCCACGTAAATCAACTGTTTCGGGACGTCATGAAAAGGTCGTGGGCGAAGTGGCACTTCAGGCTTTGTGTTGTTTAATCACCGCCTGCGTCTGAACCATTGCCATCAAAATCATCTGCGGAGCGGCCAGCAGAACCATTCCCAAACGTCGAATAGCCACCGCAATCCCATTCACCGTTTGGTATTGACGGGTCTGTCCCTGACATGCGTTGGCCTCTGGGCCATTCTATCCACACAAATGTATCACCAGACTTGTGAAGTGTTTTATACCGAATATTATCTCGGTAATTTCTCAACATTGCAGCGCAAACAACCAAGATCAAACATGCGATCCCAATGTAGATTGCGTATTCAATCATTTACTCAATACCTTTGTTTGCAATGCCCGGACCTTGCGCACTTTGTATTCTAACAAAAAAGGGCGGGGAAATCCCCGCCCGTTCTCATCACATATTCGGATAGTTCGGCCCGTCCCCGCCCTGCGGCGTGGTCCAGTTGATGTTCTGGCTGGGGTCTTTGATGTCGCAGGTTTTGCAATGCACGCAGTTCTGGAAGTTGATGACAAACTTGGTGTCTTTGCCCGCTTCCTCCACAAATTCATACACGCCTGCGGGGCAATAGCGCGCCGAGGGGCCTGCGTATTTGGCAGGTTCACGTCGACCGGCACGTTCGGGTCCAACAGGTGCAGATGCGCGGGCTGGCTTTCCTCGTGGTTGGTAAAGGAAAACGCGACGTTGGTCAGGCGGTCAAAGCGACAGTTTGCCATCGGGCTTGGGATAGTCGATGGCTTGTGCTTGGACGGCTTCTTCGGTGCGTCGGCATCGTTTTTGCCGTGGCCCAAGGTGCCCAGCAAGCGAAAAGCCGAAGCGTGTTGGACCACATGTCGAACCCGCCCAGGCCAAGCGATGCAGTCAGCCCGTATTTGACCACAACGGTTTGACGTTGCGCACTTTTTTCAGGTCTTTGCCGATGGCGCCGCTGCGCACGTCGTGCTCGTAGGCGGTCAGCTCGTCACCCGAACGCGCCGCCTTGATCGCGTCAATTGCGGCCTCGGCGGCGGCTTTGCCCGACAGCATGGCGTTGTGGTTGCCCTTGATGCGCGGCACGTTGACCATGCCCACGGAACAGCCCAGCAGCGCCACACCCGGGTGCAACCATCTTGGGCATCGACTGATAGCCGCCTTCGGAGATCGCGCCGCGCGCCATAAGCGACGCGCTTGCCGCCTTTCAGCAGCTCGGCGACCATCGGGTGATGCTTGAAGCGCTGGAATTCCATGTAGGGGAAAAGATGCGGGTTCTTGTAGTTCAGGTGCACCACAAACCCGACATAAACCTGATTGTTTTCAAGGTGATAGATGAACGACCCGCCCCCGGCATTGCTGCCCAGAGGCCAGCCCATCGTGTGGGTCACGGTGCCTTCTTTGTGCTTGGCCGGGTCGATTTCCCAGATTTCTTTCATGCCAAGGCCGAATTTCTGCGGCTCCTTGCCGTCGGACAGGTCGTATTTGGCGATCACCTGCTTTGACAGCGATCCGCGCACGCCCTCGGACAGGAACACGTATTTGCCGTGCAGTTCCATGCCCGGCTCATAGTTGTCGCCCTTGGTGCCGTCGGCGTTCAGCCCGAATTCGCCGGCGACCACGCCTTTGACTCGCCGTTGTCGCCGTAAACCAGTTCCGAACAGGACATGCCGGGGAAAATCTCGACGCCCAGTCTTCGGCCTGCTCGGCCATCCAGCGGCAGACATTGCCCATCGACACGATGTAGTTGCCGTGGTTGTTCATCAGCGGCGGCATGGGCGCAGTTGGGCATGCGCAGCTTGCCCGCCTCGCCCAGCATGTAGAAATTGTCCTCGGTCACCGGCGTGTTGAGCGGCGCGCCTTTGTCTTTCCAATCGGGGATCAAGCGCGTCCAGACCGCACGGGTCCAGCACCGCGCCCGACAGGATATGCGCGCCCACTTCGGACCCTTTTTCCAACACAACCACGTTGCAATCGGGGTCAAGCTGCTTGAGCCGGATGGCCGCGGACAGGCCAGCAGGACCAGCCCCCACGATCACAACGTCATATTCCATCGTTTCGCGTTCGATTTCGGCCATTTCAGAGGCTCCCTTTGCTTAAAGCGTCGCCCCGTCATCGGCGCGCAACATTTGTTCGCGATTGGCTAAACCACGTGGTTGGCCAATGCAATCCAGACATTACGTAAAATCGGGCGCTCCCCCCGTTCTACAAGGGAAACGCCACGAAACGCATCATTTTGCCCCTCATATGGGTCAGTTGTGCACCCACATTGCGGCATCCGCAAAGCGGGTGTCTTTCCACCAGTCGGTTTTGCCAGCGCTGTAGTTGAAGTTCCGGCTGCCTGCCTGGCTTTGCAGCGGGGCCGATACAGTGCCATTGGACAGGCGGCGCGCAAGCCCTTCGGTTCCCTCTGGGACCACCATCGACACATGCCCCGACTTGCCGTCGTTCTTGCGTCGCGCAATGATCAAGGCCACGGCCCCAAGGTTGGCGTTGTGCTGCAACTCTGTCGTGGTCGCCACGCGCCGCCAGCCAAAGTCACCGCCGTAGGTCCCGAGCCAGCGAAAGATGTCATTGGCGCGCATCTCGCGGATGGTGTGCCCGTACCGCGGCAGCACGGTTTCCCCCGCGCCAATCGCGTGCAGCGCATCCGAGGTCCACCACACCCGTGGCAGATAGCAGCCCGCCAACGCACAATAGTCATGCGCGTAGATGTTGCAAAACGTCAGCCCCGCGCGCGGCCAGTACCGTTTGTGCGCTTCCTTGGCAGGGTTCAGATAGGCCACGATGTTTTCAAGTTCTTCGCGCAACGCGTCGGGTGTGTCCCCGACACGGCCGGGCATCCCTGCCTCGTTCAACCCATGGGCATTGGCATTTTGAGTGCGCTTGGTCACCGACCCGTCCTTGCGCGGCATATGCGCGGCGGGAATGGCCCCCCGCGCCACTTGGGGCAGCACCACGGGGGCTTTGCCATCCTTGAGGAACGTGGCAGAGGAAAACCCGTGGAACACAGTGCCTCCCATTTCGACCTCCAGCTCGATGAACCCGTTTTGCGGCGTTCCCGTAAAGGCGCGCACAGGCCAGCCGTCGGGCATGTCCGCCAGCACGTTCTTGGTCGTGGGAGAGCTGATCTTGGGTTGGCTGCGCAGCCGCAACGAGGTGGTCAGCGTATCCACATGCATCCACGGCCCTTGCGCATTTGCGGCGGCCGGGCGTTCGATGATGGCGGCCCCGTCAGCGGCCGGCACTGGCCCCTGATGGTCGGGATCAGGAATGCGGCGCGCAATCGCGAGGTAGTCGCGCATGTGCTCCCCGTAGAACTTGCCCCCTGACTCGTGCCCCTGCTTCAGCCCCCGCGACGTGCGGAAGCGGCCGGTGTTGTAGGTGATTGCAATGGTGAGGAACTCGAAATCCGTGATGCTGCTGCGGTTTTGCAGATCGCGTTTGCGCTGGCAGGATTTCAGCTCCACCATCGCGTGATGCAAGGTGGCTTCGAATTTTTCATATTCGCGGTTCAGAAAGTAGTCCGGGTTCACTTTGAAAAACTGGATATCGTATTGGAAAACACCGAAGCCGTGGCAGAATTTATCGGCGCGGTTGAAGGCGAAATTGTAGCCCGGAATGTGGGCAGCCATGTCCAGCAGGGCTTTGCGCGCAATCTGGAACATCTCGTCCCCGCGCGCTGCCGCCTCAAGATGACCGCGCGTCTTGGGAAAGGCGCTGCGGTTGGGCGCATCCAACGTGTCCCCGCAACACAGGCGCACGATCTCTTCCTTGGGCAGCCCCTTTTTGCGCAGGGTTCCCCACAACTCTCCGGTTTCCTGAAAAGCAAGCGCGCACAACATGTCCGGATCAAACACGGTCCCTGCGGTTGCGGCTTCAAGTTCGTCGAAGAACGTGGATTTGAACCACGCGATATGTTCCTTGGCAGCCATAAAACGGGCCTCCCTTTTGAAATGGATCTAAAAATGTCGTCTGCAAAATAATTCACTCAGGCTAGGGCATCTGGCGATTCCACTCAAGGTCGTGAATTCATGACCCTCCATGAGGCGCGAAAAACGGCAAATACCCCGTTTTGAGACGCGCAGAGCCGCTTCGGCTTGGAAAAGTTACCAAAACCTTAATGCCGCCATAGGTTGGCCAAAATTCACTGCCAAGTGGTGTTCACGGCGGCAGAGATCGCCAAAGCCCCGAAACCCCGCCCCACTGCGAGGGCGTGCCCGAAACACTGGACCCAAACATGCGCCATATCCTTCCCGCCCTCATTCTTTTGCTCACCCCGACCCAATTATTCGCCTTTGACTTCGGTTTTGTGCGCGGGCCTGATTGGATGGATATGTATGTCGCCACCTTGCTGGGTGTCAGCCTGATCGGTTTTCTGGCCACTGTCGCGTTCAAGCCACGCGGCGTGCCGGTGAACGAAATGTATTTACACTTTGGTGAATTCCCCATTCTCGGACGGATCGCTTATGCACTCTTTGGAATTGCATTTATGTGCCTGTTGCTCATGGTTTTCCTTGGCATGGGACTGCAACGCGCCGCCGAAGCCGGACTTTAACGCGTCCCGACATCTCACGGGGACGTAAAGCGCGCTGACCACTTGCATTTTCCGCGCCCTTTGGGTCTAAACAAGTCGAACACTTAACGGCGGCCTTTGGGTCGCCTTTTCACAGTTGGACTGGTGCCATGGACAAAATCCCGATGACGCGCAACGGCTACAGCGCACTTGAGGTAGAACTCAAACACCTCAAAAGCGTAGAGCGCCCTGCCATTATCAAAGCCATCGCCGAAGCGCGCGAACATGGCGATCTGTCAGAAAATGCCGAATATCACTCGGCCAAGGAAAAGCAGTCCTTTATCGAAGGCCGCGTCAAAGAGCTTGAAGGCGTTATTTCGCTCGCGGATGTGATCGATACGTCAAAACTGTCGGGCACCATCAAATTCGGCGCGCGCGTCACGTTGGTTGACGAAGACACCGAAGAAGAAAAAACCTATCAGATCGTGGGCGAATACGAGGCCAAGATCGAAGCGGGTTTGCTGAACATCAAATCCCCCATCGCGCGGGCTTTGATTGGCAAAGAAGAAGGCGACAGCGTCGCAGTCCGCACCCCCGGCGGCGAGAAGTCCTATGAAGTTCTTTCTGTTGTCTTTGCCTGACCTTTATTGAGACTGGAACACCAGTGATGGCCGAAAAGCCCGACAACGCCAAACCGACCCCTTTGGGGATCTATGATCGCCCGCAAAACGCAGGTATCACCAGTATTGAACTGGTGGCGATTGTGCTCAGCGCGATTTGGCTGTTGGGCACAGCTGTATTTTTCGTGTTCACACCGTCGCAGCCCCAGAACGACGAAACCAGCGGGTTGCGTTTTCTGATGACGATGCTGGCGGTCTTCATGCCGGTGGCGATGATCTGGGTCGCGGCAACCGCGGCCCGTGCCAGCCGCGTGATGCGCGAAGAAAGCCAGCGTTTGCAGGCCGCCATTGACGCCATCCGTCAGGCCTATATCGCGCAATCCCAAGGGCGCCGCCTTGAGAATGAACCCTCTGTGGCCCGCAAGCTTGATGAAATCGCTGCCGCCACCCGCAAGACCGAAACGGCCCTCGCGACATTTTCAACGCGCCGTGACGAGGACGCGGCCAACCGGTCCGTGCCTGCACAACCCGCCGCCCCGCTGGATGATCAACAGGCTCTCGCCCTTGGCACCACAGTCGAAGACATCACGCCCCCACTGCCCATCGAGGACTTCATCCGCGCGATGAATTTCCCCGAAACCGCAGAAGACGAGGCAGGGTTCACGGCCTTGCGCGCCGCCCTCAAAGACCGCGCCGCCGCCCAACTGATCCAAGCCGCTCAGGACGTGCTGACATTGCTCAGTCAGGACGGCATTTACATGGATGACCTGCGCCCTGACCGCGCCCGCCCCGAAACCTGGCGCCAGTTTGCCGAAGGTGCCCGTGGGCGCGAAGTCGCCGCCCTTGGCGGTGTACGCGATCGCTCGTCGCTGGCGTTGACGGCTGGGCGAATGAAGCAGGACCCGATTTTCCGCGATGCCGCGCACCACTTTTTGCGCCGCTTTGACAAGAACTTTGCAGAGTTTGCAGCGCGCGCCACGGATGGTGAGATTTCATCCCTTGCGGACACGCGCACCGCACGTGCCTTTATGTTGCTGGGGCGCGTCGCGGGAACGTTCGATTAATCAGGGTCAGGTGTTGTCGCCGCATTTGGCTGCGACCTGCGCCGTGTTTTGAGCGTCAAACGTGGCGGTAAAGACGTCGCCCCCTACAGTGAACTGCACCACAGCGCCTTGCATTTCGGATCCTGAAACGCGGATCTGGCCCAGCTCGGAGCTGGTCAAACGGTCATCCACATCGATAGAGAATGACATCTGCCCTTGCGATTTCAATCCGTTGAGCGGGATGCGCAGCCCCTCGGCCCCATCGGCAACCGTCACGCTGGCGGCATCACTGCGAAACGGCTGAAACACTTCAACCCCTTGCCCGCCGCTGGCTGTGTCAAAGATCAACCGCCCCTTTGATGGGGTCAGATCAAACGTCACCCCGGACAGGGCAATGTCGCTTGCTTCACCGTTGGTGATGATGAAACGGTCCACCGGAGCCCCCTCGACAAAGCGCGCCTCAAGATCAAGGCCGCAGGTCTGCGCCACCGCAGCAACAGGGGTCAAAGCGAGGGCGATGGCGAAAGGGGTGGCGTAGCGCATGGGGTCTCTCCTGTTGTGTTGGCAAAAGGTAGGCCGCCCAAGTCAAAAGGCAATTCTTACGCCCACTTCACCCCGCTTCGGATGCGATGTAGGCAATGACATTCGCAATGTCGGCGTCCTTCTTCAAACCCTTGAAGATCATTGTTGTGCCCTTCACCACCGCTTTGGGCTTGGCCAAAAACGCGGACAAGGTTTCAGCGTCCCACACCAAGCCGGAACCTGCCATCGCCTCTGAGTAGTTGAACCCGTCCACAGCGCCCGCTGGCGCGCCAATCACGTTATGCAGTGTCGGACCGGCACCGTTCTTGCCGGCTTTGATCCGGTGGCAGGCTTTGCATTTCTTGAAAACCTTTTTGCCCGCATCCACATCACCGCTCGCAGCCGCGACTTGAACCGGGGCCAGAACCGGGGCCAGAACCGGGGCCGCGGGCGCGGCCTCAGCTTTCTTTTCATCCATGTTGAAGATCAAGCGCAACGTCACGGGTGTGGTGCGTGTGATGCCCGACAATTTGGCCAGCTCCATTAGCTTGTCCACACCCGCTGTGATCCCAAGATCCTCAACCCCGACAAAGATCATGTCGTTGGTGGTGATCATGACTTGGGTCCCGGAAATGCGCATGGCGAACATCTCGGCTTCGACGTCCAAGTCCGCACCAAGGAAGGACAAAACAGCCTCAACGTCGATCACATCCGACGCACCAATCGCCAGCGCTGACATTTCGGCCATGTTGACATCAGCCTTGAGGGTCGCCTTGGGCGCACCGTTGAAGACAAATTCGCCGAAACGCTCGTTGCGGATATCAATGTTGGTTTGAACAGACGTCAGATCAATCTCCAGCGCGACCGCCCCTTGGGCACTGACACTGCCAGAAATGGTCTCAAAGCTGTGAACCTCACCGATCGTTTCCTTCTTCACGGATCCGAACGCCAGTTTCGACGACCCCGCGTCAAGGGTCCAGCCTGTTGCCGCATGACCATCAGCCATCGCCATGTGACCCGTCATCATCATCGCCGCAACGGCTGCAATCGCCGCGCCGCGTATCATTTTGTCGAGCATTCCGCCCTCCCTGTTTGCTTTCCCAAGCGCCGCAACGGCAACTCTGTTCAAACAACACGGGGAGGGCGGATTTTATTCAGGACATCTTTGGAAAATAGTCTTCGCAGTCGCCTTCACGGTTCACATCCGCCGTGCAACAATGCAATCCACCGCCAAAGGCGTAGGCATCGCGCAGCTCGACTTCGATGACGTTCATGCCCAGCTTGTCCATCTGCTCGGCCTGATAAACCTCTGATTTCTCGACACAAACAGTTTTGGGATCAAGGACCAGAACATTCATGCTCAACCACGTCGAAGAATAGCACAGCGGCGGCGGCGCGTTGTGCGCAGGCTGCGCCGCGTCCACGATGTCCCAACCGTTGTCGTTGTACATTTTGCGCTGTTCTTCGGGCAAACGGCGCTGCGGGTTGTTCAAAATCAACCCCGGGCGCAGTGGCGTAAAGGTGGCGTCGATATGGATCGGGTAAGGGTCCCCGGGGAAGTTCACAGTGTGCACGCGGTGATCGGGGAAGTGGCGACGCAACCACTCGATCCCTTTGAGGTTCGTGGTAAATCCGTGCTGCACCACCAGATCACGGCCAAAACGCAAAACATCGGCGGCATCAAACAGTGGCTCTTCTTCGGTGGTGACAAAGAACTTTTCCTCAGCCCATTTCAAGCGCTGCGCATCACCGATTTTTTCGCTCAGGTAGTCGGGGTGGTAATCGGCATCCGTCAGGCGCGGTTTTGGTGCAGCTTCATGGCGAAAGTTCGGATCTTCGTCAAAGTAGCGCTGCATCAAGGGACGGTAGTTCAGATATTCGAACCAACGGCAGCGATACGACATGGTCGCTTCCAGCATCTCGGAGCCGACGGTCAGCAACACATCACGCGGTGGCATGCAGCCGAACTGGCTTTGGGTGTGGAAATCGGGGGTCGTGGCAGGGACAGAGTGATCCAAAGACACAGGACGGTCCACACGCACACCGCGTTTGGCGAGCATATCCGCAAAATTGTCGAGCAACTCATTGGCGCGGTCGATGGTCTCTTGCGGGCGGCGGCCCCACTGGCCACGCATGTCGCTGTCCTCGGGGACTTTGGCATCCAATGCGGGCTCTTCGGGTGGAATATGGCAGTCATCCGCGCGGCCCACGATGACGTGGCGCAACGGATCCCATTCATTCCAGCTGTTGACGACTGTGGGTTCGGCGGGGGTGTGGGTTTCAGTGCTCATGCCCGTTTCCTACCCATAGGAATGCCCCTCAACAAGGTCCAGCTGGACCCAATCGCAGTCTAAAAGCGACGTGGTGCAATTGTCGGCTTTGGGCGCTTTCCTTGCAGCCTGATCGCCCTACCTGTTTGTGATGACGAAACTGATTGTTTTCTCTGGCCTCCCCGCAAGTGGGAAAACGACGCTGGCCTATGGTCTGGCCAGGAAAACGCGTGCGCTCTATCTGCGGATCGACAGCATCGAACGCGCCCTGCGCGACAGCACTTTGGCACTGCATCCTGCCGAGGACGCAGGGTACCGCGCGGCCCAAGCGGTGGCTGAAGACAACCTCAAATTGGGGCGCAGTGTGATCATTGATGCGGTGAACGCCACAGCTGTGACGCGGGAGTGGTGGGCGGAAACGGCCCGCCGACACGCGACCGGATTTTTTGAAGCGACCCTGTATGTTTCTGACCTTGCCGAGCACCGAAGCCGCATCATGTCGCGCCCTGACGGCCCCGTATGGGAAGACGTGCAACAGCGCGCCTTCGAGCCGCATTTAACCGCGAACCTCGCGCTTGATACCAGTCGGCTGACGTTGGATGCGTGCCTGACGCGCCTGTACAAGGCCATCACCGATCAGGACAGAAAACTCGCAAAAGGGATGTAGCGCACCAAGTCTCCGCGGCGCAGTTGCATGGCCCCGTCGGGCAACTCCACAAGCCCTTCCGCCCAGCTCAGACCAGAGATGCGCCCTGATCCCTCGGACGCAAAGACCTCGACAAAGCCGTCCCTGGTCCGCGCGCGCAAATATTCCCGCCGCCCTGCTTTCTTGGACTTTGCAAATCCCGCTGGCACCTCGAACCCTTGGGGCGCGCGCCATCCGGATCCCGCCAATAGTCCCATCGCGGGACCGGCAAACACCAAACTGCACACAAGCGCCGCCACAGGATTTCCGGGCAAGCCGAACACCGGCGCCCCCTGCCACAGCCCCAACGCCAAAGGGCGGCCGGGCTTGATCGCAATCCGCCACATCTGCATTGCACCCTTTTCGCTCAAAAGCGCCGACACGTGGTCTTCATCCCCTGCAGAGGCCCCGCCGCTCGTCAAAATGACATCCGCCTGCCCCGCCGCTGTGTCCAAACAGCGCGCCAGTGCAGCGCGGTCATCTGCCACGCGCCCCATGTCCACAGGCACGTGCCCCATCTGTGCAAGCAATCCCAACAGCATCGGGCGGTTGGCATCATAAATCTGGCCCGCCGCTGCCGTGTCTGCGACCTCCACCAACTCGTCACCGGTCGAGATCACAGCCACCCGCAAGCGCGCGCGCACGTTGACCTGCGCCACTCCCGTCGCGGCCAACAATGCCAAATCCGATGCGGTGATTTTGCGCCCTTGCGGCAAGATCACAGCGCCTGCGTTGACGTCTTCGCCTGCCTTGCGCGCGTTCGCGCCTGCTTTGATCGGGCCGTTGAACGCGATCTGCCCGTTTTCGACAGTGACGTCCTCTTGCAAGACCACTGTGTCAACGCCCTCAGGCAAGGCCGCCCCTGTCAAAACCCGCAGTGCAAAGCCGTTCGGGACCGGGGTATCCGGGGCCATTCCCGCCGCCGCGCGCCCTGCCGCCAAAGGCAAAACATGCACGCCAGCAGCGCGCCCGCCTGCAAAGCCGTACCCATCCACAGCCGTGTTGGGCAAAGGCGGATTGGCACGGCGCGCTATGACATCCTGCGCCAGCACAAGCCCCAAAGCATCCGGAACGGGCACCGTGTGCACGTCCGTCACGGGCCGCAACCGCGCCTCCAATAAGGACAAGGCCGCATCCACCGGCGTCCATTCGATCCCCGCCGGCAAAGCAAAACAATCATTGCTCAAAACAGGCGGCACAGGCGGTTTTGCAGGCACCCGCAACAGCGTTTCCTGACCAAGGCCGACAATCCACCCTTCCTCGGACACAGCTTCCCCGGAAACGGGCACATCCAAAAGTCGGGCCATCACATCATCGCTCAGGGCGGACATCTGGCGCGCGACTTCATGGACCTGCCATGCGTCCTTGATCCAGCCCTCGGGCGCCGGACCCACGCTGAGGGTCGGCCAAATCTCCACCAGTGCAATTGGCGCGTTGAGCGGTTCAAACGGCCACACCGCCAGTTGATCGGCAAAGCGGCGGCGCAGGCGCGCCAGCACGGGCAACCCCATCAGGGATTGAGACCCGACCGACCCCGCCCCCGACAATTGCCACAGGGTAAACGCGCCTTTTGCGTGCTCTTCTGCCGCGCGCCTTTCGGGCATTCCGTGGCCTGTGCGCGCAAGCCCTTTGCGGGGCAAACCGTCAATGTCGCGTTTCAACCCAATGCCCCAAAATGGACCGATCCCGTCAAACAGCCCGTTCAATTGCGCGGCCAAATCAAAGCGGTTGTTCGCGCTCAAGGCGTCCTTGATACGAGTCTCCAACCAGTCCCAAAGCTGCAGCGGATCATCCTTGCCCGTCACCGCACGTGCAAACCCTTTTGGGTAGCCGAACGGGAAATCAAAGCCTGCCAAAACACGGCGACCCGCGTCCAGTTCAGCTTGCAAGAGGTCCCCGATCCACGCTTCAGCCAAGGCGCGGTTGCGCAAATAAACGGGGGCATCGGACACGCCGCCACGCGCCACACAGCCCCAAATCGCATCCGCCTTCGGGGTCGGGCCGCGATCATTGCCCCCCGACCAGTCCAGCATCACAACTGTGTCAAAGCGGCTCACAGCCCCACCTGTTCCAGAATGAAATCCGCCACTGCGACCGTATCATTCAGATCAAACACAGGGCGGTCCAACGCGATTTCAATGTCAGAGGCCACGGCCTTGATCGAGGGATCATCCAGCGCGATCAACGGGTTGCCGGTTTCGGCGCGGTGCGCTTCGACCTTTGGGTGGGCGTCGCGCTTGTATCCTTCAATCAGGACCAAATCGACGGGGGCCAGCTTGCCCAGCAGTGTTTCCAGCGACGGCTCGTCCTCGTCGCGCAATTCATGCATCAGGGCAAAGCGGTTGCGCGAGGCCAAAAGCACCTCTGTCGCGCCTGCCACACGGTGGCGATGACTGTCCTTGCCTGCGTGATCCACATCGAATGTGTGATGGGCATGTTTGACCGTGGAGACACTGATGCCGCGCCCTGTGATCTCGGTCACCAAACGCTCCATCAGGCCGGTTTTGCCCGCGTTCTTCCAACCCACAACGCCGAACACTCTCATAGCATCGCCTCTGCTGCTTTGAGGTCATCAGGCGTGTTCACATTGAAAAACGCCGCCTCCTGCGGGAACATCGCCAAGCGGCCCTGATGGCTGTCGGTCCATTGCACAACCTTGCGCACACCGCCTTGTAACGCCGTGCGCAAATCATCGCGCAAGGCGACTGGCCACAGCCCGAAGGTCGGGTGGCGGACCTTGTTGCGATCGGGATGAGGGGTGGCAGCCAGTACCAGCGGGTGCGGCATGCCAACTGCGGCGCGCTGCAACTGCGCGACCAGATCGGCAGGGAAAAACGGGGTGTCGGCGGCAGCGGTCACGATGGTCTCTGCCCCCATGCTCGCGGCCCAATCCATCCCCGCCAGCACACCCGCGAGGGGGCCTGCGAAGCCTTCAATACTGTCCGCAACGACAGGCAGGGCGTAGGGCGCAAACCGCTCTGGATCGCCATTTGCGTTCAGCGCTATGGCATCCACCTGCGGTGACAACCGCGCAATGACGTGGTTCAAAAGAGTGCTGGTGCCCAACGTCAAAGCGCCTTTATCACCACCGCCCATGCGCGTGGCCTGCCCGCCTGCGAGGATGATACCTATCGGGTGTGTCATGGGGCCAATCTCCAAAGCGCTGCGCGTCGGACGCATATCATGCTTGCCACCACCTGTGCAGCTGTTCGCGAAATGCCTCCGACATCGGATAGGTTACAGCGCGCCGAAACACAGCGGGATCTATGGTAAACGTCAGCGAAATCATTGCGCCCCTTTCCGCCCCGACTTGCGCGGCTCATCCTTGACCGCTGCCGGGTCTGCGTCCCAGATCAGCCGCTCTTGCCCGCTCAAACACATAAACCGTTGTCCCCGCATCCGTCCGATCAGGGTCAGGCCAACTTGTTGGGCAATCTCGACACCCCATGCCGTGAAACCAGAGCGCGAGGCAAGCACAGGGATGCCCATCATCGCGGTTTTAATCACCATTTCCGAGGTCAAACGACCCGTGGTGTACAGGATCTTGTCAGCGGGGGAGGTCTGGGTTTGCATCATCCAACCCGCGATCTTGTCGACTGCGTTGTGCCGGCCCACGTCTTCCATGTAAACCAACGGCTGCGCGCCCTGACACAACACGGTGCCATGAATGGCACCCGCGTCAAGATACAGGCTGGGGGTGCGGTTGATTCTGGCGGCGAGGGCATACAGCCACGAGGTCTTTACCTGCGTGGGCGGCAACTCGACCCCCTCAAGACCCTCCATCATATCGCCAAACACTGTACCCACAGCGCAGCCACTGGTGCGGGTCTTTTTCTTGAGCTTGTCCTCGTGGTTGGTCTGAACCTGCGTGCGCACGATGACCACATCCAACTCTTCATCAAAGTCCACAGCCGTCACAACGTCGTCCTTGGACAACATGCCCTGATTGCGCAGAAATCCAAGGGCCAGATACTCGGGATAATCACCAATGGTCATAGCGGTGACTATTTCTTGAGCATTCAGGAAAATCGTCAAAGGGCGTTCCTCGACCACAGAAAGCGTGGTTCGAGCGCCCGTATGGTCGATTCCCACCACCTGACGGGTCAAACGGGGCAGGCTCGGATCAGGGGCGATCAAAAACCCATGCGTTTCATGTTCTTTGGCCAATTGCATACCCCGCAGAAGCGCGTTAAATCTCACATTCAACTTAAGGTGTAAATGTGCCGATCTCCACTCCCAAATCCGCTTACTGGAAAGGCTTGATCGCTGGCGCTCCATTTACGGCAGTGGCCGCTCCGTTTGCGGCGCTTTTCGGTGTGCTGGGGACCGAAGCAGGGCTGAACCTTTTCGAAGTCATGATGTTCTCGTTTTCCGTGATCGCGGGCGCGGCACAATTCACAGCGCTGCAACTGATGCAAGAGAACGCGCCGACCGTGATCGTGCTTTTGTCTGCTCTGGCGGTGAACTTGCGGGTGGCGATGTATTCCGCCGCAATCACACCCTATCTGGGGGACGGACCGCTGTGGAAACGGGCGATCGCATCCTACATGCTGGTGGATCAAAGCTATGCGCTCAGCCAAGAACAATTCGAAAAAGCGCCTGATATGACAGGGGCAGAGCGGTACGCCTATTATTTCGGAAGCTGTACATTGCCGATCATCACATGGTTCGGGAGCAGCTTTGCAGGGGCGGCGCTGGGAACAGCGCTGCCGCAAGGGTTTCCGCTGGATTTCGCACTGCCCATCGCATTCCTGTCTATGGTGGCGCCGATGATGCGCAGTATTCCGCATCTGGTGGCAGCGGCGGTGGCCATCGTTGTGGCACTGCTTGCAGTCCATATCCCCTTTTCACTCGGGCTGATCGTGGCGGGCATGGCGGGCATGGCAGCAGGGGCACAATCCGAAGTGTGGATAGGCAAAAGGGCAGCGCATGATTGATCGCGCAGAACTCTGGTTCGTCATTATCGCTCTGGGAATCGGAAGCTACCTGCTGCGATTCTCGTTCTTGGGGCTGGTGGGGAACAGACCGCTGCCTGCGTGGCTGCTGCGACATCTGCGCTATACGGCCGTGGCGATCCTGCCCGCGCTGGTCGCGCCTATCGTTTACTACTCAAACGAAACACAATCAGGGCCGGAACCCGTGCGACTGGTCGCAGCGATTGTCACATTCGCCGTCGGGTTTTGGACGAAAAACGTTTTCCTTGCGATCGTTGCAGGGGCCACGGTCATGGGCATCGGGCTCTACGGATTGCAATAGCGGGACGGTGGGCGGGGCGTCTTTGGAAGGGTGTCAACCCGAACAAAGAGCGCCGGACAGCGGACTAAAGTTCGACCTTGGCCACACCGTCCACAATCGTACCCTCATCATCTTCATAATACCGATCCGTCACAACACCGGCGCGGGTCTCGAACTGCTCCATCAAGCGGCTTGGAAACCAAGTGTCCTTGATGTCCTCGAAACCGGGAATCTGGCGCAACATGCTGCTGGTGGAATTGGTGCATTGAGCAGGGCCAACGGACCCGTTGGCCTTGATCAACCGAAGCGCAATCTCGGCCTGTTGCGGCGTCACTTCAATCTCTTGCGTGACGACATGAAACGCCGTGCGGGCATGTGCGCTTTTGTACGCCGCAAACACACGCGGGGTGATTCCGAACAACACATCGTCCTGTTGCGGGACGGCATCATTGTAAAACGACCCGGCAGGATCAAAAATCACCCGCTGGGAGCCATTCACCATCAATGCGGTGTGCGCACCGCTCTCGGAGGTGTTGTTGATCATCGTGATCAATGTAAATGTGGCAGGGCCCGGGTGACGGTAGGCTTCGGCCGCGACACGTTCGTCGCTGGCGACAGGACCATTCGGGCCCTCAGCGCAACCGGCCAGCACAACAGTGACGGCCAAAGCTGCTAAAACTCTAATCATTTCAAGCGCCCCCCAGCGCCGCACGTATTTAAACGGCGAACATCGCCATGAATACGAAAATCGCAATAATCGCGACGCAAGACCATGTCGTCGCCTTGATAAAGCCGTCAAACGCCTTCACTTGCGCCTTGGTATCCATTTCGCCGTGTTTGTGATCAGACATGATCTATATCCTTCATAGCTTGCCAATTGAGCGCGACTTACACCAAGCCGGACCCTGTGTCACCACGTCAAAGCAGCACAGCACGCAGAATATGCGCGATCTGCTAACAAGACGTTAGGCTTCCTCTTCTGCGTCCGACTCTTCGGCATCCAACTCTTCGGCCAGACGAAACCCGATTCGATTGGGCTCCGCGCGCTCGATCGATTTGGGCAAGGCGCGCAGCATCACGTTCAGCTGGCTGACGTGCTGCACCAATTGAGTCTTTGAGCCCGTCGGATCAGAGCCGTAAAACGTCACGATATCAGGGTCATAATACCCCATACCCTCGATACGCAAAACACCCGCGTCACCGCCGGTGAAGCCCATCGCAACCTCATGCTCGTTATCAAGCTGCTCTTCGAAATTCTTGAGATACATGATAATGCGTTCATAGGCCCATTGGGCGGGGCTTTTCTTGTCTACGGGCGTTTTTGCGACCCCCTTGGGGACCGGCTTTTTCGACGCATTGGCCGTCTTGGGGTCCACATGCACCTCACGCACCTTCGGCATCGCCGCGGCTTCGACCGCTTCGGCGGTTGTCTTTACCTTGTCACCCATGGCTCATCCTTTGCTTTGATAGGCCCATGCCCCGTCTTCGCGCAGAACACGCGTGGCAAGTCCGTCCTGATAAAGGTGCGATAAATGCGCGGCAGCTTCAACCAGCGCGAGGCCATATTCGCCCTCCCCTATCGATCTTTTGAACAAAGGGGAGAAACACTCCCCCGCAGCTTTGGGGGTATCAATGAACTCAAGCAGACGCTTCAGCGCGCGGTGATGGTTCTCGATCAACTGGCGCAGACGCGTGGGCAAGCCCGTGAACGGCAACTTATGCCCCCCCAACACCAGATGATCCGGACGGGCCAAAGTGGCCAAACGCTCGCAGGCCTCCAGCCAGTCCCCAATGGGATCGGCCATCGGTTCCGTCGCATAAATCCCCACATTGGGGCTGATAGAGGACAATATCTGATCCCCCGCCAGCACCAGATTATCATCGCGCGACCAAAGGGTCGCGTGCTCGGGCGCGTGGCCATTGCCCATGTGCACATCCCACGTCCGCCCGCCAATCACGATCGAATCATCTTGTTTGATGCGGGTGAAACCAAGGGGCAAAGGGGCGACAATATCGGCAAAATTGAACGGACGGTCGCCTGCGCGCTTGTCATACATCTCGGCTGACATGCCGCAGCGCTTGTAAAACTCCAGCGTCTCGGCGTTGGGGACCTCTTGAACATCCAGCGTCAACATCCGCGCCATCAGCCACGCCGTGCGGGTGGTGACCAACTCTGCACCAAACGCGCTTTGTAGCCAGCCCGCCAACCCGATGTGATCGGGGTGATGATGGGTGACCAAAACGCGCCCAATGGGCTTGCCTGCCAACGGACCATCCATCATGTCCTGCCAGATGCTTTTGGACTTTTTGGACGCAAACCCTGTGTCAACCACAGTCCAGCTGTCCCCGTCATCCAACACATAGATGTTCACGTGATCCAGCTTCATCGGCAACGGCATGCGAAACCACAAAACGCCGGGGGCAACTTCAATCGGCACGCCGTGCTCGGGAGGGGTTTCCCAAGGGTAGCGCAAACCGGCGGGGGGGATATCTGCCATCAGGCCTGTAGCTCCTCGATGCTCATGTCAAACAAACCTTTGGCACCCTCGGTGCAATGGGTCAAATACCCTTCGCACTCCGGCAACAACCGCTTGATGTAAAAACGGCCCAAGCGCTCGCGACGCCCGCCTTTTTCGTCCGCCAACGCAGAGGACAGATGCAAATGCCCGCCCAAAACACGGCCCCACGCCATCAGATAAGGGGCCGCACCGGCAAACCGCTCGTGCACATCCGTTTGGGCGACCATCCATTCCGTGGCCTCGCGCAGGCTTTCGGCGGCCTGCCACACGGACCCCGCCATGTTGGGAAAACGCGTGCGGGATGCTTCGGCCTGCGCCTCGATCTCTTCGAGCAAGGCAAAGGCGGCCTCGCCCCCGTCCATCAACTTGCGCCCCACCAGATCCATCGCCTGAATGCCGTTGGTGCCCTCGTAAATCGCTGTCACCCGCACATCGCGCAAAAACTGCGCGGCACCTGTTTCCTCGATAAAGCCCATGCCGCCGTGCACCTGAATGCCGGTGTTGGAGACGCTGATGCCCACATCCGTGCCAAAAGACTTTGCAATCGGGGTCAAAAAGGCCGCGCGCGCAACCCATGCGCGATCCTCGGTCGCCGTGCTCATGTCCAACGCGACACCACAACACAAGGCAATCGCGCGGGCGGCATATGCATCCGCTTTCATGCTCATCAACATGCGGCGGACATCAGCGTGATCGACAATCGTACCACCACCATCACGCGCGGTTTTGCCCTGTTTGCGCTCTGTCGCATAGGCCAAAGCGTGCTGGAAGGCAGCCTCGGCCACCCCGACCCCTTGGGCCCCGACACCCAGCCGCGCGTTGTTCATCATCGTGAACATCGCAGCCATGCCGCCGCCCTCGGCACCCACCAGCCATCCGGTGGCCCCGTCATATTGCATCACGCAGGTCGGAGAGCCGTGCAGCCCCATCTTGTGCTCAAGGCTCACAACGCTCAAACTGTTGGCCACCCCCGCAGCGCCTTGCGCGTCAGGAATACGTTTGGGGACCAGAAACAGGCTGATCCCCTTGGTGCCCGACGGCGCACCGGGAAGGCGCGCCAGAACCAGATGGCACACGTTTTCAACGATGTCGCTGTCCCCCCAACTGATGTAGATCTTTTGACCCGTGATGGCATAAGTGCCGTCCCCGTTGTCTATGGCGCGCGTGCTCAAGGCCCCGACATCCGATCCCGCTTGGGGTTCGGTCAGGTTCATTGTGCCGTTCCACTCGCCCGAGATCAGCTTGGGCAAAAAGCGGGCTTTGAGGTCATCACTGGCGTGGTGTTCCAGCGCCTCGATCTGGCCCTGGCTCATCATTGGCACCAAATGCAACGCGATGCAGGCACTGCTGATCATCTCGTTCACGGCGGTCCCGATGGCCATCGGCAACCCCATGCCGCCGTTCTCGGGGCGCGCGGTAATGCCGACCCACCCGCCACTGGCAATCGCGTTGTACCCTTCGGCAAAACCGGGGGAACAGCGCACCACCCCGTTTTCCAGACGGGCAGGGTGGCGGTCACCGGCGGTGTTCAGCGGGGCCAGCACCTCCTCGCACATTTTGCCAGCCTCGCGCAGCACCGCGTGGGTCACGTCAGCCGAAGCATCCGCGTAAAGCGCGGTGGCGCGCACGGCATCAAACCCGACCACATGGTCCAGCAAGAAATCATAGTCATCGACAGGCGCACGGTAGGACATTTCGACCTCATTTTTGGCTCTGGAACAGGGACGGCTTGGCAACACTGGCGTCACCAGATAAATCCCCCTACAGGCAGAGTTTTGCAGGAGTTTTGCAACACCTCTATAAGGTGCAGCGCACCATGCAAGGCAAACGCCGCGTCACTGAAAGCACACAAAGATGAACACATCCGCCACTCAAACGCTGGGCACAAACGCCAAAGACCTGCGCACAGCGGCCGCTCTTTTGGGCGCGGGTGCTTTGGTGGCCTTCCCGACCGAGACAGTTTACGGCCTTGGCGCCGATGCCCGCAACGCACAGGCCGTGGCTGCAATCTATGCCGCCAAAGGACGTCCCAGTTTCAACCCCCTGATCGTGCATGTTTCTGACGTAGAGCAGGCCAAACGCTACGTGCAATGGAGTGACACGGCTGACGGTCTGGCGCGGGCTTTCTGGCCCGGTGCGCTCACATTGGTGCTGCCGCTCAAAGACGGACATGGCCTGTCCGCCCTCGTGACTGCGGGGCTCGACACGCTGGCCATTCGCGTCCCGTCCCACCCTACCGCAATTGCCCTGTTGCACGCCGCCGACTGTCCGGTGGCCGCCCCCTCGGCCAACCCCTCAGGACGGATCAGCCCGACCAGCGCGGCCCATGTTCTGGACGGCCTGTCAGGCAAGATTGCGGCAGTGCTCGATGATGGCCCCTGCACCGTTGGTCTGGAAAGCACCATTGTGGGACTGACCCCTGCCCCAATATTGTTGCGCGCAGGCGGGGTCAGCGCCGAGGATTTGGAAACCGCCCTTGGCCATTCCCTCGGCCATCCTCCCGGCCATCCTCTCGGCGCGCCCCAAAGCGCAAACATCACCGCACCGGGGCAGCTGGCATCACATTACGCCCCCGCCGCACACGTGCGCCTGAACGCCCGCGCAGCCCGAGGGGATGAAGTGTTGTTGGGGTTTGGCGACATCGCGGGTGATCTGACGCTATCGGCCACGGGTGATCTGATCGAAGCCGCCGCGCATTTGTTCGAGCATCTGCACGCTTTGGACAAAACCGGACGCCCGATTGCCGTGGCACCGATCCCCGACACGGGGTTGGGCCTAGCGATCAACGACAGGCTGACACGGGCCGCCGCTCCCCGCTGAGGCGATCACGCGCAGCCCGCTGTGGCCGACTTATGCGCGGCCCGCTGTGGCCGACAAAGTCATCGGATCGACCCCCAAAGTTGACAGGGCCGCACCCCATTTCTCTGCATTGGGGATGTCGAAAATCAATTCATGGGAACAGTCGCAGGTCAGCCATCCGTTGGAGGCGATCTCGTTCTCCAGCTGGTTGGGACCCCATCCCGCATAACCCAAAGCCATGATCGCTTGCGCGGGGCCTGTCCCTTTGCCAATTTCCTCAAGCACGTCTTGGGTCGCGGTCATTCCAATCCCCGCCACCCGCAAAGTATGCAAATGCGAGGTGTAATCCAGCGTGTGCAACACAAAGCCGCGCGCGACTTCTACAGGCCCGCCAAAATAAACATGCTGGCGTCCCATATCGGTGGTCACTTTGATGCTGAGTTGCTCAAGGATCTCTTTGAAATTCACATCATTGGCGGGTTTGTTGATGATCATCCCCATCGCCCCCTCATCGGAATGGGCACATAAGAACACCACCGAATGCTGGAAACGCGGATCGCCCATGCCGGGCATCGCAATCAACAATTTGCCTTCCAGTTCCAATCGCAAGCTCACTTGTTAAAGGTCCGTTGGGCCCATCTTGGGGCATTGGCCATGGACATGGCAAGAAGGAACTGCGCCATCGGGCGAAACATGGCTGACCGGAACGTGACTTGGCATTTTAACAGGATACGGGCATGTAACTTGAATGAAAACTCAAGTCGCCCTGCCCTTCGCCCTGACGGCTCTGCTCACTGCAGGGTCGATGTCTGTTGCACAGTCAAATGATGCGTTCGACGATGTCATCACCGCCGAAGTGTTGCCGGGTTGGACACTCGCGGACGGAAGCCGCATGGCAGGTTTGCGCATCACACTTGCTCCGAGGTGGAAAACCTACTGGCGCGCGCCCGGTGATGCCGGCATCCCGCCGCAGTTCGACTGGTCAGGGTCACGCAACCTTGGGACTGTGGAGCTGACGTGGCCGCAACCGCGTGTCTTCCATGAAAACGGCATGCGGTCGATCGGATACAAAGAGCAGGTGGTCATCCCCTTGCACATCGCCCCGAAATTCGCAGGCAAGCCAGTGCGCATCAAGGGCCGTATGGACTTGGGCGTGTGCAGCGACATCTGCGTGCCGCACACGCTGAAATTCAACGCAACTTTGGAGGGGGACGCAGCGCAGCCCACTCCGGCCATCGCGGCCGCCATGGCCTCTGCCCCCTATTCCGCCAAAGAGGCAAAGGTCCGCAAATCAACCTGCGCGATCTCCCCCACAGCGCAGGGCATGAAGGTCGAGGCCCGCATCACCATGCCCTCCGCAGGCGGACGTGAAGTCGCCGTCATCGAATCAGGTGTCTCCGGTGTTTGGGTCAGCGAACCCGAAGTCACCCGCACCGGCGGGGACATCGTGGCAGTGTCCAGCATGATCCATCCGGACGGCGGCCCGTTTTCCCTGAACCGTTCTGCCATTCGCATCACCGTTTTGGGTGCCAACTACGCCGTAGACATCAAAGGGTGCACTGCGGGTTAAGCCTGCGCCTCGCGGCGGCGCTGGAACGCCATGATCTGCCAGATCGCGGCAAACAGCAAATAGACCGTCAAGACCAGTTGAAACACACCGACCAGAAACAGCGCAATCGCCACAGGCATTTGCGGCAACTCAGCCAGACGCGGCGCATATGCGGTTAGTTGTTCGGGCAAGGCCCCCGTCACGATCACCGCCCCCATTGTCGCAGCGCCCCACGCCAGCACCACAGCCCACACTATGCGCAGCGTCCACGCAAGGCCGGGCGCAGGGGCCCGCAGCCCGCGCCGCATCGCCGTGATCAGGCGCGACACGTCATTCTGGCAGGCCACCAACGCAGGCACCACCAGCAACACCAACACCATCCCAAAGGCCAGACCGTAAACCAGAGTGATCACAGTGGGCATCAGGAACTGGGCCTGCTGGCTCTTTTCATACATCAATGGCGCCATGCCCAAAACAGTCGTAAGCGTCGTCAACATCACAGGACGCAAGCGGTCCGACGCCCCGTCGATGATTGAAGGCCCCAGTCCGCGATCCTTGGCATATTCATCAATAGAGGTGACCAGCACGATCGAGTCGTTGATGATAATCCCCGTCATCCCCAACAGGCCAACAACCGTAAACATGCTCAGCGGAATGCCCCACAGCGCATGGCCATAAATGGTCCCGATCAGCCCGAAGGGAATAATCGCCATGACCACCAGCGGACGGGTCCAACTGCCAAACACCCACGCCAGCACCAGATAAATGCCCGTCAGACACAGGATCAACCCCGTCAGCGCATCACTCAGGAACGTGCTTTCCTGCTCGTTCAACCCCGACATGCGCCATTCCACCTGCCGCTCGGAGGCAATTCGGGGCAGGATGTCTTCTTCGAGGGCGCGGTTGACCTCGGCGGCGCGGGCGGGGTCGTCCTCGGAAATGTCCCCCGTCACGGAAATCAGGCGAATGCCATTTTCGCGCCGCACCGTACTAAAGCCTGTGCGCCGCTGCACTGTGACGATATCGGCCAATGGCACATAGACGCCGGAGGGGGCACGCAACTGCATCCGCTCCATGAAATCCGCGGTCAATTCGCCGGACGGCACCTCGACCCGCACAGTGGCAGAGCGGGGGCCCTCAGGGAACGTCGCCGCCTCGATCCCGTTCAAACGAAAGCGCAACGCACGGCCCAGACTGTCGATGGTAAAGCCCAAAACCTGCCCTTGCGGGGTCAGATCAAGGATCAACTCTTCCTTGTCATAGGCAAGGTTGTCCTCAAGCGCGCTGACCTCGGAAAAACGGGCAAGCGCCTTTTGCAGATCCAGACTGGCCGCCTTGAGAACATCTGTGTCCGCCCCGTAAAACTGCACATCCAGACTGTCCCCACCCGGCCCAGAGCGCCACGAGCGAAAGCTCACGGTTTCCACCAACGGATGGTTCACGACGCGGTCCTGTAGCTCTGCGACAAAGGCGAAACTGGAATAGGGGCGCAAATCCGCGTCGATCAGTTCGATCGAGATACCCCCCAGCAAATCGGCGTCTTTGGTGTCTACGCCGCTCATGCCGCGCCCTGCGTTGCCACCGATTTCGGCCATCACGTAATCCAGCGGATTGGTACCGTGTTTGGCCGCGTATTCGGCGCCCAACTCTTCGGTGGCGCGCTGCATTTCGCGCATCATCTCCAGGGTATCGCTCCGTGTGGCCCCTTCGACCATAGCGAAGTTGCCGGTGACGGAGCCCCGCTCTGGTGCGTTGAAAAAGCGCCATTTCACTTCGCCGGAGATGAACAAGGACACTTGCGTGGCCAGCACGACAATCGCCCCCGCCAACACCACGTAGCGCGCACGGATCACCAACCCCATGAACGGGCGGAACAGGCGGGCGCGCACCCAGTCGAATCCGATGTTGATGACCATCGATGGCGCATCCACACCGTATATCCCAAGGGCAGCCACGGCCCGAATGCGGGTGGAGCGGCGCACAAACACCACCAACACCAGCAGGCCGATCACAAAGTAGTATTGCTGGGCCAGATTGCCGCGCAACAGCGCCAACATGCTCTCGCCCACGCCCTCCCCCCCAAAGAAGAACCCGAACAGCGCATGCCCTGCAATAAACAGCGCCGAGGACACGGCGACGATCACAATGGCCGAAACCACAAGGCCCACCAACAGCTTGAGGCGGCTGAACTTTTCAGCTTGCCCGCTCTTGGCCAAAGCATGCGACATATGGTTGGGCAGGATCAGGAAACATTCGATCAACGAAGCGATCAGAACTGCGATCACGGTGAACGGAATGTCACGGATCAGGTCCCCGAAACGCCCCCCCACAGCGATCAGTCCGAAAAAGGCGATGACGGTGGTCAAGGTCGCGGCGAACACCGGCATCGCCATGCGATTGGCCGCGCCCTCTGCAGCTTCGACAGGAGATTCCCCCAAAACCCGGGCGCGGTGGTCGGCGTGTTCGCCCACCACAATCGCGTCATCCACCACGATCCCCAATGTGATGATCAACCCGAACAGACTGATCATGTTGATGGTCAAACCGCCAATCCACATGAACGCAATCGCGGCCAGCAAGGCCACCGGAATCCCTGCCGCCACCCAAAAGGCCGTGCGCGCATTGAGGAACAAAAACAGCAAGGCCACGACAAGGCCCAAGCCCGTCAGCGCGTTGTCCACCAACAGATCAAGGCGCGAGGAAATTGCTTCGGCGCGGGTGCGGATCAACTCGATGGTAACACCGCGTGGCAAGGTCAGTTGCATGGCGTCCGCGGCCTCCTGGACCTGCGCCTGCATGGCAATCGCGTCCCCGGTGTTGGAGCGGTCGATGCGCACAGACACGGCCTTTTCCTCGCCGACAAAATAGGTGCGGTTGCGGTCAACCCCTTCGCGGGTGACGGTTGCCACATCCCCGATGCTCAGCGTGCTGCCGTCGGGGTTGGAGCGCAAAACAATGCTGGCGATTTCCTCGGCGGTGCGCTTTTGCACCCCTGTGCGCACGCGCGCATTGGCCCCTGTGACGTCGCCTGCGGGGTCGGCATTGACCTCTTCGGCGATGGCGGCGGCAATGTCTGCCATGCCGATATCAAAGGCAATCAACTTGCCTGTGGGAACCTCCACCATGATTTGCGGGGCTGCGATGCCGCGAATGGTGGTGCGGGTGACGCCCTCCGCGAACAGGCGGGTGACAAGCTCGTCTGCGAACAGGCCCAACTGTTCTGGCGCGACAGGGCCCGTGATCACAACATCGGTAACGCGGTCGCGCCACGCGCCGCGTTTCACGCTCGGGTCTTCGGCATCATCAGGCAACACCGTGACCTGATCAATCGCGGCCTGCACATCATCGGCGGCGCGCGCCATGTCCCAACCGGGGGCAAATTCCAACGTGATAACCCCGCGCCCTTCGCGCGATACGCTTGTCGTGCTCTCTACCCCTTCGACCGACAGCAAACCGGGTTCCAGCACTTGAATGATGGCCGCGTCCACGTCTTCGGCACCCGCGCCGTCCCACACAGTGGTGACCGTCACATTGTCGAGAATGACATCCGGGAAAAACTGCGCGCGCATGTTGGGGATCGCGGACAGACCCGCCACCAGCATGACCAGCAGCAACAGGTTGGCGACAGTGCGGTGACGCACGAAATACGACAGGATGCCACCAGCGGCGCGCGGGATCTGACGGGCCATGGCTTAGCCCCCCATCCGGCTCTCGATGCGCTCGACCATTTGCGCTGGGACAGTGGGTTCAGCCAAACGGGCCAAAACGCGGGCCTTTGCGGCTTCGGGCATGCGGGTGTTGCCCTCGACAAATGCGACCAGCTTGGCGCGGCGCTCGGCACTCAACTCCAACATAGCAGGGGGGGCAGGCACAACAGCCTCACCGCGCAAGGGCTTCACCGCAATGCCAGCGCCCAACAATGGCGAGCGGGCCTCGACAACTTCGCGCCCGGCCAATCCGGCACCGCGCACCAGAACGTCATCCCCCTGACGGCGGACCAGCTTTACAGTCAACGCTTCCAAACGGTCGCCGTCCACCAACACCAACACCTCGTTCGAGGCGCCCAGTGCAGAGGCAGGCAAACGCGCCACGTTCTCAAGGGCCGGCTCGCGCACCTGCACCGTCACAAAGTCCCCGGGCTTGAAGCCCACAGCACTGTCCATACGCGCAAAAATCAAACGCCCCGACTGGCCCTCACCCGCGCCGGCACTGGCGCGCGTGAGGCGACCTGTCGCGCTTAAGTCCACGCCCGACACGTCCAGAACAACCGTGACATCCGCGCTCAGCAAGCCACCGTCACTGTCCAAAAGCCGCGCATATTGGGCCGTTGAGACGCGAAACGACACCTCAAGGGCATCAGCGTCAATCAAGTCGGCCAAACGCTCGTTGGAATTGACCAAACGGCCCTCCACCACATTGGTGGCACTCAGGGTTCCGTCAAACGGGGCAAACACCGTGGTTTCATCCAAACGGCGCTGCGCCTCTGCCAAGGCAAGACGGGCGCGGGCCAAACGGGTGGCGGATTGGTCAATGCGGGCCTCTGCCGTGGTCACAGCCTGACGGCGCGACAACACAGCCTGCTTGGCCGAAGACATCGCAAGTTCGGCCACCTCAACCGCAGAGGATGTGCCAGCCCCGCGCGCCAGCAAATCCTGTTGGCGCTGGAATGCACGTTGGCGCAGTTCCACCTGTTCTTGAGCGGCGGCTTGTTCATCGCGGGCCAAAATCACAGCCTTTTGCGCATCGCGTGCGTCCGCCTGCGCATCGGCAATATCAGCCTGCACGCTTTGCAACGTGGATTGGGCATCTGCGGGGTCAATGCGGACCAGTTCCTGACCTGCTGTGACCTTGCCGCCGTCCTCGAACGCTTCGGCCAAGGCAATCACACGCCCCCCCGCAGCAGAGCGCAGCTCCAAAGTGCGGCGGCTTTGGACCTCTCCAAAGGTTTCCAGAATAGGGGTCTGCGTGCCCAGTTCCGCCTGTATCACATTCACAGTGAACACACGTTCGCGCACGGGCGCGACACGCGGCTCGGCACTGATGCGCGCTTGGACAGCGCCATTGATCAGCAGATAGGCCCACGCCATCAGTGCCAACGTCACAGACGCCAGCACAACGCCAACCAAACTTCGCCCCAGAAACCGCATGTACATCCTCCGCGCTCGTCGTTGCGCCTTTGTCCGTATAACCTAGTGTGCCTGACATAAATACCAAGGCACACAGGTCATACGCACGGATGTGTTATTTCCGTCGCTGATGTTCGTCCAAACGCGGCAATATTTCCACAAAATTGCACGGACGGTGTCGGTAATCGAGCTGTCGGACCAGAATTTCGTCCCACGCGTCCTTGCACGCCCCCGGGCTGCCGGGCAAAGCAAACAGGTACGTGCCATTGCGCACCCCCCCTGTCGCGCGGCTTTGCACGGCGGATGTGCCGATCTTTTGCATGCTCACAATGGTGAAAACCGTGCCAAAGGCGTCGATCTCTTTTTCATAGACGTCGCGGTGCGCTTCAACGGTGACGTCGCGCCCTGTCAGGCCCGTGCCCCCCGTCGAAATCACCACATCAATCGCCGGGTCATCACACCACGCGCGCAGCTGCCCCGCGATCTGGTCCCGCTCGTCCGGCAAAATCTTGCGGTCCGCCAGAACATGCCCCGCCTGCGCAATCCGTGCCACCAGCGTATCCCCCGACCGGTCCTCATCCAGCCCCCGACTGTCCGACACCGTCAGAACCGCAATGCGGATCGCGATAAACTCTGCACTCTCGTCAATCCGGCTCATGCCCGCTCCAATACTGCCAACCGCACCGCAAGGGCCGCAAATATCCCGCTGGCCACATAATCCAACACGCGCCCGCCTTTGGCCAAGCGCGCCCCGATCCCGCTGGCGCATGCGCCCACGGTCCCGTTGATGACAAACCCGCCCAGCGCGATCATCGCACCGAACACCATGAATTGCAGCAAAACAGGGCCTTTGGGGTCTACGAACTGCGGAATAAAGGCCAAAACGAACAGGATCACTTTGGGGTTGGTCAGGTTCACAACCAGCCCTGCGCGAAACGCGCGTTTTGCAGGCACAGGCGTGCCCGTTTGCCCTGCGCTGCGCAGCGTTTGCCATGCCAGCCACAACAGATAGGCGACGCCGACCCAGCGAATCACATCAAAGGCCCAAGGCGCAGTCGCCACCACGGCCCCAAGGCCAAGTCCCGCGATGAAACAATGCACAAACGCCCCCAAGGAGATCCCCGCACTCCCCGCGATGGCCGCACGTGGGCCGCTGCGCATCCCCTGGCCGAGGCAAAACATCATATCCGCACCGGGGGTGAGGTTCAGCACCAATGCCGCAGGCACAAAGGCCAGCAAAGCAAGCGGATCAATCATCGTTCAAACGGGCCTTTACGCTCAGCAAGTCCGCCCAGGCTTCGCGTTTGGCCAGCGGGTTGTTCATCAGGTAGCGGGGGTGAAACATCGGCATGGCCGGAACGCCGCAGGCCTCGGCCCACGTGCCACGCAACCGTGTGATGCCACGTTTGCCCAGCAAGGCGTGACAGGCGCTGTTGCCCATCAGCACCAAAACATCGGGCTTGGCCAAGGCGATGTGCCGCTCCAGAAAAGGTTTCATCATTGCGAGGTCTTCGGGGCGCGGGTCGCGGTCCTGCGGGGGGCGCCATGGCAGCACGGACGTGGCATACAGCGACGCCGCCGCGCGCGACATCCCGATCGCCTCGAACATGCGGTCCAGCAACACGCCTGCGGTGCCTGCAAACAACTGGCCGGTGCGGTCCTCGTCTTTTGTGGGGGCCTCCGAGACGATCATCACCCGCGCGGCAGGGTCGCCATCGGCAAAAATCATGTTGCGCGCCCCGCGTTTCAGTTCGCACAACTCGAAACCGGCCACGGCGGCCTGCAAGGCGGCCAAATCGCCAGCACCCGCCGCAGAGGCGCGGGCCACGGCAACGGCGTCAACCTCCTGAACAGGGGCAGGCACGGGGCGTGCGGCTTTGGAGGGGCCCTTCGCAGCAGGCACTTGGGCGGCGCTGGCAGAGGCCTCGGGCTTGGCCAAACGGTCGGGCAAGGCGTAGCGGTCCACGGGCGAATCGCAAATCGACTCGTCCGCGCCCAACTCGATCTGCCATGCCAGAAGGGCGACAGCGCCGTGATACTCAACTGATTCCATGCCCCCACACTACGCCCCCATCCCCCAAGACAAAACGGCCTGCGCACACCGAAGGCAAAAATACTCAATTGCCGCAACCCGCGCCCCGCTCTATAACGCCAAAAATATCCACGAGGTCTGCCTATGACATTTGCCCATCGCCATCTTCTGGGGATCGAACAGTTGCGGCCCGACGAGATCACGACCATCCTTGATCTGGCCGAAGACTACGTCACCCTGAACCGCGGCCCGAACAAGCACTCGGACGTGCTGGCGGGGCTGACGCAGATCAACATGTTCTTTGAAAACTCCACCCGCACGCAGGCCAGTTTCGAGCTGGCGGGCAAACGGCTCGGGGCGGATGTGATGAACATGGCGATGCAGGCGTCCTCCGTGAAAAAAGGCGAAACGCTGATCGACACGGCGCTGACACTGAATGCGATGCACCCTGATTTGCTGGTTGTGCGCCACCCGCACTCGGGGGCGGTCGATCTGCTGGCGCAAAAGGTGAACTGCGCCGTGCTGAACGCCGGGGACGGGCGGCACGAACACCCGACCCAAGCGTTGCTGGATGCGCTCACCATCAGACGGGCCAAAGGGCGACTACACCGGCTGTCCATCGCGATTTGCGGGGACATTGCGCATTCGCGGGTGGCCCGCTCCAACATCATCCTGCTTGGAAAGATGGAAAACCGGATCAAACTGATCGGGCCCCCGACGCTCATGCCCTCCGAAATCGAACACTTCGGCGTCGAAGTCTACGACGACATGAAAGAAGGGCTCGAGGACGTGGATGTCGTGATGATGTTGCGGCTGCAAAAGGAGCGGATGGACGGCGGCTTTATCCCGTCCGAGCGCGAATATTACCACCGCTTCGGACTGGACGCAGAGAAACTGGGCCACGCCAAAGACGACGCCATCGTTATGCACCCCGGCCCGATGAACCGCGGGGTGGAAATCGACGGGGATATTGCGGACGACATCAACCGCTCTGTCATTCAGGAACAGGTCGAAATGGGGGTCGCCGTGCGTATGGCGGCGATGGACCTGCTGGCGCGCAACCTCAAAGCCGGCCGCGCATGACACCAGAGGCGCTGCACGTGTTTCACAGCTCGCGGCGCGCCTTTGGCTTGCGCTGCATCGGGCTGTTCGTGGTGACAAACGTGCTGCTGTTTCCGGGATGGCCTTTTTTCGGGGGGCTGGCGGCGTTCCTGAGCGCCCTGTGCCTGTCCGTCGTCTATATGTTCGTGCTGGATGACTTCACCGACTGGATGCACCACCGCGACGCCACATGGACACTCACGCACAACGCGTTGATCTACGAAAACCCCACCGAGGACATGGGGGCCCACACCCTTCCCCTCACAGACATCAAATCCCTCAAACCCCGTTTCTGGTGGAGCGTGGTTTTGCGCCTCAACGACGGCCAAGCCGTCACCATGAGCTACATCGACGACCCAAGCAGGGCACGCGACCTGATCCAACATGCAAAGGAGCGCATGGCATGAACCAAACCATCGACATCCCCGCGTCCGACAGCGGCGTGTTGCGCCTGTTTGCGCTGAACCTGAGCACACAAATCCTGCAAGAGCTGGACGACAGCGCACCGGAAAACCTGTGCGTCATGCTGGGGCTTGAGGATCTGGACCCGACTTACGTGGAACTGGTGCGGATCAGCGACCTCGAAGAGCTGGGGCTGGCTGGGTACTTGCGCGACGGCTACGGACTGGACGAGGCAAGCATCGGCGAGGACCGCGCCAAACTGCGCGGCTTGTCGGGGCATGTGCTGATCATCCTGTCGCTGGCCTTTCGCAACACCGCCACAACGCTTGAGGCACGGCCGGACCTGACGCTGATCGGACGTTACCACACGCAAGGACCGGACTGGAGCGCCACTGCGCCCCTCACCTCCCCGAGTGCCGCCCCCTACACAGGACCGCCCGCCAAAAAACGCCCTTCTGACGCGGCGATGTCGGGTCGGATCGCCACCTACGCGCTGCTGTTCATCTTCCTCTTCACCGGCGCCTTTATCTGGATCGCGTCATGAGCCACCCTGAACACAGAACTGACCTGTCGGGTTGCGGCCCTATGTCAAATGCGCGCCCCATCATCGCCCCCCTGCAAAACGATAGCGGCATGGAGACCAGAACATGACAACCACCCTCTTTATCAATGCCAAAATCATCGACCCCGAGGCCGGAACCGAGGCCCTTGGCGCGCTGCGTGTCGGGGGCGGAGTTATTAAAGAAGTCTTAACGCAAACCCCTGAAAACGCTGAAATGTTTCGCACGCGAAACAAATCTTCGGAAACCGTTGTGGATTGCGGGGGCAAATACCTTGCCCCCGGGATCGTCGATATCGGCGTCAAAGTCTGTGAACCCGGCGAGCGTCACAAGGAAAGCTACCGCACCGCGGGTCTTGCGGCGGCTGCGGGCGGTGTCACCACCATGATCACCCGTCCCGACACGGCCCCTGCTATCGACAATCCCGAGGCGCTGGAATTTGTCATCCGCCGCGCCCGCGAAACCGCCCCCGTGCGCGTGCACGCCATGGCCGCACTGACCAAAGGGCGCATGGGTCGCGAGATGACCGAGATCGGGTTCTTGATGGACGCTGGCGCCATTGCCTTTACCGATTGCGACGCGGTTGTCACCGACACCAAGGTTTTATCGCGCGCCCTCACCTATGCCCGCTCCCTTGGGGCTTTGGTCATCGCCCATCCACAAGAACCGATCCTGAGCGCAGGGGCGGCGGCCACCTCGGGCAAGTTCGCCTCCTTGCGCGGTTTGCCTGCCGTGTCCCCCATGGCCGAACGCATGGGGTTGGACCGCGACATCGCGATGATCGAGATGACCGGCGCGCGCTATCATGCGGACCAGATCACCACCGCGCGCGCTTTGCCTGCGCTGGAACGGGCCAAAGCCAACGGGTTGGACATCACTGCGGGCACCTCGATCCACCACCTGACCCTGAACGCTTTGGACGTGGCGGACTACCGCACGTTCTTCAAACTCAAACCGCCTTTGCGCGACGAGGACGACCGTTTTGCCGTGGGCGAGGCCGTGGCCTCCGGTCTCATCGATGTCATCAGTTCCATGCACACACCCCAAGACGAGGAAAGCAAACGCCTCCCCTTTGAGGAGGCGGCGTCCGGTGCTGTGGCTCTTGAGACCTTCCTGCCGGCAGCCATGCGGCTGGTGCATTCGGGCGCGATTGAGCTGCCGCTTCTGTGGCGCGCCATGTCCTACAACCCTGCGCGCCGTTTGGGGTTGCCGTCCGGGCGGATGCGTGTTGGCGCCCCTGCCGATCTGGTGCTGTTCGATGCGCATGCGCCATTTGTGATGGACCGCGCCAAGCTACGATCGAAATCCCGAAACACACCGTTTGACGGGGCGCGGATGCAGGGTAAAGTCCTTGCAACCTACCTGAACGGTGAAAAAATATTTGAGGCGAGCTGATGCCATTTCTTGAGAGTTCTTTTGCGGTTTTGGCCCTTTGGGCGCTGGTCGGCTACCTGATGGGCTCCATTCCGTTCGGGATGGTTTTGGCGCGGATCATGAACCTTGGAAACCTGCGCGACATCGGGTCTGGCAACATCGGGGCCACCAATGTTTTGCGCACCGGCAACAAGAAAGCGGCCGCGCTGACGTTGGTCTTTGATGGGGCAAAGGGGGCGGTCGCATTGCTGCTGGCGCGCCATTTCGCAGGCGAGGACGCAGCACAGGTTGCGGGACTGGCCGCGATGTTCGGTCATTGCTATCCGGTGTGGTTGCGTTTTGCAGGGGGCAAAGGGGTCGCCACGTTCCTTGGCCTGCTTTTGGCACTGGCATGGCCTGTCGGGGCGGCGAGTTGCGTGGCATGGTTGGTCGGCGCTTTCAGCACGCGGATTTCCTCGATGGGTGCGCTGGTCTGTGCTGCCGCGTCGACGTTTTTCATGATGTTCCTTGGGGCCCCCGAGGCCTTGATCATGGGCGTGATCCTGACGTTGCTGGTCTTTTGGCGCCACCGCAGCAACATCGACCGCATCCGCAAGGGTACGGAGCCGAAGTTCGGCAAGACGGCCACCTGAGATGTCGGATTCCATCAACCTGCCCTTGATCCTTGGTGCTGCCTTTTTGGCCGCGGGCTCCCCCGGCCCTGCGACCTTGACGATTGCGGGCACGTCAATGGCGTCGGGGCGCCGCGCGGGGTTGGCTTTGGCCTCTGGCGTCAGCACGGGGTCGTTGATCTGGTCGGTCGCTGCCGCCTTTGGGCTGGGCGCGATCATGCTGGCGAATATGTGGGCCTTCGAGATCATCCGCTACGCTGGCGCGGCCTATCTGATGTGGCTGGCGGTCAAGTCGGCACGCGCTGCATGGTACGGGTCAAAACTCGACAGCCTTGAACTGGCGCATACCACCCCGCCCCGCGCTTATACCAAAGGGTTGGCGTTGCACCTGACCAATCCCAAGGCCGTGTTGTTCTTTGGGGCGCTGTATTCCATCGGGGTGCCCCCCGGCACAGAGGTGACGGCGCTGCTGACGGTGATCATCGCCGTTGCGGTGCAAAGCTTTGTGATGTTTCACGCCTACGCGCTGATCTTTTCCTCTGCCACAATGACCGCGGCCTATACGCGCATGAAACGCGGGTTTGAAACGGTGTTCGCGGTGGCGTTCGGCGCAGCCAGTCTGAGCATTCTGACGGCGCGCCTGGAATGACTCACCACCGAGGGTCAAGGCGCGCGACCGCGTGGCGCAAGGCGTCCTGAATGGCCGCGAGATCGGGCGCGTCTTTTGGCCCCTCGACATAGCCTGCAAGCAAAGTCGTTCCCATCGGAATGACGTGTTCAAAGACCTCGCTGCCCCCTTCGATGGAGCGCGCGGTGATCCCTTTTCCAAGGCCTTCAAAGGCAATGCATCGCCCCTCACCGGAGGCCACCAAATGCTGGCAATGTAGCTTGCGACCCTCAACATACAGCGCCTCTGACGTGCTGAAATCAGACCCTTTGGGGTAGTCGTCAATATGGCGCAACACGACCGTTATGGTCTGCGGACATGAGGTGCATTGCATCACGGTCTGGTTGATCACATGGGTTGTTTGCCACTGCCCGACGTCTGAAAGCCCACGCGCGAGGGCGGCGCGGGCGCGGTCCATGTAGGGGCTGCCACTTTGGGCAAAAGCGGGCGCGCCGCAAAGGATCAAAAAGGCGAGGATGCGAAACATGTCCGTAAGGTAGCGGTGACAGGGCGCAGTGCAACATCGCATCCGGTAAAACCAGTTTCTTCTTGCATAGACGGTTATGTCTGTTATTTCTGTCATTACAGAAATTAAGAAAGAGATTCGCAATGCACCTCACACCGGCCATGCAGGACTTTATCCTTCACTGGGGGGATATGGGCG
Organism: uncultured Paracoccaceae bacterium; assembly: GCA_943787985.1. Classification (GTDB taxonomy): domain Bacteria; phylum Pseudomonadota; class Alphaproteobacteria; order Rhodobacterales; family Rhodobacteraceae; genus Ascidiaceihabitans. The sequence continues at coordinate 248,668 of CALSOO010000006.1, read as the reverse complement.
CGAAATGGGGCACCAACCGGTCTGTGGCGCAGATCCACGCCTTGCTGCATATCTCGCCCGAACCGCTGAGCGCGGACGAGATTTGCGATCTCCTGAACCTTGCGCGCTCGAACGTGTCAAACGGGCTCAAAGAGCTTCAAAGCCTGCGGATGGTGAAATCGACCCGCAAACTGGGGGACCGTCGCGATCACTTCCATTCGATCCGCGATATGTTCGATCTGGTGAACACGGTGATCGAGACACGGCGCGAGCGCGAATATGCGCCAACTCTGGCCGCCCTTCGAGAAGTCCAGAAACAGGCGGAAATCGACGCGACACCCCCTGCGGTGCAAGCCCGGTTCAAGGAAACCCTGGACACGATGCAGATGTTTGACGACTGGTACGGCGAAGTGTCCAAACTGCCGCGCGGCGTGCAACTGACCGTTTTGAAACTGGGCGCAAGTGTCGCCCGTTTCCTGCCCAAGGGCAAATCAAAGGGCTAAGCGCCCGAAGTTTTGAAAAAGGATTTCTGTTATGACAGAAATGAATGGAATAATGGGACAGGGGCTTTGGATGCCAAGTCCGCGCAGCGCCCGTTATCTGGTTGATCCGGTTGCGTTTTCCGTCGCCCTGATCGGCGGCCCCTTGTTTGTCACTGCGGTCAGTTTCTGGCTGTTGTTCATCCCTGTACTTGCGCTGATCATCGGTGGGCCGTTCTATGTGCTTGTGGGCGGACCGATGGTTTTGGCTCATCTGCACCGTCACCGCGGATCGCAGAGCAGCATCATCTGGCTGGCGTGTCGCACCATCATCATCGTTTCGATCCTTGGGATGCTGGCCTGTGTGCTGGCCGGACATCCCGATGCGGTTTACGCCATCATCCTGTTGAGTTTTCCCGCCATGATCTTCGGCTTTTTGTGGGCCTGGGCCTTTGGCTGGATCTATTTCAACCTGCGACGCGCCTTTTATGCGCGTCCTCTCTATAAACACCTCTGAGCGAAAGGAAAAACCATGCTCATTCTTGTTCTCACCTACACTGTTCTGGCTTTTGGCGGGCTGTTTGCCTTGGCCCTTGTGATCCTGCGCATTGGCACTTTGATGGGCGATTGTCCGGTGTCGGCGGCCCGGGCGCGCACTGCGGCTTTGACCATCACCACCGGCTTTGTGGCCATTGGCGCGGGCGGCGCGATCCTGATCGGGGCCGGCATTCCGTTTCTTGCTGCCGCCCCGTTGTCTGCTGTGATGCTGGCCTTGGGCTGTGCCACCTTGTGCCTTGGCTTGGGCTTCACCCATGCGGTGGCCACTCTGCGCGCAGTCACCCAACCTCCTGCCGCAGACAGTGCGGCGCCCCTCCAACCTGTCGAGGCACCGGTGGCCCCTGCCTAGGCTCAGGCACCCCGCACCTCCGTTCAAGGAAACAAGCTATAGACCATTCAGAGAAACCCCCAAAAGGCGTGCAGTGGCATGACCTGACCGGATTAACCCGCGCGGATCGTTTGCGTGAACTGACGTTGTCTGTGCCATGGCTTGTTTTGTCGTGGGGCCTTTATGCCAGCCCTGCGTGGATGTTGGGACCGATTGCGAGTTTCATGTTCTTTCTGTGTGCCTTGCGTCTGAACCATGAGGCGATCCACGGCAATCTCGGGATGTCCCGCCGTGGAGACAGTGTGGTGATGCATGTGCTGAGTGCGGTGATGGTCGGCTCCAATCACGCGGAAACCTATTGCCACCTCAAGCACCACAAACACAACATGGGCGCAGGTGACATCGAAGGGCATTGCGGGCACATGAGCTTTTGGCAGGTCCTGTTTTACGGCCCCCGGTTTCCCGTTGATCTGAACCTTGCGGCCTGGCGCAGTGGGTCGCGGTACTGGCGGCGGGTGATGGGAATTGACTGGCTGTGCGTCGGAATATTTGTTGCGCTATGTGTGCTCTCGGGGCAGCGGTTCTTGATGCTGCACTTGGCGGCAATGGCCTGCGCCCAATGCCTGACCGCGTTGTTTGCGGTATGGATCACCCACCAGGGGACCATTGGCAGCGGGTTGGCCGGGCGCACTCAGCGCGGCCCATTGGCGCGGGTGGCCTATCTGATGTTCTATCACCGCGAACACCACCTTTTCCCGCGCGTGCCTGTGCGCAACCTCCCTGTGTTGGCCGCGCGGTTGGACAGGGACGTGGCGGGCTACAAAGAGCAGCGCAAACCCGTGGTCCCCCTGTGGGATCACGGCTGACACAGATCCCTTGGCCAAACCTGCCTTATCCGCAGCGGGTTTGGTCAAATGTGCCTAAAATCGAACCAACATTGCCTCATTTCCGCCCAACCCTACCCGCATCCTGCCCGAGATATTGAAACGGGAAGATACGTTAAGATGGGACCTTTGACGGCGGTAAATTCCGTCTTTGCAAAGTATTTCACGACCACAGGCCGGGCCAGTCGCGCAGAATACTGGTGGTTCTACGGGCTCAAGTGCTTGCTGTACACGGCTGCAATCAGCTTTGACATCTGGACGATTTGGGGCGGCGTGAACACCGGTGTCGAGCCTCATATCTCGTTCAACCCGTTCGATTATTTCACAACCTACTGGTTCCTGATTTCGTTCGTGCCATCCATCACGGTGAGAATACGGCGCCTGCATGACATCGGAAAATCAGGGTTTTGCATCCTGCTGGTTTATGTCCCCTTGGTGGGCGGAACGATCCTGTTCATCTTGACGCTGTTGCCATCAGAGCCTGACACGAACCTTTATGGCTCTCCTCCGAACGGCGGCCTGCGCCCGGGTGGTCGTCCACGCCCCATGACCACGGGCGCGTCCGGCCAGCAACGTCCCCACGACCCGATGCAAGGCTACGCCGTGCTCGACCGGATCAATGATAAACCGTCTCCCGAAGTCGTCGCCGCCCGCAAAGCCCAAGTCCGCGCGCTATATGAGCAACGCGTTTTTGGAAAACAGGCACCTGCATAGAGTTCAGTAGCTATACTCTGGAAAGACCCGCGTGATGTCGCCGTTCCAGTCGCCGTGGTAGTGCTCCAGCAATTCATCAGCGGGGGTTTTGCCGGTTTCGATGCTCTCGTGCAGGGCGTTCAGGAAATGCGTCTCGTCCGGCACCATGCCGCCTGCGCCTTCGCGCGCGCGGGCTTTGAGACCGGCGTGGCTCAACGCCACGGTTTCACGGGCCAGATCATGCATGTTGATTTTGCCGACTTTGGCCTGCAAGCCATCCACTGATGCGGCGACCCGCAAGGCTTCGCGGGTTTCGGCATCCCAGTCTTTGCACAGATCCCACGCCGCATCCAAAGCCCCTTGATCATACATCAAGCCGACCCAAAAGGCAGGCAAAGCACACAGGCGACGCCATGGACCGCCATCCGCGCCGCGCATTTCCATGTATTTCTTGATGCGGGCCTCGGGGAAGGCCGTGGTCAGGTGGTCCGCCCAATCTGACATCAAGGGGGTTTCCCCCGGCAAGGCAGGCAATGCGCCCTTGAGGAAATCGCGGAAGGACATGCCAAGGGCGTTGATGTATTTGCCGTCGCGGTAGACAAAATACATCGGCACATCGAGGGCGTATTCGACATAGCGCTCAAACCCCATGCCATCCTCGAACACGAAGGGCAACATGCCTGTGCGCGCCGGATCAAGGTCGCGCCACACGCGGGACCGCCAGGATTTGTGGTCGTTCACTTTGCCTTCAAAGAAAGGGGAATTGGCAAACAAAGCCGTCGCCACAGGCTGCAATGCCAACGCCACACGCAGCTTTTTGACCATGTCGGCCTCCGAGCCGAAATCAAGGTTCACCTGAACCGTACAGGTGCGGCGCATCATGGTGGTGCCCATGGTGCCGACCTGTGTCATATAGTCGTTCATCAACCTGTAGCGCCCTTTGGGCATCAAGGGCATCTCGTCGTGGGTCCAGATCGGGGCGGCCCCCAGACCGATAAAGCCTACGCCGACTTCATCCGCGATGTCTTTGACTTCACGCAGGTGGGTGTTGACCTCGTCGCAAGTGGCGTGGATCGTTTCCACGGCGGCACCGGACAATTCCAACGCGCCACCCGGTTCCAGTGACACGTTTGCGCCGTCTTTTTCCAGACCGATCAGATGCCCGCCTTCTTCAACCGGAGACCAGTTGTAGCGGTCGCGCAATCCTGCCAGCACTTTGACGATCGAGCGTTCGCCTTCAAAGGGCAGCGGTTTCAGTGTGTCTTTGCAGTAGCCGAATTTTTCATGCTCTGTGCCAATGCGCCAGTCGTCTTTTGGCTTGCACCCGTCGGCCAGATATTCGGCCAATTGGTCGTGGTGTTCGATTGGGCCGCCGCCGGATTGTGGGATAGACATGGGTGGGTTCCTTGCAAGCCTGAGTCGAGATGCTCAGGGATGGTGTCAAAAGTTTGCGCTGTCAATGGAGCCGAATGTGGGCCGGACGCAAGGGGTTGCGTTCCCAAATCACAACGGCTTGATCCTGACCTTTGGTCAATTCGCTCAGCATCCGTTCGGTGCGCAGCCCCGGAAGACGGGCAAAGGCGTCAAACAGCGCATCCGCCCCTTCGGCGTTCACAGGAATCAACAGGGCGGGCGTGTCCGCTGCATCAAGGCGCCAATGCGCAGGTGTCAGCCCGCGATCCAGGGTCAGCCGCTCCAGATCCGCCACAGCCGTGGCCCCGCCTGTAAGAGGACCGAAGTAGGTGATTTGCCCCTCGTCCACCTGCACGGCCCCTGCCCCTCCAGCATCAATGCGAAACCGCGCCCGCTGCACGCCGATCCAGATCAACACACCTGCGATGATCAGCATCGGGTAGCCCATGAGTTGCAACAAGCCGGGCCGACCGAACAGCCACAACAAAGCAAGCGCCAACACCCCGATCCCGGCAAGCACTTCGCGCCAACGGCGCAGGGCGGTGACGGCTTCGGGGCGGATAAAAGTCATTGGGTGGTCCTTGCGCGCTGGTCTTGGGTTTAACATGGAGGCTGCGCCCCCTGTGATCAAGCGCTGCGTGTGGTTAGTGCTTGAAGCAATTGTCGTAGTGCCATTGCACGAACTCCGGTTTGGGCTGCTCTGCCGCCCGTGCGGGCATCATCAAGTGCCCCGTCCGGTTGATCATCCCGCGCACCGCATCTGCGTCATTGGCTTGGCGCGAGACCAAAATTTCATGTGTGTCCGACAGCCCCACCAATCCACGATCAAACATCCAATGCGCGGTTCCCGACAAGGCCAACCCGTTCGAGACGATGTCCGGCCCGTCATGTTCGACAGGGCGAATATGGGCGGCTTCGACCTCGGCCCGTCCCCCACCGTTGATCAGCCGCAACCCTGTGATCGCGCATCGTTCGCCGTACGCGCTGAGCACGATTTTGCGAAAATTCCGGTCCCGCACCACCCGTGTGACCAACTGTTCCATCCGCGGGCGGGCCTTGGGCGTTTCAAAAAGGGTCGGGGCCTCGGCAATTTCAAACGGTGTTATGTCGGCGTCCCGGCGCGGCAGCACGTCTTCTTGTTGTCCCAAGCCCAACCCGATGATGCGCGCAAAATCCGCCGCCGAGATCGTTCGCACGGCCGCTTGCGCCCGTCCTGAAATCTTACCTTCGGGGTTCAAAAGCCCTTTTTCCACGACGTCTCCGTCATGGCGAAATCCGACAGGGTCCCCGAAATCAAGATAGGTTCCTGCTTCGATGATCGCCAGATACATGCCCGCGTGTTGCGGGTCAGGGATGATCTGTTGAACCCGTGCGACAGCGAAATACCCTTTGGTGTTTTTGACCTTGCCAGGCTCCAGATACGCGATCCAGTCCCCTTCGCATTGTTTGGCACGGCTCAGATATTGGCCGGGAAACTGATACTGACGCGATGGCACGTCGTTGTAGGGGGAATCGGTGCGATGAATGAAGACCCCGAAACTCATGAGGGTTTCCCAACGCCTTGGGCGTTTTTCAACACTGCCACGCGGTAGGCCCCGATCCGGCGATATCCGATCCCCTCATAGGCTTTCGCGGCGGATGCGTCGGCGGCGAACAGGATCGAGCGTTCCACCCCTTGTTGGGCGCGCAGCAATCCTGTCACTGCGCGGCGCGCCAACCCTTGCCCCCGTGCCTGTGGCGGGGTGTAAACACCACCGACCTGCACGATTTTCGGCAAACGTGAATTGATCCCCGCCATCGCTACGGCGGCGCCGTCTTGCACCAGCAGCATCATATCCTCGGAGCCGATTGCATCCTTGGGCCGTGACAGTCCTTCATCGCGGGCTTGCGCGTCAGAACTGCTCAGACCTGTGTCTTTTGCAAAGCCTGTGAACCAGTGCTCCAGCAGGCCCAAATCCGCTGGTTCGGCGGTGCGCATCGTCACGAACCAAGGCGGCAACTGGCTGTGTTCCAGCGCATAAAGCGGCGTGTCCTTGTTCACGGAAAAAGGCTTGTCCGCGACCCCCAAAGCCATGAGCGCCGCGTCAACTTGTGCAGGCACCCCTGTCATACCCCGCAGTTGTGTCGGGGGCACCATGCCAGCCCATTTGGACCAGTCACGGGCAGTCGCATCTGGTGCTTGGGCCACCGCGAACCTGTTTCCTGCCAGCCCATACACGGCCGTGACGCCCTTGCCTTTGCGCGTGATCCAGAACTGCGTGGCGTGAGGATGTGTGCTGATGCCGATCCCGTGATTGACCAGATTGTTCAGCAAAAACATCGAGGTTTCAGCATGTTGATAGAGGAATTCTATGATCGCGGGCGCGTCCGCGGCCACAGCCTTGCGGATCATGACCAATCCCCAAGCGCCTTTTGCCACAATGTCATGGCAGCCACTGCCGCCGTGTCCGCCCGCAAGATGCGCGGCCCCAATTGGGTGACGCGGGCGCAGGCCATCGCGCGCAATTTCTCGCGTTCGCGCTGTGAAAACCCGCCCTCTGGACCGATCAGAATCGCCCATGGCCCTGCGCCACCAGCAAACGGCGTTGCAGGATCGTCGGCGGTGCGTTCGTCACAAAACATGATCTGGCGGCTGTCGTCCCACCCGCTCAACAGCCGGTCCATCCGCACCATTTCAGCGACCTCGGGCACGTAAGTGCCGCCGCATTGTTCTGCGGCCTCCACCGCATGGGCCTGAAGGCGATCCCGCTGGATGCGCCCCGAATTGGTGAACTCTGTTTGCACCGGCACGATGCGCGCGGCCCCCATTTCGCAGGCCTTTTCGACGATAAAATCGGTGCGGGCCTTTTTGATGGGCGCAAAGACGAGCCAGACATCAGGGGGCATCTGCAACGGTTTGGTGGCCGCCGCGATGTGCAACGTACCACCGCGTTTGCCGGCCTGAACCACATCGGCCAGAAACTCGCCGTTTTTGCCGTCAAACACAAGAATTTGCGCGCCAGCGGCCAGTCTCATCACCCCGAAAAGGTAGTGCGCATGGTCACGCGACAAATCAACCGATTGCCCTATGGCCAGCGGAACGTCTAGAAAGAGGCGAATTTTTGCAGTCATGAGACCTTTGTAATGCAAGACCATGCTCCCACACCAGACGGTCAAGTGGCCGATGCCGTAAAAGACAATTGGGTGGACGTTTATGCACCAGCCTGGACCCGGCCCTATTTGCGCCTGTCACGTGCCGACCGCCCGATTGGCACGTGGCTTTTGCTGTTGCCATGCTGGTGGGGATTGGCGTTGGCGGCCCTGAGCACACAAAGCCTGTCGTGGCACGATGCGTGGATCGCCTTGGGCTGTGCCATGGGGGCGTGGCTGATGCGCGGGGCGGGGTGCACATGGAACGACATCACCGACCGCGACATCGACGACAAAGTCGAGCGAACGCGCTCGCGCCCTATCCCGTCAGGGCAAGTCACCACCAAAGGCGCACTGGCCTGGATGATCTTGCAAGCCTTGCTGGCCTTCGGTATTTTGCTCACTTTCAACCAAGCCGCGATTGCATTGGGGGTTTTGGCACTTTTGCCCGTTGCGGTTTACCCCTTTGCAAAGCGTTTCACATGGTGGCCACAGGTCTTTTTGGGGCTGGCGTTCAATTGGGGAGCCTTGTTGGCGTGGACGGCCCACACGGGATCATTGGGCGCGCCTGCTGTGGTTTTGTACTTGGCAGGCATCGCGTGGACCCTGTTCTATGACACGATCTATGCGCATCAGGACATCGAGGACGACGCCCTGATCGGCGTAAAATCTACAGCCCGCCTGTTCGCGGACAAAACGCCGGACTGGTTGCGCCGCTTCCTGATCCTGACGGTTGGATTGATGGGAATCGCCGTGATTTTCGCAGGACTCCCCGATGCCTCCCCTCTGGCTCTGGTCTTTGCTGTTGCGGGCCCTTGGGCGATGGGGTGGCACATGGCATGGCAATTGCGAGGCTTGGACATCAACGATCCTGCCAAATGCATGCAACTGTTTCGCGCCAACCGTGATACTGGCATAATTCCGCTACTTTTTTTTGCAGCTGCCCTCATGGTTTGATTGAAACCACGCCGCACAGCGCGTATCACGACCCTACGTTCAACAAAAAGACCAACAACTTACATGCGCGTTTCTTCTGTCATCATCGTTGCTGCCGCTTTTGTAGGCGCCGCTGCCATTTCTTTGGTAGCTGCCAATTTCTCGGTCAAACTGATCGAAGAGACCTCGGAAATCGGGGTACGCCAAGCGTTGGATGATGCCAAAATGCCATGGGCCGAAGTCGAAGCGGACGGCTTGCAGGTCACTCTGTTGGGGGTCGCCCCGAATGAAGCGCGCCGCTTTACCGCACTGAGCACCGCAGGCACCATTGTAGACGCCGCCCGTGTGATCGATGCGATGCAGGTCGAAGCCGTCGAAGCCATCGCCCCGCCCCGCTTTTCTGCAGAGATTTTGCGCAATGACGCCGGTATTTCGGTCATCGGCCTAATCCCGCAGTCCACCGACCGTGATGACATCATCGACCGGTTCACCGCCATGAGCGGCGGCGCAGCGGTCACGGATTTGATCGAAAGCGCCGATTATCCGACCCCCAATGGCTGGGATGACGCCCTTAGCTTTGCCTTGACCGCGATGGAGCAGTTGCCCCGCTCCAAAGTATCGGTTGAGGCAGGGCGCGTGGCCATCACCGCCATCACCGAAAGCGCCGAAGCCAAAGCCGCATTGGAGGCCAGCCTGACCCGCGCGGCCCCTCCCGGTCTGCGCCTTGCCCTTGATATTGCCGCCCCACGTCCCGTGATCACCCCGTTCACGTTGCGATTTCTGATCGACGAAGACGGCGTGCGTTTTGATGCCTGTTCTGCCGATACGGACGCCAACAAGTCCGCCATTTTGGAGTCCGCTTCCGCCGTTGGCCTGACCGGTTCGCGCCGCTGTACCGTGGGCATGGGTGTGCCAAGTCCGAAATGGACACAAGCGGTCGAGCAATCCATCGCCGCATTGGCCGAAGCCGGTGGTGGCTCTGTCACGTTTTCGGATGCCGACATCACTTTGATAGGCCGCGAGGGCACCAACCAGGCCCAGTTTGACAGAGTTGTCGGCGATCTGGAAAACGACCTTCCCGAGGTGTTTGCCCTGTATGCCCGGCTTCCCGAGACTGTCGATCCCACGGTGGGTCCCCCGGAATTTATCGCGACCCTGAGCCCCGAAGGCCAAGTGCAATTGCGCGGCCGTGTTTCGGACGAAAACCTGCGCATGGTTGTGGACAGCTACGCCAAGGCGCGTTTCGGCTCTGACCGCGTTTACGTTGGCGCCCGCGTTGTCGACGGCCTGCCCAACGATTGGGCCACCCGCGTTTTGACGGGGCTTGAGGCCTTGTCCACCCTGAGCAACGGGGCTGTGACTGTGTCCCCCAACAGCGTGACGGTGCGCGGCAACACGGGCAATCCGGATGCATCCACCCAAATCGCCACCCTTTTGGCAGCCAAGTTGGGCGAATCCGAAGAATTCAAGATTGACGTCACCTATCAGGAAAAACTTGATCCTGTGGCCAACGTTCCAACCCCCGACACATGCGAACAACGCATTGGCGAGGTTTTGAAGGCCGGTCAGATCACCTTTGAGCCGGGCAGTGCCACGATTGACGCGTCCTCTTTGAGTACCATGGACGATATCGCTGAAATTCTGAAAGTCTGCGGCAACCTGCGCCTTGAGGTTCAGGGCCACACCGACAGTCAGGGGCGCGCCGAGATGAACCTTGCCCTCAGCCAAAGCCGCGCCCAGTCTGTTTTGAACGAATTGCGCGCGCGGCGGGTTTTGACGACCTCTTTTTCAGCCAAAGGCTATGGGGAGGCACGCCCAATTCAGGACAATGACACGGAAGCGGGGCGCGAGGCCAACCGCCGTATCGAATTTCGTTTGATCCGTCCGAACGCCACCCAAGAAGAACAAGAATCGACACTGGATTCCGTCGCCGAATCCAGCGATACAGCGCCGTCCACGGAAGGAACCCCTGATGAGCAGAACTGAGTTTGTTATCGCCACAGCGATCATTCTGTTTGTGGCCTTCTGCATGGGTTGGTTTGCAAACTGGCTGATCCATCGCTTTACCCGTGTGGCCGCCGGTGACGTTGCAGAATTGGACCGCATGAGCCAAGAGCTGCATGAGGCCGAAGAAACCCGCGATCAAGCGATCACATATTTGCAGCAACGCGAGGCCGAGTTGAGCAATCAGCTGAGCCAGACTGAAGCGGAACTGCGCGCGGCTATGGATGGTTTGCGCGATGCCCGTCAAGAAGCCGAAGAGATGCGCACCTACATCGACCGTCACACCCAAGGCTGATGTCGTCCCGCCCCTGCGTGTGATTTGAAACGTGATCAGACCGTAGCGAGAGGACCGTGTATGACCGATGGACAAGACCTTGAGGCGCTTTGGAGCCGGATGCGTGCATCCGGGATTTCGAATTGGGACGACGTGCGCCCCCGCCTGTCAGAGCGTTGCGACCCCGTCATAAACGCCCGTTTTAAGGTGCCTGCCAACAGCACGGTGTTCACCATCGGCAGCTGTTTTGCCCGCAACATCGAGGAAAATCTGGCCAAGCTTGGCTTTGACCTGCCGATGCTTGCGCTTCAATTGCCCGCAAATGAAAAGGTCAACAGCCGCGCGGCCAACATCGTCAACAAATATACACCCCCTGCAATTTGGCAGGAGTTGAAGTGGTGCGCCAACATTCTGCGCCGTGATGGCATTGTCACCTTGGAGGACTGCCGCGATCTGTATTACGACGTGGACGGGCTCTGTTTTGACAACGTCGCCCACACCCGTTTTCCTGTCACTCCCGAACGGATGGTCGAACGGCGTCAGCATATTTTTGATGTGTTTCGTCACGTGTTTGACAGCGATTGTGTGGTTATCACCCTTGGGTTCACGGAATGTTTTTACGATCGCACCCGCGACCATTATGTCACCAACGGCATTCTCACCAATGATGCCCTGCGCGCGTCGCTGTCCGGTGACGTCGAGTTCCAATCCTTGAGCTTTGAGCAAGCCCACGGGTTTATTCGCAAATCCCTTGATCTGATCTGGGAGTTGAACCCCGTCTGCAAGGTCCTCCTTACCGTTTCCCCTGTGCCTCTCAAGGCGACATTCTTGCCCGAGGACGTGATATTGGCGACGGCCCAGACCAAGGCGCTGCTGCGCACAGTCGCGGGTGAAGTGGTCGGGACAGATCCACGGGTCGGGTATTTTCCAGGGTTCGAGCGCGTGATGCTGACGCGCAGCTGGGACGTGTTCCGGAATGATCTGCGCCACGTCTCCGACTTTGTGGTCAAGGATATTGTCGCGCAATTGACCCAGACATATTTTGATGCGGACGCGGCCCACCGCACGCGTTTTGAAGACAAGATCAAGACCGCCCAAGCATCAGAGACGCAGTTCAACGTCCACCTGTTGGCCGCGCAAACCGCGCTGGAGGATCAAGAGCTTGAGGTGGCCAAAGCGGAGGCGACCCAAGCACTGGAGCAAGCCATTCTCAACCCCGACATCAACAACGGCCAACTCAAAGCGTGGCGGGTTTTGGACGCAGTGGCGACAGCAAAGAACGATTGGAAAGCGCGTGACACGGCCCTGAGCCACATGGCGCAGTTGCGGCCCCATTGCTCCTCTTGGATCAAACTGGCCTACAACAACTTTCGCCTCAAGCGGTTCGAAATGATGCAATCAAACATCGACATGGCGGTCAAAACGATCCCGTTGGACCATCCAAACGCGCAAGGGCACATCGACAAGTTGTCCAAACTATTGGCCGCCAACACCCCCGATGCATAGGATCAAAACGTCAGGGTTTACCACCGTGTGAGCGCGTCTTCATCCTCGGCTTTTGCAGTGACCCAGTCACTGCCCTTTGCCGTGATCTCGCGTTTCCAGAACGGCGCGCGCGATTTGAGGTAGTCCATGAGATATTCAGCCGCCTCAAACGCGTCTCGACGGTGGCGCGCGGCGGTGGCGACCATCATGATCATTTCGCCCGGCACCAAACGTCCGTGACGGTGGATCACAAGCGCATCGCCCAGTGACCAACGCGCAATTGCGGTTGTCGCGATTTTGCTCAGGGCGGCTTCGGTCATGCCAGGGTAATGTTCGATTTCCATCGCGACCAAGGGGTCATCGGGCAGGTCACGCACGATGCCCGTGAAGGTCACGACCGCACCAATGTCCTTGTGCCCTTTGGCGAACGCATTGGTCTCTTCGCCCACATCAAAGGGGGCGTCTGATACCAGAACGCGCATCGCCTAACCGCCTGTCATGGGCGGGAAAAACGCCACTTCACGCACGCCTGTCAGCGGGGCGTCAAAATCGGTGAGTTCCTGATCGACGGCCACCCGCAAGGCGCTGATGTCGCTAAAGGCCATGGCATAGCGGTCTTCGCGCGCTTTGAGTTCTTCGACCAGTTCCATCACAGTGCCCGCTGTTGTCTCAACCGTCTCCCGGGGCAATCCGATGCGTTCCCGCATCCATGCAAAATACAGCACATCCATCACTCTCGCTCCTTGAGGTGTGGCAAAGCTTTGCGGAAGTAATCCACGCCCGTGATGAGGGTCAATGCCGCGGCGACCCACAACAGGAACAGGCCAACCGTGCCAGCCAATTGCGCCCCCTTCAACTTCCACGCCAGCCCAAGTTCGTCCGGCACCGCACCGCTGAGAATGGCGTCGACCATGTCCTCATCCATGCCCCAAATCGACATGCCGAAATAATGCTCGAACACCCCTTGGGAGAACAAGACCGCAATGGCCACCATCTGCAATGTGGTCTTCCATTTGGCAAGCTGTGTGACTTTGAGCGTGCCCGCCGTATCGCCCAAAAACTCGCGCAGGCCCGATACGAAAACTTCGCGGAACAAGATCACCGTGGCAGGCAGAACCAGCCAGCCGGACCAACTGGAAAAGCCGATGATGACCATCAATGCGATCACAACCATCGCTTTGTCCGCGATCGGATCCAGCATCGCCCCCAGTTTGGTTTCCTGTTTCCAGTTGCGCGCAAGGTAGCCGTCCACCCAATCGGTCAGGGCAGCGGCCACGAACAGGATCAGCGCAAACCAATCCGCGTAAGGGCGCGTGAAGTACAAGAACATGACGGCCACCATAGGGGCCGCCAAAAGGCGCATGACCGTCAGGATATTCGGGAGTGTCCATATCATGGGTTATTGTTAGCGCCTGTGTCTGTCGGGGGGAAGGTGCAAAGGGGCCTGCGTCTATCCGTCCTGAAAATAGTCATACACCTTTTGGGCCAATGCCTCTGACACCCCTGCAACGGCTTTCAGGTCTGCCAGATTTGCACGACTGACAGCCTTGGCTGAACCGAAATGCGCCAGCAATGCACGTTTGCGTGCGGCCCCGACCCCTGCGATGTCATCAAGCGGAGTGGCCCCCACGGCTTTGGCCCGTTTGGCCCGGTGCGTTCCAATCGCAAAGCGGTGTGCCTCGTCGCGCATACGCTGGATGAAATACAACACCGGATCATTGTGGCGCAGCGCAAACGGGCGTTGACCTGTGCGGTAGAATTCCTCTTTGCCCGCGTCGCGGTCCACTCCTTTGGCGACGCCCACCATGGGGATGTCACCGACCCCGTATTCTGCCATAATTTCACGCACAGCGCTCACTTGCCCTGCGCCACCGTCGATCAGCAACAGATCAGGCCACATGCCTTTGGCACGGTCGGGATCCTCTTTGAGCAGCCGTTTGAAGCGGCGCGTCAGGACTTCTTTCATCATGCCAAAGTCATCGCCCGGGGTGATGTCATCCCCTTTGATGTTGAACTTGCGGTACTGGTTTTTCATGAACCCGTCCGGACCCGACACGATCATCCCGCCCACGGCATTGGTGCCCTGGATGTGGGAGTTGTCGTAGACCTCGATCCGTTGGGGCGAGGCTTCCAGCCCAAAGGCTTCGGCGATCCCTTTCAGCAATCGGGTGTGTGTCGCGGATTCCGCCATTTTGCGCGCCAGACTTTCGCGGGCGTTGCGCAGGGCACCGTCCACCAAATCAGCCTTTTCCCCGCGTTGGGGCACCAGAATTTCGACCTTGCGTCCTGCTTTCATGCCCAAAGCATCTGACATCAGATCAGGATTCTCGATCTCGTTGGACAGGATCACCTGACGGGGCGGCTCACGGGTGTCATAGAACTGGCCCATGAACGCCTCCAGCGCCTCTGCCGCGTCCACGTCCGGCCCCACCCGCGGGTAATAGTCGTGGTTGCCCCAGTTCTGGTTGGCGCGGATGAAAAAGACCTGCACGCAGGCTTGTCCATTTTCCAGATGCAGCGCGATGATGTCTGCCTCGGACACGCCTTTGGGGTTCACCCCTTGGGCTGTTTGGACTTGGGTCAACGCCTTGATCCGGTCACGCAAGGCGGCGGCGCGTTCGAATTCCATATCTTCGGAGGCGGCCGACATTTCCCGGGCCAGTTTGGCCTGAATGTCTGCGTTTTTCCCGCTCAGGAACTTTTGCGCATCACTCACGGTTTCGCTGTAGGCCTGAGGCGTGATTTTCCCGACGCAAGGAGCCGAACAGCGTTTGATCTGGAATTGAAGACACGGGCGCGTGCGGCTTTCAAACATCGCATTGGAGCAGTCGCGCAGCATAAAGACGCGCTGCAACTGGTTGAGCGTGCGATTGACGGCACCCGCCGACGCAAAAGGACCGTAGTACGCGCCTTTTTCTTTTTTGGCCCCGCGATGCTTTTTGATCTGCGGGTAATCGTGCCCGGCGGTGACCAGAATATTGGGGAAGCTTTTGTCGTCGCGCAGCAGCACGTTGAACTTGGGCTTAAGCTGCTTGATCAGGTTTTGCTCCAACAGCAACGCTTCGGTTTCGGTGCGCGTGGTGAGGAACATCATGGAGCTGGTCATCGAGATCATACGCGAGATCCGCGGCGAATGACCTGTCGGACGGGCGTAATTGCTCACACGCGCCTTCAGGTTACGCGCTTTACCGACGTAAAGGACCCGACTGTCGGGGTCGAGCATACGGTACACCCCCGGAGACCCGTCCAGAGTTTTGAGGTAACTTTGAATGACCTCATACCCGAGTGCTACCTCAGCGTGTTGTTGGTCCGGATCAATCGCCATACGGTTCGCTCGATTCTCTGGTTTGGCTGCAATGTAGTGCAAGCTATCGCAACAGTTAACATACCCACCATTCTTGTGGATAACTCTGCCTATAACTCGTCAGGTTGGCAGAATTTTCCTTATTTCTTAGGACCTTCTTAATACTGCCTATTTTTTAGGCACCAATATAACACTCTGATTTAAAACGGTTTTTGTTTTGTGTCGGCGCAAATTACTGAAAACATTAAGCTTTTGGTAATCATATCACCTCCAAATAGCCGAGACGTGCAAAACTTTGCTGACGCTCCCCTTATTCAACCCCGATGACGTCTGGCGTTTGCCATCCCAAATGCTGCCCGCCGTCCACACACAAAAGCTGTCCGGTGATCGCTGGCGCGTCCAGAAAATACCCAAGGGCTGCGGTGATATCCGAAGGATCAACCCCTCGCCCAAGGGTTGTGGCCGCGCGCTGTTTTGCAAAATCTTCAGCCGTTTGCCGCCCGCCTTGCAGCGTTGGCCCTGGCCCGATGCCATTGACACGGATCGCAGGTGCCAACCCTTGCGCCGCAGTTTGCGTCAGCGCCCACAAGCCCATCTTGGCGATGGTGTAGGTTGAAAATTCCGGCGTCAACTTGCGGGCGCGTTGATCGATCATGTTCACGATCAACCCCGTCGCACGCGGTTCGTCGTTCTCGTCCTGAACAGCCCTTAACCCCTGCGCGGCCATGGCCTGTGTCAGCACGTAAGGCGCGCGCAGGTTGCTTTCGATATGCCGGTCCCAACTGCTGCGCGTTGCGGTGTCCAGATCGTCATACTCAAAGATGGATGCGTTGTTGACCAAACATGTGACCGGCCCGCCCAAAGCTTCTGTGGCGCGTCCCATCAAAGACTGGGTTTCGGCCTCTTCCAACAGGTTCGCCTGAAGCGCCACGGCGTTTTGCCCCATGCCGGTGATCAGATCGACGACCTCTTGGGCGGCTGCGCTGGAACTGGCGTAGTGCACCGCCACATCAAAGCCCCGCCCCCCGAGATACAGCGCCATAGCGCGTCCCAGCCGATGCCCTGCACCCGTTACCAAAGCACGCGGACGAATATGCGACATCACAGGACCCCTCGAATGTGGAAATTACATCAGTACGACAGCCACATAGCCCACATAAGCTGCGGTCAAGCCCACACCCCACGGGCGTGTGATGTCGCGCCCCAAATAGACAAAAGGGATCAACAGCAGCGACGACCCAAGCATGACCCACAGGTCAAAGCGCAAGAAGGACGGATCAACAGGGATTGGCCCGACAAAGGCGGCGATCCCGATGATGGCCAGAAGGTTGAACATGTTGGACCCGATGACATTGCCAAGGGCCACGTCCGCCTGACGGCGCAAGGCCGCCATGACCGTTGTCGCAAGTTCTGGCAGGGAGGTGCCGACCGCCACCAACGTCAGCCCGATGACCGTGTCGCTGACACCGTACGTTTTGGCGATGATCGTCGCGTTGTCCACCAACAGGTCCGCACCCAGTGGCAATCCCGCAAGGCCCAACAACAAGAACATGATGATCCTCCACCACGGCATGTCCGGGTCTGCGCCTTCCACCTCTTCTTCGGCATCGGGCTGGCCTTTGTGTGCTTTGCGGTGCGCATTGGCCTCGCGAAACGCGTCAAACAGCACGTAGGCCAGTGCCGCCATCAGCGCGAGCGCTGCCGTCGTGTCGAAAACGCCCCGAAACGCCAGTGCGATGAACAGAAATGTCGCCGCCAGCATGAAGTTGAAATTCTTGCGCGTGTTGCACTCTGATGTGTGCATCGTCGCCATCAAGGCCGGCACCCCAAGCACCATCAGCACGTTCGCCGTGTTCGATCCCACAACATTCCCAAGCGCGAGCCCCGGTGCATCGTCCAGAATGGCCGAAATCGCGATCAGCAGTTCAGGGGCGGATGTTCCAAAAGCCACGATGGTCAGGCTCACGATCAACGCAGGCACACCAAGCCGCAAGGACAGGTTCACAGCGCCTTTGACCAATGCATCCCCTGCCAGCAGCAAGATCAGCAGCCCCAAACCGGACAGCAGCCAAGGCATCAGGGCCTCCATCAAGAAAGGTCCTTACCGCAGGCACATGGCCCTGACCCGATGCGATGGCGTCCGCATTTTTTGCATTTGTTGGGTTGCAGCCGTTTTGCCCCGATCCAATGCAGTTTGCCGAACATCGCCAGCGCCCCCATGAAGACCAGAAATAAAATTACAATTTTCGACAACATCCAGTTACAGCCCAAACTGGGCGTATGCGGCCCGCTCTTCGATGCTGCTTACGGCATCATTCATCATCTGCGCCCCGAAACGGGACAGGAACGGCTTTTTCGACACCATAGCGGTTGATTTTGACCTTGTCGCCAAAGCGCTCTTTCAGCACCGGCATCAAGTGTCCAATGCCGTCGATCAGCCCCAACTCTGGCTTGCGCGTGCCAGCCAGACTTGTCCGTTGAACAGGTCCGTTTCGGTGTCGAGCTTGTCGCCGCGCCGCGCTTTGATGTGTCCGATGAAATTGCCGTGCAGATCCTCGAGCAACCCTTTGAGGCGCGCGACGTCTTCGGGATTCTCCGGGCTGAACGGGTCCAACATGGATTTGGAGGTGCCTGCCGTGTAAACCCGCCGCTCTACCCCTTGTTTGGCAAGCAGCTCATGCGCGCCAAACCCTGCCGAGATCACACCGATCGATCCAACAATCGAGCTTTCGTCCGCGAAAATTTCATCCGCGGCAGAGGCCAACCAATACCCGCCAGAGGCCGCAACATCTTCGACAAAGGCGATGACGGGGATGTCTTTTTCCTCCGCCAAGCGGCGAATGCGCGCGCCGATCAAAGAGGACTGCACAGGGCTGCCGCCCGGAGAGTTGATCTCAAGCGCGACGGCGGCAGGTTTGCCTTTGGAGAATGCTTTTTCGATCACAGGCCCAAGTCCCGCGTCATTCAATGCGCCGCGCCTCCCGCCCGCGATCACACCTTGCAAGCGGATCACGGCCACGGAGGGTTCAGATTTCAGAAAAGGTATCCAGCGTTTCATTCAGACCCATGTAGATTGGCCCATGCCCCCAAACAAGGGGGCAGAGCAAAGGAGTTTGGTTCGGACAGACTGAACCATGTCACTGACGGATGCGCCAGCCGGTTTTGAAAATCCAGTAGACGGCCAGCAGGCACAGTCCCGAAAAGCCTGCGATTGCAATCAAACTGGTGGCAACGGGGACATCCGCCAACCCGAAAAAGGCCCAACGGAACCCTGAGATCAGGTAGACCACCGGATTGAACATCGAGATCGTTTGCCAGACGGGCGGCAACATCGAGATCGAGTAAAACGATCCGCCAAGGAACACCAAGGGCGTCACAATCAACAGTGGCACCAGTTGGAGCTGTTCAAAGTTGCCTGCCCAGATGCCGATGATGAACCCGAACAAGGCAAAGCTGATACAGGTCAGCACCAGAAACAGGACCATCGCAAAGGGGTGCGCGATCTGGATGTCCACAAAGAAGAACGAGGTACCAGGATCACGACGCCGATAAACAGCGCCTTGGTCGCGGCGGCCCCGACATAGCCCACCACAATCTCAAGGAAGCTGACCGGCGCGGACAGCAGTTCATAAATCGTGCCGATGAACTTCGGGAAATAGATGCCAAAGGACGCGTTGGAAATCGCCTGGGTCATCACCGTCAGCATGATCAGCCCCGGCACGATGAACGCCCCGTAGCTGATCCCGTCCACCTGGTCGATCCGGCTGCCGATGGCCGCCCCGAACACCACGAAATACAAGCGAGGTCGAGATCACCGGCGAGATGAGGCTTTGCACAAATGTGCGCACGAAACGGGCCATCTCGAAAATGTAGATCGCTTTGATAGCCGTCCAGTTCATGCCGCGTCCTCCTTGACCAGAGTCGACGAAAATATCCTCAAGGCTGCTTTGGCGTGTGGCCACATCGCGCAGGACCAGTCCGGCGGCGGCCACATCCGTCAGCAATTGGGTGATGCCCTGTGCGTTCCTTGCGGGTGTCATAGGAATAGACCAACGCGTCCCCTCCGTCGGACAGCGCAAGGTCATAGTTGGACAGGGCGGACGGGATCGCGTCAGAGGCGCCGACAGCTGCACTTCCAACTGCTTTTTGCCCATTCGCTGCATCAGGACGGCTTTGTCCTCGACCAGCAGCACTTCGCCTTTGGCGATGATACCAACCCGGTCCGCAATCGCCTCGGCTTCTTCGATGTAGTGCGTGGTCAGGATGATGGTGACCCCGTCGGCCTTCAGATCGGCCACGATGTCCCACATGTCCTTGCGCAATTCCACGTCCACGCCCGCAGTGGGTTCGTCCAGAAACAGGACGCGCGGCTCATGGGCGAGGGCCTTGGCGATCAGGACCCGGCGTTTCATACCGCCAGACAGTTCCTTGATCGCGTTGTTGCGCTTGTCCCAGAGCGACAAGCGTTTGAGGATGTTTTCAATCGCCGCCATATCGCGCTTTTTGCCAAACAGCCCTTGGCTGAAATTGACGGTGTTGATCACTTTTTCAAACGGCTCGAGCGCCACTTCCTGAGGGACCAGGCCAATCATGCTGCGTGCGGCGCGAAAATCTGTGTCGATGTCATGCCCTGCAACGACAACCCGCCCTGATGTGGGCGAGGTGATGCCGCAAATCGTCGAAATCAAAGTTGTTTTGCCCGCACCGTTGGGGCCGAGCAGAGCAATAATCTCGCCCTCTTCGATGGTAAGTGACACGCCTTTGAGCGCCTCAAATCCACCCGCGTAGGATTTGCGCAAGTCTTGCACATCGAGAATAGTTGCCATGATGGCCCCCTGGAATTTACGTGACGTGCAGGCTTATTCTTTGCCGGTCAAACGGCCAAGCCAGCCTTTTTTCTTTGGTGCATCAGCGTCTGATGGATCGTCGGCGGCGTCTTCGGCGGCTGCCTCGGCAGGCCCTTCAAGGTGCGCTTGCAGGTTGGAAAAGAACTGGTCCGCCATTTTCTTGGCAAAACCGTCGATGATGCGGCTGCCCAATTGCGCGAGCTTGCCGCCCACCTTGGCTTCAACGTCATAGCTCAACTCGGTGCCGCCCTCGGACGCGGTCATGCTGACCTCTGCGCCGCCTTTGGCAAAGCCGGCGGCGCCCCCCTTGCCCTCGCCTGAAATGGTTAGGGACTGGTTTTCGATCATGTCCGACAGGACCACTGCCCCTTTGAATGTCGCCTTCACCGGTCCGACCTTTTGGGTCACAGAGGCTTCAAACCCGTCCGCAGGCGATCCCGTGACTTCGGTCGCGCCCGGCACACAGGCTTTGAGAACATCAGGATTAAGCAACGCAGCGTATACTTCGGCCGGAGAGGCCGCAATCTGACGGGTGTCTGACATTTTCATCGGGGGGATCCTCCTTAAAACTTGGTCCATAGATAACGCGCCCACGACAGATTGACCATTGCCTGCGGTAAAATCCGTGATACCGCTGGCCACATGTCAAACGCTCCTGTGAACAAAGCCAATTTGGGAATTCTTTTCATCCTGTTCGGGGTGGTCTGCATTTCCATAAACGACATGTTGATCAAACAATTGTCAGGGGGATATCCGTTACACCAGATGGTGTTTGTCCGTTCCTTTATCGGGATTCTGTTTACGCTCGTGCTGGTGCAGATTGAGGGAGGCTGGCGCATTTTATACACGCGCCGCCCTGCCCTACATGCGGCGCGCGGGCTGTTGATTGTTGTGTCGAATATGACGTTCTTTGTGGCCCTTGCCGCCTTGCCCTTGGCCGATGCGACCGCGTTGTTCTTTGCCGCACCTTTGTTCATCACATTGTTGTCCATTCCTATTCTGGGGGAAAAAGTCGGACCCTTGCGCCTTGGGGCTGTGGTGTTCGGATTTGTTGGCGTGATCGTAATGCAGCGCCCATGGGCCGGCGCCGAAAGCATAGGCACTTCACGGTTGGTGTTGCTGCTGCCTCTTGTGGCGGCGCTGACCTATGCGCTGAACCAACTGCTGACGCGCAAACTGGGGGTAGAGAGCAAGGCATCCGCCCTTGCCGTCTACATTCAAGCGATGTTCATCGTCGTGTCTGCGGGCTTTTTTGTGATCGCCGGGGACGGCAGATTTGCCGAGGGGGTCGACAACGCATCGGTGCAGTTCTTGTTGCGCGCATGGGTTTGGCCCGCCCCGGGGATCGTTGGGTGTTTGCTGTATTGGGCCTGAACGCGGCCATCATCGGGTATTGCCTGAGCCAGGCCTACAGGCTCGCCGATGCAGCCACCGTTGCCCCGTTTGAATACATAGGGCTGCCATTGGCGGTATTTTGGGGCTTCTTTATTTTCGCGGATCTGCCCGTGTGGGAAGTCTGGCTGGGCATCGTCATGATCTTGTCCGCAGGTGTGTTTGTGTTCCTGCGCGAGCGGCACAAAACCAAAAACGCACATCTGGTCAGAGGGCGGATCAAAGGGCGCTAGCCCTGCCCGTTCAGATCAGCTGATCTGGATCACGACTTTCCCCGTGGCCTTGCGCGTGCGCAACAATTCGAGGCCCACATTCGCGTCCTCCAATGCATGCACAGAACTGACGTGTGGCTTGATCTGCCCAGCCACGTACCAATCAATAAGCGTGGCGAAACTGTCTGTCAGCACTTTGGGGTTCAGCGTTTTGTAGGCCCCGATGTAAAAGCCCAGAACGGTCAGGTTTTTCACCAGCAAATAGTTTGCGGGAATTTGCGGCACCTCGCCAGAAGCAAACCCAAGCGGAAGCAAGCGTGCGCCGGGGTTTGTGGCCTTGAGCGCCGCTTGGAATTGCGCACCGCCGATGGGGTCATAAACCACATCCGCGCCGCCCAACGCTTTGACAGCTGTGCGAATGTCTGCTGTTTCGGAATCGATCAGGTGATCTGCCCCGGCTGCTTTACACAGGGCGAGTTTTTCAGAACCGCGCGCGCAGGCAATCACTTCGGCGCCCATGAGTTTGCCCAATTCCACCGCCGTAAGCCCAACGCCACCAGATGCGCCCAGCACCAGCAGCCGTTCTTTTGGCTGAAGCCCCGCTTTGAAATCCAGCGCGATGTGACTGGTCCCGTAGGCCACCAGAAATGCAGCCACATCGACCGCATTCATGTGATCCGGCATCGGCACACAAATGTCGGCGGGAAATGTGCCGTATTCGGCAAGGCCCCCAAAACCCGCATAAGCCCCGATTTTTTGCCCCACCCGCAAATGTGTGACGCCTGCGCCAAGGGCTTCAATGGTGCCGCAAATTTCCATGCCAAGAGTGGCCGGCAGAGACGGTTTTTCCTGATAGGTGCCTTTGATCACCAGCGTGTCGGCAAAGTTCAAACCACAGGTGTGGATCTTGACCAGCACGTCCCCCGCGTTGGGGGCGGGTTTGGCGACCTCGCGCAGGGACAAAGGCTGCCCAAGCTCCAGCAATTGCATGGCACGCATGTTCAGTCCCTCCTGTCTGCGCCGATGTGCATCACGGCATAGGCAATTTGAACCGTACCGAACGAACAGCCCATCATGGTCCACAGCAACAGCACGGCAAAGACGCCGATGTCGCTATGGCTCACAAAGGGCCACAGGTGCATCACGTTGAAATATAACAAAAGGGCGGCAAAGACCGCCGCCGCCAGTGCCCCCCACACACCCTGGAGGCGGAGCGAACGTATCAGGCTGGGGTCATAAGAGTTGGGCAATGGAGCCTCTTGATCAAAATGCCTCGGGGCGCGCTTCGCGTGCCATATAATCCAGAACCGCGTTCACGAATTTCGATTCTTTTCCCTCGGGAAAGAAGGCCTGCGCCACGTCGACGTATTCGGTGATCACGACTTTGGGCGGTGTGTCTTTGTCGTGAAACTCTGCACCAGCCGCGCGAAACAAGGCGCGCAGGGTGGGATCGATGCGCGCAATCGGCCATTTGGCCACCAATGCGCGGTCGGTCTGTTGGTCAATCGGAGCCTGCAAGTTCACCGCATCGTCCATGACACGGGCAAAATGCTCCATATCACCGTCGAGCATTTCCTGGCCCTCGTAGGTCTCCCCGAAACGGAAATCGAGGAACTCGCGACGGACCGCTTCGACGGTTTGCCCCGAATGTTCCATCTGGAACAGCGCCTGAACGGCATACAGCCGTGAGGCCGACCGCATCTTGCGGCGTTGATTTCCAGAGAGGTTGCTGTGCGCGCTCATGCTGTGGTGTTTCCGTCTGTGTCGCCTGCAAGCAGGATGTTTTCAGAGGCCGGTTTAAACCCGATGCCCTTGCTTTGGCTGCCCCACTTACGGCTCAAGGCGATCAGGTGCAAGGCCGCAGCCGCCGCACCGCCCCCTTTGTTTTGATCTGCCGGATCGGCCCGCACTTCGGCCTGTTTGCGGTTCTCTACGGTCAGGATACCATTGCCGATGCACAGCCCCTGAAGTCCAAGCAACTGGATCGCGCGCGAGCTGTCGTTGCACACGGTCTCGTAATGCGTGGTTTCCCCGCGGATCACACAGCCAAGGGCCACGTATCCGTCAAAGTTGGAGCGGCGGTCCGAGATGCCGATAGCGGTCGGAATTTCCAACGCCCCCGGCATTTCGATCAAGTCCCACGTGGCGCCTGCGGCCTCGATTTCGGCCTTGGCCCCTGCCACCATGTTGTCAGCGATGTCTTTGTAATAGGGCGACACCACGATCAACAGTTTTGCGGGCTTGTCGAACGTCGGGCGTTCCAGAATGTGGTGTTTTTCTGCCGAAGCCATCAGCTGTCTCCCATAATTGGACGGGTGCCCGTGATCTCAAGATCATACGCGTCCAGTCCCACATAAGTCGTTAACGGGCTGTCGGTGAGCAGAACCAGCTTGGTCAGTCCCAGTTTCGCCAGCATTTGTGCGCCCAAGCCTGTGTTTTTCACAACCTTCGGGCCTTCTTCTTTGCTGCCGAACAGCTCTTTGCGCGGTTGACGCAAAAGGCAGACAACGCCGCGCCCCTCTT
The DNA here is from genome assembly GCA_943787985.1 of uncultured Paracoccaceae bacterium. Lineage (GTDB taxonomy): Bacteria > Pseudomonadota > Alphaproteobacteria > Rhodobacterales > Rhodobacteraceae > Ascidiaceihabitans. The sequence goes on along the minus strand of CALSOO010000006.1, from coordinate 224,228 downwards.
GGGCGATCAATTCCATCGCGCGCGGCAATTCCCCGGCAGGTTTGGGACCAAGGCCCAGAATATCACTCACAGCATCCAGCGAATGGGTGCGCACCAGCACTGGTTCAGGCGTCGAGATATCCCCTTTGGACATCACAACATGTTCGATCCCATAGGTCTGGTCCGTAAAAACGCGCATCTCCCAACTGCCCCCATACTCGGAGGTGACAGTGCGGGCTTCGGTTTCAACCACAAGGTTGTCGTGACGGCGGCGATAGGAAATCAGATCACTGATCGTGCCGATTTTCAGGTTGTGCGTTTTGGCATACTCTACCAGATCAGGCAGGCGCGCCATCTCGCCGTCGGGTTTCATGATCTCGCAAATCACCGAGCTGGGGTAATGCCCCGCAAGGCGCGCGACATCGCATCCGGCTTCGGTATGGCCTGCGCGCACCAAAACGCCCCCTTGGCGCGCCCGCAGCGGGAACACATGTCCAGGCGTTGCGATATCGGCGGCGGTTTTGTCGGGGTCGATCACTGTGGCCACGGTCAGGGCGCGGTCGCCGGCAGAAATTCCTGTGCTCACCCCCTCGCGTGCTTCGATCGACACGGTGAAAGCGGTTTCATGGCGCGACGAGTTGTGCATCGCCATCATCGGCAATCCCAATTCCTCGATACGCTCGGCTGGCAGGGTTACGCAGATCAAACCGCGCCCGTGTGTGGCCATGAAATTGATCGCGGACGGATCGGCGAACGGGGACGGGATCACCAGATCCCCTTCGTTTTCGCGGTCCTCGTGATCCACCAGAATGAACATGCGGCCCTCGCGGGCTTCTGCGATGATCTCTTCGATCGGTGAAATTGCGGCTGCCAAAATTAGCTCGACTGGTCCGGGTGTCTCAAAACTCATTGGCCTACGCCCCATGTAAGAATCTGGGGTGTTCCTAGCCCATCGCGCAGATCAACACCAGACGTCGGGCTGCGCGAAGTTTTGAACGCGGCACATCAGCCCCGCGCCCCTTTTAGCCAACTTCGGCCAAACGCGCGACGTAGCGGGCCAGCGTGTCGATTTCCAGATTGACCGCATCCCCCAAAGCCACATCACCCCATGTTGTGACGTCTTTGGTGTGGGGGATGAAATTGATGCCGAAAATGTCGCCTTGGACCTCGTTGACGGTTAAGGAAGTGCCGTTCAGCGCCACAGACCCCTTGGGCGCGATGAACTTGGACAATTCCGCAGGGGCGCGCAGTTGCACGCGGGTGCTGTCGCCCTCATCGAGGATGCTGACCACTTCGGCCACACCGTCCACATGTCCTGACACGATGTGCCCGCCCAATTCGTCGCCAACCTTGAGGGCCCGTTCCAGATTGACCCGTTTCCCAAGGGTCCAAGCCCCCACATTGGTTTTGCTGACAGTTTCGGCGCTGATTTGCACATCGTACCAATCGTCGCCCAAGGCGATGACGGTCAAACACACACCGTCCGACGCAATAGACGCCCCCATATCAATGCCCGCAGTGTCATAACCCGTCTTTAAGCGCGCGCGCAGATCGCCTGTTTTCTCAAGCTGTGCGATAGTGCCGATGTCTGTGACGATGCCTGTGAACATGTGGGGCCTCCTTTGGTCACTGTGTCAGGTAGCGGGGCGAATGGGCGCTGGCAAGGGTGGCGAGAGGGAACAATTGTTTCCAATTGCCATAGTTTTGCCTAGGTTTACAGGTCATTGTTCGTAAGGAAATAGCGAATATCAAAGGGTGCATGGTGCATAAACCGCCTCAAACCAGGGTCTTTTTGTTCCTTCAGGGACCACACGGACCATTTTTTCACCGCCTTGGACGCATGCTGCGCAAGGCGGGGGCAGAGGTTTGGCGCGTTGGGTTTAACGCCGGGGACCGTGCGTTCTGGTTCCATCCGCCCAGCTACATCCCCTTTCGCGGCAAAGCAGACGACTGGGCGCAGACCTTTACAGATTTGATCGAGGAAAAGGGCGTCACAGACATTGTCTTGTACGGCGACACCCGTCCGATCCATGCAGAGGCTGTGGCCGAGGCGCGCAAACGCGGGCTTGGGGTTCATGTGTTCGAGGAAGGGTACATGCGCCCGTTCTGGGTGACCTACGAGCGCGGCGGCACTAACGGTCATTCGCGGTTGATGGACATGAGCATCGAGCAGATGCAAAAGGCGCTGGCGCAATCCGATATGGAAGCGCCCTTGCCCCCTGCCCATTGGGGTGACATGCGCCAACACGTATTTTACGGGGCGCTATATCATTGGTTTGTGATGTTCCGGAACGGGGACTATCGCAATTTCCGCCCCCACCGCAGCATGCCTGTGACCAAAGAATTCCAACTGTATCTGCGCCGCCTGCTCTTGATGCCCATTCAGGCGCTGGAGCGCAGGATTTCGACTTTGCGAATCAAACACGGCGGGTTTCCCTATCATCTGGCCTTGCTGCAACTGGAACATGACAGCAGTTTCCAGATGCACTCCCCGTTTGAAACGATGGGTGACTTTCTGAAGGTCGTGATTGAAGGCTTTGCCAGCGGCGCGCCACAACATCACCATCTGGTGTTCAAAGCACATCCGCTCGAAGACGGGCGCGTGCCTGTGCGGCGCACGATTCGGGAATTGGCACACAAACACGGCGTTCAAGACCGGGTGCACTATGTGCGGGGCGGCAAACTGGCCCAACTGCTCAATGATGCACGCACGGCTGTGACTGTGAACTCTACTGCGGCACAACAGGTGCTGTGGCGCGGGATCCCCCTCAAGGTGTTCGGGGGCGCCGTCTATGCCAAGCCGGAGTTCGTTTCCGATCAACCGCTGGCCAAGTTCTTTGAAGGGGCCACACGCCCTGACAACAAAGCGTACAAAGACTACCGGCGCTATTTGCTCGAGACATCGCAATTGCCGGGGGGGTTCTACTCTGCGCGCGGCAGGCGGCAACTGATGCGGCAGGTCGTCGATATGATGCTTTCACCCGAAGATCCGTACGACGCGCTGGAGTCGGGGACCGCGGCACCAAGGCAACAGTTGCGTGTCGTGACATGACACACACAATCCCTAGCGGTAGATATTCGTTTTAATTTCCGCTATTTTAAAACAAATCACGTCCGAAAATACGGACGGATAGAGGTAGAAAAACAGGTCGAGGAGACCGAGCAGTGACCTTTCATGGTATAGGATGGGCGCGTCCCATCGCGATGATCGCGGCGTTGGCCGTTGTGTCCTCTTGCGGGTTGCCGCAGGTTGGGCCGAACAAACGTCAAATTTATGCAGGGTCTGTCCAGAACGAGGGCGACGCCTTTATCGTTTCTGTGAACGACAGGGTCACCCGCGCGACGGCAGTGACCCCCGCACTTGGATTTTCCAACGCCTTCAAGAATGCGGCGACGCTTGGCTCGGACACAATCCGCGCGGGCGATACGCTTGGACTGACGGTTTGGGAAAACGTTGATGATCCCCTTTTGGGCGTAGAGGGCCAAGCCGCGACCCAGCTCGAAGAAGTGCAGGTTGATGGTTCTGGATTTATCTTTATTCCCTATGCGGGACGGATCAAAGCCGCTGGCAATTCGCCTGAAGCCATCCGCCGCATCATCACCGCAAAGCTCGAAGACCAAACACCTGATCCACAAGTCGAAGTGCGTCGCCTGGCAGGGGACGGGGCCACCGTATCTTTGGTTGGCGCGATCGGAGGGCAAGGCATCTTTGCCATCGAACGCCCGACCCGCACACTGTCAGCTATGCTGGCACAGGCAGGTGGCCTGACCATCGAACCCGAAATTGCGCAAGTGACGGTCATTCGCGGCAAGCACCGTGGAAAGATCTGGTTCCAGGATTTGTATGACAACCCGCGCCTCGACATCGCATTGCGCGCCGGGGACCGTATTCTGGTTGAAGAAGACAGCCGTGCGTTCACCGCATTGGGTGCAACGGGCGGCCAAGCCCGTGTGCCATTCGAGAGCCAAAACCTGTCCGCCTTGGAGGCCATCGCCCAAGTCGGCGGTTTGCAGTCCCAAACGGCTGATCCCACCGGGATTTTCGTGTTCCGCAACGAACCTGACGTCGTGGCCAATGTGGTCATGGGCCGTGACGATTTGCAGGGGGCACAGCGCCTTGTCTACGTTTTGGACCTGACCCAGCCCAACGGCATGTTTGTCGCACGTGATTTTGTGATCCGTGACGGCGACACGCTCTATGTCACCGAAGCGCCGTTCACGCAGTGGAACAAAACCATCTCCGCATTGACCGGTTCGGCCACCTCTGTGAACGCATTGACCGGCCTAGCTGGGAACTGATCTGACGTGGCGCTGACGCCGCAAGAAACAAGAGCCGCCGGTGTGGAAACGCGCCGGCGGCTTTGTGTCTACAACGGAGGCTTTGTGACACAAAAACGGTTGCGCCGGATTTTGGCGCTGTCTGGCTACAAAGTTTCGGTGGAACGCCCGCGCGAAGGCGACGCAGTCGGCGTTTGGGGGGACAGCCCAACGGCGCACCGCGGGCACGCGGCAGCCAAAAAACACGGAGCGCCCATCGTCTATATCGAGGACGCATTCTGGCGCTCGCTCCATCCGGGTCGTGCCAAAGGGGAACCGCCGTTGGGGTTGATGATCGACTCCAAAGCGTTGCACTTTGATCCAACCAAGCCTTCAGACCTTGAAACGCTCCTCGCCACGCACCCCCTTGATGACACGGCACTTTTGAACAGGGCCCGCGGGTTGATGGAACGGTCCCGAGAAGCGGGCCTCACCAAATACACCGGCTATGACCCCGACATCGCAGCGCCTGAACCCGGCTTTGTGCTGGTTATTGATCAAACGTATGATGATGCTTCGGTGCGCGCCTCAGGTGCGGACCGGAACCGTTTCCTGGAAATGTTGTTCTTGGCGCAGGACGAACACCCCGGCGCCCCCATCGTGATCAAAACGCACCCCGAAACGGCACAAGGCCTGCGCGAAGGGTATTTCCGCGAAGAAGACCGCAGCCACCGCGTCAAATTCTGCAGCGACGCCGTGAACCCATGGGCGTTGTTCGACAATGCCCGCGCCGTTTATACGGTTTCCTCCCAAATGGGGTTTGAAGCAATTTTTGCGGGGCACAAGCCACGGGTGTTCGGGCAACCATTCTACGCGGGTTGGGGGTTAACGACTGACGAATTCCCAGTGCAGCGGCGGCAGCGCACCCTGACGCGGGCGCAACTTTTTGCAGCCTCCATGATGCTTTATCCCAAGTGGTACGACCCGTACCGCAACACGCTGGCCACGCCTGAGCAAGCAGCAGAAATGCTCGCGGCACAGACCCGCGCGTGGCAAGCCGACCGCAACGGGTGGGTGGCCAGCCATATGCGCCTTTGGAAACGCGGCCCGCTTCAAGACGTGTTTGGACAGCACAAGCGGATGATCTTTGCCCACGATCCCGCTGAGGCGCGCGGCGCAAATCGTCCGTGGATGGTGTGGGCGGGAAAGGCCGACGTGGGACACGTCGACGCAATCAAGGTCGAAGACGGCTTCCTGCGCTCCCGTGGGCTCGGCGCGGAGCTGGTGCCGCCTGTGTCGTTGGTGACTGATGATCTGGGCATCTATTATGACCCCTCCAAACCCAGTCGCCTTGAAGAATATATCAAACAACGCAAAGTGTTGCGCCCGGACCAAGAACTGCGCGCGCAAGCGCTGATCACGCAGGTCAATCGCCTCAAGCTTAGCAAGTACAACCTTGGCGGAGCTCAAGTGCCCCTGCCCGAAGGTCACCGCGTGCTTGTGGTCGGCCAAGTCGAAGACGACGCGTCGATCAAAGCCGGAGCCGGTGAGGTGTGCACCAACGCCGCCCTTTTGACCAAGGCCCGCAGCGCGAACCCTGACGCTGTGCTGATCTATAAACCCCACCCCGATGTGGAAAGCGGACTGCGGGACGGTGCGTTTGACGCGCGTGGGATTGCGGATGTCATCGCCACACAAAGCGACATAACGGCATTGCTGGAACAGGTTCAGGAACTCTGGACCATGACGTCCCTAACAGGGTTCGAAGCCCTGCTGCGCGGGGTCAAAGTGACAACGACAGGTGCACCGTTTTATGCGGGATGGGGGCTGACCCGAGACTTGGGCGATGTGCCGCCACGACGGCGTGATGACATCAGCCTGGAAGGGTTGGTCCACGCCACGCTCATCGATTATCCACGTTATTTTGACCCAAAAACCAAGCTACCCTGCTCTGTTGAGGTGGTGGTGGACCGCTTGGCCCATGGCGATGTGCCACGCCCTGGCAGGCTCAACCGTTTGATCTCGAAAGGACAAGGCGTTTTGGCCTCCTACGCCCATCTTTGGCGCTAGGATCTAGCGCGTCCAAACCGTCAGCGTATCGGCGCCAATAGCGCGCACAGACTGCAACGTGAAACGGCGTGCTTGTCCAAGGCTCGCGAGCCCCAACGCCCCGACATTTGGCAACCCTTCAGCGCCGATTGTCATCCCCGCCGTAAAACTGACCAGACGATCGACCAGATCAGCCTCGATCAGGGACGCCGCCAAGGCGCTCCCGCCTTCACAAAATATGCGCGTGAGACCATGTGCGCCGAGTTGGGCCAACACGTCTTCGGTGTCCAGATGAATTCCGCTTGAGCGACACGACAACAACGTGGCCCCCAAATCCTGCCAGGTACGGATCAACGTTTTGTCTGCGTCCTTGCCATGACACAGCAGCACAGGAATATCCCGCGCCGTACGCGCCAGATTTCCAAGCAAAGGCAAGTCAAGACGGCGTGACACCACAACACGCACCGGTTGGTGCTGAATGCCCAAATCCCGCACCGTCAAGGATGGATCATCATGGCGCGCGGTACCGCCCCCCACCATCACAGCATCGTGGCGCGCGCGCATCCCGTGAACCAAACGACGGGCACCGGACCCAGTGATCCACTGGCTTTCTCCCGTTCCCGTTGCGATGCGCCCATCCAGACTGGACGCCATCTTCAATGTCACCATTGGACGGCCCATGACCGTGCGGCGCAAAAATCCATCGTGATCCTCAAACGCAAGATCACCCATCAACCCCGTCTCAACCACGATTCCCGCGTCACGCAACATTTTGGCCCCTAAACCGTCAACGCGCGGGTCGCTGTCAGCCACCGCCATGACCACACGGGATACGCCCGCATCAATCAGTGTCTGTGCGCATGGCGGGGTCTGGCCGTGGTGCGCGCAGGGTTCGAGTGTCACAAAGACATCAGCGCCGCGCGCAGCCTCGCCCGCCTGCGCCAAAGCGACAGTTTCGGCATGAGGGCGCCCGCCTGCGCGGGTCCAGCCGCGCCCCACAATACGACCTCGGGACACGACAACACACCCCACGGCCGGATTTGGCCATGTGGCACCCTGTCCGCGCCGCCCCAACGAAAGGGCGAGCGCCATGTATCGTGTGTCAGTCGAAAGTGTCACTCGTCCGCAGAAGGTTCGGGTGGCCGCAATTCAGCAACGAATTTGTCAAAGTCGTCAGCCGCTTGGAAGTTTTTGTAAACGCTAGCAAAACGCACGTAAGCGACCGTGTCGATACGGTTCAAAGCTTCCATGACGATCTCGCCAATCTGCTTGGACCCGATGTCCGTTTCGCCCATGCTTTCCAAACGACGCACGATGCCAGAGATCATTTGATCGATGCGTTCCGGATCAATTGGGCGCTTCTGCATAGAAATGCGTATGGAGCGTTCCAATTTATCACGGTCGAAATCTTCGCGTTTTCCGTTGGATTTGATCACCACCAGATCACGCAACTGCACGCGTTCATAGGTTGTGAACCGGCCGCCACAGGCCGGACAAAAGCGCCTACGACGGATGGATACGTGATCCTCCGCTGGACGGCTGTCTTTTACTTGAGTGTCTATATTTCCGCAAAATGGGCAGCGCATTGGCCGATCCCCTATCTATAAGTCCCGCCTGATTGTGGGGTTAAGGCCCCACTTATCCACAGTTATAGGGGAACCGCTAGGATTTGGGTAGAGGGGAAATGACGCCCCAGATGAGGGATCAATGAGCCGAAAAATGCGCGGCAATCCAGCGTTGATGCGGGCCGTGCGGTGCTCGAACACGTACAAACCCTGCCATGTTCCCAACCGCATCACCCCTGCCTGAACGGAATGGTCAGTGTGACAGGCATCATAGCCGCTTTGATATGGGCCGGCATGTCATCAGGGCCTTCGTATGTATGCTTCAAGTAACTCATCGCTGGATCCGTTGAAGCGGCACCAAGCGGCTAAAGAAGGCCTGCAAATCACCTTGTACTTCAGGGTCTGCATTCTCTTGGATCAAAAGCGAGGCAGATGTGTGCATGACCATAAGTGTAAGGATGCCATCCCCACCACGCAGCCAGCGCGAAACAGGCTGCGTGAATTCATAGAGCCCTGCACCTGATGTCGCTATTTCAAACGTCGTTTGCATCCGTTCAAAATGAGCGCACAAGGATCAAGATGCAAGGCGCGGCTTCACCTTACCCTAAGGGCGAAAGAAAAGGTAATTTGGCACCCGCTGCTCGATGCAGAACAAAAAGGCGCGGTGGACAGAAAAATTCGCCCCTGGCGTATTGGCTGAATTGGACACGACCGAAATGGAGGACGGGGTCGCACCTGCAGGATCCAACCCAAAAACCACCGAACGGCGCGTGCTGCCTTGCCCCTGCACATAAAGGCGTTCTGTACCTGTGACGCCTAAAACGCGTTTGGCGTAGTCCGCTGCCCCGCACCATTGTCCCGGCACACCAAATTTGCGGTCAGGGGCCACTTCAAAGGACTTCCCGGCGAGCGAGGTTACCTTGGCTGAGGTTCTCGGCGGTGAACGTTGCCGCAGATGCCGGCACTGCAAGACTGCCCACCAAAATAGCTGTCAAAAATCCGTTTTTCATAGTCATCTTGTCCTCTTCCTTTTGGGTTTAAACAAACTTGATGGGATCTTTCACACTGTATTAAACGTCAATGAACCCAACATCTCCCTCTATCTAGGGACAAATAGCATCACACCAAAATGACGTTTGAGTGCGAATTGTGTCACGCGCATCGACCACACCTAGCCAAACAAGCGGTATGGGGCACGCAGTTGGATGCAGAACTGAAACGCGCGCTGGACCGAAAAAGTTGGCACCGGGGATTTTTCCGTAGTCCGAGATATTTTGCGGCCGCACCGGAGTTAAGCCACTAGAATCCATTGTAAAAACCGCCGATGAATTCGTGCCGCGGGTTTGCGGCTCTTTCAGGTATATCCGCTCGGGACCACGCGCTTTTTGACACGGAAAGCGTAATCAGCGGCCCCACACCAAAGGCCACGCACTCCAAAGAAGCGTTCCTCAAATACCCGGACATCCCCGTTGCTCAACGGTTCAACCTTTGAACCGTCTTCAGAGGTGAACGCGGATGCCGAAGTCGCCAGCCCAACCGCTGTGATCGCGAGAAGCGCATAAGTGTTTAGAAATAGCCATGCCAAGTCCTTTGTTTGGTAAAGGATACGTGGCTTTGCCCGCGACAGATCAAATAAATAAAAAGGTGCGGCAGAAACCCGCCGCACCCTTTGGTGATCCTATTGGTCCAGGAAGGACCGTAATTTGCGAGAGCGGCTCGGATGTTTGAGCTTGCGCAGCGCTTTGGCTTCAATTTGACGGATACGTTCACGCGTTACACTGAACTGTTGGCCCACTTCTTCGAGCGTGTGGTCGGTGTTCATGCCGATGCCGAAACGCATGCGCAGCACGCGCTCTTCGCGTGGTGTCAGCGAAGCGAGAACACGGGTTGTTGTCTCTTTGAGGTTCTCCTGAATGGCGGAGTCCAGAGGCAGAACGGCGTTCTTGTCTTCGATGAAATCACCGAGCTGTGAATCTTCCTCATCGCCAATCGGCGTTTCAAGGCTGATCGGCTCCTTGGCGATTTTCATCACCTTGCGGACCTTCTCAAGCGGCATTTGCAGCTTTTCGGCCAATTCTTCGGGCGTCGGCTCACGGCCAATTTCGTGAAGCATCTGGCGGCCTGTCCGCACAAGCTTGTTGATCGTTTCGATCATATGCACAGGGATACGGATCGTGCGGGCCTGATCCGCGATGGAGCGCGTGATCGCCTGACGGATCCACCATGTGGCATAGGTCGAGAACTTATATCCACGGCGATATTCGAACTTGTCGACCGCTTTCATGAGGCCGATGTTACCTTCCTGAATGAGATCAAGGAATTGCAGGCCACGGTTGGTATATTTTTTGGCAATCGAAATAACGAGGCGCAGGTTGGCTTCGACCATTTCTTTCTTGGCCTGACGGGCCTCTTTTTCGCCCTTCTGGACCTGACCGACGATGCGGCGGAACTCAGAGATATCAAGGCCGACATACTGACCGACTTGGGCCATATCAGCGCGCAGCTCGTCGACTTTATCGGCGGAGCGCTCGATAAACATCTGCCAGCCACGGCCCGCTTTCTCCGCCATGTCTTCCATCCATGTCGGGTCAAGCTCGCGACCGCGGTATGCATCAACGAATTCCTGACGGTTGATGCGGGCCTGGTCCGCCAGTTTGACCATGTTGGAGTCAATCTGCATGATCCGGCGGTTGATGCCGTAGAGCTGGTCAATCAGCGCTTCGATACGGTTGTTGTGCAGGTGAAGCTCGTTCACGAGGAGCACGATTTCGGAGCGCAGTTTTTGGTAGGTTCTTCTCTGCTTTGTCAGAGAAGCTGCTGTCTTCGTTCAGCGTGGCCGAAATACGGCTGTCCTGCATTTCCGAGAGCATTGAGTAGGCGTCGGCGATCTGGTCGAGGGTTTCAAGCACGCGGGGCTTCAGCGCAGCTTCCATCGCGGCGAGCGACATGTTGGCCTGTTCGTCGTTCCTCGTCGTCATCATCTTCTTTGATGCAGCGGGTTGCCGTCGGCGTCCAGCTCAGGGCTGGCGTCATCGCGGCCGGAGCAGATGTGCGGCGCGGCCGCGCCCGGGACAACCGGCCTGCATCAACCTCGCCTTCTTCGCCAAGCTGATTGCCGAAGGTTGTTTCAAGGTCGATCACATCGCGCAGCAGAATATCTTCTGACAGAAGTTCGTCGCGCCAGATGGTGATCGCCTGGAAGGTCAGCGGGCTTTCGCAAAGCCCGCAGGATCATTGTGTTGCGGCCCGCTTCGATGCGCTTGGCGATGGCGATTTCGCCTTCGCGGCGAGAGCAGTTCGACAGAGCCCATTTCGCGCAGATACATGCGCACAGGGTCATCGGTGCGGTCGAGCTTTTCGGACGTGCCCGAGCCAAGCGTCAGCTCGCGCCTTCTGGCCCATAGTGACCAGATCGCCCTGCTTTTGCTCTTCTTCTTCGGCTTCTTCATCTTCGATGATGTTGATGCCCATTTCGGACAGCATCGACATCACGTCTTCGATTTGTTCAGAGCTGACCTGATCGGGCGGCAAAACCTGGTTGAGCTGATCGTAAGTGATGTAGCCCTTCTCGCGCGCCTCGGCGATCATCTTTTTGACGGCAGTCTGGCTCATGTCCAACGACATTTCCGTCTCGTCGCCGTCGCGTTTTGCGTCGTCGTGTATCTTTAGCGGCCATCCGTGTGCTCCTGTTCAGGGCTCTCCAGGTGATTCGCGTACCGAATCACTTAGAGAATCATTCACGCCTTCGGGTGATTCGGCCACCCGTTTACCGTCTTTTTCCTAAGGTTTCCTATGAAAACGCCTTAATGTTGTTTTCGGCCACGTTTTTTGAACTCAATTCCTTCGAACGTGGCCCGTGTCAGTGCCAATTGATCCTTGTCCAATTGGCCCCGTTTTCGGCAACAACGAAGTCACCTCTGTCTTCTTGACGGCTGCGCACAGCCTCGTCTGCCGCCCGTGCCGCCTGACTGAGGCGCCAAGTGACGCCCTCGTCTGCAACACCGCTCAAGTCTTCGGCCGCATCTGCGATCTCTGCATTCAATCCTCGTGCCGCTTCGAGTTTTGCGAGTTTTTCAGCCACGGTCATGCGGGCTTGGTCAACGTCGCCGGGTGTGCGGATACAAGGTATGATTGCCACATGGCTTGAGTTCAGAAGGTTTTCAAGGGCTTCCGGCCCCAGTGCGTTGTAAATCTTTTCGCGCAACACCTCTGAGTCGTCCCCGACGGACCGCAAAATCACATCCCGCAGGAACCCGTGATCGCTGTCGGTGCACTTCATATTCTCAAGGCCCGTCTCGAACTCAACGATGATTTGCGGCGTCGTTATGACCGTGGCCAGGATGACGGCCTCACACAAATAATCTGTAAAAGCGTTTCCTTGTTCGGATGCCAACACGGATGATTTTGTGCTGGGCATCGCATTTTGCGGAGGCTGCCATTTGCCAAAGCCACCCGACGCACGTCGCTGTCCCGGAACCGTGGGACGGCGTGTGCTGAATAAATCCCAACGCAGATCCTTGATCGCTTGCCCGTAGTGGCTTCGAATCGACGGGTCTTTGATCATCTTGATCTTTTCGCGCAGATCTTTGTCCAAGGCCGCTTTGCGTTCAGGGCTGTCGAACACGCGTCCTTCGGTTTCGCGTTGCCACAACAGCTTGACCATCGGCATGGCCTCATCCAGCAGTTTTTGCAACGCGCCAGCCCCTTTGGCTTTGAGCACATCATCGGGGTCTTTCCCCTCCGGCATGATCACAAACCGCAAGGATTGCCCCGCTTCTAGCAGCGGCAGCGACAGATCAATCAAACGCATGGCGGCCCGCAAACCTGCGGTGTCCCCGTCCAGCGCGATGATCGGTTCCGGCGAAATCCGCCACAACATCTGCAACTGGCTTTCGGTAACGGCTGTGCCCAAAGGCGCGACGCTGCCCTCGAACCCGTGTTCGGCCAAGGCGATGACGTCCATGTATCCCTCAGCCACGATCAGCGGCTGGCCTTTGCCCACGGCGGTGCGTGCTGGTCCGTGATTGTAAAGGCTGCGGCCCTTGTCAAACAAATCGGTCTCGGGGGAGTTCAGGTATTTGGCATTGTCGTTGGGGTCCATCGCGCGGCCCCCAAACGCAATGCAGCGCCCGCGCGCATCGCGGATCGGGAACATGATGCGTCCGCGGAAGGTGTCGTAAGGCTTGCCGCCCTTTTGGCTAGGCTTGCCCAAACCTGCGCCCAGGATCAGCTCTGGTGTGACGCTTTTGGCGATCAGGTGATCCCACAGCCCTTGCCATGCGTCTGCCGCGAACCCGATTTCCCAACGCTCTTGCGCTTGGGGGTTCAGGCCGCGCCGCTCCAGATAGGCACGCGCATCTGCGGCCACGCCCATTTTGAGTTGCAGACGAAAGAACTGCACTGCCTGCTCCATAACAGCGGCCAGTTCGGTGCGGTGGTCGGTTTTCTCTTGCGCTTTGGGGTCACGCGCTGGCATCGGCATGCCCGCCTCGCCCGCCAAAATCTCGACGGCTTCCATAAAGCTGACGTTTTCGGTCTCGCGGACAAAGGAAATCGCATCCCCTTTGGCGTGGCAGCCAAAGCAATAGTAGTAGCCCTTACGATCATCGACATGAAAGCTCGCGCTTTTCTCGTGGTGAAAGGGGCACGGTGCCCACATGTCGCCTTTGCCTTGGTTGGACTTGCGGGCATCCCACGTGACTTTGCGCCCGACCACTTGGGACAGGCTCGCGCGGGTGCGCAATTCTTCTAGAAATCCAGGAGGTAGGCTCATGCTCTATATATTGGGGCTCGCAGCGTCAGAGTCGAGTCTGCACTGCCCCAATAACAACCTTATTGAGACAAGCAGGCCGTCTTCCACTGCTCACCCAAATCAACATCCTTCAGGTCACGGCGTTTCACCCGATAGATTGCACCGGCCAACACAGTCACTGCGTTGTTGTACCGCTCGGGCCACTCCGGATTGGTTTCAGCGATGGCTTCGGCCAGATTGGTTTCCTTCACACGATCCAAACGCGCTTGCTGGATCGCGGCGACCACATCCGCTTGATACCCGCAATCTTCAGTTTTGCTCACGTCCTCCGCGAGGGCCGTCGTGGCAGTGAGCGTCAGGGCAAAAGCAATCGAAAAGCGGCGCATGGCATTCTCCAGTGAGGATTCGTTTGCGCCAATTTAGCCGCGTGAGGCGACGCCTGCCATCGCCTTTTCCAAATCATGTAACAACGTCTGCGCCATCGAGCGGAACACCATGACCACAAAGCTGTCCATGCCAGTGCGTGTGATGGATGCCGCCATGTGCATCAGATCGGTGCGCGCTGTATGCCCCGACTTGAAAATGCTGTCGCGCAGATCAATCGGAGTCAGGCGCGCCAGCACATCCGTACTCCCTGCCCCTTTGAGTTCTACAACCACCCACGCATCGGATTGATCCGTCAGGGCGGCATGTTTTGCGAGACCTGCGTCGGGCATGGGGCCCGTCAACATGGCTTGCGCCCGACCAAACCAAATGGCGCGCGCACCTTCGCGTCCGGTGGTGCGGTTGGGCTTGGGAAACGCCATGCCGTGACTGGATTTCAGCGCATCGGACAGCACCTTTTCCTGCCCGCTGTAAGGAGAGAGCGACGTCATCACCCCCCCATCCAATTCACGCAACGTGACTGTACCAATCGTGACAGGCACCATCCCGTCCAGAGGTGTTTTTGCCTTCAAATCAACCACGTGTCCGCTCCCCTTCTGGATCAAAGAAGACAGGGTGGCAGACTTCGACCACCGTCTCGATACCGCGTACAGCGTCCACCATTTTCAATCGATCCCCTTTGCGCGCCGCCCCTGTGCGCACGAACCCGAGAGCCAGATAATGGCCGAAGGTCGGGGAAAACGCGACGGAAGTGAAGTAGCCCAAATCATTGGCAGCCACTGGCTCTGCGCCCTCTTCGTACAAATGTGCCCCTGCGGTAAGCTGCATGACCGGTCCGATAGGCTTGAAGCCCATCAGCTGCTCGCGGTCTTCGTCCAACAGCCCTTCGCGCATCGACATGGTTTTGCCGATGCAATCCTTTTTCGCGCTCACCATACGGCCCATTCCAATATCGAACGCCGTCACGCGTCCGTGAATTTCCGAGTGGGTGATGAATCCTTTTTCAATCCGCAGAACGTTCAGAGCTTCCATTCCGTAAGGGCCGCCGCCCAGTTTCTCTGCCCGTTTGACAAGCGCGCGGAACAGCGCGTCACCGTAGCGCGACGGCACAGCGATTTCATACGCGTGCTCGCCAGAGAAAGAGATGCGGAACAAGCGCGCCTTGATGCCTCCGACCGATACTGGCCCGCAGGCCATAAACGGCCAACTTTCCCCGTCAATCGGGGCGTCCAGCAGGCCGTTCAACAGATCGCGTGCCTTTGGACCTGCCACGGCGAACTGCGCCCATTGCTCTGTCACAGAGGCAAAGCGCACATCAAGGTCAGGACGCAGGCACTGCGTCACAAACTCAAGGTGGCGCATGACATCCCCCGCCGCAGCTGTGGTGGTCGTCATCACATAGTGATCCTCAGAGAGCCGTGCGGTGGTGCCGTCATCCATAACATGCCCGTCTTCGCGCAACATCAGACCATAGCGTGTCCGCCCCACTTTCAGGGTAGAAAACATGTTGGTGTAGATGAAATCCAGCAACGCCCCTGCGTCTGGTCCCTGTATGTCGATCTTACCCAGCGTGGACACATCACACACCCCGACGGCTTCGCGGACATAGCCCACTTCACGGTCACAGGACTGGCGCCAGTGCGTTTCTCCTTTGATCGGGAAGTAGCTCGGGCGGTACCACAATCCTGCCTCGATCATCGGGGCCTTGCGCTCTTTGGTGGCCACATGGCTGGTGGTGAAGCGTTCGGGCATAAACCCTTTGCCCTCGGCCCCCGCCGCCAGCGCAGCCATAGCCACAGGCGAATACGGGGGGCGGAACGTGGTGGTGCCGGTTTCCGGAATCCCGCGCCGCGTCGCATCGGCCAAAAGCGCCAAGGCCTGAACGTTGGAATTCTTGCCTTGATCCGTTGCCATCCCTTGGGTCGTGTAACGCTTCATATGCTCGACAGAGCGGAAGTTTTCCGTCGCTGCTTGTTTGATGTCCTTCACAGAGACGTCGTTTTGGAAATCCAGCCACGCGCGCCCTTTGCCCGGCACCGCCCAAAGCGGCTCCATCCTATAGGCACAGTCATCGCCCACAGGCACATCAGCCATGTCGCAGCCCAGAATGTGGGCAGCTGCTGCCGCGCCCGCCTGTAAACAGGCCGCCGTAGAGAAATCGCCCTGGCACGCACCTGCCGTGACCAATCCCGGAATAGCCCCTTCGGTGGGAACAAAACTTGCGATGTCTTCGCGCCATGTGGGGCGCCCATTCATGTGGCACGTCAGGTGCACGGTGGGGTTCCACCCGCCAGACATAGCCAGACAATCGGTGGCAATGTTTTGCGCGCCCGAAGCGCTGCGCACCGTGATGCTTTCCAGTCTTTTGCGCCCGCCCGTGTTGGTCACATGCGCGCCGCGTATCAGCGTGTAAGCGCCCAGCGCTTCGGCCTCCGCGCGACTGTCGATCACGGCTGATACGTGTACGCCGGCGTCGATCATATCAAGGGCAGTGCGATGGGCATCGTCATTGTTGGCAAAGACCGTGATTGCCTTGCCAGGCGCCACGCCCCAGCGGTTCAAATATGCGCGCACTGCGCCTGCTGTCATAATGCCGGGACGATCATTGTTTTGAAACGCCACGGGGCGTTCCAACGCCCCTGCACACAGGATCGCGTGTTTGGCCGCGATACGCCAGAAGGTCTCGAGCGGGGCTTTGCCGTTGCGCACGGACGTGTGGTGATTGACCCGCTCCAGCGCGCCGTAAGTCCCCTGATCGTAGGCGCCTGTGATGGTGGTTCGAGTCATAACCCGCACGTTTTCCATCGCATTCAACTGCGCGGCAACACCTGCCGCCCAAGCCGCGCCGCTTTGTCCGTCAACCTCGAGGGTTTCAAGGTTCAAACGCCCCCCCAACAGGCTGTCTTCATCCGCAAGAATAACGTCGGCCCCCGCCTGCCCGGCTGTCAACGCCGCCATCAATCCCGCAGGCCCACCGCCGATAACCAGCACATCGCAATGGGCAAAGGCGCGTTCATAGGTGTCTGCGTTGGGCTGGCCACTCAGCGCACCCAATCCAGCAGCACGGCGAATAATCGGTTCGTAGATCTTTTCCCAAAACGCGCGCGGCCACATGAAGGTTTTGTAATAAAACCCCGCGCCCAGAAACGGCGAGGCCAGATCGTTGACAGCCATCACGTCGAATTCAAGGGACGGCCAAGCATTCTGGGAACGCGCCTCAAGCCCTTCGTAAATTTCCTGCACGGTGGCGCGGACATTGGGGTCCTGATGCCCGCCAGATCCGATGGTGACCAAGGCGTTCGGCTCTTCACTGCCGGCAGTCAGGATCCCGCGCGGACGGTGATATTTGAACGACCGCGACACAAGGCGCACGTCATTGGCCAGCAAGGCAGAGGCCAGCGTGTCCCCTTCAAATCCGCGGTAGTTATTGCCATCAAAGGTAAACGAAACGGGTTTGGAGCGGTCAATGCGCCCTTTGTTCCTGACCCTCATGTGCGCGCCCCTTTGGTGTCCGCCCGTTTGGTGTCCGCCCGTTTGGTGTCCATCGCCAGCTTTGCGCCTTTGACGACATGGGTCGCCGTATTGCGGGTCACCACCAACCATGCGCCACACCCCTGTGCATGGTGCCACATTTCTTCCAGATCACCGGGCAGGTTTTCACGCAAATGCACATAGTCGGCCCACGCGTCGGCTCCGGCGTCAGGATCAGGACGGGTCAAGGAGACTGCAGCCCCCTGATAATAAAACTCGCGAAGATCACGTTCCCCGCACAACGGACATGGCAACCGCATCAGACGCCCCTTCCAAAGGGCCGGAGCCCGTCATTCTTCTCATTCAAACTATGCTTGGCTTTGGTTCTCAACATCCCGGACACCTCTAGTGTAAATTGTGCTGAGACCCTGCGGCCTCTTCATCCATGATCCCACGTCCTGTACGGAACCGATCCAGACGGTGCCCTTTGGCGACCTCGTGCGGGGTATCTGTGGCGATCAAGTGCGCGAATACGTTTCCCGAACCGGGGGTCGCCTTGAAGCCTCCGTAACACCAGCCGCAGTTCAAATAGAGGCCGTCGATATGAGTTTTGTCGATGATGGGAGAGCCGTCAAAGGACATGTCCATGATTCCCCCCCACGAGCGGAGCACCTTGGCTTTGGTCAGCATCGGCATCAAGGTCAGTGCGTTTTCGATCACGTGTTCGGCCATGGGCAAGTTTCCACGGGCCGCGTAGCTGGAATAGAAATCTAGCGCGCCTCCAAAGACCAAGCCCCCCTTGTCAGACTGGCTGATGTAAAAGTGCCCCATCGGGTACGTGATAACAGTGTCGATGCAGGGTTTGAGCCCCTCAGTGACAAAAGCCTGCAACACATGACTTTCGATTGGCAGGCGCATTCCGGCCATGGCCGCCACTTGGCTCGAACGCCCTGCAGCCGCCATCCCGATCTTTTTGGCGCGGATCGGGCCGCGGGTGGTTTGCACGCCGCGCACTTTACCATCCACAATATCTATGCCTGTGACTTCACATTGCTGGATCAAATCCACACCGCGCTGGTCTGCGGCGCGTGCAAAACCCCATGCCACCGCGTCATGGCGGGCTGTGCCACCGCGTGGATGGTATAGGCCCCCGTAGATCGGAAAGCGGGTTTGTTCAAAATCCAGATAAGGGATCAACTTGCGCACAGCAGCGTTGTCCATCAGAACCGCGTCGTCGCCTTGGGACATCATCTGATTGCCGCGCCGCGCTGCCGCATCCCGTGCCCCGTCAGAGTTGAACAAATTGATGATGCCGCGCTGGGAGTGCATGACGTTGTAGTTCAGGTCCTCTTCCAGCCCTTCCCAAAGCTTCAGAGAGTGGCTGTAAAACTCGGAATTCCCCGGCAGCCCGTAGTTGGCGCGCACGATCGTGGTATTGCGCCCTACATTGCCCCCGCCAATGTACCCTTTTTCCAACACGGCCACACTCGTGATCCCGTGGACAGAGGCCAGATAATGCGCGGTTGCCAGCCCGTGTCCGCCCCCACCGATTATGATCACGTCATATTCGGACCTGGGCTCCGGATCGCGCCAATGAGGCGTCCAGCCTTTGTTGCCTGTCAGTCCTTCTTTGAGAACGCGTAAGCCAGAAAAACGCATGATCCATCTCCCCCGCGCGAGGTCACGTCGCGCTTTTGAGATAGTGGTAGCAAGTCTTGGCCCCTAGTCTCAATCGGTTTTCGACAGAAGCTGTTTCGCCAACGACTTTAAGGGTGCGACCTGATCAGCCAGAACATGATGCGCCCCGCTTGCCCAGCGCATATTTCGTTTGGTCAAGAAACCACAATCCGTGGCCAATCAGGGTGTCTGTCTTGGCAGGCTCCAAGATGCGACATCACGCTTCAGTGGCCCTGCGGGACACGGCCACGTCGGCCCTGATCCGTCCAACGTCATCGGAAAGTGCAGGCGCCGCGCGGCGCCCCAAACAGTCTGTTCCGTGACTTTGCCAAAGTCGCGTTCTGTCTCGACGTCAAATGCGTCTTGCGATGGTTGCACCCCCTGCTCCATGAGCAAACACGCCGTACGGGCCAATGACAGATGCGCGGCCTGCACTACGCCCGTTTGTGCCCGCACACGCAGCGCCCGTACAACCGCTGCGGCCATGATGTACCCTGTCGCATGATCCAAGGCCTGTACGGGCAGTGGCACAGGGCGATCCGACATCGCAGCCTTCATCCCCGCACTTGCGATCCCGCAACTCATTTGCACCAGACTGTCAAAACCCCGTCGCGCGGCCCATGGCCCGGTCCACCCGTAAGCGCACAAGCTGACGTCGATGCAATTCGGGTTGGCCACATGACGCACCGTCGCCCCAAGCCCCAAGTTTTCCAAGGCGTCTGATCGGTAGCCGTGTACCAGAACGTCCGCGTCTTTGAGCAGTGCCAGAAAAGTGGCCCGCCCATCAATTGTGCGCAAATCCAATCCAGCGCAGCGCTTGCCCAACGTGACCTCTGGGGCTGCTGCCGCTTCTTCCCAATCCAGTGGATCAATGCGCAACACCTCTGCGCCGAACCCTGCAAGGAAACGGGTCGCAACCGGGCCGGCAAGAATGCGCGTGAGGTCCAGAACCCGCACGCCGCGCAAGCCTGTTGGAGTCGGGGAAACGCGTCCGCCGTCAGAGATTTGAGACCATGCAATCAAGGGCTCTTTTGCAACGGCTTTGCCTTGAGGATGCACCGCCCATTCCTCAACCGAATGCATCGCCGCCGCGCAGCCGCCCGCAGCGACAACGGCATCTTGCAAGGCCTGCGCAGACCACCCTGCGACGGCCTCTGCCACGACATCACGGGCTCCAGAGCACCCAAGCGCTGACAAAGCCGCAACCTTGTGATGTGGCGCGTTCGTATGCAGCCTGATCCATCCGTCCGCGGTTGGGTAGTCCCCCGCGACCTCATCCCAGACACCCGGCAATGTCCAACCTTGGGGACGCAATGTCATATCGAACCAAAACGACGCAAGCCTGCGGTCTACCCGAACCCGTGATGCATGCGTCAAGGCCGCCATTTCCGCCCCCGCCACCGCGATCGACGCGGCCGCCAGATCACTCACAGCCCAAAGGGAGGGTAATGCGCCTGTGCCGTCCATTTCAATCGCACCTTGAAACGCCAAGTCAGGCCCAAGCGCGTCGTTCAATGCGGTCAAAAAGTTGGTCATGCCGGATCTCCTTTGACCTCAGGCCTAGCAAATCCGTTGCATTGCAATCAATCTTGATAAACATAATCAACCTATGTCTTTAGATGAATGGATCACAGCCACGCAGGCTTGCATACGGTTGGGCGTGCGCAAGCAAACGCTTTACGCTTACGCCAGTCGCAAACTCATGCGCGTCCGCGCTGATCCAGAGGAAGGGCGGCGCAGTTTGTATTATCGTCTGGATGTGGAACAACTCGCCGAAACGCACAGCCGGTCTCGGAAACGCTCCGATGTCGCTTCAGGCAGCATCAAGTGGGGGGACCCTGTTTTACCTACGGCAATTTCCGGCATCAAAAACGGCACCCTTTGGTTTGGAGATGCCCCGGCGACCACCTTGGCCAAAACCGCCACCTTGGAAGAGATCGCAGCCCGACACCTGGGCACGACACTCGTGGGTGATTTCCCCTTGGGCAAATCACAAGCAGGCGACAGCGTGTTGGCACGCGGCCTTGCGAGACTGAGCGCAATTGCCCCGAACGCACCACCCATAGCATCGCGCGGACGCGAGGCACTTGTTCGGGATGCAGGGCAGTTGTTGGCAGAATTTGCCGACGCGCTGATCGGACCAGGAATGGGACCACTACACAACCGGCTGGCAACCCTTTGGGACCTTAACGCGCAAGACGCCGACGTCTTGCGGTGCGCCCTTGTGTTGTTGTCAGACCACGAACTGAACCCATCCACATTTGCCGTACGCGTATGCGCTTCAACCGGAGCGAGCCTTGCGGCCTGCGCGCTTGCGGGGCTGGCGACATTATCGGGGCCGAAACACGGGGGCGTCGCTGGGAAAACGCGCGAAGCGTTGCAACAAGGGCACGACGGACGCTTTGCAGAGTTCGTCGCCCAACATGCCAGCATGACACCTTATGAATACGGGTTCGGACATCCCCTTTACCCTCAGGGCGACCCACGGGCAGCTATGATCCTGAGCCGCCTCGCCCCCCCTTCGGACAAAGTGCAAACCCTCAAGGCAATGTCCGCATTGCTTGGCCACGCGCCCAACATTGATGCCGCCCTTGCCTCAATCACACTCGCCTATGACTTGCCTGATGACGCGGCCTTCACGCTCTTTGCTCTGGCACGGATCACAGGGTGGATCGGACATGCCATCGAACAAGCGCAGAATGGGCAAATCATCCGCCCGCGTGCCAGATTTTCGCAAAATTGATAGCAGCTATGCAAAACTTGCACTTCACTTGAACTGCAGATTGATTATGTTTGGCGCAGCAGCAAGGAGGTCTTGGTGCACAAATTCAGCAGCGGAGGTCGCTTGCTATGGGCTCTAAACGCCACACCTTGGCCGTGTTTATCGGTCGGTTTCAACCGTTCCACATTGGGCACCACGATGTTGTGGCGTCTATGGCGACGCAGGCCGACAGCATGTTGATTCTGATCGGCAGCGCGTATCGGGCACGCTCGTGGAAAAACCCTTTCAGCTATGCAGAGCGGGCCAGTTTCGTCAACGAAAGCACCCAAGGCATCAGTTTGGCAATAGATACGTTGCCCTTGGTAGACACCCTGTACAATGACCGCGCGTGGGCCAGCAATGTTCGGACAGCCGTGCGGCTGCACTTGCGCGCCAAAGGGTTGGACGCAAACGAAACTGACGTGCTCTTGACCGGCTTTGAAAAAGACCAATCCTCGCAATATTTGCGGTGGTTCCCCGAATGGAAAATGGTCGCGGCACCCGCAAAGACCCACGACGGGCGGATTATCAACGCGACTCAAATGCGCGAGGCCTTGTTCTTTGACACCGGCGCAGAAACTGGCGCAGAAACCGGCGCATTTGGCCGCACCCAGATGGAAACCGCGCGAAACTGGATCGCACAAAACCCCGTGCCCGTGGAGCAGATCAAGGCAGAGGCGGCATTCGTCAAAGCCTACCGCGCACGTACCAAGCAGGCCGAAGCCGTGTTTGGCTATCCGATCCCGATCAACACCGCCGATGCGGTGGTGATCCAATCGGGGCATGTGTTGTTGATCGAGCGGAAAACCGAACCGGGGCGCGGCCTGTGGGCTTTGCCGGGGGGGCACATTGATGCAGGAGAAACGGCTGAAAACGCAGCGGTGCGGGAACTTTATGAGGAAGCCGGGCTCGACATGCCCAAAGGCGCGATGCGCAGCCGGATGAAAGAACGGCGGGTTTTTGATCACCCCGAACGCTCTGAACGCGGATGGGTGCGCACCGAGGCTTTTGTGTTTGAGCTGCAAGATCGCGAAAAGCTCGAAAAATTGCGCAGTGGCAGTGACGCGGCACAAGCCGCATGGGTGCCCATCACCGAAGTGACCCCGGACGCGATGTTCGAGGACCACTTCGACATTCTTCAGGCGCTCGTGCCTGACGTGCCTTTTGCCTATGCCTCGATTTTGATGGCACACGCATAATCAAACGACCACGACGTGCGCGGATGCATGGCGACACATCCGCACCGCACCATCGGGAGGCCCGATGATGCGTTTCACAAACGTCCAAATCCGAGGAGGAACAGGACCATGACTGCATTGTTCGCAGGCGCGCTTGACGCGCAAAACCCGTTGTTTGACACCGACAGCTACAAATATTCGCACGCCACCCAATACCCGAAGGGCGCGCAGCGGGTGTCCTCCTATATCGAGCCCCGAAAGGGCTGGGACGGAATCGACAAAGTGTTGTTTTTCGGCCTTCAGATAGAGTTGGCAAAACTTGCTGCCATCCGGATCACCCAATCCATGATCGACGAAGCAGCGCCTGTGCTCAAAGCGCACGGTCTTGCCCTTTACCTTGAAGGGTGGCAACGCATCGTCGATGCACATGACGGGCGTTTGCCGGTCTTGATCGAGGCCTTGCCCGAGGGCACCCTTGCCCCCGTCAACGTCCCACAAATGCGGATCGAAAACACTGATCCTGCATGTTGGTGGTTGCCCTCCTTCCTTGAAACCCGCCTTTTGCGGGCCGTGTGGTACCCCTCGACTGTGGCGACTTTGTCCCACTACGTTGTGGGTGAAGTCCGCGCGCGGATGTTGATAACCGATGGCAGCGATGCAGGGGCGGAATTCAAACTGCACGATTTCGGAGCGCGCGGGGCCTCTAGCGGGGAAAGCGCCGCCTTAGGTGGTCTGGCACACTTGGTGAGTTCTATGGGCACTGACACTGCCATGGCCTTGGTCTATGCGCGCAACTTCTACGGCGCGGATATGGCGGGGTTCTCTATTCCGGCCAGCGAACACTCCACCATGACCGCGCTTGGGGAAGACGGCGAAGTCGAACAGATGCGCCAGCTTTTGCGCGCCAACCCGACCGGTTTGGTCGCCTGTGTGTCCGACAGCTACGACCTGATGCGGGCCATCAAGGCGTATTGGGGCGGGGCGTTGAAAGAGGACGTGCTCGCACGTGACGGTGTACTGGTGGTGCGCCCTGACAGCGGCGACCCGCTTGAGATCGTACCGGATGTGATCGAGGCTTTGATGCGTGAATTCGGGTATGTCACCAACGCACAAGGCTATCGCATCCTGCCCGACAAAGTGCGGGTGATCCAAGGGGACGGGGTGAACCGTGTCTCTATAGTGCAGATCATGGATGTGATGATGCAACGCGGACTGGCCATCGGGAACATTGCCTTTGGCATGGGCGGGGGGCTTTTACAAAAAGTGGACCGCGACTGCTTTAGCTACTCGATGAAAGCCTCTGCACTGATGCGAGACGGGGTTTGGTACGACGTCTACAAAGACCCCGTGACCGCCAAAGGCAGCAAAACCTCCAAGAGGGGGAAACAAGGTGTGATCCGCAACGACAGCGGTAAGTTCGCGGCGCGGCGCAGTGACAATATCCCCGACGGGGCCGACGCATTGCAGCCTGTGTTCAAAAACGGAGCGCTGTTGAACGTTCAAAGCTTTGAGGACGTGCGCGCCCGCGCATGGCCGGGTGTATTAGGCTAAATCACACATTAAATGTCGTTGCAGGCGGGGCACAAATTCGCCCTGCCTGCAGACTTCAGACTGGAAAACCGAATCGTTCACCTCTATGGTTGAAGGGCCGGGGGGCGACTTAATCGGGATAGACCCATGTTTCGCACTCTTTCGGCCGCGCTTTTGGCGCTTGCACTCCCCCTCACGTCTGCCGCATTCGCGCAAGACACAGCCCCTGCGCAGGCTGAACGTGATGTGCCATTCCCTGAAGATACTGCCAAAAAACGGACCCGGATTGGCTATGGACGACTGATCACCAACGACTTCATCGGCGACAACGAAGACCGGTGGCGCACAGGTGGCGTGCAAACCTCGCGGTTTTGGGGGCCAACCTGGGACGGCGCCTTGCCGCGCAAAGCAGGCGAACTGATCGAATTGCGGCTCGGGGCAGAAATTATCGCGCCCTCCAGTTTGACAACACCGCCAGCGGGGGACCGACCCTATGCAGGCGCTCTCAGCGCAGGATTGCACACGCAGTTCCAACACAAAAAATTTGAAATTTCGGCTGGTGCAGACATGGTCTGGGTCGGGCCCGGAACCGGGTTGGACGAATTCCAGGGCGCGCTGCATGACCTTCTGGGAGTCAGCCAACCGTCTGCTGGTGTCGTGGCCAACCAAATCGGAAACACCCTGCGACCAACGTTGGTACTGGAGCTGGGGCAATCGCATGCCCTAAGTGACACGGTCAGTTTGCGTCCGTTCTTTGAGGGGCGGGCCGGAGACGAAACCATGATACGGGCAGGGTTTGATCTGACGTTCGGCCAAGTGGGGCGCGGGGAATTGCTGGCACGTGACAAAGTCACAGGGCAACGCTACCGCGCAACCAAGCAAGACTGGTCTGGCTACAGCTTTGTGCTGGGCGCGGACATAGCGCATGTGTCAGACAGCATCTACTTGCCCGAAAACCGCGGGATCACATTGACGGACACGCGCGAAAGGGTGCGCGCGGGGCTGCATTGGCAAAACGAAAACGGAACAGCCGCATTTTATGGACTGACGTGGCTTGGAAAAGAGTTTGAAGGGCAAAGCGCCAGCCAAGTCGTTGGGTCTGTGAGATTCAACCTAGAGTTCTAAATGCAACAGTTATGTACGTGACACAAATTGTGTCTTTGCATGACACATCCTGTTTGTTAACGATTTATTAATAAAATAAAAAACTAAGAGGCAGGCGAACTGAAAATGAAGACGGGCTTTCGTGGCACGTTTGTTATTTCTTGGTCGCAAACAGAAGTGGACGGGCTAGAAGCCGCGCCAAAGCACACTCTCAATGTAGGTGCGGCGTGGTCCTGGCATGGCGATGCACTCCGGGTGGACGGCCCGGCCGATGTTTTGCGACTGGATAGAGCAGATGGGTCAGAGAACTTGCGCAAACGAGCAGCACGCATGGTGCACAGGCTTGTGGGCGCGGCAATGGAACACAAACCTTTCATAGGAACGAACAACAGCGATGACGCTGCGCTGATGACAGACAACAGCTTCGTGGTGACGGACGGGGCGCAAAGCTACACAGTGACCATGATTGAAGTGGGGACGGGATCACAGCCTTTGCTGATGTTCCTTGACGAAATGCCCCCGCGCAATCGCGATCTATGGGTCGTGCATCACACACTCGGTGCGGTGGCGGCGAACCCGATGAGCCCGCAAAGCGGTGGGGTCATCTGTTTTACACCTGACACGCGGATCCAAACGCCAGACGGCCCAAAGCTTATCCAAGAGCTTCGGGAAGGCGACAGCGTGCAGACCAAAGACAACGGCGCACAAGAGATCTTGTGGGTGGGCAGCCGACGCATGACGGGCGCCAGGCTGTTTGCTATGCCACATTTGCGGCCCGTTCGGATTAAGGCAGGGGCTCTCGGGGTGGAACGCCCTGAAGAAGAACTGCTCGTCAGTCCCGAACACCGGCTTCTGATCAAAGGTCCAGAGGCACAGGCGCTGTTCAACACGCCCGAAATCCTTGTGGCAGCCAAAGATCTGATCAACGGGACGACAGTCAGTACGGATGTCAATGTACGCGCAGTGACCTATGTACACTTGTTGCTTCAGGATCATCAGGTGCTGTGGGCCAACGGAGTTGAAACCGAAAGCTTCCATCCCGCGAATGCCGCCTTGTCCACGCTGGATGACGAAGACCGCATCCGTTTGCTTGGACAATTCCCTGATCTTGAGTTCGATCCAAACACTTATGGCGAATACGCGCGCCGAAACCTGTCTTCGTCCGAGGCGGCAATCCTCAGACACGCAGCCTAGCGTCCAGATGCATCAACCTACATTCTTGGAGGGAATGTAGGCGCTCGCCATCTTGACACAGCAGCGGGCCGGACACTTTTGTGTCCGGCCCCTTTGTCGCTTTAGAGGCCTTTGGCTTTGTAGCTGCTCGCGACCTTATCGATAGAGACCAGATACGCAGCGGTGCGCAGATCCTCGACATCATCGCGTTCGTGCCAGACTTGGCGCATGGACTGATACGCAATGCGCATCGTGTCATCCAAACCAGAGCGCACCAGCTCCAACTCATCCGCACCGCGCAAATAGCGGTCCTTAAAGTTCGGAGACAGCTGCCAGCCGATTCCGCTGTCTCCACTCAAACGCTCAAGCTCATCGACCACCAACTGGTGGCGCGACTCTTCTTGTCGGCGCTGCATGCGGCCAAACCGGATATGGCTCAGGTTTTTGACCCACTCGAAGTACGAGACGGTCACACCACCTGCGTTGGCATACATGTCGGGAATAATCACGCAGCCTTTCTCACGCAAAATAGTATCCGCGCCGGCTGTCACGGGGCCATTCGCCGCCTCGATAATCAAAGGTGCTTTGATGTTGGCGGCATTGCCCATGTTGATCACACCTTCCAAAGCAGCCGGGATCAGAATGTCACAATCCTCTTCCAGCACTTTGGCGCCATTCTCTACGAAGGTGCCATCGGGATAACCCGCCACACCACCATGGTTGATTGTCCACTGACGTACGGCTTCTACATTCAGGCCTTTTACATCGACAAGCGCACCGTCGCGCTCGATAATGCCAACAATCTTGCATCCGTCTTCTTCGGACAAGAATTTGGCAGCGTGATAGCCCACATTGCCCAAACCCTGAACGACAACGCGTTTGCCATCAAGCGTGCCTGTCAACGCAGCCTTTTCCATACCCTCAGGATCGCGGAAAAACTCGCGCAGAGCGTATTGCACACCGCGCCCTGTCGCTTCCACACGCCCGGCGATCCCACCAGCATTCAAAGGTTTGCCCGTCACACAGGCCTTGGCGTTGATGTCTGTGGTGTTCATGCGCGCATACTGGTCAACGATCCATGCCATCTCACGTTCGCCCGTGCCCATATCGGGCGCAGGAACGTTCTGGGACGGGTTGATCAGATCGCGTTTGATCAACTCATATGCAAAACGGCGGGTGATTTGCTCTAGCTCGTGTTCGTCGTACTGGCGGGGGTCAATACACAACCCACCTTTGGACCCCCCGAACGGCGCTTCAACCAACGCACATTTGTAGGTCATCAATGCGGCGAGCGCTTCGACTTCATCCTGGTTAACCCCAAGGGAAAAACGAATACCACCTTTGACCGGTTCCATATGTTCAGAGTGCACTGACCGGTAGCCCGTAAACGTCTGGATCTGGCCTCGCAGACGCACACCAAAGCGCACCGTGTAGGTCGCGTTGCACACCCGGATCTTTTCCTCCAGCCCTGGCGGCAGGTCCATCAATGCAACCGCGCGGTTGAACATCATGTCTACACTTTCGCGAAAACTTGGCTCTTGGGGGATACTCATCTGAGGTTTCCTTACTTGGTCTAAACGACTCATCTACAGACTGATCTGTGACGCCAGCCTATGACGACTAGGTTAACAGATGCGACTTGTTTGAGCACGTAGCAAGAGCGAAGCCAGCCAATTTTTTGCGTATACTCTAGTTGGCAACCGAGCTGGCGTTCAGTTTCGTTTTATTTTTCAGGGGCCCTCGCATATTTGGGAAGCTCCGCGCCCCTAATGTTAACCAAACATTAACAATCCCGATTAATCGACAGGATTGTTCGTAAATGGGGATTTTCTTCATACTGTTTTCTTTTGGGTGCCTGAATTGGAACATATTTCGCTGTCACACGTCACGGTGGTGAAAAGGGTATCTTCCCCAATTCCATTGAATTTTGCAGGAACGTCAAAATGACTGATCTGAAAACGTATCATACCCAGTGTCCCCGCAGGTTGACGGTAACCGAAGCGGTGCAGTTTGCCCGTTGCTTCGGGCGTAAAGAAGATGGAACAATGACCATCTTCGCCATGATGATGCTGATGATGATGCTGCTGGTTGGCGGGATCGGGGTCGATCTGATGCGCAACGAAATGGAACGAACGCGCCTTCAGAACACAATTGACCGTGCGGTGCTTGCCGCGGCCGATATTGACCAGACGCTGGACCCGACAGAGGTGGTGAACGACTACTTCGACAAGGCGGGCATGTCTTCGTACCTGACCAGTGTGGTTGTCGATGACGGGCTGAACTACCGTACCGTTCTGGCCACTGCGAATACAACCACTCCAACGCAGTTCATGCGCCTTATGGGTGTCGAAGAATTGCCTGTGCCTGCCCGCTCCAAAGCGGAAGAACGGATTGCCAACGTCGAAATCTCAATGGTTCTCGACATCTCGGGGTCCATGCGGTCGAACAACAAAATGTCCAACATGCGCAACGCAGCGCGCACGTTCGTTGACGAAGTAATTCGCGAAGAAACCGAAGACCTGATCTCGGTCTCGCTAGTGCCCTACACTGCACAAGTGAACGTGGGCGAGGACATCTTTGACGAACTGAACACAACCACCGATTACCCCTACTCCCAGTGCATTGATTTCGAACCTGTCGACTTTGAGACCCCGACAATCAGCATGAGCAAACTGTACGAGCAAATGCAGCACTTCGAAATGAGCAGTGCGAGATACCGGAACCGCCCCATCGAAAACCCGGGTTGTCCGAAGCAGGAGTACGAAAAAGTTCTGCCTTTGTCGCAAAATGCCAACGCGCTAAAGTCCAACATCAACAATTTCACGGACCGTGCAAACACCGCAATCCACCTTGGAATGAAGTGGGGTGTGGCCTTGCTGGACCCCAGCTTCCGCCCTGTGACGCAAGCCCTGTCGCTGGAGGCAAAGATTGACCCTGTGTTCGCGGGACGCCCGTCAAACTACAACGACCCGGACACGTTAAAGACCATCATCCTGATGACGGATGGTCAAAACGTGGATACTTGGCGCATCCGCCCTTGGTACTACGCCAACGCCAACCACGCGGCGCACTGGAACTACTGGGCACTGAACGATTATTTGTGGGCAGCAGGTATCCGGTCCAGCCAATACAACAACTGGCGCTACGTGAAATACACATACAGTCAGGCAGACAACATGCTTGATAGTATCTGCGACGCGGCAAAAGCCCAGGGGATCGTCGTTTGGTCTGTCGGCTTTGAAGTCAGCAACTACAGCGCTGGCGTCATGCAGAACTGTGCCTCTTCTCCGTCCCACTTCTTCCGTGTGGAAGGGGTTGAGATTTCCGAAGCCTTCAAGGCGATTGCAAGCCAAATCAACCAGTTGAGGCTCACCCAATGACACATAAGTTGATCAAATTCCTGCGCCGCTTCAAACGTGAAGAGGACGGACACATGGTTGTCGAATTCGCGCTGGCCGTTCCTCTGGTCTTCACGATGTTCCTGACTTCGGTAGAGCTCGGAATCTACTCCATGCGCCAGATGTTTCTGGACCGCGGACTGGACATGACTGTGCGCGAAATCCGTTTGGGGACCGGGACGCAATTTACCCACAACCAACTCAAGCAAAAGATCTGCACCTACTCGGGCTTTCTGACGGATTGCGACACCACGTTGCGGCTGTCATTGCGCCCGGTGGACATCCGAACCTTCAACGGAGTCGGCGGACCATCAGATTGCGTCGACACCTCCCAAGTCATTGAACCCCCCAGCGTGTTCAGCTTGGGACAAAGCAACGAAATGATGTTGGTTCGGGCATGCTACATGTTCAAACCTGTCTTCCCGACAACAGGTCTGGGGTACGCCTTTACCAAAGATGGTTCCGGCAGATCGAAAATGGTCTCACTCTCGGCCTTTGTACAGGAGCCAAGTTAATGACCCACATGAACTTAAGTCAAAAATTCCGCTACTACGCGGCCCGGTTCGGACGGGATGAAAGCGGCACGATCGCGATTGAAACGATCATCATCATTCCAGTGTTATTTTGGGCGTATTTGTCGATGTTCTCGATGTTTCACGCTTATCGCCAGCACTCGATCAGCCAAAAGACAGCCTTTACGATCGGAGACATGGTCTCACGCGAAACAGCTTATCTGGACGCCGCCTATCTGGATGGGGCCCAGGACCTGTTGGTCTACCTGACAGGTGCCGAGAAATCGGACACCTCGATCAGGATCACCAGCGTGAAATACAACGCCAACAAAGAAATCTACAGACGCGACTGGTCACGCGCCCGCGGATGGATGCCCGTTTTGAGCAACAAAAAAGTCAAAGCTCTGAACGAACGCTTGCCTGTAATGGAACACAACGAGCGGGTCATGCTGGTAGAAACATGGGTGAAATACGACCCGCCCTTCGCGACGGGGCTGTCCAACCACGAGATAGTGAACTTTGTATTCACGCGCCCACGTTACGCCCCACAGGTTTTGTGGGATCCTTCGGGCGGGAACTAAAGGTTACGCTTTGGTATCACGCTGCGCGACGTGCGTCGCGATATAGTCAGCGACAAACTTCGTCTGATGCCCCGGCGTCATGCCTCCGACCCCAAGGCGGCGACCAAAACGCCACCACAGCCCCGGGCGCCAAACACGAGTGGCCGGGGTTTTTAGCCGCAGCAAAAACCCGTTGGATGGTTTGAACGCAAACACACCGCTGTCAATTTTTTCAATGTCATCCAAAGTCGCCAACACCTGACCGGAACTGTCGCACAACCCTGCGTCCGTCAACTCGATGGTCAAAGCCGTCGCGCGCCGCATGTTGTCAGCGGACCACAACGCAGCCCCGCCCACCACCAGCAAGAACACGACCAAAAGGGGGGAGGGCGGCGCGACAATGCACACCCCGATCACCAAAAAGCCCAAGATGCCCATAGAGGCGATCCCCAAAAATCGACGCCCTGCGGACGCTCCGATGGTCGCAATCACTTCGTCGTTCATCTTTGGCCCCTCATTTGGTCTATGCGCGGCCTAGGTCAGGGCCGCGCAGTTTGCAACAGTCAGGTAGCAGAATGTGCTGCACCTCAACGCTTTGGAACCACTTCATAGCCGCGTTCTTCAGGCTCGTCGTCCACCAATTCGCTCGGGAACCCGGGCGCTGTGACGCTCAGGCCAGTCGCCTCTTCCAACCGTTCGATCATCCGGTCCGATTGCGCGCGCTCCCCATAGCGGTTTTGCCCGTCTGTCATCATCTCGATCATCAAGGGCGACAACTCCAGCGGCACACCGTGGGTGTCCGCAATCTTTTGGAACAACCCGATATCTTTCTGGATCAAATCCATCGTGAAATTCACATCACGCGAACCCGACAGGATCAGCTGACTTTCGGTTTCATGTACAAAGGACGTGCCAGACGACATTTTGATCGCCTCATATGTCATCCCCATGTCCATGCCGGCGGCCTTCATCACCGTCAATGCTTCACACAAGGACAACAAATTCATCGTTGCCAAATAGTTGGTCATTACTTTGAGGGTCGAGGAGGTCCCAATGTCCCCCACATGCAAAATGCGCCGTCCCATATGGGTCAGGACCGGCAAAACTTTGTCAAAGGTCGCACGGTCGCACCCTGCATAGATCGCAATGTTGCCAGTGTCCGCGCGGTGACAGCCCCCCGACACGGGGCAATCTACGGCCTCGCCCCCTGCCTCAATGATCAACGCAGACAGGCGTTTGACTTCTTCGGCGTCTGTCGTAGACATCTCCATCCAGATCTTGCCAGCCTTCACATAAGGCAACATTTCCCGCACCACTGCATCACTCGCGGCAGGTGACGGCAAACAGGTGATGACGGCATCACACAGCTGCATCAGATGCGCAGCGCTTTCCCCCGCTTTCGCTCCGTCCGCAACCTTTTGGGCCACAAACTCAGAGTTCAGGTCAAAGACCGTCACGTCCATCCCATTGCGAACAAGACTGCCCGCCAGCTTGCCGCCAACATTGCCCAGCCCGATAAATCCGATCTTCATTTTTGCATCTCCCTGTTTGCCCCAACTTCCGCGCAGCACTAACACCTTGTCCAGCCCGATTGCGACGCGCTAACCTCTAAATATGACCTATCCCAAAAACCACGACGGCCCCCGCCCGCACGACAAAGACGCCGGCATCGAAATCACCAAAGATTTCGAGCGGTTTACCCAGCGGAACGACGTGTTCACGCGCGCCTTCTGGGATGACACCGTGCGCACGAAACACACCGACGCATTCTTTGCCAGCTACCGGATGGAGGCTGCGCCACGCAAAGGGGACGGGTTCACGCAACGCGATTTCGCACTCAGAAACGCGGCATGGTTGATCTCCGATGTGATGACAGACCGGCACGCGGATCAAGGACGGCGCGAAGGGTTCCAAGCGCCAATCAGCTACGACACCCCCGTCGCACCGGACCGGCTAAAGGTCGACGATCCTGCAAAAATGACCACCGAGATCAAACGGGTGGCCAAATTCTTTGGTGCAGACCTGTGCGGCGTCACAGACATGGACGAACGCTGGCTCTATGCCTCGCGAATAGACACCCGCGATCTCTCCGAAGCACCCAACGAACTGCCCGAAGGGATGACCTCCGTGATTGTGTTGGGCCACGAGATGGACGCAGAACTGGTGGCAACCTACCCCTCTGCACTGGCCGGAGCCGCGACAGGGCGCGAATACAGTCACGAAGCAGCCGTTGTGATGCAACTGGCCGCCTACATCCGCAATTTGGGGTACGAAGCAGTCGCCTCGATGAACGACACAGGGCTGGTGATCCCCTACGCGATCAAAGCGGGGTTGGGGGAATACGCACGCAACCAAATGGTGATCACGCCCGAATTCGGACCACGACTGCGGTTCTCAAAAATCTTCACAAACCTGCCACTCAACCACGAAACGCCAAAACCCAAAGGGGTGCGGGCCTTCTGCGACATCTGTACAAAATGCGCAGACGCGTGCCCCGTCAAAGCACTGCCCTTTGGCCCACCCGAAGTCGGCGGGAGCAACATCTCCGCCCTCAAAGGGGTCAAAAAATGGACGTCGAACGCGGAAAAATGCTTCAGCTTCTGGGCCAAAACAGCGACCGATTGCGCAATCTGCATGCGGGTCTGTCCGTTCAATCGGGACTTCACAAAATGGCACCACAAAGCATGGCTGAAACTGGCACTGTCACCGGCACGTAAACTCGCACTCTGGCTGGACCGAAACCGGGGTCAACGGGTGAAACCCGGCACGTGGTGGGACAACGGATCATAAAGGCCAAAATGGACAAGCGCAGCAACGCTCAAAGCGCTATCCCCACATTCACTCAAAACCCCGGGCACCAAACGGACAGGCCTTCCTTTCGTTCAAAATATCCCGGGGGAGGCGCGCAGCGACGGGGGCAGCGCCCCCTAAATCCTCAGCGCAAACGTGCCTCGGTTTGCGCATCAAACAACAATACACGGCTTGGATCAAACGTGATGCCCACAGTGTCCCCTTCGCGGGAACGCTCATCACCGCGCTCTTCAACGATGACTTTGTCACCGTTAGAGGCACGTAAATAAGCGTAGGACACGCCACCTAGTGCTTCGGTCAATTCCACAGTCATGCTGTTGCCATTCGGATCAATGACCAAATGTTCAGGGCGCACGCCAGCTGTGACGCTGGGCGAAGAAACGGCAACGGGCGCCGCCACAGGGGCCACAAACGCAGGATGAGTCAGCTTGCCATCAACCACATCACAGTCCAGAAAATTCATCGACGGGGAGCCGATAAATCCGGCCACGAATTTGTTGTCAGGATTGCGGTACAGATCAAGCGGGGCGCCGACCTGTTCGATGCGGCCAGCCCGCAGGACCACGATTTTGTCGGCCATCGTCATGGCCTCGACCTGATCGTGGGTCACGTAGATCATTGTGGCACCAATCTCTTGGTGCAGGCGGGCGATCTCGACACGCATCTCGACGCGCAGTTCAGCATCAAGGTTGGACAAGGGCTCATCAAACAAGAAAACCTCCGGACCACGCACAATCGCACGGCCAATAGCGACGCGTTGACGTTGACCACCGGACAAGGCCTTGGGCTTGCGTTTCAAATAGTCGTCAAGTTTCAGGATATCCGACGCCTTAGCGACTTTCTCGCGAATTTCAGCTTTGGGATAGCCGTTCATACGAAGGCCAAAACCCATATTTTCCTCAACCGTCATGTGTGGATAAAGGGCATAGGTCTGGAACACCATTGCAACACCGCGCCGCGATGGATCCTCATGGGTAACGTCCCGCGCCCCGATAGACATGCTGCCCTCGGTTGTTTCTTCCAAACCCGCGATCATCCGCAACAATGTGGACTTACCGCAGCCTGATGGACCAACAAAAACACAGAACTCACCGTCTTCGATTTCAAGGTCGATACCGTGAATAACTTGCGTCTCACCGTAGCGCTTGATCACTTTGTCTAGCACGACACCTGTCATAATTTATCCCGTCCCTGATTGTATCATTGGTTGTTGCGTCTCCGGAAAGCGCCACGCTTGGGCCTCCCGCGCGATATCTTTTGCAGCGGCTTGAAGCTGCGGAGCCCATGCTTCCAAATCATCAAGCGTGCGCCGCATGGTGGGGCCCGTGACAGACAAAGCCCCCAGCAAACGCTGCGACGTCGTCAGAATCGGCATGGCAATGCAAATGATCCCGGGCTCATGCTCTTCGCGGTCAAAGGCACAACCGCGCTGGCGAATGGCCTCAAGTTCAGCGCGCAGCGCGCTTTCAGTGGTGAGGGTCGTGTCCGTGAACCGGTGGAACGACTGCTGCGCGATGGCACGGGCCAGCTCCAACTCGGACAGATACGCCATCATCGCCTTACCCACACCGGTACAATAGGCAGGACCAACACGGCCCGCTTGCGAGAACATCTCGACCGGTTGCGCAGCGTTTCGCTTGTCCACGTATAGCACTTGGGAGGCATCCATTTGCGCCAGATGCACCGTTTCACCCAGATTGGCGCTCAGAGCATCCAGATGCTGGCGGGCAATCGGGGCAAGGGAACTGTGCGACCATGCGGTGTGGGCCAACCGAACGAGGCGCATGCCCAGCGCATAAGTCTGACGTTCAGCGTCATAGCTCAGCATGCCCTGACTGGTGAGGGTCTGCACAAAACGATACAGGGTCGCCTTGGGATAGACGCTGTTTTCGAGCAATTGAGTAAAACGGACAGGGCGGTCAAAAGAGGCCACCTGATCCAGAACATCCAACGCTTTTCCGACCGTACCGTCCCCAGACATGGCGCGCCGCCTCCCCGCGTTTCGCAGTTTTCCCCACGTCCTCGCAACGTGACTGTTGACAAACCTATGCGATTCGATGTGATAATTTCAATTAATAAAACATGGTTTCAATATTTGGAACCAAAAACAATCTAGACTTGTGGAAATAGGGAGAACTCCATGTCGTTTACACTCAAAGGCACCATTGCAGCACTCGCCGCCAGCACCATGCTGACGGGCGCTGCACTTGCAGACGGACACGCCAAACCGCTGACCGGCGAACTGCGCATCATGTCCGACATGTCCAACCCGGCGCCACGCGCTGTGATGGAAGGCCTCGCCGCTGACTTTGGCGCGATGCACCCGGACCTGAACATCGAACTGGAAATCGTGGACCGCGAAGCGTGGAAAACACAGATCCGCAATGCCTTGACAGCAAACGCCCCTGACGTGGTGAACTGGTACGCCGCCAACCGCATGGGCCCCTACGTGAACGCTGGTCTTTTTGAAGACATCTCCGACATGTACACAGACGGCAGCCTGCCCGGTCTGGAAGCTGTCAAAGGCGCCATGACGCTTGATGGCAAACAGTGGGGCGTGCCGTACACGTACTACCAGTGGGGCATTTACTACCGCGAAGACATGTTCAAAGAGCTTGGCCTGACCGAGCCTGTGACATTTGAGGACGAGCTGGCGAACTGCCAGAAAATCGTCGACTCCGGCAAGAAGTGCTACGCTATCGGAACCAAATTCCTTTGGACCGCAGGCGGATGGTTTGACTACATGAACATGCGCACCAACGGCTTTGACTTCCACATGCAACTCGCCCGCGGCGAAGTGGCGTGGACAGACGAGCGCGTGCGCGAGACCTTCGCCAACTGGCGCAAGATCATCGACATGGGCGGCTACATTGACGACCACCAGTCCTACAGCTGGCAAGAAGCCCTCAAGTTCATGACGGACGGCGACGCAGCCTCCTACCTGATCGGCAACTTCGCCGTGCCGCACCTGCGCGAAGCAGGCCTGTCGGATGAACAGATCGACTTCTACCAGTTCCCGACAATCGCAGACGTGCCACAGGGGGAAGACGCCCCAACGGACACATTCCACATCCCTGCGAACGCGTCCAACAAAGACAACGCCCGTGCGTTCTTGCAGTATGTCACATCTGCTGATGTCCAAACCAAGATCAACGCAGGCGACGCTTTGGGGCAACTGCCCGTGAACGCAGCCTCCTCTGTTGATGCGGACGAGTTCCTTGAGCAGGGCTTTGCAATGCTGTCCACAAACGCACAAGGCGGCGTGGCGCAATTCTTTGACCGCGACTTCCCTGCGGAAATGGCGTCTGTTGGCATGGAAGGCCTGCAAGAGTTCATGGTGTTCCCTGACAACCTCGACGACATCCTCGCGCGTCTCGAAGAAGCTGCAACACGCATCTACGAAAAGTAAGCGATCGGGGCCAAAGCCCCGACGGCACACAGACCTCGCCCTTTGACAGGGCGGGGTCACCCCACACAGGCCTTTGCCCTGTCGCCTGATCAAGGCCGCAGCGCAAAGGCCCAGAAGCCAAACAAGGGAGCGACGCCGCATGACCCACTCCACCGACCCTGCGCCTTCAAAGGGCTGGTATGCGCGCAACGAAATCCGCGTCACACCTTGGCTCTTCTTGCTGCCCGGAATCCTATTTTTCGCGGTTTACGTCGTTGTCCCCATATTCCAGTCCGTCTGGATCTCCTTTCACGCATGGGACGGTCTGGGTGAAAAAGAATGGATCGGCCTTGGCAACTATGAACGCCTCGCCACGGATCGCAAATTCGAGACTTCGTTCTGGAACAACCTTAAATGGCTCTTTCTGTATTTGCTCGCCATTCCCGCAGGTTTGTTCATCGCCTTGTTTCTGAACCAGAAAGTCTGGGGCATCCGCCTTTATAAATCGCTGTTCTTCTTTCCCTTTGTGATCAGCCAAGTGGTCGTGGGTTTGGTGTTCTCATGGTTCTACCTGCCCAACAACGGGTTGTTCGACGTGATCGTCGGGTTCTTCGGGATCGATATTAGCGGTGGCGTTTTGGGCAATCCCAACACAGCCACATACGGGATCATCGCCGCTGGGCTTTGGCCTCAAACCGCCTATTGCATGATCTTGTACCTCACGGGGCTGAACGCTGTGGACC
Organism: uncultured Paracoccaceae bacterium; assembly: GCA_943787985.1. GTDB lineage: Bacteria > Pseudomonadota > Alphaproteobacteria > Rhodobacterales > Rhodobacteraceae > Ascidiaceihabitans. Next base: position 185,936 of record CALSOO010000006.1, on the reverse strand, counting down.
CCGAACAGGTCGAAGCGGCCCGCCTTGACGGGGCCAAAGGCTGGAAAATGCTGTGGTTCGTGATCCTGCCACAACTCAAACCCGCGACCTTCATCGCCTTTGTGGTGACGATCATCGGGGCGCTCCGGTCGTTTGACCTGATTTCCATCATGACCAACGGCGGGCCATTCGGATCAACGCGGGTGTTGTCGTTTTTCATGTTCGAGGAATCCCTGTCTGAATTCGGGTTTCGCATGGGTTACGGTGCGTCCATCGCGGTTGTGCTGTTCCTGATTATGCTGTGCTTCATCGGCTACTTCTTGTGGTCGATGTACCAAGACGAAAAAGGGGGCCGCTGATGTTTCCGACGCCGATCGAAAAGCGCTCGCGCGGCGCGCAGTTGACGTATCAAAGCCTTTTGCCGCTCGCGCTGATCATGTGGCTGCTGCCTTTGATCGCAGTGGCGATGTTCTCTGTCAAATCTTCGGCAGATTTTGCGGCCGGCAACTATTGGGGCCTGCCCTCGTCGTTCGAGTTGTTCAACAACTACGGGAAGGTCTTTTTCCAGTCCGACATGCCGCGCTATATGGTGAACTCATTGCTGATCACCATCCCCACAGTGGTTGGCGCGGTGGCGTTGTCTTCGATGACCGGTTTTGCCTTGGGCATTTACAAGTTCAAATCGAACCTGTGGATCTTTTTCATGTTCATCGCAGGCAACTTTGTACCCTTTCAAATCCTGATGGTGCCGGTGCGCGATCTGACAGTTGGCTTGGGGCTTTATGACACAAAGCTGGGGCTAGTGCTGTTCCACATCGCGTTCCAGACAGGGTTCTGCACGCTGTTCATGCGTAACTTTATCCGCGCGCTCCCATTCGAGCTGATCGAGGCCGCGCGCGTCGAAGGTATCGCGGAATGGCGCATCTTCTGGTACATCGTGCTGCCCCTGATGAAGCCTGCACTGGCGGCGCTGTCGGTGTTGATCTTTACCTTTATCTGGAACGACTACTTCTGGGCCGTGGTGCTGACCCAAGGGCCGGATTCCCAGCCTGTCACGGCTGGCATCACCAGCTTCAACTCCCAGTTCGTGGCCCAATACCACCTGATGAGCGCAGGCAGCATTGTCGCCGCTCTGCCCCCTGTCGCCATGTTCTTTTTGATGCAAAAACACTTCATTGCAGGCCTGACACTGGGCGCTGTGAAATAACAACCTCAAGCTTGAGTAACGCTGATGACGAAAATCACCTTTATCGGGGCTGGTTCCACGATATTCATGAAGAATATAGTAGGCGACGCGCTTTTGACCCCTGCTTTGGCAAACAGCCATTTTGCGTTGATGGACATCGACCCGGCGCGTCTGGGCGAAAGCGAAATGGTTGCCCGCTCCATGATCAAATCCGTGGGCACGGGCGCCTCCGTCACAACACACACGGATCGGCGCGAAGCTTTGGCAGGTGCTGATTTTGTGGTCACCGCTTTTCAGGTCGGGGGCTATGATCCTTGCACCATCACCGATTTCGATATTCCCAAAGCCTATGGCTTGCGCCAGACCATCGCCGACACGCTGGGCGTGGGCGGCATCATGCGTGGATTGCGCACCGTCCCTGTATTGTGGGGCGTGGCCGAGGATATGATGCAATTGTGCCCCGACGCGACCTTGTTGCAGTACGTCAATCCGATGGCCATCAACACATGGGCGCTGGCCGAACGCTTTCCGCGCCTCAAGCAAGTGGGCCTGTGCCATTCGGTGCAAAACACCGTTCAGGAAATCGCCCATGACCTCGACATTGACCAAAATGCGGTCCGCTACAAAGTGGCAGGCGTCAATCACGTCGCCTTTTTCCTGCGCCTCGAAGAAGAGCTGAAGACCGGCACCAAACGCGACCTTTACCCGCTGCTGCGACAAGGGTATGCCTCCGGCGCACTGCCCAAATCACCCTTGCTCATGCCGCGCTGCGCCAACAAAGTGCGCTATGAGGTGATGGATCAATTGGGGCACTTCTGCACTGAGTCCTCGGAACACTTCGCCGAATATGTGCCGTGGTTCATCAAAGAAGGGCGTGGGGATCTGATTGAAGAGTTCTCCATTCCCTTGGATGAATACCCGACCCGCTGCATCGAACAGGTCGCGGATTGGAAGGAACAGGCCAAAGCCCTGCAATCGGACAGTGGGATCGAGGTCACCAAAAGCCACGAGTTCGCCTCTGAACTGATGAACGCAATCGTCACCAACCAGCCCTACGAGTTGTACGGCAACCTGCCCAACACAGGCCAGATCCCGCAGCTTCCCATGGGGGCGGCGGTTGAAACGCCCTGCATGGCGAGCAGCAACGGGGTGCAACCGACCGTGATCACGGACATTCCACCGCAACTGATCGCGCTGATGCGCACCCAGATCAACGTGCAGGAACTGACCGTGCGCGCACTGGTGGACGAGGCGCCCGAACACATCTATCACGCGGCCATGATGGACCCGCACACCGCCGCCGAACTTGATCTGCGCCAGATCAGGGCGATGGTGGATGATCTGCTCACCGCCCACGGCGACTGGCTGCCCGCCTTCGCCCGCAAAGCAAAGGCCGCTTAAATGACCCAAACCGCCACATTTCACGACCTCGAAGGGGCGTCCGTTTTCATCACCGGTGGCGGGTCCGGCATCGGGGCGTCCCTGACAGACGGGTTTCTGGGTCAAGGGGCCAAAGTGGCGTTCATCGGACGCTCGGACGCGTCGGAATTCGTCGCACAAATGGACGCCAAACACGGGCAAGCGCCCTTGTTCCTGCAAGGCGACATCACCGACACTGAACACCTGCAAAAGACCATGCGCCAAGCGGCGGCAGCCCATGGGCCAATCACCGTCCAAGTGAACAACGCGGCCAATGACGACCGCCACGTGCTTGACGAGGTCACAGAGGAATACTGGGACCGGATGCAGTCCATCAACCTCAAATCCTACTTCTTTGCCTGTCAGGAAGCCGCGCGGCACATGCGCGCGGCCGGACACGGCTCGATCATCAACTTTTCCTCGATCAGCTACATCATGGGCGGGGCGGGCTACACCGCCTACACCGCTGCAAACGGCGGGATCACAGCCATGTCACGCAGCCTTGCGCGCGAGTTGGGGCCAGAGAAAATCCGTGTCAACGCACTGGCGCCGGGGTGGGTTTTAACGCCCAAACAGCTCGACAAATGGGCGACCCCCGAAGCGCTGGCCGGTCACCTGGACAAACAATGCCTCAAAGAGCACCTCGACCCTCAGGACATCGTGGACGCCGTCTTGTTCATGGCCTCGAAAACCAGCCGGATGATGACAGGGCAATGTATGGTCATTGATGGCGGCACCGTGGTGACAGGATGAGTTCGCCAGACTGGATCGGGGCCGACTGGGGCACATCACACCTGCGGGTCTGGTCAATGCAAGGCAGTACGGTGCTGGATCACGCCAGCTCTGACGCAGGCATGGGGAAACTCACGCCAGATCAATTCGAGGGCGCATTGCTGACGGCGATCGCCCCGTGGTTGACAGACGCGACCATGACGGTGGTGGCCTGCGGCATGGTGGGTGCGCGCCAAGGATGGATCGAAGCGCCATACGCAAGCGTACCTTGTACGCCTGTACCCCAGCGTATGGTCACAGCACAAACCCTCGATCCGCGCCTCACCGTGCACGTCGTTCCCGGGCTTAAACAAACTGCACCTGCAGATGTGATGCGCGGCGAAGAAACGCAGATCGCGGGGTTCCTCGCGCTGAATGCTGATTGGGACGGCATCATCTGTCTGCCCGGCACGCACACCAAATGGGCGCACATTAGCGCCGGAGAAGTCGTTTCCTTTCAAACCTTTATGACAGGAGAACAATTCGCCCTGCTCTCTGGTCAATCGGTCCTGAAACACTCGATTGGCACCGGCTGGGACGAGGACGCCTTTAAGGAGGCCCTCAATGACACGATGTCCCGTCCTGAACGGCTGGCGGCCTATCTGTTCAACTTGCGAGCCCGCCATCTGCTTGAGGGTCAAGACCCCGACACGGCACGTGGCCGCTTGTCAGGGTTGTTGTTAGGGGCCGAACTGGCTGCTTCACGCCCATTCTGGTTGGGTCAACACGTCGCCATCATTGGCGACGATGCACTGGCGAGGGCCTACAGCATCGCTTTGGCCGCTCAAGGCGTCCCCGCTATTGTTGCAGACGCGCCGCGCATGACGCTTGCGGGATTGCAAGCCGCCTACCGCATGACAAAGGAAAGCACATGAGCCGCAATCTGATCGCCATTCTGCGCGGGATCACCCCGCCCGAAGCTGTGGATGTCACCGCCGCATTGCTGGACGCTGGGATCGACAAAATCGAAGTCCCCATGAACTCGCCCGACCCCATCGACAGCATCGCAGCGATGGTCAAATCCTTTGAAGGGGTGCTGATCGGGGCAGGCACGGTATTGGATATGGCACAGGTAGAAGCCGTGGCAAATGTCGGCGGCACACTGATCGTGTCGCCCAATTGCGATGTGGAGGTGATCAAACGAACCAAAGATTTGGGACTGCAAAGCTGGCCAGGGGTTTTCACCCCGACCGAAGCTTTTGCCGCGCTCAAGGCCGGGGCCGATGGCCTCAAACTGTTTCCAGGCAGCATGGCTGGCCCCTCCGGGCTGCAAGCGATGCGCGCAATCCTTCCCTTCGGCACGCAAGTTTACGCTGTGGGCGGCGCTGGTTCCGAGAATTTCGACACTTGGGTAAACGCTTCGGCGGACGGGTTTGGCATTGGCTCCGCGATCTACAAACCGGGCATGTCCGCCGCTGATGTGGGCGCGCGCGCCGTGGACATTGTCGCAGCTTATGACGCAGCCATAGCATGAGCCGTGTGTTTGATGATCGCATCTGTGCTCTTGGCGAAGGACCATTGTGGCACCCGCCCCGCAAGCAGCTGTTCTGGTTTGACATCCTGGGCAAAAAACTTCTGTCACGCAGTGGTGAGAAGACGTTTGAATGGCAATTTGAGGAACATGTTTCCGCCGCAGGCTGGGTCGATGACGACACCCTCTTTATGGCCTCCGAAACCGGTCTATGGCGGTTCACCATCTCCACAGGCGCACGCACTCTGATCTCCCCGCTTGAAGCGAACAACCCGATCACCCGGTCCAATGACGGGCGCGCGGACCCTTGGGGTGGCTTTTGGATCGGCACGATGGGCAAGCAGGTCGAGGATGACGCCGGCGCGATCTATCGCTATTTCAATGGTGAATTGCGGCAACTGTACCAGCCTATCACGATCTCCAACGCGATTTGCTTCGCGCCAAGCCGCAACCACGCTTACTACACCGACACGCGGTCGCGACAGGTGATGCGCCAACCTCTTGATCGTTACGGCTGGCCCGACGGAGACAGCGACGTCTTTCTTGATCTCAAGGCGGAAAAACTGAACCCCGACGGGGCGGTCATTGATGCTGCGGGCAACATGTGGCTGGCCCAGTGGGGGGGCGCACGCGTCGCTGTGTATGACCCAAATGGCGGGTTCCTCAAGGCGGTTGATGTGGGCGGGGATCAAGCCTCCTGCCCCGCATTCGGCGGGCCCGACTTGCGCGACTTGTATGTGACCACTGCGGCGGATGGTTTGACTGGATCGCAAGATGGAATGACCTTTGTCAGCACGGGCGCTGGTATGGGACAAGCAGAGCATAAGGTATTGCTATGAAACCGGAACTTGGTGTTTGCTACTACCCCGAGCATTGGGACGAAACCCTATGGGCCAAAGACGCGGCGCGCATGGTTGAAACGGGCATCACATGGGTTCGAATTGCAGAATTTTCGTGGTCGCGCCTTGAGCCTGTTGCGGGGCAATTCAATTTCGACTGGCTCGACAAGGCGATCGGTATTCTTGCGGGGCATGGCCTGAGAATCGTGATGTGCACGCCGACTGCGACACCGCCGCGCTGGATGATAGAACGCTACCCTGATGTCCTGGCTGTGGATGCAGATGGTCAACCGCGCAAATTCGGGTCACGGCGCCACTATTGCTTTTCCCACCTTGGCTTTCGCTCTGAAAGCGTGCGGATCGCGCAAATTCTTGGCGAACGCTATGGCCGCGATCCCCGCGTTCATGCGTGGCAAATCGACAATGAATACGGCTGCCATGACACCGTGATCAGCTACTCGGAACCTGCACGGATCGCGTTTCAGGGATGGTGCGCCCAACGCTACGGCGACATCGAAACCCTCAACGAAAAATGGGGCAATGTGTTCTGGTCGATGGAATACAACGACTTTGACCAGATCGACCTGCCCAACCTCACCGTAACCCAACCCAACCCCGCGCATGAGTTGGCGTTTCGCCGCTTTTCTTCGGATCAAGTGGTGGCGTACAACCGCGCGCAGGCGCAGGTCCTGCGCGCAGCGACAGACACCCCCCTGATCCACAACTACATGGGCCGGATCCTTGAATTCGACCACTTCGAGATCGGCGCCGACCTCGATATCGCATCATGGGACAGCTACCCGATCGGGTTCCTCTCGGACCGCCTCGAGGCAGACGACGCGCACAAGGCCCGCTACCTTCAGCAGGGCGATCCGGACATGCAAGCCTTCCACCATGACCTCTACCGCACTGTCGGCAAAGGGCGCTGGTGGGTGATGGAGCAACAACCGGGACCCGTAAACTGGGCCCCCTACAACCCTGCCCCCCTGACCGGAATGGTGCGACTGTGGACATGGGAAGCGATCGCACATGGCGCCGAAGTCGTCAGCTATTTCCGCTGGCGCCAAGCCCCTTTTGCCCAAGAACAAATGCACGCTGGCCTCCTTACGCCGCAAGACAACCCCGCCCCCGGCATGGCAGAAGCCGCGCAAGTGGCTCATGAAATCGCGCAAATCGGGGATATCACGCAAGCCAAAGCAACGGTTGCGCTGGTGTTCGACTATGCGTCTGACTGGACATGGACAACATTGCCCCAAGGGGCGGACTTCAACTATTTCCGCTTGGTGTTCGAAGCCTACAAAGCGCTGCGGCGCGCAGGACATACCGTCGACATCCTACCCGTAACAGCCACATCTTTCGACGGGTACGATCTGGTGCTAGCCCCCGGGCTAGCACAAGTGCCTCAGGCTCTGAAAACAACCAAGAGCACGACCCTACTTGGACCACGCACAGGGCTGGTGACGGAAGAACTCGGCATAGACACCCAATGCGACCAACCACTCTTCAGCGAAAGCCTGCCACCTGCACACAAACGCCCGGTTCAAGACCTCGGGCACGTGGTGCACTGGCAGGAAACCTGGGAAAACGACAGCACACTTCATACCGACAGCGGCGCGCCAGTGTTGATCACGCGGGACGGGCAAAACCACCTGACAGGATGGCCGGACGCCGATCTGTGGGACGCAATCATCGCCCGACACACAAACACGGCACCCTCGGGAGATCTGCGTATCCGCCAGACCAAAGACCACACATTCGTGATCAACTACACCAACGAAACGCAGCAATACGAAACACACGACATTGGCCCATGCGACCTCGGGATCTTCAAGAACAACCAGCGGGTTCTATAAAAACGGGCGATCCACTTCATCTCGCCAAATAAACCTCGGGGGAGTCGCGCAGCGACGGGGGCAGGCCCCCGCCTTGAGCGTCGGTGGGGCGCTACGCCGGCGGCGCGCCTAGCGCCCCATCCAACCACCATCGACGGTCAGAACAGTGCCATGCACATAAGACGCCGCGTCAGAGGCAAGGAACACAGCCGCGCCGCCAAAATCGGCCGGAGTGCCCCAACGACCTGCCGGAATGCGCTCAAGGATGGACTTGGAGCGGGCCGGATCATCCTGCAAGGCTTGAGTGTTGTCCGTCGCAATATATCCCGGCGCAATGGCGTTCACATTCACACCTTGCCCCGCCCACTCATTGGCCAGGGCTTTGGTCAACTGGCCAATACCGCCCTTTGAAGCCGCATAGCCAGGCACTGTGATACCGCCCTGAAACGTCAGCAATGACGCTGTGAAAATGATCTTGCCAGAGCCACGGGTCAACATCCCCCGCCCGATTTCGCGCGACAACACAAATTGGGCGTTCAGATTGACCTCGATCACCTCGTCCCACAGTTCATCATCGTGTTCGGCGGCGGGTTTGCGCAGAATGGTGCCAGCGTTGTTGATGAGGATATCAGGAGCGATGCCGTCCGCTTCGATCTGGGCGGCAAAAGCACGCACGGCAGCGCGGTCGGCGAAGTCACATGTGTAGGCTTTGAAGCGGCGCCCCATCGCCGTGACGGATTTCTCGACCTCGCTGCCAGAAGCCTCCAAGGTGGCGGAAACACCGACGATATCAGCCCCCGCAGAGGCAAGCGCCTCGGCGATGCCGCGTCCAATGCCGCGTTTTGCGCCGGTCACAAGGGCGGTTTTCCCAGAGAGGTCGAAAGAGGACAGGATGCTCATGGGTTACGCTCCTACTTTGATCAGGCTTTTCAGGGCCGTTGGGCTCGCGTCGAGGTTCTCAAACGCTTTTTGAATGTCAGCCAAAGGGGCGACATCTGTGATGACAGTGTCCGCATCGACCCCGCCGGACGTGATCATCGTGATCGCTTTTTCATAGTCTTCAGGCTCATAGACGCGCACGCCCACAAGCTGCAATTCACGCCAAAAGAACTGGAACATATCGACCGCAGGTTTGCTGGCATGGATCGCCACCATAACAATGCGGGCGCGCGTGGCGGCACAGGCCGTCATCGCATCCACACCCGGCTGCGTGCCAGAAACCTCAAACACAACATCCGCCCCCTTGTTGCCCGTGCGGGCCATAATTTCGGCAGGCAAGTCCGCTTCGACGGGATTGATCGTTTCAAACCCCAGTTTCTGCATAATTTTTAGGCGGTGCGGATTAACTTCAGAGATCACAACCTTGCCCCCCGCACCACGTGCAACCATCGCGACCAGCACCCCGATTGGACCACCCCCGATGACAAGCACATCTTCGCCCGCTTGCAAGCTCGACAAGCGCACATCATGGCAGGCCACGGCAACAGGTTCGATCAAGGCGGCGTGATCCATACGGATGTCATCAGGCAGGAGATGCAGGGTGTGTGCAGGCACATTCCAGACCTCTTGCATGGCCCCGTCCGTATCCAGTCCAAGGAACTTCAAAGAGTGGCAAATATGTTGGTGCCCTGCGTTACATGCAGGACAATCCCCACAGTGATCCAGCGGTCGCACCACCACTTTCTGCCCTTTTTTATAGCCTTCTGCGTCCTGTTCCACTGTTCCCGACATCTCATGGCCAAGCACCCGTGTGAACCCGACCCGCGCGTCCATATTGCCGTGAAACACATGCATGTCGGTACCACAAATCCCGCAATATGCGATGCGGACAGCCACTTCCCCTTTGGCGGGCGATGGCAGTGGCACGGATTGCACGGTAAATGTTTTGTCACCTCGATATTGTGCGGCAGAAATTGTTGACTGGCTCATGATACGCCTCCCCAGCGGATGAAATATGCTCGGGTGGCGTGCGCCTTCCCTCTCGAATGTTAGCGGAAAGCCCATTGAAAAATCAATCATCAAAGGCGGTCCAATTCCCCATAATTCCTAGCACTTCAACCCAAAGTTGCCCGCTTAAAAATACCTTGATCGCAGCCCTGCGCACCGCGTAGGTTGCACGGTAGGGTGGTGGCCACTGGATGAGTGTCTCGAAAGGCACGCGCGGGCCGAAATAGGGTAGTATGACAGTACAACAAACAGCGCGCTTTTGCAGGCGTTCTCTCGGATGAGGTTGACGGAGCAGTCCCACGCCCGCATCGCTTTGGGCGGTGCTGTTTACGACCGCGGAGAAGACGTGTTGCGGGACGCGGCCGGTGCGGTTCTGGTGTTGCGCCCGCAGTCGGCACAAGCGTTGCGCCTGCTGGCCAAACACATCGGACAGACCGTTACCAAAGACATGTTGATTGACGATGTCTGGGCTGGAATGAGCGTCACCGACGACAGTCTGGTCCAGTGCATCGCGGACATTCGCCGTGCCATTGGGGACACGACACGGCAGATTCTGCGCACCGTTCCCAAGAAAGGCTACTGCCTGACCGCTCTTCCGGTCGAACCCGCCCCTGCTGCTTCGCCTCACATCCGACAGGAATTGGTGGCGGCTGCCCTAGACCTTGCCAACCGGGTCGGCGCGATGGTCTGTGCCCGTCTCGATCCGACAGCACCTCTATCGATCCAGACAATCCGCGCAGGATTACAGCCTATTCTGGATGCGCAATCTGCCATCGCGGTGTCGTCACTCCCGCCGTTTACATGCTTTGCCTGCCCGACCCCCGCGCAGGCGATTGCCGTGGCATTAAGTGTGCAAACGTGGTGCGCAGCCTCAGGTGTCGGCGTGGCCATCGGCATCGATATGAGCAACGGCACTGAACAGGCCCGCGCATCCGATCTGGCGATCTTTGCATCCTACGGGGATACTATTGTGCCCGCCGCAGTCGCGCAGCTGCTCACCACAGGTTTGGACTGTGACATTGTGGACTTGGGCGATCACGCCTTGAGCCCGGACACCGAACACGTGCGCTGCTTTAAAGTGTCTGCCCCCGCTGCGGCCCCGGCCCTGCGCATGGCCGTCAGCCGCGAAGACCTTTTGCCGACGATCGCAGTAATCCCCTTTCAGTCCCGCGACCTCTCCCCTGATGCCGCAGTCTTGGGGGAGGTGTTGGCGGATGACGTGATCACATCCCTTGCGCGCTCTTTGGAAATCAACGTCATTTCGCGTCTCTCCAGCACCAAGTTCAGCCAACGTGCAGCGTCTTTGAGCGAAATTGGAACCCATCTTGGCACCAACTATGTCCTGACAGGCCGCTACACCGCGCGCGCCAGCAGTTTGGAAGTCTTTGCCGAGCTCTCCGAAGTCGCCACCGGACGGGTTTTATGGGCTGACAGCGAACGCGCCGAGGTGGAGCAAAGCTTCGATGCCCCCGAGATCATCGACTGGATCGTGGCCCGCGTGCAAAAAGCGATTTACACCCGCGCGGTGCAACAAGTGCGCCAGCAACCTTTGCCGACGCTGGACAGTTACACATTGCTGATGAGTGCCGTGGCCCTGATGCACCGCTTGTCACCCGATGATTTCAACAAGGCCAAATTACTGCTCGAAGCGGTGATCGAGCGGGCGCCCAATCAGGCCTCCCCTTTGGCGTGGTTGTCGCGCTGGCACGTGTTGCGGGTCCAACAGGGCTGGTCACTTGATCCCGTGCAAGACGCACAGTTGGCGTTCGAGTGCACCAAGCGGGCGTTGGATATGGACCCTGAAAACGTGCTCGCGCTGGTGTCGGAGGGGGTCGTTATGACCAACTTGATGCAGGACATGGACACGGCACAGGAACGCTATGATCTGGCACTGGACATCAGCCCCAACGACGCAGACGCGCGACTGCTGCGCGGAACGATGTACGCCTTTCGCGGCGAAGGGACGCGCGCCATGCGTGACACCGAACGCTCCCTCAGGCTGACGCCCATTGATCCGTTGCGATTTTATTTCCTGTCGCTGGCGGCCTCTGCCTGTATCGCGGCCGAAGATTACGATCGCGCATTGGAACTGTCAGACCTGTCATTACGGGCCAACAGCACACATACCTCAACCCTGCGTGTAAAAGCAGTTGCGTTGATGCGAATGAAACGCGAAGATGAAGCACGCGCGACGGGGGAAAAGCTGATGAGGCTCCAGCCCAATTTAAGCGTAACACAATGGTTGAAAAATTCACCAAGTGGTGACTTTGATATTGGAAGAAAGTTTGGGGAAACGCTTATAGAAATTGGCGTGCCCCTTTGATTGAAACGACAGTGAGCGATTGTAATCGTATATTTAAAGGGAGAACATCATGAGCAACAATGGTGGACCGCAAAGCGGATTTAGTGGATTTTCAGGGTTTTCAGGGTTCAGCGGATTTAGTGGATTTAGTGGATTCTCCGGCTTTAGCGGCTTTAGCGGGTTTTCAGGATTTGGCGGCGAAAGCCCCGTCTCTGCAGAGGCCCTGATCACCAACCGTGACGGTATCGTGGGCGTGCCACTGCCCACGCACTTTCCAGTGGCAGCACCGCACCCCGAAACTGCGGCAAACCTCGCCAAACTGTCCCCCGAAGTGCGCGCCAGCATCTTTGCCTTTGAGCTGGAATCCCACTTGGGCTTTAGCGCGGACGCCTCTGGCACGGGCACAGCCAACATCTGGCAGCTTGAGACCAAAGCAGGCAGCGCCGGTGCACCGCCCACGACAGATTACCAGCCCCTTGCCACTTTGAGCGCACCGACAATGGCGCAGTTTCAAGAGCAAATGAGCTATTTGTTTTCCTACGCCGATTTGCGCCCTGATCGCGGCGCTGAAATCCTGTCCCAAATGGGCTGGCCTGCCCCGTTTATGCAAACCATCACCTTTATGGACGCGGCCCGCACCCCCAAGACCCTGGAGCTTTTGGGCGTGGCCCTGCGCTTGTCCAACTTCTCTGTGATGCGGGTCAAATATTCTTTGGCCGTCAAACGCCCCGTTGTTTTCTCTCCTCAAGTCCAGCCGATGATCCCGACACCAACCCACGGCTCGCTCCCGAGTGGTCACGCAACCGAGGCGTTCTTTCTTGCCCGTTTGTTGTGGAAACTGCTGCGGGCCTCTGGCACCTCGCAGTACAATCAGGACGGCACATGGGGTGACATGCTGATGCGTCAGGCGGCGCGTATTGCCATCAACCGCACGGTTGCAGGTGTGCATTTCCCGGTTGATAGCGTGTCCGGGGCAGTGCTGGGTCTGACCCTCGCTGATTATTTCGAGGAACGGTGTACCTACAAAACCGGCACCAACGGGACGCGCAGCTGTGCCACCTTCACCGGTGAAAACTTTGCGGCGGCAGATGATTTCAACTGGCACCAATTGTACGATCCGGCAACGGACGAACAGGTTGGGTCTCAGTCCAGCCAACACGGAACGTGGATGACCTCCGCAACAGCGTCCTCGTCCAAAACGCTGACCGAATCCGCTGCGTTGCAGTGGTTGTGGGATGAGGCTGTGAAGGAGTGGCAAGACGTCAATCCATAGGAGCAGGCCCTTTCGCCTTCACCCTATTCATTGACTGAAGAAAGGAAGCCCAATGCAGCTTCTCTGGAAATCCGAAGACCAAAGCGGCGCGATTGATCCTGTCACGGATTATCGCCTGCGCCAGTCTGCGTCCCAAACGGGTGCGCAGGCGAGCGACCTGTGGTGGTCCGCTCTTTTACAACTTGATGGCGGCACTGTTGCGGCCTTGGACGCGGCCCTTGGGGCAGCTTTTGCGGGGCGCTATGTGATCCCTGCCGAGCACCTTGAGGATGCGGCCGATCCCGACCTGTCCGATCCTGACCTGTCCGATCCTGACCTGATTGTCACGATCTATGCCAAGCCTGATGTGATGACCGCCCTGAACCTGTCGGGCAATGACTACGGCGTCAAAACTGTGGATTTGGGCGCGCAAGTGTCTGACGCCACCGTGACCGCCGGCAGCGCCCTTCCCGACCCCGAGGACGAGATCGCACCGGCCTCTCTCAAGGTCAAAGTCGTTGATCCCGGCACGGTCACCGTCGCGGTGATTGATGACGGCATCGCCTTCGGGCACAATCTGTTTCGCGACGGGCTGACCTCGTCGCGGGTGGAAGGGATGTTCATCATGGACGCGCCCAAGCCCAACGGCAGCGGAGTCGGGCGCAAGTTCAACCGCAGGCAGATCAACGCCTTGTTGCTCAAGCACACCCACAACGGGCTGTTGGATGACGAGGCCTTTTACACGGATGCGGGCAGTATCGATTTTTCCAGCCCGTATTTTTCCACCACAATGTTTCGACGCGCCCATGGCACACATGTGATGTCTTTGGCGGCGGGATACCCGATGGAACAGGCCCACGCCAAACGCCCCATCATTGCCGTTCAATTGCCCAGCAAAGTGACCGAAGACACCAGCGGCACCAATCTGGCCCCCAGTTTGCAAAAAGCGATCCGCTACATTCTGCGCCGCTCCAAGCAGATCCGCATTGGCGCCCCTGATGGCCCCATTGCCCCGTTGGTGGTCAATTTCAGCTACGGCAATTTTGCAGGCCCCCATGACGGTACCAGCCTGATTGCACGGATGTTGGACCGCGAACTGGCATCCACACCTGAACAGGAAATCCGTGTGTTGCTGCCTGCGGGCAACTCCAACATGGCGCAGGCCCATGCCGCGGTCAGTTTCGAAAACGCGGACGCGGTGTCCCTGGATCTCAATGTGATGCCCGATGACCTCAGCAGCAACTATGTGCAGATGTGGATGCCCTATGCGCCCGCCACTCCGCCTGATTTTGTGCAGGTTCGGGTCACGCCCCCGCATGCGCCACAAAGCATGGTGGTGCAGGCCATCGCCGGTTCCAAACAAGTGCTGCACGACGCGCAGGGCAATGTGGTGGCCGAACTTGGCTATTCCTTTGAGCCAATGCCGACCGCGCGCGGGGTTATCACACTGGCCGTCAACCCAACCGCCAGTCATGACCCTGCCGTCCACCTTGCCCCATCAGGGCGGTGGACCATCGAGCTGACCAAAGGGGTGATCGATCCCGATGATATAGTCGAGGTGCGCATCAAGCGTGACGAACGTCTGCCGGGCTATCCCAACGGCGCGCGACAGTCCTATTTCGACAACGCCTGTTACGTGAAGGTAAACGAGATCGGGATGCCAATGCCTGTTGATCCTGCGGGCTCTGATTGCCCGATCAAACGGGCAGGTACGCTCAGCGGGTTTGCCTGCGGGAAGGTCCCGATCGTCGTGGGGGGATTGACCCAAAGCAACGGACAGTTGGCGGTCTATTCCTCTGCTGGACCCATCAGCAAAGTGCGGGGCAAACCCAATGCCAACCGCGAAGGGCCGGATGCCAGCGCGCGCAGCGATGACAGCTTGGTGCAAATTGGCGTGATGGGCGCAGGGACGCGCAGCGGGTCCATGGTGCGCATGAACGGCACCAGCGTTGCAGCCCCATTGGTTGCGCGCATGGTCGCGGACGGTCTGGAAGCAGGCGAAACCGCGGATAGAGCATGGGTCGAGGCGGCGGCGCAGGCCAGCGATTCGTCCTACCCGCCGCTTGATCCTCCGAATCCGTTTGCAACAAGGACAGGGGGCGGGCGTTTAAGACTGCCAAATCCGTTTTAGGGCCACCAAAAGATTTAGTTTCAGGATTTCAGAACCTGCCAAACAGACGAAAAAACTGCAAAACCGGCCTTTTTACGGCCGGTTTTGTGCTGTTAAGGGGAAATTTTTACGAATTCAATCACAGGTAGTCTACTGAAACAAAAGGGTTTTCGTAAATTTTCGTAAATTTTTGGTCCAAATTTCAGGATTAACTTCTTTCCCCAACGTAATGTTAAGTCACTGGATGACACGGGGTGGGACAGACTTTCAGACACCAGAATATTAACACCTGAGTGTTTGAGCCACGATAGCTGCCCTAACGATCCAGCGTTACATAGTAAGGACATTATGTCCGGAGAAGGTGTTTGGGAGGTCCAATTTGACCTTTGTTCAGACAGCCTCTCGAACATGAGTGAGACGGGAGATCCTGCAAGCCCTCCAATTTTGGAGCGCCTCTGTTGGATCAACCAAAAGTTAGTCGGCGCGGAAGGTCATATATTTGGGGTGGATTTTCACCCGCAAAGGCATCCCGCGGCAAAGTTTTTAACTGTACCGATTGTGGTGAACGGGCCTTCTATTTTGTGGGTTCATGTGGGGTGTGCGTTTGAGGTTTCGTTCCCTGACATCACAGTCTTTTTTCAGAATTACGTACGGCGGCGTATTGAGCCGTACACCCAACTGCCTGATGGTGTGAGGGCCTCTTAAGGGCTTGAGCGTTAGTTCAATTTCGGTTCCCCGCGTGTCTCGTCAACACGCGGGGCAGGCGTTTCTAGCTTACAGTTTTCTTCCCGTATTTTGGCATGGCTTAACCTGCTGCTAAGGGCGCACGTGGTTAATCCACACTATGTTGCACCTGTTGTCATTGTTGTTGCCATGCTTGTTTCCGTCCTGGAGATTTTTTCAGGAGGTAGAGGCATCGCCGCGCGTGGAGTGGCGCATCTCAACCAATGACGCCAGTGCGTGGGCTGAACTGCACCCCCGGCCTGCGCATCTGTCGGTGTGGCACATGTTCGGGCGGTTGTTCTGGAATCCGGACTGCGCACGAACCTTGTATATGGTGAGCCTTGCGGAACGGATGGCGATACAACCAAGCGCACACAGCTTACATGCTTTGCGTGCGCAGGTGTGTGATGACCTGCGCAAAACGCACAGGCTCACCTCTCACACACAACTGCAGTTTCGCATTGTCTGGGTTAGCCGTATTAACGGCGCTGTTCAGCGGGTTCCCGATGACGTCAGTGATCCATTTGCCTTGCAGCCCAAATGAGTTTTGATCTGGCCATACGCCTCACGGAGGGGCTGCTGGGCTTTGCTGTCGCGCAAGCCAGCTTGGAACATCTTTGCGCGATCAAAGCGGCAGGTTGGTGTTCGCGTTACGGCTCACAGCCGCCATTCTATTGATGGCGGGACTGATGGTCGGGCCGGCCTTGGTCGTTCTTTGTGCCAGCAGCTTGGTTTTGTTGCACCGCTTTAACGGGCCCTACAACGGGGGCAGTGACAAGATGACAGTGCTGGTTGTGTGCTGCCTGAGCGTCGCGCATTTTGCACCCTCCCCTTTGTGGGCAGAGATTGCGATGGGGTACTTGGCAGTGCAACTGGTCCTGTCCTACTTCATCTCAGGACGGGTTAAACTGGTGAACCCGATGTGGCGCAGCGGACAGACCTTGCGGGACGTGTTTGCATTTTCCGCCTACCCTGTCAGCCGTAGCTTGCGGGGGTGGGCCGCGAAGCCGGCGATGATGTGGGCCATGTCGTGGGCGGTCATTGCATTCGAAGTGCTGTTTCCGTTGTCCCTTTTCACGCCCCACACGCTTTACGCGGCCCTTTTTATCGGGGCCGCGTTTCATTTGGCCAATGCCCTGTTGTTTGGGCTCAACCGGTTTTTCTGGGTCTGGATCGCGGCCTATCCATCCCTCATCTGGATGCAAGACCGCCTGCTGGCTTAGGCTAAAGGCCCAATTGCGCCGCTGCTTTGGCCAAAGCCGTGATGCCGGCCCAGTCGCCAGCCATGACCTTGTCCTTTGGCGCGACCCATGACCCACCGGCGCAGACAACATTGGACAGGCCTAGATAGTCGGCGGCATTGGTCGGGCTCACACCACCCGTCGGGCAAAATTTGACCTGTGGGATAGGCGCGCCAATGGCCTTGATGGCGGCAGCACCGCCCGAAGCTTCAGCAGGAAAGAACTTGAGCATCGTATAGCCGCGCTCAAGCAGACGCATCGCCTCCGACGCGGTGGCGGCGCCCGGCAGCAACGGCAAATCCGCATCCTCGCACGCGTCCAGCAACACGTCCGTGGCACCGGGCGCTACGCCGAACATCGCGCCAGCCTCTTTGGCTGCCAGCACGTCTGCGGGTGTGAGCAAAGTGCCCGCCCCGACGATCCCGCCTTGAACAGCGGCCATCTCGCGGATGACCTCAAGGGCTGCGGGCGTGCGCAATGTCACTTCAAGTGCAAGCAAGCCACCCGCCACCAGTGCGTTGGCGAGGGGGGCAGCATGTGCTGCATCCTCAACCACCAAAACAGGAACAATGGGAGCCATCTGGCAGATTTTGAGCGCCGCGGCGCTGGCATCTTGGGGGGGTCATATCGTGCTCTCCTTAAACAACAACGGCTGCGCCGGTGTCACATCCGCCGACAGTTTGGCGGAACATTGCAAACAATTCACGGCCCACGCCGTGCCCGTTGTCACCCAGATCAGGGCGGACGCTTTCGCGGTCCGCCACGCCTTTGGTCAAAACCTCGAGCGGTCCCTTTTGTGGCGTCGAGACGGATAATATCACCGTCTTGCAGCTTTCCCACAAGCCCGCCGTCAAGCGCTTCGGGGCACAGGTGCAAGGCCGCGGGTACTTTACCCGATGCACCTGACATCCGCCCGTCCGTCACCAGCGCCACCCGCAGTCCGCGATCCTGCATGACAGCCATCAACGGGTTCAAAGCATGCAGTTCTGGCATTCCGTTGGCTTTAGGGCCCTGAAAGCGAACAACAATCACAGTGTCTTGGGTCAATTCCCCTGCTTGGAACGCGGCTTCACCGCGTCTTGAGTGTGAAACACGCGCGCGGGGGCTTCGATGATGTGGTGTTCGGGCTTCACGGCCGAAATCTTGATCACGCCCTGTCCCAAATTGCCCTCCAGCTTTTTCAACCCGCCTTGAGGGGCAAACGGATCAGTGGCAGGGCGCAAAATGCGGTCGTTGTGGGTCACCCGCGCCTCATCCTGCCATGTAACGGCACCGTCTTTGAGGATCGGGGTTTTGGAATAATCCTGCAAACCGTCGCCAAACACAGTCGTTGTGTCAGGATGCAGCAGCCCTGCGTCCAGCAACTCGCCAATGACATAACCAAGTCCGCCTGCCGCGTGGAAGTGGTTCACATCCGCCAGTCCGTTTGGATAGACCCGCGCCATCAGCGGCGTTGCGTCCGACAAATCAGAAAGATCCTGAAGGTCAAGGATCACACCAGCCGCGCGCGCCATTGCGATGATGTGGATCACCAGATTGGTCGAGCCACCCGTCGCCATCAGACCCACAAGACCGTTCACAAACGTACGCTCATCCAGAATGTCGCACACAGGGCGATAGTCAGCCCCAAGCGCCGTGATCTCCAGCGCCCGCTTGGCACCCGCGTGGGTAAGGGCATCGCGCAAGTCCGTGTCGGGATTCACAAACGACGCGCCCGGAAGGTGTAACCCCATGAACTCCATCAACATTTGATTGGAGTTTGCAGTCCCGTAAAACGTACATGTCCCGGGACCGTGGTACGAGGCCATCTCGGCCTCCATCAACTGCGCGCGGCCCACTTCACCTGTCGCATGCAGTTGGCGGACCTTGGCTTTTTCATCGTTGGGCAAGCCCGATGGCATCGGTCCCGCAGGCAAAAACAGCGCGGGAATATAGCCAAAGGTGGCCGCAGCGATGATCAAACCGGGGACGATTTTGTCACACACCCCAAGGTACAGCGCACTGTCAAAAACGTTGTGGCTTAGGGCCACACCTGCGCTCAATGCGATCACATCGCGCGAAAACAACGACAAGCTCCATGCCCACTTGGCCTTGGGTCACGCCATCACACATGGCAGGAACGCCACCCGCGACCTGGGCCGTGCCCCCATGGGCCAAAGCCGTCTGTTTGATCATATCAGGAAAGCGCTGGAAGGGTTGGTGCGCGGACAGCATATCATTGTACGCCGTCACGATCCCGATGTTGGGAGAGATTTCCGCGACCAACCCCGATTTTTCAGCGCCCATGGCTGCATAGGCATGGGCCTGATTGCCACAGCTCAGATGCGCGCGACGCGGCCCTTCTTCGCCCGCTTGGCGCATACGCGCAAGATAGGTGGCCCGCGTGTTGGCGGAGCGTTTGATGATGCGCTGGGTAACGTCTTCGACGGTTTTGTTCAAAGCCATGATATCCTCCGATTTGTCGCATCCATAATGTTGTTAGCGCTAACGGTCCACAGTTTTATTGGTTATTTATGTCGCAGGTCATTCCTGCACCAGCGAACTTTCCCAACTGCGCAGGAAATTGCTGCGCTTCAACTGATCCAGAAACACCAACAAGCCCGGCCCGAAGCGGATCGGGCGCAACGCAGGGTTTTCTTGCAGAACGGCCGCATCCAGCGCAGGCAAACCAGAGGCCGCGACCAATTCGGGGCGCGTGTTCAGCGCCGTCAGAAAGTCGATCATGCCATGCGCATCCGACAGGTTTTGCGCCGTTTCAGGAATCAAAACAGTGCGCAACATCACGTGCACGTAGTCATCGAGCGCCACAATCCGAAAGCCCCCGCCATCGCGCAAACGCGCTGCCGCGTAGCTGCCCAGCACGTTATAGGCCAGCGCAAGACGGCCGGAAGCCACGTCATCAATCATCTCGCCCGAACAACAATAGAGCCGCGCATCCAGCCGCCCCATCACCTCCATAAGGCGCCAGAACGCTTCGCCATTGCGGCTGTCCTGGGTCGCGACAAGATAGCCAAAACCAGACCGTCGCACGTCATAGGTGCCGATTTTCCCCTGAAACCGCGCGGGGTTGTCGCGCAGCATCGCGATCAGATCATCACGTGTACGCGGAGCCTCGCCTTGTGCAAAAACGCTGTCCGACACGATCATAACGGCGGGTTCCTGCGTAAATCCGAACAAGCGGTTGCGCCACGTCGCCCAGTCGGGGAGCAGGCTGGCAGGGCTTGCATAGCTTTGGGCGAACCCGTCGTTCACCAGTTTGGTTTGCAAATCCATGGCCGAAGAAATCGCCAGATCAAATTCAGCGCCCCCCTCGATCGCGTCGCGCAAATCCGAGGTGCCCGTCACCGTGTAATCGATAGATACAGCGGGATTCTCGATCTGATAGGCCCGCAAAATCGGGTCAAACACGTCCAGATCCGCCGTGGAAATGATGCGTAAAACGCCATCCCCGCTGCCGGGGTAGACACGCTGGTCCTCCACCT
This sequence comes from uncultured Paracoccaceae bacterium, assembly GCA_943787985.1. Classification (GTDB taxonomy): domain Bacteria; phylum Pseudomonadota; class Alphaproteobacteria; order Rhodobacterales; family Rhodobacteraceae; genus Ascidiaceihabitans. The sequence goes on along the minus strand of CALSOO010000006.1, from coordinate 165,382 downwards.
CGAACCCCGAAACAGGCAGTGTACCGCCCAATGCGCCGATTACGGCAGCGGCAAAAGCAAAGACACGCATGCCCCGATCCCCTTTTTGGTGTCACCAATCTCCAAACGCCCGCCATGCGCGCGCGCAACCTCATCCGCAATGGTCAGACCAAGGCCCGATCCCACCACATCGCCCGCATTTGCACCGCGTTGAAACCGCTGGGTCAGTTGCCCCAGATCGGCCCCCGCAAACCCGCGCCCTTGGTCGCTGATGCTGATGCTGATCCACTCGCCTGGCTCAATGCGCGCCGTTATTTCACTGTCCTCACCCGAATATTTGATCGCATTGTCCAAGACATTCTGCAGCGCCGCTTGCAGCAAAATCCCGTCACCCTGAAAGGTCACGGGGCCCTCAGGCACCTCCAGATGGATCAAAATGTCTTTCAGATCCGCCGTTGGACGCAACCTGTCGCAGGTTTCTCGCAGAACCGCGCACAGGTCCAACGCGTCCTGGGCCAGACTGTCGGCGCGGAAATTCACCATCGCATGATCCAGCATTTGCCCCGCCGAACGCGAGCTTTCGTCGATGGCGCGGATCATTTCGCGGATGGCTTGTTTGTGTTCCGGCTTTTGCAGCTTGCGATAGGTGATTTCGGCCTGCGCGCGCACTGTGGCCAGCGGCGTGCGCACGCGGTGGGCAGCTTCGGCGATGAAGTCTTCGGTGCGATCCAGCGAGGAACTCAACCGCCCCATGAAAGAATTGAGCGCCTCCACCAAAGGCACCAGTTCGGTCGGCGGGTTCGCCGTGACCTTGCGCAAATCGGACGGTCCGCGCCGTGTCACAGCGTCTGTCATGCGCTGGATCGGGGCCAGTGCGCGGTTGGACGCCCACAGGCTCAGGGCCGCGGCCACAAGGAAAAATGCGACGCCAATCGCGGTCGCCAAGTTGGTGATGCGCTGCGACAACGCCTCAAGGCCCAGTCTGGTTTGGGCCACGCTCACCGTCACGGCTTGCGTATTTGTGGCCGGCCCGACAGCGCGCATCACCGACACCATGCGCACCCGGTCTTTGCGAAAGGTCAGCGTGTCGAACACGGCGACGCCCAGTTGTGGGGTGGCATCCGGCAAGGGCAAATCCGCGTAACCGGTCAGGGTCACGCCCCCGCTGGTCACGCGGTAAAACACCCGGTCTTCGTTGATGGATCCCAGCATCGACAGCGCGGAATAGGGCATGTCCAGCGTCACCCGTCCTTCTGCGCTGCGCAGGCTGTCCGCAATGGCGATTGCAGAGGCGGACAGGATGTCGTCCTGCGTCCCTTCGGCCGCCCGCTCGGCCACGCCGCGCACCACGAAAAAGAACACCAGCGCCAGAAATGCGGCCACGCCCACCAGTTGCACCACCAGACGGCTGCGTATGGAGCGTTGCCTCATGCTGGCACCAGACGATAGCCCAACCCGCGCACGGTTTCGATGCGCGCGCCTGCCCCCTCAAGGCGTTTGCGCAAGCGCCCAACGTAAACTTCAATCGCATTTTCCGACGCCTCATCCGAAAAGGAAAACAAGCGGTCCATCAAATGTGTTTTGGAAAACACCTGACCGGGAGCGGCAAAAAACACCTCCAAAAGGCGCAACTCGCGATTGCGCAGTGCCACAGTCTGCCCGTCAAACCGCAATTCCGCAGCCGTCGAATCAAGGACAACCCCCGCAAAGCTTTTGTGATTGTCCGCGGCCCCGATCTGACGGCGCAAAACAGCGCGACACCGCGCCTCAAGCTCTGCAAATTCAAAAGGTTTGGTCAGATAGTCATCCGCCCCAAGGTCCAGCAGGCTCACCCGGTCCGACACCGCAGAACGGGCCGTGATCACGATCACAGGGGTTGGCGATCGGGCTTTGCGTTGGGCTTGCAGAAAATCGCGCCCATCCCCGTCCGGCAACATAATATCGAGCAAAATCAAATCGTAATCCGCCACAGCCATGCAGGCATGCGCCGCGTCCAGCGTGGGGGTATGATCCACCGCGTGGCCGTCCAGTTGTAGCCGCTCCACTATGGTTGCGGCCAGCTTGGCGCTGTCTTCGATCAGCAGATACCGCATTGTTCCCCTTTGGAGTTCCCTCAGACGCTCCCGTTTCAGGCCCGTATCAGGCCCGTATCAGGCCCGTATCAGGCGCTTGGCAGGTCCGTGTCAGGCTGGTGTCAGGTTTACACAGTCTGCTTAAAACATGGGCAGGAAAAAACTGCCAAGTCAAATGGGAGGAACCAATGACACATCGCATTCTCAAGTCGCTCGTCACGGGCGCAGTGTTGAGCCTTGGCATCGCCGGCTCAGCATCCGCGGCCGAGTGCATCGCACCCGCCAACCCCGGTGGTGGCTGGGACTTTACTTGCCGCCAAATCGGTAAAATCATGTTCGACATCGGCGCAGTGGACAAGCCTGTGCAAGTCACAAACATGTCCGGCGCAGGCGGCGGTCTGGCCTATAACCACGTCGTCTCCGAGCGGAACGACGACGCCGACCTGATCATCGCGGCCTCATCCGCCACGACCACCCGTCTGGCGCAAAACGCCTATGCAGGCATGACGGCGGATCAAGTCCGCTTTGTTGGCGCGATCGGGGCGGACCCGGGCGTGATTGTTGTGGCCAAGGACAGCCCCTTTCAATCGCTCAATGAACTGGTTGACGCGATCAAGGCCGACCCGGGCTCTGTCGCATTCGCGGGCGGCTCGGCGGTGGGCGGCTTTGACCACCTCAAGCCGTTGATGATCCTGCAACGCGCAGGCTTCACCGACATCACAAAAGTGAAATACATCGGCGTTGACGGCGGCGCAGATGCGATCACTCAAACGGTCGGTGGCTTTACCCAGGCGATGACAGGCGACATGTCCGAAGTTGTCGGCTTTGTAAAAGCAGGCGAAGTGCGGGTGCTGGCGGTTTTGACCGAAGAGCGCGTGCCGGGTTTCGACACCATCCCGACAGCCAAAGAACAAGGGCTTGATGTGGTCGCGGTCAACTGGCGTGGCCTTTACGTGCCAAAAGGCGTCTCTGATGACACCTTCAACATGTGGGCAGAGCGCTTGCAAAAAGTGGCCGATTCAGCCGAGTGGAAAGAAGCGATGGTCGCAAACGGCCTGGCCCCCTTCACCAAAGTGGGCGGCGATTTCCAAGGCTATGTTGACGGCTTGGTGGCTGAAATCAACACCATGTCCAAAGACATCGGGGTCATTCAATAATGGCCTCTGACCGGATCTTTGGTCTGGTCGTACTTTTTGTGGCGCTCGGGTATATCGCGAGCGCCACTCAAATTCAGACCAGCTTTCTTGCGGACCCTGTGGGGCCCAAAGCCTTTCCCATTCTTATCGGAGCCGTGGCCGCCTTGTGCGCGCTGGTGATGATCGTGAAACCCGATCCCGATCCCGACTGGCCATCACTGGCCACTTTCGGCGCGTTGGCCATCACAATCATTGTGTTGGTTGCCTACGCTTATGCCCTCAAACCCCTTGGCTTTATCATTCCCACAGCGATCACTGCAGGCATCCTGAGCTATCAGATTTCGAACCGGCCCCTGCCGTCTGTGTACAGCGGCGTGGGCCTGTCGGTCGGGCTGTTTTTGCTGTTCGACAAAGTGCTTGATCTGGGCCTGTTTGCCTTCCCCAAAGGCTGGATTGGATAGACGATGGAAATTCTCAATAATCTGGCGTTGGGCTTTAGCGTCGCCTTGTCCCCCTACACGTTGATGCTTGCAGTCGCGGGGTGCTTTTTGGGCACAATTATCGGGGCTTTGCCGGGCCTTGGACCCTCGAACGGGGTCGCGATCCTGATCCCGATCACTTTCAGCCTTGGCCTTGATGCTACAGCGGCGTTGGTGCTCATGACGTCTGTGTATTACGGAGCGATGTATGGCGGGCGGATCAGTTCCATTCTGCTCAACATTCCGGGCGACGAACCTGCGTTGATGACCACCCTCGACGGGTATCCGATGGCCAAACAAGGGCGGGCGGGGGATGCTTTGGTGCTTTCTGGCGTGTCGTCCTTTGTCGGGGCGTTTCTGGCCACCGTGGGTCTTGTGATCCTTGCGCCAATGCTGGCGCGGGTGGCGTATCTGTTCGGACCTGCCGAATACTTTGCCCTGTACCTGCTGGCGTTCTGCACGCTTGGGGGCATGGCCTCCAACAATCAGGCCAAGGCGGCGCTGGCATCCTGTATCGGCCTCGGGATCGCAATGATCGGGGTCGACAACAGCTCGGGCCTGCCGCGTCTGACCTATGGCAACATGCACCTGATGGACGGGATAGATTTCCTTGTCGCCATCGTTGGATTGTTCGCCATCGCGGAAGTGTTCTTTTTCATCGAAAGTCATGGCAAAAAGTCCTCTATCGGGGTGGTGCTGGACAAGGTGCGTATCCCTTGGAAGGATATCTTTGACACCAAATGGACAATGCTGCGCGCCTCTGGCGTCGGATTTGTGGCCGGTATCTTGCCGGGGGCGGGGGCATCTTTGGGCTCGTTCCTTGCGTATATGACCGAGAAATCCATCGCCGGAAAAGACGGGGGATTTGGCACAGGCGCCCCCAAAGGGGTCGCGGCACCCGAAGCCGGCAACAACGCCGCAGCAGGGGGCGCTTTGGTGCCGATGTTGACGCTGGGCGTGCCGGGATCAGGAACCACAGCCGTGCTTCTGGCGCTGCTCATGACCCTCAACATCACACCGGGCCCGACCCTTTTCACCGACCGTCCCGAAGTGGTCTGGGGGCTCATCGCCTCCTTGTTGATCGCCAACGTCGTGTTGCTTTTGATGAACGTACCGATGGTCAAAATCTTTGTGAAAATCCTGATGGTGCCACCGTGGGTGCTGTTGCCGGGGGTGACGATGATCTCTTTCGTGGGCATCTATTCCCTGTCGGGCAGCTACTTTGACTTGCTGTTGATGATCCTCTTCGGGGTCTTGGGATATGCCTTGCGCAAGCTCGACATCCCCACCGTTCCCGTGATCCTTGGCATCCTTCTGGGGGGCAACATGGAGAACGCACTGCGCCGCGCCATGGTCCTGTCAGACGGAGATCCGATGTATCTGTGGTCCACGCCCATCTCCATCGGGCTCTGGGTCGCAGCCGTTCTGGGGTTTGTCGCACCGATGTTCCTGCGCGGCATCCTCAAGAAACCCGCAGCGGTCAAAGACTGATGGTGCGGGTCCTCATCCCCTCGGGCGCTTTGGGACTTGGCTATGATCAGGACGCCTTGGCGCGCGGGGTGGACGCGGCCCCTGATATCATTGCGATTGACGGTGGGTCTACCGACAGCGGGCCGCACTATCTGGGCACTGGCACCTCGAAATACGCGCGGGCCTCGACGAAATCGGAGTGGCGCGCGTTGATGCAGGCACGGGCGCAAGCGGGGGTGCCGCTGGTGATCGGAACCGCAGGCACCTGCGGCGCGGATACGGCGGTGGACTGGCTGGCGGACATCACCCGCGAGATCGCACAAGAAGAAGGGATGACGGTCAAAATTGCCCTCCTCAAGTCCGGCCAATCCGCCCAAAACGTGCTGGCCCGCGAAGTCACGCCGCTGGACCCTGCCCCGCGTTTCACGGCTGAAACCCTGCACAGTTGCACCAACATCGTCGCCCTTGCGGGGGCCGAACAAATTCAGGCCGCTCTGGCCACAGGGGCCGACATCGTCATCGCAGGGCGCACCACCGACACCGCCATAATCGCGGCGCTGCCATTGGCCAAAGGATGCCACGCAGGGGGCGCATGGCACGGGGCCAAGATCGGGGAATGCGGGGCGCTGGCCACAACGAACCCCAACTCCGGCACAATCATGATTGATTTTGACGCCGAAGGATTCACCATAACCCCCTTGGGCACAACAGCCTGCGCCACGCCCCACACCGTGTCTGCGCACATGCTGTATGAAAATGCCGACCCTTTCATCCTCTCTGAACCGGGGGGGCATCTGGACGTCACACAGGCCGTCTATACTGCGCTGGATGCGCGCCGCGTGCGCGTCACAGGCAGCACTTGGGTCGCGGCGGAGCGCTACACCGTCAAACTGGAAGCCGCACGCCCGAGCGGGTTTCAAACCGTCAGTCTGGTGACCATCCGTGACCCGCGTTATGTGCAAAACGTGCAAACATGGTGCGACGACATCATTGCCAAATGCAGTGCCAAAGCGCGCGCGCGTTTGGGCGGCGACTTTAGCATCGAGATGCGGGTGATCGGCAAGGACGCCACCCTTGGCGCGTTGGAACCCGACCCCCAAACCGGCAGTGAAGTCGGCGTTATGGGCATCGTCACCGCCCCCACCGACGCCGCCGCGCGTGAAGTCGCAAAGATGCTCAACCCCTATTTGCTCCACCATCCTCTCAGCGAGAATGAGGAAATGCCAACCTTTGCCTTTCCGTTCTCACCGCCTGAAATGCCACGCGGGGCGGTCTATGAATTCTGCCTCAACCACGTGATGACGTTGAACGACCCGATGGAGGCCTTTGCCCTCACCACGCAGGAATGGACCGCATGACCCGACTGGCTGATGTTGCTTTGAAAATCCGCTCCAAAAATGCCGGGCCGTTCTGGCTGACCATCGACATTTTCTGTGGCACGCCCGACGCCTTCACGCGGGTGCGCGACGGGTTAAAAACCGAAACCGTGGCGGCGCGTTTGCGGACGGATGCCCTCAAACGCTTTGATATTGCTGATCTGCATGTGGTGAAATTCAGCCTGCCCCGCCCTGACATCCAAGGCACGCGGGCAGATCGCGATATGCACGGCGCGTCCTTTGCCAATCTGCTCAGCGGGCTTGAAATCTAGGCCTCAAGCCCACGATGCCGCCTCTGCCCGACGGCGCAAAATCTGGATCAACAGGATCGGTGACAACAACGCCAAACCCAGCCCCATTGTCAGCAAACCCGGTGCGATGAACAGGAAGGACGCGATGGCGACGTACCACCGCTCCCATGTTTTGAGATGCGTCAGCAAGTACCCCGAGAAAGCGATCCCAAGGCCGCCAATCCCCATCATCGCCCCGAACAGCGTGACGGTGAACGCGCCCCACGTGAACCCGTCCGCAACCAGCAACAAGGCCGGGGAATAGACGAAGACAAACGGCACAAGCGCCTTGGCGATGCCCAACCGGAACGCCGTGTTGCCTGTCTTGAACGGATTGGACCCCGCGATCCCCGCCGCCGCATAAGCCGCCAACGCAACAGGCGGCGTGATGTCCGCGAGCACCCCGTAATAAAACACAAAGAAGTGCGCCACCAACGGCTCCACACCCAAGGCCGCAAAGGCACCGCCCGTGACCGACACAAGGATGATGTAGGTCGCCGTCGTCGGCACCCCCGCCCCCATCACGATGCACGCAATCGCCACCAAAAGCAGCGAAAAGAACAGCGCCCATTGCTGCAAATCAAAGCAGTTGAACAACGGCAAAGCCGAGAAGAAACCCGCCATGTCATTGGCCGTTGTGATGACGATGTGACCCACTCTAAAGCCCGTACCGGTCAGCGTGATCACCCCCACAATGATGCCCACACAGGCCGCCGCCGCGCCAATGGCAATGGTGCCGCGCGCACCGGACGCCAACGCGTCGAACAACCCCGGAAGGGTCATGCGGTCATTGGGTTTGATAAAGCCGACCACCACGCAAGCGATGATCGCGTAAACCGCCGCGTAATCCGGCGTCCACCCCGTCAGGATCATATAGACCAGCACGATCAAAGGGGCCGCAGACAGCCAGTTGGCTTTGAGAACCTTCAGGAACACAGGCATTTCGTCAGGGCGCAAGCCGCGCAAGCCCAGCTTTTTCGCCTCCAAATGCACCATGACGAAGATGCCAAAATAGTGCAGCAAGGCCGGGAACAACGCCGCCGCCAGAACATCGCGCAACGGGATGTTCAAAAAGTCGACCATGATGAAGGCCGCCGCCCCCATCACAGGAGGGGTGATCTGCCCACCGGTCGAGGCCGTGGCCTCGACAGCGCCTGCAAAATGTGGCGGATAGCCCACCTTTTTCATCGCCGGAATGGTCAAAGCACCTGTCGTGACCGTGTTCGCAATCGAAGAGCCGGAAATGGAACCCATGAACGCCGAGGAGCAAATCGCGACCTTCGCAGGGCCACCGGAATAGCGGCCCGCCGCGACCGTAGCGAGGTCAATGAACAACTGCCCAAGGCCGATACGTGCGGCCAACACCCCGAAAAGGATGAACAAAAACACGTATTTCGCCATCGCGCCAATGGCGATCCCGTACAGACCCTGCGTGCCATAGATGCCATCCACAAAGCCCTGCCAATGCACGCCCCCATGTTTCAAAATGCCGGGCGCGGACTGCCCGAAAATGGCGTAAAGGATGAAAAACCCCGCGATCAAAGGCAGCGTATTGCCAATTGAACGGCGCGCGGCCTCAAGGGTGAACAACAGCACGACCGACCCCATAAAAGTGTCCATCGCATTGGGATTGCCCGCACGGGCGGCCGCCTCTGATGGGGGCAAAAGTGGCAAATACAGCGCCGCACAAACCGCTAGAATGGCCAGCCCTATGTCCAGAATGTTGATGCCGTCGATATAGTACCACCCCTTTGGCGGGCCATTGGCGGTGATGTCGCGGCGCCACGAAAACAGCAAAAACGTCAACCCCAGAACAAAGGACAAGTGGATGCCGTAGTGCAGCAACTCGCGGATCAGGGCAAAGCCCGAGGCGTAAAAGTGATAGACCGACATGGCGGCCAGAATGATCGAAATGAGCATCCCCATGCGCGGACCCATCGGGCGAAAGGCCGACTCTGTGTCGTATTTGCGCTCGATCTGCGCCAGCTCTTCGGCGGACAGTTCAGCCTGCGTGTTCGTGACCATGATTTTCCCCGATGTCGCGGTATGCGCTTAACAAAAAAGCCCGAACGCAACACGCGCCCGGGCCTTTCCATAAATTCATACGCTTACTTGAGCAAACCAGCTTCTTTGTAGAAACGCTCGGCACCCGCGTGAAGCGGCACACCGATGCCGTTCAGTGCAGTTTCCGGCGTGATGGTTTTGCCTTTGGCGTGGCCCACATCCAACAGCTTGCGGGATTCGTCGTTCCACAAAGCCTTGGTGATGTTGTACACCAGCTCTTCGTCTTCTTTGGCCGATGTGAACCACTGCGCACCAACCGCAACAGTCGTCACCGCGTCGACACCTTCATAGGTGTTGGCCGGAATGTCGGACGAGGCAAAGAAACCGTACTTCTCGGTCAAAGCATCCGCGCCCGCGCCGTCAATCGGCACCAGTTTGATGTCAGCCGCAGCCGCCAGTTCGACCAATGCGCCTGTGGGATAACCCGCAACCACAAAGAACGCGTCGATCTTGCCGTTGCGCAGGGCTTCGGCAGCAGCGTTGCCTTTGAGGGCTTCGGCGGTGATGTCATCCACGCCCAGACCGTTGGCATCCATGATCAGGTTGGCGTCGACAAACGTGCCGGAACCCGGCTCGTCCAGGGACACGCGCTTGCCTTTGAGGTCAGCCACAGAATTGATGCCGCTGTCTTTCAAAGCCACCAAGTGGATGTGCTCTTCAAACAAGGCCGCGATTGTGCGCAGGTCTGTGGCAGGCTCTTTGCCTTCCATTGTGCCAGTGCCGGTGTAGGCCCAATAGGCCACGTCAGACTGGGCAAAACCGGAGTTGCGCAGGCCGGAAATGATAGCGTTGACGTTGTCTACAGAGCCACGGGAAGACACAGCAGAGGCGATCAAACCGTCCACACCACAAGATCCGCCCTGACCGCACTCGCGCGACCCCGGAGGCTTGGAAATCGCGTTCGCAATAACGCCGCCCACTGGATAATAGGTAAAGGCCGTGCCGCCCGTGCCGATGGTAAAGAACTTGATATCTTGCGCAAAGGACGCGGTGCCCATTCCCACTACCAGCAACGCCCCAAGCGTCGCTTTTTTCAATGTGTTCAACATGTCGTCGTCTCCCGTTGGGTTTTTATTGAGGGCACCATGACACGCGTACAAAGATTGTCAAACCATCGCTCAGGATTTGGGTGCAGGGACCTCGACAGGGCCCCCTTGGGCTTCCCATGTTGTGAAACCCTCTTTCAAATGCGCGGCCTCAAACCCCATGTCCTGCAACGTGGCCACCGAAATGGCCGACCGCCAACCGGACGCGCAGTGAAAGACAAACTTTTTGTCTTCTCCAAAGACGGGTTTGAAATATGGGCTGTCGGGATCGACCCAAAACTCCAACATGCCACGCGGCAAATGAAAACTACCCGGAATATGGCCGCGCTGGCGCTCGCGAATGTCACGGATATCCACGATCACAACATCAGGATCATCCACCATCGCGATCAAATCAGCTGTCTCGATTTCCTCGATGCGGGCGCGGGCACGCGCCACCATCTGCGCGGATGATACTTTGAGCTTGGTCATGAAACACCCCCTTGGTTCGGGGCAAACTTGCACGCTGGGTCCAAGCTGACAAGGGCACCCCCGGATCATGCACAACGCACGGCCACAAAGCACAACACACCAGCACGCATCTCACTCCCGTCTTGCCGCTGTCAAATAAAGACACACACCCGAACCATTTGGGTGGGCTTCAGCTTCATCTCGCCAAATAAACCTCGGGGGTTTGGGGGCAGAGCCCCCATCCTGAAAATATCAAACCGCAGGGCAACGACAAAAATGGGGCACTGACGTCAGACACGACAAAAACGACACGTCACCGGGCCGCCGCAATGATCGCGTCAACGTCCAAATGGACCTCCACATGGGCCGCCAGATCATCCAAGGCGCGCTCCACGCCCACACTGTACCCCACTCCGGACGGGGCAACTCCAAACGTCGCCAGAAACGCCGCGCGCCACGGGTCTTGCGAAAACATGCCATGCAAATAGCTGCCCATCACCCGCCCGTCACCCGACATGGCGCCTTCAGGCACACCGTCAACAAAAGCAAAAGGACGCTGACAATCATGGCCCTCAGTGCGCCCGATGTGGATCTCATACCCCTCAAACGGCACATCCGTGGCGGCATGCACCGCAGACACTTCACTCAACCGCTTGTCAGGGATCATCCGCGTGACAACGTCCAACAGACCCAAACCAGCGCTGTCACCGGCGGCGCCTTCGATCCCGTCCGGATCGCTGATCACCGTACCCAGCATCTGGTAGCCGCCACAAATCCCCAGCACACGACCGCCACGACGGTGATGGGCCAACAGGTCCACATCCCAGCCCTGCGCACGCAGAAACGCCAGATCTCCACGGGTCGACTTCGACCCGGGCACGATCACCAAATCCGCATCCGCAGGGATCACCTCACCCGCCTTCAGCATCACCAAAGACACCCCCGGCTCTTGCGCCAACGGGTCCATGTCATCAAAATTCGCAATGCGCGACAGGGTCAGACAGACCACCTTCAACCCACCATTCGCAGGGCCCGAGCGGATGTCCAAAGCATCCTCCGCAGGCAAGCGCCACGCATCGCCAAACCACGGGCACACGCCAAAACCGCGCCAGCCGGTGTGTCCGGTGATCATCTGATAACCATCATCAAACAATGACGGGTCACCGCGAAACTTGTTGATCATGAACCCCGCCACTCGGGCGTTATCCGCATCAGACATCACCGCCTGCGTGCCAACAACCTGAGCCATCACGCCGCCCCGATCAATATCACCGCACAAAATCACAGGGACACCGGCCGCCTCTGCAAAACCCATGTTGGCGATGTCGCCTTTGCGCAGGTTGACCTCCGCAGGGCTGCCCGCACCCTCGACAATCACCAGATCGTACTGCGCCTTCAGCCGCTGGAAACTGTCCAGAACAGACACCATCAGCTCAGGCTTCAACGCCGCATATTCCCGCGCCTTTACGGTTGCGACCCGCTGACCCTGCACAATAACTTGCGAGCCGACCTCGGACTCCGGTTTCAACAACACAGGGTTCATATCGGTGTGCGGTGCCACCCCGCATGCCAAAGCCTGCAACGCCTGCGCGCGGCCAATCTCGCCGCCATCCGCGGTCACAGCAGCGTTGTTGGACATGTTCTGAGGCTTGAAGGGGGCGACAGACAAACCGCGCAACTTGGCCGCACGGCACAGGCCTGCCACCAACATGGATTTCCCGACATTCGAGCCGGTGCCTTGGATCATGATGGCTTTGGTCATGGTAATTCGCTTCCAAATGTCAGGCGCACGGGCTTGCGCTTGCGTTAAAACTCCACACCCTTCTGCGCCTTGATCCCGTCACGGAACGGATGTTTTACGTTGCCCATCTCGGTGACCATATCCGCGGCCTCGATCAGCTCTTCCTTGGCGTTGCGGCCCGTCAGAACAACATGGGTCATGAAGGGCTTTTGCTCCTGCAAGAACGCCACGACCTCGTCGATGTCCAAATAGTCATTGCGCAAGGCGATGTTGATCTCGTCGAGCAAAACAAACTGGATCTTGGGATCCAAAATCACCTCTTTGGCCTGCTCCCACCCTGCACGGGCGGCGGCAATATCGCGCTCACGGTCTTGGGTCTCCCAGGTAAAGCCCTCACCAGAAACGATAAACTTGCACTCTTCAGCAAAGCGTTCGGTCAAAAACGTGCGCTCCCCCGTGGCCCAATTGCCTTTGATAAACTGCACCACAGCGCAGGGCATCTCATGGGCAATACAGCGCATGATCATGCCAAATCCGCTGGACGACTTGCCCTTGCCGGGGCCCGTATGAACAACAATCAGACCTTTTTCTTCGGTCTTGGTCTCCATCATACGGTCACGGGCGGCTTTGATCTTTTTCATCTTTTCGGTGTGGCGGGTGTTTTCGTCGGTCATGAAAGACTCCTGTGAATCGCTTGACAATGGGCAGGCGCGCGCTCAAAGGCTAACACCGTTGGTGCCTGTGTTAAATCAGGTGAAAAGGGAATGCGACACACGATTATTCGTACGAATAATCGCTCAAGCGCAGCCGCCCCCGCGACCGTGACCGGAGAGGTCGCCCCACACCACTGGCCAAATCGGCTGGGAAGGTCGGGCGCGCCACGAGACCCCGCATCAAAACGGGACTCACATCCGCAAGCCGGGAGACCTGCCAACAACGACGTGATGTGAACCGGACGGGGTGTTCCGGGCATGCGATCCCCCGCACGGGGTTTCGGATGACCCTGCTCTTTCCTGCCAAACAAGGGCTGTGAAATGACTGAAGCTACTCTAGACCCAGTGGAACTGCTGGTGTGTACAACGTGTAAAATGGGGCAAGCGATCGAAGACGACGCGCTGCGCCCGGGCAATCTGCTGTACCTTGCGATGCTTAAAGAAGACCTGCCAGCGCACATCACCGTGCGCGCGGTCGAATGTTTCACCAACTGCCAAGGCGGGTGCAACATCATGATGCGCGGGGGCAACCGCTACGCCTATGTCTACGGCAACCTTGACCCCGAAACACAGGTCGAAACCGTCACGGATGGCGTGACCCGCTACTACAATGCCGCTGACGGGTTTGTGCCATGGCGCGAACGCCCCGAACATTTCCGCAAGAACTGCGTTGCCCGAATCCCCCCATTGAACCTGCCACAGGACTCCTGAATATGTCTGATCTCGCAAAACTTCCCGTCACCGTCATCACAGGCTTCCTTGGCGCTGGCAAAACCACTCTGATCCGCCACCTGATGCAAAACCCGCAGGGCAAGCGTCTGGCCATCGTTGTCAACGAATTTGGCGATGTGGGCGTGGACGGGGACATCCTCAAATCCTGCGCGATCCCCGATTGCCCTGCTGAAAACATCATGGAACTCTCCAACGGGTGCATCTGTTGCACTGTGGCGGATGATTTCATTCCCACGATCGAAGCCTTGATGAAGCTCGAACCGCGCCCTGATCACATCCTGATCGAAACTTCCGGTCTGGCCTTGCCCAAACCGCTGCTCAAGGCGTTTGACTGGCCCGACATCCGCTCCAAAATCACTGTGGACGGCGTGATCGCACTGGCAGATGCCGAAGCCGTCGCCGATGGCCGCTTCGCCCCCAATGTTGCCGCTGTGGACGCCCAGCGCGCCGCCGATGACAGCTTGGACCACGAAACCCCCTTGTCCGAAGTGTTCGAGGATCAGATTTCCTGCGCCGACATCATCCTGCTCACCAAAACCGACCTCGCAGGCCCCGAAGGCGTGGCCAAAGCCCGCGCCGTAATCGAAGCCGAAGCGCCACGCAAATTGCCCATCGTCGAGACTTCCGAAGGCGTTGTGGACCCCCGCGTGATCCTTGGCCTTGGCGCTGCCGCCGAAGACGACATGGACGCCCGCCCCTCTCATCACGACGGGCACGACGATCATGAACACGACGATTTTGAAAGCATCGTGGTCGACATCCCCGAAATCAGCGATCCTGCCGATCTGGTCGCTCGGATCGAGGCGATGGCCAACGCCCAGAACATCCTGCGCGTCAAAGGCTACGCCGCCGTCGCAGGCAAACCGATGCGTCTGCTGGTCCAGGCGGTCGGCGCGCGGGTGCGTCAGCAATACGACCAGCCGTGGGGCGATGCGCCCCGTCAGGGCAAACTGGTTGTCATCGCAGAACATGACGATGTGAACCCGGACGCGATCCGCGCCGCTTTGGTGGGGTAGCATTGCAAAAATGCGCACTCCGTCGCCAAAACTGACCTGTCCGGCCTCTGGCTGGACTGCCCCCTGCCACTTTGGGTCGGGGGCCAGCGTCTAGTCATGCACGTCGTCTTCCGCGAAAGCCACGGGTTAGAGGAATCCGAAACCCCCATGGATCTCGGGCAAAGCCCCGCTGATCTTGTGGTGCTTTCGTTTTCCGACAGTGACCTCGGGGCCTTTGCGGCAGGGTTTGCGCGGGCAAATGGCAAGTTGCCGACCACACGGCTTGCCAATCTCACGGCCCTCAAACACCCGCTGTCTGTCGACACCTACGTTGAACAAACGCTTGAGGGAGCCAAAGGCATTCTGATCCGTTTGATCGGTGGATACGCCTATTGGACTTACGGGTTGCAACAGGTCGAAGCCCTGTGTCGCGCCAAGGGGATCGCGCTGGCCGTTTTGCCTGCGGACGGGCGCATCGACACCCGCCTTGACGATGTGTCGACCCTTCCCAAATCCACCCTGCGCCGCCTGTCGCATCTGTGCGATCAAGGCGGCGCAGTGGCCGCCCAAGCCGCGCTCGCCCAACTCGCCCTTGCGGCAGGGCTGTACGCAGGGCCGGTGCGCGGCTCCAAGGTGGTGCCAAGCGTCGGGGCATGGACACCGGAAAACGGCGTGACCTGCCCTGTGGCCTGCCTGCCGGTCGGTCAAACATCCACAGACAAACCCCGCATCCTGATCAGCTTTTACCGCGCCTACCTGACCTCAGCCGACATGGCCCCCATTGAGGCCCTGTTCGAGAGCTTTCGCGCCAAAGGCTGCGACGTGGTGGCGATATTCGCGCCCTCCCTCAAAGCGCCTGACGCAGCGGGCTGGCTGCGCCGCCACGTGCGGGCGCTCAAACCCGACGCCATTGTCAACGCGACGTCCTTCTCGGGCAAAGGGGCGGATGGCACCTCGCCACTTGACGCCGCCAACGTGCCGGTGTTTCAGGTGGCCCTCGGCACCTCACGCAAAAAAGCATGGGCAGAGTCAGAGCGCGGCCTCTCCCCCACCGACCTCGCCATGCATGTGGTGCTGCCCGAAGTGGACGGGCGGATTTTCGCAGGGGTGGCAAGCTTTAAAGAGCCGGGCAAACGCGACGCCGATCTGGAATACTCGCGGTTTTCGCACCGCCCCGTCCCCGAACGGATCGCAGCGATCACGGATCAGGTGATGGGCTGGGTCACCCTCGGGGACACGCCGCCTACCGCGAAAAGCGCCGCAATCGTGCTGTCGACCTATCCGGGCAAAGACTGGAACATGGCGCATGCCGTGGGCCTTGATGCGCTGGCCTCCACCGACGCCATCCTCGACGATCTGGACACACAGGGGTGGAGGATCTCCAAAGGGGCACCGCTGCAAGAAGCGCTCAAAGAGACCATCGCGTGGCCACTCACCGCCTACGAGGCCGCGCTCAAAACGCTGCCGACCCAATTGCAGGACGACCTTAAAACGGCGTGGGGCAACGCTGCGACGGACCCGTTGTGCGTCGACGGCGCGCTCAGATTTCCCGCCACCCGTAGGGGTGCGGTGCTGGTGGCGCTGCAACCGGAACGGGGCGAAGTTGCAATGCGCGAGGACGACTACCACGACCTCGCACGCACCCCGCGCCATGCTTACGTGGCTTTCTACCTCTGGCTGCGCGCCCAAAGTATCCACGCGCTCATCCACGTCGGGGCCCATGGCACGCTGGAATGGTTGCCGGGCAAATCGGTCGCGCTCTCGAACGACTGCTGGCCGGCGGCCCTTATCGGCAACACGCCTGTTATTTATCCGTTCATCGTCAACGACCCGGGCGAAGCGGCCCAAGCCAAACGGCGCATCGGGGCGGTGACCCTCGGGCACGTCCCCCCCGCGATGAAACAAAGCGACACACCCGACCAGTTCCTGCGCCTCGAAACCCTGCTGGACGAATTCTCCAACGCGGACGGGCTGGACCCGAAACGGCGCGACCGCCTACAGGACGACATCCGCGCAGAGGCCCAAGCCATCGGGGTCGAACAAGATCTTGGCCTCGACACCGCCTCGTCCACCGCCGAGGCGATCACCCGCATCGACCGCTTTGTGTGCGACATCAAAGAAAGCCAGTTCGGCGATGGGTTGCACATCTATGGACGCGTCCCCGTCACCGAAACCGCCTTTGACAGCCACGCCGCCGCCCTCGGCGAACACCGCGGCCTGATCGACGCGCTGAACGGGAAACGGACTGACGCGGGGCCCTCTGGCTCCCCCTATCGTGGCCGCTCGGACGTGTTGCCCACAGGGCGCAACCTGTTCACCACAGACCCGCGATCGGTGCCAACCCGCTCTGCCTACGCCCAAGGGGTCAAACTGGCCGAAGAACTCGTGCGCCGCCACCTGCAAGAGGAAGGCGACTACCCAAAAGGGCTGATCGTAGACCTGTGGGGATCGGCGACCATGCGCACCGCAGGAGAAGAATTCGCCATGGCGCTGCACTTGCTGGGCGTGAAACCGGTGTGGGACGCAGGGTCTGAACGGGTCTCGGGGATCGAAGTTCTGCCCATCACCGACCTCAGCCGCCCCCGCCTTGACGTGACCTTGCGGGTCTCGGGCCTGTTTCGCGATGTGTTCCCGACCCTCTCGGCGCTGTTTGCCCAAGCCGTGCGGGTGCTGTCACAGCGCGACGAGGCATCCGACTGGAACCCCTTTGTCGGCACATCGGACGCACGGGTGTTTGGACCGGCACCGGGCAGTTACGGCCTTGGCATGGGCGATCTGGTGGACAGCTACGACGAGGACAGCCGCCGCAAAGCAGGCGAAGCATGGCTCAAGGCGTCATCCTATGCGCTGGACGGTCAAAACGTGACCCGGGACGCCAAAGGCATCGCAGAACGAGTCGCGCGCTCGGACAGTTTTGTGCATCCTCAGGACCTGCCGGAAACCGACCTGTTGCTGGCGGCGGATTACGCGACCCACGAAGCAGGCTTTGCCGCCGCCAAAGCCACCACAGGCGGCGCGCCAGCCGCTCTGTATCACCTCGACAACACGGTGCCGGGCCAGCCCCGCGCCCGCACCCTGCCCGAAGAAGTCGCGCGGGTGGTCCGCGCCCGCGCCGCCAACCCCGACTGGATCGCAGGGATGCAGCGCCACGGGTTTCGCGGGGCCGCTGAAATCGCCGCAACGCTGGATCACATGGCCGCCTTTGCGCATCTGGCCGCTGCCGTGCCTGCGCATTTGTTCGACCTGTATTTTGACGCGACCCTCGGGGATGCGCAGGTGGATGCCTTCCTTGCCGGGGCCAACCCCGAAGCGCACCGCGCCATGCTGGACCGCTTCAACGCGTTGCATCATGCAGGGCTTTGGCAAACACGGCGCAATTCTATCGCCGCTCGGATGGGGACAGGGGAATGACCAAAACCCCCGAAAACCCGCCATCCAAAGGCCCCGAAATTAGGGGATGGTGCCCTGGCGCGTATCGCCCGATGATGTCCGGCGACGGGCTCATCGTGCGGGTGCGTCCGCGCCTTGGCCGGCTGAGCGCCGCAAAGGTGCTGGGCCTGTGCGACCTTGCCGACGCCCACGGCAGCGGCATCATCGACCTCACCAACCGCGCCAATCTGCAACTGCGCGGGGGTGCGCGATCACGGGGCCATGTTGGACGGGCTGTGGGACTTGGGGCTGCTCGACCCGACCCCCGAACTGGAACACAAGCGCAATATCATCGTGGCCCCTGTGCCCAAGCGCGGCCATACTTCGGATCTGATCGGGGGCCGCCTCATCGCGCGGCTCGAAGACCTTCCAGACCTGCCCGCCAAATTCGGGTTTGTGGTGGATGTCGATGGCCCCCGCCAGCTTGCCAACGCCTCTGGTGACATCCGGATCGAAACCTCCGCCAGCGGCGGGATCATCGTGCGCGCAGATGGATCAAAGCTTGGACAACCTGTGACACAGGACGACGCGGTTAACGCAGCCGTTGCGCTGGCACGTTGGTTTCACAAAACAGTAAGCCCCGATATCCGGCGCATGGCCCCACATCTTGCGGCAACACCTCTGCCCCATTGTTTCGCACGCGAAACAGTCACACCCGACACCGCCCTTCTCACGCCGGGACCGTTAACGAATGGCTGCGCTTATGGCGTCCCCTTTGGCAGCATGACGGCAAGCCAATTGCGGAATTTGATGCAGGGCACAGGGGCTTCGCGGATGCGGATCGCCCCCAACCGGATTTTTATTCTGGACGGCACCCCAGTCACGGACACGCCCGCCTTTGTCACGACCCCCGATGACCCGCGGATGCATATCCACGCCTGCCCCGGCGCACCAGCCTGCGCGGCGTCCACTGTGCCCACCCGCCAGATCGCCAGCACCCTTGCCCCCCACCTCAAGGGGCGCAGCCTGCATGTCTCGGGATGTGCCAAAGGATGCGCGCATCGCGGGGGCGCGGATGTCGTGGCCGTGGGACGGGACGGCGCGTTTGATCTTGTCCGAAATGGCCATCCGTGGGATGACCCGCAGCGGCGCGGCATTGCCCCGACCGACCTTGCCCCCCGTGTTGGGCTGATGAACTGGAGCGATTGACCATTGCCATATGAATACGAAACCGATGGGGCGACCATCTACAAAGGCAGCTTCGCCACCATCCGCGCAGAGGCCGATCTGGCCCGATTTGACGCCGATGTGGAATCCATTGCCGTGCGCATGATCCACGCGGCTGGCATGGTCGATCTGGCGCAGCACATCCATTTTTCAGATGATTTCGGCCCAAGCGCACGCGCTGCATTGCAAAACGGCGCGCCTGTTTTGTGCGACGCCTACATGGTCTCCGAGGGGGTGACGCGCAAACGCTTGCCAGCGGACAACACGGTCATCTGCACCCTGCGCGACCCCGCGGTTCCCGACATGGCCAAAGAGATGTCCAACACCCGCTCCGCCGCCGCCCTCGAATTGTGGCGCCCGCATCTGGAGGGCGCATTGGTCGCCATCGGCAACGCGCCGACGGCCCTGTTCCACTTGCTCAACATGCTTGAGGACCCGACCTGCCCGCGCCCTGCCGCGATCATCGGATGCCCTGTGGGTTTCATTGGCGCCGCCGAAAGCAAAGACGCCCTGCGCGCCGCCTCTCCCGTGCCTTGGGTGATTGTTGAAGGCCGCTTGGGCGGGTCCGCCATCACGGTCGCGGCCATCAACGCCATCGCGAGCCGCGCAGAATGAGCGCTTCTGCCAAAACCGGAACCGTTTACGGTGTTGGGCTTGGGCCGGGTGATCTTGAGCTGCTGAGCGTCAAGGCCGACCGCCTTGTGCGCGGTGCCAGACACGTGGCGTTTTTCCGCAAAGCGGGCCGGACGGGGCAATCGCGCCGCATCGCCGCGCCGCTGCTGGCCGAGGGTGCGATCGAGTTTGCGATGGAGTACCCCGTCACCACGGAAATCCCGCTGAGCGATCCGCGCTACAACGAAATCCTGTCGGCCTTTTACGCCGATTGCGCCGCCCACCTGCGCGCCTTGGCTGAGGCGGGACATGATGTGGTTGTGCTGTGCGAAGGGGATCCGTTTTTCTATGGCTCCTTCATGCACATGTACACGCGCCTCAAAGACGTGGTGCCCGTCGACGTGGTCCCTGCGATCACTGGCATGTCCGGCGCGTGGACCGCGACGGGGATGCCGATCACATGGGGCGACGACGTTCTGAGCGTGCTGATGGGAACCTTGCCCAAAGACGTATTGGCCACCCAAATGGCAAGTGCCGATGCGATTGTGGTGATGAAAATCGGACGCAACATCGACAAAGTGCGCGCCGCCTTGCGCACGGCGGGAAAGTTCGACGCGGCGTGGTTGATCGAATACGCGACAATGCCAAACCAGACGGTGCAAAAGCTGTCGGACGCAGGGGACAAGGTGACGCCCTATTTCTCGATCATCGTGGTCCATGGGCAAGGCAGGCGGCCATGACGGGTCGCGTGTCCATCGTTGGCATTGGCCCCGGAAACGACGCAATGGTCACGCCGCAAGTGGCGGATGTTTTGGCGCAAGCCACGGACGTTGTTGGCTACTTCCCTTACGTGGAGCGGATCACGCCCCGCGCCGGATTGACCCTGCACGGGTCTGACAACCGCGTCGAAATCGACCGCTCCGAACACGCGTTGCAGATGGCGGCAGAGGGGCGGCAAGTGGTCGTCGTCTCCTCTGGTGATCCGGGCGTGTTTGCAATGGCCGCCGCCGTGTTCGAAGCGCTTGAGGCGGGTCCCGCCGCGTGGCTTGATCTGCACATCGACGTGTTGCCCGGGATCACCGCAATGCTCGCGGCCTCTGCCCGTGCAGGCGCGCCGTTGGGGCATGATTTCTGCGCCATCAACCTGAGTGACAACCTCAAGCCTTGGGCGCTGATCGAAAAGCGGCTGCGGCTGGCGGCAGAGGCCGATTTCGCGATGGCCTTTTACAACCCGCGCTCCAAATCGCGCCCCGAAGGGTTTGAGAAAACGCTCGAAATTCTGAAAGACGCCTGCGGCGACGACCGCCCTGTGATCTTTGCACGCAACGTGTCGCGCCCTGACGAGACGATCAAAATC
Source organism: uncultured Paracoccaceae bacterium (assembly GCA_943787985.1). Classification (GTDB taxonomy): domain Bacteria; phylum Pseudomonadota; class Alphaproteobacteria; order Rhodobacterales; family Rhodobacteraceae; genus Ascidiaceihabitans. The sequence continues at coordinate 144,274 of CALSOO010000006.1, read as the reverse complement.
GTCCCCCTGTCCCAGACCACGCCGGACATGGCCGACATGCGCACGATGGTGCTGGTCGGCTCTTCGCAAACGCGGATCATCGAACGGGCGCAGGGGCCGATCGTCTATACACCAAGGTCTGTGTCGTGAGCTGCCAGCCATTCCATAACGGCACTGACAGTGCCGACCTCTGCACGCGCGGGAATGGCAGGGCGATCAATCATGATGACGGGCAAGCCAAGGCGACGGGCCGCCGTGATTTTCGCCTGCGCTCCGGTGCCCCCCGCGTTCTTGGAGACGATCACCTCGATCTGGTGCGCGCGCATCAAGGCGATGTCGTTCCCGGGCGTAAACGGCCCTTGATCGACGATGATGTGACGGTTGGGCAAAGGCACGTCGCCGCTGGGCGCATCCACCAAACGCAACAGATACTGATGCTGCGGCTGCGGCGCGAAGGCGTCCAGATGCAGGCGGCCAATCGCCAGCATCACCTTGCGCGCCGGACCGTTCAGGGCCTGAACCGCAGCGGCAATATCGGGAACGTGCTGCCATTGGTCCCCGTCTTGCGCGGCCCACTTCGGACGGCTGAGCGCCAACAAGGGCGTGTCCTTGCAGGCAACGACAGCATTCGTGCTCATCTGGGCGGCGAACGGATGGGTGGCGTCGACAACATGGGTGATCCCGTGCTCTGCGATGTAGGATTTCAACCCCGCATCCCCGCCAAACCCACCGACCCGCGTGGGCAAAGGCTGGCGTTTGGGACGCGCCACGCGCCCTGCGTAGCTGAAAGTCGCCGTGATCCCCGCCGCGTGCACAGCATGGGCCAATGCGGTCGCTTCCGTGGTGCCGCCGAGGATAAGCAGGTGTGTCATGACTAGTCCTTGGTTGACCATTGTGGGCTTGGGGGAAGATGGCGCAGAAGGCCTGTCCCCTGCAAGCCTGAAAGCGCTGGGGCAGGCCGACGTCATCATGGGCGCGCCGCGTCATTTGTCCCTGTTGCCCGTGGTCACAGCCAGGGTGGTTGAATGGCCTGTGCCCTTTGCGGACGGCATCGACATTCTGAAAGGCTTTGCAGGCCAGCGCGTGGTCGCTTTGGCCTCTGGCGATCCGTTCTGGTACGGCGCTGGCGGCGTGTTTGCGCGGCATTTCCAAGAAGGCGAGTGGCAGGCGGTTCCGGCCCCTTCAACGTTCTCGCGGGCGGCGGCGCAAATCGGCTGGCCTCTTGAGGCGACCGTGTGTCTGGGTTTGCATGCGGCCCCTTTGACCCGTTTGAAACAACATCTGGCCCCGCGCCAAAAAGCGATCGTGTTGCTGCGCGACGGGGACGCTGTGACCAAGCTGCAAGACTATCTGAAGGCTGAAGGGTTCGGCGACACCACCATGACCGTGATGGAAGCCTTGGGCGGACCACGCCAGCGCATCACCGCGATCAAAGCCGGCGATGCGCCCCAGCCGTTCAGTCACCCCGTTTGCGTCGCTCTTGAAGTGCAGGGCGCAGGTGCCGTGATGTCCAAAGCATCCGGCCTTGAGGACGGGCAATTCGAGCACGATGGCCAGATCACAAAGCGCCCTGTGCGCGCGTTGACCCTGTCCGCTTTGGCCCCACGCCCGGGTGAGGTTTTGTGGGATTTGGGGGCGGGATCGGGGTCGATTTCCATCGAATGGCTGTTGTCCCACCCTTCCCTGCGCGCCGCCGCGGTCGAGGCGGATTTCGACCGCGCCGCGCGGATCAGGCGCAACGCCGACCGCCTTGGCGTGGATCATCTGGAGGTGCACCACGCGGCCTCTCTCGACGTTCTGGCCCGGCTGCAGACACCGGATGCCGTGTTCATCGGTGGCGGGCTGAGCACGGATTTACTGACCACCGTTTGGGCCAGTATCCCTGCGGGCTGTCGCCTTGTGGTCAATGCCGTGACATTGGAGGCCGAAGCGCTTTTGGCCCAGTGGCACAGCGCAAAGGGCGGTGAAATGATGCGGATCGAATTGGCGCAGGCCAAAGCGCTGGGATCAAAACGGGGCTGGTCCAGCGCCTATCCGATTGTGCAATGGAGCATCGTGCGATGATCGTCGTCGGCTTTGGGTTCACCACATCAGCCACGGCGGACAGCTTTGCCCAAGCGCTGGAGGCCACGGGGTATCGCGGGCCCATTGACCGCGTAGCGACCCCCACAGACAAAGCCGCATCAACTGCTTTTGTGCAGTTCGCGACGGCGCGCGCAGTGCCGGTTGCCCCTGTTGCTGCGACGGATCTTGAAGCCGTTGAGACCCCGACCCGTTCAGAGACCAGCACCCGACACCGCGGCACAGGTTCCGTCGCCGAGGCCGCCGCACTGGCCGCCGCTGGCACAGGTGCAACGCTGCTCATCCCCCGTCAGATTTCAACTGACCGCATGGCCACCTGCGCCGTAGCTCAAGGACCCAATCCATGACTGTTCACTTTATCGGCGCAGGCCCCGGCGCGCCTGACCTTTTGACCCTGCGCGGGCGCGACATCATCGCCGCCAGCCCTGTGTGTTTGTATGCGGGATCGTTGGTGCCGCAGGAAATTTTGCAGCATTGCCCCAAAGATGCCGAGATCATCAACACCGCCGGCATGGATCTGGACGCGATCATTGCGGCCTGTATCGCCGCCACCGCGGCAGGCAAAGACGTGGCACGCTTGCACTCGGGCGACTTGTCTGTGTGGTCGGCGATGGGCGAGCAAATGCGCCGGTTGCGGGCCGCCCACATCCCTGTGTCTGTCACGCCCGGTGTCCCCTCCTTTGCGGCAGCGGCGGCGGCATTGGGGACCGAACTGACCTTGCCCGGCCTTGCCCAATCTGTGGTTTTGACCCGGACCCAAGGGCGTGCGTCCTCCATGCCCGAGGGGGAGAGCCTGACAAATTTCGCAGCCACCGGCGCGACGCTTGCGATCCACCTGTCGATCCAGAATCTGGACACGGTTGTGTCCGACCTGGTGCCCTCCTACGGCGCCGATTGCCCTGTCGCGGTGGTCTACCGCGCAAGCTGGCCGGACGAGCAGATCATCCGCGCCACTTTGGCCACCATCGCCGACGTCATCACCCCTGCCATTGCGCGCACAGCCCTGATCCTTGTCGGTCCTGCTTTGGCAGGCGAAGGCTTTGACGAAAGTTGCCTCTATTCCACAGATTACGACCGCCGCTACCGCCCCCAAACAGCTGACAGCCCATGGGCGTCATGGAGTGAAAAAGATGAGCAATCCTAAAGGTCTACTGATCTCGGCCCCGTCCTCGGGGACAGGTAAAACGACTGTGATGCTGGGGTTGTTGCGGGCCTTGTCCGAGGACGGATTAAAGGTGCAGCCGTTCAAATCCGGCCCCGATTACATCGACCCTGCCTTCCACCGCGCGGCGGCGGGGCGTGCCTCGTTCAACTTTGACACCTGGGCGATGAACGAGGGGCTTCTGGGGGCGATATCAGCGCAATCCGAGGGGGCAGATATCGTCATCGCCGAGGGGTCTATGGGGCTCTATGACGGGGTCGCTTATGCGGGCGAGACCGGCCATGGCACCAGCGCCGAAACAGCCGCCAAAATGGGCTGGGGCGTGGTGTTGGTTGTGGATGTCAGCGGACAGGCGCAATCAGCGGCAGCCACGGCTTTGGGTTTTCGCGCGTATCGCCCTGACCTGAATTTTGCAGGCGTTATTTTGAACCGCGTGGCTTCTCCGCGTCACGAGCGTTTGACCCGCTTGGGCATGGAGGCCCATGGCATCAAAGTGCTCGGGTCTTTGCCCCGTCGCGGTGATCTGGCCCTGCCCGAACGCCACCTTGGTCTGATCCAAGCCGTCGAACATCCCGATCTGGAAGCCGCGATTTCGGGGTACGCGACCTTCCTGCGCGAGAACGTCGATCTGGAGGCGATCAAGGCGGCCGCCACCAGCACCCCCGCGCCAGTGGCAGGGCATTTGCCCGCCCCCCCTGCGCAGCGCATCGCTTTGGCGCAGGACGCGGCGTTTTCCTTTACCTATCCGCATCTTCTGGCAGGCTGGCGCGCGGCTGGTGCCGAGATTTTGCCATTCTCCCCCTTGGGTAATGAAGCCCCTGCGCCGGACGCTGATCTGGTGTGGTTGCCGGGCGGCTATCCCGAATTGCACGCAGGCAAACTGGCCGCGGCCACGACATTCCGCAAAGCGGTGCAGACCCACGCACAAACCCGCCCCGTGCACGGTGAATGCGGCGGCTACATGGCGCTGGGTGAGACCCTGATCGACAAAGAAGGGCATCGACATCAGATGCTTGGCCTGTTGGGGCTGGTCACCAGCTACGAGAAACGCAAATTCCACCTTGGCTACCGCAAAGCGCATCTGGAGGCGGCAATGCCCGGCTTCGAGGCTGGCGGAATTTTGCGCGGTCACGAGTTTCACTACTCCACCATTCTGGAAGAGCCCGACGCCCCGCTGGCCCGCGTGCTGGACGCCGAGGGCGCGCCCGTGCCTGAAACCGGCAGCATCAAAGGGCATGTCACCGGCACGTTCTTTCACCTGATCGCCGAGGCGTCTGCATGACGGGGTTTGTGTCTTTTGTCGGCTCTGGCCCCGGTGATCCCGAGCTGTTGACGCTCAAGGCTGTGGACCGGTTGAAACAGGCGGATGCGGTGTTGTTTGATGACCTGTCGTCGGGGCCGATCCTGTCCCATGCCGCGGCGGGGGCGGATCTGGTCGGCGTGGGCAAGCGCGCGGGTCGCCCCAGCCCGAAACAAAGCCATGTGAGCCAATTGTTGGTGGACTACGCCCAAGACGGGGCGCGCGTTGTGCGTCTGAAAAGCGGTGATGGCGGGATTTTCGGCCGCCTGGAGGAAGAAATAGTGGCTTGCCGCGCGGCTGGCATCCCCTACGAGATTATCCCCGGCGTGCCCTCTGCCTGTGCCGCCGCCGCCGCCGCTGGCATTCCCCTGACGCGGCGTCTGACCGCGCGGCGCGTCCAGTTCATCACAGGGCACGATGTGGACGGGCGGTTGCCCGAGGATGTGAACATGGCCGCCTTGGCCGACCCCGAAGCGACCACCGTTGTGTTCATGGGCAAGCGCACCTTTGCGTCGCTGGCCCAAAAACTCGTGGGTTTTGGACTGCCCTCCGACACCCCTGCCCTGCTGGCCGAAGCCGTTTCGACGCCGGAGCAAACCTTGACCCGCACCACGATTACAGCGTTGGTGGAGACCTTGAAAGGCGAAATGGCCAGCACGCCTGCGCTGATCCTTTATGGCCCGTTGGCGAGCGATGACGATGCGTGAATTGACCTTGATTGGCATCGGAACGGGCAATCCCGACCATGTGACGTTTGAAGCGGCCAAAGCCATCGCGGCGGCGGACACGGTTCTGATCCCGCGCAAGGGCGATCAAAAGTCCGATCTGGCGGATTTGAGACATCAGATCATCGCAAAGGTGGCCCCTGATGCGGCCCCGAGGATCATCGAATTTGACCTGCCCACACGGCGCGGCGATGGCGATTATCTGGCAGCGGTGGATGAGTGGCACGACGCGATTGCACACGCGTGGACTGCGGCGGCCAAGGACGCGAACACGGTGGCCTTGTTGATCTGGGGGGACCCGTCGCTGTACGATTCATCCCTGCGCATTGCTTCGCGCCTTGATCCGATGCCCAACATTCGCGTGGTTGCGGGCATCACCACCCTTCAGGCTTTGACCGCCGCCCATGCGATTCCCATCAACGAGATCGGGGCCCCTTTTGTCGTGACCACCGGTCGCCAGCTTCGCGATCATGGCTGGCCTCAAGGGGCCGACAGTGCAGTGTTCATGCTGGACGGCCATTGCGCGTTCCAGACCCTGAACGGGGCGGATTTCGACATTTGGTGGGGGGCGTATCTGGGCATGGAGAATCAACTGATCCGTTCCGGCCCTCTGGATCTGGTCTGCGCCGACATTATTGCCACCCGCGCCACCGCCCGCGCCGCCCATGGCTGGATCATGGACGCTTATGTGTTGCGCAAACGCCGTTGATGGCAAATTCTACGTCGCAGACGGGTTGCGCGGGCGCGAATTTCCGCGCTACATTTGGGGGGCTTGGTTTTTGCCGGTGCAGTCTATCGCTGCCGAAGCAAACGAAGAGGGAATTGGGTGAGGTTGCAAAACCAATGCCCGAGCCGCCCCCGCGACTGTAAGCGCAGAGCGGGTCTCAACGATACCACTTGGGCCTTTGCAGGTTCGGGGAAGGTCGGGACCCGCAGTGACACGTGAGCCAGGAGACCTGCCGGGCGCCATTGAAACAAACGCTGTCGGGTGTGACAGCAAGGAGACGACAAGATGACAACAACTACCGCAACAGTATCCCTGACCCGGTCCAAATCCGCGATGATCCCTGCGTTCTTTGCGCTGGTTCTGGGCGTTGGTGTTCTGGTTCTGGCCGGTCACGTTCAAGCCGCAGCATTGCACGATGCGGCCCATGATGTGCGCCACGCCACAGGGTTTCCCTGCCACTAAGTCACCTTTTGTGCTGCTGATGGTCTACGCGCGCCTGTTTCGGGGCGCCTTCGGCTTTCGTGCGCCAAACAGTCTATGGAAATTCTGATATGTTCGCACGTATCCTCACCAGTGCCCTGTTCGCAGGCGCCGCTGCGGGCGTTGTCGCAGCCATCCTCCAGTTTATGTTTGTCCAGCCTGTTCTGCTTCATGCGGAGTTGTATGAGGCGGGCGATCTGGTCCACTTCGGCGCCGAGCCGGTGTCCGCCATTCAGGCCCTTCCCGGGTTTGAACCCACCCGTGATTTGCTGAGCGTCATGTTCACGATGCTGATCTATTGCGGCTATGCCTTGGCCGTCATCGCCCTGATGAGCGTCGCCCAGGAGCGCGGCGCAAAGATCACCCCCACCAACGGGATGATCTGGGGCGTTGCGGGTTTCGTTGCGGCCCATCTGGCGCCCGGCTTTTCCCTTGCCCCCGAAGTCCCCGGCGTGGCCGCTGCGGACGTCACCCTGCGCCAGATGTGGTTTTTCCCGACCGTTGCGGCGGCGGCTTTGGCCATGTGGTTGCTGGCCTTTTATCGCAACGCTGTTGGCATTGCCGTTGCTGTCGTTCTGTTGCTGGCCCCGCATGTGATCGGAGCCCCGGAACCTGACACCTTTACCGGCCCTGTCCCGACAGAGATCGCGGCCTTGTTTGCCTCTCGCGCCCTTGGCGTTGGCTTGGCAGTTTGGGTTGTCCTTGGGGCATTGTGCGCCCATTTCTGGGCCACCGAAGCCAAGGACGCCTAAGCCATGGACCGTCGCTTGATTATGTTGGTGATTGGCTTGGTCTTTGGCACGGGGTTTGGCTTTTTGATGGCCGCGTCACAAGGGACGACCTTGGGGGGCGCTGCGATGGATCACGCCGCGGATGGCGCCGATCACGACCACGCAGCCATGCAGCCTGTCATCCTCAAGGGGGAGTCCCTGCCCACCGTCTCCGCCCGACTTCTTCGTGATCCTGTTGCGGGGTGGAATTTGCAACTGGACGTCACCAATTTCGCCTTTGCCCCCCAAAACGCCGGCCTTGCCCATGTGGAGGGTGAAGGGCACGCACATGTCTATGTGAACGACGTCAAGGTTGCGCGCCTTTACGGACCTTGGTTCCATCTGGATCATCTGCCCGCAGGTGATGTCCGTATTGAGGTGGGGCTATACGCCAATGATCACCGCACACTGGTGGTGGGCGCGCGCCCTGTTCGGGCGATGATTGACCTCCAGAACTAGGCCTTACGCCTCAAGTGTCGGAACCCGTGCCCGCAAGTGGTTGCGCAGATCGCCCAAAGGGCGTGCGTCCTCAATCCAGCCTTTGTCCCGCTCCAGAAACATCTGGCACAGGGTGATGATCTCACCCTCGGACGTCTTTACGTCCAAGCCATCGAACACATAGGTGGCCCGCCCGACCCCTTGGAGGGAGATGTTTGCAGGGGCGACGCATCCGCCCAGACATGGCACCGCGTCCACTTCGATTTGATCGCTCAACCCTGCCAGTTTGAGCGCCCCGCGCAATTGGGCGGCGTCCTGACGGGCGGTTTGCCCGTCGGTGCGTTCACAGGTGGCACAAACAAGAAGGCGGTTTTGAGGTTTGGATGTCATAAAAAGGGTGATGGGTCAGCCAAGCGCGCGTGTCAAGTTAGCTGCCACTCATAAAGCGCGCACACCCGTAGAGAGGGGCTGCGTCCTCGGTGATCAGGTGCATCGGAATTTGTCCGAACCGCCCCGAGAATGCGTGATCCTGACGGGCTCCGTCCACCACTGTTTGTGCCAGATTTGTGGACAAAAGGGCCCGTGCCAACGAGCCGTTGAAATAAAGCCCGCCAAGCGGGAGATATTGATAGATCATCTCGCGGCACTGCACCCCGAGGGCTTTGGCAAACAGCAGTTTGGTCGCTTGTGCGTCGCTGTCTTGCGATCCCGTGATATCCGCAGGCGCGCTGTAATGGCCCGACAAATGCAGGTGCATGTGCGCCAGACCACCGCCTGAGAAACAGTGCTCGACGGATTCAAAATCACCTGCCGCGTCCCCCAAACCACTGCGCAAAACGTGCATCACCCGTTCTGACAGGCCGGCATGCCCGAGTTCAGCTTGAAACACTGCCTTTTGGCTTGCAATGCTGACGTTGAACCCTGTGGCGACCCCCACAACAAGGGCTTGACCGTTGCCGGTGCCCCCGTCGCTCATCTGATGCAATGCGGCGTCTGGAAGGTCGGGCAAAGCGTAACCGAGGGCCTCCAAGTCGTTGATCACGTGCACTTTGGGAAAGACCAAAGCATCCGCCAAGGTCCGTTTGTCAAACCCCCAAGCGCCGTTAGTCAACTGACCTACCCCGTCTGAAACAGGCCCTGCGATGGCCACGCACAAACTGTCAGGGGGCGGACCATCCCACTGTGCCAAAAAACGGGTTGCCCCTTCTTCAAAACAGCCAAGTGCGTCGTTGGAGTAGCGTTTGAAGCTCCCCTCAACGACCTTTCCAAAGCGTGCGACAGCGAAGCGCGTGTTGGTGCCGCCAACGTCTGCCAGTAAAACAGGTGCTGCGCGCATCAGGCTGCGTCCTCGCCCGGTTTCTTGCCCAGAATGATCATGCTGAGCAGCTCGTCATCCGTCACATCCTTGACATCGACCGTGTCCACCAGTTTGCCGTTTTTCATCACCGATGCGCGGTCGCACAATTCCATCACATCGTGGATGTCGTGGCTGATGAGGAAGATGCCGATGCCGTCCGCCTTGAGCTTTTGGATCAGCTCGGACACCATCTGGGTTTCGTGCGGCCCAAGAGCGGCTGTGGGTTCGTCCATGATCAGAATGCGCGCATCGAAATACACCGCCCGCGCAATAGCCACCGATTGGCGTTGCCCCCCTGACAGCGCCGAAACGGGTTCGGCGAACTTCTGGAAATTCGGGTTCAGACGGTTCATGATCTTGCGCGTTTCCGCTTCCATCGCGTCATCGTCCACAAACCCCATGCCGCTGGTCAACTCGCGCCCCAGAAACAGGTTGCTGGCCGCGTCCAGATTGTCCGCAAGAGCGAGCGTTTGGTAGATTGTTTCGATGTTGTAGCGCCGTGCGTCACGGGGGTTGTTGATCGTGGCTTTTTCGCCATTGATCCGGATTTCGCCGCTGTCCGCGCCGTAGGCCCCTGACAGCATTTTGATCAGAGTGGATTTGCCGGCGCCGTTGTGCCCCAAAAGGCCCACGACTTCGCCCGGGTAAAGGTCGATCGACACGTCATCCACGGCCCGCACGCCCCCAAAGGCGATGGACATGTTGCGCAGTTCGACAAGGGGGGTTTGCGATGTTTGCTTGTTCATTTCCATATCTCCCTTACACGCCCGTCTTGCGGCGATAGACGATGTCCACCCAGACCGCGAAAACCAGAACCAGTCCGACCACGATGGATTGCAGCGGAGCGTCAACGCCCACAGACGCCATGCCGGATTGCAGCGTTTGCATGATCAACGCCCCGATCACCGCCCCGTAGATTGTGCCAAAGCCGCCCGCCAATGCCGTGCCGCCAATGACGGCTGCGGCGATCACGCGCAGCTCGTCAAGTGTTCCAAGCCCCACATCCACAGCGCCCAAGCGCGCGGATGCCACGACCGCCGAGATGCCCGTAAGCGCGCCCATCAGCGCAAAGACTTTGACCGTCAACATCCGCGTGTTGATGCCCGACAGTTCTGCGGCTTCGGGGTTCCCCCCTGTGGCGTAAACGTAGCGCCCGAACCGTGTGCGGGTGGAGATGATGGTCATGCCAATCGTCACGATCAACAGGATGATGACAGGAATCGCGACCCCGTGGTTCAGGACCAGCCCGTCGGTCATTTCAATGCCACGCGCTTCGGCGATCCGTGGCAACGCCCCTTTGGCGATGGTGTAGCTGTTCATTGTCCAGACGTAGGCCATGATCAATCCGACCGCGAGGGCAACGAGGATCGCTTCGGCCCAGACCGGTTTGACTTTGAACCCGTGTGTGGATTTGCGACGGCGGCTCATCAGGATCAGCGCCATGGCCGCAAGAGAAGCCACAAGCCCGAAGCCCCACGACAGGGTCTCGCCCAGCGTACCGTCAGCCCCGCCCCCAAGCAGGCGGAATGTGGGGTCCAGAGGGGCGACGGTTTGGCCCTCGGTGACCCACCACATCGCACCGCGGTAGACCAGCAGGCCGCCCAGTGTCACGATGAAGGCAGGCACGGTCAGGTAGCCGATAACCCACCCTTGGGCTGCTCCGATAATCATGCCCATCAAAGTGGCGGCGACGGCTGCGAAGATCCAGATGGACCAGTGCCCAAGCCCCAGAATGTCGGGAAGCACATGCACTTGCAGCGCCCCGACGGTCATGCCGATAAACCCGAGCAGCGAGCCCACGGACAGGTCGATGTTACGGGTCACGATCACAAACACCATGCCCGTGGCCATGATCCCCACAGAGGCCGTTTGCACGGACAGGTTAAAGAGGTTGCGCGGCGTCAAAAAGCGACCGCCTGTGATCAGATCGAACATCACACACAGCGCGACCAGCGCGCCGATCATGCCCAAAAGCCGCAGGTCGATCCCAAGCTTTGTTACGAAGGTTTTCATGTCATCTCACTCCATGCGCGGCTTGGTATGCTGCACGTTGGTCGGGTGCACCAATGGGCGACCTGCTGGGAAACAGCGGCGCGGGCCAAGGGTGCGTTGAATGTCTGGGGGGGTATGTGAGGTGTCCCCCCGACGCACGCGCCGGGAGGACTGGGAGTGTTACTCGCAAGCGGCGTTGGTTGAACCCGCGCACAGCTTGTCTTTTTCGATCCAGCCTGCATCCAGAACGGCGCCAAGGTTGGCGGCTGTTACAGGAACCGGCTCAAGGAAACGGGCCTGCATGGTTGTGCCAGCCGGAGACGTCCATTCGGCTGCGCCTTCAACGGAACCGCCACCTGCGAGAGCAACCGCGATTTCGCCAGCCGCTTTACCCAAAGCACGTGCGTCTTTCCAAACGGACACAGTTTGTGTGCCTGTTGCAACGCGGTTCAAGGCAGCGTGGTCGCCGTCTTGACCGGACACTGGAATGCCTTCCATGCCTTGCGCTGTCAAAGCTGCAACAACACCACCCGCGGTGCCGTCGTTGGAGGCCACAACCGCGTCGACTTTGTTGTCTTGTGCGGTCAGGATTTGTTCCATGTTGCGCTGTGCGTTCGCAGGCACCCAGCCATCGGTGTAGGCTTCGCCAACGATTTTGATGTCGCCCGCGTCAATGGCAGCTTGCAGCACTTCTTGTTGGCCGCCGCGCAGGAAGTCTGCGTTTGGATCGGTAGGCGACCCTTTGATCATGACGTAGTTGCCTTTTGGCATGGCTTCGAGAACGGCGCGGGCCTGCATCCGGCCGACTTCGACGTTGTCGAATGTCAGGTAGAAGGCGCGAGCGTCTTCGATCAGACGGTCATAGGCCACAACAGGAATGCCTTCATCGGCAGCTTGCTGAACGGCAGGACCGACGGACGATGCGTCCTGGGCCAGAATGATCAACGCGTTTGCGCCTTGGGCGATCAGCGATTCGATGTCTGCCAGCTGTTTGCCGGAAGATGACTGTGCATCCGCAGAGATGTATTTTGCGCCAGCCGCTTCCAACGCGCCTTTGATCGCGGCTTCGTCAGTTTTCCAGCGTTCTTCCTGAAAGTTGGACCAGCTTACGCCAACAACGATATCTTCAGCCCATGCGGCTGTGCTCATGAGCACGCCTGCTGTGACTGCGATTACAGTTTTAAAAAGTTTCATGTGTTCCTCCCGAACGATGTCACCCGCCAGATTTTACAATATTTGGTGCGGGGTCGAATCCTTTGTAACGAATTAAATTCGTATTGCAAATTAAATTGGACAGGCAGGGCCAATTTGGGGCAGACTTGGCCTCAGCGGTTGATCTGCGTATAGGACCGCGAGGGGGACAAGCTATGGTTTTTGGACACCAGCGCGAACAAGGCCGCAGGGTTTTGTTGCGCGCAATCGAGCGGAACGGGCGCATTCCCCGCATTGATTTGTCCAACATCACGGGCATTTCCCGCGCCACGGTCACGACCATCACCGCTGATCTACTGCGCGATGGCTTGATCGCGGAAGTCCCCCGCGAGGACAGCACGGATGCGCGCCGCGGTCGCCCCCGGGTTGATCTTAAACTGGCGGGAGACGCCCATCTGGTGGCAGGCATCAAAGTATCGGGGGCCTCGATCTCGTTGATTTTGGTGAATTTTGAGGGGATCGAGTTGACCGCCCTTGAAGTTCCCCTTCCCAAAGGCCCCGCTGGCACAGACGCATTGGCCGACAGCATTGCCCAAGCCACCCAAGCGCTGGCCGCCCAAGTCGGCAAGTCCCTAAGCGATTTATCCGGCGTGGGCGTCGGCTTGGCCGGTATCGTGGACGCGCAAAATGGCACGGTTTACTGGTCCCCGTCCCTCACCGACCGCAACGTGAATTTCCGCGATGTCTTGTCCCTGCGTATGGGTGTCCCCGCGTTTCTCGACAATGACGCCAACCTTGTGGCCATGGCCGAAAAAACCTTTGGGCTGGGCCGTGACCACTCTGATTTCATCGTCGTCACCATCGAAAGCGGTGTTGGAATGGGAATCGTGTTGAACAACCAGATTTATCGCGGCACCCGCGGTTGTGGCGCCGAATTCGGCCACACCAAAGTGCAGCTTGCCGGTGCATTATGCCGCTGTGGTCAGCGCGGTTGCCTTGAAGCCTATGTGGCGGATTACGCCTTGTTGCGCGAAGCCGCCAGCGTTGGCTCTATTGATGTGACCCAGCCTGCCAGCGGTCAGGTGAAGCAATTGTTGGCCGCCGCCAAAGCAGGCGAACCCACAGCCAGAACTATTGTGGAGCGCGCAGGCCATATGTTTGCATTGGGACTTGCCAATCTGGTCAATGTCTTTGACCCTGAGTTGATCATTCTGGCTGGCGAGCAGATGCAGTTTGACCACCTGTATGCCGAAGAGGTCCTTGCCGAGATGCGCAAATCCATCGTTCAGATCGACAAGTCCCCGCCAGAGGTTGTGATCCACAAATGGGGCAACGCGATGTGGGCCCAAGGGGCGGCGGCCTATGCGCTGGATTTTGTTTATGAGATGGCCTCAAAGGATGTACGCGAAGATGTGGGTTAAGTTTTTTGCGGCTGTTTTGGTCGCCTCCCCTGCAATGGCCGATGTGCGTTTTGATCCTGTTGATGTCCCTGCGCATGCCTACACGGGTGGGTGGGAACATTTCGTGGGCGGTGGCTTGGCTGTGTTTGATTGTGACGGTGATGAACGGGTGGATGTGTTCGCGGCGGGCGGTGCGTCGGCCCCTGCATTGTGGCGCAACACGAGCGTCACAGGGACGATCAGTTTCGCCCCCCTCCCCGCCCCTGCGCTCACCGATACAATTGGCGCTTATCCGTTGGATTTCACCAATGACGGCGTGTTGGACCTGGTCGTGTTGCGGGTCGGACCTGACGTGCTGTTGCAGGGTGACGGGGCCTGTGGCTTTGCCCCGACGACCCTGCCGGAATTAACCTTTGAGGATCAGTGGAGCACCGCGTTTTCCGCCATTTGGGAAGGGGACAATGCCCTGCCAACCATGGCGTTCGGGCACTATGTTGACCGCTTTGATCCTGACGGCCCGTTTGAGGCATGCGACACCAATGCCCTGATGCGCCCCGATGGGGACCGCTACACGCGCCTGTCGTTGGCCCCCGGTTTTTGCCCTTTGTCGATGTTGATGTCTGATTGGTCCCGTAGCGGGGGTGCTGATCTGCGCGTCAGCAATGACCGTCACTATTATGTCAAAGGGGGCGCGGAGCAGCTTTGGGACATCACCGCCACGCCGCGCCTTTACGGTGAAGCGGACGGTTGGCTGACCCACCAGATTTGGGGCATGGGCATCGCAGAACGCGATCTGGATCGCGACGGTCTGGCCGAAGTCTTTTTGTCCTCGATGGGGGACCAACGTTTGCAAGAGTGGACCGGCGAAGGCGCTGAATTCAAAGACGTTCACTTTGCACGCGGTGCCGCCGCGCATCGCCCCTACACAGGGGGCGACGGACGCCCGTCTACAGGGTGGCACATCAGTTTTGGCGACGTGCAGAACGACGGAATTGATGACGTGTTCATCGCCAAAGGCAATGTGCAACAGATGCCCGGAATGGCGATGGAAGATCCCAACAACCTACTCGTTCAGGATGAGGACGGCATGTTTGTTGAAACGGGGCTTGAGGCCGGATTGGCCAGTTTGCACCGTGCGCGCGGTGCCGCAATGGTTGATTTCGACGCGGACGGATTGCTTGACATTGCGGTCGTAAACCGTTTCGCCCCGCTGGAAGTCTATCACAACACCAGCACGCCTGCAGGCGCCTGGATCAGCGTCGATGTGCGCCAGCCTGCCCCCAATGCCTATGCTGTTGGGGGCTGGATCGAAGTGATGGACGACATGGGTTTGCAGGTCCGTGAATTAACCGTTGGCGGAGGTCACGCTGGCGGAATTTCGGCGCCGCAGCACTTTGGACTGGGCACAGCCGAGGGCGCAGTGATGCGCATAATCTGGCCGGATGGCACCACCACACAGTGGATGGGTGTGGATGCGGACCAACGCGTGCGATTGATCCGTGACGGCGAAAGCGTGTCGTTGAAAACCTACTGACCGAGGCCCTTAGTCTATAGGCAAACCGCTGGGCACAGACGCTGGAATTCCAAGCGCGCCGCGCAGGCTTTGCGCATCTGTCAAAGCGTTCAGAAACGCGACAATTTGCGCGACTTCGCTGTCTTCAAGCAACATTGGCTCCAGCACATTGGCCGCCGCGATTGCGTCGATTTCATCTGGATCCTGCATCAGCGCAAAATCGTCCTTGCCCACGCCATCCGGCAACACCGCTTGCTCTTGCAGATAGGCTTTGAGCGCGCCGACAGGATCAAGATGATGGCGCACGACCGCTTCGAGTGAGCTGTAGGCGCCCGCGTGCCCGTAAGGCGCGGTTGCTGCCACGTTGCGCAGGCTGGGCGTGCGGAATTTATAGGCGTCGGCCGGATCACCTGTCACCCGCATCCGCCCCAAATCGCGGGTGTGGTTTTCAAACACCGCCGCTTTTCCCGGTCCGATTTGCGGCATCGCGATGGCGTGAAAATCGTAATCGGTCTGGAACAAACCGCTGTGACAACTGGCGCACTTGGCCTTGCCGTAAAACAGCTCCATCCCCGCCATTTCCTCCGCCTCGAGCGGCGCACCAAGACGCAAATGCGCGTCAAACGGGCTGTTCACGGCCCGCCATTCAAAGTCCACAAAGGCGGCAATCGCATCCGAAATATCGGTGAAGTGAACGGGTTTGTCTGGTCCGATGATCGGGTCAAACGCGGCACGGTAGGCAGGGATCGCCTCCACCCGTTTGGCCAGAATGTCCCACGCGCCGCCTTCGCCGGTCAAAACACCCTGTCTCACGGCTTTGGAGACATCGTTTTCCCCCAAATGCCCGGCCATTTCATCAGCTGACAACACAGGAAACATAGTTTGCGCAGACAAGAGCGAGGCAAACCCTTTCTCCATCTCGGAGCCAAGTGGCGTGCGGATGCCCGAGGGGCGGCTTGCGTCGGCCTCTAGCCGACCGTCATGGAAAAATACTGTGAATTCAGAGGCCCCAAGGTTGAACAACGCGGGGGCGTGGCGCGGAATACGCTTTGGCGGCGGGTTTTTGGCATCCACTGCCCGCTCAGGGCCAAGCCCGACCCCACCATCCCCGATCCCCAAGGACATCCCGTCAGCGGTGTTGAACTTTGGATGATGGCACGTCGCGCAAGACACCGTTTGGTTGCCCGACAGAACCGGATCAAAGAACAGCAACTGCCCCAAGGTGATTTGCGCATTGGAATGCTGTGGAAAGTCCGCCTTTGGTGACGGTAAGTCCATGGCGTTGCTGCTGTGCACCCCGAGAACAAGGGCGCAAAGGGGCAGGATCAGGCGATGTATCAGCGCAGTCATTGCAGGGCTTTGAACTCCGGAAAGGATGTGCGGTACCGTGTGTAGGCCGCGTCATAGGCTTTGGCCAATGATGGCTCAGGCGCTATGGTCTGCGCAACAGGTGGTTTGGTCATTATTGTCGCGGGTGGTGCTTTGGTCACGCCACAGATCGCAAGGCGTGCCGCCCCGAGGGCCGCGCCAAATTCGCCCTTTTGTGGCAAGTCCAGCGGCAGGTTCAGCACGCTCGCCAGCATCCGCACCCAGTGCACCGATCCTGTCCCGCCACCAATCGCCAGCAGCCGCGTCGGGGCGGCCCCTGTCTGGCGCAATGCTTCCAGGCTGTCGCGCAGGGCAAAGCAGACCCCTTCCATCACCGCCCGCGTCATGTCGGCGCGGGTGTGGGCGATGTCGAGCCCGACGAACCCTGCCCGCACGGCACTGTCGTTATGTGGTGTCCTTTCCCCCGAAAGGTAGGGGTAGAACATCAAGTTTGCAGGCACTTGCGGGGTATCCCCCAATGCCTCGGTCAACTCTTGGGGGCTGGCCCCTGTGATGTTTCCCAGCCAGTTCATTGCGTCCGTGGCCGCCAGAACGACCCCCATTTGGTACCATTGCTGTGGCACTGCGTGGCAAAAGCTGTGCACCGCGCTGTCCGCCATCGGGGCAAAGCCACTGCGCGCGGTCAGCACCACGCCGGACGTTCCGAGCGAGACAAACCCGTCCCCCTCGTTCATCGCACCCACACCGCAGGCCGCCACCGCATTGTCACCGCCCCCTGCCACGACCTGTACGCTGTGTGCCAGCCCAAGGGCTTGGGCCGCTTGGGCTGTGAGCGTTCCCACGACATCGCTCCCTTCAAAAAGCTCCGGCATCTGGTCGTGCCGCAGTCCGCTGGCGGACAGCAAATCGTTCGACCAATCCCGTGCCCCCACATCCAGCCATGCAGTGCCCGCGCTGTCGGACATGTCCGAGATGGCGCGCCCTGTCAGCCAGAAGTTCATGTAATCCTTAGGCAGCAGCACTTTGTCGATCTGCGCAAAGATGTCGGGTTCATGGGCCGCGACCCACACGAGTTTGGGCGCCGTGAACCCCGGGAACACGATGTTGCCTGTGCGCGCCCGAAACTGCGGGTCCGCGTCCAGCGCGGCGGCCTCTGCGTGGGCGCGGGTGTCGTTCCACAGGATGCAAGGGCGCAGCACGTCCCCTTGAGCGTTGATCAGCGTGGCCCCGTGCATGTGCCCTGAAAAACCTATCCCTTTGACCTGAGTGACCGCCTCTGCGTGGTCGGTGCGCAGAGTTTGCATCACCGCTGTGCAAGCTTTGATCCAGTCGGAGGGCTCTTGTTCGGACCAGCCCGGGTGTGGATGCGCAACCGTGTAGCTGGCGTCTGCTGCCCCAATTGGCGTGCCTGTGTCATCCACCAAGAGCGCCCTCACCCCTGACGTGCCCAAATCGAAGCCGATGTACATAGATAAATCCTCCCTGAGCGCGCAGTCTGATATATTTAATTCTATTGTCAAATTAAAAACCGACACCGCGGATGCGTTTGCGTCACTCTGCGCACAGCGCTATAGCCCTCACAACCCCAGCACAGAGGCCCATGCCATGACATTTGACCGTTCCTTGAAAATCGCCCCCTCCATCCTGTCCGCAGATTTCGCCAACTTTGGCGCAGAATGCGAGGCGATCGAGGCCCAGGGCGCGGATTGGGTCCACGTGGATGTGATGGACGGTCATTTCGTCCCCAACATCACGTTTGGTCCCGCGACCTGCGCCGCCATTCGCCCCCACATCAAAGGTGTGATGGACGTTCACCTGATGATCGCCCCTGTTGATCCCTACATCGAGGCTTTTGCCAGTGCCGGTGCCGATGTCATCACGGCCCATGTGGAGGCCACCCCCCACATCCATCGCACCATGCAAGCCATTCGTGCGACCGGCGCCAAGGCGGGCATCGCACTGAACCCTGCCACCCCCGCCACGGCGGTGGAGTATTTGTTGGATATGGTTGATCTGGTCTGTGTTATGACTGTGAACCCCGGCTTTGGTGGTCAAAAGTTCATTCATTCTCAAGTCGACAAGGTCCGTCAATTGCGCGCCATGATTGGCGACCGCCCGATCCATATCGAGATTGACGGCGGCGTTGATCCGACCACTGCTCCGTTGGTCGCGCAAGCCGGCGCTGATGTTTTGGTTGCAGGCTCTGCGGTGTTCCGCGGCGGATCTGTCAGTGATCCCGCCCCATATGGCCAGAACATTCGTAACATTCGTGAAGCTGCGGTCAGCGTCGAAACGTAGTCTCGGTTTGCCCTTGGTTTGCGGCCAGCATCACTATGATGGGCCCTCTGCCTTTGGTCGCGCGCCAATACCATTGAAGTGGGGGCTCTGCCCCCGGGCCTTTGGCCCGCCCCCGAGGTTTATTTGGCGAGATGAATACGGATCAGGTCAGGTGGTCCTGAAATGTGTCTATCAGTTTGTGTTTCAGGATTTTTCCAGTGGGCGCAGCGGGAAGTGACAGTGCACAGATGATCTGTTTTGGCCGTTTGTAGCCAACGAGCCGTTCTTTGACGAAGGCTGCAAGGTCTTGCGGGCTGACCGCGTCCAGACTGGCCAGCTGCACGAAGGCCAGCACGTCTTCATCCCCGTCTTTGCGTCGCCCGACCACAGCGGCTTGTACCACTTTGGGGTGATCGTTCAGCGCGGCTTCGACTTCGGGTGGGTAGACGTTGAACCCGCCGTGAATGATCAACTCTTTGGAGCGCCCTACGATGTGTAGAAGTCCGTGTTCGTCGATCCGCCCCAAGTCGCCCGTGTGCATCCAGTTGTTTGCGTCCAGCACGTTGGCCGTTTCGGTCGGGTTTTTGTAGTAGCCTTGCATAATGTGGGGTCCGCGTGTGAGGACTTCGCCTACCCCGTCCCCTCCCCCTGCCACGTTTTCGTCAATGCTGATTTCGATGCCCGGCAAGGCGGGTCCAACGGACGTGTCGGGGTTGCCGATATTGTTGCTGGTCGCGGATGTTCCTGCGGTGGTTTCTGTCATCCCGTACCCGTTCTGGATCGCGACGCCGTAGAAGCTTTCGGCCTCCCGTTTCCACGTGGGATCCAGTGGTGCCGCCCCTGAAGACACGTAGCGCAATGTGGGCGAGCCGAGCGTCTCCAGCCCTTGTTCCTTGGAGAATTGCATCAGCAAAGCGTGCATCTGCGGCACCCCGGAAAACAGCGTCACGCCGTCCCGCAATGCCTCGTAGAGTTTGCCCACCTCAAAGCGCGGGGCGAGCCGCACGGGTGCCCCTGCGTAGATTGCGGCCACAATGACAGAGCACAGTCCAAACACATGTGTCGTGGGCAGAACCCCGTAGATCACGTCGGAGTGTTTCATGGCCCGCAAGTTGGCGGAGGTCAGCCCCCCGAACCGCACATTGGCGTGGGTCAGCATGACCCCTTTGGGATCCCCCGTGGTGCCTGTGGTGTAGAGCAAAACGGCGATGTCCCCTTCATCGTCGGGCGCGCTGCCCAGCGGGGTTGCCATGTGCAATGTCCCGTAGGCGCCGCTGATTTCGCAGGCGTCAAAACGGGCCGCGTGGGCTTGTGCCTCGTTGGAGACTTGGGTTGTCATAAAGATGGCCGCCGGCTCTGCGTGCCCAAGGATGCGCGCGACTTCGGATTCGGTTTGACGGGCGTTGACGGGGATGGCCCGCGCCCCGAGTTTCCAGCAGGCAAACAACAATGCCACGGCGGCTACGCAGTTTTCGGACAGGATCAGAACGCGGTCTGCCTTTTGCACCCCTGCGTTTGTGAGCACCAAGCGCAGCTCATCGCTGGCTGCATCCAGTTCACCGTATGTCAGTGCAACCCCTGTGCTGTCGGACACAGCAGGTGCTGTCCTGCGGGTGGCGACTTGTGCCGCAAGGTAGTCTTGGACCAAGCCGCTCATGACGTGTACCGCGGCGCACGTTTTTCGAGGAATGCTGCGATGCCTTCGGCGGCTTCGTCGGCGCCTGCGGCATGGGCCATTGCATCACGTTCAAGATCGAGTTGGGCGGCCTCTGACTGGTCATAGGCTTTCGCGACCATGGCGCGAATGACCCCTTGGGCCTGTCGCGGTCCGGCGGCCACGGCCTCCACCAGTGCAAAAGCGTGTTCCATCACATGTTCATTGGGGCAAACCGCGTTGATCGCCCCTAAGGCCTGCATCCGTTCGGCGGTAACGGGGCGCGCAAGGACGCACATTTCCATCGCCAAAGGACGCGGGATCATTCGCGCCAGTGAGGCCGTCAGCCCCCCGTCAGGCACCAGCCCTGCCTTGACATAGGCGGCGGTGAATTTCGCCCCCTCTGCGGCCACAATAAAATCACAAGCCAACGCGATAGAGACACCGGCCCCTGCCGCCCCCCCTTTGACTGCTGCAATCACAGGAACCTCGCAGGCCCGGATAGACCGGATCACATCATGCAGGATTTCTATTTTCTGCTGGCGCCCTTCTTCGGACAAAGAGCGCCGTTCCTGAAGTGCGTTCAAGTCGCCCCCTGCGCAGAAGAAATCCCCGAGTGAGGAGATAACGATGGCCCTGATCCGCGTGTCGCGGGCCCTGGCGCAGGCATCCGCGATAGCGCCGTAATATTCGGGTGTGATCGCCCCCCGCTTGGCGGCGTTGCCGTTCCAAACAATCAGGTGGTTTCCTGCGTCCTCGACGTATGCGGTCATGCCAGTCTCTCCTGTGGAACCCGTTTGAAAACGCCGGACGAGGTCGCAATCACACGGCCTTCTTCATCCACCAGTTCCGCGTCGATAAAGAGGAGGCTTTTGCCGCCCCCCGTCACGCGTCCCGTGGCCGTCACGCGCCCCTGGTACACAGGAGCGAGGTAGTGGGTGTTCATCGAGATCGTCAGAAACGGGGCGGTGCCCGTGTCATCCACCGTCAAAGACCCCGTGGTGCCAGAGGCGTTGTCGAGCAGGCAGGCCATGATCCCGCCGTGCAGTGCCTTGTGGCGGTTGGTGTGCTGGGGGCCGATGTCCATCCAACAGCGTCCTTGTCCGTCTTTGGCGGACACATCCACAACATAACCGATCAGCGTTTGCGTTCCGGTTTCGTCGCGGATTACCCCGACAGCGCCGGAGTGATCATCGATGTGTCCTTTTCCGCTCATGCAGCGCTCAGCGCAATGAACTTCTCAAGGTGGTGGTCCGTATCCCCAAAGCGGTGGTCCGCCATAGTGATCCGTTTGGCGATGTGGGCCAGTTCGTACTCTTGCGTCATGGCAATGCCGCCGTGCATCTGGATCGCTTCTTCGGACACCAATCGCCCCGCCCGCCCCATCAGGTTCTTGGCGGCGTGGATGTTCATGTCGCGTGTGCGTGCATCCTCCTCAAGGAAACCGGCGGCGCGGGTCACCGCCGACGTCGCTTGTTCCATTTCGATCAACAGGTCCGCCATGCGGTGCGCCAAGGCCTGAAAAGTCCCGATGGGTCGTCCGAACTGTTTGCGCGTCATCAGGTACTCTTTGGTGAGGTTGGTGGCTGTGTGCATCGCCCCCAGAGTTTCGGCGCATTGGGCGACCGTGGCCGCGGCGTAGGCTGTTTCCAGCAGCGCGAACCCTTTGCCTTCTTCACCGATCATAGTGCCCTCGACGTTGTCCAATGTGACCTCCGCCGCGCGCCCGCCCGAAAGCAAAGCATACCCTTGGATCATCAGCCCTTTGGCGTCCTTGTCCACTGCGAACAGCGTGATGCCATCCTCGTCCGCAGCCCCGCCTGACGTGCGTGCAGAGACAATCAGCGTATCGACGGCCTCGGCGTTCATCACGACGGCTTTGCGCCCGTTGATCACATTGCCTTTGGCCGTGGTTTGGACGTAGTTCAGGTCATAGCGGCTGGTTGGTTCACCGTGGGCCAGCGCCAGTTGCAAGGTGCCGCCAATGATGGCTTCGACTTTGTCCGCCTGCCCAGCGTGTGCCAAAATGCGCCCACACAGCAATGCCCCGTCCAAAAAGGGCTCTACGACGCCTGCGCGCCCCAGTTCTTCAAAGACCACGGCAATGTCAAAACCCATGCCGCCAAAGCCGCCTTGGTCTTCGGTGAACAACGCGCCGATGACGCCCAGTTCGGCCAACTCGTTCCAGATATCAGCGGACATGCCCACATCCGAGTCGAGGATCTTGTTGCGCACCTCAGTGGTGTAGCGGTCCTTGAGAAAGCGGCGCAGCGTGTCTTGCAGCATCTGCCGTTCTTCGGTCAGTTCAAAATTCATGGATCAGCCCCCCATCGTGACTTTGGCGATGATCCCACGTTGGATCTCGTTGGAGCCGCCGAAGATCGACAGCTTGCGATTGTTGAAATAATGCGCGGCCAGAGGGCCGGCGTCATGCGGATCAGGCAGGGGTTCATTGGTGCCCTCGACCATTTCAGAGGCGAAGGGCATCGCGTAAACCCCGACAGCGCGGCGGGCGAGGTCATTGATTTCCTGACGGATAATCGTCCCTTTGACCTTGAGCATCGAGGCCTCGACGCCGGGCGCTGCACCCTCGGCCGCTTTGGAGATGATGCGCAAGTTGGTTGTCGCCATGGCCATCAGGTCCACTTCGACCTGCGCCACACGGGCCGCAAACAACGGGTTCTGCATCAAGGGTTTGCCCCCTGCCATTTCCGCTTTGGCGATGCGTTTGACCGTCGCGATCCCCGCTTGGGAATAGCCGACGCCTGCAATGTTTGTGCGTTCGTGCGTCAGCAGATACTTGGCATAGGTCCAGCCCTTGTTCTCTTCGCCCACAAGATTTGCGACCGGTACTTTGACGTCTGTGAACCAGACCTCGTTCACTTCATGGGTGCCATCAAGCAGGATGATCGGGCGCACTTCAACGCCCGGGGTGTCCATGTCGATCAGCAGGAAGGAAATGCCTTCCTGGTTCTTGACGGTTGAATCCGTGCGCACGAGGCAGAAAATCATGTTGGCGTGCTGGCCCAGCGTCGTCCACGTCTTTTGACCGTTGACGATGTAGTGGTCGCCCTCGCGCACTGCTTTGGTTTTGAGAGAGGCCAGATCGGACCCCGCCCCCGGTTCGGAATAGCCCTGACACCACCAGTCATCGCCATTCAACATGCGTGGAAGCCAGTAATCGTTCTGCTCTTTGGAGCCGAATTTGTGCAGCACAGGGGCCAGCATCGAAAAGCCGAACGGCACAGTGCGCGGTGCGTCGTAGCGGGCGGATTCCTCGTCAAAGATGTGACGCTGCACCGCGTTCCACTCTGCCCCACCAAATTCCTTGGTCCAGTTTGGCACCAGCCACCCTTGGGCGTTCAGCGTCGCGTGCCAGCCTTCCATGTCCTCTTTGGACAGGCCTGTGCCAAGGCGTACTTTTTCAGCCAGCTCCGGTTTCAGCTTCTCTTCGAAAAACGCGCGCACTTCGTCGCGAAAGGCCAGTTCTTCGTCTGTGTAGTTCAGATCCATGTTCGGTTCCTTTCGGGTTTATGTATTCAGAGTGGCAAAGGTTTTTCCTTCGGCCACGAGTGTTTCCAGCAAGGGTGCAGGGGCCCAGAAATCAGGCATGGTGTCCCCGTAGGATCTAATGTCCGCAAGCAGGTCGTCCAGCCCCACAAGGTCCGCCCATTTCAGTGGACCGCCCCGATACCGCGGGAAGCCGTAGCCAAAGAGCAGGGTCATATCCACGTCCAACGGGCGGCGCGCGATCCCTTCGCCCACGACCTTTGCGCTCTCGTTCACCATTGCCGCCATGTAGTAGCGCACGATGTCCGCGTCGGTGAAGCTGCGCTGCGGCGTGCCTTCAGCCGCGCGGTCCACTTCGATCAGTGGCATCACATCCGCATTTGGCACGCGCGCTTTGGCGCCAGCTGCGTAGTCGTAATACCCTTTGCCCGTCTTTTGGCCAAAGTTGCCCGCCTCGCACATCTTGTCGGCGTAGGTGCTGACCCCTTCGATCCCCGCCTCGGCCCGTTTGCGTTTGCGCACGGCCCAGCCGATATCGAGCCCCGCCAAATCGGCGACTGCAAAAGGCCCCATCGCAAATCCGAACGCTTCAAGGGCTGTGTCGATGGCATAAGGCGAAGCCCCCTGCATCACCATCTGGTCCGCCGCTTGGCGGTAGGTGGACAGGATCCGGTTGCCGATGAACCCGTCACACACCCCTGCGCGCACCGATATTTTGTTGAGCTTTTTGCCCAGTGCGAAGCCCGTCGCCACAACGTCGATCGCGGTTTCGTCGGGCACCACGACTTCGAGCAATTTCATCACATGCGCAGGTGAGAAAAAGTGCAACCCGATCACGTCCTGTGGCCGTTTGGTGCAGGCCGCGATTTCGGTCACATCAAGGTAAGAGGTGTTGGAGGCAAGGATCGCCCCCGCCTTGCACACTTCGTCGAGCTTGGTGAAAACCTGTTTCTTGACGCTCATATCCTCGAACACCGCCTCTATCACCAGATCGGCGTCCGAAAGGGATGCGTAATCGGTGGAGACTTGCAAGGCTTTGCTCAGGATCGTTTCATGTTGCTCTGCGCTGATTTTCCCGCGCTTTAAGGCCCCGGCAAGATTGCCGGTGATCCGGCCACGGGCCGCTTCGCCCGCATCTCCCGTCATTTCCAACAGTGTCACGTGCACCCCTGAAAGCAACGCCGCCGTAGCGATCCCTGCCCCCATGGTGCCGCCGCCGATGACCCCGATATGATCGAGGTTGCGCGGCGTCACGCCTTTGAGTTCGGGCAAATTGCTCACCGCACGCTCGGAGAAAAACGCGTGGATCATTCCCTTGCTCTGATCCCCCTTCAGGAGGTCCCAAAATATCTGGCGCTCGGCCAACATTCCCTCACCAAAGGGTTTTTCGACGCTGGCCTGTATGGCGCGCACGGCTTCGGCGGGGGCAATCTGCCCGCGCGCACGGGCCAGAACGGCCTCATATGTTGCGTCCCAGTCAATTGCATCCGCCGCAGGCATTTCGCTCACAGGACGGCGGGGCGCACCATCTGAAAGCAGTTTCTCGACATAGGCAATGCCCTTTTCCTTTGCGTCCCCGTCCTGAACCACGTCGATGACACCCATTTGCGCCGCCTCTTCGGCCCCGACCTGTCGTCCTGATGTCGCCATATCGATGGCGGCCATGGCACCTGCCAGACGGGGCAAACGCTGGGTGCCGCCGGCCCCCGGGATCAACCCAAGGAACACTTCGGGCAACCCGATGCGCGCGGATGGAACGGCAATACGGTAGTGACAGCCCAGCGCGACCTCTAAACCACCCCCAAGGCTGACGCCGTGCATAGAGGCGACGACCAACAGCGGCGACGCCTCGATCCGGTCAATCGCGTCAGGCAAAGACGGCTCCATCGGCGGCTTGCCGAACTCTGTGATGTCGGCCCCCGCGATAAAGGCGCGGCCTGCGCCGGTGATGAGCACAGCGCGTACGCCCTCTTCGGCTTCGGCCTGCGCCACGCGGGCGACCAATCCTGCGCGCACCGCTTGGCTCAACGCGTTAACGGGTGGATTTTGAATGCTGAGGACGGCAATGTCGCCGTGGCGGTCGTAGGCTACTGTGTCGGACATTGTGTTACTTCCCTATCATCGTCGCGCTTGTTGGAGGAACTTATGCTTGCGGCCGCCATTGGGGCAAGGGCACAGCACATCCGCGCCGCAGCGTCACTTGGCAAACACCTGTCCTTGTCTGCCTGCGGTCCGGGTGGTCCGGCGCGTCCGAAGAGTTGCAAACCCCATAATCCTACGCGCTAAACTTGCACTCCTTCACACGAAACCATCATTGATGCGTTTATAAGCTGGCTGGCGCTGGACGCGGGACACGGAATCGGGTTTGACTGTTATCACACGCACCGCATCAGACGGGCGACACCAACAACCGGGACGGCTGAATGACACCACTCCTTGATGTGCAGGGCTTAAGTATTGGCTTTGGCGATGCGCCCCCTGTTGTCCAAGACGTCAATTTCACCGTCAACGCAGGCGAAACTCTCGCGATTGTGGGCGAAAGCGGATCGGGCAAAACGCTGACGTGCCGGTCTGTTTTGCGCATTCTGCCGGGAGCTGCGCAACTGCGTGCCGGCCAGATCAATTACAACAACGGCGATACGGTAACGGACCTGTTGACCCTGAACGAGCGCAAGATGCGCAATGTGCGCGGCAATCGTATTTCCATGATCTTTCAGGAGCCGATGCGCTCGCTGTCGCCTTTGCACCGGATCGGCAACCAAGTGTCCGAAGTGTTGCACCTGCACCGCGGGATGGGCACGGCAGATGCCAAACGCGATGTGCTCGACACGTTCGAGCGGGTTGGCTTTGCGGATCCGGAGCGGGCTTACCGCGCCTATCCCTTCGAGATGTCAGGCGGCATGCGCCAGCGCGCCATGATCGCCATGGCGATGGTATCCAAGCCCGATTTGTTGATCGCAGACGAGCCTACCACCGCTTTGGACGTCACGACCCAAGCGCAGGTTCTGGGCCTGATCAAAAACCTGCAAAAAGAAACCGGCATGGCCGTGATCCTTGTGACCCATGATTTGGGTGTGGTCGCCAACATGGCCGAAAAAGTTGTGGTCATGAACAAGGGGCGTGTGATGGAAAGCGGTCCTGCCCCTGCCGTGTTGGGCAATCCGGGTCACGGCTACACCCAAAAGCTGTTCGCAGCCGCCCCCGTTATTCCCAAAGTGGCCGAACCCTCTGCCCCGTTGAATTATGACGACCCGATTTTGGAACTCAAAAGCGTTTGCAAGACCTACACCGTGCGCGGTGCGGGGTGGCGTGCCAAAACCAAAGTACACGCCTGCATTGACGTCAACCTGACCCTGCCCCGTGGCAAAACACTGGCTGTCGTGGGCGAAAGCGGCTCTGGCAAAACCACATGCGCGCGCATCGCACTGGGGGCTGAAGCGCCTGACACAGGCAGCAAAGTCATCTTTCACGGCGCCAAAGGCAGCGATCCCTTGCCTGTCCATAACATGACCCGGCCCGAGCGTGTGGCGTTCCAGCGCCAGGCCCAGATGGTATTTCAAGACCCCTACTCGTCCCTCAGCCCGCGCATGCGCGTTCAAGAAGCCCTGACAGAGCCCATGGAAATACACGGCATTGGCACCCGCGCAGACCGCCGCGACAAAGCGGCCGAAATGCTGCGCTGGGTGGGGCTGAACCCTGATATGCTCAAACGCTTTCCCCACGCCTTTTCAGGCGGGCAACGTCAGCGCCTGTCTATCGCGCGGGCATTGACCCTTGATCCGTCTTTGCTGGTGTGTGACGAGCCGACTTCTGCATTGGACGTGTCGGTCCAAGAGCAAATTCTGACCCTGCTCGAAGACATTCGCGACCGCATGGGGTTGAGCTACCTGTTCATTAGCCACGATCTGGCTGTTGTGGCGCGCATAGCCGACGAAGTCGCCGTGATGCGTCAGGGGGTGGTGGTCGAACAGGCCCCGCCTGACACCTTGTTTTACGACCCTCAACATCCCTACACCCAAGCCTTGATCGCGGCGCAGCCCGAACCTGATGTGAACCGCCCTATCGATCTGAGCCTTGTGGCCAACGGGGCTGGCAGCCCTGACACTTGGCCCGAGATGTTCCGCTTTGACGGAAGTGCGGCCCCCGATCTGCGCGAACTGACCCCCGGCCACAAGGTGCGTTGCCATGTTTAAATCCGCAGTTTTGATCCCTGTGAAGGCATTGACCCGCGCACTCTTGTGCGCGACGCTTTGGGCAGGTGCCAGTTCTGCAGCCCCTTTGCAGGAAAGCAGCTTTTGGGCTCAAGAGGTCGACTCCGGTGGGTTGCCTGCGATCGCAGACCGCATTCCCGACGAGCCACTCATCGTTGACCCAGAGGCCAAAGGACGCACATTGGGGACACATGGCGGGACGTTGCGTACCATGGTCACCCGCTCCAAAGACATCCGCCAGATGGTGGTCTATGGCTACGCCCGCTTGGTCGGGTATGATCACAATTATGAAATGCAGCCCGACTTGTTGCGCGATATCGACGTCGTGGAAAACCGCAAGTTCACCCTGCATCTGCGCAAAGGGCATCGTTGGTCGGACGGCGCAGCTTTCACCTCCGAGGACTTCCGCTATTTTTGGGATCACGTCGCCAACAACGAGGAATTGAGCCCCAACGGCCCCCCCGATGTGATGCGGGTCAATGGCAAAGTGGCGCAAGTGAGCTTTCCCGATGCATGGACTGTTGTCATCGAATGGGATTTGCCAAATCCCCGCTTTTTGCAGATCCTTGCTGGCGCCCGCCCGCCGTTTATCTACCGCCCTGCCCACTACCTCAAACAGTTCCACGAAGATTTTGCCGAAGTTGAGGATCTGGCCGAACTGGTCCGTTCCAAACGTGTGCGCAGTTGGGCCGCATTGCACAACAAAGTCGACAACATGTACAAGTTCGACAATCCCGCCCTTCCCACGCTGCAACCCTGGATGGCCGCAAGTGCCGGTCGCTCAAGCCGCCAGTTGTTCGTGCGCAATCCGTTTTATCACCGTATCGACACGCAAGGGCTGCAACTGCCCTACATCGACATTGTCGAAATGACGATTGTTGGCGGGGGCCTGGTTGCGGCCAAAGCCAACGCAGGCGAAGCTGATTTGCAGGCCCGAGGCCTTGATTTCCGCGATATCTCGATCCTGAAAAAGGGGCAGGCGGATGGTGGCAATTACCGCACATTCTTGTGGGCCAATTCTGCTGCATCACAGATTGCGATCTACCCGAACCTGAACTTTGCCGACCCGACCTGGCGCGCAGTGATGCGCGATGTGCGCTTTCGCCGTGCGTTGTCGATGGGGATCGACCGGCGCATGATCAATCGTACGCTCTACTTTGGTCTGGCCTCTGAAGGGGGGATGACCGCTGTGTCGCTCAGCCCCTTGCATGACACCGAAAACCTGCAAGCGTGGGCCAACTATGACGTGGCCGAAGGCAACCGACTGCTCGACGAAATGGGCCTGACAGAGCGCAACCGCGCGGGGTTGCGTTTGTTGCCTGACGGGCGCCCGATGCATTTCATGATCGAAACCGCCGGAGAGCGCCAAGAGGTCGGCAATGCTTTGGCCATCATTGCGGACACGTGGCGCGAGCTTGGGATCAAACTGGTCATGCGCCCATTGGACCGCGATATTTTGCGCAACCGCGTTTATTCGGGCCTCTCCATGTCCGCTGTCTGGTTCGGTTGGGACAACGGCTTGCCCCAATCCTCGACTCCGCCAGAGTATTTGGCGCCGACCCAACAGGAGTTCTTTGCATGGCCGAAATGGGGGCAATATATGCAGACCCGCGGCGCAGCAGGAGAGCCAATCGACATGCCCGAGCCGGAACGCCTCATGGCTTTGTGGCACGCGTGGGAGAAAACCGGTGATGCCGCCGAACGCGATGACATTTGGCGCGAGATGTTGGGCATTCATGCCGATCAGCAATTCGGAATTGGCGTTTTGGCCGAAGCCCCGCAACCCGTGGTGGTCAACAAGGACCTGCGCAACGTTCCCGAAACCGCAAAATGGGCGTGGGAACCGGGGGCGCATTTCGGTATTCACCGGATCGACGAATTTTACTTTGACGGGGAACGTGCCAAAATGCAGGTGAGCCAATGATGTTTATCCGCTATGCGGCCTATCGGCTTTTGACGATGCTTTTGACGCTGGTCGTGGTGTCGATGCTGGTCTTCGTCATCATTAACCTGCCCCCTGGCGATTATCTGTCCAACCAGATTGCAGAGCTGCGCGCCACCGGTCAGGCTGAAGGCGTGGCCAAGGCAGAATTCTTGCGCACAGAATACGCGCTGGATCGCCCGTTGTGGCAGCAATATTTGATCTGGGCAGGCTTTGCCCCCGGTCCCAACGGCTTTTCGGGCCTGTTGCAGGGCGACTTTGGCTGGTCCTTCGAGTTTGACCGCCCCGTCGCGGATATCGTGGGCAACGCATTATGGTTGACGGTTCTGGTGAACCTTGCCGCTGTGTTGTTCGTCTACGCGGTCGCGTTGCCTTTGGGCGTTCTGGCGGCAGCAAAGTCGGAAACGGCCGTGGATTATACAGCCGCATTTGTTGGCTACCTTGGATTGGCAACGCCCAACTTCCTGCTGGCCTTGATGCTGTTTTACTATGGCAACAAATACTTGGGGCTCCCCATCGGCGGCCTGATGGACCCCATCTATGAAGGGGAACCGATGAGCCCCGGCAAGGTGAAGTCCGTACTGCTCCACTTGATCGTGCCCACCTTTGTCATCGGGACCTCGGGCGCGGCGGCGATGATGCAGCGCTTGCGCGCCAATATGCTGGACGAATTGTCCAAACCCTATGTGGAAACGGCCAAGGCCAAGGGCATGTCCCCCACCCGTTTGCTGACCAAATATCCGTTGCGCATGGCCTTTAACCCTTTTGTCGCGGACATCGGGAACCTGTTACCCTCGATGATATCAGGGTCGGTACTGGTGTCGGTGGTCCTTGGCTTGCAGACCATTGGTCCGGCCCTGTTGACGGCGTTGAAGTCCCAGGATCAATTCCTGGCCGCCTTTATCTTGATGTTTGTCGCCTTGCTGACCCTCATCGGGACGATGGTCTCTGACCTGCTGCTGGTTCTACTAGACCCACGCATTCGCTATGGAGCGCGCGACGGATGAGCAATTTACCTGACGGTCGCTATATCGACGACGCCCCCTACGATCCCAATGTGGACCTGAGCGCCCTTGATCGTTCTGACATGGATGCGCCCAACTGGGTGCTGGTCTGGCGCAAGTTCAAACGCCACAAGCTGGGGCTGATATCGGGCATCTTCTTGTTGCTGAGCTATCTGATGCTGCCTTTTGCCGGATTCATTTCGCCCTATACTCCGAACGAGCGCAGTGCCGAATACCTTTACGCCCCCCCCCAAAGCATCAATTTGTGGCATGAAGGGTCTTTTGTCGGCCCCTATGTTTACCCGATCACCGGCACGGCCGACCTTGAAGAATTCCGCTGGCGCTACCGCACGGACACAAGCACCCCCATGCCACTGGAGTTTTTGTGCGAGGGGGACGTCTACAATCTGTTCGGCTTCATTCCTTCGGACACTCATCTGTTTTGTGCACCTGAAGGGGCGACCGTCTTTCTTTGGGGGTCGGACAGATTGGGGCGCGATGTCTTCAGCCGCATCATGTTCGGAGCGCAGTTGTCACTGACGGTCGGATTGATCGGGATCACGGTGTCCTTTTTGCTGGGCATTACCTTTGGATCTATCGCGGGCTACTTTGGCGGCAAAACCGACTGGACCATCAACCGTGTCATCGAGATTTTGCGCTCCCTGCCAGAGCTGCCCTTGTGGTTGGCTTTGTCTGCAGCTGTGCCATCAAGCTGGGGGCCCGTCGCCGTGTTCTTCATCATATCGGTCATTCTGGGCATACTGGATTGGCCCGGACTGGCGCGCGCCGTACG
Organism: uncultured Paracoccaceae bacterium; assembly: GCA_943787985.1. Classification (GTDB taxonomy): domain Bacteria; phylum Pseudomonadota; class Alphaproteobacteria; order Rhodobacterales; family Rhodobacteraceae; genus Ascidiaceihabitans. The sequence goes on along the minus strand of CALSOO010000006.1, from coordinate 112,477 downwards.
GTCCAAATTCCTCTCCTTGCGCGAGGAAGAATACGTACGCGCCGCAGAAATGATGGGCGCCAAGCCAAGCCGCGTGATCCGCCGGCATTTGTTGCCCAACTTTATGAGCCACTTGATCGCATCAGCCACCTTGTCGATCCCCGCGATGATCCTGGGGGAAACGGCCTTGTCCTTCTTGGGCCTTGGCCTGCGCGCCCCTGCGGTGAGTTGGGGCGTGATGCTCAACGATGCGCAAAACCTTGCGTCGATCGAGATTTATCCGTGGACGGCCATTCCCATGCTGCCCATCATTGTGGTGGTTCTGGCCTTTAATTTCCTGGGCGACGGGTTGCGCGACAGTCTGGACCCTTACAAGGCCTGACGCGCCCATGGTTGGGGGCTCTGCCCCCGACGCTTTGCGTCTCCCCCGAGGTTTATCTGGCGAGATGAAGCTTACAGGACATCTTTTCATCCTACAGCGAAGAGCATGGGCCCGTTTGATGTATCGAGCCCGTCGATGTCGTGCCACAGCGCGAAAATGTCTGCTTGCGCGGGCTCGATATATTGCAATGCGTCTTGCGCGATCAGAGTTGTATCGCGATATTCAATTGGGGCGGCGAAAATAACCTTGTGCCCCTTTTGACCTGCATGCACATAGATATTTTCCAAAACGATGGCGGGACCGGTGATGTCGATATCGGCGCCCGGTTCTTGGCGGAACGCACGCGTCAGCGCCATTTGCCATGTTTCTCGGAATTCCACACGACGCCCGGAGGCCGCACGCCTTAGACGCAGCCCTCATCGTCCAGAACATCGCTGGCGAGCCGCGCATTGCCTTTGCGATGCAAATCTTGCGCCAACACCCGAATTTCTGGAGCGGGGCGCCACATGGTTTACCCTTTAGCCGCGACGCGGCGGTTGCCCACCGCCTTCGCTTGCTGCACGGCGGGCCTTGTTTTTCTTGGAGTTCGGCTTGCCTGTTTTGGGGGCAAGATTCTTGCCCCCAGACGGTTTGGAGCCGCTTGGTTTGCCTTCAAACTTGGCCTTTGGCTTGGCGCCCCCTTTGCCCGCAGGTTTGGCGAATTTATCGCCGCGGGGTTTGCGTTCGGAAACGGCACCATCGTCGCGGGCCTTGTCCATGGCCGTCTTGGGCTTCACAAAGCGCTTGGACGCCGGATGCCCACCACCGCCTGCAGGTTTCGCTGCCGGTTTTGGTTTGCGTGGCTTGGGCGCGGGCGCGTCATTGTAATCCACCGGTGCGCTGGCCGCTTTCGGGGCTGGCTTGGCGGCGGCTGGTTTGGGAGTTTCAGCTTTTGGGGCCGGAGTGTAGTCTTCGCGGGGCTTTGCGTCCTCGCGGGGCTTACGGTCGTATTTCGGCTTGTCCTCGCGGGGTTTATGCTCCCGCGGTTTGTCATCGCGGGGTTTGTAGTCATCGCGTGGTTTGGATTTGTCGAACTTACGGCCTGCACCGTCCCCTTTTGGCTTGCCCTTATAGGCAGGGCGGGGCGTGTTTGAGGCCGCGGGTGGGCTCGCCAGTGCGCTGACGGTCAAGCCGCCTTCGACTTTCATGTCAGGCCCAAGGGCTGCGATGAACCCTGCGACACTGCTTTCCTGCATCTCGACATATGTTTCGTTGTCTTGAACGCGGATGGCGCCGATGTCGTCTTTGGTCACGTCGCCTGCGTTGCACAGGATCGGCAACAAGCGGCGGACTTCGGCCCCTTGATTGCGCCCCTGCAGAAACGCTGAACCATTTGGATGGGCCAAACGGCGCGCGCGCTTTGGGTGGTTTGTTGTCGCCAGCAGACGACAGTTCCTCGGGATGAGGACACGCGCTGCGCATACAAGCGCATGAAGGCGGCCGAGAGTTGCTCTGCGCTGAAGTGTTCCATCAGCTTGGCGACCATTTCGGCCTCGTTTTCCTCAACGGGCGTGGACCACATCGGGTCATCCAACAGGCGTGTCTGGTCTTTTTCGCGCACGGCATCGGCGGACGGAGCGTTGCCCCACGTTGCCGACACTTTGGCGGATTGCAAAATGCGTTCTGCCTTGCGACGGACTTTGGCCGTCACGATGACCGCAGAGGTGCCTTTGCGCCCTGCACGCCCTGTGCGGCCAGACGGTGCAACAGGGTTTCATGGTTGTTGGGCAGTTCCGCATGCACAACCAGATCAAGCCGGGAAGGTCGATCCCGCGTGCTGCGACATCCGTGGCAACGCAGACCCGCGCACGACCGTCGCGCATGGCTTGCAAGGCGTGGGTACGTTCAGCTTGGGACAATTCACCCGAGAGGGCCACAACGGAAAATCCACGGTTGGACAAGCGCGTGGTCACACGGTTCACCATGGCGCGCGTGTTGCAGAACACGATGGCGTTGGGGGCCTCGTAATAGCGCAAAATATTGATGATCGCGTTCTCGCCGTCATGGTTGGCGACGTTCATCGCCTGGTATTCGATGTCGGTGTGCTGGGACGCTTCGGCCACGGTGGTGACCCGTTGGGCGTCGCGCTGATAGCTTTTGGCAAGGCCCGCGATGGATTTCGGCACAGTTGCCGAGAACATCAACGTGCGGCGTTCTTCGGGGCATGCCCCGAGGATGTATTCGAGATCTTCGCGGAATCCCAAGTCCAGCATTTCGTCGGCTTCGTCCAGAACGACGCCGCGGATGTTGCTCAGGTCGATGACGTTGCGCATGATGTGGTCGCGCAAACGGCCCGGTGTAGCGACCACGATATGCGCGCCCCGCGCAAGGGCGCGGCGTTCATCGCGCATGTCCATGCCACCAACGCAGGAGGCCATCACCGCCCCCGCAGGACCATAAAGCCATGCCAGTTCGCGTTTCACCTGCATGGCCAGCTCGCGGGTCGGGGCGATGATCAAGGCCAGCGGCGGGCCGGCCTGTTCAAAGCGTTCCCCGTCCAGCAACGTGTTGCCAAGGGCCAGACCGAAGCCCACCGTCTTGCCGGATCCGGTCTGTGCAGAGACCAAAAGGTCTTTGCCTTCCAGATCGGGATCTGTGACGGCCTCCTGTACGGGAGTCAGTTTATCGTATCCGCGCTGGCTCAGCGCATCGGCTAGGGTCTGTTTCACAAAAAGGGGCTTTCAGCTTAGGTCAAGACGCGCGCTTAACCCCTTTACCTCTATTTGTATAGGGTCAATCCATGTTCAATGGTTAACGTGAGCGCAGAGTCGCGCCCCTTAACGGTCGTCGCCGCCGTCCTCAATTCCGCCTTCCATCAAATCCTCTTCCATCGCCGCCTGAGCCGCCGCAGTCACGGCATCGCGCTCATCCGCTGTCAGATCATCGGTTTTGCCATCCGCCAGACGCACCGTGACTTCGCGGTGTGCGAACTTGATCCCCTCGCGCTCAAAGAGCACCCGGATTTCTTCGTACACCTTCTTGCGCACCAGCCATTGATCCCCCGGCTTTGTCATGAATTTGACGCGGATGATCATGGCGCTGTCTTGCATTTCAATGACGCCTTGGGACTTCAGCGGTTGGATAAAGTTTGACCCGATCACCGGATCATCCAACAATGCGACCCCCAGTTTCTTGATCAATTTGCGCACATGTTCCACGTCCGTCTCATACGTGACGCGCAAGGGCAGCTTCATAATCACCCAATCCCGGGAGTAGTTGGTGAGCACTTGAATTTCGCCAAACGGGATCGTGTGCAGCGCCCCGAGGTGGTGACGCAATTGGAACGAGCGCACGGAGATGTTCTCGACCGTCCCTTTGACCCCGCCAATGTCGATGTACTCGCCTTTGCGGAATGCATCATCAAAGAGGAAAAACGCCCCCGAGAAAATATCGCGGACCAAAGATTGCGAGCCGAACCCGATGGCCACCCCGACAACACCGGCACCCGCAAACAACGGGCCCACGTTGACCCCCATCTCCAACAGAATGATCAAGACAATTGTCACCATAATGATGATCAACATGAAGTTGCGGAACAACGGCAGCAATGTTGCCAAGCGGCTGGCATTGCTGCCCCCGCCTTCATCGCCCAATTCCCCTTCGACCACGTCCCCTTGTTCTTCGGCGATTTTGCCATCGATCCAGATCCGAAAGGCGTGGAACACTATGTAGCCGATGAAGATGATCACCATCACATCAAGGATACGCAGCCCGAGCGGGCTTTCTTCTACCATGCTTTGGGCCGAGTTCCCCCAGATACTGATCAGAGCATAGGCCCCTGCCACAAAGGCCAGAATGCCGGACACACGGCGCGCCAGCTCTTCAAAGGTTCCCATCTTATGGCGCGGCGTAAAGGCGGGTTTGTTGGCATCGTCTTCTTCAACGGGCAGGTCTGTTTCGGATTCGGTTGAGGTGTTTATCTCTGCGATAAGCCGGGCGCGTTGGAAGTAGCTTTCGATGCCGAAATTGATCACCCCGTAGACAATCAAAATGGTCAGGAACACCGCATAGGCGGCGGCGATCAACGGAATGGACAAAGGCAGTTCCAGAACCAGATCAAACGCAAGCTTGAACCAGCTGAACAGAATATAAACCATCACCGCCGGTGCCCAGGCTTGGGCAATTGTGCGCGTGATCCAAGAGACATCCATAGGGGCTTTCCCGTTGCGGATCGCATTTGAGATCGCACGGCGGTTGAACACCACAACCCCGATATTGAGCAAGGCCGTCACCAGCGCAAGGAACCCGTATCCAATGGCGTAAACATTGTAGTTCAGGCCGAAATCTTTGATCCACGTCGCGAATGTCACCACGCTGATATCGACAGCGGCCACATAGAACACCCAACGATACAGCACCAAAGCCTCACGGTCGGAGAACTTGGGAATGCGGTACTGCGACAAGAACGGTGACAGCAGCATCCGCCAGACATCACCGATGGTGCGGCACATAAAGAACGCCACATAGATGGCAAGGATCGTGATCTGGACGGCCTGATTGTCGACTGCCGGAAAAATCAGCACGCCCAGCAGATAGGCCACCGCCATGGAGATCAGCGTGCCCAGTATCCCGACGCAAAAGCGCAACACCAGAAACGGCATTTTTTCGCGGTACCCGTCGGGGTTTTCTTTGACGCGGGCAGTCACGAATTTGCTGAATATCTTCGGACCGACGAACCACATGATAAACAGTCGTCCGACGCCAAACAACAAAAGCGAATAGAACAAAACCTCGACAAAGGTCATGATCCGCCCATCCGGACTTGTGGCGCGCAAGATATACGCGACTTCGTTCACGGAGTCTGGCAAGGCTTCCAGTCGTTGGCGCAGCATCGAGCGGAACTGGGCTCCCTGCTTTTGAGCCATCATCAGGGTGGATTCGCTATGGCTTTCGCCCTCCTCATGCCCCGTTTCAGCGTTGGGGGCGGCGATGATATTGCCCTGAGGGTCTACAACCACAACGCCAAGGCCGTTCTCGGCCGCCAGTCGCAATGTGTCCGCCAGCGCATCACTGCTGTCGCCTTGGGAACCTGCCCCAAGCGAAAACAGACTTTGCGCCTGCGCGGGGCTCACTGCCGCCACACAAACAAAGACAGACAAAAGGCAGTAGAGCAAAAAGCGCATCACGACATATCCAGTTCAGAATTCCTCGCGACCGTATGACGCCCCCTGTGCAGGGTAAACCCCTGCCACCCTGTGAAGCCTGGCAAATGAAAACCCTGTGAAGTCATCGGGGCCTGCACAGGGTGATCTGCTCCGAAAACAGGCCCTTGTCATAAAAACACATCAAAAAGTGACATCACAAAGCGCCACAAATGTGCAGGACCGCTTGGGAAACCTGCACGCTGTGTTATACGGGTTTGCGAATATCACGCGGCGGCGGGGGCATATCCCCGTAAATTGCCGCACCACGAAAGACGACTGACATGCCGCACTCATTCAGAATAACGGGCAGAATAACGGGCCAAAGCACGCGGCGGGCTGTCCTGTATAGCCATGATACATTCGGCTTGGGGCATTTGCGCCGCAGCCGTGCCTTGGCCTCGGCCCTGACCCAAAGCGACACGGTGCAATCCGCCATAATCCTCACCGGCTCGCCTGTTGCAGGGCGCTTTACCTTTCCGGAACGCGTCGATCACGTGCGCCTCCCGGGTGTGACAAAACTGACCGACGGCTCCTATGTCAGCCAAACCCTTGGCCTTGATATCGACGAAACCACCGCTTTGCGCGCCGGTCTTATCCAGTCCGCGATCGAGCAATACGACCCCGATCTGTTGATCGTTGACAAGGAGCCAACAGGCTTTCGCGGCGAGCTTGTGCCCACTCTTGAATGGCTGAACCAGCGCGGCACCACAAAAATGGTTCTGGGCCTGCGCGATGTGCTGGATGAACCCGAAGTGCTCTCGACCGAATGGGACCGCAAAGGCGCGTTGCAAGCGACCGAACAGTTTTACGACGAAATCTGGGTTTACGGTGTGAAATCCGTGTACGACCCGACCAGCGGACTTGCCTTGTCGGACGCCGCGCGGGCCCGCATGCATTGGACCGGCTATTTGCGCCGTGAAGCGGGTGAAGTCGGCGAAGTGCCTGAAGATCCGTTCATTCTGATCACCCCCGGAGGGGGCGGCGACGGGAAGGCGATGGTCGATCTGGTCCTTTCCGCCTATGAACAAGACCCCGATTTGAGCCCGCCTGCTGTACTGGTCTATGGCCCCTTCCTGTCTGGCGAAGTGCGCGAACAATTCGCCACTCGTGTGGACAAACTGAATGGGCGCGTCACCGCCGTGGGGTTTGACAGCCGCATCGAGGGGCTGTTTCAAGGCGCTGACGGAGTGGTTTGCATGGGGGGGTACAACACGTTTTGCGAAGTCCTGTCCTTTGACAAGCGCGCTGTGATCGTGCCGCGCACCGTGCCCCGCCTGGAACAATGGATCAGAGCCAGCCGCGCCGAAGAACTCGGGCTGGTGCAAATGCTGGACGAAACCCGCGACGGGCTCACGCCTTTGTCGATGATCAAGGCGATTAAAGGCCTCAGCACCCAAGGCAAACCCTCGGAGGCGGGCGCGAACGGGCTGTTGGACGGGCTTGATTACGTCATCGAGCGTACAAAGCACCTGATGAACACCCCCGCCCTGAATTCTGCCGCCGAATGACGCAGTCCACCCCATCTCTGGCCGTGGTTGTCAAAGGCTGGCCGCGTCTTTCAGAGACATTCATCGCCCAAGAGCTTGTGGCTCTCGAAGAGGCGGGCATCGATTTCGAGGTGTGGTCCCTGCGCCATCCCACCGATCACAAAACCCACCCTTTGCACGACCGCCTCAAAGCGCGGGTGCGATATTTGCCTGAATATTTGCAGGATGATCCCAAACGTCTGCGTGCCGCCCGCAAAGGGGCGCAAGCCATGCCGGGTTATGCCCGCGCCCATGCCTTGTTTGAAGCCGACCTTGCCCGTGACCGCACCCCGAACCGGTACCGCCGTTTTGGACAAGCCTGTGTGTTGGCCCATGAGGCCCCCGTCACACTGCGCGGCCTTTACGCCCATTTCCTGCATACCCCGTCTTCTGTTGCGCGCTACGCCGCTGTGATGCGGGGGCTGCCGTGGTCTTTTTCGGCCCATGCCAAAGACATCTGGACCTCCCCTGACTGGGAACTTGCCGAAAAGCTGGCCCCCGCTACAGCCGGCGCGGCTTTCGGGGCCACATGCACGCAATTCGGCGCACGACATTTGCAAGGCCTGTCCACAGGGTCGCCCGTTGATCTGGTCTATCACGGTCTTGACCTTGGCCGTTTTCCGCAACCGCCTCACAAAACCCTTCGCAAGGCCGGTGATCCCTTTCACATGATGTCCGTCGGACGCTTGGTCGAAAAGAAAGGGTTTGATCGGTTGATCGCTGCCCTTGCTGTGTTGCCCACAGGGCTGGACTGGCACTGGACCCACATCGGTGGCGGGGCGCTAAAAGACGCCATGAAAGCGGCTGCTGACGCGCATGGTCTTGGCGCGCGGATCACGTGGCGAGGGGCCTGTGACCAGCCTGACGTCATCGAAGCGATGCGTGGGGCCGATCTGTTTGTGCTGCCCAGCCGGATTGCCCGCGACGGGGACCGTGACGGATTGCCAAACGTGCTGATGGAAGCCGCCAGTCAAAAGCTGCCCATTCTGTCCACCCCTGTCTCTGCCATCCCGGAGTTCATCGAAACCGAAGTTCACGGCGTTCTGAGTGCTGATGATCCCGCCTCTTTGGCCCTTGAAATGCAGCGCTTTGCGCATGAGCCCGCGTTAGGGCCACGCATGGCCGACGCGGCCTTTGCCCGTCTGACCCGCGATTTCCTGATGCATCCGGGCATCACCCATCTGGCAACAAGACTGCGCGGGATGCTCGCATGAATATCGGATTTTACGCTCCGATGAAATCCCCGCGGCACAGCGTTCCATCCGGGGACCGCGCAATGGCACGCGCTGTGATGGCGGCCCTTACAGACGGCGGCTGCAATATCAGCTTGGCCTCTGAGTTGCGCAGCATGGACAAAGACGGCGATGCGGACATCCAGCGCCAGTTGGTAGACGCGGCCCATACCCAAATTCCCGGTGTTATCGAACAAGGGCGGCGTGAAGGCTGGAAAGCGTGGGTGACCTACCACAACTATTACAAGGCGCCCGATCTGGTGGGGCCTGCCGTGAGCGCGGCATTGGGCATTCCGTATCTGCTGGTCGAAGCGTCGCGCGCGCGCAAACGCCTGTTCGGCCCATGGGCCGATTTCGCCCGCCGGGCAGAAGACGGATGTGATGCCGCGAACGTTATATTTTACCTGACGGAACGGGACTCCGAGGCCTTGGTGCGGGACGCCCCTGCGCCGCAATCCCTGATCCATTTGCGCCCGTTCCTGAACCACAGCACCTTGCCTGACGCCTCAACCCGTGACGGCGCGATGCTGAGCGTGGGGATGATGCGCGCCGGTGACAAGTTGGCGTCCTATTTGCTGATTTCCGAGACACTGGCTGCCCTGCCCCACCGCGACTGGCAGCTTGAAATTGCGGGCGACGGCGAAGCGCGGCTTCAGGTCGAGCAAATGATGGCCCCCTTTGGGCCCAACGTGCGGTTCTTGGGACGTCTCAGCGCCGAGGACTTGGCCCAACGCTACGCCATGGCCTCGCTGATGCTTTGGCCCGGCGTCAATGAAGCCTACGGTTTGGCCTACCTTGAGGCCCAAGCCGCAGGCCTGCCCATTGTCGCCCAGGACCGACCCGGTGTGCGCGACGTCGTGCAAGATCCCGTCGCACCGCCCCGCAAAGGCGTTTCACCAATGGCCCGGCGTGTTCACACATTGCTCACCGATGAAAAAGCCGCAGCAGATGCTGCAAATGCCGCACGCCGGTTTGTTCAGGACAACCACCTGCGGCCTGCTGCCACGCGCACTTTGATGCAGGCCTTGAACCACGCTTTGGGGCAAGCCGCATGATCCGCCTTGCCCTTTTGCGTCACGGACACACCGCATGGAACCGCGAGGGGCGCATCCAAGGGCGCACAGATATTCCGCTGGATGACACTGCCCGCGCAGACCTTGCGCAATTCCGTCTGCCTGACGACTGGCAAACCGCCGCTTTATGGTCCAGCCCGTTGCAACGGGCCATGCAAACCGCCGAGCTGGTGACGGGCCGTATTCCCCTGACAGACCCCCGCCTGAGCGAGATGAACTGGGGCGATTGGGAAGGCAAACACGGCAAACTGCTGCGCGCGGATCCGGACAGTGGGTACCGCGACATGGAAACGTGGGGTTGGTCCTTTGCCCCGCCTTCTGGTGAGGCGCTGTCCGACTTGCGCGCACGGACCGTTGCGTGGGCCAATGCGTTGACATCAGACACTGTCGCCGTGTGCCATATCGGGGTCATGCGCGTGCTGTTGGCCCATGCCACGGGCTATGATTTCCTTGGGGACGCTCCCTTTCAAGTCAAACGCAACCGATTGTTTATAATAGAAATATCCAACCAATCATGGCATCATCCCGCTGATCCGATCCGGTTGCAAAAGGCACGTCCATGAAGATCATGATCGTTGTGACCCACCTTTTGGGCACAGGCCATCTGAGCCGCGCCTTGACCTTGGGCCACAGCTTTGCACAGGCGGGACACGACGTGCGCGTCGTCTCGGGCGGCATGCCGGCGCCGCAACTTGGCAGTGCTGGCGTACGACTGATCCAGCTGCCGCCTGTGCGCTCTGACGGCGTCGATTTTACCCGATTGCTTGGCCCCGATGACCAGATCGCATCGCCTGACCATTTGGCACAACGCAGCGCCTGTTTGACAGGGGAGGTCATGTCCGACCCGCCTGATGCCCTTATCACCGAACTGTTTCCGTTCGGGCGGCGCATCTTGCGTGACGAGTTCAAGGCCCTCTTGAGCGCGGCCAGATCAGTGCCCCGTACCCCCAAAATCCTGTGTTCTATCCGTGATATCCTTGCGCCGCCCAGCAAAGCCAGCAAAGCCAGCAAAGCCGCGTTCGCGGAGGATGTCGTGGCCGAATTCTACGACGCCGTTCTGGTTCACTCCGACGCGGCAACGACCCCTTTGGAGAACAGCTGGCCGGTCTCTGACATCTTGCGCCCGTATCTGCGCTACACAGGCTTTGTGGCCCCCCCCTCACCGCGCGCTGGCCCCGATACCACAGGCCAGGGCGAGATCATCGTCAGCGCTGGCGGGGGCTCTGTTGGGCGCGCTCTTTTCGACGCTGCGATCAAAGCGGCCAGCCTGTCAAATGCAGACCCATGGCGCATTCTGGTCGGTGGCCAAAATACACAGTCCGACATAGCCGAGCTCGCGGCGGACGCGCCATCGCATGTCCATATCGAAGCCGCCCGTCCCGATTTTCGCACCTTGCTGATGCGCGCCAAAGCCTCTGTTTCAATGTGCGGCTACAACACTGCGCTGGATGTGTTGCAAACAGGCGTTCCCGCCGTATTCATCCCCTTTGACGAAGGAGGGGAAGTCGAACAAGGGCTGCGCGCCACCGCTTTGGCCACACAGCCCACCATCGCCCATTTGACAGCGCATTCCGTGACCCCTCACAGCTTGTTGAGCGCCCTTGACCTTGTGACCAGCGCACCGCGTCGCCATGTCCCTGATACCGGTTTTAACGGGGCGCAACAGACGGTGAAAATGGTGGAACATCTGGTGGATCAAGCATGAGCGATTGGACCCCTTTGCGCGACGCTTTGGCGCGCAGCCGCGCGGCTCAAGTTGCGGTGCCCTTGTGGTGGCGCGATGATGACGCGGTGACGCCCACACCCGCGTTGGATGTGTTGCACCAGATGGCGTCCGACCTTGGCATTCCGGTACATCTGGCCGTGATACCGAGCCATGCCCGACAGTCCCTTGGCACCTATGTCGCGGAGCGGTCGGATGTGATCCCTTTGGTGCATGGTTGGTCGCATGAAAACATGGCCTTGAACGGGCAGAAAAGCTCTGAATTTCCCACAGCAGATGTTGCGGCTTTGGCCCGCCTCAAAGACGGGCTCGCAGCACTGAAAGGGGTCTTTGCAGGCGCCTTGCTGCCCGTCTTTGTCCCCCCGTGGAACCGTATGCATCCCGATCTGGGCGTGCAATTGCGCGACGTTGGTTACCTGGGGGCATCTACGTTTGGACCAAGACAACCCGCTGAAATCACGACAATAAACACCCATATCGACCCGATATTCTGGCGGGGGCACCGTGGACTTGCGGATGCCGACACACTCATCACGCTGACAGCGCAGCGGATCAATGCGCGCTTGGACGGGCACGAAGATGCCCGCGAACCCCTTGGCTACTTGACCCACCATCTGGTGCACACTCCTGAGATTTGGGCATTTTCCAACGCCTTCCTGTCAGAAATGCTGGACGGTGGGGCTGTGGTCGCTGACCTTGAAAAGGAACTGACATGAGCCGATTGGAATCCTTCCGCAGACGGTTGACGGCACAGATTGACGGGATCAACTGGGCGATTGAAAAAACCACAGAAATTCAAGGAGATATCCTTGAAATGGGGCTTGGAAACGGGCGAACATACGATCACCTGCGTGAATATGCGGACAGACGGGTGTGGGTGATCGACCGGATCCTGCAATGCCACCCGTCTTGCGTGCCGCCAACCAAAGACTTTCTGCAAGGCGAGGCCGAAGACATGCTGACGCGGCTGGCAGAGGGCGGGTATAAAATGGCACTGGCACACTACGATTTCGGACATGGAGTCAAAGAGTTAGACGTTGAAGAAGGCAAAGCACTGTCACCCCTGATCAAGGCTGTGATGGCCCCGAACGGGCTGGTCGTGTCGCAACAACCGATGGTGGGACTGACGGAAATTTCCGGTCCCGATACGATCATGCCGGGGCGCTATCACTTCTACCAAAACGGGTAACACTGTGGGCGCGCTTGCTTAATATGCAGGCTTGCGGGTAGGCTTTGCAAAAAGCAAAAAGCCAACGGGGAACCACGTCCATGAAACTGACCATAAGCACTTGTATTGCAACACTTTTAATTGCCACTGCGGCTGTTGCCGCACCTCTCAAACTCAAGCCTGCAAGCCCCCAGCCAACGGGCCTGAAAGAGGGGTTAGCGGTTAAATACGCCTACCCTGGGGACGTCAAATCACTGGCACAGGCCACCAAATACCTCAAACAAGCCGAGGCGGGCAAACCGCTCACGGGGCTAGACTATCGCGACACGCGCGAAGGGGAAAAGACTCTCACCTCCAAGCGGCCCTTCCACGTGGTTGCAGGAATATCGGGCTATGTGAAATTCGACGAAGCCGGCACCTATACCATTGATTTCCTTAGCAATGACGGGCTTCAGGTCGCAATCGGCGGCAAGGAAATCGTGTTCTTTGACGGGCGCCACCCCTGCGAAGAATCCGCCCCCGCAGAGGTCTCTGTCCCCTCCGCAGGATGGTACGAGCTGGAGGCCACATACTTCCAACGCACCGGCTCTGCGTGCTTGCACATGCGCGCGGGCCAAGGGGCACCGGACTGGATGCCCAACAGCGCCTTCGGGTACTGATGAACCGCCCGTGCGCTTGATTAACCTTGTGCTCGGGCGTGTGTTTTAGGGTGTGTCTTGTACAAAACAGACCGTGTTTGTCACAAGATTCAGACCCTGAAACGGCCCTTTGAAGGGGTGATTTCAGCGTCTTGTACAAAACGGGGTCCGTTTGTCACAAGATTTGAAATCCCTCTTGGAGTGCAACAAAATGTTACCTCAAATTCACGCGATGCCCCTGTCAGATTTTCGCAAATTCAGCCGCCGCGCGCTGAAACTGGTCACGGAGCACGAAGGACACTTGTGGCTGACGCGCTACGGCAAACCCGTCTGCGGCGTGGTACGCCTACGCGATCTGGACGTGCTGTCGGCCGTGCACGGACGCAGCATGTCAGAACTGGTCGAGCGGCTGGAATATCAACAAGAACGGCTGCGCGCTGGCAAGGCCCGCGACCGTGACTATGCGCTGCACCAGATCGCAGAGCGGAATTGGGGACCGCTCTGCGTGAAGCAGGCCGTGTTCCCTCGGTGAGCGCGCCTAGCCATCGGCCAAAAGCGCCTTGGCGATCAGGGTGCTGACGGGAACGGCAAGGACAAACCCAAGCGCCGCCGCGATCAGGATCGGCGCGAGGGTGCCGTACCCCATGGTGAGCGCGGCCACGACGCCGCTGCCTGCAAGCGTGGAGCCGACGAAAAGGTCAAGGATCAGGGTAGTCTGAGCGTGGGGTCCTCTGGGTCTGTTGCCGCGCGTTTTGGTGCGCAGGGGAAGGGTAGAGGATTTGGGTGTGGGGGGCTTTGATCTGGGTCAGGTTTACAGGTGGGGTTGCGTTCTATTTGGAGTACCGCGTCCGAACCGAGGGGTGGAAGCAAAGCGCCCGCCCCGTGGGGGCGGTTCGGGCGCTGCCAAATCGGAGATTTGGCAAACTGCTCCAACCTTGAGAAAATACCTAGAACCCCTTTCTCTTGTTAATTCCCGCAATTTTCTTCGCCAACACCTTTGATTTCGTGTCATAGATTTGGTCTAAAGCGTGCTCGAATATTTGCAAAACTTCGACTACTTCTTCTTGGGAAATGGTCATTGTTCCGCCCGCATGGCTTCCCGCATTTCCAATCCATTTGATCGCCATCAAAGTTGCTGAAGCAGCTGGGTTCTTGTCTTCGAAAAGTTCAATTCGGCTATGCAGATTTAGCCTATTTCGCTTCCCTTTATTGCTCGTGAAACGCTTGATCTTCTTGTCCGTTAAGATGTCTTCGACGCAAACCCTTAGCTTCCCAATTGCAGCACTTGGATCAGTCCAGAAGAGAGCAAATACTACATCAAGGTGATTTGAAATTTTGACTGGAACACACTGCTTGACTAAAAAAAGGGGGGGCTGGCACGACAGATACCACGGAATAGTGATCTTCAAAATCCAATTCAAATTCACCATTTGGACCATCGTATTGGTATTCCGAAACACCTGCAGGACCCGTTGCAACAGCTACAGCTCCGCACCCAGCATTATCACAACGTAGAAAAGCAGCGAAACTCATTTCAATCCATGTCGTCTCCCATGCATCGTGCAAACGCTCCGCTTTAGAAACCGTGGTTTCCCGAGTGATAACATCCTGCTTACCACAAGTCAGAACTCCAGACTGACATGACGGGCAGCGCCATTTCGGGAATTTGGAAATACAGGTGGTTTTCTTCTTGCTGAATAACTTAAACATTAATTTAGCCTAAAAGACGGTAATAACAATCGAACCTTGCCATAGTTCTCCGCGTTAGTCAGCATACCTTATGCACCGGAGTGGGACCGCGCATTGCTGCGCAATACCCTGCCTCCCACCAGCCTTCTCCAGCGCGTCAAAATAAACAGCTTTAGCTGTCCATTTTGAGAGCGCTGATGAAGGCTTCTTGCGGTATATCAACTCTCCCAAACTGCCGCATCTTCTTTTTCCCCGCCTTCTGCTTGTCCAGCAGCTTGCGTTTCCGCGTCGCGTCGCCGCCGTAGCATTTGGCTGTCACGTCCTTGCGCATCGCTGACAGCGTTTCGCGGGCGATGACTTTGCCGCCAATCGCCGCTTGGATCGGGATTTTGAACATGTGGCGGGGGATCAGGTCTTTGAGCTTTTCCACCATCGCGCGGCCCCGCGTTTCGGCGCGGTCGCGGTGCACCATCATGGACAGCGCATCGACGGGTTCGTCGTTCACCAGCACGACATTTTCACGAGGTTATCGGTTTGGTAACCCGTCATCTGGTAGTCAAAGCGACGCGTAGCCTTTGGTCACGGATTTCAGGCGGTCGTAGAAATCGAACACCACCTCGTTCAGCGGCAGGTCATAGACCGTCATCGCCCGTGAGCCTGCATAGGTCAGGTCCATCTGCACGCCGCGCCGCTCTTGGCACAGTTTCAGCACGTCCCCGAGGTATTCGTCGGGCACAAGGATCGTCGCCTTGATCCGCGGCTCCTCGAGGTGATCGACCAGCGTCAGGTCGGGCATGTCGGCGGGGTTGTGCAGTTCCGACCATCGTGCCGTCGCGCATGTAGACGTGGTAGACCACCGAGGGCGCGGTGGTGATCAGTTCGATGTCATATTCGCGCTCGATCCGGTCGCGGATCACTTCGAGGTGCAACAGCCCAAGGAACCCGCAGCGGAAGCCGAAGCCCAGCGCGGCGGAGGTTTCCATTTCAAAGCTGAACGACGCGTCATTGAGCGCGAGTTTGTCGATGGCGTCGCGCATGTCCTCGAACTGGGAGGAGTCCACGGGGAACAGCCCACAGAACACCACCGGCTGTGCGGGTTTGAAGCCCGGCAGCGCCTCGACCGTTTTGCGTTCGTGGGTGATGGTGTCGCCGACGCGGGTGTCGCGCACTTGTTTGATGGAGGCGGTCAGAAACCCGATTTCGCCGGGCCCAAGGCTGTCGATCATCTCCATCTGCGGGCGGAACACCCCGATGCGGTCCACGTGGTGCGTGGTGCCGTTGGAGATGAATTTGACCTTGTCGCCCTTTTTCAGGCGCCGTCGATGATGCGCACCAGAACGATGACGCCGAGGTAGCTGTCGTACCACGAATCCACCAGCATCGCCTTGAGGTCTGCGTCCGGTCGCCCTGCGGCGCGGGCAGCAGGTGCACGATGGCTTCAAGCGTTTCGACGATGCCGACGCCGGTTTTGGCCGACACCTGGATCGCTCCGGAGGCGTCGATGCCGATCACGTCTTCGATCTGTTCGGCCACCCGGTCACAATCGGCGGCGGGCAGGTCGATTTTGTTGAGGATCGGCACGATCTCGTGGTCGGCGTCGATGCGCGTGATAGACGTTGGCCAGCGTTTGCGCCTCGACCCCTTGGGAGGCGTCCACGACCAGCAAGCGAGCCTTCGACCGCGCGCATGGAGCGAGAGACCTCATAGGCGAAATCAACGTGGCCGGGGGTGTCGATCAGGTTGAGCACATAGTCCTCACCGTTTCGCGCGGTGTAGTCGATGCGCACGGTGTTGGCCTTGATGGTGATGCCGCGTTCGCGTTCGATGTCCATGCTGTCGAGCAGCTGGGCCTGCATGTCGCGGTCTTTCACCGTGCCCGTCTCTTGGATGAGCCGGTCAGCGAGCGTCGATTTCCCGTGGTCGATGTGGGCCACGATGGAGAAATTGCGGATATGTGAGAGTGGTGTCATGTTAGAGGTCTTAGCGGGTTTTGGGGGGTGGTCAATGGGTGGTGAACAACAGAACGTCGAAACAAGGCACGAACATTTTGATGAACGCCGCCTTGATCTCAAGGGTTGGCATCCTGCGGCTTTCATTGATAGCAAAGAAGTGCCTTTGCCTGACTTACAAGCCTTTCTCGATGAGAAGGGAGCAATTCGATTCGAATTTTTCTTGCCCCGAGATAGTTTTTCCGATTGCTTTGAAGATTTTGAGATGAATTTCGCTTTCCCGAACGGCAAAAGTGTTGGTTTCTTGCCAACTTCGAGAAAGATTTCTTCGGATTCCAACGGTACGAAAGTCGAAGGAATTTTGACCCAATCTCCACTCATTTTAGAGTCCAACATAGACGCCGAAACAGTCTCTGGAGCTATCTACAATCTGGCCCCTAAGAGCTTTTTTAAACAATTTGTCCTAGAGACTCGAACAGCCAAAATCGACTTTGACTTTGTACAAGGTGCGTCTGAAAAATTTTCATCGGCTACTAAGCAAAAGAAGTCGGTTGTAGACGTCGGTACATTTAACTTCACCGCGAGAAACGGGAGCCTTGATAGCAACGAAATCGCCAAAATAAATTCTACTTTATGGCATTTTTTCAGGTTCGTGGTTGGTGCAAATGTAAGTTTTGGGCCTTGGAAGGCGCTTGCCAGGGACAAATCTCTAGCGGCAATACAGCCTGATGCCAGTATCTACGACCCACCTCAGATGGTTTCGAATTGGTCCGCATTTCATAGCTCTCAAGAAATTTCAGAACTGTTTGGAATGTATTGTAAAGCTTGCGATGACCCCAAAATTGGAATTGTGTTAAACAGGGCATTTGGGCTTTACAGAGCAGCTACCACCGCAAGACATTTTACCGGCTTAGAAATCGGCGTTATTGTAGCTCAGTCTCTGCTCGAACTGCTTTGCGACTACACACTCCAGAACCATGCTGGCTGGACGAGTGAGTTGATGAAGAGTACTCGCGGCTTTCACAACAAGCTGACAGCCTCAGCTTCTGCAATTGGATTCAAAGGTGAGCCTTTGGAGCATGCTGAAGAAGTCAAAGCCAGATACAAGCAATCAAACGTAAAAAATATTAAATGATTACAATATTCTAACTATTGTCAGAAACGATATCACTCACGCAGCTCAGCGCGTCCCCCTAAGTGGTCTCGAACTTTTGAAGGTGTGGGAAGCATCTATGTTTTTGGCGGAACTGCATATTTTCTTTATTCTTGGGTATCGAGGGAAGATGAAAGATCGCCGAAAATTGAGTGGCTGGTTTGGAGATACTATTGAAGTTCCACTCACTAAATTCACCTGAGATATATGTTAAACATGGGCGTGTCTCGGCTAAGCCCGCGTCAGACCCTCGGGGCGCAGGCCGCTTTGCAAAGGCTCCTGTGGAGCTTTTCACGCCGAAACGCGCAGTAAAGGGTCCTTAAACAACAGACCGCGTTTCCAGAAAGTTCCAAACCAACACGAGGACAGCCCCCGGCCCTGGGTGGGGGTGAAGCCCCCTCCCGTGGGGAGGGTCGGGGGCTGTCCGGGCTTTGCCCGAACCAGTTTGTTAGGGCGGGCCTTGTTCATCCTCACAGCCGAGTGTTTCACGGTATCTCTTGCCGCACCACTCCTTCGTGAATTGCGTGCGTCGTGCGTTTGCGTCATACTCGGCCCAGCAGACAATCAGAGTGGCCAAAAGGCTGCCAATTCAGAGGTACGGGCCTATGTTTCGCATCGTTGCGGCACTTTCAATTCTTACGCTCATCGCGGCCTGCGGCAGTGGCACGCGGTATTCTTCCAACAATGCAGTCGGGGCGCGCACGTCCGGGTCGTCATCGGTCCAATTCGCCAATGGTCCGATTGCGCAGGCCTGTATGCGCGCGGGCCGCAAGCAGTCCAGCCGGTCCAAATGCGGGTGTGTGCAGGCTGTGGCCAACCGCTCTTTGAGCCGCGCAGAGCAACAGCGCGGTGCCAGCTTTTTCGCCAATCCCCAGCGCGCGCAGGACACCCGCCAGTCGGACAATCCTGCGAGCGAGCGGTTCTGGCGCAACTGGAAAGACTTTGGCGTCAGTGCTGCCAAGCAGTGCGGCTGATCCCGCTTTGCCCTGCCCCTTTGCCCCGCACGCCCTGTTTTAGAGGCAGCGTGTAAAGGCTGTGTTTAAAGGCTGTGTTTAAAGGTTGCGCATCCAGAATTGCAGCGGCTTTTTTGTTTGATACGGTTGATCCACGTCTTTCCACGCGAATTTCGCGATCACCCCGTCCAGCGGGGCGTAGCCGCGTTTTTCCCAGAACGGATCCAGCGGGCTGTAGGTTTTGGGCTGTTCGGGGTGCCCGTCGCCACGCACCACAGCGCAAAAGCAGATGTTTGTGAACCCGTTTTCGCGTGCAAAATCCTCGCGTCGGTCAAAGAACCGGTGCCCGACCCCTTGGCCCCGATATCTGGGCAAAAGCACGCTTTCGGCAAAGTAGAATGTGCGGTCTATGTCGACGTCGGTGTCACAAAAGGCGGCGGCGAAATCATCCGCGTGCTCGCTGAGCGGTGCGCCCGTGGACGCCCCCACCAACCAGTCCCCGTCAAATGCCCCGACCACGATCGCGCGTGTCGTGCGCTCGTACGATTGCAGGTATTGCCGTTCATAGGCTTCATCCCCGTCGTAAAGGTAGGGCCAGTCCCGAAACACGTTGATCCGCAGTGCTGCAACCTCGTCCAGACGGTTTTCCAGCGCGTCGTGGGGAATTTGCTGTACGGCAATCATGACACTTGCGCGGTCCAGTCGGCGAGATTGTAGTAGGTGGTGATCCGCGTGATCTTTCCGTCTTTCACGTCGAAGAACGACCCAGCGGGCAGCCGGTACGTTTGCCCGCGGGCCTCTGGCAGCCCTGCGTCGCTTTGCAGGTAGGTGCCGTTCACGATGTATTCTGCGCCGGCCCGCGTGCCTGTCGCGTCGCGCAAAACCACCAGATCCGTCAGGTTTTCGCGGTAGCAGATGTTCATATGGGTGCAGAACGCCTCGAAGCTGGCTTTGCCGACGCGCACCTCCCCTTCGTTCACGTGATGGGCCACGTCCGCGCTGAGTTCTGCGAGCATTGCGTTCACATCCCCTGCGTTAAAGGCCGCGAAGTAGCGTTCAACCACGTCCATCGGTGTCCTCCTGCGGCGCGCCCCATTTGGCGTGCAGGTTTTCGATGATCTGGTCCCGTGCCTGGCGGTAGCTCACGAGTTTTGCGTCCCGCGATTCCCCGAGGCCCGTGGGGTCAAGGATGGGCCAGTATTCGACCTCAAGGTGGTTGAAACGCGTCAATTCCTGCGCGCGGCGCTGGCTGGCGGGGCTCAGCGCGATGATCAGGTCAAAAGACCCGAGGTCGTCCCCCCAGTCTTCCATTTCGTCAAAGCTGCGCGAGCGGTGGCGGGACAGTTCGACCGACATTTCCTGACAGACGGCGATGGAAAAGCCGTCGATGTCCATATCCCCTTTGACACCTGCGGATTGCACATACGTGCCTGTGCCGTAAAACCTTTTCATGATCCCTTCGGCCATGGGCGAGCGCACTGCGTTGTGATCGCAGCAAAACAATACCGATTGGGGAAGGGGTTTCGTCATTCAGCCCCCGAAATGCAGAACACAAATGAGGGTGAACAGGCGGCGTGCGGTGTCTGTGTCGATCTCCGCCTTGCCTTCAAGGCGCTCCTGCAAGACCCGCGATCCTTCGTTGTGAATCCCGCGCCGTGCCATGTCGATGGTTTCGATCTGGCTGGGGGGTAGGTTTTTCACCGCGTCAAAGTAGCTTTCGCAAATCTGGAAGTAATCTTTGACCACTTGGCGAAAGGGGCCGAGCGACAGGTGAAACTCTGCCGCTTTTTCCGCACTTTCGGTGTTCACATCAAAGATCAGCCGCTTGTCACGAATCGACAGCCCGACGTGATACGGCCCCTCGGGCACCACCCGCTCCTCCCGTTTGGGCAGGACAAACATGTTGTCCTCCAGCAGATCGAACATCGCCACTTTGCGTTCTTGTTCGATTTCGGGCGTAGGGGGCGGCAGGTTCGCATCGTCAAGATTGATGTGCGTAATACAAGGCATGGGGACTGGTCCGACAGATAAGTTGCCCCGTTTCTTAGCGCGAAACGAGAGGGATGGGCAAGGCGCGGTGATCTCGCGTTTTACAATGCTCATTGCACTCAAAGGTTGCCCAAAGCCGCGCATTGCCGGCAGGCTTTCCACATTTAGGTTAATATATTGGAACTCCCCTATGTCAGAAGACACCCCGACCGCGACACCCGCGGTGTCCCCTCCGTTGAAACGCGCCGTAATTCTGGTTCCCGGTTTCTCCAAACGCGAAAAGCTGGCCGCCCGTCACCAGCTTATCAATTCGATCCACAGCTACTCCGACGGCTATTCCACAACCGAAAGCGACCACCCGCAAGACAGCGAAGCGGTGCAGATCACTGCCCATTCGCGCAAAGACGGGTTTGACGTCACTTTAGACATCTACGAGGCGTTTTGGGGGGATTTGATCCCTGATTGGGGCAATGAAAGCCCGTGGCAACGTTTCAAGCGCGGGTTTTCGATGATTTTTTACTGGGGCACGGGCGGTTTGGCCAAAGCCGTGTGGCACTGGCGCGGACCGTTCAAGACCCTCGTGGCGCTGGTCATTTCGGGCCTGTTGTTGATCCTGTGGTATCTGACCGTGATCAGTGTTCTGGTCGGGGCCATCGTCAATGATCCCTCTACCCTGCCCCCCGCCCTGACCGCATTGCAACCCGAGGGCAGCCAGTGGATCCAGAACTTTGCGGGCCTCATTGAATCGTGGCGACACTGGCCCACGGTGTTCTTTGTTGTCGGACTGTTCAGCGTCGGATTTTTGGAAACTCTGGCCAATATGTGCACGTTTGTGCGCTCGTATTTGCGCGATGACGCGTTGGGGGAAGACAGGATCGGCATCCGCGCCAAGGCCCGCACCCGTGTCGTTGATCTGCTCGATTCCGTCTATGACGGCGATGAACCCTACGACGAGGTGCATGTCATTGGCCACTCCCTGGGCAGTGTCATCGCGGTGGATGCTTTGTCGGAATATGGTCCGGAACTGACCCGCACGACGCTGCACACATGGGGATCCATGCTGAGCCTGCTGATCTTGCAAGAGCAGTTGTTGGAACGCGAGTTGTCCAAGGTCTATGGCAGCAAACACAAGTTGGCGAACTGGATCGACATCGCCTTCAAGAGTGACGTTCTGGCCAGCCCCCGCCCGCATGTGCGCACCATCGAAAACGACGAGTTGACCAAGAACTTTTATCCCAAAGCCTTTCCCGACACGCTGCGTCCGCGCATGCCTTGGCATTCGGTGTTTTCCAAGTTCTCAACCCATGAGTCCTATTACCGCAGCGAAGTGGCCATGACCAAACTGGTCTGCCCCAAAGAGTAGTTGCCCCATTTTGTACCCCCTCAGGCCGCCCCTGCTGCGGTGGCCCCTGCCCCTACTGATTGAGCTTGTTCAAACGCGCGGTGACGGACAGGCCATGCGCCTCAAGGCTTTCGGATGTCGCAAGGGCTTCGGCCCCCGGCCCGATGGCTTTGAGCGCGTCCGGCGTCATGTGCGCCAACGTCGTGCGTTTGACAAAGTCCATCACCGACAGCCCCGAAGAGAACCGCGCAGAGCGTGCGGTGGGCAGCACGTGGTTTGGCCCGCCGATGTAGTCCCCGATGGCTTCCGGCGTCCATTGCCCAAGGAAGATCGCCCCGGCGTGGGTGATTTTCTCGCTCAGCGCGTTGGGGTCGGCCACACAAAGTTCGAGGTGCTCGGGCGCGATCCGGTCTGACAGTTGCGCGGCGGTGTCCAGATCGGGCACCGTGATGATCGCCCCGAAATCCCGCCAGCTTGCGCCTGCGATTTTGCGCCGTTCCAGTGTTTCCAAACGCCTGTCCACTGCGGCGGCCACCTTTTGCCCGAATGCGGCGTCCGTGGTGATCAGCAGCGATTGCGCGCTTTCGTCGTGTTCGGCCTGGGACAGCAGATCCAGCGCGATCCAGTCGGGGTCGTTGTCGCCGTCCGCGATCACCAAAATCTCTGACGGGCCTGCGATCATGTCGATCCCGACTTTCCCGAACACCCGCCGTTTGGCCGCCGCCACAAAGGCGTTGCCCGGTCCGGTGATCTTGTCCACGGGCGCAATTGTGTCGGTGCCATAGGCCAGCGCCGCGATCGCTTGCGCCCCGCCGATGCGGTAGATTTCATCGACCCCCGACAGTTTCGCCGCCAGCAGCACCGCAGGGTTCAAGACCCCGTCTGGCGTAGGCACCGTGATGGCGAGCCGCCCGACCCCTGCGACTTTGGCAGGGATGGCATTCATCAAAACAGAGGACGGGTAGCTGGCCAGCCCCCCCGGCACATAGAGCCCTGCAGCAGACACAGGCGTCCAGCGCCACCCCAATGTGGCCCCTGCCGCGTCGGTCCATGACGTGTCCTCGGGCAGTTGCCGCGCGTGGTAGTCGCGGATGCGGGTTGCGGCGAGTTCAAGGGCCGCGCGCACCTCTGGCGAGACTTTGGCGGCTTCGCTTTCGATCTCCGCCTCGGTGATCCGCAGGGTGTCTGCCGTGAGCGTCAGGCGGTCGAATTTCTCGGTCAGTTCCAGAACGGCGGCGTCCCCGCACGCCCTGACATCCGCGATGATGTCCGCGACAATGGCATCCACATCGGGGCTGTCTTCGCGCTTGGCATTGAGCAGCGTGGTGAAGGCGGCCTCGAAACCGGCATCGGTCGCGTCAAGGAAAACAGGCATGATGGCTCCAGCGTTTTGGTTGGGCCATCACATAGCCCTCACCGCCCAGAGGGAAAAGGGGTTTGTCAGTGGCGCGATCTTTGGGCGCACTGGGAGTTGTCGAAAATTACTTTCAATTTCGCCATTTTCATGCCGTGTGTCCACGATCGATTTTAACAGCACCAAGGATTTTAGAATGACCACCGTCACATTAACCGGCTACGCATATGCCTACATCGATGATTTCACCAGCGGGTTCGAAATCCCGGCGCAGTTCGGGGCCTCCTCATTGAGCCTTGTGGCCTCGGACGACTACACGTTGGAATATGAGGTCTCCTTAGGGGATGATGGTTTTACCAACTTTGACATTTCTGACTCCACCGGCGCGCTCTACAATGGGGCCGTCTCTGGTGTGGGCGAGAATTTTGACCTGACGACAGGAAGCGCTGAGGCCGCACCGAGTGTATTGGAGGCCACATGGTCTTACAACGGTCAGAACGGCACCGGTCAATTTTTCATTCTGGACTTCTACAACCAAAGTACCAATTCTGGCGTGACCTATATATTCCAGCTTGGCGGCACAACGATCCCTGTGCTGAACTCCTTGCAGCACTACGTTGATTTCATAGACTCCATCACAGGCGCCAGCGTGATCAACAGCGGCCCCTTTGCGCCCGGTGTCGGGATTGATATTGCGACTTTGCCCAACTCCGTCGTCAAAGAAAAAGACACCATCGCAGGCACCAACGCGTCCGAAGTGTTCAATTCGGGGGCGGGCAATGACCTTGTCAACGCATCGGGCGGCGATGACACGGTGAACGGGGGGGGCGGCAATGATCGCCTGAATGGCAGCGGCGGCATGGATGTCCTCAATGGCGGATCGCAGAACGACACCCTCAACGGCGGCAATGACAACGACGTTTTGCTGGGTGGCAACGGCAACGACCGCCTCAATGGCAACCGTGGCAATGACACATTGAACGGCGGCAACGGCAGTGACCTTATGGACGGCGGGTTTGACGCGGACACATTGAACGGCGGCAACGGCAACGATACCCTGCTGGGCAATTCGGGCAATGACCGTTTGAACGGCAACAAGGGCAATGACCTGCTGAACGGGGGCACAGGCAATGACACGCTGGATGGCGGCTTCAACGATGACACGCTGAACGGCAATGACGGCAACGATTCCCTGCGCGGGAACACTGGCAATGACCGCCTGAACGGCAACAAAGGCAATGACCGCCTTGACGGGGGCGCGGGCAATGACACCATCGACGGCGGCTTCAACAATGACACGGTCAATGGGGGTGATGGCAACGATTCTGTTTTGGGCAATTCGGGCAACGACCGCCTGAACGGCAACAAAGGGAACGACACCATCGACGGCGGCACCGGAAATGACCGGATCGACGGCGGCTTTGACCAAGACATAATCTACGGCGGCGCAGGCAACGACACATTGCTTGGCAACTCCGGCATTGACGACCTGTACGGCGGCGCAGGCGATGACAGCCTGATCGGTGGCGGCGGCACGGAAGACTATTTCTATTTCGAAACAGGCGGCGGCAATGACACGATTGCGGATTTCGAGGGGGCCGAAGAATTTATCATCCTCTCCCAGAGCCAGCTCGACGTTATCGAAGATGTCATTGCCCAGGCCGTGCAGGTTGGCAATGATGCGGTGCTGTTCTTTGACGCCGGAGACTCGATCACCCTTGAGGGGTGGGATATCGCCGACATCCAGGAAAGCTTCTTCTCAGAAGAACTTTTTTAGAAACGACACATGTGCCATCCGAACCCGTCCTGCTGGTCTGAAAAGGTCAACAGGGCGGTCGCCCCCCCAAATCTACCACCCAGTGGTTGAATGTATTAATATTAAAACACAAAAACCTGCAACATATCTGCATTCACCATGAAAAACTCTATCCTCAGCCCTTAAATTCGTTAATATTTCGTTAACAAATTTCAACAGTCCCAAGGGTAGATATTAGATGACCACCACAGTATTTTCAGGCTTTGCCGTACAGTTTACATTTGCGTCCGACGGTGGCGACACCATCTATACAAACACAGGTCTGGCTCCCGTTTCGCTCAAAATTCTGAGCAATGACGACCTGAGCCTTTCCTAAACCTATGCATCGGAATTCGACGACGCCATCGCGTTTGACGACCTGAGCCCGATCTATTCTGCTTACCTCGATTTCGGGGGAGGTGTGGAAATCGACATCCTTCAGGATGTGATCCCCGGGACAAATCAGGACACCTTCGTTCTGAATGCAAGCTGGTCTTTTCAAGGCACCTCTGGCACGACGACCGTGATGTCGCAGGAGTTCGAGAACAATAATAACAACACCGGCATCTCTGCCATTTTCGTTTTGGGCGGGGACGCGCTTCCTTCCCTTTCCTCTCTGGAAGACGTCTCCGCACTGGAATCCAGCCTGACCGCGACACAGGTCACATCCGGTCCCTTTGCACCGGGTGAAATGTTCGACCTTTCGACCATTCCGGGCGTGCTCATAACCGAAGACGACACCTTTATCGGTGGTGAGCTTTCAGATTCCGTTAGGTTGGGCATCGGCGCTGACAACATGAGCGGCGGCGGGGGCAATGACACGCTGAACGGCCAAGCCGGTCAAGACACCCTCGATGGCGGCACTGGCGATGACCGGCTTTTCGGTGGTGCGGGCAACGACTCCATTCTGGGCGGTGATGACGATGACTTCCTTGCGGGCGGCACAGACAATGACACCCTAAAAGGGGGCGACGGCGAAGATTCTATGAATGGCGGCTCGGGCGATGACATTTTGCGCGGTAAAAAAGGCAACGACGAGATGATTGGCGCGGCGGGCGAAGACGTGCTGATTGGCGGCAATGGCCATGACTCAATGGATGGTGGCGGTGACAACGACTATTTGGAAGGCGGCGTCGGCAATGATCTGTTGTTTGGTAGCGGTGGAGATGACGAACTTGTCGGTGGTGACAACAACGACACGCTGAATGGCGGTAGCGGAAATGATTGGTTGGAAGGCGGCGACGGGCGTGACCGTATGGTTGGCAACGGCGGCGACGATACGCTGAGAGGCGGCGATGGCGATGATGTTATGCGGGGCGGTGCGGGCGCCGACACCTTTGACTTTCACTTTGGGGACAACGGCAATAAACGTATTGTCGATTTTGAAGACGACATCGACACATTGAAAATACTCAGCACTACCTACACCAATAAGGCCGACATGCTGGACGATGCGGTTGAAGTCGATGGCAACGTTATGCTGTTCCTCCAAGATCCCAATGCGGGGGGCACCCCTAATTCAGTGCTGATCCTTGACATGACCATCGCGCTGCTGACCAACGACATTGATTTCACGGACGCTTTTGGTGGTCCCTAAATGCACGCGGCGTCGCCCTTGATCGGGGCGGCGCATCCAAGCGCGGCGATGCTATTGCGGTCGCCGTGGGGCTGATCCTGTCGCGATCTTGCCCTGAATTCCGATATGAGAACGCGGCCCCTGTCGCACTCTGAGCCGACAGGGCATTCCCCAGCCGTCCATGCACAGCACGCGCCAAAGCGGGGCTTTGCCCCCTATGGCTTACGTGTTCAGCGATTGTTATTCCTGCGGGTGCGAGGGCGCCCGCCTGGACGGTGCTGTGTAGGGTTTGGTCACATCTTTCAGCCGCGCCTCTATCGCTTCCACGCTCAGGCGCAACGCCCCGTCCCCGGCCAATATGATTTCGACGGTGCCCCCCCCGTCTTTGCCTGCCTCGAACCCGAGGCTCAGCACCGACAGGATCATGTCCGTGTCGCTGCGATCCACCCCTTGGCTTGAAACCTTCATCACGCCCTCGACGCTCAGAACGCATTGCACCCGTTCTGCGCTTTGCGCGCCGTTTTCCCAACGGAAACGGTTGAGCAGCATGGCAAAGCGGCGTTCGCGCGCGACATAGGTCATCTCTGTGACCGGCAGCACCGCGTCCTGCACCAAGGCCGAGATCACCTCGAGATCATCAACGTCCGTTGCGCCAAGGTTGAGGGGCGTCTCGCGCCCGTCTTCAAAGCGTGCATCATCGATCATGCGTCTTTGACCCGTTCGATTTTCGCGCCCACCCCTTCGAGTTTGCGCACGACGTGTTCATACCCGCGGTCCAGGTGGTACACGCGGCTCACTTTGGTTTCGCCTTCGGCTGCCAGTCCCGCAAGGATCAAGGACACCGAGGCCCGCAAGTCCGTCGCCATGACAGGCGCGCCTTTGAGCTTTTGCACCCCTGTCACCGTCGCCGTGCCGCCGGACACTTCGATCTGCGCGCCCATGCGGATCAGTTCCGGCGCATGCATAAAGCGGTTTTCAAAGATTTTCTCTTCCAGCACCGAGGTGCCTGTGGCCGTGCACAACAGGGCCATCATCTGGGCCTGCAAGTCGGTCGGGAAGCCCGGGAACGGTTCGGTTGTGACGTTCACGGCTTTGATCTCGTCACTGCGCCGTTTGACTTTGAGGCCCCGCGCCGTTTCCGTCACTTCGATGCCCGCTGCATCCAGTTTTTCGCAAAACGCGCCGACCAGCGCCATGCGTCCGCCCAGCAATTCGACTTCGCCACCGCAGATCGCGGGGGCCAGCATGTAAGTGCCCAGTTCGATGCGGTCCGTGACCACAGGGTGGGTCGCACCGTTCAGGCGGTCCACGCCCTGGATCGTGATGGTAGACGTGCCGTCCCCGTCGATTTGCGCGCCCATTTTGCGCAGGCAATCCGCAAGGTCCACGATTTCTGGCTCACGTGCCGCGTTGTTGATCACGGTCGTGCCTTTGGCCAGCGTCGCGGCCATCATGATGTTTTCCGTCGCGCCCACCGAGGCAAAAGGGAAGTCGATGACCGCCCCCTTGAGCCGCCCCCCTTGCGCTTTGGCGTGTAGATATCCGTCGCGCAGTTCAATATCGGCCCCCATCAGGGTCAAGCCATCTGTGTGAATGTCCATTGGACGCGCCCCAATCGCGCAGCCCCCGGGCAAAGACACTTCAGCCACGCCTTCGCGCGCTAAGAGAGGGCCAAGAACAAGGTTCGAGGCGCGCATTTTGCGCACAATGTCGTATTCCGCGCGGGTGTTGATTGTGCCGTGGCAGGACATCGCCTGCACTTGGCCTTCCTGCATCGAGGTGATCTCTGCCCCCAGTGATTGCAGCAGCTCCGTCATCGTTTTGATGTCGGACAAGCGCGGTGCGTTGGTCAACGTGAGCGGCTCTTCACTTAGCAAGGTGGCAGGCATCAGCGCGAGACACGCGTTCTTGGCCCCCGCAATCGGAATTTCGCCGTTCAGCGGTCCACCGCCCTGCACTACAATCGAATCCATCGCTACTCGTCCTCTGCCTGTTTGCTTTGCGCATCATCTTGACGGGCGCGGGCTTGTGCCTTGCGCCTTCCCATATTGGCCTTCAACGCTGCTTTGAGCCGGTCTTCGCGGATCTGAGCTTCGGTCCTGCCTTGTTTTGATGCGGATTTCTCTGCCATGAGACGTGTCTAGCGCAGGTGTTCGGCAGCGTCCAGAATAGGGTTGCACGATTGTGCATTTGGCGTTAGTGAGCCGCACAGTGTGCTGCTGTAGCTCAGTGGTAGAGCGCGTCATTGGTAATGACGAGGTCGGGAGTTCAATTCTCCCTAGCAGCACCATAAAACCCCCTAAAACTGATAACTTACAACGGCCTAGCCGTTCGCGGCGGCACATCTAAAGCCCTTGGCGCGCCCTCTCGTGGCGGCGGCGGGTTTTGAGCGGTTCACATGTCGGGTGCCACAACCCGCCATACCCCCCTGAATCGCCCCAAAAACATCTGCCTTGTCCGCGCCAAAGGTCGCTGCCTTGGGGAAACGCACCGCCGCCCAAAGCGCCCTTGCCCCCCTAGAGCTGCAACAGAGGTGACATTTGAACCCTGTTTCGTGCGGTTTGCGGTGCCAAGAGCGTGGGCACATCGCGGTTTTGGCGATGTTGCGCACAGTGCCCCCATATCTTGGCAAAACCTGATTGTGACCAATTGGCTGGGCTTGCAGGTTTGGAAACCTCCGAAACAAGCTGGTTCTGCCAGCACATCCCATCATCTCAAGGCTCATCGGACCGGGGTAAAAGCTTTCGGAGGGGGCGTTTTCTGCAAAGACGATCTGATGGGCGTCAAACATCAAGTGGATGTAGCAAACACTGCGCTTGCCGTGCGCAATCCGGACGCCTGAAAGCCTGTCGACCAAATGTTTGGCGCGCACCAAATCGTCCGCCCCCAGCAACATGCAATGCTGCGGCGACACCAGCAAAGGGCGCGCGTTGCCAAGCGCCTCTGCCTTGATCAGGACGGGGCGCAGGTTCGGGGACTGCCCGAGGTCGGCCCCGTTCAAAACGCGCCTGCCAATCCAGCGAATGGCTTGTGGCCCGTTGTCGGCGGTGCTGACCAAATCGCCGACCCGCAGGTCTTCGATCAGGACATCACCGCGCGGGGTTCGCATGGCTGTGCCTGCCGTAAAGCAGATCACGCCTGTGTTGTCGGCGGTAAAACTGCTGCTGCTTGCCCCTGAAAACACGATGCTGCCACCGGCCATATCCGTGTTGTCGCCAAAGTCGCCTGTGCTTTGGTTCAGCGTATTATCATCCGCAAAATCGGCGCGCAGTTCAAAGATGTGCGAATAGAATGCGGACAGGTCGATGAAGTCGTTGTTGGTGCTGTCGCCGTCATTCAGCGCACCTGTATTGCCGCTGTTGAAGTCGGTTATGGTGTCCTCACCGTCACCCGCCGTGTAGATGAACGTGTCATCGTCACCCCCTCCCGAGAGGGTATCACGGCCTTCCCCGCCCGAAATCGTGTCATTGCCAGAATGACCGAATATCAGATCCTCGCCCGCCCCGCCCTCAAGGCTATCATTGCCCGCTTGCCCCAACACGGTGTCGTTGTCGTCCCCCCCGTCAACCGTGTCGTCCCCGTCCCCTGCATCCAGAATGTCACCGCCCGTGTCCCCGGACAGGACATCGTTGCCCTCGCGGCCCGCAAGCGTGTCGTTGCCCGCCCCGCCGTCTATGCTGTCATCGTCAGCGCCCCCATCAAGGGAATCGTCACCAGTGCCCCCGACAAGCGTGTCATTGCCGTCTTCTCCCCACAGGCGGTCATTGTCTGTGCCGCCATCAATGCTGTCGTCGCCAGTGCCCCCTTCAATGGAATCGATGCCTGCGCCACCGACAAGCGTGTCAGCCTCATTGCCGCCATCGATTTCATCCGCACCGTCCCCACCATCGATCGTATCGTTCCCGTCACCTCCAAGGAGTGTGTCATTGTCCGCGCCCCCGGACAGGCTGTCGTCCCCGTAGTCACCGCTGATCAGGTCAGCGCCTGTCCCACCCTCGATGGTGTCGCCACCCCGCCCGCCTATGATGGTGTCATCCCCGCCGCGGCCATCGATGTCTACGCCGTCAACGTCACCGAACACTCCGCTGTAGGTAAGTGAGGCGTCCACACTGTCGCTCTGCTCGGTGAGAACAAAACTTTCGATGTCAGAGAAAGAGATGGTGTCCGACCCGTCAGTGATCGAGCCGGATTTGTCCCCGGTGTAGGTGACGATTATCGGCCCGGGTAGATTGCTGAAATCCAGCGTGTCATTGCCGGCCCCCCCTTCAAAGTGTTCAATGTTTGCAAAAGTTCCAGACGCGCCGCCCCCCCCCTGTGTAGGTGTAGCTGCCACTCTCAAGATCCGTGAACGTGAGCAGCAAGGGTGCGCTGCTGACAAACACCAATGCGTCTTCATCGCCGGTGTTTCCCCCCCCCCCATCGATCTGGTCAACGTCAGCAGCATCAGAGACGTTAATTGTATCATCTCCGGTTCCAGCACTGATCGAATCATTGCCCTCTTCACCCTGCAGGATGTCGTCGCCCGAACCACCGACAAGCGTGTCATTTCCCACCCCACCAAAGAGTTGATCGTTGTCCGAACCACCAGAAATACTGTCGTTGCCCGCATCGCCGAACAGAGTGTCGTTGCCGCTTGACCCTGCTAAAGTGTCATTGCCGTCGAATCCCGAAATATTGTCATTGCCAGCGTTGCCTGTGATGGTGTCTTCCCCGTCATTCCCAACAATGGTGTCGTCATTGTCCCCGCCATCCAGGATGTCCCCGCCCTCGCCGCCGAAGAGTGTCGTGAAATAGTCAAGTTCGGTGCTGCCCCCCATGTTGACATTCGAGCCCCCGAATAGCCGCTTTCACCGATGGTGAACGTGGAAGCGCCGTTCGAAATAACAATCCCCCCGTCTGCTGGCCAAAAATCGACGGTGTAACTGGCCGGAAGGTCGAAATCTAACACATGCCCCGGACCGGATTCACTGATCCCTGCCCAAAATGACGGATCATTCCAGTTGGATGTTGTGACAACATACGTGGTCATGAGTGAGCTCCGCCCATACTTCGATCAAACGCAGGCATGAGCACCGGACGCAGCAGCGCGCGGGGGCCAAAACCGAAACCGTTCCTGATTACCAACAAAGCCCTCCCGATCCGTAAACTTCGGCGAGGTTGTTTCCCTAGGATTTCAATAAATTTTGACGCTTTCCAACGGATTACCCCGCTCGGCCCCGCTTGTGGCCTATTGATGAACTGCCAAAGCTATTGGCGCTGATCTCGCGGCAAGGGCTTGCGCAGCACATGCACAACGCCTTCTTTGGCGATCATTCCTTCGCGATGCTTGCGAACTTCGCCTCTGCTGTGTAGGCCTTGATCGCATCCACCCGAGGACTTTCTATGATCGAGGTCAAAACACGTTTTGTGATCCTGTCTGCCGCGCGCTCCGGCAGTACTGCTTTGACGGTCACCATCGGCACACACCCCAAAATCTATTGCCACGGCTCCCCGTTCTTTAGCAGCCCCAAATGGGCCTCCGCCTTGCACGCCGAAGCGGAAGCTGCCGTGGATTTGAGCAAACGCACAACAGACCCCGTGGGCTTGGTCTATGATGTTTTGAACTTCACGTCTGGTCCGCCCATTGTCGGGTGCAAACTGTGGCACAATGCCGATGCCGGTCCGACCGAGGCAATCAATGCCGTCGCCGCCGACCCCGACATCAAGAAGATCATTCTGAACCGTGAAAATATGCTGGCGTGCATGTCCTCGGGGGAATTGATGAAGATGCGCCGCCAGCATCCTGACCGCTTTGTGGACGGGGCACCACGTGCTTTGCTCGATTTTGATACGGCTGCCTTTTTACGCTTTGCCAAGCGGCGCATGGGGTGGTTTGACGACTACCGCGCGCGGTCAAAAGGGGATGTGATTGAAGTGCCCTATATTAACCTGCTGACAGACGGCATCGACAGCTTGCGTCCGTTTTTGAAACTGCACCCCTACCGGTTTCGCCAACGTACTGAAAAAGTGAACTCGGGCGATGTGCTTGCCCGCTACAAGCCCGCGCATCACCCGGCGGTTTTGGCGGCTTTGGATACGCTGGGCCACCCCGAATGGGTGCGCGAGGATCACACAAAGCAGTTGCCGGTCACTTTGGAACCACGTCCAAAATAACCGGCGCTGGTTGAACTTGCGGGCCCGATAAAGCACAGTTTGTATTTGTAATTCTATCGGGAGGGTTGACCCAAATGGCTGAAGTCAAAACCAAATTCATCATTCTGTCTGCGCCTCGTTCCGGCTTTACTGCGCTGACGCGCATGCTCAACACCCATCCCGATGTGTGCTGCCATGGTTTGCCTTTGTTCAGAAATGCGCGCCATGCGTCCGGTCTGCGCCCCGAAGCCGCCGCCGCGTTGGATTTGAGCAAGGTGGAGGCCGATCCGCTGGCGTTTTGCCACGACGTTCTGGACTTCAGCCACGGCCCGAAAGCTGTGGGGTTCAAGATTTGGCACAATGGCGATCCAGCCCGCACTGCGCTGGTGGATGCGCTTGTGGCAGACCCCTCAATTAAGAAAATTATCCTGCGCCGTCAGAACGAATTGGCGGGATATTCCTCGGAGCGCTTGGCGAACATGTCCAGAAATCGCCCCGAGTTGTTCATCGACCCAAGCGCACCGCCCCGCGCGCATTTCAATCCAGACCGTTTTCGCACCTTCGTCAAAACCCGCCAAGGGTGGTTTGACCGATACAGGGCGAAGATGCGCGGCGACGTGATTTTCATTGATTACAAAGACTTGATGAAAGACGGGCCCAACAGGATTGCGGCCTTCCTTGGCTTGTCCCCGCATGAGTTTGTGCCCCAGACGCTGAAGCGAAACACCTCGGAAGTCCTCAAACGGTTCAAGCCGTCGCAGCACAATCTGATCCGCACGACACTGGATGACATCGAGCGCCCCAAGTGGGTCCGCGAGGGGCCGCGCCCTGCCCCCAAAGGCGCCAAGGGGGGCAAACCGCCCGCAGGTGCGAAACGCAAACCTGCCCCGAACCCCAAGGCCAAACCGCCCAAACGCTTTGCCAATGCAGACGCCATGAAGCGGCATCAGGCCAAGGCAAATTCAGCCAAAAAAGCAGGTCCTAAGCGCGCGCCAAAGCGTCCGCCGCCCCCGCCAATGCCGATGTATCGCCGCATCCTTCGCAAGATCAAACGTATCCTCGGCCTACAGCCGCCGCCGAAACAGCGCCGATAGCGCTTAGCCCAACGCGCATCTTTTGATTTGGTGGAACCGCCCTTCGGCCCCTTCTCCCATCAAGGTGAGCGCCTCTATGTGCGATGGCATCGCTGTGTGCGCCAAAAGCTGTTGCAGCGCATTTTGAACAGGGGGGCTTTGGTCCTTGGGCAACCGGTCTGTCAGGGTCATGTGGAACCGGAAGTCTTGTTTCACAAAGGGATAGCCCCATTGTTCCAGATGTGCACGTTGGCGATCCGTGAGCCGTTCCGGATTGCGTTTTGCGATCTCTTGCGCGGTCAAGGGTGCGCGGTACCCGTCCAGTGTTTCAACCACATGTCCCGAGAAACCCTGCAAAGCAGCGTTGTCCCCATCTGGAACCAAAGCCCAAAACCGCCCCAATTGCGCAAGGTGCAGACCCTGCAACGGGCAAGCGTCCAAACGGGCGCAGGTTTTCACAAACGCAGCTTCTAGCGCGGCTTCAGACGTATCCGGTCCCAATCGAAACGGTGCTTTGATGGTGCCATGAAACCCGTATTTGTGCGGAGCTTTGGTGACGCTTCCAACGTCCACGCCCTGCACAACCGGACGCGGCACTTGCGTGCCTGTCGCACTGTCCCAACCGAGCCAGGCAGCGCCGAACGCCCCCAGATCGCTGGCAGGGTCACAGGTGTAAAAAACAGCGTAGCGCGTGAACATTCCCCTCAATACCCCATCGCGGCGCCGTCTTTGCGCGGGTCTGATCCTCCGGTCAGCACGCCTTCGTCCCAGTCAATCCAGATGCCCTGACTGCCCCCGATCGGCCGTTCGGGAGATTTTAGGCGATGCCCGCGCGCAGCAAGCTCTGCCTGAACCTGCGCAGGCACTGTGCCTTCGATTTCGACCATGTCGTCATCAGGGTCGACCATCACGCGGGGGGCATCCATCGCCTCCTGGATGTCCATACCGTAGTCCAGCAGTCGCGTCAGAAACTGCAAATGCCCAAAGGCCTGATAATGCCCCCCCATGACCCCGAACGGCATAATTGCGCGTCCTGCCTTGGTCAGCATTGCGGGGATGATCGTGTGCAAAGGCCGTTTGCCCCCGGCGATGCAATTTGGGTGCCCTTCGACAAGGGAAAAGCCGTCCCCGCGGTTTTGCAGCACCACGCCCGATTTTGGTGCTGTCAGCCCTGATCCCCACCCCATATACAGCGTGTTGATAAAGCTGCAGGCGTTGCGGTCCTTGTCCACGACGCTCAGGTACACGGTGTCATGGTGGCGGGTGAGCGGGATGTCGGCCGGTGGCTCTTGGGCCTTGTTCATGTTGATCGCCTCGACCAAGCGTTGGGCGTAATCCTGCGACAGCAACTCTTGCACAGGCACATCGCCAAAGGCGGGATCCGCCACATAAAGGTTTCGCGCGCGGTACGCGAGGCGGCAGGCTTCGAGCTCTTGGTGCAGCCTGTCGGTGGTGATCGGCCCCTCCAGAACGTCGAGTTTCGAGAACATATTGAGCAGCAAAAGCGCGATCACCCCCTGACCGTTGGGCGGGCATTCATGCACTGTGTAGCCCCGAAAATCAGTGCGGATGGGCGTAACGTATTCCCCTTTGGTTGCCGCGAAGTCGGCCATCGTGTGCAGCCCGCCTTTGGCCCGCAAATAGTCCACCATGTCTTGGGCGATCTCCCCCTCGTAAAAGGCGGCGCGCCCGTGGGTGGCAATGGCTTCGAGCGTGTGCGCCAGTTCCTTTTGGTGGTGCATTTGCCCGACTTTGGGTGGCTCCCCGTTGGGCAGGAAAATTCGTGCGGAGTTTTCATCTCCGCGCAGCAAGGGTGCGCAGGCGGCAAAGTCCGAGGCGACGCGAGAGGACAGCGGATAGCCGTTGCGCGCATAGCTGATGGCGGGGGCGAGGACGTCCGAAAGCGGCATCCGCCCGTGATCCGCGTGCAGCTGCGTCCAGCCGTCAATCGCCCCCGGGATGGTCACTGCGTGCGGCGACATGCGCGGGAACTTGGTGATCCCCTGGTTCTGATAGTAACCGATGCTGGCCGCCGCAGGGGCGCGCCCTGATCCGTTGAACCCGATCACGTCACTCCCGCCCTCCGGCGCATAGAGGCAGAAACAATCCCCGCCGATCCCTGTTGATCCCGGCTCTGTCACGCATTGCACCGCCACCGCCGCAATCGCCCCGTCCATGGCGTTTCCCCCCGCCTTGAGCATGTCGAGCGCCGCTTGGCTGGCCAATGGATGGGAGGTGGCGGCCATGCCGTGCGGGGCGTGAACCGGCGAGCGTCCGGGCCGTTCTAGGTTACGCATCGGGAAGGCTCCTTTTGGGTGTTTGTATAGTGATGGCGCAGGCCGTCACAGGTTTCAATCCGGCGCGTCGCCTGACCGGCGGATCGTGCCCCGCCGCGCCGCTTCGATTTGGGTCAGGATATCCGTCACGGCCAACCCTGTCGCCTCTTGCACCGCCTGCGCATAGGGCGGCAGATTGGTGCATTCAAACAGGATGTGTTTGTGCGCAGGTGTTTGATGTCGGGCGATCAGATCGCAAAGCTCTGCACTGGCTTTTGCGGCGTCGAGCCTTGCCAAGTCCCCTTCAATCACCTGTCGGAGATGCGCCTGCGCCGGCAGGCCCACGATGCTCTTGGAGAATTCATGGTGCCCCCCCAGATGCAAAGGCGTCAGGCGGTGTGCATCAAAGGTCACGATCATGAGGCTCTCGGGGGTGCAGACCTGCCCGAGCCCATCCAATGCCGTCAGGGCAGAGCTGATAAAAGGACGCTTGGTCAAGGATTGCAGGTGGGTTTGCCAATAGGACAGGAACCCGCAGGAGGTCACGATTACCTCGCCACACGCTGCCTCCAAGGCCCTCTCGAACGGAGTGATGTCGATCAGGTCAGGGCGTGCACTGACAACACCCGCAACGGTGGCGAGAGGGACGCGCATGATCTCCACATCGCATCGGTAGCTGTCGGGACTGCCCACATCCCCTGCAATGCGCGGGAAATACGTGTCGAGTTGCAAGACCGTGACCGCGGGACGCATCGCTATTGGATGTTATTGGGCAACCATGTCGCCAGCCCCGGCCAGATCACCAGAATAACCACCATCAACAGCATCAACCCCACCATCGGCAGGGCCACTTTCGAGATGTAGCCGATCTCGTGTTTTGTCATCCCCTGAAGCACAAACAGGTTGAACCCGATAGGCGGCGTCACCTGCGCCATTTCCACGACCACCACGATGAAAATCCCGAACCAGATCACGTCGATGCCCGCTTGGCGGATCATCGGTTCCACAATCGCCATGGTCAGCACCACCGATGAAATTCCATCGAGGAACATGCCAAGGATGATGTAGAACACCGTCAGCGCCGCGATCAGGGTGATGGGGGAGAGTTGCATCTCGTCGATCCACGCGGCCAAGGCGCGGGGCAATCCGGTGAACCCCATGGACAGGGACAAGAACGCCGCCCCCATCAGGATCAACGCGATCATCGCAGACGTGCGCGTGGCCCCCATAAGGCTCTCGAAAAAGGCCGAGGCCGTCAAAGACCCTTGGAAAATCGCCAGTGTCAGCGCCCCGATCACCCCCACGGCGGCGGCTTCGGTTGCAGTGGCCCAGCCAAAATACATCGACCCGATGACCGCAAATACCAGACACAGCACAGGGATCAGGAACCGGCTTTCGGCCAGCATGGTTCCAAAGCTCATGGGCGGGTCCGGT
This sequence comes from uncultured Paracoccaceae bacterium, assembly GCA_943787985.1. Classification (GTDB taxonomy): domain Bacteria; phylum Pseudomonadota; class Alphaproteobacteria; order Rhodobacterales; family Rhodobacteraceae; genus Ascidiaceihabitans. The sequence goes on along the minus strand of CALSOO010000006.1, from coordinate 74,858 downwards.
TCAGGGCGTTGATCGGGTTTCACATAGTGCCATACCACGATGTAGGACATGAACAGGGCCGCCAGAACGAGGCCCGGAATGATGCCTGCCATGAACAGCTTGATGATGCTTTCATTGATCGACACGCCGTACACGATGAGGGTGAGCGACGGCGGGATCATCAACCCCAAAGTCGCCGCCCCCGCGAGCGTGCCCACGATCATGTATTCGGGGTAGCCGCGTTTGCGCAACTCGGGGATCGACATTTTGCCAACCGTCGTCAGGGTCGCGGCGGAGGAACCGGACACGGCCGCAAAAATGGTGCAGCCTGCGATATTGGTGTGCAGCAAGCCGCCCGGCAAATGGCGCATCCACGGGGCCAACCCGCGAAACATGTCTTGGGACAGCCTTGTGCGATATAGGATTTCTCCCATCCAGATGAACAGCGGCAAAGCGGTCAGGGTCCAACTGCTCGCCCCTGTCCAGATGGTGGTGATCATCGCGTCCCCTGCGGGGCGGACCGTGAACAATTCCATGCCCACCCATGCGACGCCCATCAGGGCCAGACCGATCCAGATGGACGACCCCAGCAGCGTAAAGAGGACAAACAGGAAAACAACTGTGGCGTATGCTTCGATCATTCGACGGCCTCCGAAACGATGGGGTTGGTGCCGGTGACCAGCAAACGATACAGCGTGTCCCAAAGGGCGATGGCCAACAGGATCGTCCCGATCGACATAGCCAGTTGCGGGATCCAGACAGGGGTGTAGACCAGCTTGGAACTGCCCTCGGCGACCCCAGCGAAATCAAGGCGGAACAAGGCCACGACCCACTCTGGGATCTGGTCCTGCCCTTGGGTCCGGTCATTGAGCATCTCGGAAAACCCGTTGGCTTTCACGGCGTAGCGGGAGAAATACGTGGCGATCACGGCAGCCCCGAAGACGGCGAAAATATCAAGCCATTTCTTGGTGAACTGCGTGGAATTAAGGATGATGGACACGCGGATATGTGCCCCGCGCGTCATGGCATGACTGAGCGCGAAAAAGGATGTGGCAGCCATGGCGTAGCCTGCAAATTCGGTGGTGCCGGGCAACGCGTAGCCCACCCAACGTGAAATCATCTGCGCCACGATCAGCAAAAGGATCGTCACCATAAAACAGGCCGACACCACGCCGGAGGCCAGATAGACGCTATCCAGAACCTTCCAAACTGGGCGCAACGGGCGTTCAAGACGCCCGCCCGCGACAAAGCAGATGAGCCCCAGAATACTTGGCAAGACAAACAGCCATGCCCACAGCGGCAGACCCATGACAGGCGACCAGTCACGCATTGCACATTCCTTTTGAAACGTTTGACATGTGGAGAAACAGGAAAAAGGCCAGCCCCGAAAGACTGGCCTAGAAATCGCTTATTTGTTGTAAGCGTCGAGGATTTTCTGACCTTCTGCGCCAGCTGTTTCCAGCCACTCGGCGGTCATTTTCTCGCCGATTGTTTTCAGCTCTGCAAGGAAATCAGGGCCTGCATCCTCAACAGTCATGCCGTTCTTTTCCAGCTCGTCAAAGTAGAAATTCGCCAGTTCTTCGGACTTGGCCGCGCAGGCGGCTCCGGTTTCGTCAGCGGCTTTCTGAATGCCGGCTTTTGCTGCGTCGTCCAAGCCGTCCCATGCTTGTGTGTTCACCATCACGTAGTTGCGCGGCAACCATGCGTTGACTTTGTAGTAGTGGCTCAGGTGCTCCCAAACCTTGCGGTCATACCCGGTGGACCCCGATGAGATGAATGCAGATGCCACGCCTGTGGCGAGGGCTTGGGACAGTTCTGCGGCTTCGATCTGGACAGGGATCATGCCCAGCTCTTCGGCAAAGGTCGCTGTGGCAGAGTTGTAAGAGCGGAATTTGATGCCTTGGGTGTCCGCAGAGGACGCGACTTCTTTGTTGAAGTAGAAGCCCTGGCCCGGCCATGGGCAGGTGTAGAGCGCAACAAGGTTCAGGTCCGCGAGTTGTGTGTTGACCGTATCACGGGCCGCTTCCCACAATTTCGCGTTGTCCGCGTAACTTGTGGCGATGAAGGGCAGGTTGTCCCACCCCAGCAGCGGCGCCTCATTGGCGTGTGCGGACATAAACCGTTCGCCGATTGGCACCTGGCCCGTCTGGATCGCGCGTTTGATGTCACCACCGCCAAACAGCGACCCCCCCGCGTGCACTGTGATGTCAACTGCGCCTTCGGTGTATTCACGCACCTTGTCCGCGAAAACCACGCCAAATTCGGAGTGGAAGTTCGTCGCGGCGTAGGCCATCGGCATGTCCCATTTCTGGGCATGGCCATCAGCAAAGGCGGTGGTTGCCAAAACGGCACTTGCCACAGCGGTGCTGGCGATTTTTGTGAAATTGTTCATGTAGGTCTCCCTGTGCACACGCCTAGCGCGCGGCATATTTTTTTGGATCGAATGAGGACATGTCCATATTGGGACGTTGCCCCGAAATCATGTCTGCCACAATCCGACCCGTTTTGGCGCCACCTGTCAACCCGACGTGTTGGTGCCCGAAGGCCGAATAGCTTTTTGCGCTCCCGTCATTTGCCCCGATCAATGGCAAGCTGTCTGCGGGTGCGGGGCGGTGCCCCATCCATTCCACAACGCTGTCATAGGTCACATCGGGCAAGACCTGCGCCAGTTGTTTGCGCAACAGCTCGAACGGGGCGCGGCTGGGGGCGGCATCCAACCCGCCAAATTCAATGACGCCCGCAGCGCGGATGCGCCCCTCCATCGGGGTGACCACGAATTTCCCAGAGGCCACCATCATCGGATTCCTGGGGCTGTTTGACGGGTTCATCAGCTCGATGTGATAGCCCCGCTCACTCTCGAAAGGCACTTTGACCCCCAGTTTGTGGGCAATTTTTTTCGACCACGGTCCCATTGCAAATACGATGTGGTCCGCGCGCATGGGGCCGTCAGCCGTGTGCAGCGCGTCTACGACACCGCCCCTGACATCCACGTCGGTGATCTGGGTCAGTTGCAACGTCCCGCCTTGATCCACAAAATGCGCGGCCAAGGCCTGCACATAGCCCCCCGGATCACTGATACGCCCATGTTCAAGGCAGCGCACAACCGTGTGGAATGCGTCGCCATACGCGGGGTCATCGCGCTGGTATTGCGCCCCGGACACGGTTTCGAATTTGACCCCGACCTCACTACGCTTGCGCCACGCATAACTGTCCGCCTCAAAGGCTGCCTGACTGGCATAACCGAAACAGTAGTCCTCGCGACTGATAAACCGCTCTGCTCCGGTGCCCTGCGCCAAAGCCAGATGTTGATCGACACTGTCATGCAGCAATCCCGCCATGGCTTTGGAATAGCGGGTGACATGCGCATCATTGGCGTACCCCATGTAACGGACCAAAAACGAAAGCAGCTTGGGAACATAGGACCACTTGAGAAACAACGGGGAGTCGGGATCAAACAACATGCCCGGCGCGCGGCGCATCAACCCCGGTGTCGTGACAGGAATGACCGATCCCGAGGCCAGAACGCCTGCATTGCCGTGGCTGGTGCCGGATGCTGGCCCATCACGGTCCACAAGCGTCACCGTGTGGCCTGCCCGCTGCAACCAAATAGCCGTCGAAACCCCGACAATCCCCGCCCCTGCGACGATAACCTCCATAGTCCTGCCCCCTGTATCCGGCGCTGCTTTGCCCTAGGTGTTGCAAAGATACGCGAGCGTGCACAGCGGAAAATCATTTGCATCCCGATAAGAGGAACAAGCCGTGTCACCCACGATTGATACAAAGGCCAAGATATCCGCCCTGTCTCAGGATAAATTAAGCCCTGATCCAAGGGCGGCAGCATGACCGCGCGGTGCGATCCGGCGCGGCGTTTCCGGGGTGGCCACTCCTCGGCAGCCGCGGCAAAGCCCACAACAAAACGCAAACACAGCGCTACCTCTGAGAGGTAAGCCTATCATTCAATTCGACAGTCAAATAGGGGCCTATCAAATCACCGGCTGCGGCAAGTGATAAGTGGTCGTCGTCGCTATAAAGCGGGACACCATTCAACAAAATCTTGCATTGAGGAGCGCAGAGTTGCTGCGTGAACTGTCTTTTGAGGACGGCTTTGATGATTCCCAAGGGATGAACAGGTGTATTGGCTGACCTCACAAGGGATGATGGCAATCGAACATATTGAACGTGATGTGACCCGCGCCAGCAACATCGCTCACCAATTTCATCCCATGCACGAGGATCTTATCGTTTGATCGAAGCAAATACCTCATATAAAAGTGATGTAACCCAACAATAAGTGAACAATGCCCGAAGACTACAACCAGAGAAAATACACCTTCAAGCCAGCGACAATTACTGAGCTTGTCGGCGTCAGCAATGCTGCACTTCGTGATCGGCGCAATCGTAAGGGGCAAAGCCGCTTTACGGGTCACGAAACGGACGGGGGGCGCTATCTTTACTCGGTGCAAGACATGCTTGGCCTTGCATTAGTGAAGAAAATCATACCTGTGATAAGCAGTGTGTTTGACGCAGAGGTTTACGCTGAAAAAATTCTGAACCACGTCGGCGTTCGCCTTGGCCTATCGGATACTTATTTTCCGAATTTCTACTTTGCCAACGAGCGATTTGTTCCTATTGAGAGCGACACGAAATTAGCAATCTTCCCTTTCTTTGGTGACCCAATTTTTTGGAAGATGGGCGATGACTGGCCTGAAGTAATCGGCAGCACTTCTAATGTTATTGACCTCGACACTATCGCTCAGGCTGTTCCAGCCAAAGTCGTTCACGCGATCAAAGCATATAGCGAAGAATGAGCAACCGCCCCGCCAAGGTTACACAATCTGAAATCAGCCGGACCCTTAAGGGCCCGACTGATGCAGGTGTTTCAATTGGACGGTTTGAAGTTGATCATCGCAAAGGAATTGTCGTTGTCTATCCCAGCGGCGAAGCGGTGAACGGGTCGGACGAAATCAGCAAGGCTTTGGGCATGCACTGAAAAACCGCAAGGCATCATTCAAAGGCGTAAGACGCGCCCAAAAATGTCACGGACAGGTTCTTTGGAGACTGCGCCGCACGATCATGGGCCGCAAAATTGCCACCTATATTGGTGCGTTTTTGGCAGCGCTCAATTCAGACTAGAATATGAAGCTGCGATTGCTGGCGAAGATAGAACCACAAAAAAGAATCATAAAAACTTGGCGATCCCGGGAGGACTCGAACCCCCAACCCCCTCATTAGAAGTGAGGTGCTCTATCCAGTTGAGCTACGGGACCGCTGGTTGTGTTTTCGGCCATTGATCCGCGTTTGGCAAGGGTATTGCCACGGATAGATCATCAAATGCTGCGGGACATAAAGACGCTCAGCGGATCGAAGGTATACGTGCCAAAGGGTGGGCATTCTTTAAATCCGTTTGCAGTATACAGCGCACGGGCGGGCGCAAACAATGGCGCGGTTCCCGTTTCGAGGTTCAGAAGGGTCACCCCCGCGCGACGGGCCATTTCGATCAATTCGAGTAAAAGAGCACGGGCGACACCGCGACCGCGGGCTTCTTGCGCTGTGTGCATGGATTTCAATTCACCGCTGCCCGGTGCGATGATTTTTAACGCTCCGACCCCCAACAGCGCCCCATCCTCGCGCGCGGCCAGCACCGTTACGTCCGGTGCCAACAATTCAGACACATCCATGACGTGACAGCTTTCCTCGGGAGAGCCCTCGCGCATCAATGCGTGGTGCCGCCCCAAAAGAGCCGCAACATCCGCCGCGTCAGGGCGTTCGAAAGTAAGGGTTAGTGCGTCCATGCCCCACGCCGGTTGGTCGAGAAATTCTCCGCATAGCCAGCCGCCCGAATGTTGGGTTTGCGCTTGTTGGGTTCCTGAACTTGCGCGTCGATCCCGTGCTCTTTGGCATAGGCGACCGCGGCGGCCTTGTCCTCGAATTGCAGACTTACTTGGGCTTGGGTGTCATCCGATGACGTCCAGCCCATCAGCGGGTCAACAGACCGCGCAGAAGAAGGCGCGAATTCAAGCGTCCAGTGTTTGGTCTTGGCCGTGCCCGACGACATCGCAGTCTTGGCTGGCTGAAAGATACGTGCGCGCATGAAAGTGCTCCGATTGACAGATGACCCCGATATGCCATGCACAGGCACAAAGGATCAAGGGGGAAGGCGGTGGTCGCGTGTATGAAGTTCTTTCATGCCATGCTATTCCTTGCCACTGTATTAAGTCGAGGTCTGCCCCAACATGCCCACCCCCGCATTCGCCCCTTTTGTTATGCCCCCCGCCGACGATCCACAGGCCATCGGTGATTGGTCCCAACACGTGTTCATCAGCACGCCGAACTACACCATCGAAGGGCACATCTATGACACGCGCTCCTTGGTGATCACCTTCGAGAACGCAGGGGCCACAAACCATGACGACCCTTTTCGCCTTGGTTTGGGCGCAAAGCGGTTCCGCACCAGCAAAACATCTCACATTTGCATCAAGCCCAAAGCCGCCGACTGGTACCAACACCCTGATTTGGCGCAGGCCTTTACCACGCTGCGCGACACAGGGTTTTTCGCCCAATTCCGACACCGCCTGACCTATGGCGGGTCCATGGGCGGGTTCGCGGCGTTGGCGTATGCCGATTTGGTCCAAGCCACCACGGTGTTGGCCCTCAATCCGCAATCCACGCTAGCCCCCGACCTTGCAGGGTGGGACAAACGCTTTCCCCAAGCCCGCGCGCAGGACTGGTCGGGACCCTACAAGGACGCCGCCGGATTGGCGCGCACCCCCACCCTTGTACTGGTGGCCTATGATCCGTTCACACCGCTGGATGCCAAACATATTGCGCGGCTGGATCAACCCGCGCTGACACTCCTGCGTGCGCCTTTTTGGGGCATGGCATGGCAGTGCCATTGACGCGCATGAAAGCGCTGGGGCCCTTGCTGAACGACGCGATGCTGGACCGTGTCAACCTGCCTCGCTTTTACGCCCAGCTGCGCAAACGCAAACTACGGCGCGGGTACTACTTTCAGATGCTGCGCCACCCGCGCATGCGGCGTGCCTGGCTCTCAAAGCGGCGCTGGCACCTACGATTGTGCGTGCTCTCCTGTCTATTTCTGGCAGCAGCAGGACGAATTCAGCCTGCCAAGCCTTGAACCCCGCGCCAATGCAGTCACATTGGGAAGCGAAAGCGAGACCACCCATGCCCTTTGCCCATTCTGACACGTCCGATGCCACACTGGGGCCTGCTTTGGCCAATGCCGCACCCGATGTGCGCAACCGTCCCAAGCTGGAGGGCGGCAAGGCGTTTGAGCTGGTCACCGAATTCGAACCTGCCGGCGATCAGCCTACGGCAATCAAGGAATTAAGCGCAGGCGTGTACAACGGTGATCGCGATCAAGTTCTGCTTGGGGCGACCGGAACCGGCAAAACTTTCACCATCGCCAAAGTGATCGAGGAAACGCAACGCCCCGCCATCATCCTCGCCCCCAACAAAACGCTGGCGGCGCAGCTTTATGGCGAATTCAAAGGGTTTTTCCCGAACAACGCGGTGGAGTATTTCGTCAGCTTCTATGACTACTACCAGCCCGAAGCCTATGTGGCGCGGTCCGACACCTACATCGAAAAAGAATCCCAGATCAACGAACAGATCGACCGCATGCGCCACTCAGCCACGCGGGCGCTGCTGGAACGCGATGATGTGATCATCGTCGCCTCTGTGTCCTGCATCTACGGCATCGGGTCGGTCGAAACTTACGGCGCAATGACGCAGGATTTGAAAGTCGGGGAAAGCTACGACCAACGTCAAGTCATCGCGGACCTCGTGGCCCAGCAGTATAAACGCAACGACAAGGCGTTCTTTCGCGGGGCATTCCGTGTGCGCGGCGATTCCCTCGAAATTTTTCCCGCCCACCTTGATGACCGCGCCTGGCGCCTGTCGTTCTTTGGCGAAGAGTTGGAAAGCATCACAGAATTTGACCCGCTCACCGGCGAGAAAACCGCAACGATGGACCAGATCCGCGTCTATGCGAACTCGCACTATGTGACGCCCAAACCCACCATGTCCCAAGCCGTCATCGGCATCAAAAAAGAACTCAAAATGCGGTTGGACCAACTGGTCAACGACGGAAAACTGCTGGAAGCCCAACGGCTTGAGCAACGCACCAACTTTGATCTGGAAATGCTTGAGGCCACAGGCGTGTGCAACGGCATCGAGAACTATTCGCGCTATCTGACGGGGCGTGCCCCCGGTGAGCCGCCCCCCACCCTGTTCGAATTCATCCCCGACACAGCCATCGTGTTTGCCGATGAATCCCACGTCTCTGTCCCGCAAATCGGCGGCATGTACAAAGGCGACTTCAGGCGCAAGATGACACTGGCCGAACACGGGTTCCGCCTGCCCTCATGCATGGACAACCGCCCGCTGAAGTTCGAGGAATGGGACGCCATGCGCCCCCAATCCGTCTTTGTGTCGGCGACACCCGCCGCATGGGAGATCGAGCAAACAGGTGGCGTGTTCACCGAGCAAATCATTCGCCCCACAGGGTTGATCGATCCGCAAATCGAAATCCGCCCTGTGGACATGCAAGTGGACGATCTGCTGGACGAAGTGCGCAAAGTAGCGGCAAACGGGATGCGCACATTGTGCACCACGCTGACCAAACGCATGGCCGAAGATCTCACCGAATACATGCACGAACAAGGCATCCGCGTGCGCTACATGCACTCTGACATCGACACGATCGAACGGATCGAAATCCTGCGCGACCTACGCCTTGGCGCGTTTGACGTGCTGATCGGGATCAACCTGCTGCGCGAGGGTCTCGACATTCCCGAATGCGGGCTGGTTGCCATCCTCGATGCGGACAAGGAAGGGTTCCTACGCTCTGAAACCTCGCTTATCCAAACCATCGGACGGGCCGCACGCAACGCCGAGGGGCGTGTCATCATGTACGCCGACAAAATCACAGGTTCGATGGAACGGGCGATGGGCGAAACAGACCGCCGCCGTGCGCGCCAAGTGGCCTACAACACAGAACATGGCATCACCCCGACCACGGTCAAAAAGAACGTCGATGATATTCTGGCGGGCCTCTACAAGGGCGACACGGACCAGTCCCGCGTCACCGCCAAAATCGACAATCCGCTGGCGGGTGGCAACTTGCAAACTGTTCTGGAGGGCCTGCGCACCGACATGCGCAAAGCCGCAGAGAACCTCGAATTCGAAGAAGCCGCACGGCTGCGCGACGAGGTCAAACGGCTGGAAGCCGTGGATCTCGCTGTGTCCGACGACCCCATGGCACGCCAATACGCGGTAGAAAAAGCTGTGGTGGAGGCCAAGAAATCCTCTGGACGCTCCACTTTAGGGCGTGGCGGGATGCGCGGAGGGGTCAAACGGCGCGGACGTTAGACGCGGTCCTCAGGCTGCTTTTTCCGCGACTTCGGACGGTTCTTTCTCTGCGGTAATGTCTGGCGTGTCCGACGCCTTTTCGGGCGCGGGCAAGGCCAGAGTTTCATCCGGCATCTGCTCTGGCAACGCCAGTGTGATGCCACCTGTGGCAGGATCAATTGTGATTTTGGCCTTTGGCTCAAGACCCGCAAGCACTGCATTCAGGTCGCTCAACGCGCGCTCGACCACTTTGCGTTGTGGTTCAATGACCGGGGTGCCTTTGGTTTTGGCGAACAAAAACTTGAACATGAAACTCTCTCCGTGATGGTCTAATTCAATTCAGACCCGCTTATGCAACAGTGTTTGGGGAAATGCGCGGGGAAGCGAGGCGGCAAGCTCCCCTCGAAGGGACACCCCGAATCCATCATAGTGGTTGCATGAAACGTAGAACCTTCCTCACCGCTCTTTTGGCTCTTGTGGCCGCCCCTGCCCTGCCAGCCCGTGCGGCTGCCCCTGTGAGCGTGGCTGCGACCAAGCACTTTGCCACCGCCAAGATGCTGGCGCGGTGTCACGACCGCGCGTCTCCAGAGATGTTCATGCGGCTGATGAAGCTCGACGCCGAAACGGCGCAGGGTGTTTTCCGCTTGCTTCAGAACCAGAACGTCATCGCCAAAGGCTTTGATGGCGTGGCGCGCGCGGTCAGCCCGCTGAACACACACTGCATCCCGAATGAAGCGGTCCGCGCGCGGACTTTGATGCAAGGCACTGTGGACCTGAAGAAACGTCTGCAGAAATTTGCCAAGCGCAAGTGGGACGAAATGGACGACCCCAAAGACACGGCCGAACCGACAACCTGACCGCATGGCGCACCAAAGGGGGGATCACCATCGCATGATCCTCTTGCTTTTGTGTCCAACTCTGGCAAGATTCCGCACAACGTTAGTTTTTGGAGTTTTACCCATGCATCGCCGCCAGTTCCTTGCCTTGACCGCCGCCACGGCCCTCACCCCCTTTGCGGTTGAAGCCGAAACCGCCGTGTTCGACCCGACCCCTCAAGAGGTGCGGATCAAAAAGGACTTTGCACCGGGGCAAATTCTGGTGCTTCCGCGCAGCTACTATCTGTACTGGGTCACCGAAGAGCGCAAAGCCATCCGCTACGGCGTCGGGGTTGGTAAGGCAGGGCTCGAATTCACGGGACAGGCCACCATAGACGTGAAAAAGGAATGGCCGACATGGCGTCCGACCAATGATATGATCAAGCGCGACCCAAAAGCCTACGCGCGCTTCAAAGACAACGAATACATTATGCCCGGCGGCCCGAAAAACCCGCTAGGGGCCCGGGCGCTTTACCTGTTCCAGAACGGAGTGGACACGTATTTTCGCATCCACGGCACGACACAGCCGCAATCTATTGGGTCATCCATCTCGAACGGGTGTATTCGCCTGACCAACGAACATGTCGCAGACCTGTATGATCGGGTGCCGGTCGGGACCGTTGTGACAGTGCTCTAGGCTGTGAACCCTATAGCATAACCTGCCAGATCAGCAGGCTCGGGACCAGCATCGCAAACAGGATGCAAAACAGCTTGGCCCCGTGGCTGACTTTGCCAAAAATACCGTTGCCCAACGCGCTTTCACCGTAGCCCATGAAGGACGCCATAACCACGTGTCCGGCAGCGGGCGCGACCCTGTGCTTTTCCGCTATGCTGGCCATTGCCGTTTCATAAACAGCCTGCTGGCGTTCGGCTTCGCTTTGTTGGGCGTCGGAGTTTTCCATGTTCACTTGATCCATCACTTTATAGGCTGAACCCTCAACATGGGGCATGTCGTTTCAATGTCCAGATGCCCTATCGAAAAAGGGCGCACCACATGGCACGCCCTTTGAATTCTTTTACTAAATTGCGGCTTATTTCAGCGCTTTGTCCGTGATCTGATGCGTCCACGCCCCGACCGGAGCCGCCGTGATCACAGGGTCCGATCCCCCCGCCAACAATGACGCAACCGTGCGGTCAAAATCAGCCTCCAGCAATGTACCGTCAGATCCTGCCGTCAGCTTGGAAATCTCACCCATCATCCGCACTTGGGCCGCTTCGGTTTGGGCACCGGTCTCATCGTTGTCCAGAACAATGCCTGCGGCTTCTACGGCATTGGCTTCAGCGTATTTCCAACCCTTCATGGACGCACGCACAAAGCGGACCATTTTGTCTTCAAACACCGGATCCTTGAGGTTGTCCTCAAGCACATAGATCCCGTCCTCAAGCGTCGCGACGCCTTGGTCTTCGTATTTGAAGGTCACCAATTCGTCCGGATTCACACCGGCGTCCAGCACCTGACCGTATTCGTTGTACGTCATGGTGGAGATGCAATCCGCCTCGCGCTGCAACAACGGGTCTACGTTAAAGCCTTGTTTGAGGACCGTGACACCGTCCTCCCCCCCATCGGTCGAAATCCCGGCTTGGGACATCCACGACAGGAATGGATATTCATTGCCAAAGAACCAGACACCGATGGTCTTGCCTTTGAAATCCTCAACCGAGGTGATGCCGGTATCCTTCCAGCAGGTCAGCATCAAACCGGAGGATTTGAAAGGCTGGGCGATGTTCACCACTGGCAACCCTTTTTCGCGCGCCGCCAAAGCGGATGGCATCCAGTTCAGCATCGCATCCGCCCCGCCACCGGCCAACACCTGTGGCGGGGCAATATCAGGGCCACCCGCCAGAATGGTCACATCCAACCCTTCTTCGTCATAAAACCCTTTTTCTTCGGCCACATAGTAGCCTGCGAACTGTGCCTGGGTGACCCATTGCAGCTGCAATGTAACCGTGTTGGCGTGCCCGTCAGCGAACACTGGCGCCGCACCCAGACCTACAGCAAGGGCTGCTGCCATTGTAAATTTCATCATTGTTTTGACCTCCCAGTCGTTGGTTTATGGAGTGTCCCGTTTGCCGGAACGTTGGTATTGTTATCTTTGTGACGGGTGCCAAAAGGTCACCCTTTTTTCGATCAGGGTCATGGCCCCGTAAAACGCGCTGCCCGCGATGGCGGCTACGACAATCTCGGCCCAAACCATATCAAGCGCAAGCTGGCCGAAGCTGGTGGATATCCGAAATCCCATGCCCACGGTCGGAGAGCCAAAAAATTCAGCAACAATCGCCCCGATCAGTGCCAAGGTCGTCGCAATCTTCAGACCGTTGAAGATGAACGGCATCGCCGCCGGCAAACGCAATTTCAGCAACGTGGGCCAATACCCCGCGCCATAGGTGCGCATCAAATCCCGCTGCATGGCCGCTGTGTCCCGCAGTCCTGCGACAGTGTTCACAAGGATAGGGAAAAACACCATCACTGCAACAACCGCCGCCTTGGACTCCCAGTCGCTGCCCAACCATTTTACGAATATCGGGGCAGTCCCCACGATGGGCAGCGCGGCCATGAACCCGCCCACTGGCAAAATCCCCCGCGTCAGGAAATCAGAGCGGTCCGCCAGCACTGCCACACATAGCGCAGCCATCCCACCAATCACATATCCTGACAGCGCCCCTTTGAGGATCGTCTGTTTGAAATCCGCCCACAGGCGCGGGCCCTCCATGCCCAGGCGCTCAATGATCGACGAAGGAGCCGGCAAGATTACCGGATTCACCTCAAATCCAATCACCAGCAATTCCCACATGAGCACAATCGTCAGACCAAAGATCAACGGGATCGCCACGCGCACCACCCGCTCATCCGAGCGCATCCCATTGGACAGGCGGATGTTGATCCACCACCCCAACGCCCAAACAACCAAGGCTGCCAATGCATAAATCATGTCGTGGCCATCCCCATCCGCTTGAGGGTGATGCGTTCAATCAGGCTAAAGATCCCAACCAGCGCCGCTGCCGTCAAAGCCGCCGCAAACAAGGCCGCCCAGGACACAAGCGGCTGACCGTATTGATCCCCCACCAGCATCCGCGCGCCGAAACCGGCACGCGCACCCGTGGGCAACTCGGCCACGATGGTCCCGACCAAAGACGCCGAAATCCCGATCTTGAGCGAGGCAAACAAATACGGCGCAGAAGCCGGCAAACGCAGCGCCCAAAACCCCTGCGACCCTGAAGCATTGTACGTGCGCAGCAAATCCAGCTGCATCGCGTCAGGGCTGCGCAACCCTTTGACCATGCCCACCACCACCGGAAAGAACGACAGATAGGCAGCAATGATCGACTTGGGAAACACGCCCTGAATGCCCATTGATCCAAGGACAACAATGATCATCGGAGCCAGCGCCAGAATGGGGATCGTCTGACTGACAATGGCCCATGGCATGACAGAACGATCCATGACGCGGCTGTACACAATGCCCACAGCCAGCAAAATGCCCAACCCTGTCCCAATCACAAACCCCAACAGGGTCGGGGCCAACGTCACCCAACCATGATAGACCAGAGACCGCTTCGAGGAGATCTTCTTTTCGAATATCGTCGCATACATTTCGCCTGCCACCTGATGGGGGGAGGGCAAACGGGGACGGACAAAATCGTAGGTTAACGGGATCAGATGGGGGTTCTTCAAGGCCAATGCGACACCGCCAAAATCCTGCCGCGCGTTGGGGGTGTCCGGCGCAACACTCAGCCCGTCACGCTGCGCCTGATCGGCCACCAGATGCATATTCATCGGCACGACGCACATCACCCAAAAGCCAAGGATCGCAGCCACAACCGTCATGACAGGCAAAATCGACCTCATGCGCGCCACTCCATCCGCAACTCGGGAACGCCATCACCGCGCCCTTCAGCATTGCGCTCAACAGTGACAAAGCCTTCGCGATGATAAAATCGGTGGGCCTGCACATTGGGCTCATGAGTCCAAAGGTGAATAAAATCGCGCCCCTCTTTCACGGCATCCACAAGCGCTTTGCCATGCCCCGAACCAGGAAGAGCCGTGTAAAGCCCGGCAATCAAACGATCTTCGACATCAAAAGACAAATAACCAGCGACAGGGGCGCCAATGACCCAAAGTTCACGCATTGGAATACCTTGGGCAATCATCTCTGACAGATCCGCTTCAGCCGGCTGGGCAGGCAACCATGCGGTCTGCATCAACCAACGCGATACGATGGCAGCACAGGCGGGCGCATCCTCGACACAAGCCAAACGCAAACTCATCGCAACACCATACGGGATGGTGGGCGGGGCGTTGCCGCAGGCGAGCGCCGTATCACCAACCCGTCACTCATCCATATGACCCGCGCGCAAACCCTCGCGGACACGATGCGCAATCTCCAAAAACTCGGGACTGTCACGAATGTCCAAAGGACGCTCGCGCGGCAGCGGGCTCTCGATAACATCTGTAATGCGACCGGGACGCGGGGACATCACCACAATCTTGGTGCTCAGATACACAGCCTCGGGAATGGAATGGGTGACAAATCCAATGGTTTTTTCAGTGCGGGCCCACAGGCTCAACAACTGCTCGTTCAAATGGTCACGCACAATCTCGTCCAGCGCGCCAAAGGGTTCGTCCATCAGCAAAATATCTGCATCAAAGGCCAAAGCACGGGCAATAGATGCACGCTGCTGCATTCCACCCGACAACTGCCAGGGAAACTTGCGCTCAAACCCTGCCAACTCAACCAGCTCCAACACGCGGGCCACGCGGTCAGCCTGCTCCGCCTTGGAATAGCCCATGATCTCCAACGGCAGGCGAATATTGCCACCAATCGTGCGCCACGGATAAAGGCCAGCGGCCTGAAACACATAGCCATAAGCACGCGCCTCACGCGCCTGCGCAGGGGACACACCGTTGACAGTCAAAGATCCCCCCGTGGGCTGCTCCAAATCCGCCATAACGCGCAAAAACGTGGTTTTGCCACAGCCTGATGGTCCGATAAAGCTAACGAAATCACCCTTTTCAATGTCCAAAGACACACCCTTGAGAGCATGTACAGGGCCATCAGCAGTCTGAAATGTCAGGTCCAGATCGCGGGCAGAAATAATGGGAGATGGCACTTAAATCCCCGCCGGAATATTCATCGGATCACGTTTGATCATTTTCGGCTTCGTCAGCTCTTTCCACTTGGACAGGGCAAGGTTGGCTGACGGGAACGCAGGACGCGGCACAAACCGGCCGCGACCAGGGTTGGGTTGCGAATTCTGGCCCCACGCCCAGATCACCTCACCACGGCTCAGCGTAAAGCGGGACTGCGCGGTCACCTCAAACCCCTCGAAAACATTGTAATCCAAAACCGAATGGTGGTTCGCAGGAGAGATAGTCTTGGAAATCTTTGGATCCCACACAACGATATCGGCATCCGCCCCTTCCACAATCGCACCCTTCTTGGGATAGATATTCAAAATCTTCGCCGCGTTGGTCGAGGTCGCAGCGACAAACTCGTTGGGGGTCAGGCGACCGGTCTCGACGCCCTCGGTCCACAGCACGGCCAAGCGCTCTTCCAACCCGTTGGAGCCGTTGGGAATAATACGAAAATCATCGCGACCCGCACGCTTTTGCTCTGTGTTAAACGCCGCGTGATCTGTGGCAACAACCTGCAAGGAGCCGGCCTGCAAACCGGCCCACAATGACTCCTGATGATCCTTGGAACGGAACGGCGGCGACATCACACGACGCGCAGCATAGTCCCAATCGGTATTGAAATAGACGCTCTCATCAAGGGTCAAAAACTGGATCAACGGCTCGCCATAAACCCGCATGCCTTTCTGACGGGCACGGCGAATTGCCTCATGGGTTTGCTCACAAGACACATGCACGATGTACAATGGCACGCCCGCCGTGTCCGCAATCGTGATCGCACGGTTGGCGGCTTCGCCTTCCAACTCGGGAGGGCGGGAATAGGCATGGCCCTCAGGGCCCGTGATACCCTCGTTGAAATACTTCTCCTGCAACTCGGCAACCAGATCGCCGTTCTCGGCATGGACCATCGGCAAAGCGCCCAATTCAGCGCAGCGCTTGAAAGAGGCGAACATCTCGTCATCCTCAATCATCAAAGCACCCTTATAAGCCATGAAATGCTTGAACGAATTGACACCCATGTCCACGGCGTCCTTCATGCCGTTGAACACACCTTCGTCCCAACCGGTGATGGCCATGTGATAGCCGACATCCGAACAAATCTGGGGGGCGGATTTGCGATGCCACTCGTTGATCGCATTCTTTAGATCGCCGTCGGCGCCGGGCAAACAGAAATCAACAACCATCGTAGTGCCACCAACTGCGGCGGCCCATGTGCCGGACTCAAATGTCTCCGCCGCCGTGGTGCCCATGAACGGCATCTCAAGGTGGGTGTGCGGATCAATGCCGCCAGGAATCACATAAGCGCCCTCGGCATCAATATACTCATCTCCAATCAAATCCTCACCGATTTGCTTGATGATCTCACCCTCGATCAAAACATCCGCTTTGTAGGTCCGGTCCGCCGTGCACACCAAACCACCTTTGATCACTTTGCTCATTTCAGACCTCCATCCGATCCATTTTCATCTCGCCAAACAAACCTCGGGGTTTGGGGCAGAGCCCCAATCAAACCGATGCATAACACCCCAAAGCCGAGCCGCGCCCACCAATATCCAACATCCCCGCATCGCCTTCCACACATAGCGAAAAACACCCCAACAAAGGGGCATAGACAACACGGTACGCGCCACCTTCCCGAGTCACGCACCAGCACTTCTGCCAGACATCGCGGTTAAACTTCACTCTGGTTTCAACGGGTTCAATCAAAGCCGCGCGAAACGCATCCAAGTTGCGTAAATCACAGTCGGTCTGGATGCGACAGGCGTCGATTTCTTCATGAAGTATCACCTGTATGCGTTCTTCAATCGTGAGATCAGGAAAAAGAAGGCCATCCGTCATCCTACAATCTCCGCCGTTTCGACAACCGCATGCATCAACACATCCGTGCCTGCCATCGCCCACGCGCGCGAAATTTCTTCGGCCTCATTGTGGGACAACCCATCAACACAAGGGCACATCACCATCGCTGTCGGGGTGACGCGGTTGATCCAGCACGCATCATGACCCGCCCCGGAAATGAGGTTCATGTGCGAATACCCCAAACGCTCTGCAGCAGAGCGGACAGCACTCACACAGCCTTCATCAAACGCAACAGGATCAAAACCACCCACTTTTTCAAAGGCGATGTCCAAGCCCATGTCATCGGCAATCTTTTGAGCATCAACGCGCAAGCGCGCTTCCATGGCCTCGATCACGGACAAATCAGGAGAGCGGAAATCGACAGTAAACACCACCTGTCCGGGAATCACGTTGCGCGAATTGGGATAGACGTCGACATGCCCTGCCGCACCGACGGCATGTGGGGCATGGGACCATGCAATTTCGTCCACTTTCTCAAGAATGCGGGCCATGCCCAAACCTGCGTTCTTGCGCATCGGCATCGGCGTAGAGCCCGTGTGGGAATCTTTACCCGTGACCGTGATTTGGGTCCAAGACAGACCCTGACCATGGGTAACAACGCCAATATCCTTGCCTTCGGCTTCAAGTATAGGACCCTGTTCGATGTGCAACTCAAAGAACGCATGCATCTTGCGCGCGCCCACGCTTTCTTCACCGCGCCAACCGATGCGCTTTAACTCATCCCCAAAAGACTTGCCCTCTGCATCTACGCGCGCATAGGCCCAGTCTTGGGTGTGAATGCCAGCGAAAACGCCAGACGACAGCATTGCAGGGGCATAGCGTGTGCCTTCTTCGTTCGTGAAATTTGTGACGACGATAGGGTGCTTGGTCTTGACGTCCAGATCATTCAGGGTGCGGATGATCTCCAACCCCGCCAACACACCCAGAACCCCGTCGTATTTCCCGCCCGTCGGCTGGGTATCCAAATGAGAGCCAACGTAAACAGGCAATGCATCAGGATCAGTTCCAGCACGGTGGGCAAACATATTGCCCATCTGATCCAATCCCATAGTGCAGCCAGCGGCCAGACACCACGCGTGGAACAAGGCACGGCCCTCGCCGTCTTCATCCGTTAACGTCTGGCGGTTGTTCCCACCCGCAACACCTGGACCAATCCGGGCCATCTCCATTAAGCTGTCCCACAAGCGATCCGCATTGATCCGCAGATTTTCTCCTGGTGCTGGCATGACATCCCCCGATCCGTTTTTTACCAATTGGTAAATCTACGATTGCGACTGAGGCGTTTTCTGTCAAGAACTGGTTTGCCAATTTCGCGCATCACGGGCACGATGTGCCACAAATTGCAGCACGAAACGGAGCATCATGAGCGACACCCTCGACAAGAAGCCAAGCCGCATCCAGTTGCGCAATCGCAGACGGATCATGGACGCGGCATTGGATGTGTTCTCACAGCACGGGTATCGTGGCGCGACACTGGATCAAATCGCCATCACCGCAGGATTAAGCAAGCCGAACATCCTTTATTATTTTGCGGGTAAAGAGGAAATCCATGTGACTTTACTGAGCCAACTTATGGAAACATGGCTTGATCCACTGATCGAAATGGATGCCGACGGCGACCCCCTTGGCGAAATCCTCGCCTACGTGCAGCGCAAGCTCGACATGTCGCGCGATTTGCCGCGTGAAAGCCGATTGTTTGCCAATGAAATTCTTCAGGGGGCCCCTCGCATGGGCGCTCACCTACAATCCGATTTAAAACCGTTGTTCGATGAAAAATGTGCCGTGATCCAAGGGTGGATGAACCGTGGACAATTGGCACAAGTGAATGTGCACCATCTGATCTTTTCGATCTGGTCAACAACCCAACACTATGCAGATTTCGAGGCGCAGATTTCCGTACTGGAACCCGGCAAAGACACTTATACTGACGCAACACAAACACTGAAACAGATGTTCACGGCACTGCTGACGCTTTAACGCGCTGTTTACTGTTATGAGGCAGGGTCCAGGCCATGTATCAAATGCGCCAACCACCTGTCTCGGACCTGCCATGGGTGCGCCAGATTTTTCAAACGCAGGCCGCACGAAAAGGGTCAGTCGTGCGCCGATCCGTTATGTGGGTCGAGCGCGAAGCGGGGCGCAGCGCATTCGAAGCCGAAGTAAGCAGGCGCGGCTATCATCTCATTCAAACCGCAGATCAATACATCATCATCTGCCACAACGGGCCAATTCGGTTGCTTTTCTAGGAAAATTCGAGAATTTTCTTAGACACAGAGTCCTCGAGCACCCGACTTTTGACGGGTTGACGTCTGACCGTAGAACGATTCAGCTAACCGCATGATCCGTCCCAACTTTCTTTCTCCCACGGAGCGCCTTGAGCTTGAGTCCTGTGTTCGCAGTCAACGCGAAGATCATGGCATCGCACGGCGGGCGAATGCGATCCTGCTTCTGGACGATGGCGAGAGTCTTGTCAGGTCATCGCGGAATTTCTATATTTGGACGACGACACCATTCGTGGTTGGCACAAAACCTATTGCGAAAGCGGCTGGGATGCGCTTGCAGTCGATGGCTGGAAAGGCGGTCAATCTCGTATGGCCCCTGAGAAGGAGGCTGCATTGTGTGACTAACTAGACGGTCGCTTCTGCCGCTCAACGGTTGAGATAAGAGCCCAATGTATGTATGTACCGGCTGCTGTTCGCAAGAGTTCAATTGCACGTCTTCTGGAAGTCGCTGATATGTATCCGGCCTTTGGATCGGCTTGTTGATTGCCGTGGCCCTGTTGGGAGTACGCACGCGCCGCTGTCTCATTACTGACCTGATCTTTGATGACCATATGGGCTCTCAGACTTTGGGTGCGCCTTTATTCCGTTCCATACAATTGAGGTTTACGAACATCGTGTGCGGCTGCGATCAGATCGCAGTCGCCAATTCCTTTTCCTTCCAATCAAAGTCTCTGCCTGAGTTCAGAACGCTCCATGCGATCCGGGCGAGCTTGTTGGCCAATGCCACGCCGAGCTTGTTGTGCTGCATACGCGTTGAGGCGGATTCCAACCATGCGCCAAAACTGAACTTTGGCCAATTTTTGGGTCGCATCATGATGACTTGTGCGGCCTGCACGAACAGCATGCGTAGATATCGACTACCTCGCTTTGTGATGCGCCCCAAAATAGTGAGTCCGCCAGTGCTATGCTGGCGCGGCACAAGTCCCAACCAAGCTGCAAAATCACGGCCACGATCATAGGCTTCGCCAGTCCCCACGGCAGCTACGACTGCGGTCGAGATAATCGGTCCAATGCCTGGAATGGTCATGAGGCGCTGACAACTGGCCTCGCTTTCACTGACAGCTTTGATCTCAGCCGTCGTCATCTCGATCCGCTTGTCCGTCCAGATCCAATCCTGTTGAAGGCCAAGAATCAACTTGCGCATACGCAGCGATATCTCGCTACTGCGGTTCTCCAAAATTGCATCGAGCGAGCTGCGCAGCGCGGCCACGCTCTTGCGAACAGTGATCCCTTGTTCAATCAGAAAGGCACGGATCTGGTTCATCGTCGCCGTCCGCCGCGACACAAGCCGGGAACGCACGCGATGCAGCGCCTGCAGATCAAGTTGCTCCTGCGTTTTCTCAGAAACTGTTTTGAGATTAGGCCGCAGAGCAGCCTCGGCGATGGCTTCAGCATCATTGTAGTCGTTCTTTTGGCCTTTATTGAACGGCTTCACGTAGATCGCCGGAATGATCCGAGGCTCAAATCCCATCTTGCGCAGTGTTCGACTGACAAAATGTGCGCTCAGGCAAGCTTCCATGCCAACGATACAGTGAGGCAATTCTTCAAACGTCGCGATCAAAGCCATGCGTTTGATCTTCTTGCGCAGAACACGCTGACCATCCCGATCAAAGCCAACCAAGTGAAAGACGTCTTTGCCGATATCAACGCCAACCGACATCAGCTCATCAAAATTATTCTTCGCCATGCTACTTCTCCTATATGCAGGTGAAACTAGACTCAGTCTAACCCGCTGGGTGAAGCAGCCGGTACATCCCATTATTTCAGCAGAGTTTGACCTGTGTTACTCGCATTCCGGCTGTATCAAGCTTCTTGCCGATTGGGGTTGGAATATCGCAAGCCCAAGGCCTTACCGCGCGTTGTCTCTGCTGAAAAGCAGGCCGCATTTATCGCACTGTACGAACGTCTGATGGGCGATCTGGGCGCAGATGAAGCCGTCTATTTCGCTGATGCTGTGCATCCTGAATACCAGACAAAACCCAGTCATGGCTGGGGAAAGGCAGGATCAAACCTGGCGATCAAAACCACAGCAGGGCATGGTCGCGTGAACATCCATGGCGCGCTGAACCTCGAAACCTTCGACGCGCCCTTTGTCGAGCCAACCACCGTCGACGGCGTCAGTGCAGCGCAACTTCTGGCCAAGATTGAAACGCGCAACCCCGACAAGCGAATGATCCACGTTATCTGAGACAATGCCCCCTATCACAAAGGGCCAGATGTCAGGGCTTTTCTCGCAAGGCCAGACTGCCACATCCATCTTATCCAACTGCCGCCGTATTGCCCGCATCTCAACCCCATCGAGCGACTATGGGCGGTCATGCATCAACATGTGACGCACAATCGATATCACCCAACACAAAAACAGTTCGCGAATGCAATCCTGAAGTTCTTTCGCGCAACTATACCAAAAGAATGGAAAGCATTCCGATGCCAAGTCTCAGACAACTTCCGCGTCATACCTCATGAGAAATTTCGGGTTTTACAGTAGCTGCGGTAAAGCTCAAAGATTTTTCGAACGAAAAATCTACTCCGCCGCGACCGCACCAGGATTGTTCGGATGTGTCGTCCAGTTTGCATACTCTGGCTCCACCACATTGCCCGTGCGCGGATCAACGGATCCCGCAGGCATGGCTTCCATGGTGATGCAACCCTCTACAGGGCAGACGTTGACGCACAAATTGCAGGCGACACATTCACCATCGATTACTTCGAACACACGATCCGCAGACATCGAAATCGCCTGATGCGACGTGTCCTCACAAGCCGCATAACAGCGTCCGCATTTGATGCAATCGTCTTGGTTGATCCTGGCCTTGGCCACGTAATTCAGGTTCAAATACTGCCAGTCGGTTGTGTTCGGGACAGCCATACCGACAAAATCATCAAGCGACGTGTGCCCTTTTTCATCCATCCAGTCTGACAGGCCCGAGATCATCTCCTGGACGATTTTGAACCCATAGGTCATCGCTGCAGTGCAGACTTGTACGTTGCCACAGCCCAAGGCCATGAATTCGGCCGCGTCGCGCCATGTGGTGATCCCGCCGATGCCCGAAATCGGCATCCCGCTGGTTTCTGTGGCCCGCGCAATTTCGGACACCATGGACATCGCGATGGGTTTGACTGCCGGCCCGCAGTAGCCCCCGTGAGTGCCTTTTCCGTCGATGCTGGGTTCAGGGGCCATCGTGTCCAAGTTGACGGAGGTGATGGAATTGATGGTGTTGATCAGGCTCACCGCATCAGCGCCGCCGCGCCGCGCGGCTGCTGCCGGTTTGCGCACATCTGTGATGTTGGGCGTCAGCTTCACGATAACCGGTTTGGAATAATACTGCTTGCACCACCGCGTTACCATTTCGATGTATTCGGGAACCTGACCAACAGCGGCGCCCATACCCCGTTCGGACATGCCGTGGGGGCAGCCGAAATTCAGCTCGATCCCGTCCGCGCCTGTATCCTCGACCAATGGCAGGATCGCTTTCCACGCCTCTTCCTCACAAGGCACCATGATCGACACGATAACGGCATGGTTCGGATAATCCGCTTTGACACGCTTGATCTCTTCAAGGTTTGTGAACAGGTCGCGGTCCGTGATCAATTCGATGTTGTTGAGGCCCAAAAGGCGGCGGTCCGCTCCGTAGATCGCGCCGTATCGCGGACCATTCACGTTGACCACTGGCGGCCCCTCAGAGCCAAGCGTCTTCCACACAACCCCGCCCCACCCTGCCTCGAATGCGCGGCGCACGTTGTATTCTTTGTCCGTTGGTGGCGCCGAGGCCAGCCAGAACGGGTTGGGACTTTTGATTCCCAGAAAGTCGCTTTGTAAATTCGCCATTTTTATTAACCCTTTGCCAACAAAAGATATGTCCCGGAGAAGCCTTAGCTCATGAGTGTTGTGTGAATATCCATCGCCGCGTCGCGTCCTTCGGCGACAGCCGTCACGGTCAGATCATCGCCACCAGTCGCACAATCACCACCAGCCCACACACCGCTGAGCGATGTACGCCCTGTGCCATCCACCGCAATTTTGCGACCGTCCAATCGGGGCAAGTCATCCCCTTGGAGCGTTTGCCCAATGGCGGTCAGCACCTGATCTGCTTGCAGACGTACGGTTTGACCCGTGCCTGTCATCGCATCGTCCACATATTCGAACTCGATCTCACGCACTGCGCCATTCCCATGCAACCCGACCGGGACCGCATGGGTCATGATGCGCACCCCTTTGGAGGCCGCGAGGTCTTGTTCGTAAACGCTTGCGTTCATCCGCTCGCGTCCCCGCCGATAGGCCAGCGTGACGTTTAACGCGCCCAGCAGTTTTGCCTGAACCGCAGCGTCAACCGCCGTCATCCCCCCGCCGATCACAACAACATCGCGCCCGACCGGAAGGTTGGCCACATCAGAGGCTTGGCGCAGGTCGGAAATAAAATCGACCGCGTCCAGCACGCCATCTTTGTGCGCACCTTCAAGGCCCAAAGCATTTACGCCCCCGAGGCCCATGGCCAGAAAAACAGCATCGTTTCGCGCGCTAAGATCTGCGATGCTCATGTCCGCCCCAAGGGATTTTCCGTGCTCCACAGTGATCCCCCCGATGGCAAGCAGCCAGTCCACTTCGTCTTGCGCGTAGCCGTTCGTGGTTTTGTAAGTGGCGATGCCGTATTCGTTCAGACCGCCCGATTTTGCACGCGCGTCATATACCGTGACGACGTGGCCCATCATCGCAAGGCGGTGGGCACAGGACAGTCCCGCAGGCCCCGCCCCAACAATCGCAACGGTTTTGCCCGTCGCCTCGGCTCGTTCAAACGGGTGCACACCTTGATCTTGTAAATGATCCGTGGCGTACCGCTGCAATTGCCCGATCAAGACAGGTTTGCCCTCGGCCGCTTCGCGCACGCAGGCTTGTTCACACAAATCCTCAGTGGGGCAGACGCGGGCACACATGCCCCCCATGATGTTCTGGCTCAGGATCGTTTTGGCCGCAGCATCAGGAGTGCCGGTGGTGATCTGGCGAATGAACAACGGGATGTCGATATCTGTCGGGCAGGCCGTGATGCACGGCGCGTCATGGCAGAAATAACAGCGATCCGCCGCGACCAATGCCTCGTGATCATTGAGGGGCGGGTGCAAATCCGAAAACTGGTCGCTGTACTGATCCGCGGGCAAACGGTGCGCGACGACACCTGGCGTGAAAGAGTTTTGAGACATGTGGCTCCCTGACGAGTTCGACTGTTTTTTGAACGAAAGCACGAAGTTAAATTTTTATCAACTGGTAAAGTTTTGACTTCTGAAACTTTTCGCGACTCTCCGGAGTAATGAGACGAAACTGCCCAATAATACGACCAAACACACCTAGACTGCTCATTTCTTCATATTTTTAAGGAAAATACTTGCCACACGGCACAAGCGACCACATATACACCGTGCGACGTTACACTATCGACCACTGCTCCTTACCGGCTCAGTCCTTCTCGATCAGCTACGACTTTGCCGACCTGCCGCATTCCGTGGGCAGACTTACTAAGGAGACATACGATGGCTACTGGCACCGTAAAATGGTTTAACACAACAAAAGGTTTTGGTTTTATCGCGCCCGACGGCGGCAGCAAAGACGTGTTTGTACACATCTCTGCCGTTGAACGCGCAGGCCTCACCGGCTTGGCCGACAACCAAAAAGTAACTTTCGACATCGAAGCTGGCCGCGACAACCGCGAAAGCGCGATCAACATCGCCTTGGCATAAGCCAACCGCTTTGAAATGTTATTGGGAACGGGCGCTTCTGCGTCCGTTTTTTTATGATGTCTGTTGCGATTTGACGCGTTGTGCGGCGTCGCCTTGATCCGGTTGCGCCGCGCGCCCCGCCCATGACTCTTTGATCAAGCGGCCCCACTCCTCGAATGGATAGGTGAAAATGCGCCACACGTTTTTATCCGGCACACCTGTCAAAAGCGCACCCATCGGGGCCTCGCATTTCCCCGGATTGTAATAGGTCCCGAAAATCACGTCATAGATCGGCATCACATTGGCAAGGTTCTTGCCATAGGCCTCGGGCACATCCGCATGGTGCCAACGGTGATACACGGGTGACGCAATCCAGTATTTCAGCGGCCCATGTTCAAATGGCAAATCCATATGCACGTATTTTGTGTGCAGCGTGTAAAAGATGATCACAAACGGCAGCGCTTTGGGCATTTGCAGCCACGTCAGCAACACCACATAGCTGGCGGTCATCAAAATCGCCTCGAGAAAATGGATCCGGTTGGCCGTAAACGCGTTCACATGCGTATCGGAGTGATGTGCGGCATGTGTGGGCCAACCCCACTTTGTGTGCATCAAACGGTGGTTCCAATAATCGACAAAATCTTTGGCGATGATCCCGAGGATACACACAACCCACAGCGGCAGCCCGTCCCAGACAGTCGGATCAAGGGTCGGGATATGCAGCGCAGCAAAAGCGGACTGCATAAAGGCGTTCACATCCTTGATGAACAGGATCGCCACCAGAATGTTGATCCCTCCGATCAGCAGGGTCGCACCCGTGTTTTCCAAAGCATGACGGCTGATCTCTTTGCGCTTTTTGAAGACGACGTACAGAATGAGGACCGCAAAAGCGCACAGGATGATCTCGGAATGCCACGTCGGGCGTGCCAACCACGTTAAAATGTCCATGCCTGTGCTCCTTAACTCATTCTCGCTCGGCGCCGCGATGATCGTTGACTGCTCTGCCATCGCCTGACGATCCTTCGTTTCACACAGAAAAACGGCAATTTTATGCCAGCGGCTTCGGGCCACGTAAAAAGTGTCGCAACGGCACATCATCTGCGTGGCCAAAGTGGCGCGAAAAAAGTAGACATCATTTAAATGTCAGACAATTCTGGCGCCGAAATAATGACCCCATCAGGAAGTTCTCCCATGCAAGATTTCAACAGCTTCACTCTGGAAAACCTGACCGTGACAGGTGACGAGGACGGCGTCGTTCAAGTCATCCTGTCCCGCCCGAACAAGCGCAACGCATTGAACGCCGACACGATCGAGGAGTTGATCGAAGTGTTCTCGAAGCTGCCGCGCATGGGCGCCCGCGCTGTTGTGCTGCGCGCGCTGGGGGATCACTTTTGCGCTGGCCTTGATCTGGTCGAGCACCACACCGAAGATCGCCGCCCCGAAGACTTCATGCACCTGTGCCTGCGCTGGCACGAGGCCTTTAACAAGATGGAATACGGCGGCGTGCCTATCATCGCGGCCCTCAAAGGCGCGGTTGTGGGCGGGGGGCTGGAACTGGCCTCTTCGGCGCATGTTCGGGTCGCGGACCAAAGCACCTATTTCGCCCTGCCCGAAGGGCAGCGCGGCTTGTTCACAGGGGGCGGTGCCACCATCCGTGTCGCGGATCTGGTGGGCAAAGCCCGCATGATCGACATGATGCTGACAGGCCGCGTCTACAAACAGGAAGAGGCGATGCAAGTCGGCCTGTGCCAG
This sequence comes from uncultured Paracoccaceae bacterium, assembly GCA_943787985.1. Lineage (GTDB taxonomy): Bacteria > Pseudomonadota > Alphaproteobacteria > Rhodobacterales > Rhodobacteraceae > Ascidiaceihabitans. Next base: position 47,901 of record CALSOO010000006.1, on the reverse strand, counting down.
TACCATATTGACGGCTCAAGCGATGACAAAGCGATGGAACTGGCCCGCCTTGCCGCGCAAAACCCGCCGCTTTCCAACTTTGCCATCTGTTCCGCCATCAGCCACATGCAAAACATGTCCGCGCTGGACGCCGCCTATGCCGAAAGCGTGGTTGCGGGGATTGTGAACACCCAGCCTGCCTCCAAAGAGCGTCTGGAGGCCTTCGCCAACAAAACCGCAGCGCGCGTGCGCCCTGACTAGAGACGGGTGGGCTCAGGACCCGCCTGCCGCCTCGATCAGGGCCAACACATGCGGCCCGAAGCCCTCAACAATACGCGCCACCCCATCCGCATTGGGGTGGATGCCGTCCGCCTGCATAAAGGCTTGCAGGTCCGCAGGATCAACGCCTGCACCTCCAAGCCCGTCAAAGAAACTCTCCATGAACAGCGTCCCGTATTGCGCCGCCAAATCCGGATACATCGCGTCAAACGCCTCCTTGTAGGCAGGCCCGTAGTTGCCGGGCGCTTGCATCCCGACCAACAATACTTTGACCTCTGCAGCATCTGCTGCTTGTAAAATCACCTCAAGATTTGCACGTCCCACCGCAGGGTCAATTCCGCGCAACAGGTCATTGCCCCCAAGCGCCACAATCAACGCGTCCACATCAGGCGTCAGCGTCCACGCCGCACGGCTTGCGCCCCCCGCAGTGGTATCCCCCGACACGCCCGCGTTGATCAGTGTGACCTCACCGCCTTGCGCGCGCAGCCATGTTTCAAGCTGGGGCACAAACCCTTCTTCGCGCACCAAACCATAGCCTTGGGTCAGGCTATCCCCGAGGGCGGCGATCACAATATCCTCAGAAAAGGCCGGAAAAGCCCATAAACTCGTTACAATGCCAGCAATTGCCTTGCGCATCCTGATCCAGCCTCCATATCCAAGCGTACCCCTCTATAAAGGCGCACATCCATGTCCGATCCAGTCCTCTCCCTCAATAATGCGGCGCTTTCGCTGGATGGCAATGCCGGAAGGGTGGATATCTTGCACGGCATCACGATGCAGGTCGATGCAGCAGAGACGGTCGGACTGATTGGCCCGTCAGGATCAGGCAAGTCATCCCTGTTGATGTTGATGGGCGGGCTGGAGATGGCGACAGGCGGCACGATCACCGCTCTCGGCAACGATCTGACCTCTATGAACGAGGACGCTTTGGCCCGCTTTCGGCGCGACAACATGGGGGTCGTGTTTCAGTCCTTTCACCTGATCCCCACCATGACGGCCTTGGAAAACGTCGCAACGCCGCTAGAACTGGCAGGGGTCAAAGACGCCTTCGAGCGGGCGCAGGCCGAACTCGAGGCCGTGGGACTGGCCCACCGCGCCAATCACTACCCCTCCCAGATGTCGGGCGGCGAACAGCAACGCGTGGCCTTGGCCCGCGCCGTTGTGCCGCGTCCGAAAATCCTGCTTGCGGATGAACCGACAGGCAATCTGGACGGTCCCAACGGGGCGGCAATCATGGATCTGCTCTTTGGGCTACGCGACCGCCACGGTGCGACGCTGGTTCTGGTCACGCACTCTGATGCGTTGGCCGCGCGATGCGACCGCGTGATCCGCCTTGAAGACGGGCGTATCTCGGACCATGCGCAGGCCGCCGAGTGAGCCTGTCTGCCGCGTCAAAATTTGCTGCCCGCGAGTTGCGCGGTGGCATCAAAGGGTTTCGCATTTTCCTTGCCTGCCTTGCCCTCGGGGTTGCCGCGATTGCCGCCGTGGGATCGGTCAAATCAGGGATCGAAGCGGGGTTGGAACGCGAAGGGGCCGCCATTTTGGGTGGCGACGCCGAACTGGATTTCACCTATCGCTTCGCCACAGACGTTGAACGGGCATGGATGGAGGACGTCTCCTCCAATGTCTCGGAAATCGCTGACTTCCGGTCTATGGCCGTTGTCGGGGACGAGCGCGCGCTGACCCAGGTCAAGGCCATCGACACGGCCTATCCGTTGGTCGGGCGCGTCACCCTCGCCCCCGACATCCCGCTGGAGCAAGCCTTGGCTGATCAAAACGATTTGCCGGGGGCGGTGATGGAACGGGTGCTTATGGATCGCCTTGGCCTGTCCATCGGAGACCAATTCGCCCTTGGCACGCAGCAGTTTGCGCTGATGGCCACGCTGGAGCGCGAACCCGATGGCGCGGCCAGCGGCTTTGCCCTTGGACCGCGCACAATCGTCTACACCACCGCCCTTGAGAACGCGCAATTGTTGGCTGCGGGCACGCTTTACAACACCAAATACCGCCTTGATGTCGCCGACGGCGCGGACCTTGCCGCCCTCGAAGCGGACGCACGCGCGCGCTTTGAGAACAGCGGGATGCGCTGGACAGACGCACGCAACGGAGCACCCGGGGTCGCAGAGTTCGTCAACCGCTTGGGAGCGTTTCTGGTGCTCGTGGGCCTGTCAGGACTTGCAGTCGGCGGGGTCGGCGTGTCCGCCGCGGTGCGCTCGTATCTGGCGGATAAAACCAACGTGATCGCCACCTTGCGCACACTTGGAGCAGAGCGGATCACCATTTTTCAAACCTACTTCATCCAAGTCGGGGTGCTGTCCTTGCTTGGTATCTCGATTGGACTGGCGATGGGGGCATTGGCCCCTGTTCTGCTCGCCCCCCTGATCGAAGCGCGATTGCCGATCCCGGCCGCTATGGCAATCTACCCCGCCCCTTTGGCAGAGGCCGCGATTTATGGCTTTCTCACCGCTTTCGTGTTTACGCTCTGGCCTTTGGCACGGGCCGAAAACATCCGCGCTGCCACGTTGTTTCGCGACTCGCTGGACGGGTCCAACCCGCTTCCTGCGCCGCGGTATCTGGTGATGACGGCCATCGGGATTGCGGCCCTCATCGGTTGCGCGGGGCTGTTTTCAGGCACGTGGCGCCTGACCCTTTGGACCTCTGGCGGGATCGCAGGGGTGCTTGTCGTTTTGACGCTTGCCTCTGTCGTGATCCGCTGGACGTCGCGACGGGGCGCAAAAATCTCGAAAGGGCGACCGGCCTTGCGCTGGGCGCTCGCGTCTATTTCCGGACCACGCGAGGGGGCCGCGTCCGTCGTTTTGTCCTTGGGACTTGGACTGTCGGTCCTCGCCGCTGTGGGGCAGATCGACGGAAACCTGCGCAACGCCATAACCGGTGACCTGCCTGATGTGGCCCCGTCGTATTTCTTTGTGGACATCCAGCGCGACCAAATGGCGGGATACACCGAGCGTCTGGAAAATGATCCTGCCGTCAGCCGCATCGACAGCGCCCCTATGCTGCGCGGCGTCATCACACAGATCAACAACACCCCCGCGCGCGAATACGCAGGAGAGCACTGGGTGCTTCAAGGGGATCGCGGCGTCACCTACGCCGAAGCGCCATCTGACGGAACCCGCATCACCGCAGGCAAATGGTGGGCCGCAGACTACACCGGCCCGCCACAAATCAGCTTTGCCGCCGAAGAGGCCGAAGAAATGGGCCTCAAGCTGGGGGACCGTGTCACCATCAACATCCTCGGGCGTGACATAACTGGCGAGATTACGTCCTTTCGCGAGGTCGATTTCTCGACCGCAGGAATCGGGTTTATCCTCACCATGAACCCCGCCGCCTTACAGGGTGCACCGCATAGCTTTATCTCGACCGTCTATGCCGAAGAAGACGCCGAGGCGCAGATTTTGCGCGATCTGGCAGGGAAGTACCCCAACATAACAGCCATTCGCGTGCGCGACGCCATCGACCGTGTGGCCGACGTGCTGGCCGGGTTGGCGGCGGCCACGTCCTACGGCGCGGCAGCGACACTTCTGACGGGCTTTCTGGTGTTGATCGGTGCGGCAGCGGCGGGAACCAACGCGCGCACCTACGAGGCTGCGGTGCTCAAGACGCTGGGGGCCACGCGCGGACATATCCTGCGCAGCTTTGCATTGCGCGCGGCCCTCCTCGGGTTTGCGGCAGGCGCTATTGCGTTGGCCGCGGGGATCACAGGGGGATGGGCGGTCAGTCGGTTCATCATGAACACTGATTTCACCATCATCTGGCCCTCGGCGCTTGCCATTGTGATCGGCGGCGTGCTGGCGACCTTGCTGGCTGGCCTTGCCTTTGCGCGCGCCCCTCTTGCTGCGCGCCCTGCCCAAGTGCTACGCGCTAAAGAATGACACCTGATCCACACTTCTTTGGCTACGGCAGCCTTGTGAATTGCGCCACACACAGCTACCCGAATGCGCGGCCTGCGACGCTTCATGGGTGGCGCCGGGCATGGGTGCGCACAGATCTGCGCGACGTGGTGTTCCTGACAGGGGTGCGCGATCCCGATGCCTCGATCCAAGGGTTGATCGCGGCCGTGCCTGACGCAGACTGGGCCGCACTCGACGTGCGCGAAAGCGGATATGCGCGGGTGGATGCCAGTGCCCAGATCACCGCACCAGACGCCCCAAGCGACATTGCGGTCTATGAAATTCCGCACGCCTCACAACGCAGCGGCGGCAACCACCGCATTTTGCTCAGCTATTTGGATGTGGTCGTGCAAGGCTATGCGCAGGTGTTCGGCGCAGCAGGCGTTGCCGCGTTCTTCGACAGCACACTCGGATGGGACACGCCCATTCTGAACGATCGCGCCGCACCACTTTATCCACGCGCGCAAGTGCTGAGCCCCCAGGAAACCGCGTTGGTGGATCATCACCTCGACGCGCTATCTGCGCAGGTGCAAAATCTCGAGCAGGCTGCGTTGCCGGGCAAAGGGGCCGCGGCTTGGTAACTCTGCGCCGTCTTTGGTGATCACCCGACTGGCCAACACCCACGACAAGATACCAAACACCACGCCTGCCATGGCCTGCCCCCAAAGAACCCCTTGGGGACCAAGCCACAAACCACCCATCCACACAAAAGGGAGCATCGCAAAAGTGTTGCGTCCCCAGTTCATCCATGTGGAATAAAACGGGTGCCCAAGGTTGTTGAACGCCGCATTGCTGACGAACAACACACCGTTGAAATAGAACAAAAGCGCGAGAGGGCCACAGAACAAAAAGACCAGCTCCGCGCCCACACCGTCTATGCCGAACAGCGCCACAATCGGTCCGCGCAACAGATACAAAATGATCGACACAACAATCGTAAAGATCGCCGCAAACAGCAACGCAGCCGTGTATCCCCCGCGCACCCGCTCGTAATCCTTGGCCCCGTAATTCTGCCCGATGATCGGACCGACCGCGCCTGACAGGGCAAACAGAACCCCAAAGGCCACCGGCACTATCCGCGACACAATCGCCATGCCCGCAACCGCGTCTTCACCGAATTGGGCCATGTTGCGCGTGACGATGGCCTGTCCGATAGGGGTCGCCAGTTGGGTCAGGATCGAAGGACCGGCAATCGCCAGAATCGGGCGGAAGTCACGGCTGAGGTCAGGCATGCGCGGCCGCACAATCCCGCCGTGATGGCGAAACAGCGGCAACAACGAGGTGCTGGCAATCGCGACCCGCGCAAACACTGACGCAAGCGCCGCCCCCGTCAGTTCAAGATCAAGCGCAAAGATGAAAATCGGATCCAGCACAGCGTTGACCAAACCGCCAATGATCGTCGCCATCATAGCGCGGCCCGCGTCGCCGTAGGCCCGCAACACCGCACCGCCCATCATCCCGATCACCAGCAACGGCATAGAGGGCACAATGATGCGCAAGTAGGACACCGCCAGATCGACCGTCTCTCCGGTGGCGCCAAGCAATTCGACCAGACTGCGCAGGTTCAACCACACGACAATCCCGAAGATGATCCCGAAAATCACCCCATAAGTCAGCCCTGTCGCCGTGCGCGCGCGGGCCAGTTCAAGGTCCCCTGCCCCTAGGGCGCGCGCCACCAAAGCGCCCACGGCAATGGCCATGCCAATGCCGAAAGATGTGGTGAAAAACAGAATCGCACCTGCGTAGCCGACTGCGGCGGCCAACTCGGCTTTGCCCAGCATGGAGATGAAAATCATATCGACGAAATCGACCAGAAAGACCGCCATCAACCCCACGGAGGAGGTCAACGACATCACACTCACGTGGCGAAACAGGTTACCGCTTAGAAATTTCGCCTGCTCGCCTGCCATGTTACGCCACCTTGCCGATTGTGCCCGCCGCACCCGCGCGCGCCCTGAGGGCGACACGCAAGTTCAACAGCGCGTTTTGTGCAAGCTTAGGCGCCGGCCTTGATGACTTGCAACAACGGCATGACCGCAGACATGTCAGGGCCGTGGCTTTGGCCCGTCAACGCCTTGCGCAGTGGCATGAACAAGCCGCGCCCTTTGCGCCCTGTCGCCTCTTTCACAGCCGCCGTCCATGCGCCCCATGTGTCCCCGTCAAACGGGCCCTCGGGCAGCAATGTCATGGCCTGCGCCACGAAATCCGCGTCCTCTTCGTCCACAACGGGGTCCGCCCCTTGGGAGAACAAGGTCCACCATGCTCCCAGATCGTCAAGCGTCGCAATGTTGTCCCGGGTGACAGTCCAGAAGGCCTCTGCCAGATCGGCAGGAACGCCCAGAGCGGTGATGCGCTCGGACACATCCGCCAAAGGCAACGCTTGCAAGTAACGCGCCGTCAGAGGGGCCACATCCAAAACGTCGAATTTTGTCGGGGCAGAGCCAAAGCGGGTGATGTCGAAACCGTCAACCAGTTCGGACATCTCCATGCGCAACTCGACCGGATCAGAAGATCCAAGGCGCGCCATCATGCTCAACAATGCCATCGGCTGTACGCCCTGCGCGCGCAGATCACGCAATGCCAAAGTGCCAAGCCGCTTGGACAAGGCTTCGCCCTGCGGTCCTGTCAGCAACGAGTGGTGCGCAAACCGCGGGGCCGTGCCGCCCAGCGCTTCGATGATCTGGATTTGGGTCGCGGTGTTGGTCACATGATCCGAGCCACGCACAACATCCGTGACGCCCATTTCCGTGTCATCCACGACGGACGCAATCGTGTACAGCACCTGCCCGTCGCCGCGAATCAAAACAGGATCGGACACAGAGGCCGCGTCGATGGAAATATCGCCAAGCACGCCGTCTTTCCACTCGATCCGCTGTTGATCCAGCTTGAAACGCCACACCCCGTCACCCCGTTCTGCGCGCAATGCGGCTTTGTCCGCATCCGACAGGGCCAAAGCCGCACGGTCATACACCGGTGGCTTGCTCATGTTCAGCTGTTTCTTACGCTTGAGGTCCAACTCTGTCGGAGTCTCGAACGCTTCATAGAAACGGCCAATGTCGCGCAGCTTGTCGGCGGCGGCGGAATAGGCACCAAGGCGTTCGGACTGGCGTTCAACGCGGTCCCAGTGCAGGCCCAACCATTCCATGTCCTGCTTGATCGCATCGACGTATTTTTCTTGAGAGCGCTCGGGATCGGTGTCGTCAATGCGCAGGATAAATGTCCCCCCCGCCTTGCGTGCGATCAGGTAATTCATCAGGGCAGTGCGCAGGTTGCCGATATGGAGATATCCGGTCGGCGACGGGGCGAAACGAGTGGTGGTCATGGCAAGCTCTCCTATGCGCGGGAGGCTTGTCATACAGGCGCGATATTGTCCAGTTGTGATGCGCTCCGGCGGCGTCTTTGGATCAGACCCAAAGAGAGGCGCATCCTGATCGTGCCCCGAAACCGCTTGGGGTCTATGCGCACAAAAACAACATCTGCGCCGCTACGCCCCCAGTCACTGATCACGTCACTGGCACATCACCGGTCACGCCATCGGTTTGCGATGGGATAGCGACGGTCCAGCCAGAACGCGCGCTGTGTCAGGCGTGGCCCCGGGGCGGATTGAAAGCGCTTGTATTCGCTGATGTAAATCAGGTGTTCGACCTTACGCGCCGTGTCCGCGTCAAATCCGGCCGCGACGCAGTCTGCGATTGCGGCGTCTTTGTCCACCAACAGCTCCAACAACGCATCAAGCTCGGGGTAATCGGGCAAGCTGTCGCTGTCTTTTTGATCGTCGCGCAATTCGGCCGACGGGGGTTTGGTGATGATGCGGTCAGGGATCACTTCACCTGTCGGCCCCATCATCCAGTCGCGGCGATTGGCATTGCGCCAGCGGCACGTCTCGAACACCCGGGTTTTGTACATGTCCTTGATCGGGTTATAGCCCCCCGCCATGTCCCCGTAGATCGTGGCGTAGCCCACCGCGACTTCGGATTTGTTGCCCGTGGTCAGCAGCATTTCGCCGAATTTGTTGGACAAGGCCATCAACAACAAACCGCGCAAACGCGATTGGATGTTCTCTTCGGTCAGGTCAGGTTGAGTGCCCTCGAACAACGGGGCCAGCGTGTCCGTGATCGCGGCGCGCCCTTGAGCGATTGGTACAAAATCGTAAGAGGCCCCGATGGCATTGGCGCAAGCCTTGGCATCCTCAAGGGAGCCTTGCGAGGTGTATTCCGAAGGCAACATCACACAGCGCACATTCTGTGCGCCCAGCGCATCGACGGCGATGGTGGCCACAATCGCAGAATCGATCCCGCCCGACATGCCCAAAAGCACCTTCTTGAAGCCGGTTTTGCGCATATAATCGCGCAAGCCTTGCACCATGACGCGGTAGTCTTGTTCCCACTCGTCTGCGTGGCGGGCTTTGTCCCCCTCCACAACGCGCCAGCCGTCAGGCCCGCGCGCGAGGTCCACATGGGTCACGACGGCATCAAAGGCGGGCAATTGCACCGCCAACGCACCACCGGGGTTCAGGGCAAAGGACGCACCGTCAAACACCTGGTCATCCTGACCCCCCACCATATTGAGATAGATCAGGGGCAACCCCGTTTCGATCACGCGCGACACCATATGGGTCATGCGGGTGTCGAACTTGCCACGATAATAGGGGGACCCATTGGGCACCAATAGAAACTCAGCCCCCGTTTCCGCCAGCGTTTCTGCAACATCCTCGTGCCACGCATCTTCACAAATCGGGGAACCGATGCGGGTGTTGCCCACAGAATACGGCCCCCCCAACGGACCGGAATCAAAGATACGCACCTCGTCAAAGACGGTCTCGTTGGGCAAATGGTGTTTGAGGACTTTGGAGGCAATTTTCCCGCCACGGCAAATGAAATAGGCGTTGAACAGGCGCCCGTCCTCGAACCACGGACCACCGATGGCCAGTGCAGGGCCATCCGCGCATTCCACCGCAAGGGCTTGCACAGCCGCCACAGCCGCTTCGCGAAAGGCGGGCTTCATCACCAGATCCTGCGCATTGTAGCCTGTGATGAACATTTCGGGCAGGGCCACCATGTCCGCACCAGCGGCTTTTCCGGTGATCCATGCGTCACGGGCCAAGGCCGCGTTGCCGTTGATGTCGCCAACGGTCGGGTTCAATTGGCCCAAAGTGATGCGAAACTTGTCTGACATATCGCGCCTTTCCTGCGTGCATGGATTCCTGCTGATTTAGCAGATGGGACACAAAGTAAAAGAGCAACACGCAAAAGACGTTGCCGCGCGGGTGCCCTTCTTTTAGTCTGCGTCCAAAGGATACAGGTATCTCATGACGCTCAAATACGCTCTTATCGCTCTTGCCCTTCTGCCTTTGCCTGCGTTGGCACAGGATGGCCAAGTCCTCACCAAGCAATATGATGATGGCGGAATCTACGAGGGGACCTTTAAATCAGGTCTTCAACACGGGACGGGCACCTACCGTTTGCCCAACGGCTACGAGTATGCGGGCAATTGGGAAGACGGCGAAATCAAAGGGGCGGGCACCGCGCGCTTCCCCAACGGATCGATCTACGAGGGCAACTTCAACAAAGGCAAACCGGACGGGTTTGGCAAAATCACCTTTGCCGATGGCGGCACCTATGAGGGGGATTGGGTCGCAGGGTCCATTCTGGGTCAAGGGGTCGCTCTTTATGCAAACGGGGTGCGCTATGAAGGGGCGTTTCGCAACGCCAAGCACCACGGCAAAGGGGTCATGCAAAGCCCGGGGGGATACGAGTACAAAGGGGACTGGCTGGACGGCGTCAAACAGGGCATCGGCACCATCACCTATCCGGACGGGGCCATCTATGACGGTGAGATCGCAGGCGGCAAACGCGAAGGCACCGGCACGCTCACCATGCCTGACGGGTTGGTCTACGTCGGCCTGTGGAGAGACGGGCAAATCAACGGCAAAGGCAAGCTGACGCAACCCAACAATGACGTCTACGACGGCGATCTTGTGTCCGGCCAACGCCAGGGGCAAGGGCGCGTGACCTATGCCAATGGTGACATCTACGAGGGCGCCTTTGCCGATGACCGCCGCGAAGGCAAAGGCACATTCACAGGGGTCGACGGCTACGTCTACACCGGCGATTGGGTCGCAGGGCAAATCGAGGGCCAAGGGCGCGTGATCTATCCTGACGGCTCTGTTTATGAGGGCAGCTTTCGCGATGACCTTGCCGACGGGACTGGCAAAATCGTGTACAAAGACGGCTCAACCTATGAAGGGGCTTGGGTCGCCGGTGTGATCGAGGGTCAAGGCACCGCCACCTACGTCAGCGGAGTCACCTACGAGGGTGGCTTTCAAAACGCGCGCAACCACGGCTTCGGGGTGATGACCTATGCGGATGGTTACCGCTATGAGGGACAGTGGAAAGACGGGCAGCGCCACGGCGCTGGTCAGGCAACCTATCCCGACGGCACAGTGTACGAGGGCAACTTTGCCAACGGCCAACGGGACGGGACAGGATCCATCGTGATGGCAAACGGTTTCAAATACGCAGGGCAATGGTCAGGCGGCGAAATCAACGGCCAAGGAATCGCCACTTATGACAACGGCGATGTCTATGAAGGCACCTTCACGTCTGGCAAACGCCAGGGCAACGGCACCATGCGCTACGCCACAGGCGAAGAAGCCAGCGGCACATGGGACAACGGCGCCCTCAAAGAAGGCGGCTAAACCGGCTCTCCCGCGCCCAAGCGGTCCAGCACGGTCTGGGCATCGCTCAACACGGTGGCGCGTTTGTCCTCGTCCATGCGGTCCCACGTCCGGTACATGTTCCCCATCCGCGCATTGTTTGAAAAACGCGCGCGGTGGCGGTCCAGAAAATGCCAGTACAAGGTGTTGAACGGACACGCCCCCTCCCCCGTCTTTTGGGTCACGCTATAGTGGCACCCTTTGCAGTAATCCGACATGCGGTTGATGTAAGCCCCTGAACTTACATAGGGTTTCGACGCAATAATCCCGCCATCCGCGAACTGGGACATGCCGACGGTGTTGGGGGCCTCCACCCATTCAAAGGCATCCAGATAGACCGCCAGATACCACTCGTGCACCTGATGCGGATCAACCCCTGCCAACAGGGCAAAGTTGCCCGTGACCATCAAGCGCTGGATATGGTGGGCATAGGCCTCGGCCTCTGTCTGCTCCACAGCTTTGGACAGGCAGCGCATCTTTGTCGGGCCACCCCAATACAGTGCCGGCAAATCGGCGCCGTGCTCCAACGCGTTGCGCTGCACATACTCTGGCCCCTCAAGGAAGTAGATACCGCGTACATACTCACGCCAGCCGATGATCTGGCGGATGAACCCTTCGGCGGCATTGATCGGCACATGGCCGTCTTTCCACACGGCCTCCACCGCGCGGCACACCTCTAGCGGCCCCAACAGCCCGATGTTGAGGTAGGGAGAGATCACGGCGTGATACAAAAACCGGTGATCGCTGAGCATCGCATCCTGATAGTCCCCGAATTTGGGCAAGGCATGGGCGATGAAAAAATCCAGAGCTTTCAACGCACCTGCACGGTCCACCGCATAGGAAAACGGGCGCAATTGGCCAAAATGATCGCCAAAGCGGGCTTCGACCAAATCCAGAACCGCCAGCGTGTCTGCATCCGGTTCGAACACCAAGGGGCCTGACACAGTGACATCCTTGGGGGCGGCTTTGCGGTTGTCGTGATCAAAATTCCACTTGTCCCCTGCGGGTTTGTCCCCCTCCATCATCAATCCGGTCAAGCGGCGCATGTCGCGGTAAAAATACTCCATCCGCAGCTGTTTGCGCCCCTCCGCCCAGTCCGCGAACATCTGATGGGACGCCAAAAAGCGGTCGTCTTGCAAAAGACGCACATCCAGCGGCGCATCCCGCAACGCCTCGATCACCCGCCATTCGGCAGGTTCCGTGGCCAGCACATGGGCTGTGTCAAATTGCGCAGCGCGGCGGATCAGCTCGCCTACAATCGACTGGGTGTTGTCGGCGTCGTCCAGTTCGGTATAGGCCACCTGCCAGCCAAGGCCTTGCAAATGCTTGGCAAATTTGCGCATCGCGGCCAGCACCAGCGCTATCTTTTTGGGGTGGTGGCGCACATAGGTGCCTTCGGCCATCACCTCCGCCATAACCACAACATCGTGGGCAGGGTCCGCTTGAGCCAAGGCGCTCAAGCCCTCGCTGAGTTGATCGCCCAAGACCAGAACAAGCCGTCTCACCATGTCACCTCAGCACCTGAATAATCATAAAACCCGCCGCTTTGGGCAGGGGTGGCACGGTCCATCAGACCTTTGAGATTGCCAGCGGCTTCAGACGCAGGAACGGCCGGATGGCGGCCCAGATATTTCTGCGTAAACGGGGTTTCGACCGTTCCGGGGTGCAGGGCCATGACGCAGGCCTGCGGGTGCGTGCGCGCCAACTCGATCGCGCTGGTGTGCACCACTTGATTGACGCCTGCCTTGGCGGCGCGGTAGCTGACCCACCCGCCGATGCGGTTGTCCCCGATCGACCCGACACGCGCCGACAGAACGGCAAACACTGCAGGCCCTTTGCGCGACAGCAGCTTGTGGGCGTGGCTCAAAACCAGCGCCGGACCAATTGTGTTCAACGCAAACTGATCCGCCATCGCACGGGCCGTGATTGCCTTGATGCTCTTTTCCGGCGCGGCGCCGTTGATCTCCAACGCGCCCGTCGCCACGACAACGCGCTCGAACGGGACGTCGAACGCACCCAAATGCGCCGCAACGCTGCCCTCGTCCGTGATGTCGAACCCGTCAACAGAGCGCGACAGCGCCACAACCGTGTCACCGCCAGCGCGGTGCGCCTGCACAAGCGCGGCTCCGATGCCGCCCGATCCGCCAATAATCAAAACATGACCCATAGGGATGCACCTAGAGGGTTCGCCCACAGGATCAACAGCTTTGACACAAAACTTCGCCGCGCAAAGCCGTGTTTGAAAAACGCACTTTTCATTTACCAAGGCGTCAGTATAATTGGGCCCATGACATTGAACGCACATATCCTTTCGCCGCGCGCACCCAGCGCCGCTGCTTTGTGCGACCTACTGATCCTAATCCGCCTCTGAGCGTGTCCAACGGCACGCCCGCTCAGAGGGTTAGGTTGCGTGCCAGGGATCAGGACAGAAAAGAGAATTCACATGACGAACACAACAGACACCGCCCAAGACAAAGTGGTCATTTTTGACACGACCTTGCGCGACGGCGAACAATCTCCCGGCGCGACGATGACCCACGCCGAAAAGCTCGAAATCGCAGGCCTTTTGGACGAAATGGGCGTAGATATCATCGAAGCGGGCTTCCCCATCGCGTCCGAGGGCGATTTTAACGCCGTTTCGGAAATTGCACGCAACAGCGTCAATTCGGTGATTTGTGGCTTGGCCCGCGCACAACTCGGCGACATTGACCGCTGCTGGGAGGCCGTGAAACACGCCGCCAAGCCGCGCATTCACACATTTATCGGCACCTCGCCGCTGCACCGCGCCATTCCCAACCTCACCATGGACGAAATGGCGATCCGAATCGAGGAAACCGTCAGCCACGCCCGCAACCTGTGCGAAGATGTGCAGTGGTCCCCCATGGACGCCACGCGCACGGAATTCGACTACCTCTGCCGCACCATCGAAATCGCGATCAAAGCGGGGGCCACAACGATCAACATTCCCGATACGGTCGGCTACACAGCACCACGCGAAAGCGCCGAACTGATCCGCCGCCTGATTGCCGAAATCCCCGGTGCGCAGGACGTGATATTTGCCACCCACTGCCACAACGACCTTGGCATGGCGACGGCAAACAGCCTTGCCGCCGTCGAAGCAGGCGCGCGCCAGATTGAATGTACAATCAACGGCTTGGGCGAACGCGCAGGCAATACAGCCCTTGAAGAGGTCGTGATGGCCATGCGCGTGCGCAACGACATCATGCCGTTCAAAACGGGCGTCGACACCACCAAGCTGATGAACATTTCACGCCGCGTGGCGACTGTCGCGGGCTTTCCGGTGCAGTTTAACAAAGCCATCGTGGGCAAGAACGCCTTTGCCCACGAAAGTGGCATCCACCAGGACGGGATGCTCAAAAACGCCGAAACCTTCGAGATCATGCGCCCCGAAGACGTGGGCCTGTCCGGCACCTCTTTGCCACTTGGCAAGCACTCTGGCCGCGCCGCGTTGCGCGCCAAGCTCGAGGACCTCGGGTTCGAGTTGGGCGACAACCAGCTCAAGGACGTCTTTGTCCGCTTCAAAGAACTCGCTGATCGCAAAAAAGAGGTCTACGACGATGACATCGTCGCCTTGATGCGTGCCTCGGATGATCCAGAGATTGAACGCCTCAAGATCACATCCTTGCGGGTGCAATGTGGCACTGAAGGGCCGCAACAAGCTGATTTGACAATGGAAATTGACGGCGTCCAATCCTCTGCAACAGAAACAGGCGACGGTCCTGTGGATGCGACATTCAATGCAGTGAAAGCCTTGTTCGCTCACGATGCGCGCTTGCAATTGTATCAGGTTCACGCTGTGACCGAAGGCACGGATGCCCAAGCGACCGTTTCGGTGCGCATGGAAGAAGACGGGCGCATCGTGACGGGACAGTCAGCAGATACAGACACCGTGGTCGCCTCTGCCAAGGCTTACGTGCACGCGCTCAACCGTCTGTTGGTGCGCCGCGAAAAATCGGGGTCCGACCGTCCCGAGATCAACTATAAAGACACAAAATAATCCATAGCGAGGCCGGATGCGCATCTGGCCTCGACTTCAAACGCCAGCAAACAAAGAATAATTGCGTTAGCAATGTATGCTTTTGAGTAACTTACTCACAACGCAAAAAGCCGCCTATTTCACCGGCTGGCGCGCAAGCTTCAGTCCACCTACAGCCAGCGCGTCATTCACACTGCCGTCCGAGAGGCCAAACAGGGGCTGCAGCAAAATTCGGGCTTTGAGAAAAACCTTAACTGTATGGGTGTTGCGCGCTTCGATCAGACGAAAGGGACCGCTGCGAGCGCTCCACAATCATCTCGACCGCATCCGCCAAATGAACCTCTGCAATCGCAGGATCACCGGCTGCGACCCGCAATTTGTGGGCCTCCAGCATCACCTCGGCATGGCTGGAGCCGCGCGGAGGGATGAACTTGTAACACGCCAGCTCGATCAACAGCCCCAACGGGTCTTTGAAATAGATCGAATCCATAAACCCGCGATCCTTGACGCCTGAATGCCCGATACCCCGCGCTTTGAGGCGGTCGGGGATTTGCGAAAACATCGCGCGGTCCACCTCAAACGCCAGATGATGCACGCAGCCTGTGTCCGTCGGGGTGCGCTGGGGATCGACGGCGCGTCCCTCATTGGTGAAAATCGTGATCAAGCGCCCGTCACCGGGATCAAAATACAAATGCCCCTCGGACGCATCGTCCAGATTGGGTTGATCAAAGACAAACGGCATGCCCAAAAGCCCTTCCCAAAAATCGATAGAGGTCTGCCGCCCCGCCCCCATGATCGTAATATGGTGGACCCCAAGCACTTGAATTTTACGCATTTGCCTCTCCTGACGTTCCCGTTGCGCCGCACGCTATCACGCGACACATCACATCCAATTAAAAATGCGCGGAAAGCCGCTAATATTCCCCGCGCCTTCCCCCTTTCGCCCGTTGGCAACAGGTCCTATAAGTCGCACGGCTTGCGGGTTTCGACTCAAGGGCGAATTTGAATTTTTGCAAGGCAGGCGCATATGTCATTCTTTGATAGTCTTGGTGGTCTCTTCTCATCGGATATGGCCATTGATTTGGGCACAGCGAACACGCTGGTCTACGTCAAAGGCAAAGGCGTCGTGCTGTCCGAACCCTCCGTTGTGGCCTACCACATCAAGGACGGCGTCAAAAAAGTGCTCGCCGTGGGCGAAGACGCCAAACTGATGTTGGGGCGCACCCCCGGCTCCATCGAGGCGATCCGCCCGATGCGCGAAGGGGTGATTGCGGATTTTGACACCGCCGAAGAGATGATCAAACACTTCATCCGCAAGGTGCACAAACGCTCCACGTTTTCCAAGCCCAAGATCATCGTGTGCGTTCCACACGGCGCGACCCCTGTTGAAAAACGCGCCATTCGCCAGTCGGTTCTGTCCGCAGGCGCACGCCGCGCAGGCCTGATCGCCGAACCCATCGCCGCCGCCATTGGTGCAGGCATGCCCATCACCGACCCGACCGGCAACATGGTTGTGGACATCGGCGGCGGGACGACAGAGGTCGCGGTTCTGTCACTCGGTGACATCGTGTATGCGCGCTCTGTGCGGGTCGGCGGGGACCGCATGGACGAAGCTGTCATCAGCTATCTGCGCCGCCAGCAGAACCTGCTTGTGGGTGAAACCACGGCCGAGCGCATCAAAACCTCCATCGGGACGGCGCGCATGCCGGACGACGGGCGTGGCACATCCATGCAGATCCGTGGGCGCGACTTGCTCAACGGGGTGCCAAAAGAAATCGAAGTGACCCAAGCCCAGATCGCTGAAGCGCTGGCCGAACCGGTCCAACAAATCTGCGAAGCCGTGATGACTGCGCTGGAAACAACGCCGCCTGATCTGGCCGCCGATATTGTAGACCGCGGCGTGATGCTGACAGGGGGCGGGGCGCTGCTCGGGGATCTGGATCTGGCCCTGCGCGAGCAAACCGGCCTTGCCATTTCCGTCGCGGACGAGCCGCTGAACTGTGTGGCTTTGGGCACCGGCAAAGCGCTGGAATACGAAAAACAACTGCGCCACGCCATCGACTACGACAGCTAAGGGCAAAAACAGCGCAAGCAGTTGAGCGCGGGCGCGACCTGACTTAAGCTGGCGCTGACAAAGTTTCGCACGTTCCCGCAAGCAGGACATCCGCGCGTTGGCAAAGGACAGATCAAACAGCTACGACTATGCCGGCCCTTTGCGCCGGTTGCTTTTGTCTGTGCTGTGCCTTGTTTTGCTCGCAACCTTCTTGCTCTGGCGCATCGACAGCCCGCGCTTGGAACGGTTCCGCCTGCAGATCACCGACAGCATCGTGCCGAACTTTGACTGGGCGATGGCCCCTGTCACAGGCACCATCAACCTGATGCGCGACTTCCAAAGCTACCAGCGGATCGCAGAACAAAATCAGGAACTTCGGCGTGAACTCCGCCAGATGCAGGCATGGAAAGAAGCCGCCCTGCAGCTGGAACAGGAAAACGCGCGACTGCTGGACCTGAACAAAGTGCGCCTTGATCCGCGTCTGACGTTCATCACAGGGGTAGTGTTGGCGGACTCGGGGTCCCCCTTTCGCCAGTCCGTGTTGCTCAACGTCGGGGCGCGGGACGGGTTGGTGGATGGCTGGGCCACGATGGACGGGATCGGGCTGGTTGGACGTATTTCGGGGGTGGCGCAAAACACCAGCCGCGTGATCCTGCTCACCGATGCCTCAAGCCGCATTCCTGCGATTGTACAGCCCTCGGGGCAACGGGTGATTGTGGCAGGGGACAACACCTCTGCCCCGCCGATCGACTTTTTGGAAAATCCGGACCTTATTCGCCCGGGGGACCGCGTTATCAGCTCCGGCGATGGGGGCGTGTTCCCTGCAGGATTGCTGATCGGTCAAGTCGCTGCCGATCCCGGAGGGCGGCTGCGCGTGCGTTTGGCTGCGGATTATGAACGCCTTGAATTTTTGCGCGTGCTGCGCAGCTATGACACCGAACCGGTCGTCGACAGCGCAGGGGTCGTGGCACCGCGCACCCTGACAGAGCAGGTCGAAGGGGTCGCCAGTGAATGAGATCACCCCACTGCGCCGATGGGCAAAGGGGGCCACTTTTGCACTGTTGGCAATGACCATCATCTTTGTGCATCTGTTGCCCCTCGACACGCTGCCGGATCGTTGGGTGTCGCCTGACCTGCTGATGGCTTTTGCCTTTGCATGGTGCGTGCGCCGTCCCGAATTCATGCCAGTGTTGCTGCTGGCCGTGATCTTCCTGCTTGCCGACCTGCTGTTGCAACGCCCTCCGGGGCTTTGGGCCTTTTTGATGTTGCTGGCCTGCGAAAGCCTCAAGACCCAAACCCACAGCCTGCGCGTCACAGGTTTTCCTTTGGAATGGCTCACCGTTGTGGGCATGATTGTCGGGGTCACAGTGGCCTACCGCGTCATCCTCTCTGTCTTGTTAATTGACATGCCGGGGTTGGGTCTGGCCTTGTTGCAGATGGGCCTCACGGCCATGTGTTATCCGTTGGTGGCGGGCATCACCCATGCCTTTATGGGGGTGCGCAAATCCATGCCGGGCGATCTGGACACATTGGGAGACCGCACATGAAGCGTACACGCGCCGACCATGAGGCCAACCATCGGGGCATTTCGCGCCGCGCCGCGATTGTGGGCGGGGTGCAACTGGTGTTCATCGGGGCACTGGCCGCCCGGATGCGTCACCTTCAGATCAATCAGGCTGACCAGTTCCGCCTGCTCGCCGAAGAAAACCGCATCAAATTCAAACTGATTCCACCCGCGCGCGGCGAAGTGTTTGACCGCAACGGGGTGCAACTGGCGCAGAACATCCCGACCTATCAGATCAAGATCGTGCGCGAAGACGCAGGGGACGTCGAAGCGGTGATTTACAAACTGGGTCAGGTTATGGAGCTCAAGGCCGAAACGGTCGAACGCGCCCTCACGGAAATCCGGCGCAGCAAACCGTTTCACCCCGTGACCATCGCCGAAGATGTGGCGTGGGATGATCTAAGCCGCGTGTCGGTGAACGCCCCCGCCCTGCCCGGGGTGACACCGGAAATCGGGCTGACGCGGGTCTATCCGCGCGGCTCTGATTTTGCGCATATTCTGGGCTATGTGGGACCGGTCAGCGACTACGATCTGGACAAGCTCGACGATCCTGATGAACTCCTGCGCATTCCCCGTTTCCAGATCGGTAAAGTCGGGGTCGAAGCCAAAGTCGAACTGCCCCTGCGTGGCAAAGCCGGTACACGGCAGGTCGAAGTGAACGCCGCAGGGCGCGAAATGCGTGAACTGGGACGACGCGAAGGGCGCCCGGGCTCCGACCTTCAACTTACCATCGATTCCAAGCTGCAAGGCTATGTCCAAGCCCGCTTGGGCGAAGAAAGCGCCAGCGCCGTGGTCATCGACTGCGCCACCGGCGATCTGGTCGCCATCGCCTCGGCCCCGACCTATGACCCCAACCTGTTTGTGCGCGGCATCTCTGTCGCGGACTACAAAATGCTCACAGACAACACGTTTCGTCCGTTGGCCTCAAAGACCGTCCAAGGGGCCTACCCTCCGGGCTCCACCTTCAAAATGATCACCGCCATGGCCGCGCTCGAAGAGGGGATCATGGAACCCGAAGACACCGTGCGCTGCCCTGGCCACCTCGAAGTGGCAGATCGCAAGTTTCACTGCTGGAAGCGCTCGGGACACGGCAGTGTGGACTTGCTGAACTCGCTTAAACAGTCTTGCGACGTTTACTACTACGACCTTGCGCTCAAAGTCGGGATCGAGAAAATTTCGGCCATGGCCAACATGTTCGGGCTGGGGATACGGCACGACGTGCCCATGTCCGCAGTAACACGCGGGCTGACCCCGACCAAAGCGTGGAAGAAACAAACCCACGACAAGGACTGGGTGATCGGGGACACGGTGAACGCCTCGATCGGACAAGGGTACATGTTGTCCTCTCCCATGCAACTGGCCGTCATGACCGCGCGCTTTGCAACAGGACGCAGCGTCAATCCACGGTTGGTGAAATCAATCGACGGGGTGGAGCAACCGAACGGCGCAGGCGCACCGATGCCTCTGGACCCCGAAAACCTGCGCAAAATGCGACGCGCAATGTTCGCCGTTGTGAATGACCGGCGCGGCACAGCCTACGGCAGCCGGATCATCGCAGAGGGCATGCGCATGGCAGGCAAAACCGGCACCAGCCAGGTGCGCAACATCTCGTCGGCAGAACGCGCGCGCGGCGTGATCCGCAACGCCGATTTGCCATGGAACCGGCGCGACCACGCGCTGTTTGTGGATTTTGCGCCCGCCGACAATCCCAAATACGCGGTGGCTGTGGTCGTCGAGCACGGCGGCGGCGGCTCTACCGCTGCGGCCCCGATTGCGCGCGACATCACTTTGCAAGCCCTCTACGGCGGGGAACCCCCGCTTGAAGCCTACCCCTCCAAGGATCGCGGTCGCATCGCGTCACAACAACGACGCCTGCGCAAAGTGCAGCCCATCGCGGCCATCGACGGGAAGGACCAAGCGTGAGCTATCTTGAGTACACGGTCAAATCCACCCCGACCGGATTGCGCAAAATTCTGTTCCTGAACTGGCCGCTGACCATTCTGCTCTCTGCTGTGGCTGGGGTCGGGTTCCTGATGCTCTATTCCGTCGCAGGGGGCAGCTACACCCCGTGGGCAGAGCCGCAAATGAAGCGCTTTGCACTGGGGTTGGTGCTGATGGTGATCATCGGGGTTGTGCCGATCTGGTTCTGGCGATCGGTCGCGGGCTTCGGATACGGGGTCACGCTGATTTTGCTGGTGGCGGTCGAATTCTTCGGCTCCGTCGGGATGGGGGCGCAACGCTGGATCGACCTTGGGTTCATGCGCCTGCAACCTTCCGAATTGATGAAAATAACGTTGGTGATGTTTCTGGCCGCCTATTACGACTGGCTTCCCTCCAAAAACAAATCCAAACCGTTCTGGGTCTTTGTTCCGGTGATGATCATCCTGGTGCCCACAGCGCTGGTGATCCAACAACCCGATCTTGGAACCTCTATCTTGCTGCTCGCGGCCGGGGGTGGGTTGATGTTTCTGGCAGGGGTGCACTGGGCCTATTTCGCCGCTGTGTTTGCCGCGGGGATCGGGCTGATCACGGCTGTGTTCCGCTCGCGGGGGAGCGAATGGCAACTCCTCAACAACTATCAGTACAGGCGGATCGACACGTTTCTGGACCCAAGTCAGGATCCGCTGGGGGCCGGGTATCACATCACCCAGTCCAAAATCGCATTGGGGTCAGGGGGCTGGACCGGGCGCGGATTTATGCAAGGGACGCAATCACGACTCAACTTCCTGCCCGAAAAACACACCGACTTTATCTTTACCACTCTGGCCGAAGAATTCGGGTTCATCGGGGCGATTTCCCTGCTCGGGCTTTACCTGCTGATTATCGTGTTCTGCGTGGCCTCGGCGCTGGCCAACCGTGACCGCTTCTCCTCGCTATTGATCCTCGGCATCGCGCTGAACTTCTTTTTGTTCTTCGCCGTGAACATGTCGATGGTAATGGGCATGGCGCCTGTGGTCGGCGTGCCGCTACCACTTGTCAGCTACGGCGGTTCTGCCATGCTGGTTCTTATGATTGCCTTTGGTCTGGTCCAAAGTGCGCATGTTCACCGACCGAGGTAACCCAAACCCATGATCAACGTGTTATTCGCCGCCCGCCAAGACCGCTGGCCCGCCTATGAGGGGCCGCTCAAAACCGCAATTGAAGCCGCAGGGCTCACGGTCAACCTCGGCACGGATATTGCGGCAGACCAGGTCGATTACATCGTTTACGCGCCCAACTCCGACATCAAGGACTTCAGCCCCTTCACCCGCGCCAAAGCCGTGTTGAACCTCTGGGCAGGGGTTGAAGGGATCGTGGGAAACGCGACGCTGAAACTGCCGTTGACGCGGATGGTGGACCCGGGGCTGACGCAAGGGATGGTGGAATGGGTGCTCGGGCACGCCATGCGGTTTCACCTTGGAATGGACGCACATATCCACGCGCCAGCAGGAACGTGGGAGCCCAAAGCACCGCCTCTGACATGGGACAGACGGGTGACGGTGCTCGGGCTTGGCGAACTCGGGGCAGCCTGCGCGCAACACTTGGCTCAGGTCGGGTTTCCCGTGACCGGATGGGCGCGCAGCCAAAAAGACCTCGACGGAATCACATGCCTGTCAGGGGAAGACGGATTACAAAGCGCCCTGAGCACCGCTGACATCTGTGTCCTGTTGCTGCCAGACACAGCAGCGACCACCAATATACTCAACACCAAAACCCTGCAGGCTATGCCGCGCGGGGCCTGCATCATCAACCCCGGGCGTGGACCGCTGATCGACGACAACGCACTGATCGCAGAACTGGACAGGGGGCACATCGGACACGCCGTGCTGGACGTCTTCCGCACAGAACCACTGCCCAAAGACCACCCCTACTGGCACCACCCGTCCGTTCTGGTCACACCGCATATCGCGTCCGAAACACGGCCAAAATACTCGGCACAGACCATCGCGGAAAACATCAGACGGGGAGAGGCACACGAACCACTGCTGCACACAGTGGACCCTGAACTCGGGTACTAAGGCCCCGCTTCCTTTCGTTAAAAATATCCCGGGGGACGCGCGCAGCGCGTGGGGGCAGAGCCCCCGTGCACCCTCAAGCCGCCAAACCACGGCCTTTCAAAAGCGCCTCGACACCGGGCAAGCGACCACGAAACGCCACATATAACTCGGCAGCATCACGACTGCCACCCGTGGACAGAATGTGCTCTTCCAAGGCTTTGGCGCGCTCGGAATCAAAGGCACCACCCGCCTCTTCAAAGGCGGCGAATGCATCAGCATCCATCACCTCCGACCACATGTAACTGTAATACCCGGATGAATAGCCATCACCCGAAAACACATGGGCAAACTGGGGGGTGGCGTGACGCATGCTGATGGCGGCAGGCATGCCCATTGCGGCTAAAATCTCGGCCTGACGGGCCATCGGATCGGCAGGAGCGGCACCGTCATGAAACTCCAGATCAACCATAGCCGAAGCCACATATTCAACCGTTGAAAAGCCCATATCATAGGTCGAGGCACCCAACACCTTATCCAGCAATGCACGCGCAATAGGTTGGCCCGTTTCAGCATGCACCGCGAATTCGGACAGAACCTCGGGAACGTCCAACCAATGCTCGTAAAGCTGGCTGGGCAATTCGACAAAATCACGCGCAACAGAGGTGCCCGACACGGATTCGTAGGTCACATTGGACAGCATCTGATGCAACGCATGGCCAAATTCGTGAAACAACGTGCGCGCATCGTAATAAGACAACAAGGCCGGTTCCGCTTTGGCAAAATTGCACACATTCATCACAACAGGGCTCTGGACCTGCGGAAACTTGGCCTGCGCACGCATCGCAGAACACCACGCACCGGAACGTTTGGAGCCACGGGCAAAGTAATCACCTATAAACACCGCCACATGTTCACCGTTGCGGGTGACTTCCCATGCGCGGCAATCCTCATGATACAGCGGCACATCCAATGGCTTGAACTGCAAGCCGAACAGACGGGAGGCGCAGGAAAACGATGCCTCGATCATGCGATCCAACTGGAAATACGGTTTCAACTCCGCCTCATCCAGATCATGCAAATCCTTGCGGCGCTTCTCTGCGTAATAGCGCCAATCCCACGGCTGCAATGCACCATTCACACCGTCCGCCTGCATCATCTGGGTCAACACCCACGCATCGGCATTGGCTTGCGCCTTGGCAGGCTCCCAAACATCCTTGAGCAAGCGGCGCACGGCATCCGGCGTCTTGGCCATCTCTGTGTCCAGCTTGAAACGGGCGAAATTCTCAAAGCCCAACAGCTTGGCGCGCTCTTCACGCAGGGCCAGTGTTTCAGCGGCGACGGCGCGATTGTCGGTCTCCCCGCCATTGGCCCCGCGCGCACCCCACGCAACATAGGCTTTTTCGCGCAGATCGCGACGGCTGGAGAATTGCAAAAACGGCACAATCAACGAACGCGACAACGTCACCACAGGACCATCTGCGCCTTTCTCTTCGCCCGCCGCACGGGCAGAAGCGACAACAAACTCCGGCAATCCAGCCAGATCATCATTGCCCAACTCCATGAACCACGACCGCTCGTCGGCCAACAGGTTCTGGGTGAACTGGGTGCCCAACACGGCAAGGCGGGATTTGATCTCTTTCATCCGGTCCTCATCCGCGCCTTCCAACGCAGCGCCAGAGCGGACAAATCCGCGGTGGGTCAACATCAACACACGCGCTTGCTCTTCGCTCAGATCAAGGGCGTCGCGCTGATCCCACACGGCACCCACACGCGCAAACAAGGCAGTGTTTGCAGAAATTTCGGAAAAATGCGCCGCCAGTTTGGGGGAAAATTCGCGCTGCAGCTCTTCACGCACCGGATTGCTGTCCGCCCCTGCAACCGTGAAAAACACGCTCAAGACCTTGTCCAGATCCTGACCCGCCATCTCCAGCGCCTCGACCGTGTTGGCAAAATCCGGCGCCTCTTGCGACGTTGCAATCGCGTCTATCTCGGCGACGTGCGCGGCCAAAGCCACATCAAGGGCGGGGGCAAAATCCTCGTCCGATATCAGATCGAACGGGGCAATCCCAAAGGGGGTGACCCAGGGGGCAAGCAATGGATTGGTCATGGCGGTCTCCTTTGATATCAACCTAGGACTGCACTTGGAAAAGGACAACGACGATCCCTCACGCATTCGATATAATCGCCCGCATTGGCCTGTTTCCGCTACTCATTGTCCAAGCACTGATGTTGCGGGCCAAGGCCATGCAACTGCCCGAAGCCCACGGTGCGCGCAGGGGCACCATGGGCAGCGGACCGCCTTTGCGGGTTTTGATCATCGGGGACAGTTCCGCCGCAGGGATCGGGGTCGACACTCAAGAGCGCGCATTGGCAGGCGCCGTGACCCGCAATCTGGCGCGCGATCACACTGTGACATGGCATTTGCACGCCAAAACAGGGGCCACAACCGCCAGCACGCTACAGACCGTCGGCGACATTCCCGACCAAAGCTTTGACGTCGCCCTCCAAGCTTTGGGGGTCAATGACGTGACCCACGGAGTGCCTCTGAACACGTGGCTGGCGCGCCAGGACGCGTTGGTTCGGCATCTGCGCCAAACACACGGGGTGAAAGCTTTCGGGATCACAGGAATGCCCCCGATGGGCCAATTTCCGCTGTTGCCCAACCCGCTGCGCTGGGTGTTGGGACGCCAGGCCGACAGGTTGGATCAAGGGCAACGCGCACGGTGCGAAGCCGATCCGTCCCTGCACTACATAACGGTCGCATTGGATATGGATGCCAGCGTGATGGCCAAAGACGGCTTTCACCCCGGCCCCGTCGTGTACGAGGCATGGGGCAATGCCGCCGCCGACACGCTACGCGCCGCTATTGCAAGCCACAGGTCGGACAATCCGTCCGGCGGGTGACTTTGATCTTGCGGCTCTCACCGTATAGCGCGTCGTGAATCAGCATGTCACCGCGCAGCGCCGCACCGGCGTCCGTGATCACCTTGATAGCCTCCATCGCCATCATCGCACCAACCACCCCCGGCAACGGACCAACCACACCAGCCGCCGCGCAATTCGGGGCCAGTTCGGGTGCGGGGGCCGCGTCAAACACGCATTGGTAGCACGGGGCGCCATTGGCCGGGTCGAACACGCTCAACTGCCCTTCCCATTGGGACAAAGCCCCTGAAATCAAAGGGATCTTTGCCGCCACGCAGATGCGGTTGACCAGATAGCGGGTCTCGAAATTGTCGCACCCGTCCAGCACCAGATCATAGTCTGCGATCAGGTCAGGCGCGATATCTTCGGTCAGGCGGCGGTTGTAGGGCTTCACCACGACATAGGGGTTTTGGGCGCTCATCGCGGCCTCGGCAGAGAACACTTTAGCCAATCCGATGTCCGCATCGCGGTGGATCACCTGACGTTGCAAATTGGCGTTTTCGACCACATCGTCGTCGATCACGCCAATGGTTCCAACACCTGCGGCGGCCAGATATTGTAACACAGGCGCGCCCAATCCGCCCGCGCCCACAACCAGAACCTTGGCCTGTTTGAGGGCCTTTTGCCCCGGTCCACCCAGCTCACGCAACACGATGTGGCGGGCGTAGCGGTTCAACTCTGTATCAGAAAAACTGCCTGCCTTGGGGGGCGGGGCGCTTTCGGCTTCGCGCGCTTGCGCCCTGCCGCGCAGGCGCACCAACAGCAAGCGGTAGGCAAACACCACCACCCCGGCGCCGCCCAACATCAACCAAAGGGCTGGCGTTTTTCCAGTCGCCATTCGCAACGGGTGCCAATCAGGCAACACCAGATGCAGCAGCAAAACCACGCCGTATAGCCCTGCCAACAGCATCAGGCGCGTGGAACGTGGCATGCCCATACGCTGCCCCCCCCACCAGATCAGAGCGGCCAGTACAAAAACCAGAAACATCAGTCGCGCCCCGTTGACCCAAAACCGCCCGCACCGCGCGCCGTGTCATCCAACATATCCACCAGCGCAAAACCGGCTTGCACCACGGGGGCCACGACCATCTGCGCAATGCGCGCACCGTGCGCGATGAAAAAGGCATCAGAGCCGGTGTTCATCAAGATCACCCCCACTGCGCCGCGATAATCACTGTCGATCGTGCCGGGGCTGTTGAGCAGGGTAATCCCGTGCTTTAGCGCCAACCCCGAACGAGGGCGCATTTGCACTTCGAACCCCTGCGGGATCGCCATGCTCAGCCCTGTGGGGATCAACAATCGCACACCGGGGTCCAGCATGGCCCCGATCTTGTTTTTGAAATTGGCCCGCACATCCGCCCCCGCCGCTCCTGCGGTTTCATACTGCGGCAAGGCAATTGACGGGTCCGCGTCCTCGAGCCGTTTGATCGCAATCCGCACAGTCATGACAAAGCCTGCGCGAGACGGGCGGCAAGGCGCGCGGCGACCTGGTCTTTTGGCATGCGTGGCCAGTCCTCCACCCCGTCATCCGAGATCAGATGCACCGCGTTTTCGCTTCCCCCCATGATCCCCGTTTCGGGCGACACATCATTGGCCACGATCCAGTCACAGCCTTTGCGTTTGCGCTTGGCCGTGGCGTTGGCGATCACGTCATTGGTTTCGGCAGCGAAGCCCACCACCAAGTCAGGACGCCCCTTTTCCATCTGGGCGACGGTGGCCAGAATATCGGGGTTTTCTGCAAAA
The DNA here is from genome assembly GCA_943787985.1 of uncultured Paracoccaceae bacterium. Taxonomy (GTDB): domain Bacteria; phylum Pseudomonadota; class Alphaproteobacteria; order Rhodobacterales; family Rhodobacteraceae; genus Ascidiaceihabitans. The sequence continues at coordinate 20,764 of CALSOO010000006.1, read as the reverse complement.
TTCAGGGTCGGCAGTCCGTCTTTGGATTTCTTGAGTTTGCGTGCGCTCGCCCCTTCAACCCGCCAATCTGCCACAGCAGCGGCAAATATGGCAGCATCCGCAGGCAAGGCCGCCTGCACCGCCTCCAGCATCTGTTGCGCGGTTTGCACGGGCACAACCGTGACGCCACCGGGCGGGGGCACGTCGGCAGGGCCTGTCACGAATGTCACCTGTGCCCCCAACGCCGCCAAGGCCGTGGCCAAAGCTGTCCCTTGCGCCCCGGACGAGCGGTTCGCGATGTAGCGCACAGGGTCGATGGGCTCATGGGTCGGGCCGGACGTCACCAGCACATGTTTGCCCTTGAGCGGTCCATCCGCCAGTTGCGCCTCAAGCGCGGCCACGATTTCGAGTGGCTCTGCCATGCGCCCCGGTCCGAATTCGCCGCACGCCATATCCCCGTCATTGGGGCCGACAAATCGCACCCCGTCGCCGCGCAGTGTCGCGATGTTGCGCTGGGTCGCGGGGTGCTCCCACATGCGCACATTCATGGCGGGGGCGATCGTCACGGGCGTATCTGTGGCCAGCAACAGGGTCGATGCCAGATCATTGGCAAGCCCCTGCGCCATCTTGGCCATCAGGTCCGCTGTGGCGGGGGCCACCAACACGATGTCCGCGCTGCGTGAGAGTTGGATGTGCCCCATTTCGGCCTCGTCAGTGAGGTCAAAGAGGTCCCGGTAAAGCTTGTTTCCTGTCAGCGCAGAGACCGACAAAGGGGTTACGAATTCTGCTGCTGCATGGGTCATGACAGGTGTCACATCCGCCCCCCGCTCGCGCAGTCTGCGGATCAGATCAAGGGTTTTGTAGGCCGCAATGCCACCACCGATGATGAGCAGGATTTTTTTGGAGCGCAGCATGAGCGTGGCCTTTTGTATGAGGTGTTATCCCGAACATAATGCGCCGTTGTGGTTTCTGCCAGTGCAAGCTGTGCGCCTTGGGGCTCTGCCCCAAACCCCGAGGTTTATTTGGCGAGATGAAGGCAGGATCATTTGAAGGCCGCGCAGGGGTCTGTTCTTTCCGGCGCAGGCGCATTGGAGGTTGTCGAGAACCCGCCCTCCGGCATTTGTCCTTCTTCGCCTTGTCCCACGGCCAGTACCAGCAGGTCCGGTGCGACCGCACTGAGCATTGCAGGCACCCCCCAATCGGGTCGCGCGTGCCCGTTGCCGGCAATCACCACCACAGGCCCGCCGTGTTTCTCGAATGCTTTGAGTGCTGCAAAGGTCAGCGTGGCGTCCCGCAATCGCTGGATGTCGACCATCATCGGCAGCATCTCCCGGGGGAGCGCATCGCAATGGGCCGCAAATTGCATGTCTTCGCGCGCGTGTTGTTGTGTGGTGGGGAGGGGGGCGGCCAACCCTGCTGTCATCAGCGGCTTTGGCAAAACCGCGTGCAGACCGTTTTGCACCAACGTCGCTGCTGTGCGTCCGTTGAGTTGCCCTGCGTAGATCACTGCATCGGGAGCCGCCTGGAAAATCGGGGCGTAGCTGGCGAAATCCGGCCATCCCCGCGCCTCCCATGCGGTGGCGGATTGCATGGCGTCGATGTCATCGCGCGCCACGGACTGAAGTGCCCGAACGTGGCGCCATTCCAGCATCTCGAAAACAATTGACTTCGGGCTGAGGGCCTGTGTCACCTGCGCCTGTAATGCGTGGTGGTCGGGGTTGTCGTGGCTTTCCCCCAGGATGACGATATCTGCGCCCCGCGCTGCTGTGATGACGTCTTCTGCTGATTCGGACGCAAAAGCGGCCCCCGAAGGGACCGCCAAAACCAGCAAGGATACAATCAGAGTTCTCATACGAGAAAGTGATGCACTTCCTTGCTTTGTGCTTCAAGCGTCTTGCGCATTTTACCAAAGGCGGCTGCCTCTAACTGGCGCACGCGCTCTTTGCTCAGGCTCAACTCCTGGCCCAAGCTTTCAAGGGTGCGCGGCGTGTCCCGCAGTTTGCGCTCGCGCACGATAAAGCGCTCCCGCTCGTTCAGGTCGTTCATGGCCTGCAGCAACCAATCGCGCAATTGCTTGGTGTCGTGGCTGTGCTCGACCACCTCAGCGGCTTGGGCGCTGTCATCTTCCAACGCATCGATCCACTCGCGCCCTTCATCGTCCACGGACTGGGTCGCATTGAGGGAATAGTCCGAACCGGACAGGCGCCCCTCCATCATCTCGACGTCGTGCAACGGCACGCCGATTTCGGTAGAGATCATCTGGCGCAGTTGATGACGATCCAAGGTTTCGCCTGCAGAGGCGCTTTCACGCTCCAAACGGGCCTGCACACGCCGCATGTTGAAAAACAGCGACTTTTGCGACGACGTGGACCCCGTGCGCACCATCGACCAGTTGCGCATGACGTGATCCTGAATGGAGGCTTTGATCCACCATACAGCGTAGGTTGAAAAGCGTACCCCGCGATCGGGATCAAACTTGTCGGCGGCTTTCATCAGCCCCAGGCCGGCTTCCTGAATCAGGTCGTTCATAGGGGCGCCGTACCGTTTGAACTTGGAGGCCATGGAAATCGCAAGGCGCATGTAGGCCGTGATCAGGCGGTGCAGCGACTTCTCGCATCGTTCATCCCGCCACGCATATGCCAGACGAAGCTCCGTCTCTGCATCCAACAACTCCGCCTTCATCGCAACCCGCGACAAAGAAAATTCTCTCGCTGTGTCCAAAGCCATTCCGGCATCCCCCTAGTGAGGCGCTTGTTTTGCGCGTTTGATAAAGGTACGCAGCCCACATCCGATCGGTTCACTCAAAAGGCGAAAAAATGTTGCCCTCCCTATCATTCGTCCTAGGCGGCGCGGCGTCCGGCAAGTCGGTGTTCGCGGAAAACCTGATACTCGGCAGTGGGTTAACCCCTGTCTACATCGCCACCTCAAGGGTGTGGGACGATGAGACAAAAACCCGCGTCGATGTGCACAAAGCGCGCCGTGACACCACGTGGGACACGGTCGAGGCGCCGTTTGATCTGTCGCCGGCTCTGACATCGGCGACACCGCAACACGCGGTTTTGATCGACTGCGCCACAATGTGGCTGACCAATCACCTGCTTGAGGAAAACGATCTGAGACAAAGCCAGTCCCGGCTGTTGCATGCGCTGAGCACCTGCCCGGCCCCCGTGGTGATCGTGTCAAACGAGGTCGGCCAGGGGATCGTTCCCGAAAACACCCTTGCGCGCAGGTTTCGCGAAGCTCAAGGGCGGCTCAACATCGCTTTGGCGGCGCAAAGCACTCTGGTGGTGCAGGTCGTCGCAGGGCTGCCCAATGTTTTGAAAGGATCACTGACATGACCACATGGCACTGGGTGCGTCACGCCCCGACACATGCAAAAACCTTTGTGGGATGGCGCGACGTGGGCGCGGATCTGAGCGACGCAGAGCAGATCGCGCGCTTGTCAGAACACCTGCCCGACGACGCGGTTGTGGTCAGTTCGGATTTGCGCCGATGCATCGACACGGCCGATGCGATCGCAGGCGCACGCACCCGTCTGCCCCATGCGGCGGGCTTGCGCGAATTTCATTTCGGGAGCTGGGACGGTGTGGATTTTTCCCAAGTCTCCGAACGCCACCCCGCCCTCAGCCGCGCCTATTGGGAAACGCCGGGCACCGCGACCCCGCCCGGCGGCGAGAGCTGGAATGAGGCCGCGCACCGCGTCCACACAGCCGCCGCGCAGATCGCACGCCAATACACCCCTAAACACGTCATCGCTGTGGCACATTTCGGGGCGATCCTGACGCAAATGCAACGCGCCCTTGGGGTCAGCGGAGCCGAGGTGCTGGGCCACAAGATCGACAACTTTTCCGTCACCACAATCGAGTGGGCGGCAGACGGCGCGACGGTGCACAGGATCAATCACCTTCCGTGATGGGTCAGCGCACAAATCACTGATTGCGCAGAACAAAAGTAAAATAATAGGCTCACAGCATGACTTATGAATTGTACATTGGTGATCGCACCTTCTCGTCCTGGTCGTTGCGCGGCTGGCTGATGCTCGAAAAATTCGGGCTGGAGTTCAACACAAATTTCGTCGGGCTTTACGGTGGAACGATGGCCGCTGATATGGCGCATCTGGCCCCTGCCAAACTTGTCCCAACGCTGCAATTGCCGGATGGCACTGTGGTCGGGGAAAGCCTTGCCATGGCAGAAACGCTGGCAGAGCGGCACAGCGATATCGCCATGTGGCCCAAAGACGCCGCAGCGCGGGCAACGGCCCGTTGGATCAGTGCGGAAATGGCCTCCAGCTTTGGACAGTTGCGCGGGCAATGCGCCATGCAACTGCAACATGTGAATGTGGGCTTTGCGGTCGATGCAGGGCTGCAAGCGGATCTGGATCGCCTGGAAACACTATGGGCCCATGCTGCAAAGTTCAAATCAGACGGACCGTGGTTGTTCGGGGCATACAGCCTGGCCGACGCGATGTACGCACCGGTGGCCGCGCGCATTGTCGGCTATGATCTGCCCGTGTCCGACGCCGCGCGGGCCTATTGCGCGACGACACTCAATGATCCTGCTTTCAAGGCGTGGCGCGCAGAAGGGCTGAAAACCACCTACGACCCATTCCCCTACGACATGGGCGTTCCAACCAAAGACTGGCCAGCCTAAAGGCCGCACCACCCGTGCCGCGCACATCCAACATCCAACATCCTGAGCCAAAAACACCGTCAGGCGTTAACCAAACTTAAACCCCACTCCCGTAGCGGTTAACCTTAACCAGTTGCGGAGGGGGGCTATGATTGCTCGGGCCTACACAGTGGCGTTTCAGGGGGTCGAGGCGCGCCAAGTCGAAGTGCAATGCGCCGTGGCCCCGGGAATGCCTGCGTTTTCCATCGTGGGCCTGCCTGACAAAGCCGTGTCAGAGGCGCGCGACCGCGTGCGCACGGCCCTTGGGTCGATGGCGATTGCGCTGCCCTCCAAACGGATCACCATTAACCTATCGCCTGCCGATCTGCCCAAAGAAGGGTCGCATTTCGACCTGCCCATTGCCATGGCACTGCTCGCCGCACTCGAAATCATCCCCAAAGACGCGGTCGAAGCGATGGTGGCGCTGGGGGAACTGTCCCTTGACGGAACCCTTGTGCCTGTCATCGGCGCATTGCCCGCCGCGATGGCCGCCGCCGAACAGGAACGGGGGTTGGTCTGCCCCAAAGGGTGCGGGGCCGAAGCCGCGTGGGTCGGCAACACCCAAGTCATCGCCCCTGCCAGCTTAGGGGATGTGGTGCGCCATTTCACAGGCCAAAACCCGTTGGAACCCGCCAAACCCGGTGAAGTCACGCTGCATGACAGCAGCCGCGATTTGCGCGACGTCAAAGGGCAGGAACGGGCCAAACGCGCGCTTGAAATCGCCGCAGCAGGACGTCACCACCTGATGTTTGTCGGCACACCCGGCTCGGGAAAATCCATGCTGGCCGCGCGCTTGCCCGGATTGTTGCCGCCGCTTTCCCCGCTTGAGGCGCTCGAAACCTCGATGATCCACTCGCTCTCGGGGCTGTTGGATGAGGGGGGGATTTCCCGCACGCGCCCGTTTCGCGAACCACACCACACGGCGTCTATGGCCGCGATCATAGGCGGGGGGCGGGGGGCAAAACCGGGGGAAGTGTCACTGGCGCACAACGGCGTTTTGTTCATGGACGAATTGCCCGAATTCCAACGCACGGTTCTGGAAACTTTGCGCCAACCGATCGAAACCGGCGAAGTGATGGTGTCGCGCGCCAATGCCCATGTGAAATATCCTTGCAAATTCATGCTGATCGCCGCCGCCAATCCCTGCAAATGCGGTTACATGTCGGATCCCGAACGCGCTTGTGCCAAAGTTCCCATGTGCGGACAGGACTATCTGGGGAAAATTTCAGGGCCACTGATGGACCGCTTTGACATGCGCATCGACGTGCCCCCTGTCAGCTACACCGACCTTGATTTGCCCTGTGACGGGGACACCTCCGCGCAAGTCCGGCGGCGGGTCACAACAGCGCGCGCGGTCCAAGACCAGCGGTACGAGGACCACCCCGATGTGCGCTCGAATGCCGATGCCGCAGGCGAGGCCCTGATGGAAATCGCAACGCCAGACACCGAAGCACGCGCCCTTTTGCAGCAAGCCGCAGAGCGGTTCAAACTGTCAGCGCGAGGGTATCACCGCATGCTTAGAGTGGCGCGGACAATCGCGGATCTGGACGGGGACGCGATCGTGCGCACCCCCCATCTGGCCGAAGCGCTCAGCTATCGTTTGCCTGGTTCAAACGCTGGGTGAGCCATCCTGCCAGCTGGTCCAAGGTCGCGCCCGCTTCGGGCAACAGGTTGTGAAACAACGGCCAAACATGGGGCAAATCGCGTTCAATGTGCATCTCTACCGCGACATCCTGTGCCTGCATCCGCTGCACAACACGGCGTGTGTCGTCCAACAGAATTTCGGTATCGCCAACGCACATCCATACGGGCGGGGCCCCTTTGAAATCCGCGAAAACAGGGCTGATCATCGGGTCGGTCGGAGCCTGCCCCGCAAGGAACATCTCTGCCATATCTGCGGCACGCTCTATCGGCAAAACCACGTCGCGCGCTGCATTCACAGACGCACTCGCCCCCGAAAAGGTCAGATCGGTGATCGGCGAAAAGGCGAACACGCCTGCCGGAACGGGCGCCGCGTCGCGCAACAGTTGCAGCAACAAGGCCAACACCAGATTGCCGCCAGCGCTGTCGCCGCCCATAACGATCTGTTCGGGGCGATACCCTTGCGCCAACATGGCGTCATATGCGGCGCGGGCCGCATTCAACGCTGCGGGGTACGGGTGCTCGGGGGACAGCGGATAGACAGGCAACACCGCATCCATTCCCGTGCGTTTGGACAGGTTCGCCAACATGCTTTTGTACACATTGGGACTGCCGAAAATATAGCCGCCACCGTGAAAGTACAAAATAACATTGCCGCTTTCGACCCAAGGGCCACCAACACGCAAGCCATCCATGTCCCCCAGCGTTTCCTCCGTCACCTCCATGCCACGCGGGCCGTGGAAAAACAGCTTGGCTTTCAACTCGAAGGCGCGGCGCAGCTTTTCGGGTTCAACCGCCCGCGCAAGCGACGTCCTCTCTGTCAGCCGCAGCCACCGGTTCAGGATCGGGCGCTGCCAGCTCATGCTCTTTTTGCCTCGATCGCGTCCCAAATTTTGGCCGCGATGTTCACGCCGTCAAACCGTTCCAGCTCTTGAATGCCGGTCGGGGAGGTCACGTTTATTTCCGTCAGGTAGTCGCCAATCACGTCGATCCCCACAAAAACCTGCCCTTTTTCCTTCAGCAACGGTCCGATGCGGGCGCAAATCTCAAGATCGCGTTCGCTCAGGCCGATTTTCTCAGGGCGCCCGCCGACATGCATGTTCGAGCGGGTCTCGCCAGCCGCAGGAACACGGTTGATCGCGCCAACCGGCTCCCCGTCCACCAGAATGACACGCTTGTCGCCTTTGGACACATCGGGCAGGAATTTCTGCACAATCAGCGGTTCGCGGCTGAAGCCGGTGAACAACTCGTGCAGTGAGCTAAGATTGCGATCATCAGGGGTCAGGCGGAACACCCCCGCGCCGCCATTGCCGTACAGGGGCTTGAGGATGACATCGCCGTGCTTGGCCTTGAACGCTTTGATGGTGTCCAGATCGCGGGCGATTGTGGTGGGCGGGGTCAAGTCGGGAAAGTCCAGAACCAACAGCTTTTCCGGATAATTGCGCACCCAGAACGGGTCGTTCACCACCAAAGTTGTTTCGGCCAGACGATCCAGCAAATGCGTGGTGGTGATGTAGTGCATGTCAAACGGCGGATCCTGACGCAGCCACACCACGTCAAATTCCGACAGGTCCACTTCTTTGAGCGGACCAAGGTGGGCATGATCGCCCTGAACACGTTGCACGGTAAAATCATGGCCGCGCCCTGTCATGCGCCCTTCTTGATAGGCAAGCTGGTCAGGGCCGTAGAAGAACAACGTATGACCGCGCGCCTGTGCCTCTTCGGCAAGGCGAAAGCTGCTGTCCGCGTCGATGTTCACATCACCGATCGGATCCATCTGGAAAGCGATTTTCATAAGGCACCCCTTGTTTGTTGCACCCTAGATGGCGCAGCAAAGTCCGGCGTGCAATGGGTCAGCCATGCCCAAAGGCGTTTTCGATGATCCGAACCTCGCCCAGACCATTCACAAGTGCGACATCAAACCGGACCTCCGTGAGGGACCCGCGCGGCTCGGTGGCAAGGAATTCTTCGGCGGTGGCGTAAACGCGGCTCATCTGGCGGGGGGTGATACGGGCCACAGCGCGATCAAAGGAGCGGCTTTGTTTTACCTCAACGAACACAACAGCTTCACCGTCACGGGCAATCAGGTCAATTTCACCGGCGACACCGCGCCATCGGCATTCCGCAATCGGCAGGCCACGCATCTCGTAAGCGTTTGAAATCGTGGCTTCCGCAGACAGACCTGCGTGATACGCCATTTCACCTGTTTCACGTCGCGCCAAATCACTTCCCCATGTCTAAAGCCAACTGGTACACTTTGCGACGGGGGGTTTTATGGGCCACGGACACAGCATCCACTGCATCGCGCATCGACATCCGTTCCATCGCATCCTTAAGCGCGGTTTCTATGTCAATTTCGCTAACGTCGGGTAAATTTCCGCGATCCACCAACAGCACAATTTCGCCTTTTACGCTGGCGGATTGATAGCGCTCGGCCAGCTCCTCCAACGTGCCGCGGACAACTTCTTCGAACTTTTTGGTGAGCTCGCGGCACACGGCGGCGCGGCGCGTTTCGCCCAAAACCAGCGCGGCGTCTTGCAAAGTGGCCCCGATCCGCTTGGGTGATTCGTAAAACGCCAGGGTGGCGCGGGTGTCTTTGAGGCCCTCCAAGGCACTGCGACGGGCGCCTTTTGCAGACGGCAGGAAGCCCGCAAAATGAAAAGCATCCGTCGGCAACCCCGCAAGGGCCAAAGCCGTGAGCACCGCGGAGGCACCCGGCGCGCATGTTTGGCCCACCCCGGCTTCAGCAGCAGCGCGGCTCAGTTCAAAGCCCGGATCGGCAATCAAAGGCATCCCCGCCTCGGAGGCGTAGGCCACAGATTTGCCTGACTTTACAGCGTCCAAAAGTCCCTCAATCACCTTGTTCCCTGAGTGATCGTGCAACGCGATGATGCGCCGGCCCTCCAACGGGACCCCATGGATTTCCATCAACTTGCGCAAGCTGCGGGTGTCCTCGGCGGCCAAAACATGGGCCGAAGCCAACACATCCAAAGCGCGCAACGTGATGTCACGGGCCGTGCCAATCGGGACACCCACGAAATAGATCGAGGGCGCAAGGGGAACCTTTTGAAAATTCAAAGCTGGACCCGCCTTTCGTGACGTTTATTATTGCCAAAAACCGGAGCGTCACACATGTGGTGCCCACACAGGGAGTAATGCATCAATGTTCGCGCTTTTCCAATCCGCCCGCAAGACACTGCGGTGCCTCGTTTTGCCGGTTCTTGCCCTCGGGCTTGCCGCATGTGACGACATCGCCATTGGCGGTCTTGGCAACCCAGGTCCAAGCACCAACAAATCCGAACCCGTTCCGGTCGCCTTGCTGGTGCCGCGCGGGGGGGGATCGGCCAGCGATGATCTGTTGGCCCAAAGCCTCGAGAACGCAGCCCGCCTGGCTATTCGGGATCTCAAGGGCGTGAAAATCGACCTGCGCGTTTACGGCACAGGCGGCAATGCTGCGACGGCCGCGACCCAAGCGACCCAAGCGGTCAGCGACGGCGCTAAAATCATCATCGGCCCGCTCTACGCAGAAGCCGCAAACGCAGCTGGTGTTGCAATCGCAAACACCGGCGTCAACGTTCTGGCGTTTTCCAACAACACGACCATCGCGGGGGGCAACGTTTTCATCCTCGGCTCGACGTTTGACAACACGGCCAATCGCCTGATCAGCTACGCCAAAACTCAAGGCAAAGACAAAATTGTGGTGGTCAGTGCGCAAGATGTCGCCGGACAATTGGGCCGCAATGCCATTCAGTCCGCCATCACCAACTCAGGGTCAACGCTGGCCGGCACGGTGGATTATCCGCTGTCCCAAGAGGGCGTAATCGCCGCCATTCCCAAGATCAAAGCCGCGGTTGAGAACAGTGGGGCCAATGCGGTCTTTATGACCTCTCCTACATCAACGGAGCTGCCCTTTTTGGCGCAGATGCTGCCCGAAGCTGGCGTGACCTCTGCCAAGTCCCAATTCATCGGCCTGACGCGCTGGGACATTCCGGTTCAGACCCTCGCCACTCCGGGTGTGCAGGGCGGCTGGTTTGCTTTGCCTGATCCGGCCCGCACCGCGGCGTTCCGGTCGAAATACGAGGCCGCCTATGGCAAAGCCCCCCACCCGATTGCCGGCTTGTCCTTTGATGGCATCGCCGCTGTCGGTGCGCTTGTTTCGGGGGCCCGCTCCAACCCGCTGGGCACGGGGTCTTTGACCGAGGGCGCCGGTTTCCAAGGGGCCACAGGCGCGTTTCGCCTTCGCACGGACGGCACCAACCAACGCGGTCTGGCGGTGGCGGCGATCCAGAACAAACAAGTTGTCATCCTCGACAATGCGCCCACCGGCTTCGGCGGTCCGGGCTTTTAATCAAACCACCATCAGGGCAGATCATTTATGGATATTTCCGCAGAGTTGATCTGCCCTGCTGATCAGGTTTTTGATCGCGCAGCCTTCGAGGCACAGCTGTACGCAGCCTCCCCTGACACCGTACGTGCGGACATGGTCGCGTGGCTGCGCGACATGCAAAAGCTGGGCCGCGCGCGCATCAAGGCCGGTTTCATCGCAGCGCCCTTTGCGGCCCGCCCCATGACCCGCGCCTACACCCACCTGACCGACCAGTTGGTCATTGCCTGCCTTGACCTCGCGCGGCACTTGCATCCCAACCCGAACCCCACCGCCGGAGAGCGCCTGTCTGTTATCGCGGTCGGTGGATACGGGCGCGGGGAAATGGCCCCGTTTTCCGATGTCGATCTCCTGTTTCTGACCCCCTACAAAGTCACCGCATGGGCCGAGAGCGTGATCGAGAGCATGCTCTACATGCTGTGGGATCTAAAGCTGAAGGTCGGGCATTCCAGCCGCACCATCGCGGATTGCATCCGCCTTGGTGGTGAGGACGCGACCATCTGCACCGCCATGCTGGAACACCGTTTTGTCACCGGCGACACGGGGCTCGCCAAAGAGCTTGAGGACAGTTTGTGGAAGGACTTGTTCATCCCCTCTGCGGGTCCCAAATTCATCGATGCCAAGCTCGCAGAGCGCGACAAGCGGCACGACAAACAAGGGCAGCGCTATGTGGTGGAGCCCAACGTCAAAGAGGGCAAAGGGGGGTTGCGCGATCTGCAATCCCTGTTCTGGATTTCCAAACATATCCACGGCGTTCAGGACGCGGCCGATCTGGTGGAAAAGGGCGTGTTTACCCAAGAGGAGTTCCGCGAATTCGTCTCTGCCGAGGACTTTTTGTGGGCTGTCCGGTCGCACCTGCATCTGATCAACAACCGCGCCAGCGAGCATCTGACGTTCGACATGCAGGTCATGGTCGCCGAGGCCATGGGGTACAAAGACACAGGCGGGCGCCGCGCCGTCGAGGTCTTTATGCAGGCGTATTTTCTGCACGCCACCGAAGTGGGCGATTTGACCCGCATCTTTCTGACCAAGCTGGAAGCGATGCACATCAAACCCGCCCCCCTGCTGGAGCGGATTTTCAAACGCAAACCCCGCGTCAAAGACGGGTATGTTGTGATCCACAACCGCCTCGCCATCGAAGATGATGCGGCATTTCTGGCCGATAAACTCAACCTTTTGCGCATCTTTGAAGAAGCTTTGCGCACGGGCATGTTGATCCACCCCGATGCGATGCGTTTGGTGAAATCCAACATGCAACTCATTGACGACGGCATGCGCAACACCCCCGAAGCCCGCAGCATATTCCTTGATCTGATGCTCAAACACGGCAACCCCGAACGCGCGCTGCGACGCATGAACGAATTGGGGGTTCTGGCCGCTTTCATTCCCGAATTCGAGCCCATCGTCGCCATGATGCAGTTCAATATGTATCACAGCTATACGGTGGACGAGCACACGATCCAGTGCATCGCCAACCTTGCGATGATTGAACGGGGCGAGTTGGAAGAAGACCTGCCTGTCGCCTCCTCGATCCTCCAGAACGGGGTCAATCGCAAGGTGCTTTATGTGGCGATGTTGCTGCATGACATCGGCAAGGGCCGATCCGAGGATCACTCCATTCTGGGCGCGCAAATTGTGCGCAAGGTCGCCCCCCGTTTGGGTCTGAAACAAGAGGACGTGGACACGGTGGAGTGGCTGGTCCGCTATCACCTGTTGATGTCCGACATGGCCCAAAAGCGCGACATCGCGGATCCGCGCACGGTGCGTGATTTTGCCAAGGCGGTGAAGTCCGTGGAACGCTTGGGCCTGCTGTGTGTGTTGACGGTGTGTGACATTCGCGGCGTTGGTCCCGACACGTGGAACAACTGGAAAGCCGTCCTGATCCGCGCCCTGTACCGCCAGACGGAAAATGCGCTGGAAAACGGGATGGAAGCGCTCAACCGCGAGAACCGTGGCGCGGAGGCCAAGAAGGCACTGCGCGCGGCCTTGGCGGACTGGCCACGCAAGGCGGTGCAGGTCGAGACCGGACGCCATTACGCCCCCTATTGGCAAGGGTTGCACGTCACCGCCCATGTGGTGTTTGCAGGTTTGCTGCGCGAGATGGACAGCGACAAAATCCTGATGGATTTGCACCCCGACGAGGACCGCGACGCGACCCGCGCCTGTTTTGTGATGCAAGACCATCCCGGCATTTTTGCCCGCCTCACGGGGGCTTTGGCGTTGGTCGGAGCCAACGTTGTGGACGCGCGCAGCTACACCACCAAAGATGGGTTTGTGACGGACGCCTTCTGGATTCAGGACGCCGAAGGGCAACCCTATGATGCGGCGCGCCTGCCACGGTTGCGCAAGATGATCGAACGGACGCTGGCCGGTGAGGTCGTCACCCGCGACGCCATTCTGGACCGCGACAAAGTCAAGAAACGCGAAAAAGCATTCCGTGTCCCGACCCATATCAGTTTCGACAACGACGGGTCCGAAATTTACACCATCATCGAGGTCGACACCCGCGACCGCCCCGGCCTGTTGCACGACCTGACGCGCAGCCTTGCCTCCTCGAATGTGTATATCGCCAATGCGGTCATCGCCACCTACGGGGAGCAGGCCGTGGACACGTTCTATGTGAAGGATATGTTCGGGCTAAAGTATCATTCCGAGAGCAAACAAAAGACGCTGGAGAAACGCCTGCGCGCTGCGATCGTTGAAGGGGTGGAGCGCGCTGCCGAAGGGTAATTTGTTTCGCACGCGAAACATTTTTACATTAATAACAGTGTGTTAACTTAATTTCCCCATACCTTCAACGGTTTGCATTTGCCCCGCGCAACGCCCGTATCCTTTACCCGATGTGCATTTTTTTGTTGACGCAGCCCCTTTTGCCCCGCCAGACGCGGCCCCTCAGGAGCCCCTTATGACCTATCGTCCATCCCTTTGCGCATCAAAAAATGCCCTGACCTTTGGTCAGGACAATGTGCGTGGCATGGATCGTCAGAATCAGGACAGCACGCGGCTTTGGCGCGAGGGCGGGACACTGTAGACATTTACAGACCACCCCTCGCAGACCCCCAAGCCGCTTCATTCCGAGGCGGCTTTTTTATTGGAGAAGGACCATGTTCCCCCACATCGAAACGTTGGACGACGTCACCCCGCATATTTCCTACGACAACGGCATCGTTGTCTCCAAACGGGACGGCTACACCGTCGTGGACTACGTGTTTGTCAACAATGACACCTTTGCCAATGACATTGCGCGGGAATGTCGGGGGCTGAAATTCGACGCCGCAGGCAATTTGATTGCGCGGCCTTTTCACAAGTTCTTTAACATCGGAGAAAAGCAGCCCCCCGAGAATGTGGACTGGTCCCGCCCTCATGTGGTGATGGACAAGCTGGACGGCTCTATGGTGCATCCATGTCTGGTGGAGGGCGCGATGGTTTTTATGACCCGTATGGGCGCAACGGATCAGGCGGCATTGGCCCAACGCCATGCCAGCGCCGCCGCTCTGGACCTATGCGCGGATCAGATGGCCAAAGGCTACACTCCGATTTTCGAGTTCACCTCGCCGCACAACCGCGTTGTCATTGACTACGCTGTCCCTGCTTTGACCTTGTCGGCCGCACGCCACATCCATACGGGTGCGTACCTTGGCTATGATCGGGTTGTGGCCTTGGGCGCGGCTTTTGGCGTGCCTGTAGCAGACAGTTTTGGCACGGTTGGCGAGATCACGGATTTCATCGCAAAAGGTCGTGCGTTGAGCGGGGTGGAGGGCTTTGTCATCGCCTTTGAAGACGGCAATCGCCTGAAACTCAAGGCCGACGCCTATGTGTTGCGCCACAAAGCCCTGGCCGGTGTCGCCTATGAAAAGAACCTGCTGCGCTGGATTGCCAATGACGCGTTGGACGATGTCCTGCCGATTTTAAACGACGCGGTGGCCGCACGGGTCCGCGCCTATGCGGATCAGGTCACCGGCAAGGCCCGCGCCCATCTGCGCATGATCCACGCCCTTGTCGATGAATTCGAGGGGGCGGCGCAAAAGGAGTTTGCCTTGAGCGTTCAGGCCCGTTTGGACACGCGGTTGCACAGTGTGGCCTTTGCCGTGCGCGCGGGTGCTGACGGTTGGGCCTCTATGATGGAGATGTTGCACCGCGCTGGCCATTCTGAGCCCCGCACCGAGCAGTACCGCGACCTCTTCGAGATGGCGTGGTTCGGCACTGATCTGGTTCTTGAGGACCTTTGAGCCGTCGGGCGGGGCTTTGCGGTCCTGCCCTTCGTCTCTTGTAAAACCCGTGATCTGTGCCAGCATGGGCGGGACCCTTTTGGAGCCTTTCATGCAAGATTTTGCCCGTATTCAATCCCCTCGTATCATCCGCATCGGCGGCGGCGTCGTGGCCGAACTGGCGGCTGTTATGGCCCAGCTTGGCGTGTCCCGCCCTTTGATTGTCACGGACGCCGGTGTTGTCCGTTTGGGCCACGCCGCCACGTTGACGCAGCTACTGGACGCGGCGGGGATGTCCTACGGGATGTTTGACGGGGTGATCGAGGACCCCACCGATGCCTGTGTAGACGCGGGTCTTGAGGTGCTGCGCGCGGGTGATTTTGACTGCATCATCGGGTTTGGTGGTGGCTCTCCCATGGATACGGCCAAGGCGGTGTCCTTTATGGCCGTGAACCCGGGCCATGTGCGCGACTACAAGGCCCCTGCCCAGATTGACCGCTGTGGTTTGCCTGTCATCGCCATCCCCACCACGGGGGGGACGGGGTCCGAGTTGACCCGTTGGTGCGTGATCACCGACACGGCCAGCCCTGAAAAGTACAACCTGTCCGGCTTGGCCTGTGTCGCCACAGCCGCGTTGATCGATTGGCAGTTCACCATCACCAAGCCGGCCCGCATCACCGCTGACACGGGCATCGACAGCCTGACCCACGCGTTGGAGGCGTTTGTCAGCAAGCGCGCCCATCCCTACACCGACGCCTTTGCCCTGTCCGCCATGCCATTGATCGTCACCCATTTGCGCAGGGCCTGTTCGGACCCCGAAAACAGTGTCGCGCGCGCCGCCTTGATGTTGGCTGCCTCCCAAGCGGGGATGGCGTTTTCCAATGCTTCTGTGGCCTTGGTCCATGGCATGAGCCGCCCCGTTGGCGCCCATTTCCATGTGGCCCACGGGTTAAGCAACGCCATGTTGTTGCCTGTCGTCACGGCCTTTTCGGTAGAAGCCGCCCCCGAACGATATGCCCAAGCCGCCCGTGTGATGGGCATGGCGACGGATCTGGACTCTGACCCTGTGGCCTGTGCCCGTCTGGTTGACGGATTGCGGGCGTTGAACGCGGATTTGTCTGTCCCCTCGCCGAGCAGTTTGGGCCATGTGGCGGACCCGGAGATGTTGGCTTTGATGGCCCGTCAGGCCCTGGCATCGGGATCACCACAGAACAATCCCCGTGTGCCAAGTGAGGTCGAGATTATCGGGCTGTATCGTCAGATGTGGTGATGGGGGAGGCTCTGCCAGATATGGGTTTGGGGGGGCTCCGCCCCCACGCCTCCGGCGTTCCCCCGGGATATTTATGACGAAAGGAAAAGGGGTGCTGTTTGGGCTTAGAGGTCGATTTCGAGTGTTCCGTCTTTGGCCGCGGCGCGTGACTGGCACAGGATGATCGCCCCCTCCCGTTGCGCTTTGGACAGGACAAAGTCGCGGTGTTCCACCTCTCCTGACACCACCCCGCATTTGCAGACTCCGCAAATCCCGTCGCTGCATTTCACGTCCACGTGAATCCCGTTTTCGGCCAGTACATCGGTCGCGGATTTGTCAGCGGGGATGTGGAAGCTGCGATTGGATTTCGCGAGTTTCAGTGTGAAGTCGTGGTTTACGTAGTCGGGCACTTCGGGCACCGAGAAGTATTCCAGATGCCGCGCCTCTTCGGGGAAGCCTGCTGTCTCGGCGGCCTCCATCACCGCGCTCATGTAGCGTTCGGCTCCGCAGGTGTAGAGATGCGCCCCCGTTTGAGGCTGTGACAGGATCGCGGTGAAGTCCGCGCGCGTGTCCTCGTCCGTGATGTGCAGGTGCACTTTATCCGCCCAGGGAAATGTTGGCAGTTCGTCGAGGAACCCCATGCTGGCCCGGCTGCGCCCCGAGTAGTGGAAGGCGAAATCGCGCCCTTGTGCGTGCAACTCATGTGCCATGGCGATCATCGGGGTGATCCCGATCCCGCCCCCCATGAGGAAGGACTTTGTGGCCTGTGGCGCCAGTGCAAAGTGGTTGATCGGGTGGGACACAAACACCCGCCGCCCCAGCGCAAAGATACGCTGCATCAGGATGGACCCCCCGCGCCCTTCTTCTTCGCGCAGCACCGCGATCTGGAATTTGGAGCGGTCGGCAGGATCCCCTGACATCGAGTATTGGCGCAAGAATTCGGGGGCCACGACGATGTCGAGATGCGCCCCTGCGTTCCATTCCGGCAAGGCCCCGCCGTTCACAGGCGCGAATTCGTATTTGGTGATCCCGTCGGCGATCACATCCGCGCGGGTGATTTCCATCTGGATGACAGGGCTGTCCCCGTCAGCGGTATAGACATGCACCGCCCCTTCGTCCCCGCGCGCCAGCCGCGCTTTGTAGTCATCGGCGGTGATCATGGCCTGATACGCCTCGATCCCTGCTTCGCGGTCCATCGGGAACGGATAGGGGTAGGGGTGCGGTGCGATATTGGCCGGATACACGGCGAGGGTCTGGTCCTCGTATTTGAGGTCCAGACCGGTTTGCAGGGAGCGGGCGTTGACCGGTTTGCTGGTCGGGCGGTAGCCGCCGTCCTCTTCGACCTCCAGATCCCACCACCATTTTTTCACCGGGTTCAGCCCCCCGTTGCCCACCGCATCATCAAGTTTGGCCAACACCGGCGCCGCTTTGGGAATGTTCATCGCGGCCCAGCGGAACGGTTTTTCCTTGAACAGCCCTTCAAGGTTCCACGGACAGGTTTTCATACACCGCCCGCACATTGCCCCCCCCGGGGTCGTGACGCGGTAGGTGGCGCATTTCTGGCTGTCGGATTTCCAGATTTCGTAGCCGTTGAACATCAGTTTCGGCCCAGCGGTGATCGCCCCGGACGGGCATTCGCGCGCGCATTTGTTGCAGCTTTCGCAAAAGGTTTGCAGTCCGAAGTCGATGGGTTTGTCATGCGCCATAGGCAGGTTGGTGGTGACCGCCCCCGATTTCAGACGTGGCCCGAGGTAGGGGTTGAGGATCACTTCGCCGATGCGGCTGACTTCGCCCAAGCCGCTGAGCAGCAACAGGGGCGGTTGCAGCACTTCGCCGTCCATCACAGTGTGCGCTTTGGCAGAGTAGCCCAAGTTGCGGATTTGCTTGGCGATCACCCCGCCCAGCAGGGAAAACCGCAAATAGGCGCGCATGGATTGGGCCACGGCGATCCAGTCATCGCCCGACGACCCCTCCATGGTTTCGTACCCTTGGTCGATGATCATCGAGATGGCCTGATCGTGGGGCGGTTCGATCGCTTCGCCGCGCGCGTCGTGGGAGTACCACGCCCACTCGGGACAGCGCGAAATGCCCACGGCGTCAACGCCCAGCCAATAGGAGGTGGCCTTGATCAGGTCAGCGGCGTCTTGGGGGCCAAGGGGGACTTGAGCGGCGGCGGTGTCCCCGTCTTGAAGCAGCACAAACGCCCCAAGTGCCCGCCGCTGCGCCATGGAGGGGGCCGCTTTGCGCACATAAAGCCCGCCGCTGGCCTGCTTTTGCATGGATTTCCCCATGTCCCCGAATTGGGCGCGCGCGAACATGTCGGCCCGTTTGGGCACACGGGCCACCCGCGGCTCGTCGATGTAGGTTGTGGGGGTGTCGACGCGTTTCAGGTCTTCAAAGCGGTGCGCCCCGTCCACAAAACGCCGTTTGGCGTAAGGTGTTGCGTTCAGAGCGTTTTTGGCGAACCCTATTCCGGCTTTCCACTTGATTCCGAAGGCGGATTTGGGCTGTTGCGCGCGCGGTGCCAGTGGCAGATCGGTGGCGAGGTCAAAGGTGGTGGTGACCGCCGCCAGCCCGAACCGTGTGCCGATATAGGGATGTGTCAGCACCCCGTTTTCCACGGTTCCCAGCCCTGCCGCCACCGCCAAACGGTTGAGATCCACATCGGAGGCAGAGGCGGAATGTCCGCGGGCCTCATGCCCCAGAAGCCGCAAGTAATTGGCCACGACGGTTGAGGTTTCGGCCGCCAAAAGGGCCGCGCGGTGGTCGCAGGCGTCCTTGATCCATGCCGTCCCTGTTTCGCCTTGCGTTGGCGCACGGGGGTTTTCATAGAGCAGGACGTAGGCGTGTGTGTGCCCTTCAATCGTTGTGGCGGGCGCGTTTACGGAATCCCGCAAATCCGCCATGATCATGTCGATGCCTGCCGCCAAAGTCTTGGTCTGGCGGGTGCGCAAGTCTTCGGCCAGTTGTGCCACGTCCGGGTTTTGCACCGGCGTTTTCAGGATAGCCTCAGGGGTCACGGCACAGGTGCCCACCGCCGCCGCATCGCAGAAATACCCGAAGGCTTTGAGGTGGTTGGCGCGCTCGAGCGGATCGGTTGGGGCCTCGGCACGGGCTTTGTTGATCAATCCGTCGCGGATGGCGTCCAGCATCGCCTGATGCTCGCGCATGGCATTGATCACAGAGCGCGGGTCCTGTGTGCGCTCGAACCTGAGCGGGGCAAAGGGGGGCACTTGCGCCAAATCCACTTGGGCCGTGCGCGCCAGCAGTTCAGACGGATAGGGCCCCATGTGCACGGGTCGGTTTTTATCGGTGAAAAAACGAATGCTCATGGGGCGACGCTACCCAGATTTTGCCCAAGACAAAAGGGGAGCTTTGGCTTAGCTCTGGATCAGAGGACACAACGGGAAGAGCAACGTGCACGTCTACGGAAAATACGGGCTGTTGTTGGTCCAAATGGTCGGGTTTGCCGTGTCGTTGATGTTGGTGGCGATCACTTTCGCCCCCCGCGAACAGGTCGAGATGCGCTTGCAAGGGTTTGCCATCGCAAAGGTCGAGGCGGCCACAAACACGGCTTTGGATGCGGCTGAGGGCAATGTTTTGTCCGGCTCAAGCGGGGAGAGATTGCGCGCTTTGGGCCAGCGGTTCGGGATCGAGGCTGAAGGCGTGCAGCAAAAGCGTGAGGCGATTGTGCCCGCGTTGATGGCCTATGCCTTGTCGGATCGCTGCGGCGAGAATTGCGGGTTTGCCGGTCTGATGGCGGTTGCGGCCGACAGTCTTGCGATCGAGCGCATTGCACAGCTGCGTTTCGGGCAAGCCACGGTGCAGGATTTCATTGTCGGGCGATATGAGGCCACCGTGCGCGGTTTGATCCTTGATCTGCGCCGTTTTGGCATGGTGAATGTGGTGGTGTTTGCGCTGATGATGGGGCTGATTGTGTTTCGCAATCACCTCAACTGGCGGTTCGCCGCGTTGAGCGTGGCGATGACCGGCTACGCGGCCTGGGCGTCTTACGGGTATATCTACGGGCAAAACTGGGCGCTTTCGATCCTGTTTCAGGACTGGGCGGCACCGGGGTATCAGGTCGCCATGATCTTTATGGCGGCGTTGTTTTCGGATTGGTTGTTTTTACGCGGCTGGATCACGCGCATCACCCTTGAGGCCATCGCGAGCGTGGCCCGAGGGGTGGGGTAAGGCGCACGCGGAAAGTCCCCGCGCGCCTTGGAGCTTTAGCTTGCGACGGCTTCCATGAAGCGGTCGCGGATCACAACGGGGTCCATGGTGATCACCGGCACCTTGATGTTGCCGCTGTCACATTTCACCACGATCACGGTCATCTTGTCGCTGTCCAGCGCCGCTTGCAGCACCTTGCCCGGTGTCGACGTCCTGCACCTCGACCACGTTTTCGCAGCCACAGGCGTCGGCGACGTCTCGAAGCGGTTTTCTTGCCGCGATAGGTCGGCTGGTCGCCGGTGGAACCATAGGAGCCGTTGTCGATGATCATCAGGATATAGTTGTCGGCCACGTTGTTGGCGATGGTCGGCAAGCGTGCCCAAGTTGGTCAGCACCGAGCCGTCGCCGTCGATGGAGATGACGGTTTTGTCTTGGGACAGGGCCAGTCCAAGTCCGATGGAT
>CALSOO010000005.1 GCA_943787985.1 uncultured Paracoccaceae bacterium | reverse complement strand
ACGGCCCGGGACGGGCAAATTGCTGGCCAACAAAGAACCCGGCATCTACGTCGACATCGTCTCCGGCGAGCCGCTGTTTGCCTCCGGTGACAAATACGAAAGCGGCTGCGGCTGGCCCAGCTTCACCAAACCCATCGTGAGCGCCTACGTCGAGGAATTCAGCGACGCGTCTCTGGGCATGATCAGGACCGAAGTGCGCTCCAAACACGGCGACAGCCACCTTGGCCACGTGTTTCCCGACGGCCCACAGGATCGGGGCGGCCTGCGGTACTGCATCAATTCCGCATCGCTCCGCTTCGTCCACCGCGACGACATGGAAGGCCGAAGGATACGGCGACTACATCGATCAAGTGGAGGACGTAGCATGACACAAGAACGCGCAGTACTGGCCGGAGGATGCTTCTGGGGCATGCAGGATCTGATCCGCC
The DNA here is from genome assembly GCA_943787985.1 of uncultured Paracoccaceae bacterium. GTDB lineage: Bacteria > Pseudomonadota > Alphaproteobacteria > Rhodobacterales > Rhodobacteraceae > Ascidiaceihabitans. The sequence goes on along the minus strand of CALSOO010000005.1, from coordinate 583,429 downwards.
GCAAAGCCCGGCGTGATCTCGACCCGGGTGGGCTACACCGGGAGGGGACGTGCCGAACGCGACCTACCGCAACCACGGCACACACGCCGAAGGGATCGAAATCATCTTTGATACCAGCGTTATGACCTATCGGGACGTGTTGGAATTCTTCTTCCAGATCCACGATCCGACCACGCCAAACCGGCAGGGGAACGACCGCGGGCTGAGCTACCGCTCGGCGATCTACTACGTCGATGAAGCGCAGAAAGCAGTGGCACTCGACACAATCGCAGATGTAGACGCCTCAGGCATCTGGCCCGGCAAAGTGGTGACCGAAGTCGACCCCGTCAGCGACTTTTGGGAAGCGGAACCAGAACATCAGGACTATCTGGAGCGCACGCCAAACGGCTACACATGCCACTTCATTCGACCCGATTGGACGCTGCCCAAACGGGCCGCAGAGTAACTAGCTCGGTCCAGACTTCCTTTCGGTGCCAAATACCCCGGGGGTCCGGGGGCTGGCCCCCGGAAGACATGCAGCCAGCCACCCTCGGACGACCGGCAGCCTCGACCGTCAAAAAGTCGCTTCAACAAACACCTCGCGGGCTTCGGCCTGCGCGGTGCGAATATCGCTCTCCACACGTACCTGAATGTCCACGGCACCGGCCTCTTGCGCATCACGCGATCGCCGCGCGCACAAAGCACCTCTTCCAAGCGCGCCAACGCCAGATCAGCAGTGCCAAAGTCCTGCGGACCAGTCTCCAAATGGACGCGAAACAGACCCTCGCTCGGCGCTGTCACCGTCCCACAGCGGCGCATTGTAACGCGGCCCACCACAGCCCCGATGGCGTTGGCCACACCAGCATGCTCAGGCAAAATCATCTCACACCCCATCAACGTCCCAACGGCAGGATAATAGCTCGCAGCCGAAGCCCCCAATCCCACGACAGGCACATCGATACCCACATCCACACGCATCAAACCGCGATGGCTGCGCAGCCCCCGTTGGGTCAGGACATGGCGGGCCAAAACGTCTTCGGAAACACCAAAAGGGCGCTCTTCTTCCGCAAAAGCACTCTCTAACAAGGCCAATCCAGTCTGCTCGGTCAATTGATCAATAATGATACGCGCCATCGCGTCAGGCTCTTTCGCCAAAATCTCTCCAGCACCGGTGCGCCGGCGACCAAACAGCGTCAACGCCTTGCGCGCCGCGTCACCGTCCCACGCATCAACACGGCCCAGCGCATGGCTCGCATCAGACGGCGTCACACCCGCAACCTGCACCAAGCCACGCTCGACCAAGCGCCTCAAAGCAGCAACTTCCGTGCGCGCCTTCAACACATCACCCAATGGATGCACCGCTTGCCCGATCCGCTCCAGAACGACTGCATCACGCGGGGCCAACCCCTCGGTGCTTTGCCCTGCAACGGCGCGCACAAAACGGCCATCATACTCTCCAGCCATGGTGCTGCGCAGTTGACTGTCCAAGGCCCTGTGCACCACGTCAGGCGCATCGACAGCAACCAATGACACGGGCAGAACGCGGCGCGGCCCCAACGAAACGCCACCCTTCAACCCTGTCGCCAAAAAATGCACCTCACTGTCCCCGCCAAGGCCGGTGGTCCGCATGGCAACGGCCTCGACCATAGTACGATAGGTCCCGACACGCGCGCCTGCCGGATCAATCGCAGGACGGCCATCACGCAGAATCGCAACATCCGTCGTCGTTCCGCCGATGTCAGACACCAACGCGTGCTGCGCGCCGGTCATCCACTGTGCCCCCACAATGGACGCTGCCGGTCCACTCAATATCGTTTCAATCGGACGCAACCGCGCCTGTTGGGCAGAAATCAGCGCTCCGTCACCGCGCACGACCATCATCGGCGCCGACACACCAAGCTCTTTCAACGTATCTTCAGCGCGGCCGATCAGCCGCTCGATCATCCCGATCAAACGCGCATTCAACACCGCTGTCAGCGCGCGTTTCGGGCCGTTCAGCTTTGCAGAGAGTTGATGGGACGCAGACACAGGGCGACCCGTGATCTGTGTTACCAATGCAGCCGCGCGCAGCTCATGAGCAGGATTGCGGGTCGCAAACTGGGACGCCACAGCAAAACCGCTCACACTATCTTTATGTGTCTCTAAAAAGGCAATGAGTGCATTTTCATCCAGTGGCGCAGCCTCACCACCAGAATGGTCATGACCACCTTCCAGAACAATGGATGGGTCACCCTTCAGGGCATCAGTCATCCCATGTTTGTCCATGTCCTGCGCGCGAAACCCGATAATGATCAAGGCAACGCGCCCGCCTTGCCCTTCAACCAACGCGTTGGTTGCAAGAGTCGTAGACAGGGACGCCATAGAAATATCAGCCGGATCGACGCCGGATTGGGCCAGCACAGCGCCTACCGCACCTCCAACCCCGATGGCCAAATCATGGCGGGTGGTCAGATGTTTGGCAGACGCAATAACAACCTCTTCATCACGGATCAAAACCGCATCCGTATAGGTGCCGCCTGTATCTACGCCCAACAATATCGCCATGCTCAAACTCCCTGCGCTGATCCCCACATAGAGGCTACACGCGACACGTCTTGTCCAGTTGCGTCACGGCCCACCGCGCCGCGTCAGAGACGGCCTCGTCAGGGTCTTCACACAGCTCCTGCGCTGCTCCACGCAAAGACGCCAAACCCGAATTGCCAATGGCATACAAAACATTGCGCACAAAACGGTCACGCCCGATGCGCTTGACCGCCGAGCCCGAAAACTTCGCACGAAATGCGGCATCATCCAAAGTGACCAAATCTGCCAGATCAGGGGCGGCCAAATCATCCCGCGCCGCATAACGCATATCCCGCGCCGCAACGGCAAACTTGTTCCACGGGCACGCGGCAAGGCAATCATCACATCCATAAATGTGATTGCCCATCAAAGCGCGCAAGCCTTCATCCACGGCGCCACTATGCTCGATGGTCAAATAGGAAATACAGCGCCGCGCATCGAGCTGATAAGGCGCAGGAAACGCATTGGTTGGACACACGTCCAAACAGGATTGGCATGTCCCGCAATGATCGATCCCGGCCGCGTCAGGCTCCAAATCCAATGTGGTAAATACAGAGCCTAAAAAGGCCCAATTGCCCCATTCACGACTCACAAGATTGGTATGTTTGCCCTGCCAGCCCAAACCCGCAGCCATGCCAAGGGCCTTTTCGGGCACAGGGGCAGTGTCCACAAACACCTTCACCTGACCACCAGCTTCCACAATCATCCAACGGGCCAACCGCTTCAAACGCTTCTTCACAATGTCATGATAATCGCGGTTCTGGGCATAAACAGAAATTGCACCCTTCTCGGGCGCCTCCAAAACAGCCCGGGGGTCATGTTCCGGCGTATAGCTCTCGGCCAACATCAACACAGACCGCGCCTCTGGCCACAAAGCCGCTGGATTGGCGCGCCAATGCATGCGCTCCGCCATCCACGCCATCTGCCCGTGATACCCCGCCTCGATAAAAGCAGCCAGGCGATCAGGGACATCAGGCACGGCATCCGGACGACAGATACGGGCCATAACAAACCCCTCACCCAAGGCCTGCTCAATAATGCGTGCCTTCAGATCCACTTCATCTCGCCAAATAAACCTCGGGGTTTGGGGCAGAGCCCCAATGCGACCTGCGCCTTAAAAATCCAGATCATTGTAATGCTGCGGGGGGGGGAAGCCGGAAACCTGATCCGCAAGAATCGACCGAAAGGCAGGGCGGGACTTGATCTTTGCATACCAGTCTTTGACGCTGTCAGAGCGGTTCCAATCCACATCAGAAATATAGTCCAACGACGACAAATGCGCGGCAGCCGCAAAATCGGCCAACGTCATCGCATCACCGGCCAACCATCGGCGGTGATCCAACAACCACGTCATGTAATCCAGATGATACTTGATCGCTTTGGCGCCTGCTTTGACGTTTTTGCTGTCAGGATAACCCTGCTTCATAACCTTCTTGTTGACGCGCTCGTACAACAGGTTCGACGTCACCTCGTTGTGAAACTTGTCATCAAACCACGACACCAAGCGGCGCACTTCCAGCTTGGCAACGCTGTCAGCCGGCATCAAGGACGGCTCGGGGCGGGTTTCCTCGATGTACTCGCAAATCGCGGCACTCTCGGACATCATGATCCCGTCAAGGCGCAGAACCGGCACTTTTCCAGCAGGGTTGCGACGCATGAAATCGGGGTCTTGCTCCCAATAGCGCTCCTCGACCAAATCCACCTCGATCTTCTTTTCGGCAAGGCTCAAACGAACCTTTCGGCAAAACGGAGACAACGGAACGTGGAACAGACGGGCCATGAGCAATCCAAGGAACAATTCAAGTATATGCCTTCAATGCCTGTCCGCGCGGGGTTTTTCAACTCTCGAAACACGCAGCACGCCCATCAGCGCGAATTGTGGCCGCTCCATCCATGATCTGGGACGCACGTTTGCGAATATAGGCTGTCGGGCGACTGGCGGAACGGGTCTTGGGGGCGGGCAATATTGCGGCCAATCGGGCGGCCTGTACCCCGGTCAGACTTTCGGGACCCACACCAAAGTAGTGACGGGACGCGGCCTCGACACCAAACACGCCCTCATCAAACTCGGCGATGTTCAAATACACCTCCACGACACGACGCTTGGACCAAACCGCCTCGACCAGCAACGTGCCCACAGCCTCCAAAGCTTTGCGCGTATACGTCCGACCGTGCCACAAATAGACGTTTTTGACAGTCTGCTGACTCAGGGTTGACGCACCGCGGGAACTGCCATCCTCGATGGCGTCTTTGATCGCCTCGACATCAAAACCCCAGTGATTGCAAAAATTCGCATCCTCTGCGGCCACAACGGAACGCGCCATCACAGGCGCAATCTCTTCAAGGGGGACCCATTCATAATCCACACCACCCAAACGACGAGCCTCCTGGCTCATGTAAATGGTGGTGAACGGGTTCAAAACCGTGCCGACAACGACCAGAAAAACAGAAACCAAAAACACGACACTCACCAAACGGACAGACTGCCACATCAGCCAACGCAATGGCTTGCGCGGGGTCTTGGTCTTTGGAGTTTTGCGTTTTGTTGCTTTGGCCATAGCTCAGCTATAGCGCCCAAGGCCTTCCGACGAAAGCCTTGGGGGTGTGCAATTACTCTGCAGGAATTGCAGTTTCTTCAATCGACAACGGAGCAGGCAAATGCACCAGCATCTCTTTGGGGCAAATCTGCAGGAAGTGATGCTGCTCAAGATCCCAGTGCTGCAAGATATCGGCGGCCTTGCGACTGCCTGTCTCTTCCAGATGACGCTCCAAAAGCGTCTCTAACTGGTTCATCCAGTGATCCACAGTGACAGGGCAGGTGACCAAAGTCTCCATGTTCATCATGGCAGGGGCCTTGCCCTCGGGATCATACAGATAGGCCATACCACCCGTCATACCGGCACCAAAGTTCGCACCAATATCACCCAGAATGACAGCAACGCCACCGGTCATATATTCGCACCCGTTAGACCCGCAGCCCTCGATCACCACCTTTGCGCCGGAGTTGCGCACGCCAAACCGCTCGCCTGCGCGACCCGCGGCGAACAGGTAGCCGTCCGTCGCACCGTACAACACAGTGTTGCCGATGATGGTGTTTTCCGCCGCCACCACGGGCGAGGACATTGGCGGGCGCACAACAATCGTGCCCCCCGACAGGCCCTTGCCGACGTAATCGTTGGCATCACCGCTCACTTCCAGCTTAAGACCCGGCGCCGCAAAAGCACCCAAAGACTGGCCAGCAGAGCCTTGAAGCTTCACGGTCAAATGGTCCGGTTGCAGCGTGTTGCGCATGCCGAAATTCTTGACAATGTGGCTAGAGGTGCGCGTGCCAACACGTGCGGTGCGTGTTTTGCACCGCATAGGACAATTGCATCTTTTCACCATCCTCAAGGAAGCGGGCAGCGTCGCGCACGATCTCGGCGTCCAGCGTATCAGGCACAGGATTGCGACCCTTTTTACGGTCATAAACGATCTGCGCGGCACCATCGACAGTGATCAAAAGCGGGTTCAAATCCAGATCATCCAGATGCGCAGAGCCACGGCTGACCTGCGCCAGCAAATCTGCACGCCCGATCACATCATCCATAGAACGCGCCCCAAGGGAGGCCAGAAGTTCGCGGACTTCTTGCGCGTAGAAGGTGATCAGGTTGACGACTTTGTCCGCACTGCCGGTGAACTTGTCGCGCAGCGCTTCGTCCTGGGTACACACGCCAACGGGGCAGGTGTTGGACTGGCACTGACGCACCATGATGCAGCCCATCGCAATCAGGGCAGCCGTGCCGATGCCGTATTCTTCGGCCCCGAGCATCGCGGCCATCACCACGTCGCGCCCTGTGCGCAAACCACCGTCCGTGCGCAGCGTCACCCGTTCGCGCAGGTTGTTCATGGACAGCACTTGATGCGCTTCGGTCAGTCCCATTTCCCATGGCAGACCCGCATATTTGATCGAGGTCGCAGGGGACGCGCCCGTGCCACCGTTGTGACCAGAGATCAGGATGATGTCTGCCTTGGCCTTGGCCACACCCGCCGCAATCGTGCCGACACCGCTTGAGGCGACCAGTTTCACGGTCACCTTGCAGCGCGGGTTGATCTGCTTGAGGTCGTAGATCAGCTGCGCCAGATCCTCGATCGAATAGATATCGTGGTGCGGCGGCGGTGAAATCAGCGTCACGCCTTTGGTCGAATGGCGCAGGCGCGCGATCAGGTCAGTGACCTTCATGCCGGGCAACTGCCCCCCCTCGCCGGGTTTGGCCCCTTGGGCAACCTTGATCTCTAACTCTTCGCACTGGTTCAAGTATTCCGCCGTGACGCCAAAACGTCCTGACGCCACCTGTTTGATCTTGGCGGACGGGTTGTCCCCGTTTGGTTCCGGCACAAAGTGCGCTGGATCTTCGCCGCCCTCGCCACTGTCCGACTTCGCGCCAATGCGGTTCATCGCGACGTTCAGGGTTTTGTGCGCCTCAGGGCTCAATGCCCCCAACGACATGCCCGGCGTCACGAAACGCTTGCGGATCGAGGTGATGCTTTCCACCTGTTCCAACGGGATCGCGTCGCCCAATGGCTTAAAGTCCAACAAGTCCCGCAAGTGGATCGGCGGGTTGCTTTGCATCTTCGCCGAATACTGCTTCCACATCTCGAAAGAGGCTCTGTTGCAGGCCGTTTGCATCATGTGCATGCTTGTGGCCTCCCACGCGTGGGTCTCTCCGGACTTGCGGGCTTTGTAGAACCCGCCGATCGGCAACACGTTCGTGCCGTTCCACCCTTTGGCGTGGACCTCTTCGACTTTGCGCTGGATGCCTGACACACCGATGCCCGAAATGCGCGACTGTCATGCCTGGGAAAAACTCCGCACACATTGCGCGGCTCAGGCCCACGGCTTCAAAATTCAGCCCGCCACGATAGGAGGAGACGACAGAGATGCCCATCTTGGCCATGATCTTCAAAAGCCCTTGATCAATGGCATCGCGGTAGCGTTTTACAGCCTCTGTAAGGGTGCAATCCAGCAGGCCGCGCTCGATACGGTCCGCCAGCGAATCCTCCGCCAGATAGGCGTTCACAACAGTCGCGCCGCACCCGATCAAAACGGCAAAATAATGCGGATCAATACATTCGGCAGAGCGCACATTGAGCGAGCAGAACGTACGCAACCCCTTGCGCGTCAGATGCGAATGCACAGCACTGGTAGCCAAGGATCATCGGCATCGCCACAAGGTCCGCATCGCTGTTCTGATCGGTCAGCACAATGTGCCCCGCGCCAGAGCGCACCGCATCCTCTGCTTCGGCTCTAATACGGGCCAATCCTGCGTTTAACCGGCCATCCCCAGCCTTGAAAGTGCAGTCGATGGTGACAAGGTCCGCGTTGAATTGTTCGGTCAACTCATCCCACTGGGCATTGCCGACAAACGGGCTGTCCAGCGTCAGGATTTCCGTCTGCGAACTGTCCTCATCCAACACGTTCTTGAGGTTCCCGAAACGGGTCTTCAAGCTCATCACACGGAACTCGCGCAAACTGTCGATGGGCGGGTTGGTGACCTGACTAAAGTTCTGACGGAAGAAATGGCTCAGCGGTCGGTACATGTTGGACAAAACGGCGGACGGAGTGTCATCACCCATGGAGGCCAATGTCTCTTTGCCGTCTTCGGCCATAGGGGCCAAAATCTGCTCAAGCTCTTCGATGGTGTAACCGGCCGCAATCTGGCGACGACGCAACTCTTCACCCTCGAAAATCGGCTTCTCGGTGACGGCGGCCAACGGCACATCAAGGTCTTTGATCTTGCTGACCCAATCGCCAAACGGCTGGGATGCGGCCATCTCGTCCTTGATCTCGGTGTCGTGGTACAGCTTGCCCTCTTTCATATCGACAGCCAAAATCTGACCAGGTCCCAGAGCGCCTTTTTCCTTCACGCGGACTTCATCAAGGGGAACCATACCAGCCTCTGAACCGGCAATCACAAGGCCATCGCTGGTCACGACATAGCGCATCGGGACGCAACCCGTTGCGATCCAGTCCGGCGCAAACCCAACGACCGTCGGTCATGGCCAAGGCAGCAGGACCATCCCACGGCTCCATCACAGAGTTGCAGTAGGAATACATGTCGCGCCACGCTTGGGGCAGTTCAACTGCCTGCTTGGACCACGACTCTCGGCACCAGCATGGTTTTGGCCATCGGGGCATTGCGGCCAGCACGCACCAAAACTTCAAAAACAGCGTCTAATGCAGCGGAATCCGACGATCCGGACGCGACAATCGGCTTGATGTCCTCAGCCATGTCACCAAAAGCACCAGAGGCCATGCGGATCTCGTGAGACTTCATCCAGTTCAGGTTGCCCTTCAGCGTGTTGATCTCACCGTTGTGGGCCAACATGCGGAACGGCTGGGCCAACCACCACTGCGGAAAGGTGTTGGTGGAATACCGCTGGTGATAAATCGCAAAGGCGGATTCGAAACGCGGGTCCATCAGATCAGGGTAAAACTCCGCAACTTGCTCGGCCAACATCATGCCTTTGTAGATGATGGAACGGCAGGACAAGGACGCGATGTACAAGGCACCAACGCCCGCCGCCAAAGCCGCCTTTTCGATGCGGCGACGGATCACATACAACTCACGCTCAAAGGTTTCCTCGTCGACACCCTTGGAGTTCGAGATCAAAATCTGTTCAATTTCGGGGCGGGTGGCATTGGCCTTTTCACCAAGGCACTCGACCTTCACAGGGACATGGCGCCAGCCGTAAATATAATACCCCATTCGCAGAACTTCGGACTCAACGATTGTGCGGCAGGTTTCCTGAGCGCCAAAATCAGTGCGCGGCAAAAACACCTGACCGACAGCAATCAATTGATCCTTGTTCGGGGTGTGCCCGGTGCGTTCAATCTGGTCGTAAAAGAACGGAACAGGGATCTGGACGTGAATGCCAGCACCGTCACCGGTCTTGCCATCCGCGTCCACGGCACCGCGGTGCCAGATCGCCTTAAGCGCCTGAATGCCGTTTTCGACAACCGAACGGGACGGCGTTCCATCAATGGACACAACCAAACCAACACCACAGGACGAATGCTCTTCTTCCTCGGAATAGAGACCGTTTTGCGCCATAAACGTGCGCTTGGCTTCTTCGGCTTTTACCCAGTTTTCATCATATTTGGTCATATCTCTATCTCCTCGGGGGCCTGGAAGGTGCCCACAAATTGTACGTCGGGCAAAGGGTGGGTTTGCGTGCTCAAGGCAGACGCAACATCCATTGCGGCTTTGGTCATTAAAAGGCGGGTCGAGGCGCAATTATTATACATCGACATCCCCTTCAGGTTCAAAAAGGGCCAGTGTTTCGGCGGTGGTCATTTTGCGATGCTCCCCCGCCAGCGCGTATCCTTTGGGGGCGGTGTCGGTGAAAAATTCCAGCTTCAATGGCGCATTGGCGGCGTCCTTGAACAGGCCAGCTGACAGATTGCGCACACCGTCACCAATGGTTCCGTACCAAAGGGTCGAACCACAGGTTTCACAAAATCCGCGTTCGGCCCATTCAGAGGACCGATAGGTTTTTGCCGGGCCGGACACTGTGATGGACCCGGCGACGGTCGGCAGCGACATGAACATGGAACTTGTGTGACGGCGACACATCTCGCAATGACAGGCGCGCACGATGGGATTGGTCACGGTGGCTGTGACCGTAACCGCGCCGCACAGGCACTGTCCCTCGATTTTGCGTTGCTGTGTCATTTACAGAATATTCACTTCTTTGGTTGGTTAGGTCAGCTTTGTTTACGTATGAGCTAAAGAACTTGGAAATATCTTGAGCAGGCGCGTGTTGTGACAAACAGGGGCTCTTTTGTACAAGACGCCCGTTTGTCGCAAAATCGGGGCGTTTTGGCCCGTTCAATGTTGTGACAAACAGACCCTGTTTTGTACAAGTTACTCTGCTGCAATGACCTCGCTTGCGTTGAGTTTCTCCAAAATCGCTTCGGCGCAATCGCGACCATCCTTGATCGCCCAGACCACCAAAGAGGCGCCGCGCACGATGTCGCCCACCGCATACACGCCGTCCATTTCGGTTTTGCCAGACGTGTACTCTGTCAGGATCGTGCCCCAACGGCTCACTGGCAATTCCGGTTCATCCCACAAAGTTGGCAGCGCTTCGGGCTCGAAGCCCAGCGCCATAATAACGATGTCCGCATCCTCGACGTAGTCGGCACCATCGATCACCTCAGGGGCTTGGCGCCCCGTCGCGTCCGGCGCCCCAAGGCGCATTTTTTGCACCATCACACCGGTCACCGAGTCGCCTTCGACAACCATGCCTTTGGGGGCGGACAGCCATTCAAATACCACGCCTTCTTCTTCCGCGTTTTGCACTTCGCGTTGTGATCCGGGCATATTCGCGCGGTCGCGGCGGTACAGGCATTTCACGCTGGTTGCGCCCTGACGGATCGACGTGCGCACGCAGTCCATTGCCGTGTCACCGCCACCGATAACCACGACCTTTTTGCCCTCGGCATTGAGCGCGCCACTGTCGAATTCTGGCACCGCGTCCCCAAAGCTTTTGCGGTTGCTGGCTGTCAGGAAATCAATCGCCCGCAACACACCCGTCGCTTCCGCGCCATCTGCTTGTAAAGACCGGCTTTTATAGACACCTGTTGCGATAATCACCGCGTCATGTTTGGCCCGCAAATCAGCAAAAGATATGTCCGTGCCGATGTCTGTGTTCAGCTCGAATGTGACGCCCCCTTGGGCAAGTTGATCGTTGCGCCGTACCACAATGTCTTTTTCAAGTTTGAAGCCGGGGATGCCGTATGTCATCAATCCGCCAGCGCGGTCGTAGCGGTCATAGACCGTCACCTGAATCCCTGCGCGGCGCAGCACATCCGCTGCTGCCAAGCCACCCGGACCCGCGCCGATGATGCCGACGGATTCGGCACGTTCGACATTGGGGGAGATTGGCAAAACCCAGCCTTTTTCCCATGCGGTGTCGGTGATGTATTTCTCGACAGAACCGATGGTGACGGTCCCGTGTCCCGACCCTTCAATGACGCAGTTGCCTTCGCAAAGGCGGTCTTGGGGGCAGATTCGGCCACAGATTTCGGGGAACGTGTTGGTGGCTTGCGACATCTCGTATGCTTCTTGCAAGCGCCCTTCAGCCGTCAAACGAAGCCAGTCTGGGATGTTGTTTTGAAGCGGGCAGTGCTGTTGGCAATAGGGCACGCCGCATTGACTACAGCGGCTGGATTGCTCCGCGGCTTTGGCGTCTGCGTATTCGGCATAGATCTCGTTGAAGTCCTCACGCCGCACACCCGCTTCACGCTTCTGAGGCATGTCCCGCTCGATGTTCACAAATTTCAACATAGGTTGCTTAGCCATAACGCCCTCACTGCCGTTGTACCGTCTTGCAGTTTCTCTACGCGAGTACTTCAATCGATAAAAGGCAGAAGTACTGAACTATATGTATTGTTTTGACGCCTGAATGGAGAATTTTTATCAAAAATCCCTAAATTTAGGTCCGATTCGGATTTAAACTCAGAGTTTTACATTGTTTTCTGATGCTTATACCACTAATGTAGAAACGCTTTAGGTCAAAACAACCCATGCCTCTCTTTCAACTATTTCTTCTTGCAGTCATCCAAGGCCTGACAGAGTTCCTTCCCGTCAGCTCGTCAGGTCATTTGATTCTCTTACCGGGGCTGACAGGTGGTCAAGATCAAGGGCTGGCTATCGATGTCGCCGTTCACGTGGGAACACTAATCGCGGTGGTTCTGTATTTCTGGACAGATGTACGCATCGCTATTGCAGGATGCGGCAGATTGGCCTGCGGCAAGGTCGACACACAAGGTGCGTTCTTGGCGTTATGCTTGGCGATTTCGACCATTCCAGTCGTCATCGCAGGCTTGGCGATCAAAATGACCGGCATCGATGAGATACTCCGTTCTGTTGCAGTGATCGGCTGGACGATGCTTGGGTTTGGCTTGGTACTCTACTGGGCGGATATGACGGGGTCAGAAGAAAAAACCGACCAAAGCTGGAGCCTCAAGGACGCAGTCCTCATGGGCCTTGCACAAATGCTCGCCTTGATCCCTGGGACATCACGCTCCGGCATCACAATTACCGCAGCACGCAGGTTGGGATACGGCCGCGAAGGGGCGGCAAAATTGTCTATGCTTATGTCGATCCCAACGATCCTCGCATCAGGTGCCTTGCTGAGCCTTGATGTCGTTGGGAACGCAAATTGGTCACTGGCCCGCGACGCGTTGATCGGCGCCAGTTTCGCGTTTGTTGCGGCTCTTTTGGCGCTCACTCTAATGATGCGCTTGTTGCGCAGCGTCAGCTTTACACCTTACGTCATCTACCGGGTGATATTTGGCATATGCTTGCTGATATGGGCCTACAGTTGAGTGCGCAGCTTCTTTGCGCTTTCTTTGATCGCGTCATACTGACCAGACGGGCGGAAGCGCCACAGATACTCTGGCAACACAGCCTCCAAAGCAACCGGTTCGACACCTAAGTCAGCAAGCGTCTTTGCGCCTGCACTTACCACATTGTCTTTGGCAAGGTTTTTGACCTGATCTGTCGTGATCATGGCGGGAACGATGCCAAGCGAAAGGGTTTTTGCAACTCCAAAGCCAAAACCCATGATCCGACCGACAAAGAAGGGTACGTTTACGATCAAGCGGCGGCGACGCACAATACCGAGCATAGTCTGCATCATCTCACGGAATGTGGCCACGTCAGGACCGCCCAATTCATAAACGCCTGTCACGGAGGAATCCGTCAAGGCACGCTCGGCGGCTTGCGCAACACTGTCAACAAACACGGGCTGGAATTTTGTGTCCGCTCCAACAACAGGCAAAAGAGGACTAAAGCGTGTCATGCCGGCAAATCGGTTGAAAGAATTGATCCTCAGGCCCGAACACAATCGACGGACGCAAAATGATCGCGTCCGGCATGTGCTTGAGCACGCCAGCCTCGCCTTCGCCTTTGGTGCGCGCATAATCGCTTTCGCATCCACATCCGCCCCGATCGCAGAAATATGCACCATACGTTCTGATAGCCTCTTGCGGCGCAATGCGCGCAACACGCTCGCGCCTTCGGCCTGAACCGCATCAAACGTATTCTTGCCGGCTTCGCCAAAATGCCGACGCAGTTCACAACAGCATCGGCACCCTGCATCGCGACGCCACCGACGCATCATCACGGATATTGCACAGCACAGGTTCAACCTGACCAACAACACCATAGGGCTTCACGAACAACGCCTCGTTCGGGCGGCGCACAGCGACGCGCACCCGCCATCCCGCCTTTGGCCATACGGCGCGCAATGTAACGCCCGACAAAACCGGATCCGCCGTAAATCGTGACCAGCTTTGACATGATGATGCTCCTGCTACGCAGTTGTACTGCATGGATGTACCCGCATGCCTATGCAAACAAGGCGCAAATCGCCGCGGATGCAACAACCGACGAATCGCACTAAGGCTTTTGCTCTGAACCCAAATGCTTAAGAATCCAATTGACACCTCCCGTCCACCTTAGAGCACCGCTCACACCTGTGCCCAGGTGGCGGAATGGTAGACGCGCTAGCTTCAGGTGCTAGTATTCGCAAGGATGTGGAGGTTCGAGTCCTCTTCTGGGCACCAATTTTCGATGAATATATAATCATAATATACACTTACACCTTGGAAGTGTCCCACTATTGGGGCTGTTCTGGAAAAGTGGGACGCTTTTGTTCTCGGAATGGTCTACTAATTTTATCATCTGGAACTTTGACTAGATCGACAATCCTTGGCTTGGGACGATTAAGCCATGATCACTTCACCAGTGTTGTGTAAGTTCTTTGATGACCGGTTGCGCGAGGTATCCTCTGGGGAGCACGTGCTGTTTGATGAACTTGTGGTCAGAAGCGAGAACCCGCGACAGATTGGATAGACGGGCGTTTGCCAAAGATTTATCCATCAAACCCTGATTACGCGCTCGAACGATATTATCGGCCATGTTAATCCATCAAAAATATAAGTACATTTTTCGCGCTTCTGCTGTATCAATCTTGCCAAGCTCAGGCGGGTGATTGTTTGCCTCAATTTCAAGAAGGTCTGGGTCGGAAAGAACCAACTGGTTGAAAGCCTGCATTTCAACATTCACTTGTCGCGAATGGCTGCTCTCATCGACGCGGCGTGTCCACTGATAGACCATCCAAGCAACTGCGAGGGATACGACGGTCGTCACTATCCCTGCAACATCTGCAATGCTTTCCAATGTGATAGAATTTTCCATGAACAATGAATAATCTCAAACTGAAATGAATCAAAGGAACAAATCAGCATCAAATTAATCAGAAGCGATAGTACCCTACCGGCTGGCTTAGGCCGAAGCGATCACACTGATATGTCCTTCACCACATTGGATTCTAGGGTCCCTTGCCAGCCGACATCTTATCGATAGCCCGTTCGGCGCGAACCTTCTGGTTCGCCGACTTCGTGTACCGGGCAATCTCTTTTGAAGTTCTGTGGCCAGTGATCGACATGATCTCCTGCTCGGTGCAGCCAAGCTCAGCTAACCTTGCAGCAGCGGCCTTGCGAAGCCCATGGGCAGAACACTGTGGCAGACCCGCTGCATCGCACCAATCGCGGAACTTGTTGCCAAACCCATTTGATGTGAATGGCCGACCATAACCGTTCATCAAGAACGACATATCGCCCATCGGTGTCGCATCCATGACAACACGCAATTCAGGAGCAATCGGGATTTCCATATGAACGGGCTTGTTGCGTATGTTCTTCTGTTGGGTGAACCGCAGCCAGTCAGAACCGTTGTGGACGGTCATATGTTGGCGACCAAGCAACACCAGATCAGAACGTCGCTGACCCGTGTAGAGGGCAAGAGCGAGAGCCAGCCGTGCGGTTGTCCCAATGGGATGGGCATCTTCAAACTTGGCGATCTCTTCGGGAGTCCACGCATGGAAACCGTCGGGATTACCAGCCAGATATTCTACGGCAACTGCTGGGTTTCTATCGAAGTCCTGATATCTCATCGCATACTTGAATACTTGGCGGACTGCTTTGATCATATTGTTTGCCGCTTCTGGACGATCCATCATCGCATCCCGACGCAGCCGCAGATGCTTTGATTGCAAATCTGAATATGGTTTCTCACCATCATTGTTGTTGATGCAGAACCGCTCCAGAATACCACGACGAACCTTTTGACCTCGTGGTGCCAAGGACCGGAAATCCGCTGATTGGAAGTAAGCGACGCACAACTCTCGGAAGCTACCCTTAACTATTTCATTGGTTTTCGATTTTGCTTGAGCACTAGCCAACCTACCTACCAACGCCATCTGATAGTCTTCGAGAAACTCGATTGATCCCTCTGGGCCGCGCAACCTAAGTTTCCGACCATGCCTCCTATAATGCAAGCGAACATTCCCGCGACGATCTGTGTCTCTCACAACATATTTCAGGTTGGTTTTCATGAGCAGTTTCGACCCCTCAATCCCAAGCGTTCGCAGCATGAACACTTGTAGAGCTACCGATCTCATCAAACGCACTGTCCAATGCCACGATATCCCAGACTGAGCGGCCCCCAATCTTCTTGGGTTGCGGCATCTCACGCTCCTGGACAAGTTGGTCGAATTTGGTGGTGCCAACGCCGATGTACTGAGCCGCCTCAGTTCGGTTTAACCAACCAATAGGGCTGGCCTATTGCTGGGCACACGCCCGTCGTAAGCTGTACGAACTAACCCACAACAATGTCGCCCCCATCGCCGAGGAAGGGCTCAAGCAGATCGCGGCACTCTACCGGATCGAAGCGCAGGCGCGTGGCACATTTGCGGATGAGCGCATGGCTCTTCGCCAAACCAAAAGTGCGCCCAAGATCGCAATCTTCAAAACATGGCTGGACCATGCCCGTACGCAGGTATCCGGTAAATCCCCGACCGGCGAAGCCCTTAAATACATCGCCAAGTACTGGGAAGGGTTGATCCTGTTCCTGACCGATGGCCGCATCGAGATGGATAGCAACGCCGTTGAACGCACGATCCGCCCCATCGCCCTGCAAAGAAAGAATGCGCTCTTTGCTGGCCACGACGCCGGTGCTCAAAACTGGGCCATGCTTGCGTCACTGATCGAGACCTGCAAACTCAATAAGATCGAGCCGCACAGCTACTTGACCGGAGTGCTTACAGCCATCGTCAATGGCCATAAACAAAAGGCCATCGAACAACTCCTACCGTGGAATTTCAAAAGCTGAAGCAACGCTTACAATGCGCCTTGGAACGTGCTTGCTATATGAGGGCCACACGATCAAAGGCGCGCGCACCTAAATGGCCTACTTTTGCTCCGCCCCAATGGAAGGTTTTTACGCCGCCGTTGACAGTCTAAGCCGCGCTTACAATATATTTATGCTTATGGCTGATACAGCTCTGACGAATGCCGCAATGTTTCCTGCGCTCACACGTGTCATAAACTTGCAGTTTTTATCTGTTGGTTGTTCTGCTGGTGCATCAGCCAAATATAATTTTATTGTTTATATATAACAATTACTTAAGTGTTAATATCGAGTCCTCTTCTGGCACCAAATATTCCGAAAATATTTAAAACTATCAATATATTAGAGGACCCATGGATTTCATAGCCCACCTTTTGGTCCACCCTTCTTATGATCTAACGATATCCATTAGTGGCTCAAACGAATAGAGCGCCGCTCTGCGGCCGGATGCAGGTGAAAGTTCTTTGAGAAGCCCTTGATCCGTGAGCATTCGCGTGAATTTTGCGGCTGTCTGCTTCGGTATTCCGCTACGCTTAGTAAAGCGATTGTTTCGAAATACTGGTTGGCTGAAAATGAAGTCTTGCGCGACAATCGACCATTGCGATGCCAGCTTCTCCCGAAACACCACTTTCATTTCCTCATATAGGTCACTGATCTGCATTGCCGTAGATAGGTTTCGATTAGCCTGCTCTCTTAGAGCTTCTAGGAAGAACTCACACCATCCCGTCCAATCATCATTCAAGGATACCTGCCGCATACGCTCAATGTATTGCTCTTTTTGCTCTTCTAAATACCCGCTGACATAGAAATGCGGCTGACTGATAACCCTTTTGTTCCAAAGCGATAGAGTTATCAGCATTCGACCTATTCTACCGTTACCGTCTTTAAATGGGTGAAGCGCCTCAAACTCAACATGCGCAAGTGCTGTTGCAATTAGCGCTAAATACTCCTCCCCATTTATGAAAGCTATCAGCCTCTCCATCGACGGCCCTAGCTGTTCAGGGCTGATTGGAGTGAAGTACACTTTCTTCTTTCGGTCATCACCAATGTAGTTCTGTTCCGACTTATACAATCCTGGCGATTTTGAAGCGCCCCGCCCAGAACTCAAAAGGGTTTCATGTGCTCGCTTGATTAGTGATTCCGATAGCGGTTGCCCATCTTGCATCGCCTTTTGAGAATACCGCATTGCCAACCCAAATAATGCAACTTCAAATGCTTCATGTCTCACTTCGAAGCTGGTTGGCTCATCTGCATCTTCGTGGTCTGCTTCGTATCGAAGAACCTCATCTAACGTAGAAATAGTTCCTTCCATTCTTGAGGAAACTAAAGCCTCTTGGCTCCGCAAGGGTGCAAGCAAGATTTGGCTGTTATGCAAAGATTTTAGCATCGTATCGTATCGCGCCAGTGCCTCAGCCGCCATTGTTGCAGGCCCGATTAGCCTTGCGTAATCAAGCTGCATCGGCGGAAATTTTCCGTAGTGATAGTCAACTGAGTTGGAGAAATCATAATCTGCATGCGACATATTACTTTTATCCATCTAATTTTTTGAGTGCTGCTGGAGTCGATTTTCGGGACTCAAGAATATTTGTATCTCACATGTGATACTCAAACCTACTTGAGTACTCAATACAAGACTTTTAGGGACACAAAATCGGTTGATGTTTCTGGAAAGTACTCAAAACACCTCGTGACTCTAAATTGGGCAAATCCATAACCTCTACGGCTTTTTTTGTTGTAAAATAAACCCACGCCACCACAACATGTAGAACTGCTATGATTTATCGGCTCGATAAGGGACACTTTGGCCCCTGAACTGGCGGGGTAGAAACTTTGCTGGGACCACAGTCCCATATCTAACCCGTCAGACATTGAAACACCCCCTAGATCGGCAGAAAATGGGCACCATCCGCTTCTCTGAGCAGTCTAGATAGCGACTGAATATCCTGTACCGCGTTAGCTCTAACACCATACCGATAGTTAGGGTGCGCTGGGCCACAACTAGCACCACCACCTGCGCCATGCCTCCGACATACCGCCCAGCTGCGCACCGCAGGGTTTTGCATAGAAAGCCAGTGCGTTTGGAATGGACAGTACATCGGGGGGCCGCGTGTGCGCTTTGCTTCGGGCTAACGGCACTTTACATGAGATGGCCTATACTTTTGCCGCGTGTCACCATCATCCAAGAGCACCCCACGGCCACTCTACCTTCCCTCTTATAAAAAGAGCCATCATTACATAGCTTAATCCGCTGCCTAAAGCACAGACTGAAAAAGTGGACGTTATCTAGGCGGGGGGGGGTTCTACGCGTTGATACACATAGCCTCACCTCTACCCGCGTCATCCAGCGCTGGTGCATAGTCACATACCGCTTATGGTGTTTCAAGGCGCAGTCACTGCGGCAACAATGGAGCGGTAAGGCACCCGCTACATTGAAGAAGAAACGTTGGTTTCTAGAGCTTCTTCAGCCTGACCTTGAAAGCGATCATGCTGCCCTCAAGAGATTGTTGGGCTACCGGCAAAACTTCCCATCATTAAGGTGTGCGAAGGCGACACTGCAGGGCATCGAATCCATCAGAAGCGGACATGTTCAAAACCGACAGCCAGGAGTTCGCAGCGAAGTCAGCTTCGTTAGCCAGCTATTTGTTTTCACATCATAAAAACAACGTGTTGGCATAATTTTCAAGCGAGAAACTTAATGCAACAGTCCCGTTTTGCGTATGTGTCAGGATGTGGACGAGGTCATCACGGACTTGCGGATCATCACATAAAAAAGGCCGCTGCGATGAAACAGCGGCCTCTTCAATCACTCAAAGAGACGATCAGCTGTCAGAGCTTGTCGCCTCTTCGGTCGCTTCTTCTTCCATCACCGGACCTACGCTTTTGAGATAGGCTGCAACGTCTTCGCCGCCCTTCTTGAGCTTGAAGGACATGCCGGAGCGCGCCTTGCTGTCATCCAGATAGGCTTTGAGGAATTTGGACGGGTCCGCGACATATTCTGCCAAGGTCGCTTCGTCCCAGATCAAGCCCGCTTCGCCAGCGGCGACGATGCTTTTCTTGTACTTGAAGCCCTCTTGGGAACCGGCTTGAGTTCCGATGATGCCATACAGGTTCGGGCCGGATTTGCCGCCCTTCATGATGACATTGTCGCCATCAGCGATCATGTGGCAGGATTTGCATTTTTTGAATGCTTTTTCGCCGGCTTCAACGTCGCCTGTGGCATGGCCGTCGGCAAACGCGACGGTGCTAAAGCTGATTGCTGCAAGTGTTGCAAGTGTACGGATCATGTGTGTTCTCCAGAGTTGATTGCCCTATTACTTAGCGCATCAACACTGGAGTCAACAGTCACAAGCTTGCGATTTTAGGCGTTCTTACGCCACTGCATGTGAAATTGCGCATTGCTTCCAAAGCTCTTTGAGCGCCAGAACCAGTTGTTCGATGTCATCTGTGCTGTGCAAAGGAGACGGGGTAAAGCGCAACCGTTCCGTGCCTTTGGGAACAGTAGGATAGTTGATGGGTTGAACATAGATGCCATACGTTTGCATCAAATAATCCGCCAACATCCGCGTTTTCACCGGATCGCCGATCATCACGGGGATAATATGGCTGGCATTGTCGAGGTGGGGAATGCCTTCCTGATCCAGCCGTTTGCGCAAATAGGCTACTTTTTGGCGCTGCATCATACGTTCTGATGCGCTTTCCTTGAGGTGCTGGATGGACGCTTGTGCGGCAGAGGCGACAGCCGGGGGCAGAGCAGTTGTAAAGATAAACCCGGACGCAAAGCTGCGGATAAAATCACACATCGCTTCGGAGCCGGTGATATAGCCCCCGACCACGCCGTACGCTTTGCCCAATGTGCCCTCGATCAGGGTGATGCGATCCATCAGCCCTTCCTGTTCGGCAACGCCGCCCCCGCGTGGACCATACATGCCAACAGCGTGCACTTCGTCGATGTAGCTCAGCGCGCCGTGCTTTTCGCAAACGTCGAGGATTTTTGCGATAGGGGCAATGTCCCCGTCCATGGAATAGACCGATTCAAACGCCACGATCTTTGTCGTGTTGGCCGGCAGCGCCGACAGTTTGCGATCGAGGTCTTCGGGATCGTTGTGTTTCCAGATCACTTTTGGACATTTCGCGTGGCGTATCCCCTCGATCATCGAGGCGTGGTTCAACTCGTCCGACAGGATCACTGCATTGGGCAACCGCGCGCCCAAAGTGCTCAAGGCCGCCCAGTTAGAGACGTAACCGGAGGTGAACAGCAGCGCGGATTCCTTGTTGTGCAAATCCGCCAGTTCGGCCTCAAGCAACTTGTGGGCGTGGTTGGTTCCAGAGATGTTGCGCGTCCCGCCAGCGCCAGCGCCGTAGGCCTCAACCGCATCTGTCATCGCCTTGGTGACTTTGGGGTGTTGCCCCATCCCGAGGTAGTCGTTCGAGCACCAGACCGTGACTTGGTCCGGTGAATCCTCATCGTGGCAAATCGCGCGGGGAAAGGACCCCGATACGCGCTCTAGTTCTGCAAAAATGCGGTAATTGCCCTCATCCTTGAGTGCGTCCAGCTGAGCTTGAAAAAGTGCATCAAAGTCCATGATGTCCCCCCTTAATAGTGTCTTTTTGTGTTGATTTGGGCGCTGGTAACATCCAACGCCAGAGTTTCTCATCCGGAACGGGTATGACCATGACCCAATGTTCCAAAAGCGCGAGTGTGGTGAGGGCGGTCAGCAGGGCAAACCCTGTGATCTCACCCGGTGTGGTGACAGCGTACAACCGTTCCAGCCAGCACGCAGCGGCAAAGGTAAGGGCCGTGACGGACACAGGGAACAACCAGTTCATGGACCGGTTGCGGAAATAGCTTGGCAGGTGGGACAGCGCATCGGGGAGGAAGTCGACGTTGATGCGTGGCACCCCCAGAAAGAGGTTCAATTTGGCAGACACCCGCGCAAAGAAAAGAACCGCAAAGGTCCACATCCCAAAGGCGTTTTCAGATCCCCAGCCAGTGATGAACATCCCCAGCAATGCGGTGATAAGAAGCATTTCATGATAGGCCAACGTCCCCCACGCTCGAATGAAGCGTTCCCACTCGGGGGTATTGGGTGGAAGGGTGTAAGTGTTCGGCCCCGTGATGGTTCCCGTAAGAAAGGCCAGTTCGATCCATCCCCAGATCGCCAACGCAGAAAGGAACGCCACATAGACCCCAAAGATGGTAGGATCAGACAAGGAAAACCAGAACCCGTAAGCCCCAAGGAAGATCATCGGCAGCCCCGCCAGCACGGTTGTTTTGCGTGCGGACGGACCTGCCCGATCTGCATATTTGACCGCCATCAGAATTGCACCGGTGGAGAACCACCAGACAAAAAGCGCAATAAATGAGGCGATCCAGGGGCTCATCAGTAGGCAGGCGCCATGCGCACAGATGCGGGGCATTCGTGCTTGAGCGCAGGGATTGTGAACAGCGATACAAAGGCCATGCCGGCGCGGGCTTGTGCCCCGAGCTTGCGCAAGACCTGACCCTTTTCAACGGCATCTGCCAGATCAAGGTTGGCTTTTTGCAACTTCTCCAGCCCGCGCTGCCAGCGGGGGTTTTCGATGTCCAAAGTGATCGGGAAGATCTGCTTCGTCATTTCTGATGTCTTGATATAGACCTCATGGGCGTACCAGTCAGGATCAACACCAAGCGCTTTGTGGAACACAGGCCTCTGGTGGTCGCGCACATACATTGTCGCAAAAACAGCGGTCAGGAAGAATTTGATCCAGAAAACATTGAACCCTTTGGTCAATTTGGGGTCTGTTTTCATCAACAAAGCAAAGGCTTCGCCGTGGCGGTATTCATCGCCGCACCATTCCTCGAACCATTTGAAAATCGGGTGAAAGCGGAACTCGGGGTTTGCCTCAAGGTGGCGGAAAATCGTGATGTAGCGCGCATAGCCGATCTTTTCGGACAGGTAGGTCGCGTAATAGATGAACTTGGGGCGGAAGTAGGTGTATTTCTTCTTCTGCGTCAGAAATCCAAGGTTCACGGACACACCTGCTTCGCGCAGGGCGTCGTTGATGAACCCGGCGTGGCGGGCTTCATCGCGGGCCATCAACTGGAACAATTGCGTGATGTCATCGTTGTTGCCGCGCCGCTTCATCTCTTTGTACAACACACAGCCCGAGAACTCGGCAGTACAAGAGGACACCAGAAAGTCGATGAACTCTTTCTTGAGCATCGGCTCCATCCCGTCCCAATCGACGTGATCCCAGTCCGCGTTCTTTTTGAAGTGACCCTTGTTGGGGTCAGACACCATGTCATTGATCAGATCATCCCAATCAGCGCGCACCGGCGTGACATCGATCCGGTCCATTTCGTCAAAGTCGGTGGTGTAAAAGCGCGGCGTCAGCAGAGTGTTTTGCATCGCAAGCGCTGTCGCATCATCGCTGTCGAACTGCGACATTTCCTGTTGAACCCTCAGGCTCTCTTCGGCGTCGGTGATTTCTGATGTATGCTTGTTCATAGCTTCACCTGCTCCGAGAACGAGAATTCACACAGCTCCATGACTTCGAAATCGCCCGTCAGGCGGGTCCAGAGGCGTTCCAGCTTGGAGGCGCGGAAAATTGTGGCTTCGCGCTCTGCGGTCACGACTTCCCCGAACGGGGCCATGATCTCTTCGCCGTGCACTTGCACTTCGTCCCCGGGGTAGATGACCGCCCCGTTGTTGAACCGGACATGCGCATGCAGGCTCTCGAATTTGTGGCTTATTTCGACGGTGCAGGGGGCCCGTTCAATATCTTTTGTCAGTAATCCCATAAGTTGGCTTCCTTATTGGTTTCAGTGGGTGCCCAGCAACCTGGCGAAGGTGCGGGTGTTGTCGGCGCCAAAGCCCATCAGTTCTGCAGACCACCCCGTTGAGGGGTCATACAGAGACAGACGGTTTCCGGTCCGAAGTTGCAGTTGGACAGGCGCAGTGGCATCTGCTCCGATCTTAGCACGTTCGCGTGCAATCACACGCTCGACTCCTGCGACAAAGCCGCCTTTTTCTGCGGAGAAATTCGCGATGACAGAGCCATGAACATCCATCACCCGCGCCGCGCCCGAGGCTTCGCCGGTCAGGACGATATCGCGTTGTGCGATGATGGCGGTATCTGCCGGGGTGCTTTCAAGCGGGCGATCCGACAATGTGGCGATGGTCACCAATCCGACGCAGGCCAGAACGAGTGCAAACATGATGCGGACCAGAACGCGGGGCACCAGTTCTTCGGGTGTGGCGTGAACGCGGGCTGTGTGGGTTTCTGACATGGGTCTACTCCGCCGCGACTGCGCTTGGATTTGGGTTTGGGCTTGTGTTGGGCATCACGCGGGCGACTTCAGGACGCAACACGCGCGCTTCAGCCGCTGAGGCCAGAATACCCGCAACTTTTTCCGCATCCTTGATCGAGCGCAAAGAGGGTTGCGTTTTCTTGATGTGCCAAGGGCGCACATGAGGCCAGCACACCAGATAGCTCAGCTGCGTTTCCCCGATCGTGTCCAATGCGATGGTGCCGGTTCCGCGTTTGTGCAGGTCCAACATCGCATTGCCCAGTTGCTTGTAGGGCAGGTTCAACGTGATCGTCAGTGCCGCCCCGATCCGCATCGCAACGCGGGAATCCGTGATGGTGTACATCGTGGCCCGCGCTTGTACGTAGGCCACAAGTATCAAGGCCAGACAGGCCAGAATACCCACGATCAGTGTCGGCACAGCCGCCCCGATCGCTTGTCCCAGCGGCATCACATCCACCACGGACACAAACCGCCAGACCGTCAAAAGGATGAAATAACCTGCCACCCATTTGAGCGCCAACGCATCAATGGCCAAAGCGCGCCAGTCAGGGCGCCCCTGCCACAAAATCTGCTCACCTTCGGGTGGGCGTTCAGGAAGCCCCTCAACGGGCTCAACTGCAAAATCGTCATGAGACATGGCTGGTGCCTCCTTTCGGGTCAAAAAATGTCGTACCCTGCCCCGACGATCGGGACAGGGGGCGTGTTGGTCTCAGATCAGGGGTTCCTGGCGTTTGGAGTCGGCGTACAGGTGGCCGCCCCCGTAGTATCCGCTGATTTTGTCTTCTTCGAGCAGGGTCACCTCTGTGGGTGTTTTGATCGTTGGAATTCCTGCAAACTGGGCCGCGTACAAGGACACGATGATCATCTTGTCGCGTTTGATCCGGGCCATCGTCATTGGCACCAACCGGGAGCCGCCGCCGTAAGCTGCGTCCAGATCATAAGACACGTAGCGCACCAGTTGCTCTGGCTCGTCAATCCACATGTCGGTGACTTTGCCGACAACTTCGCCGTCGCCGGAGACCACGGGCATCCCGCGCGGATCACGGCCTGCGGAGACGCTAAAGGCTTCTTTGGTGGCCATCGGCACGATCTTGTTGTGGCCGTGGCCATCCAGTTCTGGCAAATCGCGGCGCGGCGCCCATGAGGCGGGACCAACACCATCCACCATCGGATCGCCTGTGGGCTCCAGCGGATAACCGTTGCCGGGCCCGACGCGTTTGAGCGCAATATCGGCCCGTTCGGGTGCTTGACCGGAGGGGACTGTCACAGATCCACGACCGTGGGGCAGATCAAAGGTCTTGTCTTCGGGCAGTGGAAACATTGACGGGTTGGAGGACGCGTTGCCTTCGTCATCCTCAAGCGGATAGCCTTCACGCATGTTTTCGCGTTGGATGTAGATAATCAGAATAGCGAAGAACACCCAAAAGAGCCAAAGCACCAAAGATGCCAGATCGAATTCGCCGAAGAATGTACCAGTCATGTTGTTTCCTTCTGGACAGTATCAGGTTGGGAAGTCGGCAAGCCCGATGGGGGCATTGCTGCGTTCCGTTACGGTGGTTGGGCCAGCTCGGCGCACTAGCGGACCCAGGATCACGAGAGTGACAAAAAGAAAGCCAATCTCGGTATGGTAGACAAACGAGTAGCCTGTCGCGGGGCTGTCGAGGGCAACGCCCCAATGGCCGGAGGTGGCGATGCCATCCACCCAGTCCCGCAACGTTCCGCCCAAAGCGATGGACACACCCGCTGCGGTGGCCTGTGCCGCCCCCCAAGCACCCAGTGCAAGGCCGCGTCCGGCTGTTCCGTTTGAATTCATGGTCATGGCGGCGGTCAATGTGGCGACGGCAAACAATCCGCTGCCAAATCCGATCATCGTCGCGCCGCAGTAGAACAGGGCGGGTGAGTTCATCGGAGCCGCAAAAATGACGAGTGAAAAGGCCCAAATCCCGGCAAGGATGCCGCCGCCGGCAAGGCGATACGGGTCGGTCCCTTTGGCAAGGCGGGAGCCGGCCCACGCAAACCCCACCAAAGCGCCAGTGGCCCATAGGGCCGTTAGCATTGTGGTTGCGGCCACGGAAAGCCCAAGGATTTCCCCGCCGTATGGTTCAAGCAAGACGTCCTGCATATTGAAAGCCATCGTGCCCACAAAAACGCAGACCAAAAGCCGCCCCGCCTGCCCGCCTGCGACAAAATCTGCCCAGGCGTCAGAGAACTTTGGGCTTGGGGCTGCGCGTTCTTGCTTGCTCATCGGGCGCAAGCTTTCTTGTTTCCACAAGGCGACAAGGTTCAGGGCAATGCCGACAACCGCCGCGCCCTGGACCACGCGGATCAGGCGCAAGGATGTGAAATCAGCCAAAAGCCCGCCGATGATCAACGCAGATACGCCCATTCCAACCAAAAACATCACATACAACAAGGCTACAACGCGGGGCCGTGTTTCGTCCGTGGCGCGGTCAGAGGCCAGCGCAAGGCCGGCTGTCTGGGTCATGTGCAGGCCTAGGCCCGTCATCAAAAAGGCCAGCGCCGCAAGGACTTCGCCAGCAAAGGGGACAACGATATAGACGTCCCCGCCCAGCACCAACAGTGCAAAGGGCATGATGGCCAAGCCCCCGAACTGCCAGAGGGATCCGAACCAAATAAAGGGCACGCGTTTCCAACCCAAAGCGGATTTGTAGGTGTCCGAACGAAACCCCAAAAGCGCGCGAAATGGTGCGATCAGAACAGGCAACGCAATCATCAACGCGACAATCATGGCAGGCACGCTCAGTTCCACGATCATCACGCGGTTCAAGGTGCCCAACAGCAAAACAGAAGCCATACCGACCGAAATCTGAAACAGCGACAGGCGCAGCAGTTCCCGCATGGGCAAGCTGTCACTCGCCGCATCGGCAAAGGGCAAAACCCGCGTCGTGATTTGGCGCAAACCACTCATCCACGCAGTTCCATAGCTTGGGAAAAGTAGAACCCCGATTTGACCCGATCTACAGGGCGCAAGGGGCGTTTGATACCGCTGGCTTTGCACGCTTTGATCAGCGGTTCGGCGGCGTGCGGGATCATGACAGGGCTGCGATCCGAGCGGGGGAACAATTTGCCTGCGTACCACATAGCCATCAACGCTTTGGTGCGGGGGGCCACTGTGAACACAATGTTGCGGCCTGTGCGCTTGTCGAGTGTCGCCAACGCGCGCCCGATTTCATCCGCCGTGTAATAGATCAAGCTGTCCATCGCCACGACGTGATCGAACAGACCCAGATCATCGCTGAGCATGTCACCGGAGGTGAAGGTCACTTGGGATTGGTGTTCCTCTGGCAGGCGTGCTTTGGCGATATCCACCAAGGACGGAGAGATATCGACCGCCACAACGCGCGCACCGCGCGCAGCCAGTTCCGCCGTCATTTGCCCTGCCCCGCACCCTGCATCCAAAACGCGCTGGCCCGTCAGATCGACAGGTAAACGCGAGAGCATCAGACGACGCATTTGGTCACGACCGACCCGCACGGTTTCGCGAATCCTGGATACAGGCGCGTCAGACGTCAGACGCTCCCATGTTTTGGTCGCGGTCTGGTCGAAATAGGTTTCGACCCGTGCAAGGGTTTGATCGTAGGTGGCCATCAATCAAAGCCCAACAAGTCAAAGATTTCACGATCAGGCAGGGATTTGGGGGCCAGAGGCTCTGTGCCGCTCCAAAGCGTGTTCGCCAGACGGATGTATTCTTTTTGCACTGCGGCAATGTCGTCATCGAGGTCCATTTCGAACAGCGTCTTTTTCTTCAGACGCGAGCGGCGGATGGCGTCCAGATCAGGCAAATGCGCAAGGCGGTTGAAACCGACTGTGTCGCAGTAGCGGTCCACTTCGTTCGTGTCCTTGGACCGGTTGGCCACGCACCCTGCCAGACGGACTTTGTAGTTGACGGACTTGGCTTCAACCGCTGCGATGATCCGGTTCATGGCATAGATGCTGTCAAAGTCATTGGCCGTAACGATCAGGGCGCGGTCGGCATGTTGCAAGGGTGCGGCAAAGCCACCACACACCACATCGCCCAGAACATCAAAGATCACAACGTCGGTGTCTTCCAGAAGGTGGTGTTGTTTCAACAACTTAACTGTTTGACCAACAACGTATCCACCGCAACCTGTGCCTGCAGGGGGGCCACCGGCCTCAACGCATTTCACGCCGTTGTAACCTTCGAAAACGAAATCTTCGGCGCGCAATTCTTCAGGGTGGAAATCCACCTCTTTGAGGATGTCGATGACTGTGGGCACCAAGCGGCCAGTGAGCGTGAACGTGCTGTCGTGCTTCGGGTCACACCCGATTTGCAAAACCCGTTTGCCCAGCTTGGAAAATGCCGCAGACAGGTTGGACGAGGTGGTGGATTTGCCGATCCCGCCTTTTCCGTAAACCGCAAAGACTTTTGCGCCTTCAATTTTGGCGTCGGCGTCCTGATGAACTTGAACAGAACCGTCGCCGTCCTGGCCACGGAGATTCGGGGGTGATCTATCGAGTGGGCTCATAATGCCCTCCTTTCAAAGGGGCGCACATCCCCGTTCACGTTTGAGTTCGGTTGTTCAAAGGGGCGGCTCATTCTGCTGCAATCCCTTCGAGTTTGTCTTCCAAAGCATCCGCTGCGTCTTGCAGGGCTGCGAGGGTTTCTGCGTCTGGTGACCAGTAGTTGCGATCGTTGGCTTCCAACAAACGGTTGGCCATGCGCGACGATGCGGTCGGGTTCAAATCGGCGAGGCGCTTGCGCATGTCCTCGTCCAGAACAAAGGTTTCCGAGATGCGCTGGTACACCCATTCATCCACTTGGCCCGTCGTCGCGGACCACCCCATGGTGTTGGTGACGGTGGCCTCCAACTGGCGCACCCCTTCGGAGCCGTGCTTGAGCAGGCCTTCGAAAAACTTCGGGTTGATGGAACGGCTGCGGGTTTCCAGCGCCACTTGGTCTTTCAAAGTGCGCACTTTGCCGGTCCCACGGGTTTGATCTCCGATGTAGACAGCCGCGTCGGTCCCTCTGGCGCGTTTCACAGCGCGGGCGATCCCGCCCAACGTGTCGAAATAGTGATCAACGGTGGTGACGCCGAGTTCGACAGATTCAAGGTTCTGATAGGCCAGTTCCACATCCGCCAACGCCTTTTGCAACAAGGCCGGGTTGTGCGCGGCTTTGCCATCGGTGCCATACGCGAAACTTTTGCGGGCTTCATAGGCGTCGGCCAGTTCGTCTTCATCCCCAAAGGCAGAACTGTCCACCAGGGAATTGACGTTCGAGCCATAGGCGCCTTCAGCGTTCGAGAACACGCGCAGGGCGGCAACTTTCATGTCGACGCCCATCTTTTCGGCGTATTCCAGCGCGTGGGCGCGGATAAAGTTCTGCGCGACCGGTTCGTCCGCTTCGGCGCATTTCAGGGCGGCTTCGGCCAGCATCCGTGTTTGCAAAGGCAACAAGTCGCGGAAGATACCAGACAAGGTCATGATGACGTCAACGCGGGGGCGGCCAAGCTCTTCGAGGGGGATCAGATCGGCCCCGCCCAAACGCCCAAAGCTGTCAAAGCGCGGCTTGCACCCCATCAGCGCCAGAGCTTGTGCAATCGGGCCGCCGTCGGACTTGATGTTGTCGCTGCCCCAGAGCACCAGCGCGACAGACCGTGGCAATGTCGGGTGTGTGTCCAGCAAAAGCTGCGCCTGTTTCGCGCCGTCGCGGCAGGCAAATTCGGTGGGCATGCGGAAGGGGTCAAAGGCGTGGATATTGCGCCCCGTTGGCAGAATGTCGGCGCTGCGGATCAGATCACCACCGGCAACAGGCGGGGTAAAGCGTCCGTCCAATGCGTTCATCAGGCCACCAAGTTCGGTTTCCTGTTGCAGCAGGTGATCCAGCCGCGCGTGGGTTTCGGCGTCAGGAATATCCATCAGCCCAAGGTATTCACGGCGCGCATCATCGCTGAGCGGATTGCCAACAATGTGGAGCCCGTCGGGGATCAGGGCGTCTTCGGTTTCCAGCAGCTTGAGCCACAATTGATCCGGGGCGATGCCGCCCATATCCACAGCTTCGGCTTGCTCGGCGATCAGATCGGCAAGTTCGGAATGCTCGTAAGACTCCTCTGCCGTGTTGCGCCAGCGCGTGAGGCTGTCCTTGAGTTCGGCCAGACCTTTGTACAACCCTGCGGTGGACAAGGGCGGCGTCAGATGGGTGATGATCACCGCACCGGAACGGCGCTTGGCCAATGAGGCCTCGGAAGGGTTGTTGGACGCATACAGGTAGATATTGGGCATTTCGCCGATCAAACGATCCGGCCAGTCGCGCGCCCCAAGGCCCGATTGTTTGCCTGGCATGAATTCCAAGGCGCCGTGCATGCCGAAATGTAGAACCGCATCGGCGCAGTAGGTGTTGCGCAGCCACAAATAGAAGGTGGCGAATGCGTGCGTCGGGGCAAAGCCGCGCTCGAACAGCAACCGCATCGGGTCGCCTTCATAGCCAAACGCGGGCTGAAGACCGACAAAGATATTGCCAAAATGCTTGCCCAGAACAAACACACCGCGCCCGTCAGATTGAACGCGACCGGGGGCGGGGCCCCAAACGGCTTCAATGGCGGCCAATGGTGGGGTGGTGCGCACGATCGTGTCCGCATCCACGTGATCGGCGACGTTGGCCTCTTGGCCGTATTGCTTGGAATTGCCACCCAAAACGGCTTCGCGCAGGGCATCGACGTCTTCGGGCACATCCAGAGTATACCCTTGGCGCTTCATCTCGTGGAGGGTGTTGAACAAGCTCTCGAAAACGCTGAGATAGGCGGCGGTTCCGGCGGCGCCCGCATTGGGCGGAAAGCCGAACAACACGATGCCGACCTTTTTGTCGACGTTCTTGCGCTGACGCAATTTGGCCAAACGCAAGGTTTTTTCGGCCAGGCTGTCAATGCGCTCAAAGCAAGGCACCATGGCTTTGGACTGATCGGTGGACGTGCACGCGTGGGCGCAGCCCTGACACCCTTCGGGGCCCAAACGACCGCCAAAGACCGTGGGGCAGGTTGCGCCGTCCAACTCGGGCAAGGCCACCAGCATCGTGGTTTCG
Source organism: uncultured Paracoccaceae bacterium (assembly GCA_943787985.1). Lineage (GTDB taxonomy): Bacteria > Pseudomonadota > Alphaproteobacteria > Rhodobacterales > Rhodobacteraceae > Ascidiaceihabitans. The sequence goes on along the minus strand of CALSOO010000005.1, from coordinate 552,297 downwards.
ATGGGGCCCAACCCTTGGGCGGCGTCCGCCCATTGGCCCAACGTCTGAAATTCCAGCGGGTGGGCGGCAATGTAGGGAATATCGAGCTTTTTGAGGACCTCAACGGCGGCATCATTGTCGTTATAGGCAGGGCCACCGACAAGGCTAAAGCCAGTGAGGGAGACCATCGCATCAATTTTGGAACCGTTGGCATCGCTGAAGTAATTGTCGATTGCAGGACGTCCGTCCAAACCACCTGCAAAGCTTGGGATAACGCGCAAACCGCGCGCCTCGAAGGTGCGGATCACCGCGTCATAATGGGCCGTATCAGAGCTCAGAACATAAGAGCGCATCATCAACAGACCGACAGTGGCCACCGGATTTTCAGGGCGCGGCAAATCGGCGATATCGGTGGTGATGCGGCCCGCGACGTCAGGGTGATACAACCCAACGTCAGGATATTCGATCGGGGCGGCCGCTTCGGGATGTTTGAGCCATCCGGTATCTTTGGAATAACGGTTCAGCAAATTGCGGATCATTGCATCGACATTGTCGTCAGAGCCGCCCAACCAATACTGCATGGTTACGAACCACGTGCGCAGGTCTTGGGACTTTCCGGGGATGAACTTCAAAATCTTGGGCAAACGGCGCAACATCGCCATCTTCTTTTGACCATCACTCGATGACGGCTTGGACGTGCCGCGCAAACGCTTCATCAACTTCATCGCACCGGACTGCGGGGACATCATGTCCAAACCACCCATCTTGGTCAGCTTGACGATAGAGGCATCGGCGATAACGCCAATCATGGCATCACAGGCGTCACGACGGGCTTCAAGATGGGGCAGAATTCGGGCAACATGCTCTTCAAGGAACAACAGGTTGGATACGATAATATCACCGGTCTGTACGGCCTCGCGGGCGGCTTCAAAAGCGTCAGGGTTTTCGCCCCATTCCGCGGCCGCATGAACAGAAAGATGTAAGCCGGGGTAATCCTGGCTCAACGTCTCGATAGCGCGATTGGCAGGACCCGCCGCATGGCTGTCCAACGTGAGGATCACAAACCTGTAGCCGGGCAACCGCCCGTTTATGGCTGCATCATCGCGCATAATGGGCCTTTGCTTCATAAAGGGTATCGATACTGATCTCGGAAACACCGCGCTCGGTGGCGAAGGCTTCAGTGTTGCGACGGGCCTTGCCACGCACAAAAAACGGGATCTTCTTCAATTCTTTCTCGGCATCGGCCAACCAAATGACGTTGCCCTGATCCAGAGGGACCCCATTCCTTTCGTCCGAAATATCCCGGGGGGAGTCCGCAGGACGGGGGGCTGGCCCCCCGGCGACGCTCGCCGCAGGCGCATGGCCACCATGATGGGAAGCGCCGGCAGCATCGTTGAATTCGAAATCATCGCGGAACATATGCAAAAGATGTTCTTCCAGCCCCATGACCAAAGGGTGAACCCATGTGTCAAAGATGACATTGGCCCCTTCAATGCCCATCTGCGGGGAATATCGGGCAGGGAAATCCTGAACATGCACAGGGGCAGAAATGACGGCACATGGTATGCCCAATCGCTTCCCGATGTGGCGCTCCATCTGGGTGCCAAGGATCATCTCGGGCTGAAGGGCTTCGATGGTGCGCTCGACTTCAAGGTAATCATCGGTGATCAAGGCCTCGACGCCGTACTCTTTGGCAGCAGCGCGCACATCGCGGGCCATTTCGCGGTTGTAACAGCCCATGCCGACAACCTCGAAACCCATCTCGTCGCGTGCAACGCGTGCGGCGGTACGGACGTGGGTGCCATCGCCAAACAAGAAAACGCGTTTACCGGTCAGATATGTACTGTCTACAGAAGCAGAATACCAAGGCAGGCGCAAACGGCTGTCGTCAAGGTAGGGTTCAACGCCTGTAATCCGGGCGACTTCATCGACGAAATCACGCGTGGCACCTACGCCAATCGGAACGACTTTGGTATAAGGCTGATCAAACGTGCGTTCCATCCAGCGTGCGGCTTGTTCTGCCGTTTCCGGATACATCAACACGTTGAAGTGCGCGGCCCCCATGCGTTTGATATCGGACGGGGACGAGGTCATCGGCGCGACCACGTTCACGGAAATCCCCATGTCGCTGAGCAGTGCGGTGACCTCTTGGATGTCATCGCGGTGACGGAAGCCCAAAGCCGTCGGGCCGATCAGGTTGGCGGTGATCTGCTTGGTGCGCTCCATCGGTTTGGCCAAAGTGCGCACGATCTGAAAGAACGTCTCGTCCGCGCCAAAATTCTCTTTGCGCTGATAGCTTGGCAGTTCCAGCGGGATCACGGGAATGGGCAGGCCGATCAACTCGGCCATGCCGCCGGGGTCATCCTGTATCAGTTCGGCCGTGCAAGATGCGCCGACGATGATGGCTTCGGGTTTGAACCGCTCATAAGTGTTTTCCAGCGTCGACTTGAACAGATTTGCAGTGTCGCTGCCCAGATCGCGGGCTTGGAATGTGGTGTAGGTGACCGGTGGGCGGTGGTTGCGCCGCTCGATCATTGTGAACAACAAATCCGCATAGGTGTCCCCTTGGGGGGCGTGCAAAACGTAGTGCAGACCTGTCATACCAGTGGCAACGCGCATGGCGCCCACGTGGGGTGGCCCCTCATATGTCCAGACCGTCAGCTTCATGCGTTTGCTCCGCGAGACGCAGATGGATCAAGCTTCAACATTTCAGCGCGGCGGATCGGGCGCGAGAAGAGACCGGCCAGATCACCGGCCTGTTCGTAGAAATGCACGGGCGTAAAGACCAACTCGATGGCCCATTTGGTGGCAAGCCCTTCGGCTTCAAGTGGATTGGCAAGGCCCAAGCCGCAGACCGACAAATCAGGGCGGGCTTCGCGGCAGCGGGCCAATTGCAGGTCGACGTCCTGGCCTTCGGCGAGGCGCGGACCTTTTTCCAGCATGTCCAGTTCGGGGCCCATGATGCCTTTGTGGATAAACGGTGCACCGACTTCGATGGCCGTCATGCCACATTCGCGCGTCAGGAAACGGGCCAGAGGGATTTCCAACTGGCTGTCGGGGAAAAAGAACACGCTTTTGTCGCGCAATGCTTCGGAGGCTTGGGCGATGGCTTTGCGGGCGCGGGCGCGCGGGGCTGCGGTGACCCGCTCAAAGGTTTCGTCGTCCACGCCAAATTCGTCGGCGATGACCCGCAACCACGCGGTTGTGCCTTCTTCGCCAAAAGGGAATGGCGCGACCAAATGGCGTGCGCCGCGCCGTGTCAGGGCGGCATGTGTGTCTCCGAGGAAAGGCTGGGTCAGGGCGAAAACAGTGCCTTCGCCCACGCCAAGATCGGCATCGGCGCGGGGCGCTGGCAATACTTTGACGTCCTCGATGCCCATCTGGTTCAACAGCGAAACGGCTTGTTCTTCGACCACGTCCGGCAAGGCGCCGACCAGCATCAACTGGCGCGCGTCTGTTTTTGGCAGAACAGGCACCATGGAGGCGAGGCAAGCGTCTTCGCCTTGGGTAAAGGTGGTTTCAATGCCGGAGCCCGAGAAGTTCAAGACCCGCACGGAGGGCGCATGCTTTTCCGTCAGGCGTTCGGCGGCGCGTGTCAGGTCCAGCTTGATCACTTCGGAGGGACAAGAGCCGACCAGAAACAACTGTTTGATGTCAGGGCGGCGCGCCAGCAGCTCTTCGGCCACGCGGTCAATTTCGACCTGCGCGTCGGCGAGGCCCGCCAGATCCGTCTCTTCGAGAATCGCAGTGCCAAAGCGTGGCTCGGCAAAAATCATAACCCCTGCTGCGGATTGCAGCAGATGCGCACAGGTCCGGCTGCCTATCACCAAAAAGAACGCATCCTGCATTTTGCGGTGCAACCAGATGATTCCCGTGAGGCCACAGAACACTTCATGTTGGCCACGTTGCTTGAGAATCGGTTCATCGCGACAGCCGCGTGACAGCGTCGGGGGGGTCAGGTCGTTCATGCGACAGCCTCTTGTGAATTTGCAGAGGTGTCAGATTGGGCGGCGGCCTGTAGGCGTGCGGCGCGCAATTTGAGGATAAACTGGCCTGCATTGATGACGTAAGCGGTGTAGGCCGCGAGGGCCAGAACCATGAGTTGTACGGGGGGCAAGCTGTTGGTGAACAGAGCCCAGACATAGGCAAGGTGCAATGCAATCACTGCAAAGGAAAACACATCTTCCCAAAAGAAGGCGTGGGCGAAAAGGTATTGATCAAAAACGACTTTTTCCCAAATCGCTCCCGTCACCATGATCAGCATCAAAAAGCAGGTCTTGATCAGGATGGACCATGTGGCGACCTCGTAACCCGCTCCTGTGCTCAGGTAGCGCAGGACAAGTCCGAGAGAGACAAGGAAAACCAGAAACTGCAAAGGCGCCAACACCCCCTGGATTGTTGTCCAGATTGTTGCGTCACGGCGCACCCGCTCTTCGGCGGTGTAAAGCCCGACGGGGCTTGTGTTTGCGCTATTGCTTGGCAACATGGATGGGAACCTTCCGATCTTTTGATCTGTCCCTAGGGTACGTGCGGAGGAGGAAAAGTGTCAATTAAAAGTTACACTCAGGTCAAAAATTAACCTGACTGTAAGTTTTGATAGGCAGCTGGATTGGCGTCTAGTTGCTCAAAATTCCGTCAAACGTAGTAAAATAGATAAAAATGATGGAATTTCCCCGCATTGAGGTGTCAAAATAAATTGACAACCTGTAGGTTAAACTAGACAGTCAGTTCATTGATGTTTCTTGTGTGCGCAGGGCGTATCGGTGCTGGCTTCCTTATGGACGGGCGAATCTAAATGACGCACGATGATTATCCACACTCGAACGACGGCTCCGGGTTCGCATTGGACCCGAATGATGACGTTGTGACCCAAGTGATTGCGGAGCTTCAGGCCCGCAAGCCTGTATCCCGTAGCGGGATGCGGATGCCTGTCCTTGACGACCTGTTAGAGCGTATCAAAGGTATTGATCCTTTTGACGCTGAAGAAATCCACGACACCATGCGCCGTGCTTATGTATCTGACACCCAACTGCTGGCTGCTTATGTGCCGGCGGCGGCACGGATCATGGGCGACTACTGGATGCGTGACGAAGAAAGCTTTGCGACCGTGACCATTGCCGGCATGCGTTTGCAGTCTTTGGTCTCCCATGTCGCAAGAGGTAACACTGTCCTTCAGAATCGCGGAAATGTTTTGGTCGTCGTTCCGGAGAATGAACAACATTTTCTGGGCGGCACTTTGATCTCTGCCCAAATGGGGCGTTTGGGGTTTGCCGCGCATGTTTCGGTGGGTGAAACGTCCGCCGATATTGCGGCCCGCGCCTTGGTTGAGCGTCCCGACATCGTGATGTTCACGTCCTCCACAGGTGCAACCCTTGCATCTGTGCTGAAAACCGTACAAATTATCCGAAATGCCCCAGGATCCGCACCTGTGTTCGCCCTTGGCGGGCCAATCGTTGCAGAGATCGAAGGACAAAAAGAAGCAGAAGGCGTTGACATTTTGACATGTAATTTGGCCGAGGTGGTCGGGCTCTTTGAGCGCCGGATCAAAGAACGGCGCCGCGCATGACCACAGGTGGCAGCACGTTCTGGACCAGCGGGTCCGTTCCTCTGATCGAGCCGGAGTTCCTCAGCAGCATCATCGGTGCGGCGTCTGATATTGCTTTGGTCGTCTCCGCCGAACGGATCATCCTGTCGGTGGTGGTGAACAAAACCACGGCCAGTTTCGGGGATTTGAGCCATTGGGAGGGCCGCTCTGTGCTGGACTTCCTGACTGTCGAGAGCATCGAAAAATTCGAGGGCGCGCATCGTCCTTACCTTGAGGGTAAGCTGCCGGAGCGTTCCTTGGAGCTGAACCATTGCGAGGCGCAGGCGTGGCAGTACCCGGTTCGCTACACATTCCACCGTTTCGGCTATGAGAATGCGGTTTTGCTATTGGGCCGCGACTTGCGCCCGATTGCTGAGACGCAGCAACAGTTGGTTCAGGCGCAGATCGCGCTGGAGCAGGGCTTTGAAACCCGCCGTGAGTTTGATGCGCGCTACCGCGTGTTGATGTCTCAGGTGCCAGAGCCTGTTGTGTTTGTATCCACCCAGTCCGGTCGCCTTGAAGATGCCAACCCCGCCGCCGCAGAGCTGTTCGGGATGAAGGTCGAAAGCCTGGTCGGTTGTCAGTTCCACACCCTCGCAACCGAACGCTCGGGCGAGGAGTTGTTGGAAACACTGGTCAACGCCACATTGAACGAAGATGGCGCGCGCGTGACGATGCGCATCAAACGCAGCGGCGAAGAGTTGCAAGTGAACCCGACTGTGTTCCGCGCCCGTGGACAGCGCATTTTGATGTGCCGTTTGCTGGGCAAGACCAAAGGCGACGCTGGCACCGATGCGACCTCGGTTCAGGCGGCCGCCTTGTTCCGCAACAGCGGCGACGCGATTTGTTTCACCGACCCCAAAGGCGTTATTGCCTCTGTGAATGACGGCTTTATGGACCTTGTCGGGGCGGGTCATCTTGGCGATCTTGTCGGCAAAAGCCTTGGTGATTTCTTGGCGCGCGGTCAGATTGACCTTGGTGTTCTGACGGACAACGCCGAACGCGGCAGTCAAATGCGAATGTATGGCACCAAGGTCGTCAATCGCCTTGGGTCTGCGGTTCCTGTTGAAATTTCCACGACCCGCATCGAGGATCCGAACCACCCGGGCATCGGTTTGATCCTGCGCGACACGACCCGCGCGGCGTCGTTGCGTCAGGGTGATACAGGGTCTGGCAGTGAAGCAAACCGCAAGGTTGTTGAACTGGTCGGCTCTGCGTCTTTGAAGGAAATCGTGGCGCAAACCACGGATGTCGTTGAAAAGATGTGTATCGAAACGGCTGTGGCCCTGACCAAAAACAACCGCGTCGCGGCGGCTGAAATGTTGGGCCTTTCGCGTCAAAGCCTTTATGTCAAACTGCGTAAATTCGGTTTGCTTGACCGTCCCTGATGCGTTTCGGCCTGTCTATTGGGGGTTGCGCTGTTTTCTAGTTGTTTTGGACAGTGGGTGCCAATGCGCAAGGCGCGTTCAGGTGGCGATTTTGGCAATCCTTCCCAAATCGCAAAATTCACTTCACCCTTTTGACGAGGTTGAGCGCGCCACCACGCGGCGCAACGGTCTATTGGGCCAAATGCAAGGCCTCGGACTTCTGCGGGATCAGGACGCAATGACAGCGCGCTCGGCCCAATTGGGGGCTGTTGATCCGCTTTGGGAATACGCTGCCCGTTAGGGTCCCGCGGCTGACCCAGACATCATACATTGAAACTGACGGGACAGACTTGCGCCGACTCAAAGTGTAAGGCATAGTTTACACATGTCTGTAACAACTTCCATACAACTGCGTCGATATCCAGAGCCCTCAGCGGCCCTGCGTCTGATCAAGCCGATCACTTGGTTCCCGCCGATGTGGGCCTATGTCTGCGGATTGATCTCTTCGGGAGCGTCCCCGGTAGGCCAATGGTCTTTGGTTGTGCTGGGCGTGTTGCTTGCGGGTCCTGTGGTGTGTGGCATGTCCCAAGCCGCCAACGATTGGTGTGACCGGCATGTGGACGCGATCAACGAGCCGGACCGCCCGATTCCCTCGGGCCGCATTCCGGGGCGGTGGGGTTTGTACATTGCGTTGGCCATGTCGGCGTTGTCCTTGATGGTCGGCTGGCAGTTGGGGCCATGGGGCTTTGCCGCCACCATCGCTGGCGTGCTGGCCGCGTGGGCCTATTCCGCAGAACCTGTCCGCCTCAAGCGGTCGGGCTGGTGGGGGCCCGGCTTGGTCGGACTAAGTTATGAGACTTTGCCTTGGTTCACCGGCGCTGCCGTGCTGAGCGCAGGTGCCCCGTCGATACCGGTTGTCCTTATTGCCGTTCTATATGGTCTGGGCGCGCACGGGATCATGACGTTGAATGATTTCAAAGCTTTGGAAGGGGATCGCCAGATGGGCGTCAATTCCTTGCCCGTGACGCTGGGACCTGTGAAGGCCGCCAAAGTTGCCTGCTTTGTGATGACCCTACCCCAGATCGCGGTGATCGGGCTGCTGTTCTCATGGGGCAAGCCGCTGCACGCTTTGGGCGTTGCGGCTGTTCTGCTGGTGCAATTCTGGGCCATGAGCGTGATGTTCAAAGACCCCAAGGCCAAAGCGCCTTGGTACAACGGCACGGGCGTGTTGCTTTATGTCAGCGGCATGATGATCACCGCCTTTGCCTTGCGGGGGATGGCGGGATGATGGGTTGGTTTGGCATTGCGCGCCTTGGCCTTGTGCAAATGGCGCTGGGGTCTGTGGTTGTTCTGACAACGGCCACAATAAACCGTGTGATGGTGGTCGAGTTGGCGATGCCCGCGATTTTGCCGGGCCTTTTGGTGTCACTCTATTATGGCACCCAGTTTTTACGCCCCCGTTTCGGGCACAGCGCGGATCAAGGCGGGCGGCGGACGCCATGGATTTTGGGCGGAGTTGCATTGCTGGCCTTGGGCGCGATTTGTGCGGCTTTGTCCGTCGGCGTTATGGCGCAGAACGCCACCTATGGCATTCTTGCGGCGATTCCGGCGTTCTTGTTGATCGGACTTGGGATCGGGGCGGCAGGGACCAATTTGCTAGCGTTGCTGGCGGCGCGGGTCGCGCAGGACCGACAGGCTGCGGCCGGCAGCCTTGTGTGGATTATGATGATTTTCGGACTGGCGGCGACCGGGATCACAGCGGGACAATTGCTGGACCCTTATACCCACACACGTTTGGTGCAAGTTGCATGCGGGGTTGGCATGATCGCGATGCTGCTGAGTATCGCCGGGGTTTGGGGGCAGGAACGCGGCCCTGCACTGCGTCAGAAACCCAAAAGCGAGGCCCGTTTTGCAGATGTCGTGCGCACCCTTTGGTCGGACACCCGCGTGCGTTTGTTCACCACTTTCGTTTTTGCGTCGATGTTGGCGTACAACTTGCAGGATCTGATCCTTGAGCCTTTTGCGGGGCATGTGTTCGGGCTGACAGTGGGCCAAAGCACGGCCCTTGGCGGGATGCACCACGCCGGTGCACTGGTAGGAATGTTGGCCGTTTTGCTTTCCGGCACGCTTTTGGCGCGCTGGGTCACGGTGCCTTTGCGGGTCTGGGTCGTTGGCGGATGTGTGCTGTCTGGGATGGCGTTGATGGGCATGGCTTACGGTGGAACCCAAGCTGCGGTGTGGCCGCTGGGCGCGAATGTCTTTGTTCTGGGGCTGGCGAACGGATCATTTGCCGTCGCGGCCATTGGCGCGATGATGCGCTTGGCGGGAGAGGGCGACCAAAGTCAGGAAGGGTTGCGCATGGGGCTGTTTGGCGCGGCCCAAGCGATTGCCTTTGGCCTTGGATCATTCATCGGCACCGCCATGGTCGATGTAATGCGATTGGTGTCGAGCTCTGATGCGATCGCCTATGGCACTGTTTTTGCGACCGAAGGGTTTGTCTTTTTAATTGCTGCTGTTCTGGCCATGCGCCTCACAGCTTCGAATTCCGATGCACCACGTGGTGCTGCGATGATGCCAGGAGAATGAAAATGTTTGATGTAGTTGTTGTTGGAGGTGGCCCGTCAGGGGCGACAGCGGCCGAAGATCTGGTGCGTTCTGGCCACTCTGTGGCGTTGCTGGACCGTGAAGGCCGGATCAAACCCTGCGGAGGGGCGATCCCGCCACGTTTGATGGAAGACTTCCACATCAAAGACGAACAATTGGTCGCCAAGGTCAACACCGCCCGCATGATTGCCCCTTCCGGACGGCACGTCGACATTCCAATCGAAAACGGATTTGTCGGGATGGTGGATCGCAAGGACTTTGACCCCTTCCTGCGCGCCCGCGCGGTCGAAGCGGGTGCCGAATATTTCACGGGAACCTTTGTGCGCATCGCGCGTCCGAACGGCACGCCTGTCGTGATCTACCGCGACAAGGAGACCCAAGAAGAACGTGAACTGCCCTGCAAGCTGGTCATTGGCGCGGATGGCGCGAAGTCCCGCGTGGGCCTGGCCGAGGTCAAAGACGCCGACAAGATCCCGTTGGTCTTTGCCTACCACGAGATCATCAAAGCGCCGCCCAAGACGGATATCTACGATCCCGCCCGTTGCGACGTGATCTATGACGGCGCGATCAGCCCTGATTTTTACGGCTGGGTGTTTCCACACGGCGACAGCGCCAGCGTCGGGATGGGCTCTGAATTGTCCTCTGTGAACCTTAAGGCGGCGACGGCTGCGTTGCGTGTCGCCTCTGGTCTTGAGCACTGCGAGACCCTGCGCAAAGAAGGCGCGCCAATTCCGCTTAAACCTCTGGATTGCTGGGACAATGGCAAGGACGTTGTGTTGGCGGGGGATGCGGCTGGCGTTGTGGCGCCGTCTTCTGGCGAGGGGATTTATTATGCGATGGTGGGTGGGCGCGTGGCGGCCACGGCCTGCGCTGCGACCCTTGCATCGGGTCGCGTCAAAGACCTGCGTCTGGCGCGCAAATTGTTCATGCGCGAGCACAAGACAGTGTTCCGCGTCTTGGCATCAATGCAGAATGCCTATTACCGCTCTGATGACCGGCGTGAACGCTTTGTATCGTTGTGCCACGACATCGACGTGCAACGGTTGACCTTTGAAGCCTATATGAACAAACGTTTGGTCAAAGCGCGCCCCTTGGCTCATCTGAAAATCGGGATTAAGAATATGGCGCATTTGACAGGTTTGGTGAAAGCAGAACGCGTATGAGCATTATGATCCCTGCGTGGGTTGACGGGGTTCTTGTTCCCGTCGAAAAGCTGGAGGCCCATCAAAAGGGCCTGCGCCACAAGGCCGTGTCCGTGTTTGTGCTGCGCGGTCCCGAGATGTTGTTGCAACAGCGCGCTCTGGGAAAATACCACACGCCGGGTCTGTGGGCGAACACCTGCTGCACGCACCCTGACTGGGATGAAGACCCGCTGACCTGCGCGGTGCGCCGACTGGATGAAGAATTGGGAATCAAAGGGTTGGCCCCTGATTTCCGCCAGAATCTGGAATATCGCGCCGATGTCGGCGATAACCTGATCGAACACGAAGTCGTGGATGTTTTTGTGGCTCATGCTGGCGATAATTTCACCATGACCCCGAATCCGGATGAGGTCATGGCCGCCGAATGGGTCCACCACGCCGAAGTGCGTAAACGCATTGCGCAGACGCCGGACGCGTTTACGCCTTGGATGCGGATTTACATGTCAGAACATGCAGACGCTATTTTCGGGGTCGAGTTGACGGGGTAACCTTTAGCTGATTTCGACCCGCAAGGTCGCGATCCCGTCAACGCCCCCTTCAAGAACATCCCCCTTGCCCACTGCCGCGACGCCTGCGGGTGTGCCCGTCATGATGATGTCCCCCGGGGCCAGCGTCACGTATTGCGACAGGTACGCGACATGGTCGTTGACGGACCAGATCATCTGCGAAATATCCGACTCCTGCCGCAGCGCCCCGTTCACTTTTAACCAGATCCTGCCTGCAGTCAGACTCGCAACGTTCTGCATCGGTACAATCGGAGCCATCGGAGCTGAATTGTCAAACCCCTTGGACATGTCCCATGGGCGACGCGTGTCCTTGGCGATTTGTTGCAGATCACGGCGGGTGAAATCGATGCCCACAGTGGCCCCCCACACATGCTTCGGGACGTCATCAGGGGCAATGTCGGCACCGCCTTTACCGATGCCCACGACCAGCTCGATCTCGTGATGTAGATCGCTGGTTTGGACCGGATAGGGCATGTTGAAAGGCGTTTGCACAACGGCATCAGCCGGCTTTGTGAAAAAGAACGGCGGCTCGCGGTCAGGATCATTGCCCATTTCGCGCGCGTGCGCCTCGTAATTGCGGCCCACGCAAAAGACGCGGCGAATTGGAAACACATCGTCTTGTCCCGCCACGGCCAAAGTCGGTGGAGAGGGGGATGTGAAAACATGAGCCATATGTGCTGCCTTGCTGTTTGTGAGGTTGGACGGGGGGGGGCGAAAGCAAATTTTAATATGAAGGCGTTAGATCAATCCAAAGTGCGTTTTACAAGCAGGGACACAGGGGTGCCCGAGGTGTTCATACAGAGTGAAGGGATTTTGATGACGCATTTTGGCAAATTTGACACCAACGGGATCGTGGCAACATGAGCAATCTGAAACTTTCCGAAACCCGCGCCGAAGTGTCGTGGACGCTTGAACAGAATGACTTTGAGGAAGTCGCGCAAATCGCGCGCCAGTACTTTGGTCTGGCTTTGAACGAGTCCAAGAAATCCCTGATACAAGCCCGTTTGACGCGCCGCATGGAAGCTTTGGGATTGTCGGAATTTTCGCAATATTTGAACCGGTTGAATGGCTCACATGGCGTAGCAGAACGTCAGGAACTGTTGTCGGTTCTCACAACGAATGTGACCCACTTCTTTCGCGAGGATCACCATTTTAAAACGCTGCGCGAAGATATTTTGCCCGGCTTGATGGCGCGTGCCCGGGCAGGTGGACGGGTGCGTATCTGGTCCGCAGGCTGTTCAACAGGTCAAGAGCCCTACTCTATCGCGATGACAGTTTTGGACATGTTCCCAGATGCCGGCAGTTTGGACTTTAAAATCCTCGCCACAGACATCGACCCCGTCGTCGTGAAAAAAGCGCAAAGCGGCAGCTATACGCCCGCAGAGCTTGAAGGGCTGCCCGCAGAATTGTCCAAAGCATTCGTGACGACACAGGCTGCAAGCTCCGCGCAATTGCTGATCAAAGAGGACGTAAAAAAAATGGTCACGTTCAAAGTTTTGAACTTGATCGAACCTTTGCCTGTTGCTGGCCCGTTTGACGCAATTTTTTGCCGGAACGTGACGATATATTTCGACCGGGAAACACAGGCCCATGTCTGGGGGGAACTTTGTGCCGTTCTGGACGATAATGCCTTTTTGTTTATCGGACATTCGGAACGCATATCTGGTCCGCTCGCAGGCAAAATGCAAAAGGAAGGTTTCACGACCTACAGAAAAGTTCCATGACCGGTTTTGTATGTCGTCAGCCCCGATTGTTGCGCGCGATTGTACTTCGCGCCCGTCGAATTTCTGCGCCCGCCACTGCGCGCTGCATCCTGTGAGGAAAGATCATGTCGTTTCGTGAAATGACCCGAAAAAGTGTGATCCAGGGCGAATGCTTTGTCACTGACGATCCGTTCCTGCAGTACTCAACGGTTCTGGGCTCTTGCATTGCTGTTTGCATGTATGAACCCGAAGCCAAAGTGGGGGGTATGAACCATTTCTTGCTTCCCGGATCTGAAAATTCGGGGTCAGGTGACATGAAATACGGCGTGTATTCCATGGAACTGCTGATCAACGGATTGCTCAAACTTGGTGCGGATCGCTACAAACTTGAGGCGAAAATTTTTGGCGGGGGAGAGATCAGTCAATCCTCTCAAAAAATCGGACCAAAAAACCAGGCGTTCACAAAAAAGTTCCTCCAGAACGAAGGGATTCCGTGTATGGCAGAAAACCTTGGCGGGGCTTTCGCACGTAAGCTGCAGTTTATTCCGACCACGGGCAAAGTGCGCCACATGCTTATCTCTGCAGATGAGTCGCCAGTGGAAAACCTTGCACCAGCTGTTGTGTCACCAACAGAGTCCGACATCGAATTGTTCTAGTGCATAGATCAAGGGGCGCGGTTATGCGCCCCTTGATCCGTCGATGTATATCAGTGTTTGGTTGCTTGGGTTGCGTTTGCTCTGGCGCGGGCCATTTCAGCCTGCAGCGGCAACCCCGAGTTCTCGTATGCGTCGGCCAACAAAAGATTCAAAGGAACACCGCCCGGATCAAACGTCCGCCGCATCTCAAGAACCTGTTGCGCCTTTGAAGACTGGCCTGCCTGTATAAGCGCATCGAGATGGATTTGCTCAAACAGATCACGTTGTGCATGGCTTCCGCCGCACTCCGCCAATCGCGGCAAAGCCTTGCCCAAGAAACGGATCGCATCGTCCCAGTCTTCGGCGGCGTGTGCGGCAATTCCGTGTGCGGCCCAAAGCGCGACATCGCGCCAGATATGGCAGTCATATTGGCTTTCGTCTTCGGCGCGGGCTTCAATGGCTTGCAACAATGCTTCTGTCTCAAGCCGTTTTGATCGGCCCAACGCGTACAGATATTGCAATGACAAAAACGGGCTGACCGTATCGGCGCCGCGCTTTGCGACGTGATCAGCCACATCGCCCCAGCGATCCCCGACATTGATGCCTGCGAATTCCATGCGCGCCAACAGTGAGGCCGCGCCAACTTGATCCTGTGAGTAGTCCTTGGACAGGCCCCAGACATGCGTGTCATAGGCTGCCAGCACGTCATCATGGCGTCCGGCGCTGATGTAAAACAGGGCAAGGTGCCACCAATTGTGACTGTGCATAAAGGAATTCAATCCACCCCACGTGTCGGCAACGCCTTCAAGGAATGCGATCCCCTCGTTGGTTTGGCCCCGCGTCAAATAGACATGGGCCATGGTGTGATGCGCCCAGGGTTCATCGTGGCGCAAGCTCATTGCCTTGCGGGCAGAGGCTTCGGCATCGTCTAGCAAATGGCACTCTTCATACCCGAACGACACCATCCCGTGCGCATACGGGATGTCATCCGCTGCAGGCATGGATTTCAACGCAACCCGCAACATGCTGGCAAAATCCCCTCCATTGAATGTGTGATACTGCGCGAGTTTCAGCGCCGCCATATCGCGGGGGTGGTCGTCCAGAATGGCCTCACACAGGGCGATTGTTTTGGGCACATCCCCGTCCACCCATGCGCGTATGGCCTGCGTCATGGTTTGCTCGCGCGGTGTGGCGCTGGCCATGCATCGCTCTGCCACTTCGATATAGGGGCGTGCTTTGTTGGCCGCGATGGGTGCCTCCAGCAGCATCCAGAGCATCGCGGTGTATGTGTTGGCGATGCAGCAATCAGGGGCGTGGCTCACCACATGCATGATGTTGGTCGCTTTGGGTTCAAAGCTGATGAAGCCGTGAATAAAATCATCGATGGCCTGAAGCATTTTGGCATCGGCGCCCGTAACGGGCAGGCCATAAAGGTCGTGTGTCATGCGTCACCTGTGAATTTGAGAAGAAAGTGCCGGAATTCGCCCGGTGAATCCCAGTGGATAGAATGGCCTGCACCGCGCAGAACGCGGATGTTGATGCCGTCCAACGCGGCTTGGGCGATTTTTGTGGGAAGCAGCAGATCGTTTTCAGCAAGGAAGGCTTGCGTTGGCATCGGATAAGGACCTTTGAGCGGGGCAGGGTCAAAGGCTGCGAGTGCTTCGATCTGATGTGCCATCGCGTCGACGGACTGGGCGTAAGGATAGGCCAGCGACGCGGCAACCGCCTCCTCCACCGCGCCCTCGATATCGTAAACCATTGGCGCAAAAAGCCACGGCAACAGGGCGTTGAGCCATGTATCGGCGGGTGCGTTGCTGCGTCGGATCGCAACAAGGCTGCCAAACAGGGCTAGGGTGCGGGCCATGCGCACAGGAGCAGACGCGGCCAAGGCCAGCGAGTGAACCCGTTCAGGGGCGCGGCGCGCCAGCGTCATGGCGATCATGCCTCCCATTGAGTGGCCCAAAACATGCGCGCAGGGCAGGTCGAGGTGGTCAAGCAACGCAAGAGCATCATCGGCGCACAGCTCGACAGAAACGGGGGCATCCCACGGCGTTGTGCGCCCCGTCGTGCGATTGTCCGGTCGGATCAGCGTGTGATGCTCTTCGAGCGAGGACACCAGCGGCGCCCAACTGGCGCTATCACTCATCATCCCTGCGAGCATCAAAAGCGGGGGGCCGGTCCCGCTGATCTCATAGTGCAGGGTGACGTCATCCAAGTGTAGCTCAGGCATTTTGATCGCTCCAACAGGGCATCAAATCCCCTGCCGCCGGTGTCGCGGCATAGACCGCGCGGGCGATTGCGCGGCTTAGGCAAAGGGAGGCGGCGTGTCCTGCCAACAGCAGGTCCTTGTCCGGTGACGCCATGGGCCGCGCACCTGTGGACAGTGCAAATACCAAGTCCCCGTCCCCAGGACAATGCGCGGGCACAATGGCGCGTCCGATCCCGTCATGGGCCGCGGTCGCCATGCGTTGGCACTGTGCTTTGTCCAGCGTCATATCGGTGGCAACGATTGCGATGGTGGTGTTGGCCCGCTCGAACAGGGCGGTCATTTTGCGGTGGGGCAGATCCCGACCCAAGCCGGACTCGGGGTCTGGCCCTTTGCCTCCAAATTCGCCGTCGATCTCGAAGGGGGCGGCCCAGAAATGCGTGTCAGAAGGGGTTGTGGCGCTGCCGACGGGATTGGCCGCGACCAACGCGCCGACTGTGGCCCCGCAGGGCAACACCAAAGATGCAGTGCCAAGCCCGCCTTTGAACATCCCCGTCAACGCGCCGGTGCCTGCGCCGACGGTGCCGATGTCAAACGTCTCTTGCGCGGCGTCCAAGGCGCGGCGTCCAAGGGCGCGGTAGGGGTTTTCGTCCCAGTCCTTCTCGCCGCCATTGATCAGATCAAACAGGATCGCACCGGGCACCAAAGGGATCACCGCCTGCGCCACCTTGTATCCACGCCCCAAAGCGCGCAGCCCGTCCACCACGCCCGAACAGGCATCCAGCCCATAGGCCGATCCACCCGACAGCACCAAAGCGTCGACTTTGGCCACAGATTTGTCCGGGGCCAACAGGTCCGTTTCCCGCGTGCCGGGGGCGCCGCCCATGACGGCAACGCTTGCAACAAAAGGATCTTGGGCCAGCAAAACCGTGCTGCCAGATTTGAGTGCAGCGTCGCTGGCATTGCCCACGCGCAGGCCCGCAATGTCAGTGATGCTGTTCTTTGGGCCAGGTATCATGGGGTCAAATCCGTGGTTTCGGCGCGGCGGTTGCGGGATCGCCGGTGTTTGGCACGCCTTTTGGTTCGATCAACAAAACTTTGCACTCCGCCTCAGCGCGCGGGCGATGGGTCATGCCCTTAGGCACCACAAACATTTCGCCTGCTTTGACCGTGTGGCTTTCGCCCTCCAGATCCATGACCATTTCCCCCTCAAGCACCAAAAAGAAATCGTCGGTGTCAGGGTGGTCGTGGAACGGAAATTCACCGATGAACTTGACGACCATGACGTCGTTGTCATTGTAATCCGCCACCACATGCGGGTCCCAGTGGCTGTCAAATGTAGCAAGCTTTTCGCCCAGGTTGACGGGCTTCATATGCAACGGCCCCCGTCGACTTCCATTGCCACACCGGTGATCATGCTGGCTTCGTCCGAGCACAGATAACAGGCGGCATTCCCCATGTCCTCTGGCGTGGAAAAGCGCCCCAAGGGGATGGTGGACAGGAACTTGGCGCGCACTTCGGGGGTGTCCTCGCCCATAAAGCTTTTGAGCAGGGGAGTTTCCCCCGCCACAGGGTTTAGGGCGTTGACGCGGATGCCCTCAGGGGCGAGTTCAACAGCCATGCCTTTGGTCGCGTTGATCATCCAGCCCTTGGAGGCATTGTACCAGTTCAGGCGCGGGCGCGGAGAAACGCCTGCCGTAGAGGCCACGTTCAGGATTACACCGCTGTTGCGGGATTTCATGTGAGGGACAAGGTTGCGCGCTGTGAGGTAGACGGATTTCATGTTCACGCGGTAGACGCGGTCAAAATCGTCTTCGCTCACGTCTTCCATGGGCGTTGGCAAATGGGTGACGCCTGCGTTGTTCACCAGAATATCCACGTGCCCGAATGCTGCGAGCGCGGCTTTGACCATTTCCTGCACAGAGGCCCCGTCCGACACATCAACCTGACAGGCCACGGCGGCGCCGCCATGTTTGGCGGCCTCTGTTTCAGCCCCTGCGCCATTGATATCGGCCACCAGAACCCGCGCCCCTTCGGTCACGAATTTTTGCACGATCCCCGCTCCGAAGCCTGAGGCCCCGCCGGTCACAATCGCTGTTTTCCCTTGCAGTCGCATGAGATGCTCCTTGAGTTAATCTATTGAAAATCGCGCCAGAAAAGCTGCAGCATCGGGCGCTGGTCCGCGCCTGTGGTGTCCAGAACGGTTTCCACGAACAACAGTCCCAATTGACAGGCTTCGCGGTTGCTCAACTGCCTTAGGCTCACGTCGGCGCGGGCAAATGCGCGCGACAGTCCTTTTTCGGCGGCTTTATCCTGCAATTTGGTCGCGAACCGTTCCAGGACTCTTTCTTTTGTGGCCTCGGACATACGCGGCGGCTTTGGTTTGGACACACCCGTGGTTGACGCTTTGCGCACCACGCGCAGATATTCCTTGAGGGCCGGAGCGTTCAGGCGCGCGGTCGTGATCGCAAGGCTGCGCGCAAAAACTTGGGGGGCGATCGTTTCCTTGACAGAACGGCCGCAATTGGTGGTGTTCATGGCCTGCATCACCGTGAATTCAACGTTCAGAAAATAGCGCTGCTCTTTGATGGGCAAATAGGGCATGCCGCGCCGCAACAAAGGGGTCATCAAACCGCCCAAAGCGTCCGCTGGTTGCGCACCGGATTGCGCGCCGATCAGCTTATCGGCCATAAATTCCAGAATGACGCGGTTTTGGGCCAGCTTTTGACCGTGATCCAGCATCAAATCCAGTTTTTCCCCGCGAAACCCCAAGCCTTCCAATGCGTCAGGGTTGTTCTGTTCCAATTGCAGCTTTTCCAACAATCGCACGACGTCCTGTTTACTGACGTTTTGTTGTTGGGCAGTTGCCGCGGCGGGAAAGGCCAGAATGGCCACAAAGAGCAGGCGGATGAATATCACGTGGAGAGATCCTTTTGGTCGGTCATCATATGGAGATGCGACAGATCAGGGAGCACTGGCGCGGCTTTTAACAATTGTTGAGTATAGGGATGGCGCGGTCTTGCAAAGACCTCGGGGGTGCGACCTTGTTCCACGATCTCACCGCTTTGCATCACCAGAACGCGGTCGGTGATGGTGCGCACGACGCTTAGATCATGACTGATGAACAGATACGTCAGGCCGTATTTGTTGCTCAACTCTGCCAACAGGTCCAGAATTTGCGCCCGAACCGAAACGTCCAGCGCGCTCACCGCCTCATCAAACACGATAAGCTCGGGTTGAATGATCAGCGCCCGCGCAATTGCGATCCGCTGGCGTTGCCCGCCCGAAAACTGGTGGATGTATTTCTGCGCATCGCTTGGCTCCAAACCGACGGCTAGCAAGGTTTCATCAATCAGCGCCTGTCGCATGGCCCCCGTTGGCGGCACGTCGAGCAAGTGAAACGGTTCGGTGATCAGGCGTTCGACCTTGTGGCGCGGGTTGAAGCTGCCAAAGGGGTCCTGAAACACCACCTGCATTTTGCGCCGCACCGCAAGGTTGGGGGCGTTGCCTGCGAACACAGGCGCACTGCTCAGTGTGATGCTGCCTGATTGCACAGCGTCCAGCCCCAGAATGGCGCGGGTGAGCGTGGATTTCCCGCATCCGCTTTCGCCCACCAACCCCACGCGTTCCCCGCGTTTGATGTCAAAACTGACCCCTTTGAGGGCTTCAAACCGCCCTGTTGCCCCGAACAGACGGGTGCGCGGCAACACATAGCTGCGCCGCACATCGGTCACTGACAGCAACACATCCGTTGAGGATTTATAGGGTAAATCAACCTCATGACTTGAGGCTGCGAACAACATTTTTGTGTATTCGTGCTGCATATTGGTGAGCAACGCCATGGTCGGTCCTTGCTCCACAACTTCGCCCAAACGCATGACGACGATGTGATCGGCCATGTCCGCGACGACGGCCAGGTCATGGGTGATCATCAACAACCCCATGTCGAAATCGCGCGCCAGATCCCGCAACAACTCGAGAATTTGCGCTTGGGTTGTTACGTCCAATGCTGTTGTCGGTTCATCGGCGATCAACAGGCGCGGGCGCAGCGCGATGGCCATCGCAATAACCACCCGTTGGCGTTGCCCGCCGGACAATTCATGCGGATAGCGCGACAATGGAAAGCGGTCTGGGGGCAAGCCCACCCGCGTCAGCATCTCAGCCGCGCGCGCATAGGCGTCTTTGCGTCCCATTGCGCCGTGGATCAGAATGGTTTCCGCCACTTGATCCCCGATGGTTTGCACAGGGTTCAACGCGGTCATGGGTTCCTGAAACACCATACCGATGGCGTTGCCGCGCAGGCGACACATATCGGCCTCGGACAGGGACAACAGGTCTTTGCCATCCAACAGGACCTTGCCCGACGTGGTTGTGCGGTCCGGCAACAGCCCCATCACCCCAAGCGCAGTCATAGATTTACCCGAGCCGCTTTCGCCGGTGACGGCCACAATCTGCCCCGCATTGATCGACAAGGAGACGTCCTGCAAGATCGGTGTGCCGTCGATGGCAAGGCTCAGTCCGGTGATTTCAAGCAAGCTCATGTGCGGGCCACCCTAAGGCGGGGATTCAGGTGATCCCGCAGCCCGTCGCCCATCAGGTTCAGCCCCAACACGGTGATGATGATCGCAAATCCGGGGATCAGCGCCATGTGCGGGGCGATGCTGACAAGGGTCTGCGCATCCGCCAGCATGCGCCCCCAACTGGGTGTCGGGGGTTGCGCACCCAGGCCGACGTAGCTGAGGGCCGCTTCGGCAAGGATCCCCAGCGAGAATTGGATCGTCGCTTGCACAATCAACAGGTTCATCACGTTGGGCAGGATATGTTCCACTGAAATGCGCGCCGCGTTTTTGCCAGCCACGCGGGCGGCAAGGATAAATTCCCGTTCCCAAAGGGGCATCGCGGCGCCGCGCACAACCCGTGCGAAAACGGGGATGTTAAAGATGCCGATGGCGATGATCGCATTCACTGCCCCCGCCCCGA
The DNA here is from genome assembly GCA_943787985.1 of uncultured Paracoccaceae bacterium. GTDB lineage: Bacteria > Pseudomonadota > Alphaproteobacteria > Rhodobacterales > Rhodobacteraceae > Ascidiaceihabitans. Next base: position 531,531 of record CALSOO010000005.1, on the reverse strand, counting down.
AGATCGCCGTGATCAGGATCGCGATCACCAGCGAGGGAAAGGCGAAAATCAGATCGTTGGCGCGCATGATCAGTTCGTCAATCCACGCGCCTTTGCGCGCCGCCGCCCAAAGCCCCAGCGGAATGCCCAGCCCCATGCCAATGCCCACCGCCACAAATGCCACCGCAATCGAGGTGCGCGCGCCCACCATTATCATGCTGAACATGTCACGCCCGAAGTGGTCCGTGCCAAACCAGTTCACCAAATTGGGGGTCTGCAACTTTTCGGGAATGTTCATGGAGGCGTGATCGAAAGGCGTCCACACAAAGGACACCAGCGCCGCCATCACAGCGATCAAAGACAGGGTGCCGCCGATGATCAGATTGCGGTTCATGTGCGCGCCCTCAATCTGGGATCAACAGCGGCATAGGCCAGATCCACGGCAAAATTCACCACGATCACCGCAAAGACCAGCAACATCACCACGCTTTCCACCACGATCAAATCCCGTGCTGAAATGGCTTGGAACACCAACCGCCCAAGGCCGGGGAGGTAAAACACCTGTTCGATGATGATCGACCCCGCCAGCAAGAACGAGAACTGCAAGCCAATGATTGTCAGCACCGGAATCAACGCATTGCGCAACCCGTGCCGCCAGATGGTCTGGGCACGCGTTAACCCTTTGGCGCGCGCGGTGCGCATATAGTCTTCGTTCAGCACATCCAACAAGGCGCTGCGCATGACGCGCGCCAGAATTGCGGCTTGGGGCAGAGCCAACGCGATGGCCGGCAAGGTGAGCGACCACACCCCCGCCCCCAGCCCTTTGTCCCAGCCCGCAAACCCGCCAGCAGAGAACCAGCGCAAGTTGATTGCAAAGACCAGCACCAGCATCATGGCAAACCAGAAATTCGGGATAGCGACCCCCAGTTGCGTCGCGCCCATCACAGTCACATCGCCCGCGCGCCCACGGCGTGCGGCGGCGTACATGCCCGCGGGAAACGCGATGAACGTCGACAGCGCCAGTGCATAAAGCGTCAGGGGCAGCGACACCCACAAACGGTCACTGACCATTTGCGCCACAGGAGTGCGGTAGGTGTAGGAGGTGCCAAAATCCCCGACCAGCATGCCCTGAACCCACGCCACGTACCGCTGCCATTTTGACACATCAAGGCCCAGTTCCGCGCGCAGGGCCGCCACCGTGTCAGGCTGCGCATTGATGCCCAGCATAAAGGACGCAGGATCGCCAGGGGCGACCTCGATCACAAAGAAAATCAGCACCGATGCAACGGCAAGGCTGATCATCAGCGACAAAAGGCGTTTGAGGGTATAGCGCAGCATATCCAGAGGCTAGGTGGGGTTGCGGCGAGGCGCAAACGGTTTAGCTGTATGAGCCATGGAAAAACGCCCTCTTTTCATCGGCTCCGAGATTTATCGCGGCTCGACCTATGGCGCGTGGCATCCGTTGCGCGTCCCTCGGGTGTCCACGGTCATGGACCTGAGCCGCGCTTTGGGCTGGTTGCCGCATGATGTCTACGTGCCCAGCCCTCGCGCCAAACCATCCGCGCTGCATGTGTGGCATGATCCGGATTACGTGGCTGCCTTGCTTGCCGCCGAAACCACCCAAACCGTGAGCGATGCCGTGCGCGAAATCTATGGGCTTGGCACCCCGTCCAATCCTGTATTCCCAGAGATGTACCGTCGCCCTGCCACGGCTGCGGGTGGCGCGCTATTGGCGGGTGAATTGCTGGCGCAGGGCGGTATCGTGCATCATCCTGCAGGGGGCACGCACCACGGATTTCCCAACCGTGCCAACGGGTTCTGCTATCTGAACGATCCGGTTCTGGCGCTCTTGTCCCTGCGCTATCACGGGGCGGCGCGCGTGGCTTATGTGGATATTGACGCGCATCATCCTGACGGGGTCGAACATGCGTTCGGGGAGGATCCGGAGTGTTTAATGATCTCGGTGCACGAAGAAGGACGCTGGCCGCGCACCGGACACACGGCAGGGGACGCAGAACGACAGACGTATAATCTGGCCGTGCCTGCGGGCTTGAACGACAGTGAAATGGGCCTGATCCGCGATGAAGTGATCGCGCCGCTGGTGACCGATTTCGCCCCTGATGCATTGGTGATCCAATGCGGCTCCGACGCGATTGAGGAAGACCCCCAATCGCGCTTGTGCCTGTCAAACGGCGCGCACCGCGATGTGGTGTCGGCGTTGATGGGGGCGTCGCCGCGGCTTTTGGTGCTTGGGGGCGGAGGCTATAATCCGTGGTCCGTGGGGCGGTGTTGGACAGGAATTTGGGGCGTTCTAAACGGCTTTGACGCACCTGACGTGCTGCCGGATGCCGCTCAGGATATTCTGCGCGCGCTGCGTTTCGACGGCAACAGCCGTGGCCGCAACCCGCCGGAGCATTGGTTCACAACCCTGCACGATGCACCACGATCGGGGGTCATGCGCGCCGATATCAGCGCCCGGATCAATACGTTGCTGGGGGGCTAACCTCAGGGGCCGCTCACCTGTGGGGCTACCGCAAAATCCGCGTCGCTTACGTGTTCCAGCCAGTCCGCGGCAGATCCGTCCTGGGCCTCTTGCATCGCCATGTGCACCATGCCCGTGTCAGGGCCCGCGCCGTGCCAGTGCTCTTCGCCCGGTGGGATCCAGACAGTGTCGCCTGCGCGGATCACTTGCGGGGCTTCTCCGCGCAAACACACGCGGCCTGTGCCCGACATCACATAAAGGGTCTGGCCCAACGGATGGGTGTGCCACGCGGTGCGTGCGGCGGGTTCAAAACTGACCACCAAGGCGTTCAAGCGTGCAGGCGGGTTTGATCCGATGACGGGATCCATCCAGACAGTGCCAGTGAAATAATCGGGGGTCGCGCGTGTGGTGGGGCGCGTGCCTGCGGGGATAACGTCCATGAACCTGCCTTTTGAGAATTGAGAGCAGGCGGGGTCACCCCCGCCCGCATTTGGTTCAGTCAGCCCAGCTGACGCCGGTCAGGTCTGTGGCTTGGGTCGGGGCGTTGGTCCAAAGACCCTGCACACCGGCTTTGGCCACAGACAAGGCAGCAAGCTGGAACAGATACCCGTTCACATAGTCGCCCGAGATCATCTTTTGCGCGTCACCCATCAATGCGGTACGCGCATCGGGATCTGTGGTCGCGTTCAAGGTTGTCATCAGCTCCTGAAACTTCGGGTTGTCGTATTGGAAGTAATATTCAGGGTTGGCGTAGATGTTGATGTCCATCGGCTCTGTGTGCGAGACAATTGTAAGGCCAAAATTCTTGCCACGGAACACGGTTTCCAACCACTGCGCCCACTCGACGTTGGTGATCTCGGCCTTGATCCCGACCTCGGCCAGTTGGGCCGCGATGATCTCACCGCCGCGCCGCGCGTAGGAAGGGGGCGGCAAGTGCAGTGTTGTCTCGAAACCGTCGGCAAAGCCTGCTTCGGCCAAAAGCGCTTTGGCTTTTTCGGGGTCATACGCACTGCCCGCTTTCAGATCGACATAGGCGGGATTGTGCGGCGCGAAATGCGTGCCAATCGGGGTGCCGTAGCCAAACATTGCACCGTCCACGATGGCCTGACGGTCGATGGCGTGGGCCAGAGCCTGACGCACCAGCGGATTGTCAAAGGGGGGCATCTTGTTGTTCGTGGACAGGATTGTTTCGCCTTCGGTCGAGCCAACCAGCACTTGGAAACGCGGGTCTGCTTCAAACTGGGGCAGGTTTTCAGGAGCCGGAAAGCCGCTGAACACATCCACGTCTTCGGCCATCACAGCCGCAAAGGCTGCTGTTGGATCAGAGATGAATTTGAACGTCGCTTTTTCCAACGCAGGGGCCGCACCCCAATAGTCCTCGTTGCGCACCAGTTCGATCTTGTCACCTTGGACCCAGTTCACAAACTTGAAGGCGCCTGTTCCGATGGGGGTCTGTTTGATGGTCTCGATGGATTCAGGAGCCACGATAACCGCATCACCCCACGCCAGATTGAACAGGAAATTACCGTTGGGTTCGGCCAATGTCACAACAACCGTCGCCGCATCAAGGGCGCTGACGTCTGTGATTCCTGCGAACAACGCCTTTTGCGCATTCACGCTGTCATCGGCGCGCGCGCGGTTCAGTGAAAACTGAACGTCCTCTGCGTCCATCGTTGTGCCGTCGTGGAACAACACATTGTCATGCAAGATAAAGGTATAGACCAACCCGTCATCCGAAATATCCCAGCTTTTTGCCAAACCGCCCACCACAGATCCGTCGCCCATAAAGCGCATCAGACCCTCAAACACGTTGGAATACAGAACGCTGTCAATCGCGCCGGCTGCGGCGGATGTCGGATCAAGATGCGGTGGCTCAAGTTGCAAAGCGACAGTGATGTCGTCTTTTGCATAACTGGCGCCTGCCAGCAACGCGGCTGTAGCAGCGCCAAGAAGAAGCGAACGAATATGGAGCATGGATATATCCCTAATGTGAGGTCCTTTTCTGAGGGTAACCAAACATTGTGAAAAACACCAGCAATAGGGTTTTTCGTGGATTTTATTGATGATTTGGGGAGGGGGTAGGTCCGTACGCAAAACCAATCGGGTCTTGCATACGGCGTTTTCAGTTAAGCGATTTGTTTACTTAAACATGCTGCAGAATGCTGCCGCTTTTTCTGGCTGTGCGGCGGTCAATTTACCGTTGCACAAGTCAGAATTCAGGATCGATTGGGACACAAGTTTAGTGCGGGCTGGTGCACCACCCTCAACTTCGACCGCTGAGACGTCGTTGGTCGCAAGGCAGGCTGCGGTACAGGCTGCATATGCGGCGGCCACCGCGATAGAGCACTCTGGCTCGTCAAAGATGGCTATAACGCAGGCAACTTGACCAGTAGCTTCGACCGCTGTACAGGCATCTTGGCAGCCATTTGCGGAGGCTTGGGCGGCAAAGCCAAATGCGAATGTGCCAGCAAGGATCGTGGTTTTGAACGTGTTGAGTTTCAACATTTTGTATACCTTTGAAAAAAATTCAGTTTTAAAAATAATAGAAACGGGAGATAATTTTTTCCCGCTCGGGTAGTGTAGACACAACCCTCACGTGCTGTCAACTTTTTGTGAACACGGCTGTGACTACTTTAAAAGAAGCGTTTCCAGGCTGGCGCCCATCACCTTTGCGCTGTCGAGCATATCATCAATCCCGATATATTCATCGGGTTTATGCGCCAGCTCCAGAATGCCGGGGCCATAGGCGATGCAGTTCTTGAGTTTGCCAATCCGGTCAATGTGCTTTTGATCATACGTTCCGGGGGAGGCGACGTATTGCGGCGCTTTGCCCATCACATCCTGAATGGCTTGGGCCACCGTTTCGACAACGGGGGCGGTTTTGTCCGTCATGGAGGGCAAAACACTGTTCAGTTCTGTCATTTCATACTCGAAATCGGGCCGCGTTTCGCGCAACCCTTCGAGCAATCCGCGCACTTCGTCGCGCACTTGATCCAACCGTTCTTCGACCAGAAAGCGCCGGTCAATCACGATCCGGCAACTGTCCGGCACGCAATGGGCGGGCAAACCGGTAAAGTCGTCGTCCTGCTCTTTTTGGCCCCCGTGGATCGAATTGATGTTCATCGTCGAGGATTTTGCCCCCTCAGGCACCACAGGCATATCGGTGCGCCGCGCGGCCATGGCGGGGAAAAGCTTATCCTCGAATTCATGGATCACCGCGCCCATGTGGCGCACGGCGCAATCCCCCAGAAACGGCATGGAGCCGTGGGCGATCTCGCCTTTGGTTTCGATCTCGGCCCACCAGCCGCCGCGATGCCCAAGGCAGATACGATCCTTGTTCAAGGGTTCTGGTATAATGACATGTTGCACTTTTTCGGGGCTGAAAAAGCCGTGTTCGGCCAGATAAGCGACCCCGCCATACCCACCTGATTCCTCATCCGCGGTGCCGGAAATCTCGACCGCACCGTGAAAATCGGGATGCTCCTGGATGAACGCCTCAGCCGCGATGATCGAAGCGGCCAGCCCGCCTTTCATGTCGCACGCCCCGCGCCCGTAGATTTTGCCGTCAGAAATCTCTCCCCCAAAAGGGTCAAACGTCCAACCTGCACCAACTTCGACCACGTCTGTGTGACTGTTGAAGTGTACGCAGTCCCCTGCGTGCGCCCCGTCGCGGCGCGCGACAATGTTCCAGCGCGGGTAGCGGTCACTGTCGCCGGGTGTGCCAAAGGCGCGGATCAGTTGCGTGTCAAACCCGTGTCCGGACAGCCGTTTGTCCAGAAAATCACAAATCGCCTGATAGTTTTCACCTGGCGGATTAAGCGTCGGAATGCGGATCAAATCCTGCGTCAGCTGGATCAGATCATCGCGCTTGTTCTGGATGCGTGTCATCAAGGGGGTGGTCATGCGCCGCCTTTCAAAAGTCTGCTTCCACTATTGCGAGGCGCCTTTGCACTATCAAGGGCGAATTCGCCTAAGCCCATGCGGCGAGGGCGTCGTCGTAGCTCAAATCTCCGGCATCCCCGTGGGTTGGCGGGTCTGAGGGGGTTTTGGAAAATCGGGGAACAGGGGCGGGTTGCACCACGCCGTCCGTCTCGACGAATGTGCCACGTGCGATGTTGTGGGGGTGGTTTGGCGCGTCCTCCATGCTCAGCACCGGGGCAAAGCAGGCATCGACCTGTGTCAGAATAGCGTCCCACGCGGCGCGGGATTTACTGGCAAACAGCGCCTCTAGCGCGCTGTGCATGTGCTCTTGAGGGCCGTATTGATTGGCAAAACGCGGATCATCCGCGAGCCCTACGGTTTCGAGCAATTGAGCAAAAAACTGCGGCTCGATCGGGCCAAGCGCCACATATCCGCCGTCCGACGTGGTGTAACAGCGATAGTACGCGGCCCCGCCGTTCAGCACATTACCACCGCGCGCGCTATCGTCCCATGCGCCCCCTGCCTTGAGCCCGTATTGCAGCACCATCATCAAAGCGGCCCCGTCCGACATGCAGGCATCCACGACCTGCCCTTGCCCCGTGGTGCGCGCGTTGATCACGCCCGCCATAACCCCCGTCAGCAACATCATTCCGCCCCCTGCAAGGTCCGCGATGATGTTTTGCGGGGGCGGGGGCGGGCGGTCTGCCGGGCCAATCGACCATAGCGCGCCCGAAATCGCCATATAGTTCAGATCATGTCCTGCGCGGTCTTTGAGCGGGCCATCTTGACCCCAACCCGTCATCCGTCCGTAGACCAGCGCGGGGTTTGTCGCGTCAAACACATCTGGCCCAAGGCCCAAACGTTCCATCACCCCGGGGCGATACCCCTCGATCAGGACTTCGGCTTTGTTGATCAGCGTTTTGGCTTTTTCCAGATCACCCGCATCCCGCAGATCCAACGTCAAAGACTGGCGGGAGCGGTCATACAGGTTGTGTTTCTGCTCCAAACCGAACAGAGGTTTTTGACCGGGGCGGGCGATGCGGATGACCTGGGCACCCATATCCGCCAGCATCATCGCGCAAAACGGAGCAGGGCCAAGCCCCGCCATTTCCACCACGCGCAGACCCCGCAACGGACCCGCGCGATCAAGCATCACTGATCAATTCGTTCATCGCCGCGAGGAATGCGGTGACGTCTTCTATAGAATTATAGTGGCACATCGAAACACGCACAGCCGCCGACAAGCCAAGAGGCGTCAGGATGTTGCCCGAATAGTGATCCGCCTTACGGATGTGTGTTCGGATGCCATTGGCGTTCAAATGCCCCACGATTTTGTCGGCGGCAACTGTTTCGCACGCGAAACAAACAAGCCCTTCACGCGCAGGGTTGTCCGCCCCGCCGACGATCACCACGCCCTCCAGTTCGGACAACCCTTTGAGGTTGCCGGTGCCGAACAGCATCGCGTCTGTCAGGGATTTTTCATGGGCCTTGATCGCACGCCCTGCCGCCTCGATGCGGGTGCGTTGATCGGTGGCGTCGCTCACCTCACCCCCCAACCAGTCGAAATAGGACACCACATCACTGAAGGTCGCATAGGCACCCGTGTCGCGTGTCCCCATCTCCCAGTTCTCGAGCGGGCCGTCGATCAAGGCCTCAAGAGGCAGTCGGGACAATCGGTCGGAGGCCCATGCGACGCCGTAGCCGTGGCGCGAAAACACCTTGTAGGGTGAGACGACGTAGCCGTCGATCCCGTAGGCTGCGATGTCGATCTGCCCGTGGCTGGCGTGTTGGATGCCGTCCACAATGATGAAACACTCTGGCGCGATCTCTCGGATGGTTGCAGCAATAGCGCCTACGTCAATGGCCATGCCTGTGACAGGCGAGGTGTGCAAAATCGTGGCGACCCGCACCTCTGGCGTCATATGGGCGCGGTAGGCGTCCGCGGTGACAAGCCCCGTGGCGTCATCGTGGGGCACCGAAATATAGGGTTTGCCTGCCGCTTGTGCCCAGTGTTTGGCGGCGCTGCGCGACGCGGGATGTTCCACAGTCGAGCCGATCACCGATCCACCGCTTGCCGCACCCATCACGGCAGTGCGCACGAGGCGGAAGGTCAGTTCAGTCCCGCTTTCGCCCACAAAAAACTGTCCGTCACGGGTGTGAAAAAACGTCGCCATATCGGCTTTGGCCTGTTTGATGATCGACATCAAAGCATGTGCCGCCGCATTGTCGCGCCCTTGGTTGTCGGGGGTCGCGGCGAACTTGGCGGATGTGTCCACAACTGTGTTCAGGGTCAGCGCCCCGCCTGCGTTCTCGAAAAACACCCGTGGTCCTGAAAAGGGGCAGGCGTCCACATGGGCGAAACGGGCGCGAACGTCAGTAAGAAGAGTGTCAGAGAACATAAAAAGCCTTTAGGTGTCTTTGGGGGGATACATTTGCAGGGTTTCGGCCTCGGCAGCGGTTGGGTGTTGGCCGGTCATACAATACAGATAAACCGCGCCGCGTGTCATTCGGGTTTCCCAGGTTTCGCGTTGATCCAGAGTAGCATAGCCAATTTGGGTGAAATAAACGATCCGAGCGCGGACATCACATTCTTGATCGTCATAGCCGAACCGCTTGAACATCGCTTCGATCGCTCCGATCCGGGTGTCGTCGCTGGCTTCAAGCGCCCCGCGCACCCTGTCACAGCGGCGTGCCCAGTCGCGGATTGCGAAATCAAGCTTGGTGTCAAAATCGGTGCCATAAACCCAGTTACCAAACAATTTCGCCATTGCCAGACAAATCGTATCGGCGTCTTGGGTGCTGGCGTCAATCAGGGCTTTGGTGTTGGTGGCCTCCCAGTGCTCCAGCAGCGCATCCATCAACTCTTTGCGGTTTTTGAAGTACCAATAAAAGCTGGACCGCGGGCAGTCCAAAGTTGCAGCCAACGTCAAAACCTTGACCTGCTCTGCACCTTCACACACAAGCGTGTCCAGTGCAGCGTTCACCCAATCCTGCCGTATCGTCCGCCCCGGTCCGCGCCTATTGGATTTATGTTCGTCAAACATGACAACTCTCCCGTTTACTCACTCACAAGGTGTTAACATGCCGTGCCCTACCCAAGACCGTCAATGGGGCAGCGGGCCGTCGGCGGGATAACGTCGATCCACCCCTAGGCCGGCTCCGGGTTCAAAATAACAGGGCACGGAGTCATGGAAGAGACAAATAGTATTCATATCGTTCGCTTCTAAAGCTCTCTGGTGTCGGGGCAATCTTCATTGCCCTAGCATCCATGCCAGCAAAGATGCGCGCCTCATCGGTTTCCCGAATAGTTACGCCGAGACGATGAAACAGGTCTCGCAGGGATCTGTAAGTGTCTTCGTCACCATCGACAAGCGCCCGGTAGGCGAGCGATTCAGAAAAGGTTTCACCTTCAGCTAGGGAATACTGCCCTTCGGTATCCAGCCAAAATAGTGCGCATTGATCCAGCGGCGTGTCCGGGTCAGGCTGCCAGTATCCAAGGAGTGATGTATCGTCACACTGCATGACAAATTTCAGCTTTTTATCGTTGTCTTGCATGGCCTTGACGTTTGCCATGACCTCAGGATCCGCGCGATCCACATCGTTTATGTAGGTATGATCCAAAAGCGGGTATGTGGCTTCTGCCCAAAGAATTTCAGCACCAATTATTCCAAGCGGATTGTTGGCACTTTTTTCAAACCCGGGGTCGCCAGCTATAGCGCTCAAAAGACCGCGGAGATCATGGGGAACATCCTGTGTGCCCAATCTCGTGTGGATAAAGTTCTCAATCTTGCCGTCGATCACAGCGGTGCCCTGACTGTGTTTCCCTTGGTCTTGAGGGGTCGGCTTTTTGAACAAGAACCAAATCCAATCGAGAAATTTCATATCGCTGGCCTCTTGATCATTGCCCAAGCCACTTGCCATAGTCGCTGACCAACAAATGTTTCGGGTCCACGTCTTCCTCTATGGTCGAAAATCGCCCGATAGGTTCGCGGAACACATTGTCGGTCTCGTCATCATTCACCGTCGAGACCTCTCCGATCAATACATCCCCGCCCTCGCCCCAGAATGCATGCCAATCGCCGGGCATCAGCGTGACGCTTTCACCTGGTGCAAGGCGCAATGTCTCGCCCGCGGCGAAATCGCGTTTGATCCCGTCGCAATAAACGGTGCCCCCGCGTGTTTCATCACAATTGCCGTCCCCGTCTGAGCCGAACAGCTCCACAACCAATGTCGCGCCCCCACGGTTGATGATGTCTTCGGCCTTGAGAAGATGGGTGTGCATCGGGCTGAGTTGATCCTGTTTGGAAATCAGCAGTTTTTCCGCATAGCACATGCCCCCGCCACGTTGCAGATCTGCCAATCGACCATTGCGCAGCGTAAACAGAAACAGCCCCATGGTGTCGTATTTTCCAACGCCGTAGTCCGTGATGTCCCAACCACATCGCGCATCGATCACATTCTTGGCCGCCTCTTTGCGATCCATGAAATCACTGGCAGACCAATAGGCAAAAGGCGGCATGACAAAGCCGAAACGGCGCATCATCTCGTCTGACTCTTCAATGATCCGGTTGATACGGGAGCGTTTCATTTTCGGGATCTCCAAACCTTTGGGCGCTTGTGCGAAACTGTAACGGTTTATAACATATCGCGCAGCGCTTTATCTGCTTTCACAAAGTGACCAGACGCACTACGCATCCCTATCTTTGCAAGATCAGGACAAATCATGGCGCAAAATGCCACCATTTATAAAGCTGAACTTTCTGTGTCAGACATGGATCGTCATTATTACGAAACCCATAAACTGACCATCGCCAAACATCCCTCAGAGACGGATGAACGGTTGATGGTCCGTCTGCTTGCCTTTGCATTGAACGCTCATGAACACTTGGAAATGACCAAAGGACTTTCCACGGATGACGAGCCGGACATCTGGCAAAAAAGCCTGAGCGGTGAGTTGGAAGTCTGGGTAGCGCTGGGACTTCCCAGCGAAAAAATCGTGCGCCAGTCCTGTGGCAAAGCCAAAAAGGTGAACATCTATTGCTATGGTGGCAAGCCCGCCGAGACGTGGTGGGACAAGATCAAGAACAGCACAACCCGTTTTGACACTCTTTCGGTTATCAACTTCTCACAACAGGACACGATGGAGTTGAGCAAACTGGCCAGCCGCGCGATGAAGCTGCAAGTGAATATTCAGGATGGTGAAGTGATGGTCAGCGTCGATGAGAGCATGGTTTACCTGACCCCGCTCAAATGGAAAGACGCGGATCGCTAAGGCTCAATTGTGGTGGACAACATGTCCCACAAGGTTCCCGTCCAGCGTATAGCTGCGCCCTGCCGTCCATCCGGTTTCTTTGAGAACCCTGTGCAAGTGAACGGTGCTGATGTGTTTCTTGAGGGACGTTTTGTTGCAGGTCACAATCATCACATCCTGCCCATGCCCTTTATTCTTGGTAAGCCAGTTCTGAAGGTCCCGCTCTGACGTGACCTTGATCCGTTTCAGCTTGGGAAGGGTCATCGCGCACGCCTGTGTGGCTTGCCCTTCCTCCTGAAACAACGTCGAACATCACACGAACCCTGCCAAATTCTGCGCGTCACGCGCCGCGCTGCCCCAGCGTGTCAAGTGCGACCACGTTGTCTCTGTCGCCCAAAGTCTGGCGCACTTTGGCGACGATATCATCACAGCTGAGCCCCGCATCGCGGTACATCTCATCCGGAGAAGCCTGATCGATGAAGCGGTCCGGCAAGCACATCGCACGCACCCGAAGCCCGAAATCCAACAAGCCCGCGCCTGCCATTTCTTGCAGCACCAAAGCCCCGAAACCGCCCATTGCGCCCTGCTCTACCGTGATCAGCGCACGGTGGCTTTTGGCGAGTGCGGCGATCAACTCCATGTCTAGCGGTTTGGCGAAACGCGCATCCGCAATGCTTACGCTGAACCCTTCGCCCTCAAGGATATCTGCAGCCGCTTCGCATTCGCTCAAATGTGTGCCCAGTGACAGCAGCGCCACGTCGGTGCCGCCCTCGCGGATCATGCGCCCTTTGCCGATGGGCAAAGCCACGCCGCGTTCGGGCATTTCAACCCCTGTGCCGTTGCCGCGTGGATAGCGAAAGGCGATGGGGCCGCTGTCATGAGTGACAGCCGTGGTGACCATATGCATCAACTCGGCTTCATCTGCGGCGGCCATGACCACCATGTTGGGCAAACTCGCCATAAAGCCGATGTCAAAGGCCCCCGCATGCGTCGGCCCGTCCGCGCCAACAAGTCCCGCCCGATCAAGGGCAAAGCGCACAGGCAGGTTTTGCAAGGCAACGTCATGCACGATCTGGTCGTACCCCCGCTGCAGGAAAGACGAGTAAATCGCGCAGAACGGCTTCAAGCCCGATGCGGCCATCCCCGCGGCAAAGGTCACGCCATGCTGTTCCGCGATGCCAACGTCAAAGACGCGGTTGGGAAAACGGTCCGCCATGATGTTCACGCCCGTGCCTGACGGCATTGCGGCCGTGACCGCCACGATTGACGGATCGCGGCTGGCTTCATCGGCCAAGGCATTTCCGAACACCGACGTGTAGGACGGTGTGTTGCTTTTGGCTTTTTGTTGCGCGCCTGTTTCGACGTTGAATTTGGACACGCCGTGGTATTTGTCACTGGATCCTTCGGCAGGTGCGTAGCCTTTGCCTTTGACCGTGCAGGCGTGGATCAGAACCGGCCCTGTGGCGCGACTGCGCGCGGCGCGCAGAACTTGCAACACTTGGTCCATGTCGTGCCCGTCGATGGGGCCGATGTAGTCAAACCCGAGTTCTTCGAAAAACGTGCCCCGGCTTTCCAGCCCTGTCACCATTTCGCGCGCGCGGCGTGCCCCGTCGCGCATGGGTTTGGGCAATGCAGCCTCCATCCCTTCGGCGGCAGCCACAAGACCGGCCAGCGGCGTGCCTTTGGACAGGCTCGACAAATAGCCCGACATCGCGCCCACCGGCGGGGCGATGCTCATTTCGTTGTCATTGAGGATCACGAACAGGCGGCGGCTCTCGGCCCCTGCGTTGTTCATCGCCTCATAGGCCATGCCTGCGCTGATGGACCCGTCCCCGATCACGGCAATCGCGTCGCCTGTCGGCTGGCCAAGGTCACGGCCCACCGCAAAGCCCAAAGCGGCAGAAATAGACGTTGACGAATGCGCCGCCCCAAAGGGATCAAAATCGGATTCCGCGCGTTTGGTGAAACCGCTCAGGCCGCCCTTTTGACGCAAGGTGCTCATGCGATCACGGCGGCCCGTCAGGATTTTATGCGGATAGCATTGGTGGCCCACATCCCAGACCAGCTTGTCGCGCGGTGTGTCAAACACGGCGTGAATGGCGACCGTCAGTTCTACCACACCCAAGGATGATCCCAGATGCCCGCCCGTTTCGCTGACCGCATGCACGGTTTCGCTGCGGACCTCATCGGCCAGTTGGCGCAACTGCGCATCGCTCAGGCCGCGCATATCACCGGGGCCAGCCACGCGGTCAAGGAGAGGGGTTTCTTTTGAAATCAGGGTCATGGCGCGCATCCTTTGTCTGCTCTGCGCGGGCACCTTGCCAGTGCTCGAATGCGCAGATCGCTAAAATAAAAAGGCGCCGCATCCAAGTATCCTCAGGTGCAGCGCCAGGTTCCTGTAGCCAACAGGAAGGGAACCGGGGTGTTGAGCCCCGTGCCCGGACCAAGGAAGCCATAGGTCCGTGCCTGGCATCCCGGGCAGCGTGTCAAACACCGCCCGCGAAATTCGTTATTCGTATTCGGGCGCCTCGGACGAGGCGAGTTCCGGATAGTTTCCGATCACGTTCAGACCCTGCATCGGCTGCTGGTATCCTTTGTGACAGGTCTTGCAGGCCGCTTTGGGAGCATCGGCGTAGATCGGGCCAAGGCGCTCTGCGGGATAGGTGTCTTTGAGAGGAACAAGGTATTCGTTGTTCAACTCCTGAACCATCAAGATGCCCAAAGACGCGGTGCCCCACTGTGGTGTGACTTGCGCGCCGTCATAGAACGCGCGGCTGTTGTGGCAAAAGACACAGTTCACCCCAAGCGAGTTGGCAAAGTAGTTCATCAGCGCATAGGTGCGTTCGGTGTCTTGGATGCTGGCATAATCGTCTTGACCAGGCACACCTTCTTCGCGGCTTTCAAGGCTGTGAACCGCGATGGTTTCTTCCTCAAGCAGGTATTTCTCCAAAGCGTCCGATGGCAAAGACGTCGATTGGCTGATCGATGTCGCACGGTTCTGGTTGGCGGACCAACCGGCCGTGGCCGCATTCACAGGAGACACTTTGAACCAGATGTTGCTCGGGACAGCTTCCCCGCGGTGGCAGGTGTAACATGTGACACCGACCTCCTTGTTGGCGTTGACGTGACCATCCCAGTTCTCGTTGATGTTCTGGGTCATCTCGATCATGCGCCGCGAGACAACTTTGGTGTACAGATCGTCTGATCCGTAGTCCTCGATGTCCACATCACCGTGGCAGTAGGCACAGCCCTCGTCCGGCGCGACCCATTGGGTCATCGCCAGCATCACACGGTTAAAGTTGTCGTCTGTCAGATCGCCCAAGACTTGAACGTTCTGGTAGAGGTCCTTGGCCAGCTCTTCGCCGCCCTCGGGAACATAGGGTTCATCAAAGTAATACTCTTCGATGCTCGGGTCCGGCTTGGCCAGCGCCACGTTGAACTCTGTGCGTGACATCCCTGTACCGGCAGGACCGGTTTGCAAGCTGGAGGTCTGCGCCGGGTTGCCCCAGTTGATCACCATCGCCGCAAAGAAGACCGCGCTTCCGGCAATCCCGACAGCAATGGCAGGGCCAAAGATGTTGGTGGGATTGTCCGCGTTCCATTTTTTATACCACTTAGGCAACATGGGTTAGTCCTCCTTACCGATGAAGACTTCATAAGAACCGTAGTCCTCATAGCCATAAGATCCGTCATACATAGGAGCAAAGTTGTGCTCTTGCGCCCAGATGAACCAGTTGTCGACGACCGTACCAGTCAGCAAGATCCCGATGCCGCCCGTGATGGGGGTGAGAACTGCGAACCACCAGGCCCAGCGGTGAATACCTTCCATTGTGGCGTTAAAGCCCATGGTCCAGCGCCAGAAAAGAGCGGCCCGTTCGGTGGCTGTGCCACGATCGTAGATTTGCTCCAACTCGCGGTCCCCGCCGTAACGGGTCACCGCCAGAATGGTCCCGCCGTGCATCGCGAACAACAACACAGAACCATACAGGAACAAGATCGAAAGGCAGTGGAACGGGTTGTAGTACAAGTTGCCGTAGCGGATGGAAAAGGCCGTGGTCCAGTCAAGGTGCGGGAAAATGCCGTATGGCACCGCCTCTGACCAGCTGCCCATCAGGATGGGACGGATCAGGCCAAGCACAAGGATCAGGAACAACAGTGCCGCAAAAGCCCAGGCCACGTGTTTGCCCATCTTGTGCTGTTGCGCCAGTTTGTAGGTCCGCAACCACCACGTCACACATCCGGTCAAAAAGAACATGCCGGCGATGATGAACGCGCCACCGTCATTGAGCGGCGGGAAACTCAGCCCGTATTCCGGACCCGGAGGTTCAAGGGCCAGCCAAAGCAACTGGCGGATCAGTTCGGGCACCGACCAGTCGACCTGAACCAGCATTGAAAAGCCGACGATGTTGAACCAGATCATGAAAGAGATGCAGGAAATAACCCCGTACATTTCCGCATTGATCGGACCGATTTGAGCGTTGCCAAACAGCCCCATGAACTTGGAGAAAAACGGCTTGCCGATGCGTTCTTCCATCAAGGTGCCGTCGTCGTCCATGCCCCACTCGGGAACGCCTTGGACCTGCACTTGGTTGAAGATGTTTTGATAGGTATTAAACATGGGTCACATTCCTCCCACAGGCTGGGCAGATGCGCCCCAGATTGGCATGTCCAACCACCAGTTCCACCACTCGGGCCAACCCGCAGTCCAGACCGGACCGGAGATGATGATACACACCGCCGAGAAGAACACAGCGTTCAGCGCCAGCAGGTATCCCACGCGGTGGATGCCCAAAGTGCCGATGGAGTAGCCGATGTAATCGCGAAAGAACGTATCTTCGTGATCAGGGGTCAACGCATCGGACCCTTTTTCAGGGTTGGCCGCCGACAAGATCAAACCGCCATGCAACGCCAATGCGAGGGTGGTGGTAAAGAACAAGGTCACCGCCAGCATGTGTGCCGGATTGTAGTGGAAGTGCAGATAGGCGTAGCCGGTGTTGGACACCCAATCGAGGTGACTAAAGATACCGTATGGAAATCCATGCCCCCACGCGCCCATCAACAGCGGGCGAAAGATGACCAGCGTGACATAGGCCAGAATGGCAAAGGCGAAGCCCGCAGGAACGTGATAGCCCATGCCCAGTTTGCGGCAAATCTCGACTTCGCGCAAAGCCCAGCTGATGAAAGCCCCGGTCGCGCAAATTGTGATAATCTGCCAAAGGCCGCCCTCAAGCAAAGGCGCCATGCCCAGACCATAGCTCAGGTCCGGCGGGGCGATGTTGATCAGCCACGGGTTAAAGGTGCCCTGCTGGGACGCCCCCCAAAAAATCAGAATAGTGCCCAAAAGGGCGAAAAAGGTCGTCGTGACCCCGAAAAAGCCAACGTAAAAAGGTCCGACCCAGAAGTCGAACAAATCACCGCCGACCAGCGTCCCTCCGCGGACGCGATATTTTCTCTCAAAACTGAGCAACGCCATGTCTTAAGTCTCCGCGTTTGGCGGCGCCGCCCTGGTAGGGTCGTCAGCCGTCTGTGTTGTGGTGGGTTCGCCGCGGGCGGGCGACGACGCGATTGTCGCCCCGCCCGCAGCTTTGCTTGTGGTCTAATGAAACGACCGGTCGGCTTACTGAGCGGCTCTTTCAGTCGCTGCAATATCGAACCAGTTGTAACCGTCTCCGCCAGTGCTCAGCAGGACGAGGTGAATCATCGCTGCCAGCAGGAACAGAAACACGCCTTGTGCAACGAACACACGACGGGGATCAAAGATAAGCCAAACTTTGTAGAACTTTGCCATATTATGAATCCCTCCTTAGAACCACGGACGCCAGATGAAGACTGCCAAGTGAGCAACCACGGCTACTGCTGAAAACAGCCAGAGCCCGCTCATGTAGACAGAATGCAATTCTTGCGCCTGTTCGTCTGTAAGACCTGTAAAAGACAGGTTTGTATTATCAGCCATAATAATTCCTCCGGGAGGTTATGCTGACGCCGCGCTCCCCGCGGCCGGGTCCTTTAGGGGTCTCCCCCCTCGGGGCTCTGTCCGCCCATCACAGGCGTCCAGTTTCTGATCCCAACAGGCGCACACAAGTTGAGAAATACGAGGACGCCCCCAGCCCGTAGACCAAGGGTCATCATCTCACTGAAACTGCGAAGGCAGTTTAGTGTGAGAAAATCATAGGTGTGATGATGCGGGCCTGTGACCAGGCGCGGGCCATCGGGCCTTTGTCTGTAAAAGACCGGGACTTGAACGCCGCCAATGCCCAGGTCAGGCAGGCCAGCGGCAAAGTCGCCACAAATATCACTGCAAAATAGACCATGAACTCGGTCTTTTGCGCATTGCGTTTCGGAGCAGCGGTGTGCTCCATCGGGGTGTTGGACGTCAGATCACTCATGTCGTCTCTCCTCCTGTTGGTGATGACCCGGCCAAAGCAGGGTCCAATGCGCGCACAGTTTCCAAAACCACACGTTCCGCCCCGGACGCGAGGGCTGCTTGCTCAGCCGCATCGCGCAAGGTTTTGGCCGCGGAAATTCGGGTTAGGATCGGATGCTGTTCCACAATGCGGTCCAGCATGGCCTGCGCATCAACATCCCAAGGGAAGTCGCGGCGAAGGGTTGTCGGGGTGGCCTCGGTGGCGTCAATGTCGGTCGCCAGAGGGAGGATGTGGAACAAGGCATCAAACAGCCCGTTGCACACTTCCTGAATCATATAAGTCGCACCGGCGTAGCCCATAAACGGGGTCCCCGTGGCTCGCCGGATCGCAGCCCCCGGAAAGGACGCCGGAATAAAGGCAGGGGCCGGGCCAAAGCCGGCTTTCAGCTCGGCCATGTACATCTTCTCGTTGATGGAGCCCATGACGATAAGAGGGCGCTTCTGGGCCATCATTGCCCGGACTTCATCGTTGTTGGTTTTCTTGCCGCGCAAACGGGCGACCGCAAAGGCGCAGGGCAAACCCATGTCATCCTCCAGGAACTGGCGGATGCCGCGGGTGTAAGTCTCGTTCGCCACAATTGCAAAAGATGCGGTGGCAAAGAAATCTTGCGTCACCGAACGCCACAGATCCCAAACCGGTTTAATGGTGGAATGCTTCTCGATCTCGATAAATGGTTCGGGATCGAGGCCGACCAAATCCCCCAGTGCGCGCAGGAACTTGGTCGTGCTCTCGATCCCTATCGGGGCTTGCAAGTATGGCTTGGCAAGAAGCTCACACAATCCACGCCCGAACTCGCGGTACATGCAGATGTTCACATCGGCATTTACCAGATCTCTCATTTCGGCCACATGGGCGCCCATAGGCATCACCATGTTGACCTCGCAGCCCAGCCCTTCGACCAGCCTGCGGATCTCGGCCAAATCGGATGGCATATTGAACGTGCCATACATCGGGCCAAGAATGTTAACGCGAGGACGCGCACCTTCTTCACGTTTCTTTTCAGGCGGCATGCGCCCTTTGGTCATGCCAAACTCGGTAAAAATCCAGGTCATGGCACGGTCCGCAGCTTCCCATTGATCTTCATCAATAGTGCGCGGCAAAAACCGTTGAATATTCGTCCCCATCGGGGTCACGCCGCCGCCGATCATCTCGGCAATAGAGCCGGTGACAACAACCGCTGGCAAAGCCGGATCAAGAGTATTCCAAGCACGACGCATCGCACCCTCGGTCCCGTCGCGGCCCAATTCTTCTTCGCCCAAACCCGTGGTGACAATGGGCAACTCATGCGGGGGCAAACCGTCAGTGTAGTGCAACACAGACGTGACAGGCAGGTTCTCGCAGCCCACCGGACCGTCGATAACAACCTGCAATCCTTTGACAGCACAGAACGCGTAAACCGCACCCCAATATCCGCCCGCGCGGTCGTGATCCATAACTAGCATGACACACACCCCTGCTTCATCTCGCAAGATAAACCTCGGGGGAGGCCGTAGGCCGGGGGCAGAGCCCCGATCACGCCGTATGCAACACGCTCAAACATCAGATCATCTCCGCTGCAGCAGCAGCTTTGCGCTGGCGTTCAATCTTTTTGGCATTCAAGGCGCGGAAATCTTCGCGCACATTTGGCGCGCCTTCCCAGACACCCGCCGTGTCACCCGTTCCCACACCTTCAAAAAAGGCTTTCATGTGCAGCATCCGGTCTTTGTTTCCGATCGCAGCATTGACGACTTGGGCCAACGACCCGGCACCCGCAGGACCCATAAGAGGGCGCGCAGAAATCAGGTTGGTGAAGTAAAGACCGGGAATACCCAGCTCTTTGGCTTTCTGCACAACAGGGGTCGTGCCGATGGCCAAATCAGGTTTGATCGCTTCCATCGCAGCGCAATCATCCTCAAGGGAGGCGCGGAATTTGACTTTGACGCCTTTGGCCTGAAGCCACGCACAATCCTCGGCGTTCCAAGGGGTCTTGGGACAGGCCGTACCAACATAAGGAACATTGGCGCCACTTTCGATCATCAAACGGGCAACCAACAACTCGGAACCCTCGTAACCGGACAGCGTGATCGTGCCGTTGATCTTTGCGCCATCAAGGGCCGCTTTGATCGCAGGCAAGAATGCGTTTTGAGCCGCAGCGATTTGATCAGGCGTGCAGCCATGTGCCTCGCCAATCCCTTTGAGCCACGCAGCCGTGCCATCAACACCGACAGGGGCAGACCCAACAACAGGGCGACCGGCGGCCTGAAATTCACGCACGGCAGCAGTGTAAAACGGATGAACCGCAGCCACGACAGAACAATCAAGGGCCGCATAAAGTTCACGCCACTCACGGCACGGAACAACAGGACCCGCAGCCAACCCCATCGGGGCCAACATCGCGCCAATCATCATCGGATCAGCAGGGAACATTTCCCCCAGCAACGCGACGGTCGGGCGATCGGATTTACCAGACGCAGGCGCCGCAACAGGACCTGCCGTGATTTCTTCGCGGGCGTATTTCAACATCGCACCGGCCAAAACGTCCTTGGCCTCGGCATGGGTCGGAATACCGAAACCCGGAACATCGATGCCAACAATGCGCACACCGTCAATCTCGCGGGGCAAAAGACGCAAAGGCACACCAGACGCAGACGGAACACAAAGGTTCGTCACAACGATAGCGTCATATTTTTCAGGGTCGGCCAACTCGTGAACACTCTCGCGGATATCCTCGAACAGCTTACCGGTGACCAAGGTCTCGGAATTGAAAGGCACATAGCCGACAGAGCGGCGCGCGCCGTAAAAGTGGGACACAAACGTCAAACCATACACACAACAGGCCGACCCGCTCAGGATCGTGGCGGTACGGCGCATCCGCAATCCGACACGCAACGAGCCAAAGGCAGGGCACATGGATTGAGGTTTATCATGGGGGCCTTGGGGATAATCTGCCGCGAACTGGTCTAACAGTTCGGACTGACCCGCCAAACGGGCGGCTTTTTCCATTTCGGACCCGGAATGACATCCCATTCCATCAACAGCAGGCGCGGCATCGTTTGGCGTAGAGGCCACATCAGCCGTTTCGGCGGTGTCGTATGTTACTTCATCTTTAGACATTACAGTTTTGCAACTCACTTCGTTGGCGGTTCACTTCGGCGAGCAACTTTCTACTCGCCTCCAGGGTCCGCCGGTTTTTTGCGCGCAAATCTTGGGCCTGCTTCACAGTCTCGGCTACGGCTGCATGCGCCGCGAGAACTTCTTTAAGTTGTTCCTCATGCATCGTCGTAGACCACCTCAAGAGACGGGAGGGGCTCTGCGTTCTTGCCGCGCATGTCCATATCCGTGGCGGGCACCAAAACGAAATCGCCACCGGTTTCAGAGGCATCAAACAAGTTGAGCAACGCATCCTGATCCAACGGGGTCGGACGGACAGGCGGTGCGACAGCGACATTGTCACCAAGGGCGGCAAACATCGCGCCCCACTCGGACTCAGCCGTACCTACGATCTGATAGTTGGCAGATTTCTTGCGCAAATCATCGTTTTGCGGAATGGAGGCCAGAACCGGAATATCAACCGCTTTGGCAAAAGCCGCAGCTTCACCGGACCCGTCATCTTTGTTGATGACCAAGCCGGCCACACCGACATTGCCGCCCAGCTTCCGGAAATATTCAACCGCGGAACACACGTTGTTGGCCACGTACAAGGACTGCAAATCGTTGGAGGCGACCAAGATTACTTTTTGGGCCATGTCACGGGCGATGGGCAAACCAAAACCGCCACACACCACGTCACCCAGGAAGTCGAGCAGAACGTAGTCAAAGTCCCAATCGTGGAATCCCAGTTTTTCGAGCAATTCAAAACCGTGGATAATACCGCGCCCACCGCAACCGCGACCAACTTCAGGGCCGCCAAGTTCCATGGCGAACACACCACCGCGTTTAAAGCAGACGTCTCCAATGGCGACTTCCTCACCCGCCAGTTTCTTGCGGGTAGAGGTCTCGATGATGGTGGGGCAGGCTTTGCCGCCAAACAACAAAGAGGTCGTGTCAGACTTTGGATCGCAGCCAATCAGCAAAACACGTTTGCCTTGTTCGGCCATCATGTGGCTCAGGTTGGCCAGCGTAAAGGATTTGCCGATGCCGCCTTTGCCATAGATCGCAATAATCTGGGTTTTGCTTGTGGGCTCGTCATGGATGATGTCCGCAAGGTCTTCATGGGCCTCATCACGCAGTCGCTGATCGAAATCCTTCAGGTTTGGTACTTCGTCTTTCATGGATCAGTGCTCCCAGTTCATAATCATTTTGAGACAAGCCGGATCGGTAAAGGCTTGCTCGTACGCTGCGGCCGCATGGCGCGCATTTTGTTGGTGTGTGATCAGACCGCCCAAGCTCAACGTGCCACTTTCAACAAGTGCGCGCGTGGCCATCAGGTCATCTCGGGTCCACTCCGCAGCGATGCGGAAACGGGCCTCTTTCATAAAGGCTGGCGGAAACGCAAAGCTCAGGGGCGCTGCGTAAAATCCGGCCAGTACAATTTCGCCACCCTTGGCAATGCGCCCAACCAGATCATTGAGCAGCTCGGCTTGGCCAGAGGCGTCATAGATAGAGGTATAGTCGCGGCGGGTGTCTTGATCGGGGTGAATGACTTCGTAGCCTTCACCACCGGATTGACGGATCGGGTCGATTTCCCAAACAGTCGGCGCCGGCGCACCTGATGCAATTGTAAGGCGCGCCAACAAGCGGCCCAAAACGCCGTGACCCACGATCAGGTCGGGCACAGCTTTGTTCATTCCAGCCATCGCGTGGCGTGCCGTCGCGGCCAAAGCCAGCAATGCACCTTCGGCTTTCAGGGCGGGATCGATTCGGGTGACACGGGCCGAATCGGTGACGACGCGCCTGGCCGCCCCACCGAACAGTCCAAAGGCACCGTCGTAGCAATTCGCACCGGGGACAAACACGCGGTCCCCGACTTTGAAGCCTGTCATGGAACCTGCCTCAACAACTTCGCCAGCGGCTTCGTATCCGGGAACCAACGGATACCCCATTCCCGGGAAAGGTGGCATTTCACCTGTCCAGAACAGTTTTTCGGTTCCTGTAGAGATTCCGGAGTGGGACACCTCAACCACCAGATCACCTTGCGCAGGCGTCGCCAGCGTGAGGGTATCAACCGCCAGATCCCGTGGACCTTTGAGTAGAACTGCGGTGGTTTCCAAATGAGCCTCCCCGGCATTTTCTGGCGTCACCCCCGAGTGCGAGACTCATAGAGGTGCGACATTTTGTAAGTGTCATTCTAATTAGACATCACAAAGTGTCAATTAGTTTAGACACTATTTGGTAAGGTTATTTTTTTGTGGCCGTGAGAACCCGCGTAACAAAGGGGCGCGCAGGCGCCGGACTTTGGATCGCAGTAAAGCCGGCCTCAAGGCACAAGGCTTCGATTTGGGCCGCCGAACGGGTGCGGCCCGTTTGCATCGCCATTGTGTAAAAGGCGAAATAAACATCCCCCGAACGCTCGGGTTTTGCGCCCCCACCCATTGGTTCGGACACAATCAACCGCCCCCCCGAAGGCAAGGCAGAGTAGGCTTTGGCCAACAAATCCCGCACCGTATCGTCGCTGTGATCATACAGCACGCGGATCAATGAAATTGCATCAGCACCTTGGGGCAAGGGATCCTCGCGAAAGGACCCCGCGGTAATCTCGACCCGCGCAGCAAGACCGGCGCCTTCAAAGCGCGCTTGGGCTTCGGGGACGACTTGGGGCAAATCAAACAGCTTGAGCTTGGGGCCTTTGGCGGACAGGCCAACAGCCTCAAGAAACGCGCCCGTGCCCCCACCAATGTCCAGCAAACATGACACATCCTTGAAAGAGACCGCGCGCAGCGTGTCTTCGGCCACCAGTTTCTGGCTTTGGGCCATCAGGTCGGAATAAGTGCGCGCCACCCCTTCATCCACAGCGCCTTTGGCCCCGAAGACATAAGGCCAGAACTGTGACAGCTCCGTCTGCTCTGGACCACGCAGCAATGCCACAGGATCCTCAAGGTCGCGGTAGAAAGCACGGTGATGGCGGATCATCGCCTCCAACCCCGGCACACCCATCAAGGCCGCACCGCGGCGCGCCAATGCAAACCGGCCGTCGCGCTTGCGTTTCAACAAGTGCAATGCCGCGCCCGCTTGCAGCGCAATTTCCATCCGCTCGGGATCAATGTCCAAAGCGTGACCCAGCACCTCGGCTGATTGGGGGCCTGCCCGCAAACGCCGGAACACGTCCAACTCAACCAGTGCCATCAACACCTGACTTTGCACAAAGCCTTGCACGACATCAAACAGCAGCGCCCCGTCACGACGGGCCTGACCACGGGTAAGAGGAAATTTACTCGCCCAACTTTGGAAACTCGGGCGCGCCACCAAACGGTTCAGCCACCCACCACGCCATGCGGGCGCGTTCTGCGCCGTATCAGACACGCGATGCGCTCACATTCGGAGCGACCGGCGTCAAACGTTCAGCATACATGCGGACCATCTCCGCCAGTTGTGCTTCACCTTCGCATGACGGGATCGACGCAATCGCGCCGCCCAGAATATCCTTGAGACGGCTGGTCGCCCCTTGGACCCCCAACAGCGCCACAGCATTGGGGCGGCCGTGCAAGTCATCCTGACCCACCGGCTTG
The DNA here is from genome assembly GCA_943787985.1 of uncultured Paracoccaceae bacterium. Classification (GTDB taxonomy): domain Bacteria; phylum Pseudomonadota; class Alphaproteobacteria; order Rhodobacterales; family Rhodobacteraceae; genus Ascidiaceihabitans. The sequence continues at coordinate 506,829 of CALSOO010000005.1, read as the reverse complement.
CCCAGCGTATCCGCATCATAAAGAGCATCGCGCAAATCATCAGCCACCTGAAATGCTTCGCCAATGCGCGCGCCCAACTCGAACCATGGCTCGGCCTCTTGCCCTGCCGCGACCGCCCCCATCTGGGTGGCGGCAATAAACAACGCGCCGGTCTTGGCCTGATGATAGGCGCTTAGATCAATCTCGTCTTCGCTTTCCCACCCCTGGCCGGCACAAATCCCACCGGGCATACCGGTGCGTTGGGACAAAGTCAGGATCAGTTGCGCCACGCGCTCTGCAGAATGGGAGGATTCGCGCGCCAGAATCTCAAAAGCGAGGACAATCAGACTGTCCCCTGTCAAAACCGCCAACGGCTCGGAATAGGCTTTGTGCACCGTCGGCTTGCCGCGCCGCACATCCGCATCATCAAAGCAGGGCAGATCGTCATGCACCAAGCTGGCACAGTGAATAAGTTCAAGGGCCGCAGCCGCTGCATCAGAGATCATCGGCTTGTCATCGCCGCAGGCCATCGCGACCGACATCAGGATCGTTGGACGAATGCGCGCACCACCCGGGGCCGTTGCATAGTGCAAACCAGAGGCAAGTTTGGGCGGAACCGCGCGCTGGCCACCCCCTTGGCCCACCGAAATGGCGTTGGAAATGGCTGTCTCGATCCGTGAATTCAGGCCCATGGGTGATCCTTTTTGGCTAACGTGTCACAGCAATAAGACACCAATGTGTAAATCATACTGGACACTTTGCCTTCCTGAGTCAACAATCACCACAGCCCCATTGCCGGAGATTTCATGTCCTCGCCCGCGTCAACAGACACCCCACATGCCGTTGTGATCGGCGCAGGCATCGCCGGTTTGGCGACGGGATTGCGCCTACAAAGCGCGGGCATACAGGTCACCGTTCTGGAACGCCACCCGTGGCTTGGCGGTAAAATGCGCACGGTGGACTCAGGTGCAGGCCCCGTAGACGCAGGGCCGACCGTCCTGACATTGCGTCACGTTTTTGATGAATTGTTCGCGGATGCAGGCGCGCGCCTTGAGGATCACGTCACACTGATCCCCCAGCAAACTCTGGCACGCCATGTCTGGCCCGACGGCAGCGCGCTGGACCTATTCAATGACGCCGAAAAAAGCCTGCGCGCCGTTGAAACCTTTGCAGGGCGGGACGCCGCGCGCCAGTTCGAGCGGTTCTGCGCCAAAGCAAAACGCCTGTTCGAAGCCTTTGACGCGCCCATGATGCAAGCCGCCAAACCGACCCTCGCGGGGCTGAGTACGCATGTGATGCGCCAGCCCCGCCTGATCCCCGACATGGCCCCGCTGTCAAGCCTCGCCAAAAGTCTCAGCCGCGACTTCGATGATCCGCGCCTCGCTCAATTGTTCGCACGCTACGCCACCTACGTCGGCGGGTTGCCACAGATGTCCCCCGCAATCCTGTCGCTGATCTGGCAAGCCGAGGCCGCAGGCGTTTGGGTTGTCAAAGGCGGGATGCACAAATTGGCACACGCGATTGCAGCACTCCTTCGGTCCAAAGGTGCAGTATTGCGCACAAACGCCCATGTCCGACAGATCGAGGTGCGCGACAATGCCGCCCGTTCTGTCACACTTGAGGACGAAACTGTGCTGCCTTGTGACTATGTCGTCTATGCGGGTGACCCCCGCGCCCTGGCGACCGGCGCGCTTGGCACACAACTGGAAAAGATTGCGCCCACCACCAAACGCGCCGCGCGCAGCCTGTCTGCACGGGTGCACAGTTTTGCCACGACGCCGCAGGGTCTTGATCTGGCCCACCACAACGTTCTGTTTGACGGCGATCCAAAGGCCGAGTTTGCCAGCCTTGCGCGCGGTGAAATCCCTGATGCGCCCACCATATACATCTGCGCTATGGACAGGGGCTACGACACTCCGCCCCCTACCCTTGAGCGTTTTGAGATTATCAGCAACGCCCCTGCCACACAGGAAACGCGAGCCCCAAAGGAGCTTGAAACATGGCACCACATGATACTGCAGAAGATGGCGCGCTTCGGACTGACCCTCACGCCGACGCCAACTATGGACACAATCACAACGCCGCAGATGTTCGCGACGATGTTCCCCGCAAGCTTGGGCGCTCTTTATGGCCAGACCCCACACGGGATGTTGGCCGCATTCCAGCGCCCGACCGCACGGACCCCGATCAACGGATTGTATCTGGCGGGGGGTGGCACGCATCCGGGCGCGGGTGTGCCGATGGCGACACTCTCCGCCCGGCACGCGGCCGAGGCGATCTGGAACGACCTAACTTCAACATCGACGTGGGCCCCAACGGCTACGCATGGTGGTATGTCGACGGCCTGAGCGATTGCGGCACGCGCGCGGTCAGTGTCATCGGCTTTATCGGGTCGGTGTTTTCACCATGGTACAAATGGTCGGGCCGCAAATGTCCGCAGAACAACGTCTGCATCAACGTAGCCACCTATGGCCCCGGCGGGCGGTTCACCATGACCGACCGCGGCACCCCTGCCCTGCGCCAAACGGCCTCCCGCCTCGAAGTGGGCCCGTCCTGCATGCGGTGGGACAACGGCACGTTGGTGATCGACATTGATGAAATATCATCCCCTCCCTTGATCTCGCGAATAAAAGGGCAAATCCGTGTGACTCCTTCGGCGATCACGGGGGTCGAACTGCCTTTGACACCAGACGGGGCGCACATATGGCGACCTTTCGGGCCAAAATCCCGCATCGAAGTCGATATCGACCGCACAGGGTGGCAATGGTCGGGCGAAGGGTATTTCGACGCCAACTTTGGCACCCGCGCCCTTGAGGAAGACTTCAGCTATTGGACATGGGGCCGCTATCCCACAGCCGACGGCGCCACCTGTTTCTATGATGCCACGCGCCTTGACGGCTCGGAACTTGCGGCGGGCTTTGAATTTGGCGCCGACGGCAGCGCGCGGGAAATCCCCCTGCCCCCCAAAGCCACGATGAAACGCAGCCTATGGGCGGTTAAGCGGGAAACGCGGGCTGACGCGGGATACGTGCCAACCCAGCATCAAAACATGTTGGACGCGCCATTCTATTCACGCTCTGCGGTGAAAACCCGACTGAACGGGATGGACACTGTCGGAGTGCACGAAGCGCTGGATTTGACGCGCTTTCGCAATCCGCTGCTCAAACCGATGTTGGCCGTGCGCGTGCCGCGGCGGCGCAACTGGACCTTTGACTAGGCCCGGGAGTCTTCGGGGTTCAATCGCCACACGGACGCGTTGAGGGCAGAGGCGATTGTGACCCAGATCAGATAGGGCACAAACAAAAGGCCCGCGATCGTATCAACCGTCCAAAGCGCGACCATGGTGCAGAACACGGCAGCCCACAACACCACGATGATCCCCATCGCTGTGCGGATTTTCTTGAGACCGAAAAACACAGGCGTCCAAAGCGCGTTGAAAGCGATCTGCATCGACCAAAACGCCATCGCCACGCCGTTGCCCTCCATCATCGCCACGCGCGCGCCAGCCACAGCCATGCACACGTACAAAACAATCCACGTGACAGGAAACACCCAATCAGGGGGCGTCCAGCTTGGCTTGTTCAGATTTCGGTACCACGCGTCAGGGGAAAATAGCCCGCCCGTCGCGCCAGCGCCCATACAGGCGGCGAAGAAAATGCAAAATAAAAGCCAAAACATCAGGCTCACGTAAGCCCAAAGGGCTCCTCTAGCAAGGGCTGGCGTTCAGGACGGCGATGTTGCTCCAAGGCGGCGAGCGCTTCAAACAGCCCGTCACTGCGATCCCGCGTGCGCCGATCCCCTGCGGCATCGACCAGAAACTGCACCTCTGGCAAGGGTTTGGCATAAAGCACCGCGGATTTCGGCATGACGCCCGTGAGGGCACTGCGCCCGACAGATTGGGCCAGCCACCCCAGCTTTTGGGCTTTGGTGGTGCGGGCCCGTGCGGTGATGGAATCGTAGTCCATCCGCCCCAGTCGCCCAGCGATGCCGGCATAGATAAAACGGGCCGCAAAAATACCCGGGCGCACAGAAGCCGGCAACGCGCCAAGCCCTGCCTCGGAGCGGTAATACAGGCGGTTCGCCTCCATCACCAAACGCTTGACCATACCACGCACAGCTTTGGTGGGTTCGGGATTGTCAAAGAACGCATCGCGATCCACGCCCGCCTCTTCCAGCCAGTCCGTTGGCAAATACAATCGACCTTCCAGCGCGTCCTCGCCCACATCGCGTGCAATATTGGTCAACTGCATCGCAACACCCAGATCACTGGCGCGGGCCAGCGCATCGCGGTCGCGCACATTCATCAACACGCACATCATCACGCCAACCGCCGAAGCCACCCGCGCGGAATAGTCTATAACACCACTTAGAGACTGGTATGTCCGCCCTTGAGCATCCCACGCCAACCCCTCAAGCAAAGCATCCGGCAAGGCGCGCGGCATCTCGAAGTCCTCGACCACCGCAGCAAACGCACGATCAGGCGCCGCGTTTTCGGGGCGCCCTTCATAGACGCGGTCCAGACGGTCCCGCAAACGCAAAACCGATTCGACCTTATCCTCCTTCAGGTCCACTTCATCATCCGCCAAACGACAGAACGCATACAGCGCCAAGGCAGGGTCGCGCACGTGCTTGGGCAACAAATGGGACGCCGCATGAAAGGACAAAGACCCCTGGCGAATGGCCTCACGGCAATGTTCAAGATCTGCAGGATTAATCATTTCACATGCTCCGCATCGGGGACCAATTTGCCCAGAACTTCCGCCGTTGAAATCACACCGGGCACGCCTGCGCCCGGGTGCGTGCCCGCGCCCACCAGATACAGGCCTTTGACCTCTTCACTGACATTGTGCGGACGGAACCACGCACTTTGCAGGATGCGCGGCTCTATCGAGAACCCCGAGCCATAAGGGCTAAGATAACGGTCCCGAAACGTTTCGGGTGTAAAGACAACTTCGGTGCTGATCTTGTCCGCCAGACCGGGCAGCAACTGATCTTCCAGCACCTTGAGCATCTTGGCTTTGTACTTGGGTTCTTCGGTTTTCCAGTCGACGCCCCCATGACCCAAGTGCGGCACAGGGCTGAGAACATAAAATGAATCGTCCCCTTCGGGCGCCACGGACGGATCGGTGACCGAAGGGCGATGGACATACAGGCTCATGTCGTCAGCCAATTTGCCTTTGATAAAAATATCCTTGAGCAACCCTTTGTAGCGGGGCGCATTCAGAATGGTGTGGTGGCCCACATCCGACCAATCCTTGGCCGTGCCTTTGGTGCCGAAGTACCAGACAAACAGGCTCATGGAATAGCGGGTGCGCTTGAGTTTTGCAGGGGACCACCGCTTTTTGGGAACATCTGCCATCAGCGTGTCATAGGTGTGGCCCGCATCCGCGTTAGAAACAACGACATCCGCGGCAACCTCCAAACCAGAGGTCAGCTTCACACCCGTCGCCACACCATCCTTGATGGTGATTTTATCAACGCCAGTGCGCATCAACATCGTGCCGCCCTGGCTTTTAATGACCTTGGCCATCTGCGCGGCCATGCCTGCAATACCGCCCATGGCGTAGTGCACACCGTATTCTTTTTCCAGAAAGCTCACGAGGATATAAACAGACGTGACATGCAAAGGATCCCCGCCAATAAACAGGGGGTGAAAACTGAACGCCATGCGCAGTTTTTCGTTTTTGAACCGCTTGGCCGCATGGGCATACACCGACCGGTCCGCACGCAACTTCGCAAAAGTGGGCAGAACTTTGACCAGGTCCCAAAGCTTGTTCATCGGGCGACGGCCAAGGTTCTCGAAGCCGAAACTATAGCGGGCCTCGCTGTCTTTGAGGAACTTGTCGAAACCTTTGACATCTTCCGGCGAAATCTTGGCGACCTCGGCGCGCAATGCGTCCGTGTCGTGCTGGGCTGTGAACGTGGTGCCGTCGGGCCAGCGAATCTCGTAAAACGGGTCAAGGGGCTTGAGCGTGACATCCTTGTCAAAATCCAACCCGCAGGCCTCCCACAAATCGCGGTAAAGCTGCGGGACAGTGACGATGGTTGGCCCCAAATCGAAACGGTGACCGTCCTGCCAGATCGCACTGCCACGCCCGCCCGGCACATCCAGCCGGTCAATCACGGTCACGCGGTACCCTTTGGCACCAAGGCGCATCGCAGCCGCCAGCCCGCCAAGGCCCGCCCCCACAACAACGGCATGAGGTTTGGCTGGACCGGTTAAGTCGGGCAGAAAGGATTCGAGTGGATCTACACGTGTCATCATTATCAAACATTACACGTGTCTAGTTTAGTTGACAATTCTTTCCTGAGCCGTAATTTAACTGCAAGCGTTCCAACGCCAAACGACAGTGCAAATGATGACTCAAACAACCAGTATTTCCTTTTTCCGCTTTGACCGGTGGCAAGACCGTCTTTGGGCGCTGTCCATGATGGGCGCGGCCCGTTTTGCGTTGCCGCGTGTTCCGGGGATAGAATTCTGGAAACTCTGCGGGTCAGGGTCCGGTGCTGGCTTCAGACCCGTCCCTAACCCGCGGGTTTTTGCAATTCTGGCCACATGGCCCGATTTGGAAACCGCCCGAAAACAAACCCAATCCAGCGCAGTTTTTGGCAAGTATCTGGCACACGCCAGCGAAAGCTGGTCTGTTTTCCTCAGCGCATCCTCCGCGCGCGGCAATTGGTCGGGGACAGAACCCTTTACTGTCTCTAACACTGACACATCAGGCCCTATTGCGGCGTTAACCCGCGCGTCTATAAAGCCTTCGATTCTCAACAGGTTCTGGGGTCGCGTGCCCGACATTGACGACATCATTGGCAATGATCCCAACGTCATGTTCAAAATCGGTATCGGCGAAGCGCCCCTTTTGAACCAAGTCACATTCTCCATCTGGCCAGACGCGCACAGTATGGCCGAATTTGCCCGCAAAGACGGCCCTCACGCCCGCGCCATCAAGGCCGTGCGCGACGGGGCATGGTTTCGCGAAGAACTCTACGCCCGCTTTTCCATCGTCGGAGAATGCGGCACCTGGGGCGGTCAAAGCCCTTTACGACACATTGAAGGCACCACATGAAAACTGCGTTTCCCTTTTCTGCCATCGTTGGCCAAACCGATATGAAACAAGCGATGATCCTGACGGCTGTCGATCCTGCCATTGGGGGCGTTTTGGTGTTTGGTGACCGTGGCACAGGCAAATCTACAGCCGTGCGCGCGCTGGCCGCTTTGCTGCCGCCCATCACCGCAGTCAAAGGGTGCCCCGTCAACTCTGAAACGGTCGACGCCTGCCCCGATTGGTCCGAAAACACACAAAGCGAAACGCACGAACGTCCAACCCCTGTCATCGACCTGCCACTGGGGGCGACAGAGGACCGCGTGGTCGGCGCACTAGACATTGAACGGGCTCTCACACGGGGCGAAAAAGCGTTTGAGCCCGGGTTATTGGCACGTGCAAACCGTGGCTATTTATACATCGACGAGGTCAATCTGCTCGAAGATCACATCGTTGATTTGCTGCTTGATGTCGCCCAATCCGGTGAAAACGTGGTCGAACGCGAAGGTCTATCCATCCGCCACCCTGCGCGCTTTGTTCTGGTCGGTTCGGGCAACCCCGAAGAAGGCGAACTGCGCCCTCAATTGCTGGACCGGTTCGGACTGTCGGTCGAAGTTCGCTCACCCCAAGACATCGGCGAACGCGTCGAAGTCATAAAACGGCGCGACGCCTTTGACACAGATCCGGCCGCCTTTCTCGCCGCCTACGCCGCCGAAGAAGCCAGAATTCGCGATGCCATCACCGTCGCCAAAGCGCGTTTGGGCAAAGTGACCCAAGACGACGCAGTCCTCACCGATTGTGCAGCACTGTGCATCGCGCTTGGCTCTGATGGGCTGCGCGGAGAATTAACCTTGTTGCGCAGCGCCCGCGCCTTGGCCGCCTACCGGGGCGATCCGGCCATCACCCGCCAACATTTGCGCGACGTTGCACCCATTGCACTGTCACACCGCTTGCGCCGTGACCCGCTGGACGACGCAGGCTCCGGCACCCGTGTCGCCCGCACTGTCGACAGCGTTCTGGCATGACCCAAGAGGCAGAAAGCTGGCACCGCGCGCGGCTTTCTATTGCGCTGCTCGCGCTGGATCCTGTGGGCTTGGGCGGAGCCGTTGTGCGCATGCGCGCCTCCCCGATGCGGGACGCGGTGCTGACCGAGCTTCAGGCGATTCCCCTACCCCTCAAAAAAATGCCACCCAACATCTCGGACGAGCAACTGTATGGCAGCATCGATTTGAGCGCCACGTTGTCAACATCTCAAATTATTGTTTTAAAGGGATTTTTTTACAATTCCACAGCAATTCTTCTGACCATGGCGGAACGCTGCCCGATCGCCCTTGCTGCGAAACTGTCGCTGGAACTCGACACCACAGACAAACACTGCCTGATCGCGCTGGATGAAGGTGCCGACCCCGACGAAGGGTGCCCCCCTGCGCTTGCGGACCGGCTTGCGTTTCACATTTCCCCCCAAGGGCGCCCAACGGCCCCGACACCGCTTGTCCCTGCGGGGACACCCGCGCTTGATCCCGCTGGTGTTTCCCTCGGCGAGGACGCGCTGGAGGATCTAACGCAACTCGCTGTCCAACTCGGGATCGACAGCTTGCGCGCGCCTTTGCTGGCCAGCCGCGCAGCCAAAGCGCACGCCGCCCTTTTCGGACGCAGCGTTGCCGCATTTGAAGACGTCGAAGCCGCCGCCGCTTTGGTGCTGGCCCCGCGCGCCACGCAACTGCCCCAAGACGAGCACGACGACACGCCAGACACCCCTCCCCCGCCCGAAGCCGAGCAGGATGGCGAGGACAATGACACAGACACGCAGCAGGAATTGCCCGACGGTGATATGCTGATCGCTGCCGTCAAAGCCGCCCTGCCCCCCGACATTCTGGGCAGCCTTGTCCCCGCGGGGACATCGAGAAACGCACAGGGCGCAGGGGCTGGTCAAAAGCGCAAAAGCAACCGGCGCGGACGCCCCCTGCCCTCTCAGCCGGGACGCCTTGATGGCGCGAACCGCATCGACCTTGTGGCCACCTTGCGGGCCGCCGCACCCTGGCAACCGATCAGACGCGAACAGCGGCCAGACGTCAGCGGCCTTCATATTCGCAGCTCCGACATCCGGATCAAACGGTTTCAGGAACGCTCTGACCGTTTGTTGATCTTTGTGGTCGACGCTTCGGGGTCGGCCGCCGTTTCACGTTTGGGAGAAGCGAAAGGGGCGATCGAATTGCTGCTGGCCCAAGCCTACGCAACACGCGACCACGTGTCCCTCATTGCGTTTCGGGGTACAGAGGCCGAAGTTCTTTTACCGCCTAACAAGTCCCTTGTGCAGACGAAGAAACGGCTTGCCGCATTGCCGGGTGGCGGCGGAACCCCGTTGGCCAGCGGTCTGTTGGAAGCCCGCGCGATGGTCGATGCAGGGCGCAGTAAAGGGTTAACGCCAAGCGTGATCCTGATCACCGACGGGCGTGCGAATGTCGCCCTTGATGGCACGCCAAACCGCGCACAGGCGCGTACAGACGCGACCCGATGCGCCACAGCCTTGACCGCCACAAACGTGCCGTCCCTGGTCATTGATATGTCCAATAGACCCCAAGCCGGGCTCAAAGATCTGGCAAAGACCTTGCAGGGCGACTACATCGCGCTGCCGCGCGCGGACGCCCACAAACTGTCTGCCGCGGTCAGCGCATCCTTGGATGCGCGTTGAGAGATGCGGTGGCCTGTTGCTCCTGATTGGCCGCACGCGGAACAATCCCAACGGATCTACAGCGCGCCACATCGGTGGCACATTCAACAGATGGGGCAGGGACCGCTGATCCTTTTGCTTCATGGGGTTGGTGGCAGCACGCATAGCTTTGCAGGCCTGATGCAGATTTTGGCCAAAACCCACAGCGTGATCGCGTGCGATTTGCCCGGACATGGGTACACCCAATTGGGTGCACGGCACCGTTCGGGCCTTGATCACGTCAGCGAAGACATCGCAAACCTATGTGTGCAAGAGGGGTGGAAGCCTGACGCAATCGTCGGGCATTCCGCTGGATGTGCAGTTGCCTTGCGACTGGCCCAAACCCTTGCGTCCCCACGGGGACAAACGCCAAAAGTCATCGGGCTCAACGCGGCTTTGGACAGTTTTGATGGCATTGCAGGGGCCTTGTTTCCGGTCCTTGCCAAAGCATTGGCAACGCTTCCGTTTACAGCGCGTGTGTTTTCCGGAATTGCAGGCAACTCAGCGCGTGTTCAGTCCCTAATAGGCAGTACAGGCTCTAAATTAGAGGCTGCGGAACTTTCCCGCTACATCTCGCTTGTAGCTGACAAAGACCACGTTGACGGGGCCCTATTGATGATGGCGCAGTGGTCCCTGGATGGGCTCCTGAGTGACTTGCCAGACGTTTCAAACTGTTGCTTGCTCATAACAGCACAGAACGACGCGACCGTTCCGGAACGCGTGTCGCAGACCGCCGCAAAGCGCCTTCTGAATGCCTCTCATCTGAGCCTGCCTGACTTAGGGCACTTGGCACATGAAGAGGACCCCGCCCTGATCGCGCATCACATCACCCGTTTTCTGGATCACTCTGACAGCTGATCCATAAACGCACGCACCGCGGCCTCAAGTTTGCGTGGATCAACAGCCATTCAAACATCATCGCTATTTGGCATTGATCATTTTGTCTGCCGTACGAATGTATCTTCGGTACCCGTTTCTTATCAGAACGTCGCAGACCTTCTTGGCGAACGGTGCGGTTGTAACGTCCGATGTGGCCGTTTGGTTATGGCTTGCCCGGCTGGATGTTGCGTTTCCCAGCCCATGTCATGAGCGTGCCACTGATATATTCTGGACCATTTGCGCCGCTTCACTCGCCTGACCAACGCTTTCTCCAAAAAGGCAGAAGATGCGGCACCAAAGAAGCGTGGGCCGTATAAGAAAAAGATATTTCAAAATGACCCACGACCGGGATTACCCGGCTATTATGCAAACATGAACACATTCGATAAAGTCGCATAAGAGGAACTAAACAGTCTCCGGTAAAACCGGGGCGGTTCAATAAAATTGCGCGAGTATTCAAGAGGCACTCTTTTATCAGTATAGCGCGTGCAAGTGGCATATTTCGATGCCGTTCTCCCAAAATCTGTAATCGGCGGAGCAATACTCGGCCACAGTAGCGGCGACATTGTGTTGTCGCGGGCGGCTTAAAAGTCGGCCACTTTAGCCCTTTCGTTTGATGGGAGGGCTTGGGGATTTTCACTGTGGAATTGTATTTAAAAGTGCGGCAGGCCCATTTTCAGGATGGGTTGAGTGGGCGACAGATTGCTCGGGACTTTGGAATTAGTCGAGATAGCGTTTCGAAGATGTTAACGTATTCTGAGCCGCCTGGATATCGGCGGACAGCGGCAATCAAGCGCCCAAAGTTAGATGAGTATACGGATCAGATTGAACATTGGCTGTCTGAAGACAAAGGTCGCCCTCGCAAACAACGCCACACAGCCAAGCGTATTTTTGAACGGCTCCGCCCCTCTCATCGAAACTTCGTTTCGACTGCCGTGCAACGGATGAATGCGGGTTCGACGGCGGCTACACCATCGTCAAAGATTATGTGCGCAGCAAGAAGCGTGGCTCACGTGAGATGTTTGTGCCTTTGAGCCATCCACCGGGACATGTGATACCAGACAGGCGCATGCGAAGCATGCTGCCGAGATGGCACAGGCGGATTTTGGCGAAGCTCTGGTCGTCATTGGTGGCGTAGAGCAAAAGGCCTATTTCTTCGCGTTGGATCTGCCGCATAGCGATGGGTGTTATGTCCGAGCGTATCCCGCCGCAAACACCGAGGCTTGGCCCCCTCTCGGCAGATTTGGCTTTGCCAAATCGCCTGCCGGGCAACGGATGGCCACGTTCATGCATTCGCCTTCTTTGGCGCAGTACCGCAGTCAGTTTTGTATGATAATGATCGATGTTTGGTTGCCAAGATCATGCCTGACGGCACACGCAATCGCACTCAACGGTTCAGCGCGATGCTGTCCCACTATGTAATCCGAGATCGATACGGCCGCCCAGGTAAGGGCAACGACAAAGGCAAAGTTGAAGGATTGGTCGGTTATTCACGCCGTAACTTCATGGTACCAATGCCACGCTTCGCGAGTTGGGCGGCGTTCAACGATTACCTCGAAGAACAGTGTTGCAAACGACAAGTTGACGTTCTGCGCGGGCATAAAATCAGCATTGGAGAACGGATGCGGGCTGATCTTAGCGCGATGCAGACCTTGCCCGCAGCACCGTTTGAAGCCTGCGATCTACGTAGCGGACAAGTTACATCCACATCTGTGGTGCGATATCCACTGCCCGACAGGGTTATGCGAAGCATGATCCCGAGAGGGGCGGCAATGATTACTCGGTGCCGACAGCCTTTGGTCATCGTGAGGTCTGGATCAAAGGCTTTGTGGAGCGGGTGGTCATTGGTTGCGCCGCTGAGGTGATCGCGGAGCATATCCGGTCTTATGAGAAAGACGACATTACCTTTAATCCCGTGCATTATCTCAGGCTGATAGAGCGCAAGATCATGGCCTTCGATCAGGCAGCGCCGTTGCAGGATTGGGATCTGCCTGATGCGTTCGCAACGCTGCAACGGCTGTTAGAAGCGCGGCAGGGCAAGACTGGAAAGCGCGAGTATGTGCAAATTTTGCGCCTATTGGAACGCTTTGAACAGAATGTGCTGCACGACGCAGTTAGGGACGCCCTGCAAATGGGAGCGATTAGCTTTGATGCGGTCAAGCATCTGGTATTATGTCGGGTGGAAAGACGCGCGCCCAGGCTGGATCTGGATCTTTATCCGTTCCTGCCCAGAACCAACATCGCCACAACTTCTGCTGCAACTTACATGAGCCTGCTGGGCGGAGGTGCCACATGACAAATGCACCCGAACTGCTGCTTGCCCATCACCTCAAAACGCTCAGATTACCGACCTTCCTGCGCGAACATGACAAGCAGGCCCGCATCTGTGCTGCGGAAGGCGTGGACCATGTCCGCTATTTGGCGCGACTGACCGAGCTGGAACTGATCGACCGCGAACGTCGCATGGTTGAGCGAAGGATCAAGTCTGCGAAGTTCCCAGCGGTCAAAAGCCTCGATAGCTTTGACGTCAAGGCAATCCCGTCTCTGAACAAAATGATGGTGCTCGAACTGGCGCGGTGTGATTGGCCACTCGGCGATGCAAGCATCGCCTGTTGGTAATAATCGAACGGCGTGAGAATGTCATTGCACTTGGCCCATCCGGCACAGGCAAAACCCATGTCGCACTCGGTCTTGGATTAATGGCGTGTCAAAAGGGCATGCCCGTCAGCTTCGTCACCGCGGCCTCTCTGGTGCATGAACTGATGGAGGCCCGAGATGAGAAGCGTTTGCTGAGATTGCAGCGGCAATTGGCCAAGGTAAAACTGCTGATCATTGATGAACTGGGATTTGTCCCACTCAGTAAAACTGGCTCTGAACTGCTGTTCGAGCTAATCTCGCAGCGTTACGAATGCGGCTCAACGCTCATCACTAGCAATCTACTGTTCGAAGAATGGACGGAAACCTTCGGCTCTGAACGCTTGACCGGCGCACTGCTGGACAGGCTCACTCACCACGTGAACATCCTCGAGATGAACGGCGAAAGCTACCGCCTCAATCAAAGTCGTTCACGCATGAAATCCAGCAAACAGTAATCCCAAAAGAATTGGCCTGGCGGCCAATGCGCCTTGGAACGTGCTTGCTATATGAGGGCCACACGATCAAAGGCGCGCGCACCTAAATGGCCTACTTTTGCTCCGCCCCAATGGAAGGTTTTTACGCCGCCGTTGACAAAAATCAGATGAATTTTCTGAATAGTTTCGTCTGATCGAACATATCTTCAAGGGTTTCCATCCGCTCTTTGGTTTCGTCCCAGTTCAAACTTTGAACAGATGAAATCATCGTTTCAATCAAGAGCATTGTCGTAGCAGCAGAGTCCCACGCTGAGGGGACAATGATACGACAACTCAGGCTGATATCGGCCAACTGATGAACCGGTGATCGCCATTGGTCTGTGAACAGTATAATCTTCGCACCTCTGGCGCGCGCCATTTCAGCCAGTTTCAGCGTGTTGTTTTCATATCTACGGACATCAAAAATAACAAAGACGTCCCCCTCTTTGGCGTTCAACAGATAGTGGGGCCATGTGTTTGAGGTGGACTGTACATGGGTCACGTCCGCGCGGATGACCTGCATGTGCATGAAGAAATACTCGGCCAAAGTATGCGTGATCCGTCCACCGACAATGTACAGATGACGCTTTTGGGTTGCGACAAGATCGCAAGCTTCGTCAAAGGCTTTTGGATCAATCTGGCCAAGGGTCAGACGAATGTTATCAATGACCGCATCAGTAAATCGGTTCAGCAGATGTTCTGATGGTGCCGCTTCTGCCCAAGTGTCGTGTTTGGCGATCGGATTCTTGACCTTGGCGCGCAGCTCTTCGCGCAGCTCAGCCTGAAAATCCGGATAGCCCTTGTACCCCAGTTTTTGCACCATCCGCGCGACAGTTGGCACAGAAACATTCGCATCTTTGGCCAGCGCTGTGAGTGGCCCAAGGCCCGAGGCGGGATAGTTTTCAAGGATGGACAACGCCAGTTGACGCTCTGCACGTGTGAGGTCGTCCAGTTTTTCTTGAATGCGATCCGATATTGTCTGTGTCGTGCCCACCATGCATGCCCCCTATTTGTTCACTTTTATACCAAGTCAGTTCGTCTTGTTATATTTTTTAACAATTTCATTGACAACCATCCTGTCGAGCAAGCAGCATAAGATCAAGGAGCCAAGATGAATCATCTCGAACATACCCACAAAAACGATGTTGTTACGGTTCTCAACGCTGAGTGCCGATCACCCGTAGTCGTGGTCTGTGAGCATGCGAGTTGTTTTATCCCCCCTGCTCTGAACGATCTGGGGGTGAGCGTGGATTCTTTGCAAAGTCATGCCGTATGGGACCCCGGCGCACTTGCCGTCGCCAAAGGTTTGTCGGACCGTTTGAACGCAAAACTTGTTGCTTCCCGCGTGTCCCGCCTTGTCTACGATTGCAATCGCCCTCCCTCGGCACCGGATGCCATGCCGCACCAAAGCGAAGCGATCAAAGTTCCCGGGAACATAGGTCTAACCGCGGCACAACGGCAGGACCGTGTTGATGAATTCTATGAGCCGTTTCGCACGGCCCTTGCTGAGGCGATTGCTGCAACATCAACGCCGGTTATCGTGACGATACACAGCTTCACCCCAACCTATCACGGCAAGAAAAGATCCGTCGAAATTGGCGTTTTGCATGACACTGACGCGCGGCTTGCCGATGTTATGCTTGAGACAGCCTCCCAATTCACCCGTGCTTTGGTCTTACGGAATGATCCTTACGGGCCAGAGCATGGCGTCACGCATACGCTAAAAGAACACGCACTTGCGAACGGGTATTTGAACGTGATGTTAGAAGTACGCAATGACCTCATTCAAGACACCCAACAGCAAGACGATATGGCCGATTGCATTGCCAATTGGTTGGAGGACGCACTTGGCCGCCTAAGTGTCGAAGGGGCCGTCATATGTCAGGTCTGATGCGCGGATTTATAAGCACCGTCGATGCCGTGAATTA
The DNA here is from genome assembly GCA_943787985.1 of uncultured Paracoccaceae bacterium. Taxonomy (GTDB): domain Bacteria; phylum Pseudomonadota; class Alphaproteobacteria; order Rhodobacterales; family Rhodobacteraceae; genus Ascidiaceihabitans. The sequence goes on along the minus strand of CALSOO010000005.1, from coordinate 491,177 downwards.
CCGCATTGGTCGTGTCGCAATGTACGGCATTTTTGTTCTCATGGGCATTTTGCTGTGGTCGTCGATCAGCAAAACCTTCTTTTTGCCGTCGCTGTGGACCCTTGAAATGGCGCAATTTATCATGGTCGCCTATTACATTCTCGGTGGACCCTACTCGATACAACTTGGGTCCAACGTGCGGATGGATTTACTGTACGGCGAGTGGAGCATGCGCAAGAAGGCGTGGTTTGATTTGTTCACCGTGCTGTTCTTGATCTTCTACCTCTGCGTCCTGCTTTACGGTGCTGTCAGCTCAACCGCCTATTCGCTGGGGTACTGGGGAACCGAACCGTTTTCATACTTAGGTGGCCTTGTCACAGGAGCCGAGGAAGTTGGTCGATTGGAAAGATCATCCACCGCTTGGCGCCCCTACATGTGGCCTATCAAAGCAATCATGATTTTAGGAATGTTCCTGATGCTCCTGCAATGCATATCCGAGCTGCTCAAAGACGTGTTACGTCTCAAAGGTGAAACTGTCTGATGTCGTATGAATTGATCGCTACACTGATGTTTTCATCTATGATGCTGATGCTGCTGACCGGACAACGTGTGTTCGGGGCCATCGGGTTCATTGCGGTGATCGCGGCATTGCTGCTTTGGGGTGACAAAGGCGGCTTTGACATCGGATTTTCGGCAGCTATGAAGCTGATGAAGTGGTATCCGCTTCTGACGCTGCCTATGTTTATCTTCATGGGCTACGTGCTCTCTGAGAGTAAGATCGCGGACGATCTGTATAAGATGTTCCACGTTTGGATGGGCGGCCTACGGGGTGGCCTCGCCATTGGCACAATTGGATTGATGGTCCTGATTTCGGCCATGAACGGGCTGAGTGTGGCGGGCATGGCCATCGGCTCCACCATTGCGCTGCCTGAACTTTTAAAACGCGGCTATGACAAACGCATGGTCACGGGCGTGATCCAAGCAGGGTCCAGTTTGGGCATCCTTGTGCCACCGTCTGTTGTGCTTGTCTTATACGCGATGATCGCACGCCAACCTGTTGGGCAGCTGTGGCTTGCCGGGGTCATTCCGGGCCTGATGATGGCCAGCCTGTTCATCATCTATATCATTGTGCGCTGCCGTATTAACCCGACCCTTGGCCCCGTACTGCCGTTTGAAGAGCGTGACATTCCGCGCGCAGAAAAGCTGCGCCTGTTGCGGGCCGGGTTGCTTCCGGTTGGCATCTTTGCAGTGATGATGGTGCCCTTCGTGAACGGTTGGACATCGCTTGTCGAAAGCTCCGCTATTGGTGCAATTGCTGCATTTGCCGCCGCTGTCCTTAAGGGACGGATGACCCGTGAAGTGTTCGAAAATTCTGTACGCAATACGCTTGGCATCACATGTATGTTCATGTGGATCATTCTCGCGGCCCTTGCTTTTGGTGCGGTGTTTGACGGGCTGGGCGCTGTAAAGGCGATTGAGAGCCTGTTCACAGACCGGTTGAACCTGAGCCCTTGGACTATCCTTATCTTGATGCAGCTTAGCTTCATCTTGATGGGAACGTTCCTCGATGACACCGCGATGCTTGTGATCGTCGCGCCACTTTATGTGCCGCTTGTGGGGGAATTGGGGTTCGATCTGATCTGGTATGGGATCCTTTACACCATCACGACGCAGATCGCCTACATGACGCCCCCCTTTGGCTACAATCTGTTCTTGATGCGGGCCATGGCCCCACCTGAAATTTCGCTACGTGACATCTATTCGTCCATCACGCCTTTTGTGCTCATCATGGTCTTTGCTCTCATCTTGGTCATGGCCTTCCCTGGGATCGCAACTTGGCTTCCTGATTACGTTTACAACAAACCCTAAAAGAACTGCCAAAAAAGGCGGTCGAATCTAATCCAACCAAGGAGAAAAAACATGACTTCAAGACGTAAGTTTATCCAAGGGGCAGCAATTGCCCCGGCAGCGGCTGCACTCGCAACCCCTGCATTGGCGCAAAGCACAATCAAATGGCGGATGCAGACTTATGCGGGTTCCGCACTGGCCGCAGAAGTGATTGTGCCGGCGATTGAAATGTTCAACAAAATTGCGGGCGACCGCATGCAAATCGAACTGTTCTTTGCCGACCAACTGGTCCCGACGGGCGAATTGTTCCAAGCGATGCAGCGCGGCACAATCGACGCGGTTCAGTCTGATGACGATTCAATGGCATCCCCAACAGACGTCACCGTCTTTGGCGGCTACTTCCCATTCGGGTCGCGCTACTCGCTGGATGTACCCGTGTTGTTCAACAAATACGGCCTGAACGAAATCTGGGACGAAGAATACTCCAAAGTTGGCGTCAAGCACATCTCTGCTGGTGCTTGGGATCCTTGCCACTTTGCAACCAAAGACCCTATCCGCAGCCTTGAAGACCTGAAAGGGAAGAAGATCTTCACCTTCCCAACCGCTGGTCGCTTCCTGACACAGTTTGGCGTTGTTCCTGTAACACTGCCCTGGGAAGACATCGAAGTTGCGCTTCAAACAGGTGAACTTGACGGCGTCGCATGGTCTGGCATCACAGAAGACTACACTGTGGGTTGGGCTGACGTGACCAATTACTTCCTCACCAACAACATCTCTGGCGCTTGGGCTGGTTCGTTCTTTGCCAACATGGATCGTTGGAATGAGTTGCCAGAAGATCTGCAAACGCTGTTCCGCGTATGCTGTGACCAATCACACTACTATCGTCAGTGGTGGTACTGGGGCGGTGAAGCCGATCTTCGCGTCAATGGTACGAAGATGGAACTGACCACTATCCCGGACGAAGAATGGGCAACTGTTGAATCTGCAGCGCTTGAATTCTGGGACGAAATCGCAGCTGAATCCGACGTTAAGCGCCGTGTTGTTGATATCTTCAAGAAGTACAATGCTGACATGGTTAAGGCTGGTCGCCCCTACCGTTACGGCTAATATCCTTTGGAGGCAGCTTTTGGTTGCCTCCACTCTCTCCCTAAGAAGGCGGACAGATAATGCCCAAGACTTTGACCTTTGACGACCTGAAATCCCGCGTTGCGGATGGATCAATTGATACAGTCCTTGCGTGTTTGGTCGATATGCAGGGCCGTTTGATGGGCAAACGGTTCCATGCACAGGCTTTTGTCGAAAGCGGCCATAAAGAAACACATTGTTGCACATATCTGCTTGCCACTGATTTAGAGATGGCCACGCCTGATGGCTATGCCTCGACCAGTTGGGAACAGGGATATGGCGATTACACCATGACGCCTGATCTCAGCACATTGCGCCCCGTCCCTTGGCTTGAGGGCACTGCGATGGTGCTTTGCGATATTATGGATCATCACGGCAATCCAATCACCCATTCGCCGCGGGCCATGCTGCGCAAACAGATCGCGCGCCTTGCCGAGATGGGTTTCACCGCCACAATGGCGACTGAATTAGAATTTTTCCTGTTTGAAAAGAGCTTTGGCGAAATTTCAAAAAGCGGGTTTCGTGATTTGGCTCCAATCAGCGCCTACAACGAAGACTATCACATCCTTCAAACCACCAAAGAAGAGCATGTGATGCGCCCGCTGCGCAACCATCTTTACGCAATGGGTATTCCCGTTGAGGGCTCAAAAGGTGAGGCCGAGGCCGGACAAGAAGAGCTGAATATCAAATACGCCGAGGCCTTGGCCTGTGCGGATCATCATTCAATTTCAAAGCACGCCGTAAAAGAGATTGCCTGGCAGCAAGGCCATGCCGCGACGTTTTTGCCCAAGTGGGACAAAGACCGCGTCGGGTCATCCAGCCATGTGCATCAGTCGCTTTGGAAAGACGGCAAGCCTGCGTTTTTTGATGCCGATCGTCCCCATGGAAAGTCCGAACTGATGGATCACTACATGGCGGGGCTGATCAAATATGCCGCCGAATACACATATTTCATGGCCCCCTACGTCAACAGCTACAAGCGATTTGCAAAAGGTAGCTTTGCGCCCACGCGCATCATTTGGGCCGTCGACAACCGCACTGCCGCCTACCGTTTGTGCGGCGAAGGCAGCAAAGCGATTCGCGTTGAATGCCGGATACCGGGATCTGACATGAACCCGTATCTTGCGCAGGCCGCAATGCTGGCGGCTGGTATCAAAGGCATCGAAGAGAAATTGGCCCTGCCGCCTGTTTTTGCCGGCGATGCCTATGAGGACAAAACGTCAGAGCATATTCCACGGAATTTGCGCGACGCAAAAGATGCATTGCAAGGATCAGACATGCTGCGCGAAGCCTTTGGCGACGACGTTGTCGATCACTACACCCGCGCCGCAGAATGGGAACAAGAAGAATTTGACCGTGTGGTGACGGATTGGGAAATCGCACGCGGTTTTGAACGCGCATGACCATCCAAAAAGTCACCCCTATTATTCCGGTCAGTGATCTCGCCCACGCCGCCGATTGGTTCAGTAGCCGTGTCGGGTTTAACGCGGCACCAGTTGGCGACACCATGGTTCATCTGAGCCGTGGCGTGCTGTCTGTTCGGTTGGTGCTCAAGTCCGACGACATGGATTTGAACGACCCGCGTCGCCAGCAATCTATCTACGTTGATCTTGATGATGTTGATGCTTTTTATGCAGAACACGGTTCCGCACTAGAGGCCGATGGTCAAGATTACGCACCGTTTGACCGCCCATATGGCATGCGTGAAATGCATGTTATTTACGAAAGCCTGCTGATCTTTTTTGGCAGCCCGATGAAAGCCCCCTCGAAATGATCCAGTGTATCTCTCCCGTTGACGGGTCCGTTTATGCGACACGCGAAACCCTATCACGGGCTCATGCGGACGCCGCCGTCGCGCGCGCCAAGTCTGCGCAATCCGAATGGGCCGCGCGCCCCTTGGCTGAACGGATCGCACTGGTGCAAGCCGGTGTTGCAGCCGTGGGCGCCATGAACGACGACATCGTGACAGAGATCGCATGGCAAATGGGCCGCCCCGTCCGGTATGGCGGCGAATTTGGCGGTTTCAACGAACGCGCCAGCTACATGGCTGACATCGCCGTCGAGGCATTGGCCCCGATTGTCGTTGAAGACAGCGACGCCTTTCGCCGCGTGATCAAACATGTGCCACACGGGTTGGTCTTGGTCGTCGCACCCTGGAATTATCCCTATATGACAGCCGTCAACACCGTGGCCCCCGCATTGATCGCGGGCAACGCGGTGATGCTGAAACACGCCTCGCAAACGCCCCTTGTTGGCGAACGTATGGCGGCGGCTTTTCATTCCGTTGGCATCCCCGAAGATGTGTTCCAAAACGTGTTTCTTGACCACGCGACAACATCCAGCCTGATCGCTGATCGCGCCTTTGGTTTTGTGAATTTCACCGGCTCTGTCAGCGGTGGCAAAGCGATGGAGGCTGCGGCCTCTGGCACATTCACCGGCATCGGCCTTGAGCTTGGCGGTAAAGACCCCGGCTATGTTATGGAAGACGCCAACTTGGACGCGGCGGTTGATACGTTGATTGATGGTGCCATGTTCAACTCTGGCCAATGCTGCTGTGGGATCGAACGGATTTATGTCCATGAAAGCCTGTTCGACGCCTTTGTGGAGAAAGCTGTGGCGATTGTGAACGGTTACAAGCTTGGCAACCCGTTGGACGCAGAAACCACGATTGGCCCAATGGCGCATGTCCGTTTCGCTGATGAAGTGCGGGCACAAACAGCCGAAGCGATTGCAGATGGTGCCAAGGCCCACATCGATCCGGCCAATTTTCCTCAAGACAGCGGTGCCTACCTCATGCCGCAGATTCTGACAAACGTGACCCACGACATGCGTGTCATGCGCGAGGAGAGCTTTGGTCCCGTTGTTGGCATTATGTCGGTCAAATCTGACGCCGAAGCTATCGCTTTGATGAACGACAGTGATTTCGGTCTGACCGCATCACTGTGGACCCAAGACAGCGCTCGCGCCGAAGCCATCGCTGATCAAATCGAAACGGGCACCGTGTTTATGAACCGTGCCGATTACCTTGATCCAGGCCTGTGCTGGACTGGGTGCAAAGACACCGGTCGCGGTGGCGGTCTGTCTGTTATCGGTTATCACAATCTGACACGTCCTAAATCTTACCACATGAAGAAAGCTTAGCCCCATGAGCATCACAGCAAACTGGTCCTACCCGACCTCAATCCGTTTTGGCGCTGGTCGTATTTCTGAAATTGCAGAGGCATGCGCGAGTGCTGGAATCAAAAGGCCGTTGCTTGTGACGGACCGTGGCTTGGCCAGCATGGACATCACAACCAAGACGCTTGATCTGCTAGAGGCTGCGGGTCTTGGCCGTGCGATATTCGCAGATGTTGACCCGAACCCGAACGAAAAGAACGCGGCTGCAGGTGTAAAAGCCTTTAACGATGGCGGGCATGACGGCGTTGTGGCCTTTGGCGGCGGCTCCGGCCTCGACCTTGGCAAGTTGGTTGCATTTTTGGCAGGTCAAACGCGCCCGCTTTGGGATTTTGAAGACATCGGCGATTGGTGGACCCGTGCAGACGCAGATGCAATTGCCCCGATTGTTGCTGTACCGACAACTGCGGGCACAGGGTCCGAAGTGGGCCGTGCATCGGTCATCACCAACTCGGTTACGGAAGAGAAAAAGATCATCTTCCACCCGAAATTCCTGCCAGCGGTTGTGATCTGCGACCCCGAACTCACCGTGGGTATGCCAAACTTCATCACCTCAGGCACGGGCCTTGATGCCTTTGCGCACTGCGTCGAAGCATTCTGTTCACCGCATTATCACCCGATGTCACAGGGTATGGCGCTTGAAGGCATGCGTTTGGTCAAAGAGTACCTTCCCCGTGCGTATGCTGACGGCACCGATATCGAAGCACGCGCGCATATGATGTCAGCCGCACTCATGGGTGCAACAGCATTCCAGAAAGGCTTGGGGGCAATCCATGCGTTGTCACACCCGATTGGCGCGATGTATCACACGCACCACGGCACGACGAACGCGGTTTGCATGCCCGCAGTATTGCAGTTTAATAGGCCCGCGATTGAAGGCGTTATTGAACAGGCCGCCAAGTATTTGGACATTTCTGGTGGATTCGGCGGGTTCTGCGCCTATGTCGATGAGTTGAATGTGTCTATTTGTATCCCCAAGACCCTGACCGCGTTAGGGATCGACACCCCTGACGTTGAGCGGATCGTTGCGGGCGCGTTGACAGACCCAAGCACCGGCGGAAACCCGATCGAGATGACACAAGAGAACACAACAAAACTCTTGCTTGAAATCATCGGGTAAACTTCTGTCAGATGATCGCCATTGTTGGGAGAACCCGTTGTCAGGTGGCTTTGGTCATTTCACAGGCAAACATCTTGCCGGGGGTGTCGTGCCTCTTGATCATGCGATGGATAGAACTATGCTCCGCGTGAAGGGCTCGACAAGCGCTACGATGCCGTCGTCATCCCGCAGAAAGTTCGCATGACACTGAAACCCTATGTGCACGAGCGTGAAATATGACGACCTCCGGCAATGACTTTGATCTCGTCGTCATAGGTGCAGGCATTGTTGGAATGTCGACCGCGCTTTGGGCACAAAAAGAAGGGCTGAAAACTCTGATCTGTGATCCGAACCCACCGGGGTCCGGCACAACGTTTGGGTCGGCATGTACAATTGCCACATACGCCTGCATTCCTGTGAACAGCCCGTCAATTTTTGGTTCACTGCCACACTTGTTGACGAGCCGTGAAAGCCCGCTCAGTTTTAACATCTTGCATGGGCTTCGAAACCCGCGTTGGATGCTGTCGTTTCTGAAAAATTGCCGGGCTTCCCGCGTCAAAAGTATCAGCGAAGCGCTCGGGCGATTTCTAATGCATGCAGACGCCGGACTTGATCCCCTCATTGCGGAGGCAAAGGCAGAAGATCTAATGGTCGGGAATGACTGCCTATACGTTTGGTCAAGCCAATCCGGCTTCGAGAGCGCAATAGAAGGTAACGCGATGCGGCGGGCTCAGGGGGTCAATTTTGATGAGTTGTCACCTGATCAGGTGCGCCACCTTGAGCCCAACCTCAGACAGCCCATCCACCGTGGCCTACATTTCAAGGGCGCTCGTCACGTGACCGATCCGCAAGAACTCGTCCATCGGATGCAAACCCGTTTCGAAACACTTGGTGGGCGTTACTGCGATCATAGCGTCGAGCAAGTCCAACCTGACGATCAGGGGGTCACAGTCTATCTTGATGATGGCACGGAAATTCGAGCGGACCGAGTGGCACTCACCGCGGGTGCACGTTCGCACCATATCAAAGGTACCGGAGCTGAAAAATTGCCGTTGGGCACTGAGCGCGGCTACCATATCCTTTACCGTAACTCCGAAAACCTCGTTTCGCGACCCGTTGGTTGGGCCGAAGCAGGGTTTTATGCAACTCCCATGGCACAGGGTTTGCGCGTTGCAGGGACAGTCGAAATCAATGCAATCGATGCCGCTCCGAATGGGAAGTGTACCGCTTATCTCAAGCGAAAGTCGCACGAAATGTTTGGTAAGCTTGGCGAGGCCGATGAGACTTGGATGGGTCATCGCCCGACTATGCCTGATTCACTTCCTGTCATCGGATACTCCCCAAAGTCTGACCGTGTCGTCTTTGCATTTGGACACCAGCACATTGGTCTGACCCTAGGTGGGATTACTGGAAAAATTGTTACCAACATGGCGCAAGGGAAACCTGCCCAACTTGATGTTTCCGACTTCGCACCACAACGGTTTTTTTAATGACCACGATGGAACAAAGGGTCGGCCTGGTATCAACTGACGTCGGTATCATTGAATGGCCGTTTCCGCGACCTGGGCTGCATCGCAGCATGAGATAGGATGCAGTTGCGAGAAAAAACAGCGAGAGCAATAGCCGCGATCACGCCTCCGCGAACCATTGCAATTGATGAAGACAATCCCGCTCAAGACGCGCCAGTTGCGCATCCTTCCACCAGAAATGATCAGACATATACACCGCTCGGTTTTCGAACCGTGAATCACGACGCCCAATAGAAATCAAAGGGTCCTGACCCTAGAACATGTTAGGAAAACAGCGTGCCGCCATTGATGTCGAGGCTTGCGCCCGTCATGAAAGCAGCCTCATCGGAAGCAAGGAACGCCACAAGACTTGCGACCTCATCTGACTGCCCTTCGCGCTTCAATGGCGTTCCGTTTGCCACGTTCGCGCGAACGGCGTCTTTGGTGAATTTGTTATGGAAGTCGGTATCGGTCATGCCCGGACAGACCGCATTGACGCGGATTGCGGGGCCCAGCTCTTTGGCTAGCCCGCGCGTCATTGTCATGACCGCCCCTTTGGACGCCGCATATGCAATTGCGCCTGGTCCGCCACCATCGCGACCCGCTTGAGACGCAAACGTCACAATACTGCTTCCGTCCGGCATATGCGGGGTGACGGTTTTGACGATGTGATATAGCGACGTCAGATTCAAATTCATCACTGAATTCCAGTGATCTATGTCCATGTCGGCGATTGTCTTGCGCGCGACCAACCCACCAGTCACATGAACCAAAGTGCTGATCTCGGCACCAAAATGGGATTGGGTTTCAGAAAGAAGGTCTGCCACATTCTTTGCATCGGTCATGTCGCCTTGCAGCGCGAAGGCATTGCCGCCAGCTGCCTTGATCTCGGCGACAGCGCTATTAGCGCCCGCGTTGCTCGCATGATAGTTGATGGCGACATTTGCACCCTCGCGTGCCAACCGCAGCGCGCAGGCGCGTCCAATATCACGTCCACCGCCGGTCACGATCGCTGTCTTACCGTTCATATTCATGGATCATCCCCAAAATTAAATGCGCAGCAGTCGTCGCCACGTTCATCTCAATTTGGTATGGTAGTATGCATAGTGAGTCAATTGTGAAGTGTACATAGCCTAAGGACTAGTCTTCAAAGTACTCGGGATAGTTTTCGCTAGCTCGGGTCAATGTACCATCAAGGTGGCGCAAATGATGCCGTGTCATCGCAACAGCAACCTCTTCATTGCCCTGCTGGATGGCCTTGAAAATCGCGGTGTGCCCTTCAAGAACCTCGTCCATTCCCGATGTATTCGCCAGTTCCAATGTGCAAACGCGATCGGTGTGGGTTTTGTTCTCGGCGATCGTTTGAAAAGCGGGCAAGCGGTTGGCTGCGTGACAAATGAGCCGGTGAAATTGATAGTCGAGTTCTTGCAAGCATTTGGCGTCGCGTACTTTGACCGCTGCCTCTTGCTGGGCAAGGTTTTCTGACAGCGGCGCCAAGGTTTCATTCGTTGCAACCTGACAGGCAACGCGCACCACTTCGACTTCGACAGCGGCTCTCAGAAACCTTGTATTGCGAAGTTCCTGATAGGATATCTTGCAGATTCGCGTAGCAACTTGCGGCTTTATCCGCAGCAGGTTCAGCTTACCAAGCCGCAAAAACGCCTCTCGGACGGGTTGGCGTGACACGTTGTGCGCTTTGGCGACTTCGGTTTCAGAAATCTTCGCCCCTGGCGCAAGCTTAAGCGAGATGATGTCCGACTTCAGCTGAAGAAAGACCTCTTCCGTCGTTGTCATGCGTTTCAGGTCTGTATCACTGTTTGGCAAAGCGTCGAGAGCTACCATTTTGTTCCGTGTTCTGGCCAGTTTAATGGCCGTTCGAGTGTTTTGCGGTGCATTCTACCGTCATGCCTGATGCCGTGTACGATCAAACTCTGTTTGGCTTGAAAATGTCAATCCTGCTAGCGCTTTGGAAATCGGCGGGTGGTGTTTAGGTTTCACTGATCCGCATCGTCAAACTGACTTGCGACTCCAAACATGCCACAACAACAATTACCATACTAGTCATCATTTTACTTGACGTATCTTGAATCGCACCGCTAACTCCGTAGCAAGATTTAAAGAGAATCTGACCGCCCGATCCAAATTGGGCGACCAAATAGAGGTCTGGGAGGACTACCAATGACGATTTTTGACTCAACCAAACGCAAGACGCTTGCCGGCGCCCTGGCAATTGCCGTGGCATCTGCGATGCCAGCTGTTGCACAAGACGTGACTTTGCGCGGCGCAAGCATGTTTGACGGCAACCACGCCTTCACCAAAACCATGGTGCGGTTCGCCGAGCTGGTCGAAGAGAAAGCGCCGGGCGCTGCCACATTCGATCTGCGCCTCAATGGCGAACTGGGTGTCGAGAAGGACTATGTGAACTTTTTGCAGCAGGGCGTTGCGATTGACTACACAATCATGGCCCCGTCCAACATGGCAAAATTCGCGCCAGCCATTCCCTTGATGGACATGCCGTTCTTGTTCCGTGATCTGGATCACTGGAACACCGTTCTGTCCAGCGATGCATTTGCGCCGCTTGAAGCAGAGCTGCTCGAGAACGCGGACATCATGATCATCAGCTATACAGGCGGCGGCGTTCGCAACCTTGTCTCAAGCGAACCGATTGCAAACCTTGCCGACCTTGCCGGTCACAAGATGCGCGTTAAGGGTGCCCCAATCCAAGCGCAGATCTTTGATGCTTTGACAGCGGCGCCATCTGCAATCGCCTACAACGAAGTTTATAACGCGATCCAATCTGGCGTGATTGCGGGCTTCGAAAACGAAGCCGCATCGATCCAGAATCTCAAGTTCTACGAAGTTGCACCGCACGTTACACTGACAAAGCACACAATCACAGTGCGCCCAATCGTGATGAGCGGTAAGGCCTTCCGCGCGCTTCCAGAAGATCTGCAAGCTGCAGTTCTCGAGGCCGGTGCAGAAGCCGGGACCTTTGGACGTGAGCTTGAATCTCGCGAAGACGGCATCAAGCTTCAGGAGATGGTCGACGCCGGTCAGGTCATTGTTCAGGAATTCGAAAACCGCGAAGCGCTGCTTGATATGGTCATCCCTGTCCAGGACGCTTTTGCAGCTGACATCGCAGCCTCAGATCTTCTGACAGCTGTCCGGGGTATGTAACCTCCCAAGGAGGCATCCCCGAAAGTGGGTGCCTTTTTCACGACTTCGGGCTTATGGTCCATAGCTTTAGGGCATGATGATTATGTTGGGGCGTACACTCGAAACCTTCTGCCAAGGCCTGCGCGTCTTGTTGGGGATCTTTATGGCATCACTTGCTGTCCCTGTGGGGATGCAAGTTATCGCACGTTACACGGGCATCATTCCCGTCTTTCTTTGGACGGAAGAGTTGGCCACTTTTATCTTTGTCTGGATCGTCATGATCGGGTCAATGGTCGCAGTCTGGGACGGGACGCATTTCGACGTCGTCGTGACCCCTGACGCCCAAAGTCCTTTGGGCAAGCTGATCCAGAAAAGCATCGTCCACATCTTTGTTGGCGCCTTTGCCGCCCTGTTCGCGTGGTACGGTATCGAATACGCCAAGGTCGGAACGATCCAAACTTCTGTCATGATGCAAGTCAATCTGTTGTGGATCTACATTACTGTTCCAATCGCTGGAGTGGTGTGGACCATATTCACGGCGTACCGCCTTTATGAGGCGGTAACGCTCTACAAACAAAGTAAGAAAGCAACCCGATGATCCTTACCACCGGTGTTGCCTGCGCCATCCTTGTTGGCGGTTTTCTGTTCTTGATCTTCATCCGTATCCCGGTGGCCTTTGCGCTTGGCATTGCAACAATCCCTGTGGTCGTTTTGGATATCCGGCTGACCCCCTTCATTATCCTGGACCGAATGTTCCAGTCTTATAACTCCTTCATCCTGCTTGCTGTGCCGTTCTTCTTGCTGGCTGCCAACCTGATGAACTCCGGCAAGATCACAGCCAAACTGATTGATCTGGCCCGCGTGCTGACAGGCTGGCTTCCCGGGGGCTTGGGCCATGTGAATGTTGCGGTTTCCATGCTGTTCGCCGGGATTTCCGGGTCCTCAACCGCTGACGCAGCCGGGTGTGGTAAAATCCTGATCCCGGCCATGGTCAAAGAAGGGTATGATCCCCGCTTTGCCATTGCGATCACTGCCTGCTCATCCGTGATGGGCGTGATTATTCCACCAAGCATCTTGATGGTTGTCTGGGGCGGCGTGATGCATATGTCTGTCGGGGCCTTGTTCTTGGCCGGGGCAATTCCCGGTTTGATGATCGGCGGCGCGCTGATGGCGACGGTTTATGGCTATGCAAAAGTCTACAATTACCCAATCGCGCTGAAACCGACATTTGCTGAATTCTGGACCGCCTTCAAAGGCGCGTTCCTAGCCATGCTGACCCCAGTCCTTGTGATCGGCGGGATCGTTGGCGGGATCGTGACCCCAACAGAAAGCGCCATCATTGCAGCGGGTTATGCGTTGATCCTGGGGGCATTCGTCTACCGCACAGTTTCCTTGCGCGACCTTGGTGGCATCTTCTATGACACGGGGCGCTTTGCCTCGATCTCACTTTTTGCAATTGGCACAGCTTCCGCTTTCGGGTGGATGCTCGCCTTCTACAACGTGCCGCGCATGGTCGTTGATACGATGACCGCAAACGAATTGGGCATGATCGGCACAGCCCTGATAATTGCGGCGCTGTTCCTGTTCTTCGGACTATTCATCGACGCGATCCCGACGATCATCATCCTTGGAACAGTGTTGCTGCCAGTTGCAACGGCAGCAGATATTCACCCGATCGCTTTCGCGATTATTGGCATTATTTCATTGGCCTTCGGACTGGTAACGCCGCCCTATGGATTGTGTCTGCTGATATCGGCAGCAATCGGCGGCATGAACGTCGTCAGCGTCATGCGCGATGTCATCATCATCCTGACGCCAATGCTGTTGATCTTAGTTCTGATCATCATCTTTCCAGAAATCGCGCTCTGGCTGCCACGCACTTTCATGCCGGGGACGTTCAATTAGCCTGTTCGGTCGCTTTCACATTTGATTTCGAAGCGGCCAAAAAGCATATGACTTGCGAAATCGCCGCGTTTCGCTGGATCAGCCGCTTTTGACCCTCAGGTGGTGCGAATGCTCCACACGTCAAGAATGATAATGGGGCGGTCAGAACCGACACAGCTTCCTTGCGCGCCGCGATTGAGGCCGCGGCAGAGCCTGTGGTTTGGGGCGAGGAAACGCAGTTGGACCCAATAGCCCTTCAATCACTTCTGTAACTTCATCATTTTCGAACACGGTCTGGCGTAACAATGGTTCGTTTTGAACACACTCACGTAATTTCACACGTCCGCGCCGTTTGGGAATCGCTGCGATACGACAAGAATCAGTCACATCCCCCCTCCAACTGTCGGGGTTATTCCGTTGAAAATGCGGGTTCATGTCTGTCACATGGTGCCATGACATATCCGCAAGTGCATCAATTTGCGCATCCGACAAGCTCAGCTGACGGGTCAAAAAGCCATCATCTACGAATTGCGAAATCTCTTCTTGAGATAATTCCGGCATCTGCCCGTCCTTTTTTCAGCTATTTCCATAGGCCACACGATTGAAAGGTGCTGTAGGCAGATCGAATGGCATTCCATCGGGCGACGACTGCCTCAAAGCGGTCAGGCTTGATTTTCGGAATCACATTCATGTCCATGAACTTGACCGACTGTACTTCGATAATCATATCTGCCGGATTGTAAGGCTTTTTCCCTACAGCCCACGCAAGTTCATTGTAGATCGATGCAGTGCTGAAATTATTCAGGGCAACAGGTTCCAAGCCCAAATGGCAGGAAAACCGGTCAAGCGGTTAACCAACAAGGCCCGCCAACACAATGCAACAAAACAGCCCCTGTCTTTGCACGTTGAAACCAAGCTTTGTTCCAAAAGTCGATTTATTGGATTCATGTTGTGAATCCAGCTCGGTGGTGTTCAACCTGAGACATAATAGGCGCAAAGAATGCGACGGGACCCCGAACCAAGCATAGCCGGGGTTATGAGTGATGAGCCCACCACCAGACTGGTCCAGCATCTAAAGCAGACCGCTTTTGATCAAACCCTATAGGCAAGCAGACAACCACAATTGCTTTCTCAAAACATTTTTTTCTGAAATTGCAAAAATTGAAACTTTTTGGTGTGGACACCCATCATTATTGCAGGGAACCGGCATCACAGAGGGGAACGTTAAGCGGACAAGATCAGGCGCTGGACCCATGACTGTTTCAAGTTGGCCCGCCCGAATATGCACCATGAACAGGGACATTTCGGGCAAGGCCAGTATTGTTAAAATATTATTCCTTGCCAACCTCACCGTATCCACCACCACCCGGGGTTTTCATGACAAAGACGTCGTCTACGTCCAATTGCGCCACATCGTTTCCATTCAGGTTTTCAATCTGCCCGTCACTGCGTTCAACGGCATTTTCACCTGTGGTTCCGGGCCGTCCGCCTGCTGCACCATGTGGCGGCACCACGCGGTGAGACGACAAAACTGTGACGGTCATCGGCTCAAGAAACCGTAGTCGTCTGACAATCCCGTTTCCGCCTACAAATTTGCCCAAGCCGCCAGAGCCGCTGCGGATTGAGAATTCATCCACACGCACCGGAAAGCGCGTTTCCAGAACTTCGGGATCCGTCATGCGTGTGTTTGTCATGTGGCTATGGACTGCGCTGGTCCCGTGAAACCCGTCACCGGCCCCGGTCCCCCCGCATATTGTCTCATAGTTCTGATGCGTTTCATTGCCGTAGACAAAATTGTTCATGGTGCCTTGGCTTCCCGCTATGACGCCCAAAGCGCCATAAAGCGTGTCCGCGATCGCCTGACTGACTTCTGTGTTGCCAGAAATCACAGCCGCAGGCGCGTTGGGGTTGATCATGCTCCCCTCGGGAACGTTCAGAATAAGCGGCTTTAGACATCCTTCATTCATCGGAATGTCAGCACCGACAAGCGTACGGAAGACGTAAAGGACAACGGCTCGACAAATGGCCAGAGGGGCGTTGTAGTTATATTCGCTTTGTCCCGAGGTGCCGGTGAAATCAATGAGCGCTTGCCGCTTTTTGTGATCAACCACGATGGAAACTTTGATCTGGGCCCCATCGTCCAGGGGATAGGTAAACGAACAGTCCTTCAGGACATCCAGAACTTGGCGCACACTTTCTTCGGCGTTGTCTTGAACGTGGGACATATACGCATGCACCGTGTCGAGGGTGAACTGCTTGGCAATGCGCAGTAGTTCGGCGACACCAGTGGCGTTCGCAGCGATTTGCGCAGCGAGGTCCGCCATGTTCTGGTCGATGTTTCGGCAAGGGTAACGACCAGAGGCCAACAAGGCACGCGCTTCAGCGTCTTGCAACTGACCTGCTTTGACCAAAAGGAAGTTATCAATCAGCACGCCTTCGTCTTCGATGGTTCTGCTGTCAGGCGGGGCAGATCCCGGCGTTTTGCCACCAATGTCAGCATGGTGCCCACGACTGGCGACCGTAAAGATGATACGCGTTCCATCTTCATCAAAGACGGGTGTAATGACGGTGACATCCGGGAGGTGTGTTCCGCCGTTATAAGGATTGTTCATCATGAACACATCGCCGGGTTTTATATGGCCGGCATTCTGGCGCAAGATTGTCCGAACACTTTCAGACATAGACCCCAGGTGGACGGGAACATGGGGCGCGTTGGCAACCAGATCGCCCGCTTCATCAAAGATGGCACAGGAAAAATCGTAGCGTTCTTTGATATTCACGGAATAGGCCGTGTTGGCCAAGGTTGCCCCCATCTGGTCAGCAATCGACATAAACAGATTGTTGAAAACCTCCAGCATAACCGGATCGACTTGTGTCCCAACCGCCTCTTGCCGCGCTAGGGGAACGGTGCGTGTCAGAACCAGATTGCCACCTGCAACACATTCTGCCTGCCAACCGGCTTCCAGAATATTGGTGCCAGTAGGCTCTGTGAGGATGGCAGGCCCGTCTACGCGTGCGCCTTTTGCAAGGGTCGTGCGGTCGACCAACGGCACGTCGCGCCACGCTCCGGCAGACCACATGCGGCCTGATTGTTCCGCCACAGCCGCTTCTGAGATATCTGGCATGCTGATCCGCTCACCTGTGTTCCCGATCGCTTCGGCAGAGAGCACATCAATCAAGAGCTTGGCATTAACGGGAACAAACCCGAATTGCTGGTGATGCGCCTGCTCAAAAGCGGACGTCATCTCGGCCGGGGACCCGAAAGGGACAGGAATGGTCTGCTGCGCACCATCGGGGCGGATGTGTGCCATTGTGACAATGCTAATTTGATCTGAGGGGATACCTTGGCCTGAGACCTCACCCTCCACAGCTTCAATCAAGCCACCAAGGGCGATTTCCGCCTCAACCAACCGATCAAATCCTTCACCAAACTGATGTTCCCGCATCGCGCGGACATCAGCGAGACCCATGCCAAAGGCCGACAAAACGCCGGCAAAGGGATGGATGAAGATGCTCTTCATACCAAGTGCATCAGCCACAAGGCAGGCATGTTGACCTCCCGCGCCCCCAAAGCAGTTCATTGTATACTTCGTGACATCATAGCCGCGCTGGACACTGATCTTTTTGATGGCGTTGGCCATATTCTCGACCGCGATCCGCAAGAAGCCTTCGGCGATATCCTCAACGTTGCGGTCGCCACCGATGTCTTTGGCCATCGCGGCAAATTTCTGGCGAACGACATCAACATCAAGCGGCTGATCCGCATCAGGTCCAAACACAGGCGGGAACTGATCAGGTTGCAGTTTCCCCAAAAGCACGTTGCAATCAGTCACGGTCAATGGCCCGCCTCGGCGATACGACGCAGGACCGGGGTTGGCACCCGCACTTTCGGGGCCAACTTGCATACGTCCATCGCGATACGACAGAATTGAGCCACCGCCAGCAGCAACTGTATGGATCGACATCATTGGTGCCCGCATCCGCACACCTGCCACTTCGGTTTCAAAGCTGCGCTCAAAGGCACCCGCATAGTGGCAAACATCAGTCGATGTCCCGCCCATATCAAAGCCGATCAGGCGATCGAAACCTTGCTCTGCCGCCGTACGCACCATGCCGACGACGCCGCCAGCAGGTCCGGAAAGGATCGCGTCCCGCCCCTCGAACAGCGCGGCATCCGTCAGCCCTCCGTTGGAACGCATAAACATCAGCTTTTCGCATCCGCCTTTCGATGTACCCAAAGCATCGGCCACCTGACGCACATAGCGGCGTAAAATTGGAGACAGATAAGCATCAACCACGGCAGTGTCGCCGCGTGACACCAACTTGATCAGGGGGCTGGCCTCATGGCTGAGTGATATTTGGGTAAAGCCCGATTGTTGCGCCATCTTGCCCAAGGCTTTTTCATGCTCGGGGAAACGATAACTGTGCATGAGCGCAATTGCGACAGAGCGGTACCCGTTGCCATAGGCGCGTGAGAGCGCTTCGCGTGCTTCAGTCGTTTCAAGAGGCGTAATAACGGTTCCGTCAGCGGCAACCCGTTCTTGGATCTCGATCACGTCATCATACAACAGCTCAGGCAGCACAATATCCAGATCAAACAGCCGTGGGCGGTTCTGATACCCGATCCGCAACAGGTCTCGGAGTCCCTTGGTAATCAAAAGAACAGTGCGTTCCCCTTTGCGCTCCAAGAGCGCATTCGTCGCAACGGTCGTCCCCATTTTAACGGCGCTTATTGTTGAAGGGGGAATTGTTTCATTCGGACCAAGCCCCAGAAGATGGCGAATGCCATGCACGGCCGCGTCCGGATAAACCTCTGGGTTTTCAGACAGCAATTTATGCGTCTGCAGCGCACCATCCGGTGCCTTTGCGACGATGTCTGTAAACGTGCCGCCGCGATCTACCCAGAATTGCCACATGAGACATATCTCCTCTGTTTGCAGGCCTTCACAGGCCCACAGTCATTTAAGTTTCAAAAGTTTTTGGTTTTACTGCAAAGCGTTAGGAAGGAAGAGCGCTATGCTAGGGAATGCGACGAGCAAGAAGGCCATGGCGAGCATAGTGAGGCAGTAAGGCAGCGCCCCGAGCATGACCTCATTCAGGCTCCCCGATTTTCGTGCCCCCTGGACCACATAGAGGTTAAGACCGACCGGAGGCGTGATGAGAGCCATTTCGATCAAGACAATCATCAAGATGCCGAACCAGATCACGTCAAAGCCTTGAGCCACGACCAGCGGAACGATGATGGGGATTGTCACCACCATGAGTGAGAGTGTTTCGATAAAGAAACCCAGAACGATGTAGAGAACAACCACGACAAGGATTGTCTTCATCGGTGTAAGGCCAAGACCCTCCATGAATTCGGTGAGTTCGCGACCAAGGCCCGCGGAGGCAAGCGTGAAATTGAGGAACGATGCCCCAATCACGATAAGCATAATCATCGACGTGATTTTGACCGTTCCCGTAAGCGATTGGTTCAGCATATCCCAAGAGACGCCGCCGAACCCCAGTGCAATGAGGAAGGCCCCCGCGACGCCGACAGCTGCCGCTTCTGTTGGGGTTGCCCAGCCGGCGTAAATGGATCCGACGATCAGTCCGAACAGCAACAGGATCGGAATAAGGTCAATCAGTGCGCGCAGCATTTGCGTGAAAGGAAACGTCCGTCGCAACCCGCCCAAATCCGGTCGGATGATGCAGATCATAGCTGTAACAGCCATAAAGGAAACGGCCAGCGCAAGTCCCGGAATGAGACCCGCGAGAAAGAGTTGCGGGATCGAAGATTGTGTGAGGAACCCGTAGACGATCAAGTTGATCGAAGGTGGGATCATAATCCCGAGGGTGCCGCCTGCGGCGATGGCGCCAGAAAAGAGCTTGGGATCATAGCCAAGCTTTTCAGCTTGCGGCATAGCCACCGTGGCGACGGTGGCCGCGGTGGCGACAGAGGAACCAGAGGTCGCAGAAAACATCGTGGCTGTGGCGATGTTGGCGTGAACCAAGCCACCTGGCAACCATGACACCCAGCGATCCAAGGCGGCGTAGGTGCGTGTCGCAACTCCGCTGCGCACAAGAATTTCGCCCAGCAACACAAAGAACGGGATTGCGATCAGTGTCGCCGAATTTGACGAGGACCAGACCATATTCCCCAGCCCTCTTGTGAGCGGGAAGCTAGAGAAAAAGGTGTCGATGCCAAATCCCAACAAGAACAAGACGATGCCAACCGGAATTGAAAGTGCAAGCAGACCCAACAGGCCTATAGAGACGTAACCGATCATTGCAGCGTCTCCTGTTCGGCGAAGGCGCCGATGAATGTCTCAGTCTCTGCAAAGCGACGCTTTAACAACAGGCTCAACCCGCAAAGCGTCACGATCGTGGACATCAGCGCAAACCAGACCCAACCTGCAAACCACGGCAGATGCACCCAAACCAAGGGCGTCTCGAGGGGTGTGTTCGCCGTCGATCCGTTCTTGATCGAGCGTTCAAGCACCGGCCATGCCTTGACCGCGATTGTGATAATAACACCTGACATCACGATCATGGAAAAGACGTCGAAAAGGGCGCGTTTAAAGCTGTTGGCGCGGCTGCGCAGGATGTCGATACGGACATGGCCCATCTCTAACAGAGTGTAGGCCATGCCCCATGACGTCGCGAGCGCCATAGCGTAGCCCGCGATCTCTTCGGTGCCGCCAAGGGACGTCCCGATCTGGCGCATGATGATATCAGTCAGCACGAAAGCCGCGCAGGTTAGCAGGCCTGCCCCAACAAGAAGGGCAACGCCTTTGTTGAGCTTACGCAAGGTTTTTATCATCGTGAGTTCCATAGTCGGACCGTCCCTTGGCTTATGGTTTACTTGATCTCGACGCCGACAACTTTGCCGACGCTGTCGTTCCAGCGTGCAGCCCAGTCACCGCCGGCGCGCTCGGCCCATTCAGGCAAAACTTCAGCCGTCAGGATATCACGGGCGCGGGTGAAATCCGCGTCGGTGACCTCGACCAATGTCATGTCGCGTGCGTCGCCGGACGGGCATTCGCCATTGCCTGTCAGACAGGCGATGTCGTTGACCAAAGCGTCTTGTGCGCTTGCCCATGCGGGTTCTTCAAAGCCGGATTTGATCTGATCGCTCAACACGGTTTGATTGTCGGCAGACATGCCGTTCCACTTGTCGAGGTTGATCGCAGTCACAACAGAATCCCAGCCGCCCAGAGGAATTGGCAACAAGTGCGTGGACACTTCCCACCATCCGGCAGAGTAACCTGAACCAGCACCAGTCACGGCGCAATCAACCACACCTTTTTGCAAAGCACCCGGTACTTCGGAGAAAGAAACGTTCACGCCCTCAGCGCCCAAAGCTTCAAGAAGCTTGGCAGTCATGCGACCCGAAGCACGCACTTTCAGACCCTCAAGGTCACCCAAATTCGCAATCTCGGCGTTACAGAAAACAACCTGTGGCGGATAAGGTGCGATAGCAAGAACGTGAGAGTTAAAACGGTCACGGTAGATGTCGGACACCATCGGGCGGGCCGCATCGACCATTGCGCGTGCTTCATCCGCGGACAGAGCCAAAAGTGGAACATCGAGGCCTTCCAACTCAGGCGCGTCAGACACAGCATAGTCCGCAACAGTCATGGCAACATCATAGACGCCCTGACCCAGCAGCGGGTAAATATCACCAAGGCCGAGGCTCATCTGGTTGTGCGTCGTCAACTCGACATTGAAGTCACCAGCTGCCGGCAGCGTTTCATTCCAGAAAGGCGCCTCATAGGCTTTGTGCAACGGCAAGCTTGACCAGCTGCCCACCACAGAGAGGTCTTCGGCAAATACCGGTGAGGCCAGAGCTGTGGTTGCCGCGAGTATTGATAACGTTTTTTTCATTTTATAGTCTCCTTGTTGGTCTTTCAGGTTGTGGTTAAAATCGTCGTTTCAGCATCTTCAGCAACGTCTGCGATCAGCATGTGACCTGGCGAATGCGTGATGCAAATTGGAAGCTTGGCGTCCAGAAGAACATTTTGCGGCGTGACACCGCAGGCCCAGTACACTGGCACTTCACCTGCGCGAACCTCTACGGCCTCGCCCCAATCGGGCTTGGAAATGTCTGTAATTCCCACATCCGACGGGTTGCCATGGGCAATAGGTGCGCCATGAGCCTGAGGGTAGCGTCCGCTTATCTCATAGGCATCCTTGACCTGATCAGCCGGGATCGGACGCATAGTGATCACCATTTTGCCGCCAAACGGGCCTGCAGGCGCCAAATCTATGTTGGACCTGTACATCGGTACGTTTTGCCCGGTTTCCATATGCCTAACTGGCAGACCGTGACGCACCAAGGCGTTCTCAAAGGTGAAAGAACAACCCAGCGCTACAGAAACAAGGTCGTCTGACCAAAGCTCTTGAAGGTTGCTTGGCTCGTCAACCAGTTGACCGTCTCGAAAGACACGGTACCGCGACACGTCATGGCGAATGTCGATATCACGGCCAAGCGTTGGCAAGTATGGATCACCTGTTTCGCTCACCCCAACCACAGGGCATGGCTTGGGGTTACGAAGACAAAACCGCAAGAAGTCCAATGCATATCGCTCAGGGAGAATTGCGAGATTGCATTGGAGCTTCCCTGCTGCGAGGCCCGATGTGTGGCCAAAGTACTTTCCATCTCGAATCGCTGTGCGCACATCCTGTGCTGACAGCGATTTGAGGTTGTCGTGAGACATCGGTTGGTCGGTCATTGGCATAGCTCCGCAGTGTTATGAGAGCTTCACACAATATTAATAATTTAATCAAATTATCATTTTGTATCATATCCGATAGAAAATTTGGAACTACCTTGGATGCGATTGATCCCATTCTTTTGCAATTGTTCGAGCCATTTTGGCACTATTTTCGGCCAGAACACTCCGTGGCTCGGAAAGATATGAAGCCGTAAATTCAAGAGGTTGAGGTTGAATTCCGGGGTCAAACTCAACGATCTGCCCCGCTTCAAGGAAATCATTTGCCAGCGCTCTGGGATATGGGCCAACCGCGACACCTGCAGCAATCATCTTCAAACTGGCCGACAAAGAAGCAGACGCAAACACGCGCGCCTTGGGCCCGACCTTGCGTGAAAGCTCTGACATCAATTCGCGATATGGTCGTGTTTTACTGGAGTACGAAATTACGGGGATTTTAGTGAGGTCCGCCTCGTCGTTGGAGGACGATCTGTACCAGTGCAGGTCAAACGGCGGCAGCGCCACGTTTTCAACAGAATACTCGGAAATTGGACCCATCAGAAGAGCGAGGTCAATCCTACGATCTAATATGGCGCTGCGCAGATTTAGAGAGATGTCGACAGTCAGATCAACATTCACCCGCGGGTATTGATCGCTGAAAGCTTTCAAAAATGAAGGCAGCCACGCCTGCGCGATCGTTTCGGACGCTCCGATACGAAATAGCCCTTCGGTTTCCGCTGGATCAGCGACGCGCTGTTTTATTTCCTCTTCAACGAACAGGATTTGCTCCGCATAGGTGAGTAATAGCGAACCATGCTTGGTGAGCACCAACTCTCCCGGGCCACGTTCAAAAAGGGAGACGCGCAATTCATCTTCGAGGTTTGCAATTCGCGTCGAGACTGCCGGCTGAGACAAATGCAATCGCTCTGCGGCTTTGCGAAAGCCACCCAAGCGGGCGACCCATAAGAAGGTTCTGATCTGATCAAAGGTCATGCGGCCATCAAAAGTAATTATAGATATCTGAATACATTGATAGACACTAGAGAGTCCGCCAATCATTCAGTCAACGAGAAACGCTGGTCATCATGGCTTCAAATCGCAAGATCACAGCCCAAAAAGACTGCGAGGACACACCGCTCACAGCGTGAATACGGATCCAGCGTACTTACGCCTTCCAACGTCTCCTTGATCAATCGTCATGCGGATCTTCAGTTCCGTCTTTTAATGTTCGCCCGGTTGCTTGAGCACCTCCCGCCACAACCGCACGATCGATGATACGTGGCGCCACAGCGTTTGCCGAAAGAGCCGACGCAAATGCGTGTATGGCAATACGTTTTTCCAACGCTTGCCCTGCGTACTCAGGGCCGCAATCGGCCAATCCAGTGTAATTTTTATCCCTACGAATTTCTTCGGCAGCAGCGTCGGGGTTATACTGATCACATCACTTGATCCCGAAGATCGCGCGCGGGCAGAAGCCTATGATGTGGTGCATGATTTTCTCAACAAATCGCTGACCACTGATGACTTGCAAAGCCTTGCACGCGATATTTGCCTCCAAAGTTAGTCACTCATAGTGGCGCCCACACTCGGTTGCCGCAGCGCTCAGGACTTTGCCGCGTCTTCGAATTGCTCAAACGCAGCAACGCTATTTTCGTCTGCCACCAAAGCATCAATAACGGCAGGCGACAGCGTAAAGTGATCGTGCCCTTGGCCCGCGAGCACTGTGACTTGATCCGGCGAACGCAGCGACGCAACCAAAACGCGCGTCACGACGTCGTCCTTCTTTGCTATGCGCGCCATGATCTCAAGCTCTTGATAGGCATCAATTCCGTTTTCAATCATCCGCCCAAAATACGGGGCGATAAAGTCTGCCTTAAATGCTGCTGCAGTGACCATTTGCTTGGAGCCATACACAGCCGTCATCAATATCGGTCCGCCCAGCGCCTGAAGCGCAGACATTTGACGCAGCGCGGTATCAACCATCGGCACCTTTACGACAGTTGAAATACCCAGACGTTGGCCCTGCGCATACAGGGTCTCTGCGAAGGCCACATACCCTTCAACTGGTCCGGCCACTTGCGCGTGAAACTCTTGCGCGCCGTGATCTGCGGCGCGCCCAACCATTTCGGCCCAAACTATGTCACCATAAGACAGCCCTGCCCGATGCGCCAAAAGCGGGTTTGTGGTGATCCCGTGAAACATGCCCAAAGGCATCAACCGGTCCCATTCGGAAATATCCGCTGTGTCAACGTAAAGGCGCATCAGGAGGCACTCTCGGTGAGAGCATTGTCGATCTCCAAAGCCGTTGGTGGCTGGCACCCTTCGCGCTGGCAATTCAGCGCGGCGGCCGTCGCACACCGCTTCAAAATGATCTGCAAAGCGGTTGCATCCAGATTGTCCAAAACGTCAGAAGGTGCCTTATCCGTCGCGCAAAGGCTGGTCAGCAAAGTTGCCATAAAGGTGTCCCCGGCGCCAATCGTATCCTCCAATGGGTCCGCCACGATCACAGGGAAACGCATGGCAGCGCCGCTCAAATAGGCAAAACCGTCCTCTTGACCGCAGGTCACAACAACCACTTTTGCCACGGACTCGTGCACCACTTGCGCCATGGCATCCGTCATCGAAAGTTCCGGATAAAGCCCCTCGAGGTCCTCATCGCTCAGCTTGATCACATCCGCCAAACCAATCATGCGTTTGAGCCGTGCGCGATACGCTTTGGCATCTTGCACGATGCTCAGACGCACGTTCGGATCCAGTGAAATCAAAACTCCAGCCGCTTTGGCCCGTGCACACAGATCAACCCAGACACCCGCATCCGGGTCATCTGCAAGTGCCAATGAGCCAACATGCAAAACGCGACAGCCAGACGGCATTGCATCCTCCAGCAAAGCCACATCTACAGCACGCTCCGCTGTTCCGTCGCGTTTGAACACATAGCTTGGCACGCCATTTTGCACTGTCACGATTGCCATCGTTGTCGGCGCATCCACACGGCTGGCTCCAATACGCACGTTGCTTTTAATCAATCGGGCGTGGAGCTGATCCCCCCAATCATCGCTGGAAATAGGTGTGATATAGGACACATCCGCGCCTTGCTTTCCCATGCCCATCGCCACGTTGAACGGCGACCCCCCCGGAGCCGCAACATCGCCATCCGCTTGCTTGAGGTAATCAATCAGGTTTTCACCGCCGATGGCTATCATGTTTCGCTCCTGAGCGTCGAAGTTGTTTGCGCTACCAAAGGGCCAAACCAGTCCCAAAAGTCAACTTAGAATCCCCCTGAAACACGGCTTCTGCTACTTCTTGACCCAAAAAAGCGGGTCGTGTTTGTAATCCACTTAGAAAGACGGCACAAACATCTCAAATAAAAAAAGCGCTGCAAGACGGCGCTGTCCAACAAGGAGAGACACAATGACATTGAAATCACTAGCACTCGCCGCTTGCCTGACCGCAACGGCGGGCATGGGCTTTGCGGATGGGCACGCGAAACTCAAGGTTGGCATGATCACAACCCTTTCGGGTGGTGGCGCAGGCCTTGGCATCGACGTGCGCGACGGCTTCATGCTGGCCATGAAACAGGCTGGCGACACTGGCATTGAAGTTGTGATCGAAGACGACCAACGCAAGCCTGATATTGCCGTGCAGCTGGCCGACAAGATGATCCAGTCCGAAAAAGTGGATGTCCTGACCGGCATCATTTGGTCCAACCTTGCTATGGCAGTGGTTCCCGCCGCGACAGCCCAAGGGAAATTCTACCTTTCTCCGAATGCTGGCCCGTCAGCCCTTGCCGGCAAAGGGTGTCATCCGAATTATTTCAACGTCGCATGGCAGAACGACAACCTGCATGAAGCGGCTGGCGCCTATGCCAACACGGCCGATTACAAAAACTCGTTCATCCTTGCGCCGAACTATCCTGCTGGCAAAGATGCTCTTACAGGCTACAAGCGCCAATACAGCGGTGCGTTATCGGGCGAATTGTTCACAAAGCTTGGCCAAACAGACTACGCCGCCGAAATCGCCCAAATTCGCGCATCCGGGGCAGATTCCGTGTTTTTCTTCTTGCCGGGTGGCATGGGTATTTCATTCCTCAAGCAATACGCCGACAGCGGCATCGACCTTCCCGTCGTTGGTCCGGCTTTCAGCTTTGACCAGGGCATTTTGCAAGCCGTTGGACCGGCCGCATTGGGTGTGGTGAACACATCCCAGTGGAACAAGGACATCGACAACGCCACAAACGCGGCATTCGTCGAGACCTTTCAAGCGGAATACGGACGCTTGCCGTCTCTCTATGCAAGCCAGGGGTTTGATACCGCCAATCTGCTCATCTCTGCCGCGGCCAAGGCCGATGTGGGCGATGCCGACGCCTTCCGCGCCGCATTGAAAGCCGCAGATTTTGCCAGCACACGCGGTGATTTTGCGTTCGGGAACAACAACCACCCGATCCAGAACATCTATGTACGCGAAGTGATCCAGGAGGGTGATATTTTCACCAACAAGATCATCGGCACAGCGCTTGAAAATCACGCGGATGTCTACGCTGCTGACTGCGCCAACTAGGAAAACGACCCTCGGGCGCACCAAAGTGTTCCCGAGGGCCAAACAGGCAGCGCCTTTATGTCTCTGATCCTACTTGCTGAACAACTGCTGAACGGCTTGCAATTGGGCGTGATGCTCTTTTTGATGGCGGCTGGCCTAACACTGGTGTTTGGCGTGATGGGGCTGATTAACCTGGCCCACGGGTCGCTCTACATGATCGGTGCCTTTGCAGCGGCTGCCGTCGCGGGGGTGACAGGGTCATTTGTGCTCGCGTTGGCCGCAGCTCTTTGCGCTGCTGCAGCGGCAGGGGCACTGGTTGAAATCCTCATCATCCGAAGGCTCTATCACCGCGACCACCTTGATCAAGTACTGGCAACCTTTGCGCTGATCCTGATCTTTTCTGAAGGAACTCGTTGGATATTCGGCTCGTTCCCATTGTTTCTAAATATCCCCACTTACCTGTCTGGACCGGTCACGTTGCCCGGAGGCATTCAGTACCCCCTTTATCGCCTCACTCTGATCGCAATCGGCCTCGCCATTGCGGGGGGCCTTTTCCTTTTGATCAGTCGCACACGCCTTGGTATCCAAATCCGCGCAGGTGAGAATGATCGTGAGATGATTGCTGCCCTTGGGGTCGATATTTCGAAACTATACACAATCGTTTTTGCCCTTGGCGCGGCTTTGGCAGGGCTGGCAGGCGCGCTGGTCGGAGCGATTCAATCCGTTCAAGTCGGTATGGGAGAACCTGTGTTAATCCTTGCCTTTGTGGTCATCGTGATTGGCGGCATCGGCTCTATCAAAGGGGCTTTGATCGGGGCGATACTTGTGGGGCTGACCGACACAATGGGCGGCGTTTTGCTGCCTGCGCTGTTCAAAACCTTCATGGAGCCTTCGACCGCCGCATCGGCAGGATCCGCGCTGGCGTCGATGTTGATCTACATCCTGATGGCCTGCGTTTTGATCATACGGCCCACAGGCCTGTTCGGAGCCAAAGCGTGAGCCGTGAAACTGCCCTGAACGCTGTCATGGTGATGGGCCTGTTCCTTGTACCGCTTTGGGCGCTTTGGGCGGATGAGCCCTTTATCATTACCCTCACCACCAAAGCGGCCATTCTAGCACTTGCTGGCGTGGGCTTGAACATCGCACTGGGGCTTGGGGGTTTGGTCAGTCTGGGGCATGCAGCGTTTTTCGGGCTGGGCGGCTACGCTATGGGCATCCTTGCCAGCCACGCCCAAAGCTATGCCCCCATCATGGAGACCCCTTTCCTGATCGAGGGCACAAAATCCATGCCAGTCATCTGGGTGATTGCGATCATCACATCGGGGCTGGCGGCACTTGCCATTGGCGCCCTGAGCCTGCGTACCACAGGCGTCTATTTCATCATGATCACGCTGGCCTTCGGGCAGATGCTGTATTTTTTCTCTATAAGCTGGCCTGCCTACGGGGGCGAAGACGGGCTGTCGATCTATGTGCGCAACGGATTTCCGGGGCTGAACACCCTTGACCCGATCCAGTTCTACGCCATCGTCTTTGTGATCCTCATGGCGGTCTTGGTGTTTGCAGGCAGGCTTGCCAAATCTCCGTTCGGGCTGGCCCTGAACGCTGCACGTCAATCACCCGAGCGGGTCGAAACAGTGGGCATCACTTCCTACAAATTGCGCCTGATCGCCTTCACGATTTCAGGAATGATCACGGGCCTTGCAGGGGCGCTGTTTGCGGATTTGAACCGTTTCGTCAGCCCCACAATGTTCAGCTGGCAAACCAGTGGAGAGATCATGGTGTTCATCATCATCGGCGGCGTCGGGCGATTGTTCGGCCCCGTGGTGGGTGCTGTGTTGTTCATTCTGCTTGAACATCTCCTTGGCGGATTGTCGGATTATTGGCACGTCTATCTCGGTGTGCTTTTGTTGCTCATCGTCTTGTTCGCGCGTGGTGGCCTTATTGGAACACTCGCCGGCAAGGAAATATCCCATGATTGATCCTGTTCTTGAAACCCACAATCTGACCAAGTCTTTTGGGGCCGTACAAGCCAGCAAAAACATCACCCTTGACCTGCGTGCTGGGGAAATTCATGCGCTGATCGGCCCGAACGGCGCTGGCAAGTCCACCCTCATCAAGCAAATTTGTGGCGGACTGACACCAGACGCGGGGCGCGTGGTTTTGAACGGCGAAGACATCACGCACTTGTCCACTCCGGATCGGGCGCGCAAGGGGCTGGGGCGGACGTTCCAAATCTCTGCTCTCGCGATGGAAGACAGTGTGTTGCAAAATGCGTTGCTTGGCGCGCTCGGGGCGCATGGATCGCCGTTCCGGTTCTTTGCACCAGCTGCAAGAAACCGCGAGTTGCGCGCGCGCGCCGAGGACGCGCTAGAACAGGTTGGCCTTATAGACTATCGCAATGTACGGACGTCGGAATTGTCACACGGGCAGCGCCGACAACTTGAGGTGGCGATTGCATTGACCTTGACCCCCAAAGCGTTTGTGATGGACGAACCCATGGCTGGACTTGGCGCCGAAGGGTCAAACACCCTCACACAATTTCTGGATGGTTTGCGCAAGCAAGCCCCGATCCTGTTGGTTGAACACGACATGGACGCAGTTTTCGCCCTCGCCGACCGGATCAGCGTTCTGGTCTACGGCGAGGTCATCGCAACAGGCACTGTCGATCACATCCGAAACGACCCTGCCGTGCGCACTGCCTATCTGGGTGAAGACGCATGAGTTTGTTGAGTGTTCAAAATATTTCTGCGTTTTACGGCCCTTCCCAAGCCTTGTTCGACGTTTCACTGTCCCTCAATGAAGGCGAAGTGCTCGCCCTGATGGGGCGCAATGGCATGGGGAAATCCACAACAGTGAAGTCCATTTGTCGGATGCTCAATGCTGGCGCAGGGACGATAACTTTCAACGGTCGGAATTTACGTAAATTGCCCAGCCACAAAGCGGCCCACCTTGGGATCGGGTTGGTCCCGGAGGGGCGGCGCTGTTTCACCAATCTGACAGTCGAGGAAAACCTGCTGGCGGCCGCGCGTTCGGGCGCGTGGGATTTGACCGCGGTCGGGGCATTGTTTCCCCGCCTGTCCGAACGGCTGCATCAATCCGCAGGCTCATTATCAGGAGGGGAACAACAAATGCTGGCAATTGGCCGCGCTTTG
This sequence comes from uncultured Paracoccaceae bacterium, assembly GCA_943787985.1. Classification (GTDB taxonomy): domain Bacteria; phylum Pseudomonadota; class Alphaproteobacteria; order Rhodobacterales; family Rhodobacteraceae; genus Ascidiaceihabitans. Next base: position 461,023 of record CALSOO010000005.1, on the reverse strand, counting down.
ATGACCAATCCCCGCCTGCTGGTTCTGGACGAAGCAACCGAAGGGCTGGCCCCAATGGTGCGTCAAGAAATCTGGGGTGCGATCACGACGCTCACGCGCGACACCGGTCTTGCATTGCTTGTGGTCGACAAGTCACTCAAAGAGTTGCGACAGGTGGCCGACCATGCTGTTATTCTGGAACGTGGTGCTTCTGTTTGGTCGGGCACGATGGACACTCTGTCCGAAGCCGTCACTCAAAAATATCTGGGGGTTTAACTCATCACGCATGACATCCACCCACCCGATCCTGTCCGAACTGCAAAAACACACCTCAACGCGCTTGGGCCGCAGCGGGTCTGGTCCTTGTTGGTCACCGTTTTTGGTGATTTGGCCCAAAACGACGGGGATGGCATCGAGGGGCCGGTGCTGTCAGCCTTGATGAACGGAATGAACATCAAACCCGAAGCGGTGCGCGTGGCCTTGCACAGATTACGCAACGACGGCTGGATTGCCTCAAACAAAACCGGACGCACCAGCGTACACGCGTTGACCGCCACCGGACGCGCGAACAGTGCCAAAGCCAGCCCACGTATTTACAGCGCGCTGGAAGACATGCCGACCAAGTGGCAAGTCGTGTTGACCAAAGACAACAGCACCGCACAAAAAAACGCGATGACAGACCTCGGGTTTGTGCAATTGACCGCGCGCGTCTTTTTTGGGGCGCTCGACAATCCAGCCCCCCAAGACGCCCTTTCATTGCCAGCAAACCACGCCCCTGATTGGTTGAAGGCGCAATTCGAACCACCCAAACTGGTTCAGGACTACACTGCGCTTTTCGATATCCTGTCGCAGCTGGACACGACCCTACCCCCGCCTGAACAGTTGTCCGCCAACGACGTCGCCGTTTTGCGCTGCCTGATTGTTCACTCTTGGCGCCGTTTGGTGTTGCGCCACCCTGCTTTGCCGCGGGACTTGTACTCTCAAGAGTGGCGCGGACATGATTGCAGACACTTGGTCAATGGCCTGTTGACGCGCCTGCCAAAACCGAAACTCGCCCACATCGCAGACAAGTAATACCGCACCTTTTCCAATCGTCTCAGCCGCGCTATAGCAGGGGCATGACAAATCATCTCCATATCTCCGATCTGCCCGATGGGCTTGACCTTGGCCCCATGGTCGCCATCGATTGTGAAACCATGGGGTTACATCCCCACCGCGACCGTTTGTGCGTTGTGCAGCTGTCCAGCGGTGACGGGAACGCCCACATTGTCCAAATCAAACAAGGACAAACCAAAGCCCCGAACCTGTGCAAAATGTTGACGGATCCCGATGTTCTCAAGCTCTTCCATTTTGGTCGCTTCGACATTGCCGCGATGCAAAACGCGTTCGGTGCGGTGACGGCACCCGTCTATTGCACCAAAATCGCCAGCCGCTTGATCCGCACATACACAGACCGGCACGGCCTTAAGAACCTGTTGCAAGAACTGCTTGGCGTAGACATCTCGAAACAGCAGCAATCCAGTGACTGGGGCGCAGATACTTTGAGCAAAGCGCAAGTGGAATATGCGGCCTCGGATGTACTTTACCTGCACCGGCTGCGCGAAGAACTGAACACACGTCTGGTTCGCGAAGGGCGCATGGACGTTGCACAGGCCTGTTTCGACTTCTTGCCGATGCGCGCAAATCTTGACCTGATCGGCTGGCCAGACACCGATATTTTTGCGCATTCCTGAGATGGCAAGCACAACGCCCTTTCGTGACACGGCCCGCCGCGTAATCAAAGCCGAAGCCAAAGCGCTGGACATTATGGCGAACAGCCTTGATGACAGATTTGCAGAGGCCGTCGTCAAACTGCTTGAAACCAAAGGGCGTGTGATCGTCACTGGTATCGGTAAATCAGGCCATATTGCGCGAAAAATTGCGGCAACCCTGGCCAGCACAGGCACGCCTGCACAATTCGTTCACCCCGCCGAAGCCAGCCACGGCGACCTTGGAATGGTCACCAATGATGACACGGTCATTGCGATCTCGAATTCTGGCGAAGCACCTGAACTGGCCAATCTGGTCGCATACACGCGACGGTTCAGCATCCCTCTCATCGGGATCACGAGCCGCCCCGAAAGCAGCCTTGGAAAACAATCCGACATCGTTTTGCAACTTCCTGCCTTGGGCGAAGCCTGCGGCACCGGCGTTGTCCCTACCACCTCGACAACGCTGACGCTGGCGATGGGAGACGCGGTTGCCGTAGCCTTGATGGAACACCGTGCCTTTACCCCCGAACATTTCCGCAACTTCCACCCTGGTGGCAAACTTGGCGCGCAACTGAGCCTTGTGGGCGACTTGATGCACACTGGCGATACAATTCCTTACGTGTCTTTGGCTGCGAACATGACGCAAGTCTTGGCGCAAATCGGCCAAAAAGGTTTTGGAGTGACTTGCGTGACCAACGCCCAAGGACACCTGCAAGGGATTATCACAAACGGCGACATAAGCCGGCATATGGCTGGCCTTGCGACGCTCACCGCCCAAGACGTGATGACCCGTGATCCTGTGACGATCACCCCCGATGCTTTGGCCGAAAAGGCTGTGGGCATAATGCAAACGCGCAAGATAACGTGCTTGCTGGTGATTGATCCCAAAAAGCCAAACGTTCCAGCGGGGTTGATCCATATCCACGACTGCCTGCGCGTCGGCTTGGGGTAACCAGACATGGACTCCTATTCGCGACTGGTGGCTTGGCTGAAGGTGCTGCTGCCGCTTATGGCGTTGGGGCTTTTATCCACCTTGTTTCTGCTGTCACGGAATGTGGATTCAACAGCTGCCATACCTTTTGCTGAAAAAGAAATTCAGGATCGGATGCGAGACCAGCAAGTAACGGGACCTTTCTTTTCCGGAGCAACGGGGAATGGGGACCTGATCTCGTTTTCGGCAAACAAAGTCGGCAAATTCGCACTCGGGACAACACATGCTGAAGGGGTGACTGCACAAATCGACCTGCCCAGCGGCAGTCGCATTTCGTTTTCAGCGGATTTTGGCGATGTAAATATGACCGAACAAACCAGTAAACTCACCGGAAACGTTCAGATCACGACCTCCGCTGGTTACGTTGTGATGACGGAGCTGCTCACATCCTCGCTGAAACAACTGGACGTCAAGTCTCCCGACATGGTTGAAGGCTCCGGTCCTATTGGACAGATCACAGCTGGGTCGTTACATATTTCCTCACTACACAACAACGGCCCCGCCCAATTGATTTTCACAAATCGTGTGAAACTGATATACGACCCTCAAAGACAAAGAGACTGACCAGTGACCTTACTCCGTGCCATTCCTGTGATGATTGCGCTTATCTGCGCCGCCCCCGTCTTTTCCCAAGGGACAAACGTTGCTTTTGGATCATTGCAACAAGACATCGGGTTGCCTGTCGAAGTGTCTGCAGACAACCTTTCTGTTGATCAATCCTCCGGAACAGCCGTGTTCACAGGCAACGTTGTGATCGGACAAGGTGAGATGCGGTTGTCCGCTCAAAAGGTCAAAGTTGTCTATTCTGACAACGCCGCAGGCATTTCCAAACTCGAAGCGACTGGAGGCGTAACATTGGTGGCTGGTGCAGATGCCGCCGAAGCAGAACGTGCAGACTATGATATTGATTCGGGAACAATCGTCATGACCGGAAACGTCTTGATGACCCAAGGGCCCAGTGCGTTGACCGCAGAACGGATGTCTGTGGACCTCAAAGACGGCACCGCGCGCATGTCAGGACGGGTCAAGACCATCCTGAACACAGGCAACAACTAATGGCGGCGCCAACGCTGACGGTCACAGACGGAACATCCGGGCTACAAATAGACCATTTGCGCAAATCCTATCGCAAGAAAGTCGTGATCCGCGATTTTTCAATGCACCTCAAACGTGGCGAAGTCGTCGCGTTGCTTGGGCCAAATGGATCAGGGAAAACCACAACATTCTACTCTGTTGCCGGCTTGGTGACACCCGAAGGGGGCACCGTAAAGGTTGACGGCACGGACGTAACAACGCTGCCAATGTACCGCCGCGCACAGCTTGGGATCGGCTATCTGCCCCAGGAAATGAGCATCTTTCGTGGGCTTTCCGTGCAGGACAACATCAGTGCGATCCTCGACATCACGGAAAGCAATCGCACCAAGCGGCGCGAACGGTTGGAGGACTTGCTCAGTGAGTTCTCCATCGAACATCTGCGACGCGCACCTGCTTTGGCCCTTTCTGGCGGTGAACGCCGACGCGTTGAAATTGCGCGGTGTCTTGCCGCTAATCCAAAATACCTACTGCTGGACGAACCGTTTGCAGGGGTCGATCCGATCTCGGTCGGGGACATTCGCAACTTGGTGTCAGACCTGAAGAAGCGCGGCATTGGCGTGTTGATTACTGATCATAACGTACGGGAAACATTGGAAATTGTAGATCGTGCATATATTTTGCACGATGGCAAAGTTCTGATGTCCGGCACACCAAAAGACGTGGTCGAAAACGAAAACGTGCGACGGGTCTACCTAGGCGAGAATTTTCGCATCTCGTAAAATATCACTAGAAAGCGACCCATTTTTACCAACACGTGCCCCGCTTTTGATTGACAGAGGGGGCCACCATCGGGCTCAATGACCCTATGGCAACCCACGCGTCATCGACTGCATCGGAACCGGCCTTGTTCTCAAGGCCACATATCCCGCGCACCACGCGTTTGCCATTCCCGCGAAACTGATCACCTCAGGGGTGCTTTTTCGCACCATTCGAGATTGATACGTTTCATTAATATTGAAGGAGACAGAATGCGTTATCAAATCAGCGGAAAACAAATCGACATCGGAACAGCATTGCAAACGCACGTGAAAACCGAATTGGGCGAAGCCGTCCAAAAATACGCTGAACGACCGACGGACGCGACTGTCATATTCTCAAAATCAGCCCATGAATTTTCTTGTGAGGCAACGGTACATCTTTCCACCGGACTCACGGCTTCGGCCAAAGCAAAAGGCACAGAAATTTACGCAGCATTCGACGGATGTTGCGCCAAAATGGAAAAGCAGCTGCGCAGGTACAAACGTAGATTGAAAGATCATCACAAGGATCGCGCACAACCAGTTGAACTTTTTGGCGCTTCCTCCTATATTCTCGCTTCAGAAGGTGAGACTGACGTGGTCGAGCCCGAATCGTTGCAGCCGATAATCGTTGCGGAGATGGAGACACATATTCCCTCTCTTTCAGTCGGCGAAGCAGTGATGCAGATGGAATTGGCGGGTGCACCTGTGCTGGTGTTCCGCAACGAAGGCAAAACCGGAGTGAATGTCGTATACCGTCGTGATGACGGAAACATCGGCTGGATTGATCCGTAACAACATACTGACGTTCAGTGCGTCGAGCAAAGTGCAGGCAAGATGATTTTTGCGAATCTATTGATGCCTGAAGCGGTGAGAGTTCTCTCTTCCGCTTCAAGCAAAAAGCGTCTCCTTTCCGAAATCGGAGAGTTGGCAAGTGCGTCCTACGACCTGGATTCCAATCTGATTTTGGACTCACTGCTTGCCCGTGAAGCTCTTGGACCAACCGGCGTCGGGCACGGCGTTGCCTTGCCCCATGCCCGCATAACTGGTTTGAAGCGGGTTGTTGGCGCGTTTGTGCTTTTGGAAAAGCCCGTCGATTTTGAAGCCGTAGATCGTCAGCCTGTGGATATCGCCTTTGCCCTTTTTGCGCCTGAAAACGCAGGCGTCGAACACCTCAAGGCTTTGGCGCTTGTTTCCAGAACACTGCGTGAGCCTGCAATTTGCGGCAAACTCCGGTCAAACCCTGACCCCTCTACGCTGTATGCAATCCTTGCTGAAGGGCGCACAGAACAAGCCGCTTAAGCCCAGTCGGTGAACCCGAACATCATGTAGTCGCGCTGATACACATCACGTGCCAACGTTTCTATCTCAGCATCATAAATGTCTGCCAAAGTAAAAGAGCTCTGATCCTCATCAGTGGTCAGCGGCGGCATTTTCACGCCAATCTGCGCAGCGATTTGTCCCAACTCTTCTTCAAGATCGGCTTCTCGAATAACCCGGTCCGGTAGGGCAAATTCGCCAAATCCCTGCAGAGCCTGAACTTGCGTGCACCAATCAGCATCCACCCGGATGGCGGTTTGCCCTGCCAAATTACCCTTTAGGAATGACAGGAACGCAAAAAAACCTGCGCGATGCGCAACCTTGTCATAACTGGCATCCGGCATGCTCTCTGGAATAGGCAGCGCGTAACGACGACGCAAAGTTTGCCTTAACGCTGAATAACTGCCCGCTTCAGAATTGAGAATTCGATGGCAATACGCACGGTGTGCACGCTCAAGCGGGTGACGCAAAACGGTAAAACTGCGGTGCAATCCATTCTTTCGCTTCCACTGGCGAAGATCTTTTTGCGACAGCTTTGTTCTAAGATCAGAGCGTGTCACACCGTCGACATCTGCCATCCACTGAAGAACTTTCGCTTCGGGTCCACTTTGCATGGGTAAATACAACAAAGGCGCCTCGGCAGCCGTGACATACGTCGGAATCGAAGGGCCGCGGCGCGGCTCGAAATTTGGTGTGCGGGTCAAATTGAACAAATCAAGCCCTGACAAGGCTTGTTCCATTTCGTCGAAATTTTTAACTTTCTCGGAAATATGTGACGGGTTTTGCTTCTTGAGGTTCTTGTCCAACCCTTGAAGCGCTTCATCCACCCCAAGATAGCGGGCCAAGCCGTTCATGACATCGACGCTCTGCAAATCTTCATAAGCGATGTAAAATGCTGTCTGCCCGCTGGTTTGCAGCCTGTTCAGGAGCATGATCTGAAACGCTTGCAGCGCTTCCAAGTGTCCGGCGAATTCCTGGCCATCAAACTCGGCTTTTCCGTCCTTGCGAGACTTCGAATCCGTCAGCTTCCATTGCCCTGTCTCTTGCGCAATTTTCCAAGACACATAACTGTCTAGCGGATTTCGGGTGAGCACTATTTTTGCACATTTTTCATCGTTCAGAATCGGGTCGAGGACGCGCGGATCATGGTCGTGGAAATACCGGAACCCGTTCATCACGCCACCGCTCTTGCGGATTTCTTTCAATAGCTGTTTGGGGTCTGCATCGCGCGTGTCCTGCGAAACGCCCAAAATTTCCGTGGTTTTGGGGTAGCCCAAGAAATGAGGGTTAAACGCCTCTCCGTGACAAGCAATATTCTCAAAGGCATTCAAGTTGGCCTCAAGAAAGTTCGAGCCTGTGCGCATCTCTGCAAAGACCACAAAATAGTCAAATCGGTTGGTCATAAATTATTGTACCAGATATGGTTTGCGTGGTGGTTTCGTAGCCCCTTCGGGACCACGATCGACAGGGAAATCGCCCATAAGATAAGGGTGCATCCCTTGGTTTTTCAGATTTTGCAAGAACTGACCGAAGCCGGACAAATCAACCATCTTTGGAACCTCGGCCAGACGACGCGTTTGCGTTGGGCCAATTTCGTCCAAAATCCCCTGCAACGGTTCCATCGGACCCTCAATGAACTCTGCCATACTCCAAATACGCACCCGTGCCTTGGAAAACGGGGAGCGCAACACGTCCAGTTGTTCCGTTTCGATCTTTTGCAATTTTGCAGCTGTCTTGCGGATATCCATGAAGTTCATGTTCGACTTAAACAATGGCACCGACCAGGCCCCAGAAATCACAGAAATCTGTGCGTTGTGGTCTTTGGCCATGCGCCAGTTGATATCTTGCGTGTCGGCAGGGCCAAATTGAAAGCACTGCCTTTCACCACGTGTGTTCCAGATCAAGTTCGTCAAAAACCCGCTTGGGTTATAATCACGTGCTTTGGCACTATCACTCAACGCGCCATGAATCGTCGACCGTCCGTCCGCGTAGTGCACACGATCACTCGCAAATAGGTGGCCATGCACACGTGCACCTGTGGCCTTGGCCAGCCAAGGTTCAAAGTTCTCAAACAACTCTGTAAATCCATGAAATACGGAATACGGTGCCGCGGTCACGCCGTTTTCCCAGTCTTCGTTCGGGAAACGACTTTGCATATAGAGGCCCGGGCGACCACGGGTTCTCCGCTCGACGGCTTTGGCAAAAATGCGGTCGATTTTGCCTGGGTTCGGCTCTGTCCGCTTCATAGCGCCAGCCAAATCCGTCAAAAACGCCTCATACAATCTATCAGCATGAGGCCAAATCTTACGGGCAACAAAGCAATCTGACCGGCGCAAAAGCTGCAAGTGGTCATCATAAAATATGTGCGGTTTACCTTGGAAATCGAACTTGCTTAGGGTCAGTGAACGGGACTCAATATTCGTTGAATATTGTCGTGCGAGCGTTTGGAAGTAGCTCTCATCCGGAATCCAAACCTGCTTAAAGTATTTGTCGTACTCTAAACGGTCAGGGTCTTGCAGAATGGCTGACAGCGTTTGCCGCGTCAGGCACCACCACTGACTTCCCATGTGCGGAACCAACCCGTTTGGCATCCGCCGCTTCAGTTTTAAGCCCCTCTGGATCGCAACGTATCGATCAAACAAGAAACGGTTACGCTTCCAAGAAAACGGGAACCGTAACGTAAAGCGTTCTTCATCCAAGCCACCCACAGTCCAAGGCACATCAGCCGTGGTCGCGCTTTCGATGAAATCAGTGCGCGGGCGCGCTTCAAGATATTGGACGAGTTCTTCCACAGGGCGCAACGGCAAGCAGGATCCAGATGCCAAATAGACGTGACGCACAAAGGGATAGGCAGACAGCATTAACTCTGAAGCCGCTTGCGAAGCCGCGACAATACCCCATGTCCCCCATTCACAACGGAAGCGTGTGGAAAACTCGATGTTTGGGACATCCGCCAAGGACTTGGTAAAAGCGTCATAGACTTTACGATCCACTGACTTGTCCACGTGGATTACGACAGGGCAACCACCTGACGCCCAATGACGCGCGGCTTGTTCTGCCCGGTTGAGCGCGGTGTGGACCAACATGACAATTCCGACGCTCATGCCCAATTTCCTTTGGACATAAGGCCAAGGATTTCCAGCTGTCGCCAATTGATGTATTTTTCAGACCATTTACACCAAAGCTCGGGATCGTCCTTCATGCTGTCTGCATAGGCTTTGTATTCAACTGACGCTGCATAATGCTGTTTGCGGGCCAGTTCTTCGGCGGCTTTGGCCGTGAAAGTGTCAAGGAACTTGGCGTGCAACAAAACACCACTGGCTTTTTCACCACCCCATTCATCATAGACCTGGTTCAGACCCCGAGGCAGCAACATATGAGTGGAACTGACGTAGGCATAGCGGCGATCCCATTTCACCAATGGAATCTTGTTCAACGCCGGTGCCTTTTCTGGTGCGTCAGGAAAGAAAACGCGAGACCGCGGGCCACCTTGAATCCAAAGGTTCCCGAATTTCTTGTTGCGCGACATAGTATAGTTGCCGCTGTCAAACCAACTGGCGATCTCTATCGGATCCTGACCCTCGGAATAGGGTTGCTCATCCAGTCGCCCTTTGGGGTACATGTCCAGAAGCATAGCGCTGAAAGATTTAATGCTGGATGCGTCCAGCCAATCCGTCAGCGCCCTCAAAGGTCGTGTATCGCAAAACGGGTACACCAAAAATTCGTCTGGATCGACGACCAGCGCCCAATGACCATGTGCATATTTCAACTGCAACCAGTTCAGCCAATCCACGCCAAAGCGCGACCGCTTGTAGCTTGCGGATGCATTCCAAACAGAAACATCCGGCTGCTCTGCCAAATACTCAGCACTGCCATCATCACTGTCATTGTCCACAATCAGGAAATGGTTGATCCCCATCTCCCGATAATAATTCAGAAAATACGGCAGCCGCACTCGCTCGTTGCGCAGAGTTGAAAACAACAGCAAGTCGTCAGGTTTTATCCGACTGGTCCGATCAGCAACGCGCAACAGTTCACGACGCTTGCGCACCGCACGGATACGCCAGCGCTTCCGCTGAAGCCTGAGTCGATATGACTGCCAAGCGCCCAAATGTCTGCCCTTTACCTGCCGGAGTTTGCCCGACCTCTTCGCCCTATCAGATTAACCTTAACACCTCGTTGAAGTGATCAGCCCAACTTTGTGGTACAAAGTCCCTTTTAGGGTGCAACGCTGCGTCGGCTCCGGCCATCTGTTTTAGCTCGTTTAACCACAGATAACGGTCTGAAACGCTTGCGTAAACTGGAATATCACCCAGAATTTCACGGATCACCGGTAAATCATTGGAAAGGATGGGTACGCCCAAAGCCGCAGCCTCGACTGGCGGTAATCCAAATCCTTCAGCATGTGACGGAAAAAGAAACCCTGATGCACCCTTTAGAACGGCCAGCATCTGCCCGTCTGTCAGGCCTGTTCTCTCGAACACTGGTCCTTCTTTGGGCATCGAATCAAGATGCGCAAACACCGCATCATTGTTCCAACCGCGCCCTCCGATGATGTGCAATTCAGGCGCATACGGACCAAGCTCATCCCACAGACCAAGCAGAAACGCATGGTTCTTACGGGGCTCGATCGTTCCGATCGTCACGAAATAGGGGGCTTTGGGGATCTCGAACTCTACGTCGATGTTGACCTTCTCTGTCCCCAAATGGGAAACAATGCCTTCAGGCAGAGAGCCCCATTGCTGCATCTGCGCTTCGCTACAGGTGCGCGTATCAGCAGAATTGTAAATCACAACGTCGGCAAATTCGCGCACCAGCTTCACCTTTTTGCGAAACACCACAACCGTTCCATCGCGCTGAAACTCCGGAAAATCCAACGGAATCACATCGTGGATCAACACCACTGTCTTTCCACAAAGGCCTGTCACGGCAGACAAAACCCGCTTGGTTAAATTGCTATGACCTACGTTGAAGTAATGGGTGCCTTGCGGCAAATGCTTGACCAGCATCTGCGCCAACTTACCGGGCAAGGCCCGCGCCAAAGCATGGCGACGGACTTCGCTTTGAGCTTTGCGCTCTATCCGACTCAGACCACGAGACATCCAAGACAGCAGGTCGGGCGACACCATTTCAGATGGATTGCGCAAACTGTCACGCATGGCAGTCAGACCACTTTCATCGAGCAAAACATATCCAAAGGGTGTACGCACCAAGCCAAAAACTGGCACATGATCCGAAATCAAAGCATCAAGGTACGCCATTTCCACGCGGTCGACACCGGTCAGAACACGTCCCGCACGGCGCACCAATCGCGTGATGTCCAACAAGCGAGCCAAAGGCGCCAGATCTGGCGGGTTATTCGGAATAGTGACCAGTTTGATGCCATCTCCACGCGTCTGCGATCATCTCTTGCAAGGTGGACCGGGTTGGCGACCACCCCAATTCGGACACTGCGCGTGATGACCCTGAGACAAGCTTGGTGCAATCACCGGCGCGACGACCACCCTCATTATAAGGCACTTCGCGATTCGTGACGTTTCGAGAATGGTCGATGACTTCGCGCACGGAAAATCCACTGCCAGTGCCAAGGTTAAAGACGCGGCTGCCTTTGCCATCCTGTAGCCATTTTAAACCCAAAACATGCGCATCCACCAAATCACAAACGTGAACATAATCGCGAATACAGGTGCCGTCTGGCGTATCGTAGTCAGTGCCAAAAATCGTCAGGGCGTCCCGCTTTCCGTCAATCGCATCAAGCATCAAGGGGATCAAATGGGTTTCAGGTTGATGGAATTCCCCCACCTCACTCTCAGGATCAGCGCCAGCCACGTTAAAATAGCGAAATATCACATGTTGCAGGCCATTGGATGCTTCAAAATCGCGCAAGATATCTTCAATCGCGCGCTTTGATGCACCATATGCATTTATAGGATATTGGGAACTGTCCTCATCCAATACCACATTGTCTTGGTCGCCATAGGTGGCGCAAGTGCTTGAAAATACAAAATTTTGGCATCCCGCGTCAACAGCCGCCTCAATCAGGTTCAAAGACCCTGACACGTTGTTGCGCCAGTATTTTCCTGGCTCGGACATACTTTCCCCCACTTGGGAGAGGGCTGCAAAATGCATGACTGCGACCGGTTTAAACTCGGCAAATACTTCGTCCAAACGAGCGCGATCCAACAGGTCACCCTGAGCAAACGGTCCAAATTTCACGGCCTCTTTCCAACCTGTAACAAGGTTGTCGAAGGTCACAGGGGCAAAGCCAGCCGCGCGCAACGCCTTGCAGGCGTGGGATCCGATATAACCCGCACCACCCGTGACAAGAACATGTTCCGGCATCGCGCGCTACTCTGCCGCTTTGTCCATGGCGACAACATCGTGCAGATACGCGCGCAAATCATCACGCAACTCTTCACGCGCAAGGCCAAAGGAAACCGTTGCCTGCAAGAATCCCGACTTGGACCCGCAATCAAAACGCGTGCCTTTAAACCGGTATCCATACACGGCGTTTTCTTGAGCAATTTCGGCGGCAATCGCGTCGGTCAGTTGGATTTCCCCGCCTGCGCCTGACTTGATCTTGTTCAGATTGCCCAACACATTGGGAGACAGAATGTAGCGCCCGATAACCGCCAGGTTTGATGGTGCTTCGCTGGCGACAGGTTTTTCGACCATGCCTTTAACACGCACCATGCTTCCCATGTCTTCTGATACGTCAAGCACGCCATAAGACGATGTTTTCTCAGGCGCGACTTCCATTGCAGCGACCATGTTACCGCTGCCAATTTCTTCATAAGCCTCTACCATTTGCTGCAAGCAAGGTTTGTCCGCCGCGATCACATCGTCAGGAAGAATGACTGCGAAAGGCTCGTTCGCGATCAAACGACGGGCACACCAAACCGCATGGCCAAGCCCAAGAGCTTTGTGCTGGCGGATGTATGCAATCGCGCCGCTTTCCATGTTTGTATCTTTGAGGGCTTCAAGAAGATCTGTTTTACCCTTCTTACGCAATTCTTGCTCAAGCACGGGAGAGTGATCAAAGTAGTCTTCCAAAGCACCCTTGCCGCGGGATGTTACAAAGATAAATTCCTTGATCCCGGCGGCCCGTGCCTCATCAATCGCATATTGGATCAACGGACGATCTACCAAAGTCATAATCTCTTTTGGCACAGATTTTGTGGCTGGCAAAAATCTTGTTCCAAGCCCGGCCACAGGAAAAATGGCTTTAGTAACTTTTTTACGCATCCTGATCCTTATATGTCTTCGCCTCTAGATTGGGCGATTTTCTCTCATTAACCATGCAGACGTGAACAATTCACTCCAAAAAGCATCATTCCGCCGATTTTCAGGACACTTCACACATCAAAGCGGCAATTTTGCGTCACCAAAGCCGCGAATTGTGACGACCCGGTCGATTTCGTCTTTAAAGCGAACTTCACGCCGCACCCACCTTAATCTTTTTGAAGAGCGCGTTGCGCGCCCGAACTGCCCACCAGTCTGTTCCCACACCCCAGATTCCGTAAACCTGACGTGGTGATACATCGATGACCGGGACAGAACGATCAAGGTGACAATCTCGCCATTTTTCACCCTATCCAAAGCCTGCTTTCGTTTTTTGGTGACCGTCAAAGGAGTCGCCAAGATGTAGCTGCTTGAACGTGACACCACTGGAAACGCACGAAACGCGTCAGATGCATGGGACGTCAGTTTCCCGGTTCCGACATCACGCTTACCACCTTCCTTATGGCCGCTTTGTAGTCTGCGCATCAAATGACGCACCTGTCGCGGTTCCAAGGCGCCTGCCACCATATGTGACAATAGGCGTTTGCGTTCATGCCTGACGATTTCAGCCCAATGCGCGCGGCGTTCTGTTTCTGGAATAATTTTACGGGCAAAAACCGCCCAGCTGGCCCCGATATCGAACAAATCTGCCGGAACACGATCCTTGCGTCGCCGTGTACTCGCCGCGAAGCCATGATGGACCAATGCACGCGGACACAGTGCAGTCGCATGACCGGCTTGCGCCAGCCGCATGTTCAAATCTGTTTCATCCAAGTAGAAATGATACGCAGGATCAAAACCGCCCAGCGCCGCCAAAACATCGCGCCGCACTGCCATGTTGGTGCCTTCAGTTTTGACTGCAGACCCCTTCGGGGGATGCAGCACAGTGGCATGATCCTGTGGAATTTCTATGGGCGTAGTGTGCCCTAACGCATTTATCATACGCGATTTCCACTGGAAACTGATCCCGTTGCGCCCAATCACAAACCCGCCAGTTGCCGCCACATCCGACTGCTCGAACGGCGCGATCAGATAATGCAGCCATGTCGGCTCCGGGACGGCATCATCATCAATAAACGCAACAATATCACCTGCCGCAACATCAATACCAGCATTGCGCGCCGCAGAAATGTTTGGCGTATCAAACGGCACAAGCTTTAGGGACTCTGCGCAATCCAACTTTTCGACCGCTTCGATGCCGCTTGGATCTGCAACAACGATGATCTCAAATGGCTGATACTGCACTTGAGCCAATCCAGAAATACAGCGCGTCAAAGCATCCGGTCGCGCGCGGCTCACCACCACAACGCTGACCGAAGTACGCGTCATGCCAAACCCATCTCGGCCATCATCGCTTCGATTTTGGGGACATCTTCCGGGTTGTTCAGCTCCCAGAACTGGCGCCCTTTGGCTTCTACCTCAACGCATAAAACAGAGCGCCCGTTTTCCATGAAACGCAGCTGTTCAAGCCCTTCTAATTGCTCAAGCGGCCCAACGGGCCAAGATGGATAAGCCGAAAGCGCATCAGGGCGATACGCGTATACACCGACGTGATGAAATACAGGGGTATCTGCATCATCTGCATAGGTTTCGGTGGTGAACGGCACGACCTCTTTGGAGAAATACATCGCATGGCGGTTCACATCGAAAACGGATGTTGTACCCCCAACACGTCCTGCCTTGCGGTCGGTCAGAAAGCTATTGAGGGTCGCACCGTCGCATCGCAACACGGGAGTCGCTATTTCGGCGGCAGGGGCAGCGCGAAGTCCAGAGATCAAATCCTCAACAAACCAGTGTGGCGTCAAGGGAGCGTCACCTTGCAAGTTCACCACAATATCATATCCCCCGCCCAGAACCTCATGAGCTTGCGCACAGCGCTCTGTTCCGTTGGCGCACGCCTCGGACGTCATCACAACTTCGGCACCAAACGCTTCGGCGGCCTCTTGAATGCGCACATCATCTGTAGCGACAACCACCCGATCAACACCGTTCACTTCGGATGCGGCACGCCAGCTGCGTTCGATCAAAGAGCGGGACTGCCCACTGGCCCCTTTCAAAAGGGCCAGCGGTTTCGCCGGATATCGGGTTGAAGCGTAGCGGGCGGGAATAACGATAAGAACAGACATTACGCAGGCTTCAGTTCAACCGACGGCGCATAGGCAATAAAGAACGGGTTGGCGAAATCGGCCTTTCCATAGTGCAACGGCGTGTGGTCATCAAAGCGCACAACATCACCACCTGCACCCAACAACACGGCGTGCCCGGCGGCTGTGTCCCATTCCATCGTGCGACCGACCCGCGGGTACACATCCGCTTCGCCCGTCGCGATCAAACAGAACTTCAAAGAAGACCCCGCACTTTTCATGTCTTTGACAGCATATTTGTTGATGTAATCATCCGTGGCCTGATCACGGTGCGACTTGGAGGCAACGACCAACAGTGCAGAATTGTCCGCATCAGACACGGAAATAGGCGTAACCTTCCCAATCTTGTCCTTGGCAAACGCTCCGGTTTCCTCAACAGACTGCCCATCCGCCTGGGTGAAAAACATCCGCCCTTTGGCTGGGGCATAAACAACGCCCCGGGTCGGTTTGCCGCCTTCGACCAATGCAATATTGACCGTGAAGTCACCACGGCGATGAATGAACTCTTTTGTTCCATCAAGCGGGTCAACAATCAGAAATTTATCGCCTGTCGCTGTATGTGTGGCCGACTGCTCTTCGGTGACCAACATAACGTCAGGAAACGCTGCGCGCAGGCCTGCGGAAATTATTGCATCGGCAGCCTCATCAGCAGCCGTCACAGGACTGTCATCAGACTTTTGTTTCACTTCAAAGTCATCAGCGTCATAGATCTCCATGATCTTGTCACCAGCTTCGAGGGCAAGGGTGCGGATCACTGGCACCAACGCGTCATAATTCATGTTTTTCTCCTGCTCAGGGCTTTGTTGATTACGGCCTTTGGATCACTTATGCTGCGACGCTAACGGAACGGCAAGAATTCCCTGCGATTTTCGCAACAACTCTGAAGGCAACAGCACATGTTCCAACCACGGCGCAAACCACAAACGGGATTCGGCACAGCCCTCTCGATGTTCGAGCTGATTTATCACTCGATCGTGCGCAGTGTGCGCAAAACGCACAACAACGCTTTTATGGCGATCTTTATGAACATGCTTCAGGTTGTTGTGTTCGTTCTGGCCTTTTACGTCATGTTTTCCGTGCTCGGGCTTCGGGGTGCGGCGATCAGGGGGGATTTCCTGATCTATATTATGACAGGGATCTTCCTGTATCTGACCCACTCCAAATCACTGGGGGCGGTTGTCGGTTCTGAAGGACCCGCCAGCCCGATGATGCAACACGCGCCGATGAATACAATTATTTCAATTTGCTCGGCAGCTCTTGGGGCGCTTTATGTGCAAGTCCTGTCGCTGTTTGTTATTTTGTTCGTCTATCACGTGGCCTTCACACCCTTGGAAATAGATGACCCGTTCGGAGCCTTCGGTATGCTCGTGCTGGCATGGTTTACCGGTGTCGCATTGGGGTTGGTGCTTCTGGCGATCAAGCCGTGGTTTCCGACCGCCGTTTCGATTTTCTCGACCATCTATCAACGGGCCAATATGATCGCGTCGGGCAAAATGTTTGTGGCCAATACCTTGCCGGGGTTCATGTTGGCGATGTTTGACTGGAACCCGCTCTTTCATGCCATCGATCAATCACGCGGTTTTGCCTTTATCAATTACAACCCGCGCTACAGCTCTTGGGAATACGCCTTTTGGGTCGGGGTTGTCTTGGTTATGATCGGCCTAATGGGCGAGTTTTACACGCGTCGTCATGCATCTATCAGTTGGAGTGCCCGTCGTTGAGCAGACTATTTACTATGATCTTTCTTGTCTGGGGCGGCGTGGCTTCTGCTTCTGACCTCCCCACCCTCTATGCTGTTATTGGGATTCCGAATGACCAGGTTTTGGCGATCCAGTCCGCCCCAGCCGAGGAAAGTGAAACACTGGCTGCGTTCCGCTTCAATGCGTCAGGCGTCGAAGTTGTAAATTTCAGCAAAGACGGAGCATGGGGGCAGGTCAATCTGGCAGAAACGTCCGGCTGGGTGCTGATGAAGCACTTGACCCCATTCCCCGCAGATACGGCCACAAGAATGACGTGCTTTGGCAACGAGCCTTTCTGGACGCTTGAATTAGGCCCGGAGACAACTGGCACCTGGAAAACCCCCGACAGTGACGGCATGGTATCGTTTAAAAAGGCTGATAGCGGCCGCATCGCTTCGGGTGAAATCCGTATGACGGAAGCTTCAGTTTTATCTGGCGCGCACGTGCCATTTGAGGCCACGATCACACCTCAGATCTGCTCCGATGGAATGTCAGACCGCGTGTTTGGGCTATCAACCGAAATTCTGCTCAAAGGCTATTCTGGCTTTGCAAGCCCCGACGGAGACCAAACACGGAGCGGATGTTGCTCGATCAGCCTGCCGTAAAATCAATCAACGACACGTAGGGTCAGGTTAATTCGACCCCCTTTTGGCAGCAACGAAGATGATTTAAATTTGATCCGGTCTACGCCGTGATGGGTCAAACGCGCCTCGCCCCCCATCACCACAACGTCGCCTGATTGCAGCCAGAGCGATTCAGTTGTGCCCCCGCGCGTGCGTTGTCCAATTCTGAACAACCCCTCATCTCCCAAAGACACGGAAACGACGGGCCATTGAAAGTCAGCCTCATCCTTGTCTTGATGCAGTCCCATACGCGCACCTTCTCCGTAAAAATTGATCAGGCAACAATCGGGCGCACGGGTCACACCTGAAACCGCCTCCCAAATATCCAGAATAGGCGCAGGTATTCTGGGCCAAGGTGTGCCATTCGGATGCGCGGACACATAGCGATATCCGCTTCGGTCGGAAAACCAACCGAATTTTCCACAAGAGGTCATACGCACCGACATCGGTTTGCCATACGGGGTCATCGGAGAGAAAACAGGTGCCGTTTCGGCCACCGCACGCACCGCGTCCAAAACCGACTTTTGGGTCTCTTTGTTAAGGTACTGTTTACGGATTTCAAATCCGCGCAGGCGTAGAACGGTCATATCTGCCTCAATCTTACAAATTTCCCATGATTCATCTTGTTGCAGCGCTTGCAGGGTGGGTTTCGCCTCCTTATATACGCTCCGAACCGCATGACGCGACCCGCTTCATGCTTACCATTCGGGACAAGGGTGCCGTAACGGGCCTACGTCTCGTGTCATCGCCTTGAACGCTTAATAAGGGATCGAAAAACATGGCCAAAGTTATTGGTATTGACCTCGGAACGACCAACTCCTGCATCGCCATCATGGACGGCAGCCAACCTCGCGTTATCGAAAACGCCGAAGGTGCGCGCACCACGCCCTCCATCGTGGCCTTCACCGACAACGAACGTCTTGTTGGGCAACCTGCAAAACGCCAAGCGGTGACAAACCCAGACAACACAATCTTTGGTGTGAAGCGCCTGATCGGCCGTCGCAATGACGACGCGGACCTCGCCAAAGACAAGAAAAACCTGCCATTCAACGTCATCGACGGCGGCAACGGCGACGCATGGGTCGAAGCCAAGGGTGAGAAATACTCCCCTAGCCAGATCTCTGCGTTCATCCTTGGCAAAATGAAAGAGACGGCAGAAAGCTATCTGGGCGAAGACGTGACGCAAGCGGTTATCACCGTTCCTGCATATTTCAACGACGCCCAACGCCAAGCCACAAAAGACGCCGGCAAAATTGCGGGCCTCGAAGTGCTGCGGATCATCAACGAACCAACAGCAGCCGCGCTGGCTTATGGCCTCGACAAAAAAGAAACCCAAACCATCGCGGTCTATGACCTTGGTGGCGGGACATTCGATGTGACCATCCTCGAAATCGACGATGGCCTGTTCGAAGTAAAATCTACCAACGGCGACACGTTCCTGGGCGGCGAAGACTTTGACATGCGAATCGTCAACTACCTCGCGGACCAGTTCAAAAAAGAACACTCTGTTGACCTGACCCAAGACAAGATGGCGTTGCAGCGGTTGAAGGAAGCGGCTGAAAAAGCGAAGATCGAATTGTCTTCTGCCAACCAGACCGAAATCAACCAGCCCTTTATCTCCATGGGCGCCACTGGCCAGCCATTGCACATGGTCATGAAGCTGACACGCGCAAAGCTCGAAAGCCTCGTGGGTGACTTGATCAAAGCCTCCATGAAACCATGCGCCGCCGCGCTGAAAGACGCTGGACTGTCTGCGTCCGACATCGATGAAGTCGTCTTGGTCGGCGGTATGACCCGCATGCCACGCGTTATCGAAGAAGTGACAAAGTTCTTCGGCAAAGAGCCACACAAGGGTGTGAACCCAGACGAAGTTGTGGCCATGGGCGCTGCGATCCAGGCAGGTGTTTTGCAAGGCGACGTAAAAGACGTGGTTCTGTTGGACGTCACACCACTGTCCTTGGGCATCGAAACCCTCGGCGGTGTCTTCACACGCTTGATCGACCGCAACACGACGATCCCGACGAAGAAATCACAAATTTTCTCCACAGCCGAAGACAACCAGAACGCTGTGACGATCCGTGTCTTCCAAGGCGAACGTGAAATGGCTGCGGACAACAAGATCCTTGGCGCTTTCAACCTGGAAAGCATCCCGCCCGCACCACGTGGCATGCCCCAAATCGAAGTGACCTTCGACATTGACGCAAACGGTATCGTTTCCGTAGGCGCGATGGACAAAGGCACGATGAAAGAGCAAAAAATCACGATCCAAGCCTCGGGCGGCCTGTCTGACGCAGACATCGACGCGATGGTGAAAGATGCTGAAGAAAACGCGGATGCGGACAAAGAGCGCAAGGAACTGATCGAGGCTAAAAACCAAGCCGAAAGCCTGATCCACTCCACTGAAAAAGCGATGGAAGAGCACAAGGACAAAGTGGACCCAACAACGATCGAGGCGATCGAATTGGCCATTGCTGCGCTCAACGACGATCTGGAAACGGAAAACGCAGACAAGATCAAATCTGGCATCCAAAACGTGACCGAAGCGGCCATGAAATTGGGCGAAGCGATCTACAAAGCATCTGCAGCTGAAGCTGGCGAAGAAGAGCCAATGGCAGCTGACGAAGCACGCGGCGGGGATGACGATATCCTTGATGCGGAATTCGAAGATCTGGATGACGACAAGCGCGCATAAGCGGCTTTCGTGACGCAATTCAGGAGCCGGTCCGTTCACCGGGCCGGCTCTTTCGTTCCAGAGAGGGACCAGATCCATGGCAAAACGTGACTATTATGAAGTGCTTGGCATAGCCAAAGGCGCCTCGGCCGACGAGATCAAAAAAGGCTATCGCAAAAAGGCAAAAGAACTGCACCCTGACCGCAATGCGGACAACCCAAAGGCCGAAGAGCAGTTCAAAGAAGCCAACGAAGCACATGAAATTCTAAAAGACCCTGAGAAAAAAGCGGCTTATGACCGCTATGGCCATGCCGCTTTTGAGGGCGGAATGGGTGGCGGCGGCGGGCGCCCTGGCGGCGGATTTGGCGGCGGGGGTCAAGGTGACTTTGGCAGCGCATTCTCCGACATCTTCGACGACCTGTTTGGTGATTTTGCAGGCGGACGCGGCGGACAAGGTGGCGGACGTCGTGCCGCGCGCGGCTCTGACTTGCGCTTCAACCTGAGTATCTCGCTCGAAGAAGCATTTGCAGGCATGCAAAAGGCGCTCAACGTTCCGACGTCTGTGGCGTGTGACGGGTGCAACGGATCAGGCGCGGAAGGTGGCGCAGAGCCATCCACCTGCCCGACATGCTCCGGCATGGGAAAAGTCCGCGCGCAACAGGGTTTCTTTACCGTAGAGCGGACGTGCCCGACATGTTCCGGCCTTGGTCAGATCATCAACAATCCTTGCAAAGGCTGCTCTGGCGCTGGCCGTGTTGAAAAGGACCGCTCACTGTCCGTCAACATTCCAGCAGGCGTTGAGACCGGAACACGCATCCGCCTTGCTGGCGAAGGCGAGGCAGGAATGCGCGGCGGCCCATCGGGCGACTTGTACATCTTTATCGACGTAAAACAGCACGAGCTGTTTGAACGCGACGGAAACAGCCTGTTCTGTCGTGTGCCTGTGTCGATGAGTGCAGCAGCCCTTGGTGGCAGCATTGAAGTGCCGACCATTGATGGCGGCCGTGGCCGTGTACAAATCCCGGCCGGGTCGCAATCAGGGCGCCAAATGCGCCTGCGCTCCAAGGGGATGCCAGCGTTGCGGGGGGGTGCCGCAGGTGACATGTTCATTGAATTGGCCGTTGAGACCCCTGTGAACCTCACCTCACGCCAAAAAGAATTGCTCAAGGAGTTTGACGAGCTTTCGTCAGAGAATAATCCTGAAAGCAGCAGTTTCTTTTCGTCCGTGAAAAGCTTTTGGGATTCGATGAAAGGGTAACCCGAACACCAGCATCGAAACACAAAGGCGGGGGCAATCACCTCCGCCTTTTCCGTTTGCGCCAGAACGGCTCTACATATTTCTCTGACATTACATCCAAGCTGCAAAATCGATGCAGTTAACACATCGGTAATCCTGTTTTGCGACCTTTGGGTATGACACATCCAATCCACTCCTTCGCCGAATCAAGCAATCTCTTTGACCTTGATGAAGCCACGCCGATTGACTGGCCTTGCAGCCGGCCTGCGGTTCTTATTTCCGAAGAACGGCGCGCCTTGCGCGAACGCCTGAGCAAAGGGGGCGCAGATGC
The DNA here is from genome assembly GCA_943787985.1 of uncultured Paracoccaceae bacterium. Taxonomy (GTDB): domain Bacteria; phylum Pseudomonadota; class Alphaproteobacteria; order Rhodobacterales; family Rhodobacteraceae; genus Ascidiaceihabitans. The sequence continues at coordinate 439,124 of CALSOO010000005.1, read as the reverse complement.
TATCGCTGACAGCGAGTTGCTGGAATTGGTGCTGTTTCGGGCCATTCAACGCGCTGACGTCAAGCCAACGGCCCAAGCGTTGCTTAGTGAGTTTGGTGATTTTAATCGCGTTATAACGGCCTGCCCCGAACGCTTGCGTGCCATGTCCGGCATTACGCAAGCAATTGTTACTGAACTAAAAATTGTTGAAGCAGCGGCCCATCGCATGGTCAGATCAAAGATTATGCACCAACAGGTTTTGTCCTCATGGGACGCGCTGTTGGACTATTGCCACACAACGATGGCCCACCGTGAAACCGAACAATTTCGCGTCCTCTACCTGGACCGCAAAAACGTCCTGATCGCTGATGAAGAACAAAGCAAAGGCACCGTTGACCACGTACCAGTCTATCCGCGCGAGGTCGCAAAGCGCGCGTTGGAGTTGAATGCCAGCGCCATCATTCTGGTACACAACCATCCATCTGGTGATCCAACGCCTTCAGAATCTGACATCATGATGACGGAAACGATCCAGACCGCGTGCAATGCTCTTGGCCTTACATTGCATGATCACTTGATCATCGGGAAGTGTACAGAATTTAGCTTTAAATCAGAAGGTTACCTTTGATTCAGCGCACCCAGACCTCCACGCGACGATTCGCCTGACGCCCCCATGCACTGTCATCGCAAGCCATTGGCAGGGCTTCTCCAAACGCATCGACTTCAAGCTCGACCCGTTCAAAGTTCGCCGTTTCAGCAGCTTGTTTCACTGCACGGCGCACAGCATCTGCACGACGCAATGCAATGTCACGGTTGGCCGCTGCAGGCCCTTCCCCGTCGCTAAAGCCAACAAACATCAAACGCCGCGCATCATATTGTCCGACCTCCAAAGCCCGCGCCAGTTGCTGAACGTTCGAACGAGATTGCGCGTCCAGTCGGATCGATCCTGACTCAAACCGAAACGACGTAGTCAGGCGCGCCATGCCCGTCAGCGTACGCGTCATTCTTTGCAACTCTTCCAGCGACGTTTCCGGTCCCGCCACAGAGATCGCGTTGGCAAATCGATCACCTTGATCTGCGATCGCCACCTCTTCGGGCGCTTGATCGACAAAGCCCGCACGCCGTATCACGTTTTGCGCGAAAGGACCGCGGGTGAAAGCCAGGAAGTCACGCCCGATCTTTGGCAGTCTTCGCGCTGGCAGATACAGAAACATAGGCGCTGTAAGAGGATAATCTTCGGTTTTGATCGTCCGACGTTCAGCCTGAAGTGAAAACCCGCAGGACCCTGTCAGTCGTAAAACCTGCGCGTTGCCTGTTTCTGCAAAACTGGCCAACCCGATGGAAAACGGATCTTGAACCACGGCCTTAGCCAAACCGACGCCCCGTTGGTGCCGCACTACAGACTCAGAAAATTTCAGACGTGCGGGGCCCATAACTTCGTCTTCGATCGCTTGACCCAAGCCTGTTGTGCTGGCGGGTAAATGCAAATCAATCGGGGCATCCACACCGCCCAACGCTTTCCAGTTGATAATCTTTCCAGAGAAGACCTCCGCCAGATCTTGAGGCGAGATTGTTCGAACGGGATTACTGGGAGAAACGATAGGCACCATAGCATCAAGGGAAAGGACACGGCTTCGGTTGGCCTTGGTCATGTCGCCCATCCCCGCCTCACGGGCCAAAGCACGTTCTTCCGGGCGTATCTCGCGCAAAGCCATAACCATGTCAGCTTCATTCGCAAGCAAACGGAAAAACCCGTCATCGGTATTTGTCAGGAAAAAACGGAATTCTGCTTTGAGCTTATCGGTCGACTCGTCTCGGAGCTGATACACATACTGCTCGGCATCAATGACATCACGAGACGTGGTGTATCCGTTGCGCAACGCAAACCCTTCAAGCAGAGCGGGCATCAAAACCGTGCCCATCGTCGCCGAACCGGCAACGCTCAATCGCGCGACGAAGTCCTGCAAATTCGGGCAGGCTGGCCCTTCACACAAAACCCCAGAGCTGTCTACGGTCAGCTCGCCGTATACTGTTTCGATCCGGTAAAACTCACCATCGAAACCCAGCAATGTGCCATTCAGCACAACACTTCCATCAGGGGAGGTGAGGGTAAGATCTTGGGCAAAGGCACTTCTCAGCCCGAGCAAAAAGAAAAGCGCGGCAAAGAGCACCGCGCGTTTCAAGGCCATATTGGCTCCAGTCTAGCACAGTATCAGTTGCTGGCGACTTTCAGGTCTTGGACCAGATTATTCAACACCAGAAAGTCACCGACAGCGTCGCAATTCGGGACTGCGAGGGTCAAATCGTTTTTTTTGATGCCATCCGGTGTAAGTTCGAATGACTGTGCTTCGATCTCTGAACCACAATTCGCCAAAGTGACTTCTGCTTCGACGCTCATGTCGACGCCGGCAGCATTGCGATTTCGTGACCGTGGCAGGCTGTAGACTTCCACCATGAACGGATCCGAAACCGCGGCGTCGCCCAACCGGGTCAATGTACCCATCGCTTCGGGTGATTGCGCCCAAACATGGCCAACCTCGCCGTAGTCAGCGCCAAATTCCCGTGCATGCATTTGGAAGCCTGTGTCGCCCCTCCATTGCAGGACAGCGCGTTCGTATTCGTCGATGTCTTCGATAACAGTTTCAGCAATCGCGCCGTCTCCGCTGGGGAATGCAAACACGACAACAGCCGTCCGAGACAACGTTGGCATAATGACATTCAGCGTGCCCTCACCATCGGTGATCTGGGAAAACAGCATTCCGTTGTGATGAACAGTCACTCGTTCGTTGGGCAGGCATGGAGCACTTAGGGTCACATCAATCATTGCAGAGGCCGCAGGGCGCGCGGACGCAATGATCTCGCAAGCTGGCAATGGCAATGCGTCGGATGCAACTGGTGGCTCCAACACGTCCGTAGCGGCCGCAAAGACCACGCCAGACTCAGCAGTGAGCGCAGTCGCGCCACTGTCTGTCTGCGCAGAGGTCAGGGTAATCGCGTCCACTTGCAGGATCGAACTTGAGTTGACGACACTGGAAACCACCTCAGGGTCAATCGCTTCAGCGTCATTGAGAACCACAGGTTGATCGCCGTAGCGCTCCTTGGAGGTATCACTGCTTTGCATGATGACACCAATGCCAACAGCACACGCGAGTGTACCGGCAGCTGTCATTATTTCTCTCACTCGCACCATGATCCCGTCCCTTCTGGCAGATTGGGTCGGGATCACACATGTCAGTCAAAAGGGGCCGGGATATGTCCGGCATTAGGAGTCATTGGGGCAAGAAAGTGGCGCGGATTAGGTCAGGCGCCCGTGGCAGTGCTTGAATTTGTCACCGGATCCACAAGGGCAAGCCTCGTTTCGACCCGGGTTGCCCCAAGTGCTTTGGTCCGATTCGTCAAAACCGCTTGCCACCGCTTCGGCTGATGGTTCTGGCAACGGGCTTGCCTCTGCCGGTGTCGCAGCAGCAGCTTGCTGGGCGGCCATTTCTTCAGCCATTGCACGTTGCTCTTCTTCGGACATCACACGAATACGCGACAGCTTTTCCGTAACATCCGAACGCAGGCTATCAAGCATACTCTCAAACAGTTGGAAGGCTTCGTTTTTGTATTCATTCAACGGATCACGCTGGGCATACCCACGGAACCCGACGACGGACCGCAGGTGCTCCAACGTTAACAAATGCTCACGCCATTTTGAGTCGATTGACTGCAACAAAAGCTGCTTTTCGATCATGCGCATATTTTCAGGGCCAAATTGTTCGGCCTTTTGGGTCATCATTTCCTCGGTGGACTGGATCAAGCGCTCGCGGATTTGCTCGTCATCCACGCCTTCTTCGTCCAGCCACTCCATCAATGGAACATCAACACCAAGCTGTTCAATCACGGCGGCGTAAAACCCTTCGCCATTCCACTGATCGGCATAGGAGTTTTGCGGCATAAAGCTATCGATCAAATCGTCGATCACCTCTTCGCGCATGTCGCCTGTCACTTCTGACAGGTCTTCTGCTTCCATGATATCGCGGCGCTGTCCAAAGACGACTTTGCGCTGGTCGTTCATCACGTCATCGAACTTCAAGAGCTGCTTGCGGATGTCAAAGTTGCGACCCTCGACCTTGGCTTGCGCGCGTTCAAGAGACTTGTTCACCCACGGATGCACGATGGCTTCGCCCTCTTCCAAGCCCAATGTCTTGAGAACTTTATCCAAACGCTCTGAACCAAATATCCGCATCAAGTCATCTTCCAATGACAGATAGAATGACGTCCGGCCCGGATCACCCTGACGGCCGGCCCGACCGCGCAACTGATTGTCAATGCGACGGCTCTCGTGACGCTCGGAGGCCAGAACAAACAGACCACCTGCCTCCAGAACCGCTTTCTTTTCGTCGACGTGTTCGCCCTCGATGCGCGTGCGCAACTCTTCTGGATCAGCCTCAGGATCAGCGGCAAGCGCCTCCATCACCTTCATGTCGACGTTCCCGCCAAGCTGAATGTCCGTACCACGACCCGCCATGTTGGTCGCGATTGTCACCGCGCCAAGCTTACCCGCATCAGCAATAATCTGGGCTTCCTGCTCGTGCTGGCGCGCGTTCAAAACATTATGCGTGATGCCCGCGGCTGTCAGCATCTGGCTGAACATCTCGGATTTTTCAATCGAGGTGGTGCCAACAAGGATTGGTTGCTTTTTCGCGTGGGCCGCCGTGATCGACTTGACCATCGCTTCGTATTTTTCCTGACCGGTCCGGTAGACTTGGTCATCTTCATCCACACGGGCGATGGGGCGGTTCGTAGGAACCTCGACAACGCCAAGGCCGTAGATCTCGCGAAATTCCTCCGCCTCGGTCGACGCCGTGCCGGTCATCCCGGCCAGATTGTTGTACAAGCGGAAGTAATTCTGGAACGTGACCGATGCCAGTGTGACATTCTCAGGTTGAATAGGAACGTCTTCTTTGGCTTCAATCGCCTGATGCAAACCGTCAGACAGACGACGACCCGCCATCATACGGCCTGTAAATTCGTCAATCAGAACAACGCTTCCATCGCGGACAATGTAGTCTTTGTCGCGCGTGAACAGAACATGCGCACGCAAGCCTTGGTTCACGTGGTGCACTATGGATGTGCTTTCAGGATCGTAGAGCGTCATACCTTCTTCAAGCAAACCGCGCACGCGCAGTTGCTCTTCCAGATACTCGGTCCCGTCATCCGTGAAGGTCACGTTGCGGGTTTTCTCATCCAGTTCGTAGTGCTCCGGGCTGAGCAAGGGGATGACGGCATCAATGGTTTTATAGACTTCAGAACGGTCTTCGGCAGGACCGGAAATGATCAAAGGGGTACGCGCCTCATCGATGAGGATCGAATCCACTTCATCGACAATCGCAAAATTGTGGTTCTTTTGGAAGATCTGGTTCAACTCGGACTTCATGTTGTCGCGCAAGTAATCGAAACCAAGTTCGTTGTTCGTCGCATAGGTGATGTCACACCCGTAGGCTTCGCGCTTTTCGTCATCAGGCATGTCGGAGTAGACAAACCCGCAGGTCATGCCAAGTGCTGTGAACACGTTCGCCATCCATTCCGCGTCACGCTTCACGAGATAGTCATTGACGGTGACGACGTGGACGCCTTCGCCGGTCAAAGCGTTCAAATATGCAGGGAACGTTGCAACAAGGGTTTTGCCCTCGCCTGTTTTCATCTCGGCCACGTTGCCCTGATGCAAAAAGATGCCGCCTTTGAGCTGTACATCAAATGCGCGCAGTCCAAGAGCGCGACGCGCCCCTTCGCGACAGTTGGCAAACGCTTCAGGCAAAAGATCATCAAGGCTTTCGCCGGATTTGGCACGCTTTGCCAATTCTTCGGTCTTTTCTATGAGACCATCGTCACTCAGCGCCTGAAACTCAGGCTCAAGTGCGTTGATCTTGTCGACCAAAGGTCGGACAGCCTTCACTTTTCGGTCATTCGGGGTCCCAAAGACCTTTTTAGCGAGTGTTCCGATACCCAGCATGCGTTCTCCAGCCGATCGTTTGTTTCGTTTGCCTGCAATGACTTGCCCGTTCCGCACGCAACCCATAGAAACAAAGGAGAGAAACGATCCGGACCAACGTCCATAGAGCGATGTAAGGGTCGTCAATAACAGTGTCAATGTTGCGCAAGGTCGCGACAAAATCCCGAGGACTGAAACATGCACAATCGTCTCAAATTTGTCGCCGTATTAGGCTTTGCCGCAACTCTTGCTTTTCCGGTACACGCCCAGGACGCCAGCACCGTTGTGGCGACTGTCAATGGAACCGATATTACCGTTGGTCATATGATCATCGCGCGCGCCTCTTTGCCCGAACAATATCAGCAATTGCCTGATGAAGTCTTGTTTCGCGGCATCCTGGATCAATTGATTCAGCAAACTGCCTTGCGCGACAGTTTCGAGGGCGAACTTCCCCCGCGCGTCAGCCTGTCTATCGAAAATGAATCCCGCTCGCTGATTGCAGGCGAGATGGTCGAAGTCATTTTGGCCGTGCCCATATCTGAAGAAGACCTGCGCGCTGCATATGAGGCGGAATACAGCGATGCCAGCCCCGGGGATGAGTACAACGCCTCCCACATCCTTGTCGAAACCGAAGAAGAGGCGCAGTCCATCATAGAAGACATCGAAGGCGGCGCGGACTTTGCGGCCGCAGCACGCGAAAAATCAACTGGCCCATCAGGACCAGGTGGTGGCAACCTGGGTTGGTTCGGAGCTGGCGCGATGGTTCCCGACTTTGAAGCCGCCGTCATCGCACTTGAAGTTGGTGCAGTTTCGGCGCCCGTTAAAACCGACTTTGGGTGGCACGTCATCATGTTGAACGAAACTCGTAAACTCAGCGTTCGCCAATTTGACGATGTTCGCAGCGATCTTGAGCAATCCGTGCGTCAAGCCAAGGTTCAAGAGACCGTTCAGGGATTTGTCGATGCCTCTGAGGTAGATCGCTCTGGCAGCGAGGGGGTTGACCCATCCATTCTGAAGAACCTTGATCTCCTCGAGAAATAGAATGAGCAAGGATCCCAAAATTTCACCGTTGGCACCCGAGGCTTTTCCGGATTTGCCAGCGGTCAAAGGTGTGCGGTTTGCGTCCGTTGAAGCCGGCGTGCGTTATATGGGACGCCATGACGTTATGCTGGCATTAATGGATGCAGGTACGACAATGGCGGGCGTCTTTACACGCTCTGCCACTCGGTCGGCATCTGTTTTGGATTGTCAGGAAAAGCTCGCGTCAGTCACAGAGGCTGGCGCTGCGATATTGGTCAATTCCGGCAACTCCAACGCCTTCACTGGCAAAAACGGTTCCGCCTCTGTCAAAGCAATCACGTCGGCGACAGCCAAGGTTTGCGCGCTGCCCGAGACGCAGGTTTTCACTTCCTCGACTGGTGTTATTGGCGAACCATTGCCCCATGATCGTATTTTGGCCAAATTGGATGAATTGTCAGCCAGCTTGGATGGATCCGGGATCCAGTCTGCAGCACGCGCGATCATGACGACGGACACCTTCCCAAAAGGGGCGTTCGAAACTGTGGATGTCGATGGGTCGTCCGTTCAGATCGTGGGGATCGCCAAAGGCTCCGGCATGATCGCGCCTGACATGGCAACGATGCTTGTATACATTTTCACAGACGCAAAGTGTTCGCAAAACGCACTCCAGAACATGGTGTCTCGCAATTCTGACAAGACCTTCAACTGCATCACTGTCGATAGCGACACCTCCACCTCTGACACGCTTTTGGTCGCGGCAACGGGTGCTTCCGGCGCGAACGTCGAAGGACGTTCGGACTTTGAAGCCGCATTGCACCGCGTCATGCGTGATTTGGCCCATCAAGTGGTCAAAGACGGTGAAGGTGCAACAAAGTTTGTCGAGATCAACGTCACAGGCGCTCTCAACGACGCCGACGCCCACACCCACGCAATGTCGATTGCAAATTCACCTTTGGTCAAAACCGCGATCGCTGGCGAAGATCCGAATTGGGGACGGGTTGTGATGGCCGTGGGAAAATCAGGCGCGGCTGCGGATCGTGATGCACTGTCGATCTGGTTTGGCGATGTGCTGGTCGCAGACAATGGCTGGGTGAACCCTGACTACGTCGAAGCAGACGCTGCCGCTTTGATGAAAAAACCGAATATCGATCTGACTGTCGACATTGGTTTGGGGACAGGAACGGCAACGGTTTGGACATGCGATCTGACCCACGGCTATATCGAAATCAATGCGGATTACCGGTCGTAAGCGACCACAGGAGTGGATCGAAATGAAGGTTGTTTTGGTATCGGCTGTTGCCCTCATCGACGTAGACGGGCGCGTTTTGCTCGCACAAAGACCCGAAGGCAAGTCCATGGCAGGGCTATGGGAGTTCCCCGGTGGCAAGATCGAAGCCGGAGAAACGCCCGAGATTGCGCTGATCAGAGAACTGGAAGAAGAGTTGGGAATTAACACATGGGCCTCGTGCCTCGCCCCGCTCACGTTCGCCAGCCACAGCTACGAAAACTTTCACCTTTTGATGCCATTGTTTGCTTGTAGAAAATGGGAGGGAACCCCCATGAGTCGCGAAAATCAGGCCCTCAAATGGGTCCGCCCCAATGAATTGCGCAATTACCCGATGCCCGAAGCCGATGTTCCACTGATTCCAATTTTACGCGATTGGTTATGATTTAGGACCAATGGGCGGTCGGTGGCTTTAACACTTGTTAACGAATTCAGAGGCAAATGGGTTCAGGAATTTTTAACAGGAGTTAGCAAAATGTTGCAAACTATCACAATGGGAAGCTGCGTTTCAGTTCAAGGCACTTTCGTGCGCCAACTGCCAAATGGTCGCGTTTCCGTGCGCGTTGGCAGCACGGTTTACACTGGTGTGCCAGTGACCCAAGCCGCCTAAACAAAACACCTCTCAAACGAAAAAAGGGGAAGGCATCACGCCTTCCCCTTTTGCATTTTATATAGACCGACTTAGTCGAGTGTGCGTGTGATCTCTTCACGCTCGAAAATCTCGATAACATCCTCGGGACGGATATCTTCGTACTTCTCGAACGCCATGCCACACTCCTGACCGGACGGCACATCTGCAACTTCGTCTTTGAAGCGCTTGAGCGTTTTCAGCGTGCCTTCGTGGATGACCACGTTGTCGCGCAGCAAACGCACGCCCGCAGAGCGGCGCGCTGTACCTTCGGTAACAAGACAACCCGCGACCTTACCCACACCCGTGACCTTGAAGACCTCTTTGATGGTCGCATAACCAATGAAGTTTTCTTTGATCTCGTTGCTGAGCAAGCCCGACGCTGCCGCCTTCACATCATCGACAAGGTCGTAGATGACGGAGTAGTACCGGATTTCGACACCTTTTTGGTTGGCAATATTGCGCGCCGATGCGTTTGCACGGACGTTAAAGCCCATGATTGGCGCACCAGAGGCTTCGGCCAAACCAACATCCGTTTCTGTGATCGCGCCTACACCAGAGTGCAACACACGCACGCGGACTTCATCGTTGCCGATTTTTTCCATCGCCTGAACAATCGCTTCGGCAGAACCCTGCACGTCCGCTTTGACCAAAATCGGAAGCTCGCTGACATTCTCGTCAGCCTTGGCATTTGCCATGAGCTGTTCAAGAGTGGTTGCAGCACCAGCCGCAGCGCGTTTGTCTTTGGCGGCTTTCTCACGGTATTCCGCAATCTCGCGCGCCTGAGCATCGGTTTCTGTCACGTTCAAAACGTCGCCCGCCGCAGGTGTCCCGTTGAGGCCAAGGACCTCCACAGGCATCGATGGGCCAGCTTCTTTGATGCGTTCGCCCTTGTCGTTGATCAGCGCACGGACCTTACCGTACTGCTCACCCACAACAAAGATGTCGCCAGTGCGCAACGTGCCTGCCTGGATCAAAACCGTGGCAACAGGGCCGCGACCCACGTCCAGCTTGGCCTCGATCACGGCACCTTGAGCGGCGCGATCAGGGTTGGCTTTCAGCTCCAGCAATTCCGCCTGCAAGGCAATCGCCTCAAGCAACTCATCCAAGCCTTCGCCAGTGTGTGCGGAGACTTCAACGTCTTGGACTTCACCAGACATTTTTTCCACGATCACTTCATGCTGCAACAAGTCAGTGCGCACTTTGGTTGGGTTGGCTTCGTGCTTGTCGATTTTGTTGATCGCGACAATCATCGGCACTTTGGCCGCTTTCGCGTGAGCAATCGCTTCAATCGTTTGAGGCATCACAGCATCATCCGCCGCAACAACCAGGATCACGATGTCCGTCACTTGAGCACCACGGGACCGCATGGATGTAAATGCAGCGTGCCCGGGCGTGTCAAGGAAGGACAACACCTGGCCGCCATCGGTTGTGACCTGATAGGCCCCGATGTGCTGCGTGATACCGCCCGCTTCGCCAGAAACAACTTTGGCTTTACGGATAGCATCCAACAAAGATGTTTTACCGTGGTCAACGTGGCCCATGATGGTGACAACAGGGGCACGCGGTTTCAGGTCTTCATCTTTTTCTTCGACAACGTTGATCACGTCTTCGACGTCCGCATCGGAAACGCGGTTCACTGTGTGACCAAATTCTTCGATGATCAGTTCGGCTGTATCCGCGTCGATAGTTTGGTTTTGCGTAACCATCATGTCCATCTGCATCAGCGATTTGACAACGTCACCGACACGTTCTGTCATACGAGCGGCCAACTCAGAAACCACGATGGCTTCAGGCAGGTTTACGGTGCGCATGACCTTTTCACGCTCAACCGTGCCGCCCATGGCTTTTTGACGGGCGCGCTCTTGTTTACGCTTCATCGCCGCCATAGAGCGGTGACGCCCTGCGCCGCCGCCTGTGGCTTCGGACAATGTCAGCTTGCCAGAACGACGGTTGTCATCGCCACGACCTTTCGGGCGGGCTTGCTGTTCGCGTTCGTTCTTGCGCGGGGTCGCAGCGGGCAAAGGTCCGCCACGGTTTGGCGCTGCACGCTGTTGAGCAGGCTGTTGCTGTTCGACAGCAGGCGCTGCAGCCGCTTGGGCCGCCGCGATGGCTTCCGCAGCTTTGCGTTCTTCTTCTTCGGCTTTCGCCTTCAGGCCTTCTTCGCGCTCTTTTTCTTCACGCTCTTTGGCTTCGATCTCTGCACGTCGACGCTCGCGGTCTTCAGCGCGGGCTTTCTCGTCAGCGGCGCGCTTTGCGGCTTCTTCGACTTCACGTGCCTTGGCCGCCTGAACGGCCTTCAGGCGACGATCCATTTCTGCATCGGAAATACCGGCTGGGCGACGTGAAGGGTCGCTCACAACACCAGCGCCCGGGCCCGTTGGCTTTTGGCCACCCGGCTTGGGCACGACAACGCGCTTGCGTTTCGTTTCTACGACGACGTTCTTGGTCCGCCCATGGCTGAAACTTTGTTTCACGTTGCCAGGACGCGCGCCGCCAGCGCCGCGCAGACCCAATGTTTTCTTACCGTCAGTATCGCTCATAAAGCTCGTCTATCCTTTCAGATGACCCTATGTCATCTAACCTTGCGCTCTCACGCCCCTAAGTCTTTGGGCTTCCTCTACAACACGTTTGGTGAGTCCACCAGAGGAGAGCGCACCATGTATCACAGTTTGACGCCCAAATGCCAAACCCAATTCATCCGCAGTGAGCCAACCAATATAGCTGCCGTAGTGTGGCGTGCTTAATTTTGACTTACCGCGCCCTGACCCATCAGAGGCTTGGATCAAAACCAAGGCCTCTTCGGATTGCAGCCACGCCTTGACCTTTTCATAGCCTGCAACAGCCGATCCGGCTTTGCGCGACATGGCGATCAAATCAACAACGCGGCGCGACATTTGTCGCTCGACCTCATCAACCAGATCATCAGGGATCTTTACTTGTTGCTTGGCGCCGCGAGAAAAGAGCTTTTTCTTAACCGCTTGTTCCAGCGCCTCACGATCAGCCGAGACATAAATGCCGCGGCCCGGCAATTTACCCGTAACATCCGGATAAATCGTATCTTCTGGCCCCACAACAAAGCGGATCAGCCCATACTTCGGCTGCACTTCGCCCGTGGCAATGCACTTGCGTTCTGGATCGTCACCGCGATCCTTGGAGGCGCCACCGCGACCCATCAGGAGACCCGAGGCCTGCGATCAGGCCTCGTCTTCCTCTGCTGCTGCATCTTCACCATCTACGTCTTCGCCTTCGGCTTTCAACTCAGTGGGATCAACCCAACCCAACAATACACGGGCCGTCATGATCATGTTCTGCGCTTCGGCAAGGTCGATACCATGGACCTCAAGAACACCGTCATCTTTGACGCGCTCGCCTTTGACTGTGGTCCAACCACCCGCCAATTCCCAATCCGCACAGGTTGCAAAATCTTCAAGTGTTTTCACATCATCTTTGGCCAAGGCCTCCAACATCTGTGGTGTCAGACCTTCAAACTCAACCAAGCTGTCCTCGACGCCCAACGCACGGGCCGCCTCAAGAGCTGCTTTGTTCGCAGCTTCAATCACATCGCGGGCACGGGCCTGCAGTTCTTGAGCTGTGCCTTCATCAACGCCGTCGATAACCAGCAATTCGTCCAATTCAACGTAAGCGACTTCTTCAAGGTTGGTGAACCCTTCAGAGACCAGAAGCTGCGCAAAGAATTCGTCGAGGTCCAGATTGTCCATAAACAGCTTGGTGCGCAGTTCGAATTCTGCCTGACGACGCTTGCTTTCTTCTTCTTCGGTCATGATGTCGATATCAAGACCGGTCAACTGGGACGCCAAACGGACGTTTTGACCACGACGGCCAATCGCCAAGGAAAGCTGTTCCTCTGGAACCACAACTTCAATTTTGCCAGCTTCTTCATCCAGAACAACTTTGGATACTTCGGCAGGCTGCAATGCGTTGACGAGGAACGTGGGCTGATCGTCATTCCAAGGGATGATGTCGATCTTTTCACCCTGAAGCTCGTTCACAACGGCCTGCACGCGGGAGCCACGCATACCAACACAGGCACCAACAGGGTCGATAGAGTTGTCATAAGAAATAACAGCAATCTTGGCACGCGAACCGGGGTCACGGGCGACGGCTTTGATCTCGATAATGCCGTCGTAGATTTCCGGCACTTCCATCTTGAACAACTCGGCCATGAATTCTGGCGCCGTGCGAGACAGGAAAATCTGTGGACCGCGCTGTTCGCGACGCACGTCTTTGATGTACACACGGATACGGTCATTCGGGCGATAGCTTTCGCGGCCGATTTTCTCGTTGCGACGCAGAACGCCTTCGCCCGGGTTCATGTCAACAATGACGTTGCCGTACTCTTCGCGCTTGACCTGACAGTTGATGATAGAGCCAATGCGGTCTTTGAATTCTTCGAACTGCTTGTCGCGCTCGGCTTCGCGGACCTTTTGCAAGATCACCTGCTTGGCGGATTGTGCGGCAATGCGGCCCATTTCGACAGGTGGGACTTCTTCGATGTACTGCTTGACCGATCTCGGGATCAGCCATGTATTGCTTGGCTTGGTCTACCGTGAATTCGGACTGGTAGTTTTCCAACTCATCATCAGCCACGACAGTGCGTACACGGGTGAACGTGGCGCGACCTGTTTTGCGGTCGATGGCGACACGAATGTCCATTTCCGCGCCGTAACGGGATTTTGCAGCGCGGGCGAGGGATTCTTCCATCGCTTCAATGACCAACACAGGGTCGATCATTTTTTCGCGGGCAACCGCCTCGGCAGTTTGCAGCAACTCAAGCTGGTTCGCAGATGTAATGGCCATCAGGTGTTCTCCTCATCAGACTCTTCGGTCTGGATCTCATCAAACTCGTCTTCGTTTATCAAACCAGCGGCCTTGCGCTGGCGTAGCATTTCGGAAATCAGCTCATCGGTCAGCACCAGCTTGGCATCAGAGAGCCAGTCGAACTGCAGACCAACAGTGCCTTCTTCGATGTTGATCAACACTTCGTTGCCCTCAACACCCGCCAACTCGCCCTTGAAACGGCGGCGTCCGTCGATCAGTTCGTCGGTTTCAATCTTGGCTTCATAGCCCTCGAACATGTCAAAGTCTTTGAGGCGGGTCAAAGGACGGTCGATGCCGGGGCTCGACACTTCCAACGCATATTCATCAAGAATAGGATCTTCGACATCCAAAGTCGCGCCAATAGCCTGGCTGATTTTGGCGCAGTCATCTACTTCGATGCCGCCTTCGGGTTTGTCCGCCATGACCTGCAAGATCGTGGACTTGCCAGACATCAGACGGATACGCACGAGTTCGTACCCCATGTCCTCGATAACTGGGGTGACGATCTCTGCCAGACGGCGATCAATGGCTGCTTTTGCGATCAGGTCGTTCATAGAATTCCACATTAGGATCAGGCACAAAAAAACGGGCGCGCGGCCCGTTGACGTGTCCGGTGGGCGTTGGGTTTGGACCCCAGCGCGCCGCTGTTGAAAGTCATATACGGTGGATGGGGTGAGTCTACAACCCCTGTTGTGTCAGGTCTTCCACCAACGGCGTGCCATTGCAAAATTGTCCAGCGGCCACGCGGTGCCCAGCGCAACAGGCAAACCGACCGAGCGGTGCACAACATGCTGCGTATCCCGTTCTGAGGGCAAGAGTTGGAATTCGCTTGGGTCGGTGTATGCATCAAGCGCTGCGACATCCGCCACATCCACAAATCCGTCCCGAAGCGCTTCGGCGCGCACAGCCTCGGACGGGATGGAAACCAGTTCAATTTCATCGAACCACCCCTCACGCCCGTCTTTGCGATGAGCCGAGACCCGTTGCCCCAAAAACTGCCGTCCAGCGTCAAATTTATGCACACGGTACAACCCAGTCCCAACACCGGCAGCACGTTTTTCTGCGGCTGCTGGCAGGATCGCAAACTGTGGATCAGCCAACAAGAACGGCAGGCTGGAATTTGGTGTTTCCAACGTCACCCGCACCGACAGACGCTTGTTTGCTTTGGCCGAGACCAGCCCAAGGCCGTTGTGCTCGCTCAGTGTAGCCACCACATCTTGTGCTTCAAAAGGCGACCCGTCGTGAAACACCACATCTTGAGCAAGCTCGAACACCCAAGTGCGCCCTCCATCGGCAGAGGACCATCCCTGTGCAAGATCGCCTCGCAACGTCCCGTCTGCCTGAATTTCCGTGAGCGTTTCAAAAACCGCACCGCGGGCAACCTGCATGAACATGCCATACGGGGTATCCCACTGATCCGTCCGCGTCGCGCCAGACAGCGCAACCTTTAAGCGCCCGCCTTTTTGCGGGAAAGGCCCAGCGCTCACACCCGTTGCGGCCAACAAAGCAGCAGCAGCACCGGAGGTGAATAAAAGACGGCGATCAAAACGGGTCATTGGGCAGCAATCCGATCCATCGCGCGCACCAATTCCGCACTGATCCCCGGTTCGGACAGCGCATGACCCGCGTTGGTCACCATTTTGAGGTCACAGGCAGGCCAGACATTGGCGATTGAATAGGCGGATTCAGGCGGGCAAATCATGTCGTAACGCCCTTGCACGATCACACCCGGAATATGAGCGATACGGTCCATATGTGCCAAAATCTGCCCATCAAATTCCAAAAATCCCGCATTGATGAAATAGTGATTCTCCAGGCGGGCAAAAGCGCGGGCATATTCGCCGGGGGCTTCGCCGCCGTTCCCATTGGAATGAATGGACGCCAAAGCATTTTCCCAAGCGGACCACGCCCGCGCATAGCGGGTCTCAAGCGGCATATCGCCAGAAAACAATCGACGGTGATAGGCGGCAATCAAATCGTCGCGCTCACCTTCAGGGATCAACTGCTCGAAACGCGCCCAAACCTCTGGCCAGAATTTTCCAGCCCCACCACCGTAGAACCAATCCAGCTCTGATTGGGTCATCAAAAACACACCGCGCAACACCAATTGCGACACGTGATCCGGATGGGTTTGGGCATAGATCAATGACAACGTGGCGCCCCAGCTTCCGCCGAACACAATCCATGTGTCTATCTCGAGGGCGTCACGAATAGCTTCGATATCATCCACCAAATGCCATGTCGTGTTATTCTTCACCGCCGCGTGAGGCCGCGACCGCCCACAACCACGCTGATCAAAAAGAATCACCCGATAGACGGCAGGATCAAAGTACCGCCGCATCGCCGGACTGCATCCGCCCCCTGGCCCGCCATGCAAAACAACAACAGGAATCCCGTCAGGATTGCCGCATTGCTCCATATAAATACGGTGGCCTTGCCCTACATCCATCATGCGCTGATCGAATGGGTCGATCGGCGGATACAGATATTGCACTGCGCGCTTTTGATCCGTGTGCTTGTCCATCATCAGCTCTATATAGGTCCCAAAGCTACAAGATCACATGGAGATCAGAATGCAAGCGCATCAAAGCACCGTGGACCCTTCCGAGATCGCAAAATTTGAAGCGATGGCCGCTGAATGGTGGGATCCGAACGGAAAATTCAAACCTCTTCACATGCTCAACCCGTGCCGGTTGGACTATATCACGTCGCAAATCGCGGGCGAATATGATCGCGATTTAACCCAAGAGCGCCCTTTTGAGGGATTGCGCATTCTCGACATCGGGTGCGGTGGCGGTTTGCTGGCAGAACCTATGGCGCGCCTTGGCGCAGAGGTGGTGGGCGTTGATGCAGCAGAACGTAACATTCCGGTGGCCCAAGCCCATGCAATCCAGTCGGGATTAGAGATCGATTACCGCTTTACGACTGCGGAAGACATGGCGGCCGCTGGCGAACAGTTCGACGCTGTTTTGAACATGGAAGTGGTGGAACATGTCGCCGATCCGTTGGCTTACCTCACCGCGTGCCAGCAGCTTTTGAAGCCGGGCGGAATTCAAGTGTGCTCTACTCTGAACAGAAACCCGAAATCCTTTGTTTTTGCGATCATCGGGGCAGAACACGTGATGCGCTGGCTGCCCAAAGGCACGCATGAGTGGTCCAAGTTCATCACCCCTGACGAGCTGTTCGAACTTTTGGGTCAATCCGGCATGACGCCAGTGGACCGCCAGGGGTTTGTGTTTAATCCGCTCACGTGGGGGTGGCGTTTGTCTGACCGCGACCTGAGCGTTAACTACGTGACTGCAAGCCTGAAGCCAGCGTAAAGTCACACAACACCCGTCACCGCGAGAACAGTCCGATGAAGAACCCACACCACCAGCGCGCCTTGCAGAACGCGTTGAAAAAACTTCAATCCGGCAAAGCCGACGCTGCAACAAAGGCTGCACTGGCTGCTTTGAAAAAGTTCCCGAAGGACGTCGAGCTGTTAAAACTCGCAGGTGTGGCCGCCACGCAAGCGGGCGCGCACGCATCTGCCGCAAAATCCTATATGGAACTGCTAAAGCTCACACCGCAAGCAATGGACGTCAAAGTAAGCTTGGGGCTGGCCTTGGTTCATGCCGGTCGGCCCGACATTGCCCGACAACGGGTCACTGAATGGCACGCTGACACGCCAGAGCGGGCCGAGTTGCACTATCTTTCTGCGGCGATCGCCATTGATGGCGCCGACTTTGACCTCGCCATTCAAGACGCCACCAAAGCCTTGGAGCATGCGCCGGCTATGGAGCGTGCATTCGCCATTCGCGCGCTGGCACGGTTTGAGAAAAAAGAGTTCAAAGACGCTTTGGTCGACTTTGAAAGCGCCAATGCACTGGCCCCGAACACACCGGAAACCATGTCCAACATCGGTTTATGCCATCAAGAATTACACGATCATGACAACGCAATCAAAGCGTTTGAGGCCTGCATCGTGCTGAACACAAGCGATGTGATCGCAACAGAGCAACTGGCCATCGCTCTTGAGCAAAAGGGTGACTTTGAGCAAGCAAAGGCGCGCTACCACGATGTCCTCAAACTACAGCCTGACAATTGGGCCGCGATCAATCAACTGGTTGAACTCACGTCCGAACAGGACCGCCCCGCTTTGGAAGCGCATGTGAACACCGCGTTGCGATCTGCAAAACGAAACACCCAAGACGAGGTTCTGGGCACTTTGGCTTTGGCGAACTTGCTCAATGCCAAAGGAGATTGGGCCAAAGCGGCACCCGTCTATCAGCGCTCCAATGACCTGCAAGCAAAACTATCGCCCTATGAGTCTGCCAAGATTGACGCCCAATTGGGCAAAACACTGTCTGCTTTTGCGCAACCTTACGTTTTGCGAACGGGTGGGGACACCCAATCACCAACACCAGTTTTCGTGATTGGGCAGCCGCGCTCCGGGACCACTTTGACCGAAATGGTCATATCCGCACATCCCGATGTGGTGGGTTTGGGTGAGGTCGAGATTGAAACATTCATCGACCAATCCGCACTGGCCAAAACCCCTGCGTCACCAGCGGACTTGGCCCGTATCTATCGTAGCGAAATGCCCCATCCGGCGACAGGGTACCGCAGTTTTGTGGACAAAATGCCCTCACACTACTTGTTTGTCGGATTTCTGGCCGAAGCCTTTCCAACCGCAAAGTTTGTCCATGTGCAACGCGATCCAAGGGAGGTGGCGGTCTCCATGTGGAAGCGGCATTTCCTAGGGGGAAGCGCCTACAATTACGCCTCGCGAATGGATTGGATGGCGCATGCGGCCAACACCTATCAACGTTACATGGTGCATTGGAGCATGGTTTTTCCGGATCGCATTCTGCACATTCACTACAGGGATCTGGTACAAGACATCGAAAGCACCTCAAAGGCTCTCGCAGATTTTTGCGATTTGACGTGGGACGCCGCGATGATGCACCCCGAACAGAACACAACGCAGGTGCGCACGTCCTCCATCACGCAAGTGCGCAAAGCACCGCATAAAAAATCGCTTGGGGTCTGGGACAAGCACGGCGACCTGCTTGAACCCTTTATTGCCGCGCTGGACCGCACCCTTTGGCCGGACATCTGACACTATTTAGAGAGTTGATTGCGCAGTTCCCGCAGAATTGGCAAGGCTTCGCGCACGCTCTGCTCGCCCAGATTTTCGACAACCTTGTTTACGACAGGGCCCATCGCGCTCAGTGCCAGATCACGGGCTTTGCGCCCTGCGGGGCTAAGTGCAACCATTTTGCGCCGCGCATCGTCCCAATCAGGGCGGACGTGAATATACCCCGCCCATTCCAATTTTGCCAAAGTATTGGTCATAGCACCGCGCGTGACATTGAATGTCTTGGCCAATTGCGCAGGCGAGCGTTCACCTTCGTGCCATGACAGATGATTCAAAACGGAAAAATGCGATAGCTCCATACCTTTTGGCAGCACCCGCGACAGGCTGTTGCGAACAATCTGGTCCGCTGCCAAAATCTCGCCAAACAGCGAAATGGTCAGTGACTCTGTTTCTGTACTCATAGCTCACGCTTCGTTATGGGCCGCTGAACTTGCGTGCATTAGACAAGGCAGGAACCCTGTCGCGCGCACGCGCAACGTCCTTCATATCGAAATCAAATACATAAATACCGGGCTCCTGACCAGCATCAAGGACAACATCACCCCACGGCGAAACCACAAGAGAATGACCATAGGTGCTGCGGGATTTACCCGAGTGACTGGCATGCGTGCCTGTTTGCGCTGGCGCCATCACAAAACTTCCCGTCTCGATAGCACGTGCACGCAGCAAGCTGTGCCAGTGTGCCGCACCCGTGACTGGCGTAAATGCGGACGGATAGGTCAAAATTTCAGCACCCGCCTGCGCCAGAGCATTTGAAAGCAACGGGAACCGCATGTCGTAACAAATCGCCATCCCTATCTTTGCAAAAGGGGTACGGGCGACCACCGCCTGTTCCCCCGGCCGATACCCGTCCGATTCACGCCATGTCTCTGTTTCCGAGACATCCACATCAAACATGTGGATCTTGTCGTAGGTCGCCTGAATGCCCCCAGCCGGAGAAATCAGAAACGATCTATTGGCAAACCGCCCGTCAGGATCAGACGTTTTAACCGCCAAAGACCCGATCAAAATCCAGATATCATGGCGCTTGGCTGCGCCCTGAAGGCCCTTCAGAGTCGCGTCATTCGCTTCGGGTTGCAAAACAGAACGCTGGATTTTGCGGCTGGTGCTGAGGCAATTCGACACCTCAGGCGTCAAAACAAATGTCGCGCCCTGCGCTGCGGCTTCGGCCACATATTCCAACATTACTGCCAGATTATCCGCCGGATCATCCGAGCTGTTGAGTTGTAAAAGCGCGCCTTTCATCAGGCCGCGAGCAACGCGTCCAGCTTGCCAGCACGCTCAAGTGCAAACAAATCATCACACCCGCCAACGTGCATATCGCCCACGAAAATCTGCGGCACGGTGCGTCCGCCACCAGCGCGCTGGATCATTTCTGGTTTGCGATCCGGATTGGCCAACACATCGACCTCCGAAAACGCGACGCCCTTTTCATTCAAAAGGCGTTTGGCCGCGTGGCAAAATCCACAAAGCGGGGAAGTATAAAGTTCAACGGGTTTCATGTGCAGGTCCTTGGTCATCTTGCGTTGCAAAAAGACTTAGGCATCTTTGATCGCGCGCGCCAGTACCACAACACTCACGTCCCGTGCGCCGGAGGCAAGGCAGGCATCCGCAGCGGCCGCCAAAGTCGCACCGGTCGTCATCACATCATCAACCAACAGGACATGCCGCCCCGCCATGCGGTGCTTGCGTTTCGGATGTGGCGCGATTGCGTTTTGAAGCATCGCAAAGCGCGCATCCCGGCTGTGACCATCAAGGGAAGCAGTCCGCATCGGGCGTTGCAGCAAATCAGGGCACCACGACAACACCAACTGCTTGGAGAGGGACTGCGCCAGCAACGCCGACTGGTTGTAGCGCCGCTTTAGCAAGCGCATCCAATGCAGCGGAACAGGGGCAATCAGCGTTGTGGGGGTCACTATGTCACGGACCGCGTTCGCCAACCACAAACCAGCCGGACGCGCCACGTCCTGACGGTCACTGTGCTTGAGGGCCAAAACCAGTTTACGCCCGGTCCCCTTGTAAAGCATGGCAGCACGCCCCTGGCTCCAAGGTCTTGGAATTGTGAGGCAATCGTCACAACACTCGACGATATCGCCTGAACCACCTTGCAGCGGAGCGCCACATCCATCGCAACCGGACGCCCCCAAAAAGGACGTATCACGCCAACATGGACCGCAAAGTCCAAAGTCACTTTCGACCATACCACCGCATGTGAGGCAGCGTGGCGGGTAAATCAGGCTGACTGCCGTTTGAAATGCGGGGTGCGCCATTCTATGTGTGCCTCATGACAGGTTCAAAAACCCTTACTGATTCTCATGCGCTGACACGCCGCCGCGCGCGCGCCACAAGCGACGCGATGTTCCTGCATCACGCTGTGATGGAAGACGTCCATGATCGCCTCTCGATGGTTAACAGGACGTTTACCAAGCCAGCGATTGTAAGCGGATTTCCTGATATCTGGACCCCGTTGCTTGTGAACGCGGACCTTACGACAGACGCAAACACGCTCGACCTGGCCCAAAACACACACGACCTTGTGATCCATGCGATGTCTTTGCATTGGGCAAACGATCCCGTCGGGCAACTGATTCAATGCAAACGTGCACTGCAAAAAGACGGCATGTTTCTTGCTGCCAGCTTCGGAGGGCAGACGCTACACGAACTGCGCGCGTGTCTTGGACAAGCCGAAGTAAGCGTTACGGGCGGGCTATCACCGCGCATTGCTCCAATGGGTGAGTTGCGCGACATGGGTGGCTTGTTGCAACGGGCCGGATTTGCACTGCCCGTAGCTGATGTGCTGCCATTGACCGTGAGCTACCGCGATATCTGGCACCTCATGCATGATCTGCGACACATGGGGGAAGCCAACGCCCTGACAGGGCGCTTGCAAAAACCGACACGGCGCGCAGTCTTTGAAATGGCGGACACTCTGTATAAACAGACCTTTCCGAACGACACAGGCGGCATCACGGCCACCTTTGAAATCTTGATACTCACAGGATGGGCGCCAGACGAAACCCAGCCCAAACCACTCCGCCGAGGATCCGCCGCTGCGCGCCTCGCGGATGCCTTGGGAACCGAGGAAAAACCGCTGTCAGATTGACCTTGGACCAAAAGCGTTTATTTCACCCCTTAGGGACACCAGATGGACAAACAAATGCTCGACGCGACAAAAGATGCTAAATGCCCCGTGCACGCTGAGGCGGACCACCCGAAGCTCCCGGCGCCGCGCGTTGGAATTCTGCTGGCCAACCTTGGGACGCCAGACAATTATGACTATTGGTCCATGCGCCGGTATCTGAACGAATTTCTGTCGGACAAGCGGGTCATCGACTACTCTGCGTGGATCTGGCAGCCATTGTTGCAGTTGATCATTCTGACGAAACGCCCCTTTTCATCCGGCGCCGCATACAAATCAATCTGGAACGAGGTCGACGGCGAAAGCCCTTTGATGACGATCACCAAAGCACAGACCAAAAAGATAAAAGAATCCATGCAAGCCCGCTACGGCGATCAGGTGGTGGTTGATTTCTGCATGCGCTACGGCAACCCGTCCACAAAATCCAAAGTGCGGGCGATGACAGAGGCGGGATGCCAGAAAATCCTGTTTTTCCCACTTTACCCACATTACGCGGGCGCCACGTCAGCCACGGCGAATGATGAATTCTTTCGCGCCTTGATGCTGGAAAAATGGCAACCGACGACGCGGACGGTCCAGCCCTATTTTGAAAACCCCAAGTATATCGACGCTTTGGCGCAATCCATTGAGCGCGCCTATGAAAACCTGGAAACGCGGCCAGACATTCTGGTGTGCTCGTATCACGGTGTGCCGATCCGCTATCTGATGGAGGGCGACCCCTACCACTGCCAGTGCCAGAAAACGACGCGCCTGCTCAAGGAGCGTTTGGGCTGGGAAGACACAGAAATCAAAACGACCTTCCAGTCCAAGTTCGGGCCAGAGGAGTGGTTGCAGCCCTACACTGTCGAAGAAGTCGCGCGTTTGGCAGAGGCTGGCAAAAAGAACATCGCAGTGTGCGCGCCTGCCTTCTCTGCGGATTGCATCGAAACACTCGAAGAGATCAACGAAGAGATCAAAGAGAGCTTTGAGGAGGCTGGAGGTGAGCGCTTTACCTATATCCCCTGCCTCAACGATGATGGCCCACATATCGCAGCCCTGAGCAGCGTTATCGAGGACAACCTCAAAGGATGGCTGGACTAAGGTCTCAGGCCTTAAGGCCAAATCAACTTTCCAACTGCAAAAAAGGCGGCGCATTCCTGCACCGCCTTTTTTCCATTCACGATCTTCAGACTTAGTCTGCGACGGCAGCAGCAACCAAGGCCAGCAAGATCAGTGGCAGCACGATGCCACCCGACGAAGAGCTGGCTTCTGTTTCGATCAGCGGCGGTTCAACTTCTGGATCAGCTGGTGAGCCAGCGAATGCTGTGGACGCGGCCGCTGTCAACGCAGCAGCAAGTACGAATTTTTTCATTTTATTCCCCCAGGAACCCCAAAACGGCAACAGTGCCGAAATGTGCTCGTGTCTAGTTACGTGCCTTTGATTAGACAGACACCCATATGGAAGCGCAAATAAAGTTAAACTGCAAGATGCAACAATTTCGCGAAACAGGCGGCAAATCCAACTGCCCGCAAAATACACACAAGACACAAAAAAAGGCGGCGCCAGAAGCACCACCTTTTTCTTTGTCGAAACCGACTATTGCTTAGTCAGCAACAGCAGCTGCTACCAAAGCCAACAAGATCAATGGAAGCACGATGCCACCGGAAGAAGAACCTGTTTCTTCTACGATGACTGGTGCTTCGATGATCGGACCAGCAGGTGCGCCAGCGAAAGCTGTGGATGCTGCGGCTGTCAATGCAGCGGCGAGTACGAATTTTTTCATTTTTGACCTCCAGAAATGGCACATCGGCAACAGTGCCAATGTACACCCAAGACTTACTTAGTGAGTTTGTCTAACCAGCCTTTTGCTGCGAATGCAAATGCAGTTTGGGTACTGGTTAGGTTGATACGACACAATGTCGTCAAATAAGCAACACTTGTGTGCCTACTTTTGCCTTCTCGAACAGCTCTGCAATGTGCTCGTTATACAAGCCGATGCAACCGTTTGAGGACTTGCGACCGATCTTGCGCGTGTCGTGCGTGCCGTGGATACGGTAGTACGTCCAGCTCAGATAAAGCGCGTGCGTGCCCAACGGGTTTTCAGGACCAGGTCCGATGAACTTGGGCCACTCGGGGTTCCGTTTCAGCATAGAAGGCGTCGGACGCCAGCTTGGTCCGTCCACCTTTTGAGTGATCACGGTACGGCCGCGACGTGTCAGATCATCCGTCAGCGGAACGCTGGAAGGGTATAGTTTATAGGTCGCTTCGTCCTCACTCCAGTAATGAACGGCGCGGCTGTCGATATCGACGAGGATCGCGCCTTTGTTCAAATTGGTGAAATACGGGCGCCAGTCCAGCGTGCGAAAGCTGGAAATGTTACGGCGCACAGACAGGGTCGGATCGCGTTCTGCCTGACCGGCCAATGTATTTTGCGCGATGGCGGGCGCCCCGATCAGCGCGGCGGACCCCGCCAGAAACGCGCGACGCGTAGGGGCTTCAAATAGCTTCTTGGACATTCTTGTCTCTCCATAGCTTTTACGACTGCTTTGCGCACTTTTTATTGCGCCAAAGCCTCAGTCGCAAATCAAACAACCGTCATTTGGCAGGCTCACGCCGATGTGCGTTTGAAATGCAACGCCGCCCGCGCTATGCGAGAGTAACATGTTTTTCGAGTGGAGCCAAAAATGGTCAGACTTTTTGCAATTATGATGGCCGCTATGGTCGCGTTGGCCGCGTGCCAACCTGTGTCTCCGACACTTGGAACAGATGGTAAGCCATTGTCCAAAGTGTATAAAATCGGGCGCAATGATGCGGGCAAGCTGCAATTTCGCATGCTCGACTCAGTGAATGCATTGCGCCAAGCGCAGGGTGTGGCTCCGGTTGCACTCAACCCACAACTGAACGCAGCCGCTGCAACACATTCCCGTGACATGTCGGTTCAAAACCGTCCATGGCACTTCGGGTCAGACGGATCGTCCCCCATCGACCGTGTTCAACGTGTTGGATACACAGGCCAACTGGTTGGTGAAAACATCGCTGAAACCTACGAAACCGAATTGGAAACGCTGGCTGCATGGCTTGAGCAACCGGATACACGGCGCACAATCATGTCCAAGAATGCCGCAGACATGGGCTTTTCGTGGTTTCAGGAAGCCAACGGAAAGATCTGGTGGACGATGATTATGGCAAATCCAAGCAGTACGCCACTGATCCCCGAGGCCAATCCGGCGGCCACACGTCTGGTGCCTGCGCGCGTGGACAATCCCGAAGAAACCGCCACCGATGAAGAAGACATTCCGACAGTGGGCACAACCGGTTAAGGGATGATCTGTATCGGCGTCCCGTTTCCAATCATGGCGTAGAGGTCTTCCATCTCGTCATTGGGTACGGCGATACAGCCCCACGTCCAGTCATTGCGGCCCAGCTTCCATGGCTTTGACTCACCGTGAATAAAGATGTCACCGCCCGGTGGCTTACCCAGCGCACGCGCTTCGGCGCGATCATGTGCATTGGGGTAGGAAATCCCCAGTGACAGATGGAATTTGCTGTTCGGGTTGCGACGGTCGATGAAATAGTTGCCCTCGGGCGTGCGACCATCCCCTTCACAGAACTTGTCGCCAATCGGGGCGAACCCCAAGTCGATTTTATACTTTTTGATGACCTTCTTGTTGTTGAACAAGAACATTTCCCGCGCGCCCTTGTTGACCACAACATAGGTCACCTCAGGGCCGCGGTATTTTTTGAATTTGCTCTTTGTGGCGCAAGCGCTCAGCGCCAATGCAGCAGAGCCTGCCAAAATCAAATTCCTACGTTTCATCTAAACCGCACTCTGCCCACTCATTGTTGAGATGCCTCATAGCATCCAATTTTGAGTTTCGCATAGATAAATCACACCCCATCACCGAGGTGTGACCTCCTATGCACGCACAAAATGC
Source organism: uncultured Paracoccaceae bacterium (assembly GCA_943787985.1). Classification (GTDB taxonomy): domain Bacteria; phylum Pseudomonadota; class Alphaproteobacteria; order Rhodobacterales; family Rhodobacteraceae; genus Ascidiaceihabitans. Next base: position 413,202 of record CALSOO010000005.1, on the reverse strand, counting down.
GCAGCAAGTTCGATATGCGAGGACCAGCGGAACTGATCCACAGGCTGAACCCATTTCAAAACATAGCCCGATTCAGTCAACACCGCCGCATCGCGCGCGAATGTCACCGGATTGCAGGACACATAGCTCAGGGTCGGAACCTTGGCGCGCGTGATCTCTGCCACCTGATCCACAGCACCAGCCCTGGGTGGATCAAGAACAATAGCATCAAAGCGCTGCAACTCATCAGGCAGCAATGGACGGCGAAACAGATCGCGCGCCTCGATGGTCACCGGCTTCAGGCCCGTCGCATAGCGCCACCCGCGATACAGCGCATCCATCATCGGCTTGTCAGATTCCACTGCATGCACTTCTGCATGCTCCGCCAATGGCAGCGAAAACGTACCACACCCCGCAAACAGATCCACGACTCGACGCGCGTCACCGACGCTTTCCTTGATCAACGCTTGAAGCGCTTTCGATCCATGCCGTGTTGCTTGCAAAAACGATCCCGGTGGCGGGGCGACAAATGCAGACCCGAACGCCTGACGGGGCGGCGTGCGCATCGCAATCACTTCGTCTTCCCACGTCAGACGCACCAACCCGGTGCTGTCACACAATTGTGCCAACGCGCCGCGCAATGGGCCATCCAAAGGTTTACCGCCTTGGACGGACACATCCATGCCGTCCATCGAAACCGTCACCGTCGCGGCCAAAGGCGCTTTGCGGCTCGCTCCGATCATTGCAAGCTCGCGCAGCGTGTCAAAAACTTCTTTGATCTTGGGATCGATCAGCTGGCAATTGGGCACCTCAATCATGGTGTCAGATGCACGGCTGTGAAAGCCCACCATCGCACCGTTTTTGGTCCGTTTGACGGTCAAGGTCGCGCGCTGGCGCGATTGCGCAGGGGAGGTCAGTGTCGGGCGCACTTCGGGGTCCAGCCCATGTGCTGCCAAAGCGTGACTCACCACATCGGCCTTCCACTCTGCCACAAACGTATCGCTGGCGTGCTGCAACTGACACCCGCCGCAGGATTTATAGTGCGAGCACGGCGCAGCCACACGATCAGATGACGGGGTCACAATGCGAATATCAGACAGGTCGGTCCCATTGACCGTGCCTGTAACGATTTCGCCGGGAAGGGTCATCGGCGCATACAGCGGTCCATCGGCAATGCCGTCACCATGATGCCCGAGGCGGATAATTTTATGTTCACTCATGGCGCTCAGTTACCTCTGCAAGGGCAAATACAAAAGCTCATTGTGCTGCCTCTGTGCGAATGAATCCGCCAGACTGCCGCCGCCAATAGCTCGCATACAGCCCGCCTTGGGCCAAAAGGACATCATGGGACCCCATTTCAATGATCTTTCCATCATCCAAAACCATGATCCTGTCCATTTCGGTCAGGGTCGACAGACGGTGCGCAATGGCCAGCACTGTTTTGCCTTCCATCACTCGCTCAAGGGCGGTTTGAATAGCGGCCTCAACCTCACTATCGAGCGCGCTGGTCGCTTCATCCAAGACCAGAATGGGCGCGTCTTTGAGAATTGCACGGGCCAAGGCAATGCGTTGGCGCTGTCCGCCTGACAGTTTTACGCCCCGTTCACCCAGATGGGCATCATAGCCTTTGCGCCCTTTGTGATCTTCAAGATTCAAAATGAAGTCATGCGCTTCGGCGCGTTTCGCAGCATCGATTAATGCAGCTTCATCCGCCTCAGGGCGGCCATACATAATGTTGTCGCGCGCAGACCGATTGAACATCGCCGTTTCTTGCGTGACCATTGCAATGACACGGCGCAAGCTTTCCTGGGTCACTTGACGGGTGTCACTTCCATCAATCTCGATATGCCCTGTTTCAGGATCGTACAGGCGCAACAGCAAGGACACCAATGTGGACTTACCAGCGCCCGATGCCCCGACAATTCCCAGCTTTTCACCCGCCTTGATGGTCATATCAATCTCGGAAATGCCACCCGAGCCGCGTCCATAGGCAAAGCTGATGTTCTTCAGCGCGATCTCGCCTTTGGGAACCCGCAAAACTTGTGCGTCAGTGACATCATCGATGCGCGCGCGGGGGGTCAAAGTGCGCATACCATCTTCGATTTCACCAATGTTGGCATAGATCTGCATAAGGGTGAAACTGACCCAACCCGTCATTTGCGCAATGCGGATCGACACAGCCCCCGCAGCCACAATATCGCCGGGTGTGGCTTGCCCAGCTTGCCAAATCAGGATGGTGCCCCCGAGCATGAAAACAGGCAGCAGGCCCGCCAATGTCATCAACGCAAAGCGGAATGCGGCAGACAGCCGCCCGAAGGACAAAGATTTTTCGCGAAAAATCTGCATTGCGCCCAGTGCGGCGCGGTCCTCATGATCGGAATGGGCAAACAATTTCACCGTCTTGATGTTGGTGATGGTATCCACGACTTGGCCCGAAACCATCGCACGCGCCCCTGCTCGTTCGGCGGACCGCACACGGACACGAGGCAAGTACCAGTTGATAAGTGCGAAATACAAAATCAACCAAACAAAAAACGCAGCCGCAACCCGCCAGTCAATAGCAAGCAACAACAAAACAGACCCCAACAAAGACGCCAGTGCAAAGGCAACAACGTTGATCGCCTCGGACGCGACATCCGTTACTGCCCGTGCGCATTGCATCTGCTTTTGGGCAATACGCCCCGCAAAGTCGTCATCGAAGAATGTAATGTTTTGCCCAAGGGTCCAGCGATGCAGTCGCGATAGAACCAACGGATTGACGTTGGGCTGCACGATGATGGAGTTGGACGCCGCAGACAGTCCAAACGCAATCGGGCGGATTGCCAGAAAAAACCCGATCGCTAAGGCAATCAACCAAAAGTTCGATCCGTCGAAAAAGCTGTCAGGTCCGAAGGTTGTCGCGTCGATGACCATGCCAAGGATCAGCGCAGTGATCGATTCCATGGCTCCAGCCAAAGCCGACAGAGCCGCAGCCAGCCACAGCGCTGGCCAAGATCCCGCCAAGCACCAGCGCATAAAAGCGCCAAGCTCCCGTGGTGGTGGGCCATCGGCAGGTTTAAAGGAATCGATCCAGTTGCCAATATTCATTCCGGTGCCTCTGTTTTCAGGAAGCCACCAGATTGCCGCGCCCAGAACTCTGCATATAGGCCGCCTTGGGCCAAAAGCGCGTCATGGTCGCCGTCTTCGACAATCCGCCCTGCATCCAATACTAAGATCCGGTCCATTTGAGCGATAGTGGACAAACGGTGCGCAATCGCAATCACCGTCTTGCCTTGCATCATCCCATAAAGGGTCTTTTGAATAGCCGCTTCGACCTCACTGTCCAAAGCACTGGTCGCTTCATCCAACAACAAAATCGGGGCGTCTTTCAGGACAACACGCGCCAGCGTCACCCGCTGCCGTTGACCACCAGACAGTTTTACCCCGCGCTCTCCCACCTGAGCATCATAGCCACGGCGCCCTTCGGGATCCTGCAAATCCAGAATAAAATCATGGGCCTCAGCCTGTTTGGCCGCCGCGATCAGATCGCTCTCGGACGCATCGGGCTTGCCATACAACAGGTTGTCACGCACAGAACGGTGCAACAAAGAGCTTTCCTGCTGCACCATGCCGATATTCAGACGCAGGCTGTCCTGACTCACTTGACGAATGTCTTGGCCGTCGATCCGGATTTCACCGTTGTCCGGATCATAAAACCGCAGCAGCAACTTCACCAAAGTCGATTTTCCTGCACCAGACCTGCCAATAAGACCGATCTTTTGACCCGGTTCGATCACCAGATCGAGGTTGTCAATTCCACCACTTTCGCGACCATAATGATGGGACAACCCACGCATCTCGATCTTGCCATGGCTCAACTGCAATGGCTTCGCGTTTGGAGCATCCACCAAAGTGATAGGCTGTGCGATGGTTTCCATGCCTTCGGCGACAACCCCAAGCTGGCGGAAAAACGAGGTCAGCGCCCACATGATCCAACCCGTCATCGCGTTCAAACGCAACGTCAAAGCGGTCGCCGCGGCTACAACTCCGACGCTGGTCAAACCCTGAATCCAAAGGGCAATCGCCCAACCGACAACTCCGACAATCAGCAACCCGTTGAGGCTCACCAACATCACATCCATCACAGTAAAGATGCGCATTTCCTTTTGGAAAGTCTGCCGCGTCATCTCGATCGCTTCTTTGGCATAGTCGATTTCACGGCTGTGGTGCGCAAACATTTTCACCGAATGGATGTTGGAATAAGCATCCACAACCCGCCCCGTGACAGTCGACCGCGCATCAGATGCCGCTTGGGAAGCAGGGCCGACACGCTTGACCGTCCATTTAATCAAAAGCGCATAGAGGGCAAACCAAACCAGCAATGGCACCAGCAAACGCGCGTCCGCCGTCATCAGCAAAGTCGCAGCACCAATCATGTAAGCGAGAGAAAACGAGATGGCGTCAAAGACCTGAAAAACAACCTCCCCCGCAGCAGGAGGTGTTTGCATGATACGATTGGCAATCCGACCCGCAAAGTCGTTTTCAAACCAACCAACCGACTGGCGCAAAACATGTTTGTGCGCACGCCACCGGATCAAGGTGCCATAGTTGGGCAGTATCGCGTTGTTCAGCAAGGCCACATCGAGGACTTGCAACAATGGGCGCAAAAACAGAATGAACGCAGCCATCCAGATAAATTCGGTGCCATATTCGGCCCAAACCTGTGCGGGATCACCACCCAACACATCCACCACACGACCCATGTAATAGATCAGCCCGACCTCAACGGCGGCAACGACGATAGACATGATTGCGGTGAGAACAAAGACGGTTTTAAACGGCTTTGAGTATTCCCGCAGGAACGGCCACAGCTTGGTCGGTGGAGTGTCCGTTTCGGAATAGGACACATAGGGGTCAACAAGGTTTTCAAAGAATTTAAACATCGGAAGAACGCCAGTATTGTAGGTGGAACATGCGTGGATGATGATGTGATCAAACCATCCAATGGGTTTTGGGCCGATCAGATACGGTGTAGCCAAATCCCGCGATACATGTTGCAAACCTCCAATGTTGTGATCCCCAGATACCGCAAGCCGGTACGAAAGTCACCCCAAAAGGTCGGCTTTGGTTTTCGTCATGCCGGATGCCAGCCAGTCATCGCGCAGGGTTTTTAGCTTTTCGCCCAGCGCTTTTCCTTCAAACGCAGGGCGCAAATCTGCGGATTTGACCGGAAAAACACAGCCCTCCCCCAGAATGGCGTCCGCCTTCGCAGAAACTTCAGGCGGTTGTTCGAACAGTGCAGACCGCAGCGCAATGATGCCAAGGGCCGTTTCACTGCCATGCAAAAAGCCCAGCGCCTTGGCGGACTCGCTCCCCGACATACCCGCAGTGTAGAGGGCCAGTTGACGCGTATGCGCGTTCGAAAGACGCAACCGCTTTGCAACATCTTCACCGCCAATTATCGCCAACCGGCGTAAAGGGTCAGCAGGCAAGGACAGCATGGACTCAACGTGCACCAAAGGCGCGAGCCACCTGTCATCACTTCCCAACAGCACTTGCATCAAAACGCCTGTCTGGCGCATCGCAGCAACAGCGGGCGCTGGGTCAGGCGCGCTCAAAAGTTTCAGAATTTCGGAGCCGACACGTTCCGCCGAAAGAGTGCTCAAACCTTCACGGTTGCGCGCCACAGCATCAAGCGCGTCTGCATCAAACCCATGCTCGGGCGCGCCATACCAGGCAACAAAACGGAAGAACCGTAATGTGCGCAAGTAGTCTTCGCGGATGCGCAGATCCGCGTCCTCAATAAACCGGACCCGTCGGGATTTGGCATCATCCAAACCACCAAGCGGATCAACGACCTGCCCGTCAGGACGCGCGTACATTGCGTTCATCGTGAAATCACGGCGGCGCGCATCATCGGTAATGTCATCCGAAAAGGACACAACAGCGCGGCGCCCGTCTGTTTCGACATCACGTCGAAACGTTGTGATCTCGAAAGGCTGCCCTTGGGCCACAACAGTGATTGTGCCGTGATCAATGCCTGTCGGCACGGCTTTGAAGCCCGCGGATTTTGCCAATGCGATCACTTTGTCGGGGTGCGCATTGGTTGACATATCCAAGTCACTGACAGGGGCGCCGATGATCGCATTTCGCACGCATCCGCCTACAAAATAGATGTCAAAGCCGCCTGCCTCGATCGCTGCACAAACGCTTTGCGCGATGGGGTCTGACAGCCATGGGGTGTCGGTCAGCTGCATCATATCATGCGCTCAGCCAACGCCCGAAGCATCCGTGCAGTCGCGCCCCAAATGTAATAGGGTCCATAAGGTACAGCATAATAGGCACGCATCTGCCCACGCCACCGACGGGACTGAATACGGTAGTTTGCAGGATCAAGGACGTGGGACAAAGGAACGCTAAAGACTTCCTCGACTTCTCCCGGTTCCGCGCGCACCTCAAACGGTGACTTGACCCATCCTATGACGGGAGTGACGTCAAAGCCCGTGACCGTTTCATGCAAGGGCAACGTACCCAACACGTCAACATGTTCGGGGGGCAGACCGATTTCCTCTTTGGCTTCACGCAACGCCGTCGCGATGACATCCGCATCACTATCGTCCCGCTTTCCACCCGGAAACGCAATCTGACCAGGATGGTGTTTCAGCGCCGAGGACCGCTTTGTCAGGATCAAAAACACCTCACCGTCCTGCTCAAAAATCGGAGCGAGCACACCAGCAGATCTCAAAACCCGACCCTGCGGTAAAACGGCATTGGGGTTAAGGTCAAAATCGGATGACGCCTTGCCCGTATCATTCAAGGCAAAGCGCATCCGACGTACAAGATCAAGCGTTGTCATTTTGCTCCGCTTCGAACCCGACAGACGCCGGATCCAGATCGTAATGCGCGCTACAGAATTGGCAATCTGCCGTCACGCGTCCCTCTTCAGTCACCATCGTTTGAATGTCTTTGGCAGAATAGATCGACAGGCTTTGTCGTACGCGCTCTTCGGAGCAAGTACATCCAAACCTGACATTCTGGGCCTCGTAAACGCGCGGCAATTCCTCGTTGAACAAACGAACAAGCAGATCATTTGGCGGAACGCTCGGGCCGATCAACTCCATGTCTTCCACGGTATCAACCAACACATTCACGCGGCGCCAGTTTTCCTCATCATCGCCCTGCACAAGGTCTTTGGCCTGCAGGACTTCACCGGTTCCTTCGCCTTTGGCCATCAATGGGGACGCTTTGGGCATGTGCTGAACCATTATGCCGCCTGCGCGCCAATGCTCGGGCACACCGGGTTCGATGGATTTCCCATAGCTCAAGGCAAAACGGGTCGGCAATTGTTCTGACTGGGCAAAGTATGCCGCGGCACAATCGGACAGCGATGCGCCCTCCAGCGGGGTGATCCCTTGATAGGGCGTCATGCCTTTGCCTTGATCAATCATGATCGCAAAGTATCCTTCACCGACTTGATCAAACGGAGCGGCATCTGTCAAAAGCTCTTCGTTATAAGTGGCATAGGCGCGGATGCGAGCAAGGTCGCCTTCTTTTTCGGGACCGTAGTAGTCTGTCGCAATCATGCGCACAGCGCCCTTGGCCTGAACCTGAAGCGACAGCTTCCAACGCAGTTTCATCGTTTGCCCGATCAAGGCCGTCAAAACAGCCATCTCCGCAACCAACGCTTCAATCTGGTGCGGATAATTGTGCTGCTTGAGCACGCCATCCAACACCCCGTCCAATCGGGCAACACGGCCACGAATGTCGGATGCGTCGAGTTGAAAAGGCAAGACGGTGTCGTCCCACGCGATCTGATGTCCAAGGGTCATTGGGGTTTCCTTATCCGCCAGTGATTGGCATATCGGGCCTATATAACACCGGCGACCGAAACAAAAAGAGGGGCCAACACAATGATCCGACGAGTCGAGCGCTCGCCTGCCAAGGGTCAACGCTACATCCAGCGATCCGGGGCTTATGCAATCCTGCCTTTGAAGGGAAGGTTGTTGATGACCGCGCAAGTCGATGGGGCGTTGGACATTCAACTGCCAGGTGGCGGCATTGACGCAGGCGAGTCTCCTTTGCAGGCCCTCTACCGTGAAGTGCGCGAAGAGATCGGGTGGAGCATTGCCCGCCCTCGTCGTTTAGGGGCATTTCGCGAATTCGTCTTCATGCCAGAGTATGATCTTTGGGCCGAAAAGGTCTGTCATGTTTATCTGGCCCATCCTGTACGCCAGATTTGCGAGCCCGTTGAAGAGCACCACGTCACACTTGTTTTGAGCTGGGACGACGCCCTTGTGCAACTGAACAATGCCGGCAGCAGGCTGTTCGTGGAGCGCGCTTATCCGACGGGCTGACCACTGAATTCGAACAATATTCCTGATATATCATCCGGAAATTCGTCAAGGCCGGAAAATTTCCCCAAGTTCCAAATCAAAGCGTCAAAGAAATTTGGGCCGGTCACATCCTTAAGGTCTTGCATAAGTGCTGCCAGCCCCGCCTCTTCAAGCATGTCGCCATCCTGATTTGGACATTCCGTGACGCCATCGGACAAAAGCAACATTCGATCCCCGGGGCCGAGTTGAACGTTGAACTGTTCGAACGTGATTCCAGACATCAATCCAACGGGAAAACCTCCAGTTCCCCACTGCTCGACCGAACCGTCACTGCGTTGGATTGCAGGGTGGGGATGCCCTGCCTGACTGAGCAAAACCTCCCCCGTGTTCAAGTTCACATCCGCAAGTATCAGTGTGAAATAGTGTTCAGTGTCCATTTCATCCAAGACCATGTCATTGAGCGTCGCGATAACATCCTCTGGGGGCAATGTTTGGTAAGTCCCGTCTTTCAATCGCGTCAGGGCAACATTTTGATCAGGGGCCGTTCCTGACAAATACCCTGCCAGACGCGCGGTCATCAACGCCGAACTGATCCCGTGTCCGGAGACATCAATTGCATACAAACCCAAATGCCCATCTGCGGCAGGAAAGAACCCGACAAGGTCGCCACCCACATGACCGCTGGATTGCAAAAAAAGCGCAAGACTACCAGTATCAAACGACTTTTTGCGTTCTCTAATCAAGGATTGTTGAAGTTTTTTGGCTTCAATCAGGTCGCTGTCCAGGGAATCATAGACGCTTTGAAGTTCTTTGAGAGTGTCCGTGATCAAACGGTTCTTTTCTGTCAATTCCCGCTGCATATCCAAGATACGCTCACCCGCAGAGATGCGCGCGCGCAACTCATGGGCATTGACTGGCTTGGTGAGAAAGTCATCGGCCCCCGCCTGCAAGCCACGTGCCACTTCGTCCTTTTCACTCTTCGAGGTGAGAAGAATGAAATAGCCATAGTTTTCCTCTGGAAGTTTGCGAAACGCGTCACAAAACTCCAACCCGTTCATCCCCGGCATCATCCAGTCACTCAGAACAATATCCGGGGGGGTGTCTCTGCAAATTTCCAACGCTGCGGCGCCAGTGCCGGCTTCCAGAACCTCGAACCCCCAACGTTTGACGGAACTGGACAATATCTTCCGTTGAAGACGGCTGTCATCCACAATCAGAACCCGCCGCACGACACCAGCCGACGCAGGCGCCTCGATCTTTGTGCTGTCTGATGAAATTAGTGGCATCCAAACTCACTCACGTGTCCCTCGAGCCTTGGGTCTATGACGACTGCCTTAATGGGGAGTGAATGCTAAAATTGATCACAAACCGGCGCATCACACTTACTCATCTTTAAGATGCAATAGCGATACTGGCGTCAGCGCAACAGGAGGCTTGAGATGATTGATTGGGGTCAGGTAAAATCGCTAAGGGATGAGGTTGGACATGAGGACTTCGATGAGGTCGTTGAGCTGTTTCTGGAAGAAGTCGAAGAAGTCGTCACAAGACTCCAGAACAAAGCGCAAATGACAGAACTGGAAAGCGATCTCCACTTTCTAAAAGGCAGCGCGATGAATTTGGGGTTTTCAGAATTTTCGATGCTCTGCCAGGACGGCGAATCCCGCGCGGCAAGCGGTCATGCTGTCGAAATTGATATCGACAAGGTGATCAACTGCTACGCTGTTTCCAAGACCAAGTTCATTGAAGAACTTCCTGCTCTGGTAAGCTGAAATCAAATTAAAAACTGCGCAAGCGTTTCGTCGTCGGTGATATCCTTATACGTCAATCCGGCCGCATCGAGGTTCTGGAACAGGCTCACAAAATTATCGGGGTTGTCGGTTTCGATTCCAATCAGCACAGAACCAAAATTTCGCGCGGACTTTTTCAGATATTCAAACCGTGTGATGTTGTCTGATGGGCCAAGATAATCAAGGAAGTCCTTCAACGCACCCGGCCGTTGCGGCAAGCGCAGGATAAAGTACTTTTTCAAACTGGCGTAGCGATGGGCACGCTCCTTCACCTCGGGCAAGCGTTCAAAGTCAAAGTTTCCACCCGAAGCGATGCACACAACAGTCTTGCCAGCAATCTTGTCCTCCATGTCGCTCAACGCTTCGATGGCCATCGCGCCTGCTGGCTCCAGAACGATACCCTCAACGTTCAGCATCTCAAGGATCGTGGTGCAAATTCTATCTTCGGACAGGTGCATCACGTCGGACCGGTCAACACCCGATAGGCGGGCAAACGTGCGTTGCCCTATTTTTGCGACCGCCGCACCGTCCACAAAGCTATCGACAGGTGACACATCAATCGGCTCTCCCGCCTCCAAAGCGCGTGCCAAGCTGGGTGCGCCTTTTGGCTCCACAAATGTGAAATGGCACTGCGCACCAAAATAGCTTTTGCATCCAGCTGACAACCCGCCACCACCTACGGGCAAGACCAAATGATCCGGCGCACGGCCCAATGCACGCTCGATTTCCACCGCGACAGACGCTTGACCCTCGATCACGTCCTCATCGTCAAAAGGCGACAGAAAATGCGCTCCGTGTTCGGCGCAATATGCTTGGGACGCCGCAAGCGTGTCATCAAAGTAATCGCCGATCAATTTGATCTCTACAAACGGGCCGCCAAACATCGCTGTCTTTTGGATTTTTTGCTGAGGCGTCGTGACAGGCATGAAAACAATACCTTTCACAGCAAAGTGACGGCACATAAAGGCAACACCTTGCGCGTGATTTCCCGCGCTTGCACATACAAAAGTACCTTGAGTGTCGATGACCTTGCGCATTGCATTGAACGCCCCGCGCAGTTTGTACGACCTGACAGGGCTCAGATCTTCGCGTTTCAACCAAATGTCGGCACCATGCTTTTCCGACAAGTGATCGTTGCGCATCAATGGTGTTTCAGGAAACACGGATCGCATCTCGCGTTCAGCGCTTTGGGCCATCGCCACGAAATCATCCACCACTATTCAAAGTCCTCACATCCATCTCTTTAAAAGACCTAGTTGGCCCGCGCCCAAGCGTCAACGTAACCCTAAGGCCCTGTGCATCTTGCCCCACCCGTCAAAACGCGTTATCGCCCGCGGCGAACCTGACAAAGGAATATTCAGATGTCCGCGCCGAAAAAAGTCGTTCTTGCCTACTCTGGTGGTCTAGATACCTCCATCATCCTCAAATGGCTTCAAACAGAATACGGCTGTGAAGTCGTGACCTTTACCGCCGACCTGGGCCAAGGTGAAGAATTGGAGCCAGCGCGCGCCAAGGCTGAAATGATGGGTGCATCCTCTATTTATATCGAAGACCTGCGCGAAGAATTCGTTCGTGACTTTGTCTTTCCGATGTTTCGCGCGAATGCTCTGTATGAAGGGCTTTATTTGCTCGGGACCTCCATTGCGCGTCCTCTGATCTCCAAACGCTTGGTCGAAATTGCTGAAGCTGAAGGCGCAGACGCCGTCGCCCATGGCGCAACCGGCAAAGGCAACGACCAAGTCCGGTTTGAATTGGCAGCCTATGCGCTGAACCCTGACATCAAGGTCATCGCCCCTTGGCGGGAATGGGACCTGTCCAGCCGCACCAAACTCATCGATTTCGCAGAAAAGAACCAAATCCCGATCGCCACTGACAAACGCGGCGAGGCGCCGTTTAGTGTCGATGCAAACCTCTTGCACACATCCTCTGAGGGTAAAGTGCTTGAGGATCCTGCGATTGACGCGCCTGACTATGTTTACCAACGGACAGTCAGCCCCGAAGAAGCCCCTGATACGGCAGAATACGTTGAAATCGGCTTCGAAAAAGGCGACGCAGTTTCCATCAATGGCGAAGCGATGTCCCCCGCTACGATCCTGACAAAGCTCAACGAACTGGGCGGCAAACACGGAATTGGCCGCCTTGATCTGGTCGAGGGTCGCTTTGTCGGCATGAAGTCACGCGGTATTTATGAAACTCCGGGCGGTACGATCTTGCTCGAAGCGCACCGTGGTATCGAATCCATCACTTTGGATCGTGGCGCCGCCCACCTCAAAGACGAGTTGATGCCACGGTATGCCGAACTGATCTACAACGGCTTCTGGTTCTCTCCGGAACGCGAAATGCTGCAAGCCTTGATCGACACCAGCCAAGAGCATGTCACAGGGACCGTGCGTTTGAAGCTGTACAAAGGTTTGGCGCGCAATGTTGGCCGCTGGTCGGATCACTCCCTGTACTCCGAGGCGCACGTCACCTTTGAAGACGACGCAGGCGCTTACGATCAAAAAGATGCAGCCGGGTTTATTCAGCTGAACGCGCTCCGCCTTAAGTTACTGGCCGCGCGCGAACGTCGCTTGAAGTGATCACAGCTTAACCGCTGCGAGCCGTTCATAATACGACAACGCCTCTGTCATGAGGCTTTGATATTCTGGTGGAAGGTCTGGCAACGGCCCTTCCGCCCCGGAAAATCCGGTAGAGGCGTGTACCGCCCCATACCAATGCTGCGCCCAAACACCGTCAGATACATGTCCCCCCGCGGGCCACTGCAGCATATTTGGATCCCAATCCAACCCCAAAGCCGCGCACAATTGTTTCATTTTCTGCTCCGGCGCACCCCGAATATCCGCCGAGTCGATGACGACTGGCGACTGGCCCGACGCAACCACCAAGTCATACAGTTCCGCCTGTTGGCGAAATCCAATGTCGTCCAGCGACGGCCCTTCCCGCTTTTTCGCGTAACTCGCAATTACGCGCGCAGGGTGTCGGATCAAAAAGACATTGCGCACATCCTTGATCCAGTCCCTCGGAACACCATCAACCATGTGTTGCGTCATGTGCTTTTGATACTGAACAGCAGTGGTTATCGGCTCTAACAAGGCTGTAATGACATCTTTGGGGTCTTTCGGTTGCGAGTCCAGCACAGCATCGCCCATTGGATGGATCAGACCAGTCAGCGCCAAATAGGCTGCATAAAACGGCTCATCCACAACGTCGCAATCTTGGCGCGCGCCAAAGCTGTACATCATCGCGGTCGACAGGTTTCTTGGACCAGACCACATCGCAATTCTGTTGGTTTTTGTCATCAGAGCCTCCAGTTGACCGCAGAATATGCGACTCGCGCGGTCTGTAACAGGCTTCACTCACCCGTGACCTCACATCCGTGTGAATTGTGCTGTGGCACAAGGTAAGCGACGGTGAACGCAAAGGAGAGCATAATGATACTTTTTCGGACAACACGCCCCGTCGCACTGGCCATCGTGATCGCCTTGGGCCTGTTTGCGCAAAACAGACCCGCAAACGCAACAGCGACGGAAATACTCACGGTTGCTGGTGGATGCTTTTGGTGTTTTGAGGCCGATTTCGAGAGTGTCAAAGGTGTCAAAGAAGCCGTATCCGGATTTGCAGGCGGGACGACCGAAAACCCCACTTACAAATCCGTCACGTCCGGTGGCACAGGTCACTATGAAGCGGTACAAATCACCTTTGACCCCTCTGTTGTGACACGCGAGGCCTTGTTGTCGAAATTCTTCCGTTCGGTGGATCCAACAGATGCTGGCGGACAATTCTGTGACCGCGGGCCAAGCTACCGCACCGCAGTTTTCACCAACACTGCCGCGGAAAAATCTTCTGCTGAGTCGGCAAAAGCCGAAGCCCAAGCCGCCCTGGGCAAAAAGGTCGTTACCCCAATCTTAAGTGCCAGCACATTTTATCCAGCCGATGCCTACCATCAGGATTATTACAAAGGGAAAAAGATCGTCATCACGCGGTTTGGTCCGAAATCCCAAGCCAAAGCTTACAAAGCCTATCGGAAGGCATGCGGCCGTGATCAACGCGTGAAACAGCTTTGGGGTTCTGTCGCGCCATTTGTTTCTGGCTAGATGAACTTCGCATCCTGGATCTCTTTGAGGTCCGGGATAACATCCGCAGTCCCCAAACGGGTTACCATCAGTGCTGCGGCTTGAGTTGCCAAACAGATCGCCTGTGCCATAGGCATTCCCCGATCAAGCCCCGCAACGACATAGCCCGTGAACGTATCCCCCGCCCCCGTTGTATCGACGGCCGCAACGGGAATGGCGTCAAAATCAGTCACTAATCGGGCCGAATTTTGATACCAACGGCACCCTTTGGCACCCAAAGTCACGACAACATCAGCAACGGGAATGTCTTTTACCCCGATGCCCAGCGCGACCTCAAGGTGTTCAGCCTCAACTTCGTTCAAAAACAATACATCCACAAAAGGCAAAACGGATTGCACAGCATCAACATCAAAGGGGGCTGCTGCGTACACAACAGACAGACCCAAATCACGCGCCATCTGTGCTGCAATCTGCTGGCCTGACGTCTCGTTTTGAATCATCAAAACGTCATTCGGACTTGCCTCTGACAGGGCCGCGCCAATGAGGTTCCCGTCAATGCCAGCATTTGCCCCCGGCCAAAGAACGATGGCGTTTTCGGCGGCATCATCCACATTGATAATAGCATGCCCCGTCGCCTCAGAGACCTGCGTAATATGTGTGGTGTCGACGCCGTACTCCATCAACCGCTCAACGACCCAACGTCCATCTGCCCCAACCGCGCCGATATGGCGAACATGCGCCGCACCGCGCGCCGCGGCCACGGACATGTTCGCACCCTTACCACCCAAACCCTGACTGTATTCCCACGCCGCCAAAGTTTCTCCGGGCGCCGGCAAATGCGGCACGCGGTAAACCATATCGATGTTGATCGAGCCAAGGTTATAGATGGTCATCAGCCCACCTTACATGCTGCCAAGATTGCCATGTTCAGGATGTCGTTCGCTGTCGAGCTGGTAGAGCAAATCTGGATCGACTTATCGACGCCCGCACAGAATTGGGCCAATCACCGTCGCGCCGCCCATTTCCTGCATCAGCTTGACAGATATACTGGCTGAGTGACGCGCGGCACGACCAGAATATTGGCGGGACCGGTAAGACGCGAAAACGGGTACTGCGCTTGCGCCTCAGGTTCAGCGCAACATCAACGGTCATTTCGCCTTCATACTCGAAATCACGCCGCGCTGTCCAAGACGCTTGGCGCCAGATGCATTTTTTCGGCGCGCTCAGACACGGGATAGCCGAACGTGGAGAAGCTGACGAAAGCACACGCGGGCTCCAGGCCCATGTCGCGCGCCACGACCGCGGCGCGCTCTGCGATATGTTGCGAGATCGTGCTCGTCCGGCCATTCATGCACGAGCGTATCGGCCATAAACACAATGCGTCCCTTGTGCAAGCAGCGCCGTAACCCGCCGCGCCGTTCGGCGCTTCGCATCAAACACATGGTTGATCGCGTCAGAACATGCGCCGATTTGCGGGTGCGCCCGTGACAAGCCATCGCCGTGACCATGCGCCAGCATAAGCGCCGAGAACACATGCCGGTCACGCGCGGCCAGGCGGTGAATATCGTGGCGGTCAAACCCTTTGCGCTGGAGACGCTTGTAGAGGAACCTTGTATCGGTCTCAAGTGGGGCGTATTGGCCGCGTTCACGATTTCGAGCTCGCGCACAGCATCGCCCAAGCCCGGCGCTTCCAGCTTGTTGTTACGTCATCCTCGCGGCCAACAACGAGCGCCTTGCCCAGACCGGAGCGTTGATACATGACAGCGGCGCGCAGCACGCTGGGATCGTCGCCTTCGGCGAAAATCATGTCGCGCTGCGCTGACGGGCGCGCGCGTTCAGGCCGCGCAGGATGCTGGCCGTCGGATCCATCCGCGATTTGAGGGACAGCTCATAGGCGTCCATGTCGATGATCGGGCGGCGGGCACGCCTGTGTCCATGCCTGCCTTGGCGACGGCTGGCGGGATGCGGTGAATCAGGCGCGGATCAAACGGTGTCGGGATGATGTAGTCGCGCCCGAAGCTCAGCTTTTTGCCATAGGCCAGCGCGACTTCGTCGGGCACATCTTCGCGCGCCAAGTTGGCCAAGCGCTGCGGCGCAGGCGATCTTCATTTCGTCGTTGATCGCGCGGGCGTGGATGTCGAGCGCGCCGCGGAACAGAGTAGGGAAAGCCAAGGACGTTGTTCACCTGGTTGGGATAATCCTAGCGGCCCGTGGCGACGATCGCGTCATCGCGCACGGCATGCGCTTCTTCGGGTGTGATCTCGGGATCGGGGTTCGCCATGGCGAAAGATGACCGGATTGTCGCCATGTGGCGACCATCTCTGGCGTGACCGCGCCTTTGGCAGACACGCCAAGGAAACACGTCGCGCCATTCATGGCCTCTCCAAGTGTGCGCGCATCGGTGTTGACGGCATGGGCGGATTTCCACTGGTTCATGCCTTCGGTGCGGCCCTGATAGATCACGCCTTTGGTGTCGCACATGATGCAGTTGTCGTGCTTGCGCCCATGGATTTCAGCAGCTCGATACACGCGATGCCCGCAGCGCCGCGCCGTTCAGAACGATTTTGACGTCTTCGATTTTCTTGCCGGACAGATGCAGCGCGTTGAGCAAGCCCGCGGCACAGATCACGGCTGTGCCGTGCTGGTCGTCGTGGAAGACGGGAATGTCCATCTGCTCTTTGAGGCGTTGCTCGATGATGAAGCATTCGGGCGCTTTGATGTCTTCGAGGTTGATGCCGCCAAATGTCGGGCCCATCAGGCGACGGCGTTGATGAACTCGTCGGGGTCTTCGGTATCCAAGCTCAATGATCGATTGAGTTCACATCGGCGAAGCGTTTGAACAGCACAGCCTTGCCTTCCATCACGGGCTTGGAGCCGAGCGCGCCCAGATTGCCAAGGCCAAGGACGGCGTGCCGTTGGAGATGACAGCGACCAGATTGCCTTTGTTGGTGTAGTCATAGGCGAGCTCGGGATTGGCGGCGATGTCTTCGCAAGGGACGGCAACGCCGGGAGAGTAGGCAAGCGACAGATCGCGCTGCGTTGTCATGGGACAGTTGCCTGCACTTCCCATTTGCCAGGCGTTGGCTCAAGGTGAAAGGCAAGCGCCTCTTCGCGGTAGATCTTTGTCTTGGACATTGGCCTGATTCCTCCCTGGTGCAAAGCGTCGGGCGTCATAGCCATTGCGCGCCCTCAACGATTGCGCTTTCGGCTTTCGCGCGGTCGCTTGGCATTTGTAAGGTCGCGCAACCATTCGGGGGGATGGCATGAGCGTGCCAAGCCACCGTGACGCCAATGATGGCGCAATATCTTGAGATTAAGGCAGCGCATCCCGATGCGCTGCTGTTCTATCGCATGGGCGACTTCTACGAGATGTTCTTTGATGACGCTGTGGCCGCGGCTGAGCGCTGGACATTGCCCTGACCAAACGCGGAAAACACGACGGTGCAGATATCCCGATGTGCGGTGTGCCCATCACGCCGCCGAAGGATATTTGCTGACACTGATCCGCAAAGGGTTTCGTGTCGGCGTCTGCGAACAGCTGGAAAGCCCGGCAGAGGCGAAGAAAAGAGGCTCTAAATCGGTCGTAAAGCGCGATGTCGTGCGATTGGTCACCCCCGGAACACTGACCGAAGACAGCCTGTTGGAGGCGCGTCGCCATAACTTTCTGGCCGCCTTTGCCGATGTGCGCGGTCAAGCGGCTTTGGCCTGGGTCGATATATCAACCGGCGTCTTTCACGTGATGCAAATCACGCGCACGCGTCTTGGTCCTGAACTGGCGCGCTGTCCCCGTCGGAACTGATTGTGTCAGAGGGGCAAGGAAGAATTGCGCGAATTAGTGTCTGATTTTGCATCTCAATCACTGATCTTTCCCGCGCCAGTTTGACAGCACAGCCGGCGAAAAGCGGATTTGCGATCTGTTCGGCGTCACAGGACTGGATGCTTACGGCACTTTTGACCGCGCTGAAGTTGCGGCAATGGGTGCCATCGTCGAGTACCTCAACATCACCCAAAAGGGCAAACTGCCGCTTTTGCAGCCCCCACGCCAGGAAACCCACAGCCGCAGCGTGCAGATTGATGCAGCACACGCGGCGAAACTTGGAACTGACCCAGGCCTTGTCGGGCGGGCGCGCCGGGTCGCTTCTGGCGTCATTGATCGAACGGTCACCTCTGGCGGGGCGCGGCTGCTGGAGCGTCGGCTTTCCGGCCCTCGCGCACATTTGAGACGATTCAATCCAGACTGGATGCAGTCACGTTATTCCACTGAAATCCGCGTTAGACGACATATTGCGTGATGCACTTGCGCGAGGTCCCTGATTTGGATCGTGCACTGTCCCGCCTGTCACTGGATCGCGGCGGCCCACGTGATCTGACCGCAATCCGAAGTGGACTGGCAGAGGCAGACGCAATTTCCACCAACTGGATGACAGACGCCCCCGACTTATTGGCAAGCGCCTAAGGGATCTTACGGGCCACGATGACTGATCGACCTGCTTGGATCAAGCGCTGGTCGCAGAACCACCGTTGTTGACGCGAGACGGAGGGTTTATCGCGCCGGACTACGATGCAGAGTTGGATGAAGCGCGCACACTGCGGGATGAAGGGCGCGGTCGTCATCGCCGCAATGCAACAAGGAATTCGTCACTAAGACAGGCATTTCGGCTCTAAAGATCAAACACAACAATGTGCTGGGCTACTTTCATCGAAACCACTGCGACCCATGCAGAAAAGATGCTGTCACCCCCCCTGAATCGAAGCTTCATCCATCGTCAGACCACAGCCAATCAAGTGCGGTTCACCACGGTAGAACTGTCAGA
The DNA here is from genome assembly GCA_943787985.1 of uncultured Paracoccaceae bacterium. GTDB lineage: Bacteria > Pseudomonadota > Alphaproteobacteria > Rhodobacterales > Rhodobacteraceae > Ascidiaceihabitans. Next base: position 394,237 of record CALSOO010000005.1, on the reverse strand, counting down.
AATGGAAACCAAAATTCTGAATGCCGGCAATCATGCCCTTGAGATCGAAAAGCGGCATCTATCGAGGCTCTAAGACAGGCGATTCTGGCAAGGCTGCGCTGATCAACCAGACGCGCGCGCTTGGCCGAGATTGATTTGGCAATGCGCTGGCGCATCTGGCGCGGAGTGAAAACTGGTGCAGACCCATGTAGACGACAGCCGCGCCTTTGACATCACAGGCGGTCGGCACCCCGTCGTCGAGAAAGCCTTGCGCGACCAGTCAGGTCAAGCCGTTTGTGGCAAACGACTGTGACCTTGGCGCCGAAGACACCGCCGCGATCTGGTTGCTCACCGGCCCGAACATGGCAGGTAAATCGACGTTCTCTGCGCAAAATGCGCTGATCGCGCTGCTGGCGCAAATGGGCAGCTATGTTCCAGCGACTCGGCACATATCGGAATTGTCAGCCAATTGTTCAGTCGCGTCGGCGCCTCTGATGATCTGGCACGTGGGCGATCCACCTTTATGGTGGAAATGGTCGAAACGGCAGCAATCCTGAACCAAGCCGATGATCGCGCGCTGGTTATCCTTGACGAAATCGGTCGCGGCACGGCGACCTATGACGGTCTGTCCATCGCCTGGGCCACGCTGGAGCATCTGCACGACGTCAACAAATCGCGCGCGCTTGTTCGCAACGCATTATCACGAAATGACAGCACTCTCGGCAAAGCTGGACGGTGTGGAAAACGCGACCGTGACGGTCAAGGAATGGGAAGGCGAAGTCGTCTTCCTGCACGAAGTCCAAAAGGGGCCGCGGACCGATCCTATGGCGTGCAAGTCGCCCAACTTGCGGGATTGCCCGATACCGTGATCGCCAGCGCCCGGGTTGTTCTGGACACGCTGGAGAAAGGGGAGCGCGAAGGCGGTGCCGGTCAGAAAACGCTGATCGACGACTTGCCGCTTGTTTTCAGCCACGCCTGCCCCGCCCCCGATGGTGGCCAAACCGTCGCCAGCCATTGAAATGCTGGCGGATATCCACCCCGACGAATTGACCCCGCGCGAGGCTTGAGACTTGATCTACAAACTAAAAGAGGCGGCCAGAACCTGACCGCCTCTTAAACTCAAATGCTGTGATCCGTTAGGATGCGGGCATCGACGACACGCCCACTTGCGCGGGACGCAGCAAGCGGTCGTGCAGCATGAACCCTTCCGCGGCCACTTGGATGATGTCACCTGCTTTGGTGCCCGGCACTGGTGCTTCGAACATCGCCTGATGATGTTGGGGATCAAACGCTTCGCCAACTTCAGGAGCAATCACTTCGATGCCATGCTTTTTGAAGACATTCAAAAGCTCGCGCATCGTGAGCTCGATACCCTCGAGTAGAGGCCTGCGACAGCGCGCTGTCTTCAGTCGGTCGTTTCCAAGCGCACGTTTCATGTTGTCATAGACCGGCAACATATCGCGAGCGAGCTTGGAACCGCCGTAGTTCTCTGCTTCGCGACGGTCTTTGTCTGACCGTTTGCGCGCATTTTCCGCATCGGCCAAAGCGCGCATGAAGCGGTCTCGAGCTCATCACGCTCTGCGCGCAGCGTTTCGATCTCGAGAGCTTCATCATCGATCTCTGCCATCTCTTCGGCAAATTCTTCAGCCTCGGCATTCGCGAGGTCATCCAAAAAGTCGTTGTTTTCTGACTCAGCCATTTTCACCTCTAACTCCGGTCTGACAACATTTTGCCGACCAGCTGTGCCGTGTAATCTACGATCGGCACGATCCGTCCATAATTCAATCGCGTCGGACCAATGACACCGACGGCGCCAATAATCTTTCGGTCCGCGTTCATATATGGGGAAACGACCAAAGAGGAACCCGAAAGTGAGAAAAGTTTGTTCTCAGAACCAATAAAAATGCGCACACCGTCCCCGCCTTCGGTCAATTCGAGAAATTCAGAGATGTCGCGCTTGCGTTCAAGGTCATCAAAGAGTGTTCGAATTCGATCCAGATCTTCGGCTTCTCCGGCCGCTTCGAGCAGGTTTGAGCGGCCCCGCACGATCAATCGCTCATGCGATCCCCTTCGTCCTGCCAAACTGCCAATCCGCTATCGACAAGGTCGCGCGCCAGAACATCAATCTCCTGGCGGCGGTCTGTTAATTTCGTTTTGGATCGTGCCCCGCACATCCGACAGCGTTTTGCCTTCAATCAAGGCATTCAGGAAATTTGCCGCCTCGCGCATTGAGCTGGGCGTTTGCCCCGGCGGCGGCGTGAACAGGCGGTTCTCTACATGACCATCAGCGAACACCAAAACGACCAAAGCGCGATCAGCCGCCAATGACACAAATTCGATGTGCTTTATCGGAGCTTCATGCTTTGGAGTCAGAACCAGCGATGCACCGTGCGTGACACCAGACAAGGCAGATCCAACACGATCCAACAATCCACCGACATCCGTCTCATTGCGCCCCAAAGTCGCGTCAATCTTTTCACGGTCCGTATCGTCGGGAATTCCGACCTCCATCAAACCATCGACAAACATGCGCAACCCCATTTGGGTCGGGATGCGCCCGGCACTGATGTGCGGACTGTCCAGCAAGCCAAGATATTCAAGGTCCTGCATGACATTCCGGATCGTCGCGGCGCTGACTTTTTCGCTGAATTCACGGGTCAGTGTACGGGATCCCACCGGATCACCATTCTCCAAATAGCCCTCGACCACGCGCCGAAAGACTTCGCGCGAGCGGTCGTTCATCTCTGTGATCATCTTTGGCGTTTCAGACATAAGCACTCTCATTCATGGACAGCCATTAAAGAGCATGGCAGGCAAAGGTCAATCAGGGTTGCATCGTCTGTCCATCGGACGGTATCCCCCACGTATAGCAAAGAGGATATAACATGCGACCTTCCGGACGTGAACTAGACCAAATGCGCGACGTTTCTATCGAAACAGGCTTTACCAAACACGCGGAAGGCTCCGCCCTGATCAAAATGGGCGACACACATGTTTTGTGCACTGCAACCATTGAAGACCGCGTTCCGCCGTTCATCAAAGGGTCCGGCCTTGGCTGGGTGACCGCTGAATACGGAATGCTGCCGCGCGCAACCAACACACGGATGCGCCGCGAGGCCGCTTCGGGCAAGCAAGGTGGTCGCACCGTGGAAATCCAGCGCCTAATTGGCCGGGCCCTACGCGCCGGGGTTGATCGCGTCGCCCTTGGCGAACGCCAGATCACTGTGGATTGCGACGTTTTGCAAGCGGATGGCGGTACGCGCTGCGCTTCTATAACTGGTGGATGGGTGGCTCTGCGTTTGGCGGTGAACAAATTGATGAAGGCAGGCGATGTTATCAGCGATCCACTTGTTGATCCGGTGGCAGCGATCAGCTGCGGAATTTACGCGGGCCAACCCGTGCTTGATCTGGATTATCCCGAAGACAGCGAAGCAGGTGTGGACGGCAATTTCATCATGTTGGGTTCCGGTAAACTGATCGAGATCCAAATGAGCGCCGAAGGGTCTGTCTTTTCCCGCGCCCAGATGGATCAATTGATGGATCTGGCTGAAAAGGGCGTCTCCGAACTGGCAGCTGCTCAGTTGGCCGCCAGCAAATGACCCGTCGCTTTACCGATAAAAAACTCCTGTTCGCGACACACAACGCCGGCAAACTGGAAGAGCTGCAAGAGCTCTTTGCGCCTTTTGGTGTTGAGGTCGTCGGCGCGGCGGAAATGAACCTGCCCGAACCCGAAGAAACAGAAGACACATTTGTTGGTAATGCGCGGATCAAAGCACATGCAGCGGCGCAGGCGACTGGATTGCCTGCGCTATCCGATGATTCCGGTATCATGGTGGACGGTCTCGACGGCGCACCGGGTGTTTACACGGCGGATTGGGCTGAAACGCCTAACGGTCGCGACTTTATCATGGCGATGACCAAGACAAACACCTTGCTCGAAGAGCGCAACGCCCCTCACCCACGCACCGCACGGTTTTGTGCAACGATGGTCATGGCATGGCCGGATGGACACGATGAGGTCTTTGCCGGCGAAGTCGAAGGGATCTTGGTTTGGCCAATGCGCGGTTCCATCGGTCACGGTTACGATCCGATGTTCCAACCACTTGGGCACACAGTCACCTTCGCTGAAATGTCCCATGACGCCAAAAACGAGATCAGCCACCGGGCGGATGCATTCCGCAAATTGATCGATGGCTGTTTTGGCTGAAGATTGGGAACACGGCGGATTTGGATTTTACATCCACTGGCCGTTTTGTGAGGCAAAGTGCCCCTATTGTGACTTCAACAGCCACGTTACGCGCAGCATTGATCACAACGCGTGGCGCGACGCTTATCTGTCAGAAATCAAACGCGTTGCCGGCGAAACACAGGGGCGAGTTTTGCGAAGCATCTTTTTCGGGGGTGGCACCCCGAGCCTGATGGAACCCGCCGTGGTCGCCGACATTCTGACCGCCATCAAGGCTCAATGGCCTGTCGCAAACGATCTGGAGGTCACGCTCGAAGCCAATCCAGGCTCTGTCGAGGCAGGGCGTTTCAAAGCGTTTAAAGATGCAGGGATCAATCGCATCTCTATGGGTGTGCAGGCCCTGAACGACGCAGACTTGAAAAAGCTTGGACGCATTCACACTGTATCTGAAGCCACCGCAGCCTTTGATATTGCGCGTGCCACTTTTGATCGTGTGAGTTTTGACCTCATGTATGGACGCCAGAACCAAACGCTTGAAGCATGGGAAGTAGAGCTTAAACAGGCTCTAAACATGGCCATAGACCATCTTTCGCTGTATCAGCTGACAATCGAGCAAGGCACAGCTTTTGGTGATCGCTACAACGCAGGAAAACTGCGCGGCCTCCCGACAGACGACCTTGGGGCTGATATGTTCGAACGCACTCAAGAGATCTGCATCGAACACGGTATGCCGGCATATGAAGTTTCAAACCACGCAAGGGATGGTGCGCCGTCCCGCCACAACCTGATTTATTGGTCTTATGGCGACTACATCGGGATTGGCCCCGGGGCCCATGGACGAGTGACCCTGAACGGGATCAGGCAAGCGACCGAGTGCTACAGCAATCCAACGCGCTGGCTGAATGCCGTTCAACAGGGATCAGGAGAAAAGCCCAGAACGCAATTGTCGCGCGACGAACAAGCGAGCGAATTGCTTCTTATGGGGCTACGGGTAAAGTCCGGTGTTTCTCTGGATCGATACTCAGCACTCGCGAGACGACCGATAGAGGCTCATAAGCTTGAAGAATTGACTGAATTGGGGTTATTAGCAGCCTCTGAAAAGAGTTTAATCGTTTCAGATCAAGGATTTATGGTTCTCAACGGCGTTTTGCGCAAGCTGTTGGAAGACTAAGTCGCGCTCAGCTTTCTGCACAACTCATCAAGCTCGTCCAACGACTGATATTTAATGCTAAGCTGCCCGGCTTCTCCGCCATCTTTGTGCACCAAAACGACTTTCATCCCAAGAGCAGCTGAAAGGTCGCCTTCAAGCGCACGCGTATCAGCATCCTTTTCACTGGCTGCCTCCGGCTTGGCGCCATCTTTAAAGATGTTCTTGGCCTGATTGCTTTCAGACTTCACCAAAGCTTCCGTCGCGCGAACGCTTAACCCACCCTTTACCACGGCAATTGCCAGTCCTGACGGATTCTGTGCCGTGATTAGCGCGCGCGCGTGTCCGGCACTTAATTCTCCGCGCTGAACCAGCTCAACAACGTCGTCAGGCAACTGCAACAAACGTAAAAGGTTTGCGATATGGCTCCGGCTTTTGCCCAGGGCTTCCGCCATTTTCTCTTGGGTGTGGCCAAAGCGATCCATCAACTGCCGATAGCCCGCCGCTTCTTCAATAGGGTTCAGGTCTGCGCGCTGAATGTTTTCAATGATCGCGACTTCCAGAACCTCAGTGTCGCTGAATTCGCGGACAACGACTGGCAATTGATGCAGCTTTGCAATTTGCGACGCACGCCAACGACGCTCCCCTGCTACGATCTCATAACGATCAGTGCCGACAGAACGCACGATAAGCGGCTGAATGACGCCTTTTTCCTTGATCGACGCGGCAAGATCATCAAGATCATCCTGATTGAACAGCTTGCGCGGTTGATCCGGGTTTGGCGCAATTTGCTCAATAGGTATCTGGCGTTCGGCGGGAGGCGCACCAGACGTCGACGCCACGTCCGCCTCGGAAACATCAGCCATCAAAGCCGAGAGGCCACGGCCCAATCCACGCTTACGGTCTTTGTTCGTCGCCATGATATTTGCCCTCTATTCTGCGTTATTCTTGATGACTTCGGAGGCCAGTTCCCGATAGGCTGTAGCGCCTTTGGACGCTGAATCGTAGCTGAGTACTGACATTGCAAACGACGGTGCTTCGCTGACACGTACATTCCTTGGAATCACCGTTTTGAAAACGAGGTCACCCAAATTCTCGCGCGCGTCTTGCTCAACTTGCAGTGACAAATTGTTGCGCCGATCGTACATCGTTAACACAACGCCTTCAATTCTAAGGTTCTTGTTTCCGGACTGCCGGACTTCGCGGATGGATAGCATGAGTTGCGACAACCCCTCCAATGCAAAGAACTCGCTTTGCAATGGGATCAAAACAGAGTCTGACGCAATAAGCGCATTCACTGTCAACAAGTTGAGGGACGGCGGACAATCTATCAAGATATAGTCAAATTTTAACGCGCCGATCGCGGGTTGGTGCAGCGCATCATACAGCAAGAAACTGCGTTTTTCGTTTGAAATCAGTTCTATATCTGCAGAACTCAGGTCGACCGTCGCTGGAATAATGGAAAGATTCGAAACGTTTGTCTGCTGAATGACATCATTTAGATCTATGTCTTCCAGCAGCAGTTCATACGTTGTAAATTCGCGATCTTCGAGCGCAATTCCCAAACCAGTGGACGCATTGCCCTGCGGGTCAAGATCTACAATCAACACAGTTTCTCCGGCTTCAACCAGAGCAGCAGCCAAGTTAATTGTGGTTGTCGTTTTGCCAACTCCGCCTTTTTGATTAACCACAGATATGATTTTCGGCTGTCTGGGTTTGTTGATTTCAGACACGTTGAATATCCCTGATCGTCAAAATTGAAGCATCTGCGTTTGTTTTACTCTTATGTGAAGTATATGAAAATGACCACTTAAGCTGTGCATTTTCAATTTCTTTTTTCCAGCAGGCACCTTTTGGGAAGACGCAGGTGCCACCCTCTGCCAGGTGCAGTTCTGCAAAAGAAAGCAAATCGCTCAAATCGGCCAAAGCACGAGCGGAAAGAACTTCAGCCTGTTCTGAGGGCAAGGACTCAACCCTTTCTGACTTTACAACTGCGTTCAAACTCATCTCTCGAATTGCTGTTCTCAGAAATGCTGACTTTCTTTGGTCACTCTCAACGAGGGTCACCTTCATGTCCGGCGTGGTGTGTTTCGCACAAATTGCCACCACAATTCCTGGAAATCCACCGCCGCTTCCTAAATCCATCCAATTTTTCGACATGTCGACCAGATTTACGATTTGAAGAGAGTCCCAGATATGTCTTTCCCAAAGGGTGTTCAGGTCATTCTTGGATACCAGATTTATCTTAGGGTTCCACTTTTCAACCAACGCGACGAAAGCCTGTAAGTCTTCAATTGTTTCACGTGAAACATCCGAGCCGACCCAATCTGGGAGCAACATCATGCTGATTTCCGTTCTCTTTGGCGCAAAATTGCAAGAATAAGGGTCAACGCAGCTGGCGTCATACCATCAATCCGCCCTGCCTGTCCCAGCGTAGATGGCCTAACCCTATTCAATTTCGACTTCAATTCATTCGACAAACCAGCAATCGAGTCGTAGTCAAAATCGCTGGACAGCTTTTGCTCTTCGTCTTTGGCGATCCGAGCGATGTCTTTTGATTGTCGGGCAAGGTAATTTGCATAGAGAGCTTCACGCGAAATTTGCCGCCGAATAGGTTCGCTCACCGTCGAAAGGTGAGGATCAAGCTTCAAGACATCTTCAAACTTGACGTCCGGGAAAGCCAAAAGCTGAAAAACGGTTCGACGCGTTCCATCCTGGTTGATTGAAATACCAACTTCTGCCACCTCTTTAGGTGTAAATCCCTTTTCAGTCACAAGGCTGCGGCCTTGCTCCAACTCTTCCATCTTTCCGGAGAATGCCCGCAATCGTGTCTCTGACAGTCCACCCAGTGACATCGCCAGCGGAGTCAGGCGCTGATCTGCATTGTCCGCACGCAACGACAATCTAAACTCTGCGCGTGATGTGAACATCCTGTATGGTTCTGTCACACCTCGAGTCGTGAGATCATCAATCATGACACCAATGTAGCTTTGAGACCTGCTAAACTCAACAGGTTGGGCATTCTTTGCCGACATTGCAGCGTTCAAACCCGCAACAAGCCCTTGTGCAGCGGCTTCTTCGTATCCAGTCGTTCCATTGATTTGCCCAGCCAAATACAGATTTGCGACCTCAGGCACCTCTAGCGTGTTCGTAAGCGCCCTCGGATCAACGTAGTCGTACTCAATTGCATAGCCGGGTTGGAGTATCTTGGCTTGCTCTAGACCAAGAATGGATTGGACGTAATGCTCCTGAACCGATTCCGGCAAGGATGTGGAAATACCGTTCGGATATACTGTGTGATCATCCAAGCCCTCAGGCTCGAGGAAGACTTGATGAGAGGTTTTATCGGCAAACCGCACGATCTTGTCTTCAATAGAGGGGCAATATCTTGGCCCTATACCATCGATTTGCCCGCCATACATTGCCGAACGAGACAGGTTTTCGCGAATGATGTCATGCGTTTGATCGTTTGTGTGCGTAATGGCGCATGAAATTTGTCGTGCCGTTGGGGCACTGGAAAGAAACGAAAACATTTCAGGATCTTCATCGCCAGCTTGTTTTTCCAGTATGTCCCAATTGATGGTGCGTCCGTCCAGCCGCGGCGGCGTTCCGGTTTTCAATCGACCTAAAGGCAATTCAAAGCTGTCGATACGCTCGGCGAGTTTGACCGAAGCTTTGTCGCCCATGCGTCCGCCAGACTTTGAAACATCGCCGATATGAATGACGCCACGCAAAAAAGTTCCGGTGGTGAGAATGGTCTTGGACGCCCTGATTTCCGATCCGTCCTCAAGGACAACGCCATCTACCGCGCCTTTGTCCATGATAAAGTCAACGACCTCGCCAATCACCATTTCAAGGTTGGGACGGCAAACCGTTTCAGACAGCATCGTTTTTTGATAGATTTTTCTATCGGCCTGAGTGCGGGGTCCTTGCACAGCAGGCCCTTTACGTCGATTTAGCAACCGGAATTGGATACCCGCAGCGTCAGCAACGCGGCCCATCACGCCATCCATTGCATCTATTTCCCGAACCAGATGCCCTTTTCCCAAGCCACCGATCGCAGGATTGCATGACATCACACCTATTCCCGCCTCGGACATTGTCACCAACGCCGTGGATGCCCCAACGCGCGCGGCTGCATGCGCCGCCTCTGCGCCCGCATGACCACCACCGATAACAATCACATCAAAATGTTTCACGTGAAACACTCCTCATTTGCCGAGACAAAAACTGGAAAAGATTTCGTCTAACAGGTTTTCTACGTCAATTCGGCCGACCAACGCTTCAATCAACCGAGTAGCACTTCGCAGTTCTTCAGCGCATATATCATAGTGTTCAGGTCCAGACGACACCAAGGGCACAACGCGGTCAAGAACTTCCAAGGTCGCGATCATAGCAACACGGTGTCTTTCGTGCGTCGCCAATCCAGCCGATGAAGACCTTTTTATAAGCGTCTGCGTGATAGAATTCAAAAGGTCTGGAACCCCCTGACCCGTAAGTCCGGACACCCCTTTGCCCGTAATATCAGCTTTAGGTGAAACGACTATATCCCCGTCTCTAACCTCAAGATCAAAACTTTCAGGATCGTCCGTCAAAAATACGCGCAGGTCTGCTGTATTGGCCCGAGACAACGCCCGTTCAATACCCATTGACTCGACCTCATCCTGTCCAACCCTAAGGCCAGCGGTATCCAGAACCGTGACTGCCAAGCCATCCAAATCCATCCGAACTTCGATAACGTCGCGCGTGGTACCAGCGTGTTCGGATGTGATCGCAACATCACGGCCCGCCAATGCATTTAGCAAAGTGGATTTCCCGGCATTTGGAGCACCAACAATGGCAACTTCAAAACCGGACCGAATCCGCTCTGCCATTTTACTTCCAGAGATTTGACGCCCGAGATCAGAGGACAACATCCCAAGAAGTTCCATAACTTCTGGTGAGACGTCTACTGGCACATCCTCGTCGGCAAAATCGATAGTTGCCTCAATCAACGCAGCGGCCCGTATCAAATGTGCACGCCAATTTTCGACCAACGTTCCAAGCTCACCGGAAACAACACGCAACGCTTGAGCGCGTTGAGCTTCGGTTTCGCTTTCAATGAGATCAGCCAAACCTTCGACTTGCGCCAAATCCATCTTGCCATTTTCAAGGGCCCGACGCGTGAATTCTCCCGGTTCAGCGAGGCGCATACGGGGATCATCACCCAAGGCCTTGAGAACTGCCTGCACGACGGCAATGCTGCCATGCAAATGGAGTTCAATGATATCTTCACCGGTGAAACTGGCTGGACCATCAAAGCGCAAAACAAGTGCCTGATCCAAAGCTGCGCCGCTTGCGTCTTTTACAACGGACAGCATCATTCCCTTGGTCTCAGGGATTCGACCGCACAATGTCATACACATCTCGTGCGCATCAGGGCCCGAAATACGAACGACAGCGACACCGGATCGACCTTGTGCGCTTGCAAGAGCAAAAATTGTGTTCATAGGTTCAACTCATTGTTATTAAACAATAAGTTATGTGTTCATTGAATCAAAGAAGTCCGAATTCGTCTTTGTCTGCTTCAGTTTTGATATCAGGAATTCGATCGCATCTGTTGTCCCCATCGGGTTCAGAATACGACGCAAAACAAAGGTTTTCTGCAGATCAATTTTGTCCACCAGCAACTCTTCTTTGCGGGTACCTGATTTCAGAATATCGATAGCAGGGAAAACACGCTTGTCGGCAATCTTGCGATCCAGAACGATCTCGGAGTTGCCTGTGCCTTTAAATTCTTCAAAGATAACTTCGTCCATACGGCTGCCCGTATCAATCAAAGCTGTTGCGATGATGGTCAGAGAACCACCCTCTTCGATGTTCCGTGCCGCGCCAAAGAAACGCTTGGGACGTTGCAACGCGTTCGCATCGACACCACCGGTCAAAACTTTACCTGATGATGGAACCACGGTGTTAAAGGCACGACCCAAACGCGTGATTGAATCGAGCAAGATAACAACGTCGCGCTTGTGCTCGACCAAACGTTTCGCTTTCTCGATAACCATTTCCGAAACCGCAACGTGACGTGTTGCTGGCTCATCAAAAGTTGAAGACACGACTTCGCCCTTAACGGAGCGCTGCATGTCTGTAACTTCTTCCGGGCGCTCATCGATCAACAATACGATCAAGTAGCACTCCGGGTGGTTCTTTTCGATGCTGTTGGCGATGTTCTGTAGCAAAACTGTCTTACCAGTGCGCGGCGGCGCAACAATCAAGGATCGTTGCCCTTTCCCGATGGGAGACACCAAATCGATGATCCGCGCAGACCGGTCCCGCACTGTTGGATCTTCGACTTCCATGGAAAGACGCTCATCCGGATAAAGGGGCGTCAAGTTGTCGAACGCGATCTTGTGGCGCGCTTTTTCCGGATCCTCAAAGTTGATCTTCTTTGTTTCCATCAAAGCGAAATAGCGCTCTGTGTCATCTGGTGCTTTGATAACACCATCGATCGTATCACCTGTCCGCAAAGAGTGTTTGCGGATCATGTCTGGCGAAACGTAGATATCGTCGGGACCAGGAAGATAGTTCGCTTCAGGGGACCGCAGAAACCCGAACCCGTCTTGCAAAACTTCCAAAACCCCATCGCCAGAAATTTCCCAACCTTCATCTGCGCGCTCACGCAGAATTTGGAACATCATCTCACCTTTGCGCATGGTAGATGCGTTTTCGATCTCCAGCTCTTCGGCCATAGCCAAAAGGTCTTTTGGTGTGTTGGCTTTCAGATCGGCAAGGTTCAAAGTTTCGGTCGTCATATCATCACCAGTTCATGCACAGCGCTACGGCTGCGTTAGGTTCTATTTCAATGTAAGCTTTACACGGTTCCCGAATGGGACGTTGACGGATCGATACTGCGTCCATCCTTCTGAGTCAATCTGAACAGGATCCGGACTGCTTACAGGGCTGACCTGATCCATATATAATATAAAGAAAGAGTTAAGAGAGATGATGAAGTAAGTAGGCTTTTGATTTTCTGTGGATTAATGATTTATCCCAGAGTTATCCCGCTGTGTCCAAAAATATCTATCACTGTGCACAACTATACTGACCTCAAATTTATCGCGCCATTTCAGTATACTTATGGATGAACAAGCGCCGACATAAACCGGGAGTTGTGTGGATAGGTGAGGTACAAAGGTATAGACAGAGGAAACCAAGTTATCCTTACAAACAGTGTACGATTGATCAACAGAATGCGGATGGGTTAACATTTTGTTAACTCGCAGGCCATGACCCTGTATTTCGGGCAGCGTTCAGGCTAAGACATACCTGACTTGGACACATAGATATCCACATGACGCAAAACATCATTCTAGCATCAGGTTCCGACATACGGGCACATTTGCTGCGCCAAGCAGGACTTGAGATCGATGTTAGCCGCCCAAATGTTGACGAATCACTAATTAAAGAAGCTTTGTTGGCGGAAGATACGCCACCTAGAGACATTGCGGATGCTCTGGCCGAAGCAAAAGCCCGAAAAGTCAGTGCAAAAAATCCGGATGCACTTGTGATCGGATGTGATCAAGTTCTTGAACACAAAGGGACATTGATGTCCAAACCCGTGTCACCAGAGGATGCGTTGGCGCAATTGAAAACCCTCAAAGGTGATCGCCACCTTCTTTTGTCCGCTGCGGTTATTTATGAGGGTGGCAAGCCAATCTGGCGTCACATTGGCCAAGTGCGGCTAAGAATGCGCGACGCCAGCGACGACTATTTACAAGGGTATGTCTCCCGGAACTGGGATAGCATTCAGCACAGCGTTGGCTCTTACAAACTCGAAGAAGAAGGCGTGCGCCTGTTTCACAGCATTGATGGTGACTACTTCAATGTGCTTGGCCTGCCACTTTTGGAGTTGCTGGCATACTTAGGACTACGAGGAACCATCGAAACATGAGCGACAACAAAATTCCTTTGGCTGGTGTACTCGGCATGCCGATCGGCCATTCCAAATCGCCGCAAATCCACGGCCATTGGTTGAAAACTCTTGGGTTGGCCGGTTTTTACATCCCCATGGAGGTATCACCCAGCGATTTGTCCGAAGTTCTCAAAACTCTGCCAAAGATGGGTTTTGTCGGGGTGAACGTAACAATTCCGCACAAAGAAGCAGTGTTGCAAATTGCTGATCTTGTGACCGATCGTGCAACTCTTATCGGTGCGGCAAACACGATTATTTTCCGCAAGGATGGCAAAATTCATGCCGACAACACCGATGGTTACGGGTTTATCGAGAACTTGAAATTCGGTGCTCCCTCATGGCAACCCACTGCGGGACCTGCTGTGGTTTTGGGCGCTGGTGGTGCATCCCGCGCCGTTGTTGCGTCCCTTCTGGATGCGGGGGTGCCGGAAATTCTCCTCACGAACCGGACAAAAGTTCGGGCAGAAAAACTTGCAGATGACTTTGGAAAACGGGTTCAGGTCATTGACTGGGTCCAAGCCGGTAACGTTCTTGAAGAAGCTGCCCTGACCGTTAACACCACGTCGCTTGGCATGATTGGAAAACCGGAATTGCGCGTACCTCTTGATGGTCTGCGCAAGGGAAGCATCGTTACTGACTTGGTCTATGCGCCATTGCAAACAAAACTCCTCGCAGCCGCTCAGGAAAAAGGCTGCCACACCGTGGATGGCCTGGGGATGCTTTTACATCAAGCCGTCCCTGCCTTTGAGCGCTGGTTTGGAAAACGTCCTGTTGTCGATAGCGCGACGCGCGCGGCAGCATTGCGGTGATGTTCAAACTTGGGCTGACAGGGTCTATCGGGATGGGCAAATCGACGACCGCGCAAATGTTTGCGGATGAAGGTTGCGCAGTTTGGGATGCAGACGCAGCCGTGCACCGCCTTTATTCCAAAGGCGGGGCGGCAGTGGTCCCGATGGGCGCGGCTTTCCCCCAGATTATCGAAGATCACGCAGTATCGCGCGACAAGTTGCGCCAATTGGTTGGTGAAAAGCCAGAAATTCTGCCTGAAATCGAAAAAATCGTGCATCCGTTGGTTGGGCAGGATCGTGCTGACTTTTTAGCAAACACCTCGGCGGACATCGTTGTTTTTGATATTCCCATTCTGTTCGAGACAGGCGGTGACGCAAATATGGATGCTGTCGCATGCGTCTTCATTGAGGACGCAGAACAAGAGCGGCGCGTTCTGGCGCGAGGCACCATGTCACGGGATCAGTTCCTGGCCATCAAAGCCAAGCAAATGCCGGCATCTGAAAAAGCTGAGAGATCAGATTTTGTGATCCACACCGATACGCTTGAAAGCGCGCGCGCACAGGTTAAAAAGGTGGTCAAAGCAATCCATGATCGGCTGACCCATGCGTGAAATCGTCCTTGATACTGAAACAACCGGCTTTGATCCCCAAAGCGGGGATCGCATCGTGGAAATCGGCGCTGTTGAGCTGATGGGTCATATGGCAACGGGCAAAACCTTTCACGAATATATCGACCCTGAGCGGGGGATGCCGGATGAAGCGTTTCAAGTGCACGGCCTTGGCGATGATTTCCTGCGTGGTAAGCCGAAGTTCGCGGAGATCGGCCAGAAATTTCTCGATTTCATCGGTGATTCAAAACTGATCATTCACAATGCGGCGTTCGATATCAAATTTCTGAATGCTGAACTCAAATGGATGAACCTGCCAGAAATCCCTTGGGAACAGGCGGTTGATACGCTCGCCATAGCGCGCAAGAAATTCCCCGGTTCTCCTGCATCGCTGGATGCATTGTGCCGTCGGTTTGGAATCGACAACGCGTCGCGTACGTTGCACGGCGCTTTGCTGGATAGTGAAATTCTTGCGGAAGTTTATCTTGAGCTGATCGGTGGGCGTCAGCCTGATTTCGGCCTTGCGACGTCTTCGGGCTCTCAAAATGGGGGATCTGATGTGGCATGGACACCGAAACCGCGCCCTGCCCCTTTGGCATCCCGTTTGACGGAAGCAGAAGCCGCCACGCATGATGCGTTTGTAGCCAAAGAGCTGGGCGATGCCGCCCTTTGGCTAAAGTCTTAAACCGCTTACGCGTCAGCTTTTGGTGCAGCGGCAGCATCAGCTGCTTGGCGACGTTCGATTTCTGAACGATACAGCTGAATAAAGTCGATGTTCTCGAGGTTCAGCGGCGGGAAGCCACCATCACGCGTCACGTCGCTCACAATGCGGCGCAAGAACGGGAAAATCATACGCGGGCATTCGATCAACAAGAACGGGTGCATCTGATCGTCAGCCACGCCTTCGATGTGGAAAATGCCGACATAGTCAATTTCGCAAACGAAGAGCGTCGCGTCGCCGTCTTTCATTTTCGAAGTGATGTTCAGCTTGATCGAGGATTCATACTGGTTGTCACCGCCGCGTTTTTTCGCATCAAGGTTGACCTGTACCTGAACATCAGGCTGCGCATCGGCGGGTGCGCCTTTTTGTGCCATGATGTTCTCAAAAGACATGTCACGCACGAATTGGCCCAGAACGCGCATTTGCGGCTGTTGGGGCTGTGCTGGATTATCGGCCATTATTATTTGCTCCTGAAAGTGTCGGTTTTGCGGATGTCCTTAGCACCTTGCATCACGGGCCTCAATGCTTGGTCCATCCAGATGGTCCATCGGGGCGTTTTGTGTCGGTCAAATCCTCGAATTCACCTTCAATCACATCACTGCTTTGCTCAAACCCTTGGGGGGGTTGGCCATGCACTTTGAAGCCAGAGACTTTGACCCGTTTGCGCATCGCTTTGAACATAAACGTGCGGATTTGTGGCACCATGAGAGAAAAGCCCACAAAATCTGTGAAAAATCCCGGTGTCAGCAGCAAAGCGCCCGCAAATAAAATCATAGCGCCGTGCACCAACGGTTCTGTCGGGTCTTTCATGTCGGAAAATGATGATTGAAGCCGCCCAATGGTGGCCACGCCCTGCGATCGCACAAAATAAGTGCCTAAAATTGCAGTAATTATCACTGTCACAAGGGTCCAACCCAAGCCGATTGCGCCCCCGATTTTGATGAACAAGGTAATTTCTATCAGCGGTACGGCCAAAAAAGCCAAAAACAGCCACATGTGCGACACTCCTATTAACCACTGCAGAGTGGACTTGCAGGGGGTCTGCCCCTACATAAGGTTTTCGAACGCCTGTTTCCATGTCTCATCCTGACACGAGGTCTAAATGAATGCTCCGCTGATCCAACTTCTGGTGCTTGCCGGAATTGCTATCTTCCTTATCCTGCGCTTGAAAAATGTTTTGGGCACGCGTGAGGGTCATGAAAATCCTCCTGCGCCTATGCAGTCTACCGAACGCTCCACGCGTCCTGAATTCGAAGTCATTGAGGGTGGTCCTGATCTGGACATCACCGATCACGTTGATGAAGACAGTGACGCCGCCAAAGCATTGGCAGCGATGAAACGGCTTGAGCCGTCCTTTTACGTATCCGACTTCATCGGGGGTGCACGTGGCGCCTATGAGATGATTGTCATGGGTTACGAGAATGGTGAACTTGCTGACATCCAGCCATTTTTGTCCGAAGAAATCTATGAGACCTTTGTGGACGGCGTGGCCGCACGCGAAGATCAGGGATTGACCATCGAGGCCAACTTTATCGGTGTGCGCGAGATCAAGCTTGTTAACGCAACTTTGGATCCAGACACCAATGAGGGCGAAGTCTCCATTCGCTTTGTGTCTGAAATGACATCAGCCGTGCGTGATCGCGGCGGCGATATTGTTGAGGGCAGTCTCACAGACGTTAAGAAACAAAAAGATACATGGTCCTTCGCACGGATTATGGGTTCGGACGATCCAAATTGGTTGCTTGTTTCAACAGACGGCTGATCCATGCGTTGGCTTGGGTCTGCGCGGTTGGTGTCTTCATGACGCCAGCCGCAGCCTCGGACGTGACATATTCTGTCCTATCCTTCGAAGAGTTGGATGGTTGGGAGGTCGATGACCACTCGGCCGCATTCAGTGTGTTTCAAAACACATGTCGCGACATGAAAGGCGCGGATTGGAAAGCGCTATGTGCTTATGCCAGCCAGAACCCTGACCCCAAAGCCTTTTTTGAGCTGTTCTTTCGCCCCGTTCAAATTGAAGACGGCAAAGACGCAATGTTTACCGGTTACTTTGAGCCGGAACTTGAAGGCAGCCGTTACCGGTCCGCCCGCTACCGGTTCCCCGTATATGCAATGCCCCCTGAGGCCCGCCGCATTCGTCCTTGGCTCACGCGCCGCAATATTCTCAGCAGTGGCGTTATGGATGGCCGCGGCCTTGAGATTGCCTGGGTCGATGACCCTGTCGAATTGTTCTTTTTGCAAATTCAGGGATCGGGTCGCATTCGCCTGCCCAACGGGGAGTTCATTCGTGTTGGGTACTCTGGTGCCAACGGGCATCTTTACCGCTCAATCGGTCAGGAATTGGTACGGCGCCAAGTCTATAAGCCACATCAAGTCAGCGCCGAAGTCATCAAGAATTGGGTGCGGCGCAATCCTACCGATGGCCGCGAGTTGTTGTTTCACAACCCGTCTTATGTGTTCTTTCGCGAAGTGAGCGAAGTGCCCGCTGACAAGGGTCCTTTGGGCGCGATGAACCGCTCTATCACAACGATGCGCTCTATCGCCGTGGATCCGTCATTTGTCAGGCTCGGTTCGCCTGTTTGGATTGAGAAAGACGGCCAAGACCCCTTGCGCCGTTTGATGATTGCTCAAGACACAGGGTCGGCGATCAAAGGGGCCCAACGTGCAGATGTGTTTTTTGGAACAGGCGATGAGGCTGGCCGTGCGGCTGGCAGATTGCGTGATTCCGGCCGATTGATGGTTCTGATGCCGATTCAGCGCGCGTTTGCGCTTTTGCCCGGCGATGCGTCATGACCAGACGCTTGCGACCAGATGAACTGGAGCTGTGGCGTAAGGTTGCAGATCAAACAGACCGATTGACCGCCCTGGTGCGCAACGAAACCATGCCTCTTGAGCCGCAAGTTGTGACCGCGCCAAAGCGCAAGAAGCTCATTGAAACGCTCATGAGCACGCCGCAATCCAAGCAACGTCCGACAACGCGTGTTCAAAAAGTGCCATCCATCGCAGACCAGATGCGCGCCACGCCAGTGCAAATGGATCGTCGGTCCTTTGATCAGATGAGCCGTGGAAAGTTGAAACCCGAAGGGCGTATTGATTTGCATGGTATGACCCTCGATCGCGCCCACCCTGCCCTGTTGCGCTTCATCATGGCAGCGCACAAGTCGGGCAAGCGGCTGGTTTTGGTCATCACAGGCAAGGGGAAAGCGCGCGATGACGGTGGCCCCATTCCTGTGCGGTTCGGTGTGCTGCGTCATCAAGTGCCGCAATGGCTCCAAATGCCCCCTCTGTCGCCATTGGTTTTGCAAGTCAGCCAAGCCCACGAACGCCACGGTGGCGGTGGGGCATATTACGTCTATTTGCGCAAAATCCGTTAAGCCAGATCGCTCATGTAGCGGCGCACACCTACGGCCATCATCCCTGAAGTAAAGACGAAGAAAGCTGCAACGCCTATGTATTGCGTTTCTAGTCCAACACCTGAATCAATCATGGTTCCAGTGATAAGGGGACCTATGGCAGAGCCTAAAACCATGACGGCAGCAGCCATTGCCTTGATGCTTCCGATGAACTTGGTTCCGTAGAAGTCGGCCCAATACGCCGCAGGCAGAGTCGCGTTTGATCCATTTGTCAAAGCCAGAAAAACCAGCCCCAATACCATGATTCCAAAGCTGGTTCCGAAGGCAAAGCAAAGAAACCCAAGGACCATCGGCAATTGGTAAAACGGAATAAGACGTGCAGTGCCCCAGCGGTCCAACGCCCATCCCGAAGCGATCATCGCTGCGACTGAAATCATCGTATAGATCGGGAACAAGGCCACGAGTGACAGATGCGTCCACCCTTTGATCTCTGCGAAATAAGCCTGATTGAAAAAGAAAGCAGTGTTGAATGCCGACGGTCCAAGCAGGGCAGGCACCATGAACCAGAACAACGGATGTCGCAGCGTTTCATGGCGGGTCCAGTTGCGCGCTTTCATCCCATAGCGCGGTGTTTCGCTTGCCATGGATTGGGGTGTGCGTTCCGTCTGCAGCAGACGATACAGAACAGGGATCCCCAGCAGCGCGATACCAGCTGCAATAACCCAAAGAACGCGCCAGTCCAGGACAGTCATCAATGCTACAAAGGTTAAAGGCAGGATTGCTTCCCCAAAAGAAAACCCAAGGCCTGCAATCGACAACGCCCGCCCCCGCGTTGCGACAAACCAACGGGCCATAGCGACGATGGCGATGTGGCTGCTCATGCCTTGACCCGAGAGGCGCAGTGCAAAAATGACGACAGGCAAGAGCCAGACAAAGGGGTTGAGGGCCATCGCAAGGCAGGCGAACGACAGGCTCGCCAGCACAAACGCACCAAGGCTTCGGACCCTGAACCGATCCACAAGGCCGCCTGCCCAAACCATCACAATGGCGGACGCGGTGGTGCCCAATGCATACAGGCTGCCCCATTCGCCGTGGCTCAGGGAAAACGTACTTTGAATATTCGGTGCAAAGATCGAGATGAAAAAAGTCTGCCCAAAAGAGGACAGCAATGTCAGAACCGCACCAGCGGAAAGCCAAGGCGCATTGGCTTTGACGAAATGGGTTGTGGTTGTCACGCTATCTCAAATCCGTTGGGGCGATCAGGATTTGCGTGGCATTGCGCAACACACGCCGTTGCCCGGGTAGCCCGCCAAGGGTGCCCACGTCTCCGCGCAAAAAATGCTCATCCAATGCTTCTGTGGACTTAAGGAGGGCCAGCAATGCGGGTGAGTTACCAGCGACAAAGTGATTGCCAGACGATTTATCATCAAAGGCCGAGATATCGACAAAGAGGATCGGAAGGTCGTCAAATTTCTCAACTGTTTTGATATTACCCAGACGCTCTTCTTCCCGCCGTAAACCAGCCGACAGCCTTAGAATGACGTCTTTCTGGGATGTGAAAATAATAAATGGCTGCGGCAATTTCTGAAAGGCATTGGTTTGCGCGCGAAACACATCCACATTCACATCAGGTGAGATCAAAACAACGCCTGACACGTTGCGGTGTGACCAGCTTGCTTCCTTGATTTCCAGCTGCCGCAAGGTTTCCATGACCAGCCGCCCGCCCATAGAATGCGCCACCAAGACAATCCGTTTTGCGCCCCCCGCTTGGATATTCTCAAGCAACTGTTGCAGCCCATCGCGCGCAAATAGCGCGCTGTCAGCATCGTATTCATATCCCAAAGGATGCCCGCGACTGGGCCATGAATACGTCACCACACTACCGGGCAGATCAAGGTCATTGGCAAGTTGTGCCACCCGAAAGGCCGTATCCGCAAAGCTGTTGTTGAAGCCATGCACAAACACCACAACTTCGTTTGAGGCATTTCCATCACGTCCAAGCTGCTGCCTTAAACGGGTGCGAAACTGTGCTTGGGTTTCAAACTGTCGCTGCTGTGCAATGACAAAGTCCCGCTCCGGATCGGGTTTGTCCAATCCGTCGGAAATCGTTCCGATCTCTCGGTTTGGCGGGATTGAAACTTGAAGTTCCAGCAGCGCCAACGTGCTGCTGCGCCGAATTCCAAAGGTGCCATCATCATCAATTTGGCGCGTGGTTCCGACAAAGACGGTTTTGTTGACACCGATGTCCAATGCTGACGGAACAATTGGCGCGGCTGTTCTGTTCGAACAACCTGAAAGAACGGCGAGAATTGCCAAAATAGCCCAACGCATCGGAAAATACCCAATTACCAGTTGTCCAACGGGTAAAGCACGTTTGATCAGTTGGCTAGAGCACGTATCGGCTAAGGTCGGACGACTTTGCCAACTCGCCCAAGTTCTTTTCAACGAATTCCGCGTCCACAATGATGCTATCACCGGAACGATCTGGCGCAGCGAATGACAACTCTTCAAACACGCGTTCCAGCACGGTGTAGAGCCTGCGTGCGCCGATGTTTTCCACAGACTGGTTCACGTCAGCCGCAATTTTTGCCAGGGCTGCAATGCCTTCCGGCTCAAAGCTCACTGTGACGCCTTCGGTACCCATCAGCGCTGTATACTGCATTGTCAGGGCATTGTCCGTTTCCGTCAAAATACGCACAAAGTCTTCTTCGGTCAGGGCCCGCAGTTCGACACGGATGGGCAAACGACCTTGCAATTCAGGCAGCAAATCCGATGGCTTTGCGATGTGGAACGCGCCGGAGGCGATAAACAATACATGATCTGTTTTCACGGGCCCGTGTTTGGTGCTGACGGTCGTGCCTTCGATCAGTGGAAGCAAATCACGCTGCACGCCTTCGCGGCTGACATCCCCGCCGCGCGCATCGGCGCGGGCGCAAACCTTGTCGATCTCATCCAGAAAAACGATGCCGTTTTGTTCGACCGCGTCGATCGCCGCGCGTGTGACAGTCTCTTCATCCAGTAGCTTGTCGGCCTCTTCACCGATCAACACCTCGTAACTTTGTGCAACGGTCAGTTTTTTGCGCGTGGTGCGGTTGCCCATTGCTTTGCCAAAGATGTCACCAAGGTTCATCATGCCCATGTTAGAGCCGGGTTGCCCCGGAATTTCCATGGTGGGGAAGGGGCTTGATGTGTCGGCGACTTCCAGTTCGATTTCAGTGTTGTCCAGTTCACCGGATTTCAGCTTTTTGCGGAACATCTCGCGGGTTTGTTCACGTGCGTCTGTTCCTGCAATGGCGTCGATCACGCGTTCTTCGGCGGCATGGCGAGCGTTCGTTTTCACATCATCGCGCATTTGTTCGCGCACCATTGCAATCGCACTGTCCACCAGATCTCGAATGATCTGTTCGACATCCCGCCCGACATAACCGACTTCGGTGAATTTGGTGGCTTCGACCTTAAGGAACGGCGCGCGCGCCAGTTTCGCCAAGCGGCGGCTGATTTCTGTTTTACCAACGCCCGTGGGTCCGATCATCAGGATGTTTTTCGGATAGACCTCGTCGCGCAGATCGTCTGGCAATTGTTTGCGGCGCCAACGGTTGCGCAGGGCAACGGCTACAGCGCATTTTGCATCGTTTTGACCGATGATGAAGCGATCGAGCTCGCTCACGATCTCGCGGGGGGTCAGGTCAGTCATATGGTTTCCACCGTGAGTTTTCCGTTTGTGTAAACGCAGATGTCGGCAGCGATCGCCATGGCGTCGCGGGCGACGTCCTCTGCGGATTTGTCGCTGTCCATCATGCCGCGCGCAGCGGCCAGAGCAAAGTTGCCGCCTGATCCGATAGCCGCAACGTCATGCTCGGGCTCCAAGACATCGCCGGCGCCTGTAATCACCAGTAGTTCTTTGCCATCAGTGACGATCAGCATAGCTTCGAGTTTCTGAAGGTACTTGTCGGTCCGCCAGTCCTTTGCCAATTCCACAGACGCACGGGCAAGCTGGCCAGGAGTGGTCTCAAGCTTGGCTTCCAGACGTTCAAGCAGGGTAAAGGCATCGGCGGTCGACCCCGCAAATCCTGCGATTACATCGAACCCGCCCGGGGACAGTTTTCGTACCTTGCGCGCAGTTCCCTTGATGACCGTTTGGCCCAATGACACTTGGCCGTCACCTGCAATCACAACCTTGCCGTCTTTTTTGACGCCGATGATCGTGGTGCCGTGCCAGCCGGGAAATTCGTCGCGGGACATATGCGTCTTCCTATTTGGTTTGAACCTATATGGCGTCCTGACGGAACCCTGACAAGTGCGGGGCGCAGAAACGAAAAAAGCGCCCCGATTGGAGCGCTCATTCCTGGTAAGTGAGCCGCCTTAGATGGAATCTTCGATCCAGCTTTGCAGGGCCGCTTTTGGTTTTGCGCCCGCCATGTTGGAGACGACTTCGCCGTTTTTGAAGACGAACAACGCAGGAATGCCGCGCACACCGAGTTGCGCAGGAGAGTTGGGGTTTTCATCAACGTTCACTTTGACGATTTTAACCTTACCGGCCATTTCCTCGGACAGCTCTTCCAAAGCGGGTCCGATCATCTTGCAGGGTCCGCACCACTCAGCCCAAAAATCAACGACAACAGGAATGTCAGAGTTTTTGACTTCGGCGTCGAATTGGTCGTCTGAAACGTTAACTGTGGCCATTGGTGTTCTCCTGGCGGGATGAATTCTAGGTGCGGAACCTAGGCAGGCGTGGGCGGAAGGTCAAGATATCCAGCAGATTTGGCCGCTTGAAACACAAGATCGTGTGGCAGTGACATGAACTCGCCAGTACGGGTCCAGATGATTGCCGTCTCGATCCGCCGGTCTGGATAGATCTGCGTCAATGCTGCCGCATACGCCCACATTTGCAACAAGATGCCGGATGGGCATTCGTCTGCCCGTTCGGGGATCACCCTGTTTGTCTTGAAGTCGATGGCGGTCACGACGTCCGGTGTCACGACCAAACGGTCAATTGCACCGTGCAGTCGAATGTCGCCCACTGATGCGGATACGGTGACTTCGCTCAGGCTGTCCCCGAACACATGCGCCAACGCAGGGTTTTGCAAAATGGCGCGCGCCTCAGTGCGGGCGGTGACCTTAAGCTCATCCGATAGAACGTCGCATTGCACTGGGATATTCCCGAGACCCTGTTCAAGGTGCCAATGAACCAATGTACCAAAAGCAAGCGCATCTGTTTCGGACAGCCCATCTGCACCGGGCAATGCCTTTGCACCGCCCAGTTCTGACGGGGCCTGCGTCTTGGAAGAGGTTTGAGGAATTGGGGCCGGTGTTTGAAAAATGGGGTCTAATGGTTTTGTTTGGGTCACAACGGGTGCTTTGACCTCAATCGCTCCTTGTGTCCAATCGCCGTGCTCTACCCGTTTGAATGGGCCAATATGAGGTGCGTTTTCCATCGTGGCACCTGCGTGTTCCATGGCCGTTTCAACCGAGTCATACCAGCTTTTTCCTTCTTTCCCCAAGTCCCCGGCTGCCGCAACGATCAGCCACTTTTCAGCACGGGTTAGAGCCACATAAAGCAGGCGGAGTTGCTCATTGCGTTGCGCCTCTTTGATCTCGTCAAGGCGCGCATGCATAGCGTCCGGTGTATCGGCGGAGCTGGCCTTCCAAACAGGCACGCCTTTCATTTTAATGATCTCATCGTTGATCTTTTCATCACGGCGCGCCGTGTCAGGCAGAATGACAATGGGGGCTTCAAGCCCCTTGGCACCGTGAACAGTCATCACGCGGATCTGATCGGACGCGCTGTCGATTTGACGTTTGATGTTCAGGTCATCGGTTTTCATCCAAACCAAAAACCCCGTCAAACTGGGAACCGAATTGCGCTCATATGCGAGAGCTTGCGATAGAAGTGCGTTGATGCCGTCTTGGACTTCGGTGCCTAACCTTGCGACCAAACGATCCCGTCCAAAGTGCCGCGTCAGGATGCGTTCAATCAAGTCGTAAGGTCGTAGAAAATCCGTGTTGTCGCGCAAATCATGCAAGATAGAGACTGTTTCCCGATACTCTGCCTGGCGCGCTCGCAAGCTTTGCCAAAGGTGCGTTTCCTTGCGGGGATGGGCCAGATCGAAAAGCTCTTTTTCACTCCATCCGAACAAAGGTGATTTCAACGCAGCTGCGAGTGACAGGCTGTCATCCGGTGTGGCAAGAAATGACAACAAGGCGCCTAGATCACGCACGGCCAGTTCCGCACCAACCTTTAGGCGGTCGGCGCCAGCGATCGGAAGCTCATAGGTTTTGCAGGCGCGAATGATCTCTGCAAACAGACCAGAGCGTTTGCGCACCAGAATTAGGAAGTCGCCGGCGCGTATGGGTCTGCGAATGAACTCTCCTTTGGTCTCGCCATCATCCGGAATAGTGTGACCATCGTCGATCATCGTTTTGATGTGCTGTGCAATCTGATCCGCTAGCAGGACTGAATGGTGCGTTTGACTGCGCCGGTCCACAGGGTCGTACCATTCGCGCTCGTCCTTGTCGTTTATGGTCTCGATGACCGGCCACAGATCAACCCGACCGGGCAGCTTGTCCTTAAAGGCGATGTGCTGGCTCTCTTTGTTGAAACCTGCTTCGATCCGGTTATCGAATGTTTGATCTACCAGCCGTAAAATGGCGCTGGAGGAACGGAACGAGTAGTCGAGTGTGGTTTCCTGAAACGGGGCGCCAGCATCGTTGAACTTTTGTTTGAACTCGGCTTGCATCCGGTCAAATTCACGCGGGTCGGCCCCTTGAAACGAATAGATCGACTGCTTTTTGTCGCCAACCACAAACAAAGTCCGCTCTACATCGGAGCGCGCGCCCTCGCCTGAGGAAAATTCTTCTGCCAGCCGTCGAATAACATCCCATTGGTCGGGGCTGGTGTCCTGGGCTTCGTCCACAAGAATGTGATCGATGCCGCCGTCGATCCGGAACAGAACCCAGGCGGCGACTTTGGCGTCCGTGAGAAGCCCGCGCGCCTTGAGGATCAGATCATCAAAATCCAACCAGCCGCGCATGAGCTTTGCGCTCTCGTAGCGTTTCAGGAATGCGCGCGCAAAAGCGTTGAGGACTTCTGTGCGCCGTGCAGCAATCAAGCTGAGCCGCATATCGCGGGACCGCTCGATGCGTGCCATCAAATCGTTTAGCGCGGGCATCAGTGTATCGGCGGATGCTTGATTGGCCTTGGTCGGAAAGCTGCCGATTTTTGCGGTGAAGGGTTCTTTTGCGCTGCTGCCGGTCAGGAAACAAGACTCTAATAAGGCCAAAGCAGACATATCCCATGTCCTGATACCCTTTAACTTGGCCGCGACCTTTTTGTCATTTGTGCTTGTCGAGGCGTCTATGATCGCGGTGAGGTCCGCAATCAATTGTGCCTCACTGCCCAAGAGCGTTTCGGACACCAAAACGGTTTCATCCAAATCCGGTTTCTGGCCCAGCAGCGTCAGAACATCTGTGCGTGTGACGCTCGTTTCAAACGCCGTGCGATTGCGCACGATTTCTCCGGTCAGGCGTAGAAAATCCTCGCCAGTGTAGTTTTGAGCCAAAGTCGTGACGAGGTGCGCCTCATCCCCTTCGGCCATTTCATCCACAATTTCGGCGCGCAACATGTCTGCGGCGCGGTCTTCGATTTCGGTGAATTGCGGGCTTACTTCGGCTTCCAACGGAAAGCGGCGCAACAAGGACGCGCAAAACGAGTGGATGGTCTGGATTTTCAAGCCACCCGGGGATTCAATTGCACGTGCAAACAGCGTGCGTGCGTTGCGCAAGCCTTTGCTGTCGGTCGCCTTTGTCACGCCCAGTTCATCAAGTGCTGTGCGCAGTTTCGCATCAGGCAACATTGCCCAATCACCCAGCCTGCGAAACAGGCGGTTTTGCATCTCGGACGCGGCGGCCTTTGTGTAAGTCAGACACAGGATGTGCTGCGGCTGCACCCCTTCAAGCAACAAGCGCGCCACCCGATCGGTGAGAACCCGCGTTTTGCCGGAGCCGGCATTGGCAGCCAACCAAGTGGACATTGACGGATCGGCTGCATCCAGTTGCCGCTGCGTGGCGTCATCACGTTGGATCATGATAAATCCTCCGGGGTTGGGTCATTTGTTGCGTCCCATTCCCCAAAGCGGGCAAGGTGGTCATAGTCGCCGGTTTCCCGGTCGGAGACTTCCATACGTTTGGATGTGAATCCTTGATCCGGAGCCAGATAGGCCGCGACCAACTCGCGCAATTCAGCGAGGACTTTGGCGGAGGGCTCTTTGGACAATGGCGCGCTGACCTCGACAGGTGTACTGCCAAGCCCGATGAACAACGCGTTTTCAACCATCCTGGGGCCGATGTCCTTAAACGCGCCTTCTTCCAGCATGGCGGCTTCCAGCAACAACTGCTTTTCAAATTTTGCTTGTTGCGGTGCTGTCGGGGGCTTTCCTGTTTTGTAGTCATAGATCACGACGCTGCCGGTATGTGTGGCATCAATGCGATCCGCAAACCCGATGAGCGTGAAACCAAGGTCCACCAACTCCAACACGCCGCGTGCTTCTTTTTCAAAAGCGATAGGAGTGCCGGCCAGTTGGCGAATTTTCTCTTGGGCTACAAACCAATCGGCAACGCGAGACAAGCGTGCCAACCAAAGGGCCCGGGCCGCGGGCCATGGCACATTTTCCAACAACACAGTCTGCGCAATTTCCATGAGCGTTGCAGAGGTCAGCGCGCGGGCATCTTTGCCAACCAGCAGAATGAACTGTTCCATGACGTCATGAATGAGAATTCCGCGAAGTGGCGCGTCAGGTGATTGCACAACCGGGTTTAGCGGCCTCAGTCTGAGCGTGTGTTTGGCATAGATCGCGTAAGGATCGCGGATCAGCTTTTTGATTTCTGTAACGGACAAGCGATGAGGGCGCGCGGATTTCGGAGGGCAGGGCGAAGGGCGTGTCGCTTTGGAAACAGGCTCTACAGCCTCCAATGCATTGGCTTGTGCCAGCCAGGCATCCCCGCGTTCTGCCATTGCTTTGAGGACTTTTGGTCCACCTTGGTCTGGCAATCCGCCCAGCAAGTTCTGAATACGATTGAGCCATCGTGATGGCACTGTTTCGGCATCATCCGACCGCACTGACCGTGTGATCCAAACCTCTTTTGCAGCAAAGGCCTGTTGGAAATCATGCGCGGACAGCCCAATCCGTCGTTCTGGCAAAAGCAATCCTGCTTGATTGCGCAGGGCTCTGTTCAGCCATGGATCAGGCTTGGGCGCTTCGGGCCAGACGCCTTCGTTCAAACCGCCAAGAATGACCAAATCGGCACCTTGGACGCGCGCCTCCAAAGTGCCCCAAATCATGATGTCCGGGTGCGGGGCATCGCGGTCGCGAACCTCTTCGCCAGAAAGGAGTGCGCCCAAAAGATCGGAAAAATCGGACGCAGACATCATCCCGCCAAATTCAGCGTTTGCGTCAAGATTTTCCAAAACACCCAAGGCTTTTTGACCGGCTGCTTTTTTCCAAAGCTCGCTGTCATCGTGTGCGGGACCACATGCAAGGGCTTCACCGACCCGACGCAATGTTGTCACCCAGTCGATCAAGGGCCGTTGACCAATAGTGTTCAAGTTTTCGAGCGTTTCGCCAACCCAGGCTGCCCACGACAGAAAGGGCTCGGCGTTTTCAATTTTGGCCGCCACTTTTTCAGCAGTGACACGCAAAGTGCTTTGATCGGGATAGGGCAGCCCATCCCTGCGCATTCTCAACTCAAGGAGCTGGGTGTTGAGCTGATGCGCGCCGCGATCAAAGCCGCTGTGTGTCAAAGGGTGCTTGAGCAGCGTAAGCAAGGCTTCTGCGTCGAGTTTTCTGACAAACAGACCCGCAACATGTCGCAAAAAACGACCGGGAGGGGACAGGTGCAATGGCGTGCCTGCGCTGTCATCGGGCAGAATATCCCAGCGATCCAAAGCGGCTGACACTTGGCGTGTTAGCAAACGGTCGGGCGTGATTAAGGCAGCTGTTTGCCCTTCTTCAGCGGCGCGGCGCAGGCGCATTGCAATGGCCAATGCCTCGTCACGCGGAGTCTCTGCCTGAACCAATGTCACATCTGACATGGCGCCTGACAGGTCTTTGAGATCGGGTCCTTCATCAAGCCATGCATCGGTCACAGGGGCCGGGCGCAAAGCCAAGGAAACAAGCGCATTGCGCGCAGGCGCATGTGGCGCAGTATCCACCCAGTTGGCAACGTCACCACGTTGAATGTCCAGCATTTGCATAAGTTTGCGAAAGCGGAATTGGGGATGGTCTTCGGAGGTCAACTCGTCAGACAAGCTGCCCCAGACGCTTTCGGGCATGTCCGTATCAAACCCTGGCAAGATCAACGCACCCTGAGGCAAACCGGCGACCGCCTGCATCAACATCAGGGTGGTTCCGCGTGATCCGGTTGAGCCTGCCAAAATGATAGGGTGGGTTGGCGGATTTTCCAGCCAACTGTGCTGAAGCAGCTCTACCGTCTTGCGTTGTCGTGCCTCGGGGTCGGGCGTCGCGTCGGACATTTGCACATAAGTTTGGGCAATGTTGATAAAGGACTGCGCGTTGGCCCAATGTCCGGATTGATCCGTCACATCAAGCTGCTCAATCGCGCTGGGCGGCACCCCTTCTCCCTGCATTTCATCCAGCAAGCCTGCTAAACTATCTGCCAATCCGTAAAGCGAGGCGCGGGGTGCAAGATGCGGTTGACGGTCTAATAAATCCGAGATCAAGCGGATCAGTTCAAGCCGTCTGCGCAATCCGGGCAATGGCTGCGGCAAGGCGCCGTGTGGCAGCAGGTCGTCCAAATCGGTGAGCAGGCGGATGCGGGGCAACAATAGCGAGGGGCCTTGATCAAAAAGCTCGCGCATACGGCGCGCCATCCGCCGTGTGTTGACGATGATTTCCACACGCGCCAATGCTTCGGGGTCTTGGTCCTGCGTGCGCTTGATCAACCCGTCAACGAGCGCTTTGGGGAAGTCGATGCCGGGTGCCACGCCAAAAATATGTGGAGTGTCTGATTGTTTAAACATGAGAGCGCTCCAACATCGCTTCGGCAAGGCCAACGCCGGCAGGATGCCCTACGTCGCACCATCCACCGGTGTGAAGGACACCAAACAACCGGCCCTGTGCCAGCATCTCGTCCCAGAGAAGGTTCAGAGAAAACGCATCTTTGGTCACCGCATGGAGTTTGTTCGTTTTGATGATCTGAACGCCGCCGTATACCACGCCTTTGCCTCTGGAGAGGACACCGTTGTGATCCATGGCAAAGTCCCCTTCACCAGTATAGCCGGTTGTGTTTGCGACGGGAACGCACACCAAAAGCCCGTCCATTTTGTCTGGGTTCCAAGCCGCTGCAGCGCAGTTTAGCGGGTTTGGCCCCGTCCAGACAGCATCTGTATTCATTGTGAAAACCGGATCGGACCCCAGCAACGGCAATGCGTTTCGCAACCCGCCTCCGGTGTCCAGAATATCAGGCGTTTCGCGCAGTGTTGTCACGGGTCCGTCGCGCAAGTGCTCTTCTAGAAGATGGGGCAAATAGTGTGTATTTGCCACGATAGTCTCTGGTTCTATGTCGACCGCAAGCGTTAGCGCGTGATCAATCAGCGCCGTTCCAGCGACTTTAACCAACGGCTTGGGTTGGTGCTGTGTGAGGTGTTTCATGCGCGTGCCAAAGCCGGCCGCGAACATCATGACGGACGTGGGACCGTTGCGCATTTTGATTTTAACTCGGTAAGGATGGAAGGGGTGGGCGCGGGCAAGTCGTGCAGAATCATATCGGCAACAGGAGCAAGCGCAGGGCTACGCAAACTGGTCAGAATATGGTCCCAGACGCGCGGGATCAGATCCACATAGTGCGACTTGCCGTTGAGCATGCAAAGACGGGCAAAGACGCCCAGAATTCGCAAATTGCGCTGAACTCCAAGCATCGCATAAGCACTGTGAAAAGTTGCATCATCAAAGGACGTGGCAGAGGTGTAATGATCGATCATGTGCGCTTCGATCTGTGCGGGTACATCGCGGCGTGCATCTTGAAGAATTGAAACCAGATCATAGGCAGGATGCCCTGACATTGCGTCCTGAAAATCCAGTAGTCCCACGCGTGAGACACCTTCCCGATCTGGCAGCCAAAGCAGGTTTTCTGCATGAAAATCGCGTTGGATCAGGACTTGTTTTGCCTGTGAGAGCGGCTCTAGCAAAGAGGAAAAGGCATCCGCAAAAAGATCACGCTTGGCGTCGTGTTTTTGACCGGCTGCACCAAACAGATACCAATCATACGCCAGCGCGGCCATCTGTGTCATCGTTTGTGTGTCATAGGGCGCGAGGGTCGGGCGCGGGGATGCGTGAAGGTGAACCAACACATCTGTTGCAGCTGTGTATAGCTCGATCTCCTTTGCGGGATCAGTCGTGAGAACGCGGGCGAACAGGTCGTCCCCCAAGTCCTCGAGCAGCAAAAACCCGTTTTTAGGGTCTTGGGTTAGAATGTTTGGCGCACTTAGCCCGATGTCACGCAAATGTTTTGCGATATTCACAAAGGGCCTGACGTCTTCCCCTTTGTCCACGGGGGCATCCATCAGGATCGTAGTCGTTCCATCTGGTCGCGTCAGTCGGTCATATCGTCTGTTGGACGCATCACCGGCGACGACTTTTCGCACGGCATCGCCCCATCCGCTGGACACAACAAATTCCTGAGCCAGTGCTTCCCTGTCACGCATCATCAAACCCTTCAACACGGCCGTTCCATTTCGGATCGTTCCATGATGCCGTCATGCGCCGTCCGTTGTCCATCGGTTCCAAAATAATCACCAAAGCTGATGCAGGCGAAAGAGGGCCCAAACGATCGGGCCATTCGATCAGGCAAACGGCTGTTTCCATAGCCTCGTCCAAGCCCAACTCTTCAACTTCGAAGTCAGAGCTGAGGCGGTACAAGTCCGTATGCCAAAGGGCGCCTGCGGTTGTGTCGTAGGTTTGCACCAATGTGAACGTCGGGGAGGGGACGTCTTCATCCTCAAGC
This sequence comes from uncultured Paracoccaceae bacterium, assembly GCA_943787985.1. Classification (GTDB taxonomy): domain Bacteria; phylum Pseudomonadota; class Alphaproteobacteria; order Rhodobacterales; family Rhodobacteraceae; genus Ascidiaceihabitans. The sequence goes on along the minus strand of CALSOO010000005.1, from coordinate 362,487 downwards.
AATAAGGATTTGATCACTGCGCGCGCAAAATGTGTTTTGCCGGCACCAACATCTCCTTCCAACAAGATGACGTCCCCGGCACCCAAGTGCTTGGCAAGAGCCCGTGCAAAACGGGTTGTGTCATCTTCCGTGTTGAACTGTTTGATCAGTGATTTGCGCGACATGGCGCTAAACTACTGCCAGCGGCGGGAGCCGCAAGGGAAATGCCGTCAGTCCTGAATAACGCTGAGCCGGTTGGGATGAAGTTGAATGGCGTCTTCGATCTTTTCAAAACGGATCAAGGTGGCACCTGATGCGATAGGCGAAACGCTGCAAATCAAGCGGTTTTCATCGTCACGTTCAACAATGCTGTCCCATGGCGCGCGCTCACCGACTTTGAACACAAAGTCACGGACGTCCCCCCATGCGGGATCAGGATGGCTTTGTTTCTGCCAATCGCGCAGGGAATCTATGATGGTCACTTCAGCGAACGAGCTCTCGGGATCAAGTTTCCACATTTCGCGGTAAGCGGCATTGCAGAATTGCAGAATTCCTGCAGATGAGAAAACGACTAGCCCATCGTTAAGCGAGTCCATCAAGGACTGGCTCATCTCAAGCTCTGCGCGGTAGTTGCGGGTCATCGATACTTCGGCACTGATGTCTTCAATCAAAAAGGCGATGGCTCCGTCAGGATGTGGTCTCCCTGAAACGCGGTAGGTATGCCCCGTGTCCAGTGACCAGGTTTCCTGATAGCGTCCGTCTGTTGCAGCTGCGATCACATCAGCAATTTCCTGTCGCCAAGAGTGGTAGTTTTTGGGTTCAGGCATCACTCTGTTGTCCCGCAGGCGGTCGAAAAATGACAAAAGATCAGGTCGCGCAGACAGAAATTCCGCCTGTAGACCGGTAAGATCAACAAGAGCCGGATTGAAAAGAGCAAGCTGCCCATTCCGATCAAAGATCGCCAAGCCAATAGACAGTTGCGCAAAGGTTTTTGCCAATGTCTGAACAAAATTGCGCTGGGCCACTTCGGCTTGAATGACTGCATTGATGTCCATCGCATGGAACATCGTTTTGGTGCCCGATTGGACGGTGTTTACGTCAAACCAAAGCCGGCCGCCGTCGTTGTTCTGTTGCAAAGATGCGCGCGTACGGCCAGATGGTTGGCGCGCCATTGCGAATGTTTCAAACAAGGGTTGTTTCGAGTCCGGTCCTTCACCGAAAATACGCTGGTACAAGGACGCGTAAGCTGAATTGTACCACTGCACATCACCGGAGTCATTTGTCTGCCACATTGGATGTGAGGACGTCGAGCTTGCCATTCTCAACGTCGCAAGCTCAGCCTCCAACGATTTGATTTGATGAATTTGCGTCGGAGATGATGTTCCAGGCTCGACGATCTCGACATGTACCGTTTCACCCGACCGCGTTAGACGCACGAAACCTTTGTCGCTGGCATCAGTGGCGTTGACTATGACTGGCGTAGTAGAGATTTCTGTCGTGCTGACAGGCATAAGTTGAAACCGTTTGTGCAACTGTGTGTGCAGCGATTTCCAGTCAGTGTCTGTTTCAGCAAGGCCAACAACACTTTTGGCCAGTTCAGAGGCGTGCTGTAGATCGTCGTTTTTATACAAAAAGCAAACTTCCGACGAATGAGAGTCAATGTCAGTGGTTTGTCGTGTCCCCATTCGTGGGCCGATCAAGAACACACCAAAAAAGGCGCTAAGCATAGCCACCGAGAAAACGATAATAAATTCATAGTACAACATGTTAGTTTGGCCCTTCCGCAGAGCGTTGGGAGACACACTCGTTTCATTTGGTTAAGCGTTCGTTAACCAAGCGATCAGTAGGCGCAATATCGCCGCCAGGTTTCAAGTTACTTGCTGGTTCAAGCCAATGGGCACGGCATTTTGTCCATGTTTTGCGTCGATCGTATCGCGCGGCCATATGACTTCCACAATCGCTCCCGAGTGTTTTTGTTGACGGTTGTCATGAGCATAAGGGTTGGATCCATTGGCAAATCGCAAATTGGCCCCAGATCTTTCCAGAAGTGTTTTGGCGATAAACAGGCCCAATCCCATTCCCTCATAGCCGGGGCGTTGCGACTTGTCAGGTGCGCTGCGCCGGCTGCTCATAAACGGATCACCGATCCGCCCCAACAGGTGTGTTGGAAACCCTTTGCCATCGTCAACGATCCGGATTGATATAGTGTCATCTGTCCAATGTGTTTCGATCCAGATGTTGTGGCTCGCAAAATCAACAGCGTTTTGCACCAGATTCCTGAGACCGTGAATGATCTCTGGCTTGCGAAGGATCGTAGGTTGACCGATCTCGTCGCCGGTGTCCGGATCATGTGTGTAATGGACTATTTTGCCGCGGTGTTCATGCGGCTCTGCGGCTTCTTGAATAACCGTGATCAGGGGCGCTTGGCGCATGTGCAGATCGTCCTTTCCCGTTCTCCCCATGTCCCGCAAAATATCTCGACATCTGTCTGCTTGTTCGCGAATGAGCGCAGCGTCCTCATACAATTCGGGTTGATCTGCGAGCTCTTCCATCAGCTCTGCGCTGGCCAGTTTAATCGTGGCCAATGGTGTGCCCAGTTCATGTGCTGCGGCTGCGACGACGCCACCCAGATCGGTGAGCTTTTGCTCGCGTGACAAGGCCATTTGCGTGGCGGACAGGGCGTCTGACATTGCGTGCATTTCAAGGGTGATCCGCTGGGAGTAGCCCGCGATAAATATGATCGCGATGACCAGCGCGACCCAGTTGCCGAAAATGAACACATCCGGAATGCGCAGGATAAACCCCTGATCCGTGAGAAGGGGCAGGTGGAACTCGCTCATAAGTGTCACCAGAATGATGGCCGTACTTCCAACCAAAGCAGTGGATCGCGTCGTTAGAACTGCGGCTGACACAGTCACCGGCCCCAGCAGCAATAGAACAAACGGATTGTTGAGCCCGCCTGTCAATGTCAGCAGGAACCCAAGCTGAAGGAGGTCAAACATGACCATCAACAGGTTCTCGGCTTCATTCAGGCGCTTGTTTTCGGGAAACACGAAAATCGCAATCAGGTTGCCGATGATCGAAATTCCGATGGCAAGATAGCACAGCCCCAACTCAAGCTGCAGACCGTACATGCGCTGGGCCACAGTGATTGCGCTGATTTGTCCCACGATAGCGACCCAACGCAGCAGAATCATCGTGCGCAGCCTTATCCAGCTGGCACGGCGCTGCGTTGCGAAAAGGCCAAGGCTTTGGTCAGGCATGTTGATCACCAAATCGTAGATTGCGCAAAAGAATGGTATGCGTAGGTATGACCCACGAATGAGCAAACCGTATAGACTTTCTAAGGGGAAACAAATGCTGCGCTACATTGCACCTGCTGCTGCTGTCACGGCGGCGCTACTTTTGGCTGGAACTTACTACGTGACCCAATCGGGCAGCGATGATCAGTTTGCCGAATGCCGTGCGAGCGCTGTTGCGGGAGGCGCAAAGATTGGCGGCCCGTTCGAGTTGATCAACGGCGATGGTGAAACGGTCACCGAAGCCGATGTGCTGAAAGAGCCTGCGCTGATTTACTTTGGCTACACATTCTGCCCTGATGTGTGCCCTTTTGATGTGTCGCGCAATGCGGATGCGACGGACATCGTGTTGGCAGGCGGGCAGTCTGTGACCCCCGTTTTTGTATCGATTGATCCTAAACGCGACACGCCCGAAGCGGTCAAAGACTATGCTGCGAACATGCACGACAAGATGATTGGCCTCACGGGATCAGACGCACAAGTCAAACAGGCAAGTCAGGCCTACCGAACCTATTACAAAGTCCAGCCAGGTGATGATGAGTTCTACTTGGTGGACCACTCTACGTTTTCCTACCTAATGCTTCCAGAACATGGGTTTGTCGAGTTTTTCCGCCGTGACGTCAGCGCAGAGAAAATGGCGGAACAGATCAGTTGCTATATCGAAAATGCCTGAGGGGCTGTTCTAACCCTTTGACGTCAATTGACGAAACGAAAGCAGAGCTACATAGTTAGCGGACGCTGGAAACAGCACTGGAACCGGGAAGGACACCACATGTCAGAGGCTGCAAAATACGAGATCGGTGAAGACCCGTCTTTGTTGTTGGTGGACGACGATGAGCCCTTTTTGCGCAGGCTTGCCAAAGCGATGGAAAAACGCGGCTTCGAGATTGAAACAGCGGGCTCCGTCGCCGCAGGTAAAGCAATCGCAACAGCCCGCCCTCCAGCCTATGCAGTCGTTGATTTGCGTCTTGAGGATGGCAACGGCTTGGATGTGGTCGAAGTCCTTCGCGAGAAACGCCCGGATGCGCGCATTGTGGTCCTGACAGGATATGGCGCCATCGCAACAGCAGTTGCTGCGGTCAAAATCGGGGCGACCGATTACTTGTCAAAGCCTGCGGATGCCAATGACGTCACCAATGCGCTTCTGGCAACTGGTGATGACCTTCCGCCGCCTCCGGAAAACCCGATGAGCGCGGACCGCGTCCGTTGGGAGCATATCCAGCGCGTGTACGAATTATGCGATCGCAACGTGTCTGAAACGGCGCGTCGCTTGAATATGCACCGTCGGACGCTTCAGCGTATTTTGGCAAAACGCAGCCCGCGTTAGAAACAAAGTATCTGGCCGCGAAACGGGTTCGACGCGTGCGAACGATGTCTATACGTCAAACCGCTTGCTGATTTTGTCCACGATCAACCCGCTATCCAGTTTGATCCCTTCATCAATAATCCAAGTGCGAAAGCCACGTGATTGATAATAGGTCAACCCGCCGTCATTATCGGCACGAATGGTGGCGTTGATCCACTTGTATCCCAACCCCTTTGCAGCCTTGGCTGTCGCGGAGAACAACGCGGATCCAATCCCGAGGCCAGTGCGTCCTATCTGTACAAAGGTGGCGACATCACAGGCTTCAGGGGGCAGTTTTTCATGAGGGGAAATCCATTGAAATCCAACAACCTGCTCTGTGTCATCTAACGCCACATGCCACGCAGACTGGCTCGCATTGCTCGCCATCCATTCCGTCAAATCCTGTCCAGTGACAGGTCGTGTCAACGCTGTGGTTCCGCCCTTTTCAATAATCGCGTTCAACAGAACAGCCATGGAGTTTGCATCAAGGGTCATGACAGGGCGAACATTAATCATGGAAGCACTTTCAAAAGATCGTTGTGGCGGTTGGTAAAGTCGGTGCGTGCCTCAAGTGGGGTGCGCAATACGATTATCAGACCCTCCATCACGCTTGGGTCTGGCGCGCCAAAGAATTTGTCAGCCTCTGATTTGGTAAAACCGGCAATTTGCGTGGCTTCCATCCATGCGCTGATTTTGTCAGCTTTCTTGATCTGCTTTTTCACGGGGGCTGGAATTTTGGCAGGCAGTCCAAAGCGGATGTGAATGGCGGCTTCCAACCGCTCGTCAAGTTCGCCGTATCCTGGCCCTACCGCGGCTTTTACAGGCGAAATCATATCTCCGATCACGTACTCAGGCGCATCGTGCAAAAGGGCGGCAAGTTTCCATTTGGCGGGGGCGTTGGGGGCAATCCTGCCAAACAGGGTTTCAACAAGGATAGAGTGCTCCGCGACGGAATAGGCAAAGTCCCCGCGTGTTTGCCCGTTCCACCGCGCAACAAAGGCAAGGCCATGGGCGATGTCTTCAATTTCGATATCGACGGGTGTTGGGTCCAAAAGATCCAATCGTCTGCCGGACAGCATGCGCTGCCAAGCACGGGGTTGTTGTGCCATGTCTATGCCTTTGCTTTATATAGCCAGACTTCCATGAAACGGGCTGCCTTGGAACCCCGTTCATATCCTGTTCAGCTTGCGCGGATATGGCCCATTGAGATTGCACCAAAAACGGGATAGTGACCCCGCAACGTAATTTGAGGATATCTATGATGGCGAACGACTACATCGTAAAAGACATCGCGTTGGCCGAGTATGGCCGCAAAGAACTGAACATCGCAGAAACAGAAATGCCGGGCCTTATGTCCTTGCGCTCTGAGTATGGCGAAGCGAAGCCTTTGAAAGGCGCGCGTATTGTAGGGTCATTGCACATGACCATTCAAACGGCTGTTTTGATTGAGACACTTGTGGATCTGGGTGCCGATGTGCGCTGGGCATCTTGCAACATCTTCTCGACCCAAGATCACGCCGCCGCAGCGATTGCTGAATCTGGCGTTCCGGTGTTCGCGATCAAAGGTCAATCTTTGGAAGAGCATTGGGATTACCTTGATAAATCCTTCATGTTTGAAGACGGCCCCAACCTGATTCTTGACGATGGTGGCGATGCCACGCTCTACATTTTGCTGGGTGCGCGCGCTGAAGCTGGTGAAGACATAATTGCCGTGCCGACTTCCGAAGAAGAAGTCGCGATCAAGGCCCAGATTAAAAAGCGTATGGCGGCGTCCCCGGGCTGGTTCACCAAAATGCGTGACCAAATCCAAGGTGTTTCCGAGGAAACAACAACAGGCGTTCACCGCTTGTATGAACTGGTCCGTGATGGCCAGTTGCCATTCCCTGCGATCAACGTGAACGATTCGGTGACCAAGTCGAAGTTCGACAACAAATACGGCTGCAAAGAATCCCTCGTTGATGGTATCCGCCGCGCAACAGACACAATGATGGCCGGTAAAGTAGCGGTTGTTATGGGGTACGGCGATGTTGGCAAAGGCTCCGCTGCGTCCTTGTCCGGTGCTGGTGCTCGCGTGAAAGTAACCGAAGTCGATCCGATTTGCGCGTTGCAAGCTGCGATGGACGGTTTTGAAGTTGTTCTGCTCGAAGACGTGGTCGACAGCGCTGACATCTTCATCACAACCACGGGCAACAAAGACGTGATCCGCATCGAACACATGCGCGAGATGAAGGACATGGCGATCGTTGGCAACATCGGTCACTTTGACAACGAAATCCAAGTGGCTGCATTGAAGAACCACAAATGGACGAACATCAAAGAGCAAGTGGATATGATCGAGATGCCGAATGGCAATCGTCTGATCCTGTTGTCTGAAGGGCGTTTGTTGAACCTTGGCAACGCGACAGGCCACCCGTCATTCGTGATGTCCGCATCCTTCACCAACCAAGTGTTGGCGCAGATGGAATTGTGGAACAACGGCGACAACTACAAAAACGAAGTCTACATCTTGCCCAAGCATCTGGATGAGAAAGTGGCGCGCTTGCACCTTGATCGTATCGGCGTGAAGCTGTCCAAACTGGATGCCGAACAGGCAGCGTATATCGGCGTGTCACCTGACGGCCCGTTCAAGCCAGAGCACTATCGCTACTAAGCAAACAATAGGTGGCGCGCCGTTGTGGTGCGCCGCCTATTCGCCGATCGCAGTGACGCGCGCCAGCAAGGCGTCATGATCGAAACTGCGCAAGAAGCGTTTCATGTGATCTGGCGAAATCTCACCATAGACAGTGATCTGCGTACCGTGACTCAGCGCAAGCACCATATCAAAACGTTCAGGTTTTGATCCCGTCGTCGCCTGCTTTATCTCCGTCAGGCTTGTGCGGTCTGAATGAGCGACACCGCCACGATACCCTATGAATCCTGTTGGCACGCCTTTTGTCCCGTACCGTTTACTAAGGCGTTCGACGATGGCGTCACCCCAAAGGCGACTGCTGTCTGGGGGGCCAAACAAATCTGCCTGCGCTAGAAATTCAAGTTCAACTTTCAGATATGATCCGTCTTGCGCGATGTATATCGCCCTTGATTTGTGTTTCCGTTCACCTTGAAATTTACGAAACATTGGTAGGTTACCGACGTATTGCCTAATTTTCTTAAATCTTGGGTGCGCTTTTAGCGCGGCAGCGCCGCCGGGATACTGTGATGCAATTTTCGCCATTGCCCGTTCGGTGGCGGCCTTGTGATCGGTGTTAACTTGCTCTACCTCAGTTTTGGTTTTGCCAGTTCCGTAAATGGTTGTGTTAATTTCGGGAGTTATGGCAAGCCAGCCGTGCATGGCTTTGGGAAAATATGTCACGGCTGAGGGTAGATTGGCTGGCAACGGTTTGGGGTCAGGTTCGGCACTGACAACGGGTGTTTCGTTCGCGGCCAATGCGGCAAGCCGGACAAGTTTGTCAGCGGCAATCGCAGCGTCGCGCGCCTTTTTGAACGCGATGCTTTCTGCGCTTTCTTTTGGTGTTGCCGTTTGCACCTTGGTCGGGACGGGTTTCAACAGTTTTGGTGGGGCGGTTGCTGATGCCAATGGTGTTTCTGCGTAAGCAACAGGGGGGGTAGCGGCGCTTGGCAGCAGTGCAAGGGCAGCAAACGCACCGCCACTCACCACCAGAAAAGCAGAAGCGAGAACCAAGCCCCAAGGGGGTATCTTCCTTGATTTTTCTGACGGCGTTACGGGGATTGCGGGTGGCGCAGAATGGCGTGTCGCCCCCTGCGTGTCATTTTTTGCCAGACGTTCCAGTCTGCGTGCAAAAACGTCGTCGTGGCTTTGCATTTCATTCCCTCACATCCGTTTGTGCCGATGTGCGAATGGCACAACGACAGCATGTCGAAGATAAGCTTAAGTGGAAATCTTGATCGGCTTTGGGAAGAAACAGGGCAAAATCATGATTCTTTCCGCGCCGGTTATACTTTTTGCGCCTCTTGGTCTGGCAGATCATCATCCAGAATTTCAGCATCCTCGATCACGACCACCTCGGTGCCTTCTTTGGCCTTTGGGCCCATGATCAGTGGCAACATCTGCATGCCGCCAGGCATAGAGACTTCGGATTGTGGCGGAGTTTTCCAAGCAAGCGTATCGAAGCTGTCGCAGTTCTCACAGATCGGCTTCCATTCTGCATGAATGTGGTGGCAGTTGTCACAGACCCACTGTGGGCCGCGCGGCAAAGACAATGCGCGCGTCAGCCACCCTTTGACCACTGTATCATCAGCGCCTTCGCCCCGTTCGATGGCAGCCATGAGCGTTGCGGTGCGCGCAGTCGGTTCGGCATCGTTCAAATCACCCAAAGTGCGGCGCGCTTCGGGGAAATCTTCGTTTGCCAAAAGCAGTTCGGTCATCAACATCTTGGATTCAGGATGTGCGATCTGCGCCTTAACCAATGTTCTAAACCGCTTGAGGCGAGCCGTGGGTGCTTCGTCAGGTTCAATAGTCGCAAAAGCGGCGGCCAAATCGGGGTGAGGGGACACATCCCATGCTTTTTTGATCACGCGCGTTGCGTATTTTTTGTTGCCTTGTTCGACGTAGCTGTGTGCGGCCATTATGGCAGCGGGTATCAGATCGGGCGACAGCCGGTTCGCTTCAATCGCTGCTTCGCGCGCTTCGATAGTTTCATCTGCGTCAAACACTTTGCGGGCTTCAGACAAAGCCAAAACCGCGTTGCGGCGTTTGTGAACATCGCGGGGTAGGCTGCCATGTTTCAGCTTTGCATCAAGAGTTTCACGCGCAGCTTTCCAGTCTTGTTTCTGGGTTTGAAGCTTGAGCAACACGTCTTGGGTGTCTTCATGCTTTGGCTTCATCGCGAATGCTTTTTCGGCCAAAGCCAATGCGGTTTCTGTGTCCCCGTCCGCCAAGCGTTGTTTCATAATTCCGCGTACTCCGACAAAGCGGGTTGCGTCGTTTTCAATTAGCGCGCGGTACGTTTGCTCTGCTTTGCGGCGGTCTCCTGACATCTCGGCCGCCTGGGCCGTCAGAAGGTTTGTAAGCTCGGGTTTGCGCAAGTATTTCTCAGCCTTTTCGGCCTTCGCCATTGCCAAGCGCCCTTCGCCAGACGCCAGCGCCATCATCCCTTGGGACAAAGCATCGTACCCTTTGGCCTGGCGGTTACGCTCAAAATACCGGGAAATTGCCGTCTCGTCCCCGTTCAGGAATTTCCAGGTTGCGACAAGGAGGCCCAAAACCTTGATGAATATCCAGACGGCAAAAACCAGCACGGCAAGGGCGATTACGGACACAAATGGTCCGAAGTTGTATTCATTGCCTGCCGCTTCGATGCGGATGCCGCCCTGGGCCTGGAGCAAGTAGTTCGCCCCAAAAGAGCAAGCGACCAAGGCGCAGAAAAAGAGGACTATTTTAACGATTGACCAAAGCATTGTATTTCCTCAGTTCGCGGCAAGGCGCTGCATCAGCGCTTCGGTTGCGGTTGTTACATCAAGGCGTGCGCGGGTGGCATCGAGCCAGTCCGCCATCGCAGCTTGTCCTTCTGGTGGCAGCGTGTCTGCTTCTGCCAATGCATCATTCAGGCGCCCTTCGCGGACGGCTGCTTCGACGCGGGAAAGAACTGCATCGGGATCAGACCCTTCTCTGGGTGTGACCGAACGCGCGCCCAATTGCCTTTGCAAAAAGCTTCCCAAACCGCCTTCAGTGTCGGCGCTGCGAGCGGCTGCCAGTGCTGAGCGCGCAGCATCGGATACGTCTTCTTGTAGCTTGGAAAGTTGGGCAACGCCCGTTGCTGCGGCCGCTGTGAGCGTTTCAGGAATTTCAACACCGGTTTGCGCAAGATCTGCCAAGGCGGCATCAAACGGTGCACCCGTCTCAACCGCCGCGACAATCCGTGTGGCTGCGGCGCGGGCGAGGGCTGCGTTTGCTGCGGCTTCGCTGGATTCCTCAACAAGTCTTGCGTCTTGGAGCAATCGGTCCAGCTCTGCCTGCTGCGCGGCTGCCGTGTCTTGTAGTGCCTTAAAGGCCGCGTCGTAGTTTGGCGCGGCAGGTGCGGGTGCAGCTTCGCCGACAGGGCGCGCTTCGATTGTGCTGATCCGATCCGCCAATTCTGCAATGGAAGCATCCAAAGCCGTTGTGTCAAACTCGGCAGCTTCTTGCGGCGCGAGTTCGGGTTCTGGCCGGGCTTCAAGAGCTTCAATCTTGGCGTTAGCTTGTGCCAGCGCATCTTGAAGGGATTCAAGTTGCGCCCGTGTATCTGTTTCCGGAGCATCTGCGCGCATAGAGGGCGGGAGGAAGTTGTCCAGCAGATCGGCACGCGCCGCAAGAAACCCGAGGAACGCAGCGACAACGCCGCCGATGATGAGTGGCATCATACCGCTGCGCTGTTCAGCAATCTGTGGTTCAGGCGTTGGCTGGATAGACGTTTCGGGCTCTTGGATGTCGCTTGATGCTTCGGGCGTGTCTGAGACTGTGTCGTCCCCAGCTTCAGATTGTGCGCCGTCATCATGGTTCGGGGTTTGATCGACAGCTTCCTCATCTCCGGAAGCTGTATCATCAGAGGCATCAGCCTGAGTGTCCGGTTCCGCAGCCGCCGGTTCGATAATGGCAATTGCCTCGTCGGCGTCTGTCGCGAGGCTCTCGGGAGCGTCCAGAACGGGCTCCTGCGAGGTTTCGTCGACAGGTTTCTTGTCCTGTGAGGGTGCACTTGTCTTGGCGTGAACGTCATCTTTTTTGACGCGTGTGTTTTTCTTCTTGGCCACTCTTAAACCTTCCCGATTCTCACCCACGCACCAAAGGTGCTTAACCGCAGTCTACGCGGGGCTTTGCCTGCCCTCAACCCAAGGTCAGGTGCTCTGCTACGTTTTTGACCAATTCTACCATCGCCGTTTGCTCAGGTGCTGCGCAAACATGCAACATGCTGCTCTTTACGTGACGAATTTCTGCTGCAACTGCCGGGCTTAACGCCAAAACATACAAGTTAGCCCGCGTCGAGTTTTGGACACATGCCGCAAACTGCGCCGCAGAGCGTGGCGAAAAAAGGGGAACGATGACGGAGATTTCCCTTTCGAGCAACGCCGCCGCTTCCGAGGACAAAAGCAAGAGGCGCTGAGTGTAAAGAATTGCGTGATCAACCTTTAATCCGGAATGGTTTAAGCGCTGTGCAATATGGCCGCGCGTGTGTTCCCCGCTTAGATGAACCAGTTCTTCAGACGGAGGGGTCGCAATCAAAGCGGATACCAATGCATCAGCCGTAAGCCCCATGTTCTGCGCATCCCAACCACGGTGTTGCGCTTTGGCTGTGGTGGCAGCGCCGACGCAATAGGCTTTTCGGCCTCGACCTGCCCCTGCAAAGGGCAAAACGTTGGAGGATGTGATGATGGCCGCATCCATGTCTGGCGCGAGAGTGTTTGAACGGACAATTTCAATCAACGGCGTTTCCAAGGGGCTGACAAGAGCGGCCGTTTCTGAAGGAAGCGCATCAAAGAAAGCGCGCCCGCTGTCGACAGGACGGGTCAAAAGCAGGGGGACCTGCGGGTGCTTTGCATTGTTTGCCACTGATCGGGATGATACCTCGTGGCTGTGTGACGCGCAATGGAGCTGGGCATGACCGAACAGATGAATATTCTGGGGATTGAGAGCAGCTGTGATGACACAGCCGCCGCTGTGGTGCGCGGCACGGCTGGAGGCAGTGCAGAGGTTCTGTCTTCTATCGTCGTTGGCCAGACCGAATTGCATGCGGCCTTTGGTGGTGTGGTACCCGAAATTGCCGCGCGCGCGCATGCGGAAAAATTGGATGTGAGCGTCGTGCAGGCGTTGGCCGAAGCCGAATTGACCCTTGAAGATATCGACGCAATTGCAGTCACGGCAGGTCCGGGGCTGATCGGTGGGGTTGTGTCGGGTGTGATGCTGGCGAAAGGGATAAGCACCGCGCGATCGTTACCGCTTTACGGCGTAAACCATTTGGCGGGTCACGCATTGACGCCAAGGCTCACGGATAACGTCACGTTCCCATATTTGATGCTGTTGGTGTCTGGCGGCCATTGTCAGTTTTTGATTGCGCATGACGCAATGACTTTCGAGCGATTGGGCGGCACGATTGACGATGCCCCTGGCGAAGCCTTTGACAAAGTTGCGCGGTTGATTGGCCTTGTGCAACCCGGGGGGCCATCAATTGAACGCGCTGCTTTGGCTGGTGACGAAAAGCGGTTTGCGTTGCCGCGTCCGCTTTTGGATCGACCTGATTGCGATATGTCTTTTTCGGGTCTAAAGACCGCTGCGCTGCGGGCGCGTGATAGCGTTGTCGCCGAAAAAGGCGGGCTGAGCGCCCAAGATCAATCTGATCTGGCGGCTGGTTTTCAGGCAGCTGTTGCACAGGTTTTGGCGGTGAAATCCAAGCGCGCATTGCAAATATATTTGGAAATCGGGCCGTCTGTGCCGACGCTATGTGTTGCAGGCGGTGTGGCTTCAAACATGACTATTCGTTCCGCATTAGAGACTGTTTGTCATGAGGTGGACGCAGCTTTTGTTGCTCCGCCATTGCGCTTGTGCACCGACAATGCAGCGATGATTGCCTTTGCAGCCTTAGCGCAAATGCCCGTACGGGAAGCCGATGACATGACGCTTTCAGCGAAACCACGAATGCCGCTCGATACCCGCAGTCAGCCTATGTTGGGCAGTGGCAAAAAGGGGGCCAAAGCGTGAGTGTTGCGGTCGTTGGTGCCGGTGCGTTTGGTACGGGCTTGGCCATTGCATTGGCGCGAAAATCGCCCGTTACCCTTTGGGCCCGCGATGCAGATCACGTCCAAGAGATGAATGCGATGGGCATGAATCAACGCCGTTTGCCCACTGCGATTTTTCCTAAGGGATTACGCGTCACGGACAAAATGACCTCACATGATGTGATGCTTTTGGCTGTTCCGATGCAGCAGATTTTGCCCCTGTTGGAAAAGTATAGCGATGTATTTGCGCGGCGAACTTTGGTTGCTTGCTGTAAGGGTATTGACCTGAAGACCCGCCTTGGCGCTGTTGATCTCATTGCGCAAGCCGTTCCATCATCAGTACCAGCGATATTGACCGGCCCCAGTTTTGCAGCGGACATCGCCAATGGCTTGCCAACTGCGCTGACCCTTGCGTGTGCGGACAATGCCACCGGTCTGCATCTCCAAGAGGCGCTTTCGACAGCGAGTTTACGCCTCTATCGCACCAGCGACGTTCAGGGAGCGACTTTAGGCGGCGCCTTAAAGAATGTGATGGCCATTGCATGTGGTGTGACCACCGGAGCTGGGCTGGGACACAGCGCACGTGCTGCCTTGATGACCCGGGGATTTGCCGAAATGAGCCGTTTTGCAGTGAGCCGTGGTGCGGACCCTTCGACGCTTGCGGGGTTATCAGGGTTTGGCGATCTTGCGCTGACGTGTACCTCAGAGGGGTCGCGAAATTACCGCTACGGTATTTCCATTGGCTCCAATGTGGGGTTTGACAGGAGCGTAACCGTTGAGGGGGCAAGTACGGCTTTGGCCCTCAAGGCGCTTGCAGATGAAGAGAAATTGGATATGCCAATTACGCAGACAGTTGCCGCGTTGGTTGAGACAAAGATGGATGTGGAAACGGCAGTGACTGCGTTGATGTCACGCCCTTTAAAGGAAGAATGACATGCTTATAGCTTTGATGGCTTACGATAAAAAAGGTGCTCTGGACGTGCGCAAAGCAAACCGTGATGCGCATGTGGCTTATCTTAAAAGCTCGGAGGCCGTCGTTCAGGCCGGTCCGTTTTTGGATGCCGAGGGTGAGATGTGCGGGTCTTTGATTGTGTTGGATGTTGTTGACATGGAAGCCGCACAAACATGGGCCGCAAGCGATCCTTATGGCCAGGCAGGTCTGTTTCAAAACGTGACGCTACAGGCATGGAACAAGGTTATCGGATAATGGCGTATTGGCTGTTTAAGTCTGAACCTTCGGCTTGGAGCTGGGATCAGCAAGTTGCCAAAGGCGCCGTTGGCGAAGAGTGGGATGGCGTTCGTAACTATCAAGCACGTAATTTTATGCGAGATATGAAGGTCGGTGATCTGGGCTTCTTCTACCATTCGCAGAAGGAGAAAGCCGTCGTTGGCATCGTGGAGGTTTGCGCATTAGCACACCCTGACAGCTCAACCGATGATCCGCGTTGGGAATGCGTGGATATCAAAGCGGTGCGGCCTGTCCTTCGCCCTGTGAACTTGGAAACGATCAAGTCAGATGGTCGGCTTAATGAAATGGCTTTGGTGCGTAGTTCTCGATTGTCTGTTCAACCCGTGACAGAGCAAGAGTGGAACATTGTTTGCGAACTTGCCGGTATTCCTGCTGATTAGGCTAAGAGCCCGCAACCGGAATATGACGTTTGCAACGAGCGCGATGGCGGACAGGAACTCCTTCGGACATCGATCATAACGGGTTGCCTCGCGGCGCCAGTCTTTCAAACGGCCAAACATGATCTCGATCACTGCCCCGCAGTGCATCGCAATATCACGAGAGGGGCGTTGTCGTCTGCTCAGTGCGGGCGACTTGGACATTTGGGTGCAAGAAAAAAGGGTTCTGACAAAAAAGCCAGAACCCTTAGATCACCCCGCGTGCTCCCATAGCCACCACACACGTTCGTATATCGGTTCTGGCCATACTGGCCGGACACACAACAGGTACCGCACTAGCGGCCCAAAAGCAATTTTGTAGTTACTCAAAGACGCTGTAAAACATAAAGGCCTGCTTAACCAACCAGGCCCCAAATGAATACAAAGGTCTAGCTGTAGACAGACTCTTTGCCGAAGTGGTTTGTCAGCATGTAGTACACAACGGCGCGGTACTTGTTCCGCTCTGACTTGCCGTAGATTTCGATAACTTTGTTGATTGCTTCCATTAACTCCGGGCCATCTTTCAACCCAAGCTTCTTGATCAGGAAGTTGTTTTTGACTGTCTCAAGCTCGGACTTCTGGCTTCCGGCGACAGTTGAGGCATCAGCGTTATAGATTGATGGACCACAGCCAATTGCCACTTTAGTCAATAGGTTCATATCCGGCGTCATGCTGCACTTGTTTTTCAGATCGTCCGCGTACTGTACAATCAGATCGTCTCTCTTGCCCATTTGAATTCTCCCACCTTGGACTTGGCCGTTCACTTGGCCTTGGAGTGAAGCGCAATGGCCCATCCGCCCAAAACAAAGGGGAAATTTCACAAGCCGTCAGCATGACCCTGCGCAGGCCAAGTCGCACTTTGGCATTTTTGCATTACCCTTTGCACGTTTACTGTGCCGTCATTCCAGGAGCATGCATTCATCGTAGCCCATTGCAGGCCTGTTCTGATAGACTTAGGAACAGTCCAAACGAAAGGGCGCTGCCATGAAAAAAGCACTTATTACAGGGATCACAGGCCAGGATGGGTCATACCTTGCCGAGTTTCTCTTAGAAAAAGGGTACGAAGTTCATGGGATCAAACGCCGTTCTTCTTCTTTCAATACGCAGCGCATCGACCATATTTTTGAAGATCCGCATGTGCCCGATGCACGTTTGAAGCTTCATTATGGAGATTTGACGGATTCGTCGAATTTGACGCGTGTCATTCAAGAAGTGCAGCCCGATGAAGTTTACAACCTTGGCGCCCAAAGCCATGTCGCAGTGAGCTTTGAGAGCCCCGAGTATACAGCTGATGTAAGCGGTTTGGGGACGTTGCGGATGCTGGAAGCGATTCGTTTGCTAGGGTTAGAGAAAAAAACGCGGTTCTATCAGGCATCAACTTCAGAGTTGTATGGATTGGTTCAAGAGACGCCACAAAAAGAGACAACGCCGTTTTATCCACGTAGTCCTTATGCTGTGGCCAAACTGTATAGCTATTGGATGACCGTTAATTATCGTGAATCTTATGGAATGTACGCTTGCAATGGCATTTTGTTTAACCATGAGAGCCCACGGCGCGGTGAGACGTTTGTGACGCGGAAAATTACGCGGTCTTTGTGCAACATCGCTCTTGGGTTAGAGCCATGTCTTTACATGGGCAACATCGATGCATTGCGGGACTGGGGGCATGCAAAAGATTATGTTCGAATGCAATGGATGATGCTGCAGCAAGACGCTGCCGAGGATTTTGTCATTGCAACAGGCAAACAATATTCGGTTCGACAGTTCATTGAGTGGTCAGCCGCCGAGCTAGGGATTACTTTACGTTTCGAAGGGGCTGGCGTTGATGAGATAGGAATCGTTGACCACATCGAGGGTGATCAAGCATCTCACGTGAATGTTGGTGATACGATTTTGCGGATTGATCCACGATATTTCCGACCATCCGAAGTGGAAACTCTTTTGGGAGATCCTTCAAAAGCCAAGTCCGTATTGGGTTGGGAGCCGCAAATTTCCACGCACGAGATGTGTGTAGAGATGGTCGCAGAAGATTTGCGGATAGCAAAGCAAAGCGCCTTGTTGCGCGAACATGGATACAATGCGGCATTGAGCACTGAGAAGTAGCTATATTAAAAGTAGCTTCGCACAAGGCTTCCTGCGATCAGGCTCCATCCATCGGCTACCACAAAAAATGCAAGCTTGAACGGCAGCGAAACGATCGCCGGTGGTACCATCATCATGCCCATAGACATTAATACAGCTGCAGCAACCAGGTCGATGACCAGAAACGGTAGAAAAATCAGGAAGCCAACCTGAAATGCGCGTGCGATCTCCGAAAGTAAAAAGCTTGGAACCAAAACGGAAAGTGGCGCTTCCGGGGAGAGTTCCATTCCAAGTGTATCGGGCCTTAAGTCTGCCATCGCGGCAAAAGTATCAGGATCCATCCGAGCCGCCATAAATTCTCTAAACGGCTCTAGTGTCCTAAAAAACGCGGTTTCGGCATCGATAGACTCAGTTGTAAGTGGTTGTAATCCATTCACCCAAGCCTCTGTAAATACTGGTTCCATGACGAAATATGTCAGAAAAAGCGCGAGGCTGACGATCAGCATATTGGGAGGAGATGCCTGAAGTCCAATGGCCTGACGCAGGATTGAAAGAACAGTTACGATGAATGGGAAGCACGTGACCATTATCGCGAGGCCAGGTGCGATGCTGAGGACAGTGATGAGTGCGAATAGTTGTATAGTACGGGCGCTGATCGAGTTTTCATCACCCAGTGAGATTGAAATATCTTGTGCCAAAGACATTTCAGGCCAGAACATGGTTAACAAAACTATGTTAAAAAAGAGAATGCGCGACATATCTGCTCGTCTCTAATCTGACTGAAGGTTCATAATTTCGGTTAAACGGACAACAAGTTGGCCACTGTCGTTTTCCTCGTCCTCTTCAAGCATGCCGCGTGCAATCAATTTGTCGCCAACGAAAAGATCCACGGGATCATCAATGCGTTTGTCCAAAGTGAGCACAGCATTGGCGCCGAGCATCACAAGATCCCTCACCAACGGTCGCGCTTTTCCAACAGAAACCGTGATCTCAATCGGGACAGCGGTAAAGGGATTGCCAGTATCGGCTGCCAGTGTCTGAGGCTCGGGAACATCAACCATGAGATTTGTCCTGTTCTTGGGAATTGAAGAAAGTAGTTAAGGCAGCGCCAACGGCTTCGACCACTTGGTCCAGGTCGATTTTGCGCTCTTCCGAACCGACGCGAAGATATACTTGGCCTTCACCCAAGTTTGCGTCACCGACTATGATGAATGGTTCTTGAATCGTGTTTTCGACAAGCATTTCAATAGCTTCGATGCTGGAAGGTGAAACAGTAATTTCAATAGATTGATCGAGCTGTTTTTTGCTCATCTCTGTCAGTTGGGTAACGACGTGTCCGCCAATCGATTTCCTCGCGATGCTGGGAAGTAAAGTATCTACAATATCGCTGAACAAAGGCTGTAAAGACTTTGTTAAGGAGGCCCGCGCTTCGTGAAAGCTGAACGACATTTCTTGCAAGTTTTTCTCAAAATCTGAAGATATTCTTGTATGGCTCGTAACTTGCGCGTTTACCGCATCATCCCAACCGGCTTGATACCCATTTTCAAAGGCTTCGAGCTTTTGTTCTTCCAGTTCAAGATCATTGATCTCGACTCCATCGGAGGCGCCGTTCGGTTTTAATCCAAATTCCTGGTACAAGTGGGTTAGGGGCATTAGACTTTTTCCTCTTCGGCGAGCCAGCCGCGTAGAATTTCAACAGTCTCTTCCTGCCGTTCGCCAATCATGGAGCGAAGCCGATCAACCGGATCTTCCGACCCCATTCCGCCCCCCATTGAGAGTTCGGGAAGACCTCCCATATCTCCGTCCAAAGAAAAATCAGGGAGATCAAGATTTCCAATGGGGTCGATTTCGCCATTCAAAGCAGACCCGTTTTGGGCTTCAGCATCCCCATCTGCGTTAGCGTTTGGCAACAATCCTGCTGGACCTGTTTGAAGTTGTTGAGGCGGGCGCGACAAAACCGGGCGGACTACAAATAGCCCAAGAACCAAAGTGACGATCGCTAAAACGGCCATTTGGATTGCGGACATAATGTCTACTGCAAAGTGGTCCATGAAAGAGGTGCTCGCCATGGTCCCAGTGGCAGGCACGGAAAGCAAAGACATCGATTTGATTGTTATGATGTCGCCGCGTTCAGCGTCGAATCCTACAGCAGATTCCACCAGTTCTTCTAGTGCGGCCAGTTCATCTTCCCCACGCGCCGCTTGCGTTTCAACTCCAGCTTCGTCAACTGTTTTCACGTCATTAACGAGGACCGCTACTGTAAGTCGTTTAACTGCCCCTGGAGCGCGAACAATTTCACGTTCTGTTTCAGAGACTTCGTAGTTCACGCGCTCTCTGGATTCCGTATTTTGTGAAGATGATTGGTCGTTGCCTCCCGCAGCATCACCATCTGGTAAGTTTGATGCAACCGTTACGCCGGCGCCTCCGGCTTCGTTTGACGTGTTGTTTCGTTGCTCATTGTCTGTGCTGATTGCGACGCGTCCTTCGGGGTCGAATCGCCGTTCTCTAATCGCTTCACTCTCGGTTACGGTGTCGACACTGACTTCGACGACAGCATTGCCAAAACCAACGCGTGCTTCCAAAAGCCTTTCTACACGTTCTTTCAGGATTTTTGCTTTGTCGTCCCCACCAACTGATGGGGCTGCATCGTCCGTTGCGCCGATCAGCGTTCCGTTGGAGTCAATGACGGCGACGTCCTCAGGGGCTAAGCCTGCAACTGCAGATGCAACAAGATAGCGAACAGCTTTTGCCTGCTGCGATGTCACTTGGCCTCCATTTGGAGTCACTGAAACAGAGGCTTTGGGGGTAATTCCTCTTTGAAACGGGTTAGAACCAGTGCTCGCAATGTGTACACGGGCCATCGCAAATTGAGAGCTAGCGACAATCGTGCGTGCTAGCTCACCCTCCTTTGCACGCCAATAGGCTGCGTCAAACATCTGTGATGTGGTGCCAAATCCAGAAAGACTATCTAAGAGTTCGTATCCACTCGTCGAATTTGCTGGCAAACCTTCGCTTGCCAAAGTCATGCGCAATTCGTCCCTTTGACTTGAATCCACAAATATTGAACCGCCACGGACGTCAAAAGTAGCGCCTCTTTGCTCAAGAGCGCGCACTACATCCCCGGCCGCGCCATTTTCTAGTCCGGCGTATAGAAGTGTCATGCTTGGAGCGGTCACCATTCGCGACATGCCCAAAATGGCAAAAAACATAGCTATAGTAGCCGCTATTACAATGATTTGCCGACGCAAATCCAAGCCAGTCCAAGCGTTCAAAAGTTGCTGCAATGTAGCCTCCGTCATACTGACCTTCTGTCAGCGTTGGACCATCAATAGAACGCACAGACTTAATAATCGGTTAGTGGATCAGGGGTATTACAGAAATTGTTTTCAAAGGATGGAACTCAAATGTCGGAAGACCAAATTACGGAAAGTGGTGATGAAGATGCTCCCGCCAAATCTTCCAAAATGCCATTAATATTAGGTGTTTTGGCAGCGCTTCTGGGCGGTGGGGGAGGCTTTTATGCGACATGGTCGGGCATGATTTTCGGTCCCGAATCAGAGACAGTAGAGGTCGCTGAAGACAATCCGGTGGGTGCACTGCCAGATGTAACGTTCGTTGCAGTTGACCCAATGACCATTTCATTGGGTTCCAGTTCATCCAACAAACACTTGCGGTTTAGAGCCCATCTTGAAGTTCCGACACAACACCAAGCGGATGTTGAGCACCTGTTGCCGCGAGTTGTTGATGTTCTCAATGGCTACTTGCGGGCAGTCGAAACAAAGGACCTAGAGTCTCCTTCAGCTTTGAGCCGCCTTCGTGCGCAGATGCTGCGTCGAGTCCAGATCGTAACTGGCACAGGACGAGTAAACGACCTTTTGGTCATGGAATTTGTATTGAACTAGGGAGTTCACATGGAACTTATCGCAGATATACTTCTCGCTGCTGGAGCATTTGGCGCAGGCTTTTACTGCTTCATCCTGGGCAGACGGCTCAATCGTTTTAACAATCTCGAAAAAGGTGTTGGCGGTGCGGTTGCTGTTTTGTCAGCGCAAGTCGACGATTTGAACAAATCGTTGACTGCGGCTCAAGTCACGGCTGCGGCTTCTGCGGAAACTTTGACGGAGCTTACAAAAAAGGCCGAAGGCATGTCCAAGAGGCTAGAGCTTCAAATGGCATCCATGCACGATGTTCCACCGCTAAAAGACGACGTTGCTGTGAGCGAGAAAGAAACAGAAACTCCTCCGATCAAGTCTTCTCAACCGATGTTTGTGAGGCATAACTCTGGGAGTGTAGCGCAATGAGTAGCACAACAAAATTCAGGCGCCGTGGTCGAGGATCAGTTGCCCTAATTGCATTGCTTCTATTTGGCTCGTCTGGTCTTAGAGTTGGTTTAAGTGCCCAAAGTGCGATGGCCAATACATCAGAAAGTTCCAGCAAAGAACAATCGGCATCATCTGAAACAATTTCTGCAAAAGAATTGAGTACTGATGAGGAGGTCTCAACTCTTTTGTCGACACTGCTCCAGCGTGAAAAAACAGTCAAGGAAATGGAACTGAAACTAGATCTTCGTGCCAAGTCTCTTGATGTGGCCCAGCAAGAAGTTGAAAGGCGGATCACTGCCCTTGAAGCTATGGAGAACAAGCTGCGTAGCACTCTGGCCCAAGCAGATAGTGCTGCCGAAAATGACATAGCGCGTTTGACCACCGTTTATGAAAATATGAAGTCTCCTGATGCAGCAGCACTCTTTGAGGCAATGGAACCGGCGTTTGCTGCTGGTTTTCTTGGCCGAATGCGTCCAGATGCAGCTGCAGGAATCATGGCCGGCCTTAGCCCGCAAGCTGCGTACACGATTAGCGTTCTATTGGCTGGACGCAACGCCAAGGTCCCCAAATCATGATATTAAACAGCATATCTTAACCTAACATCGGGTATTGATAGACATCAGAAAACTTGGAGAGTTCCATGATTGGGTTTATTGGCGTCATTACAGTGTTTGGAATGGTATTTGGCGGTTACCTATTGGCCGGCGGGAAAATGGATATAATCATTAAAGCCCTTCCGTTTGAAATGATTATGATCGGGGGAGCTGCTGTTGGAGCATTCCTAATCAGCAACAGCGGTTCTGAAGTCAAACACGCAGTCAAAGACATTGGTAAAGTATTTAAGGGCCCAAAGTGGAATCATGACGACTATAGAGACCTTCTTTGTCTACTTTTCGAGCTAATCCGCCTGGCGCGGAAAAACCCAGTCGCAATTGAAGAACATATTGAAGCACCTGCTGATTCAAGCATATTTTCACGATACCCGAGAATAATTGCAGATGCAGAGGCCACTGCCTTGATTTGTGACACTTTGCGGTCTGCCTCAATGAATTATGATGACCCGCACCAGGTTGAAGAGGTTCTTGAAAAGCGAATGGATGCAAATTTGCATCATTCGTTGCACTCAAGTCATGCTTTACAAGTTGTAGCTGATGGACTTCCTGCACTCGGAATTGTTGCTGCCGTACTGGGCATTATCAAAACCATGGGCCAAATTGATCAACCGCCAGAGGTTTTAGGAAAATTAATTGGTAGTGCACTTGTAGGGACTTTTCTGGGAGTTTTCTTGGCCTATGGGCTCGTAGGTCCCATGGCGGCCAAGGTTAAAGTTGTGATCGAAGATGAGGGGCATTTCTATCAACTTATACGAGAAGTTTTGGTGGCCAATTTGCACAACCACGCGACAAATATTTGCATAGAGGTTGGGCGTCAAAATACACCTTCGCATTGCCGTCCAAGCTATTCCGAGCTTGAAGTGGCTCTGAAATCTGTAAAACAGAATGCTGCGTGATGAGGAAAATGCTATTTGCCTTCATAATATTGTGGCCAACCTTAGCCTCCGCTCAGCCTGCAACAGTGCGTGCAGGCGAGCACGGTAGCTTCACGCGGATTGTAATTGCCTTGGCGGACGCGGGAAATTGGGAGATAGAGCAACGCCCTGATGAATTTGCACTACAATTACAAAATCATGATGAAGGATTTGATACGCGTCGCGCATATGAGCGAATAGACAGAAGTAGAGCATCTTCCATTTCATCAACCCAATCTACTTTGGTAGTGAAGCTTGGATGTCCATGTGATGTTGAAGTTTTTAAAGTTGGATCATCGTTAATCGTCTTGGACATTTCTGACGTGGACGAAATTTCAGTTGATATTGAGCAATCGACTAGAAGCGACGATCAATCGGGTGTCGAAGTAAAACCAATGCCCGGGGTTGCGAACCAAGAGGAGACAGCTGTAATTTCAGATTTCGAGCTTGAGCCTCGCCCTCTACCAACTACGGTTTCCCAAGCCAACTTAGCTCCAGGTATAGACCGAGTATTAGAGAGCAGAGATTCATTGAGTTTACTAGGCAATGCAAGAAAACGTCTCGCCCATCAAGTTGGTGAGGCCACTACTCGAGGCCTGTTGACTTCTCAACCATCGTTCCCTGCAAATTTTGGACAAAATAGAGACCCCCAAATAGATACGATAATCTTTGACTCTTCTACGCTAGACAATGCAGTCGACTCAAAGCCTGACGACCCGCAAATGAATATAAGAATATCATCCAGTTCTGACGTAAAGTTGAAAAAAACTACTAATCACGAAACGATAGATTCTGGCATAGTCTGTTTGGATCCAAATGATTTTTCGGTTGAGAATTGGGTGTCTGATGGATCATTTCAAGAAGTAATTGGACAAATTAGAGGAAGGCTATTTGGAGAATTCGACTTGCCTAGCAGCGATTCTGTTTTAGAGTTGTCTAAGGCCTATATCTACTTTGGATTTGGCGCGGAGGCTATTTCAACTCTTAATATTCCTCCAGAAGTTGGAACATTTGAAAAATACATTGTTGAAATTGCGCAAATACTCGAGTTTGGAGAAAGCTTAAAACAGGATGGTTTGAGTAATCAAGTAGGATGCAACTCTTCGGTTTCCTTGTGGGCAATATTGGCAAGCTCGGAAATACAGAAAGACCAAACCGTGCATATTGAACCAGCATTGTTGGCATTGAACAAATTGCCCACCCACTTAAGGCGAATTCTTGCTCCCAAATTGAGTAATCGGCTTCTTGAGTATGGCGAAGATCATGCTGCAGAAGCGGCGATGAGGTCAATTGGCAGACTTCCGGAAGCAGCTGACATGTCGGCAATCTTTGCGACTGCGCGGCTTAATCTAGCGGAAGGTAATGCAACAGAAGCGGAAAATAGGTTGACTGAAGTGGTTGAATCTAATTCAGTGCAATCTGCACGCGCTCTAATTGAACTTATTGATGCTGAAATGATCAGTGGACGGGATGTTGACGCAGAAACAGCTAGACTTGCAGAAGCATACTCAATGGAGTTAAGAGATCATCCGCTGGGTTCGGAGATGAAAAGAGTTCATATTTTGGCTCTAGCGAAGTCGTTTCAATTTGAAGCTGCATTTGACGCTCTCGCTTTACTAGACAGTAGTAGACCTAATGAAAAGTTTCATAGCTTGACATCCAGCCTAATTGATCTGCTAACTGAAAAGGGAAGTGACGGTACCTTCTTACGGCACATCTTTGAGTTGTCTGATGAGGGTCTCAAGCGGGTGCTCGACGAGACCAAAATGAAGGTAGCAGGCCGCCTTTTTGGCTTGGGCTTTTCTGAAAAATCTTTGGAATTTCTTGATGCAGGTGATGCCTGGGGTCAGAGGGAAGACGTACGACTTCTGCGCGCAAAAATCGCGTTGGCCACGAGAAAACCTAAATTGGCGCAATTGGTGTTGGAGGGTCTAAACAGCTCAGAAGCGCTGGCATTGAGGGCTGAGTCAAAGGCTATGTTGGGAGAAAATTCGCATGCGTTTGATTTGTATGCAGAGCTCTCGGATCAAGCGCGTTCGGACACTGCTGCCTGGTTATCAGATGATTGGCAAAATTTGATGGATGAGGGGGCACCGCGATTTGGTGAGATGGTGCGAGTTTCAAAAGAAGACTTGAGTCTGTCCAATGATATTGATGGTTTACTGGGTAGGACTGAAGCTGCTTTGGAAGACAGTTCAAAAGCCAGAAGCGCAATTAGTGAAATTTTGCAATTCGAAGCGTTTGAATAAATTTTTCATAAATTGACGAACGTTAAACCATTTTGTCTTAGACAGAGTACACCGATCAAATGGTGAGACGGGCCTGGAAGGACTTCAATGGTGATTGATTTCTGAAACAGGCTCTTGTTCTCAAGGAGAAAAACGTGATCCTGTCAGCCAAATCTCTTTTTAACCCAACGGTGCTTCTTGCAGTCGCGCTTATGGGTGTAATAATTATGATGGTTCTGCCTATGCCTTCGTGGGTGTTGGATATTGGTCTTGCTGCCTCGTTTGCGTTAGCAATTCTGATATTTACAATTACATTGTTTATTGAACGGCCACTTGATTTTTCCGCTTTTCCAACAATTTTGCTAGCGTCATTGATGTTGAGATTGTCGCTAAACGTATCGTCAACAAAGCTGATAATTGGAGAAGGTCACACCGGAACGGGCGCAGCTGGAGATGTCATAGAAGGGTTCGCCCAATTCATAATGGGCGGCAGCGTCTTTTTGGGGCTGGTTGTCTTCTGTGTACTACTGATTGTGAACTTCATGGTCATTACAAAGGGTGCTGCTCGAATGGCAGAAGTTGGCGCGCGTTTTGCACTTGATGGGATGCCAGGTAAACAGCTCGCGATTGATAGCGACATGTCTGCGGGTGCGATCGATCACGCTGAAGCGAAAGAACGGCGGGAAAGAGAGCAGCAAGAAACCACCTTTTTCGGCTCGCTTGATGGTGCGTCAAAATTTGTAAAAGGGGATGCTGTCGCTGGACTGCTCATCACACTTTTGAATCTAGTGGCCGGTCTAATAATGGGCATATTTGTTCATGATATGGCTGCGGGTGATGCGTTCGTAACTTACGCTATTCTAACAGTGGGCGATGGACTAGTAACGCAAATACCAGCCGTAATAATCTCTATTGCATCGGCATTGCTGTTGGCACGTGGTGGAGCTCAAGGTGCAACAGACTTGGCTGTTTTTGCGCAACTTGGAAAGCATCCTTCGGCAGTTGCAACGGTCGCTGTACTAATGGCGATGTTTGCTCTTTTCCCAGGTATGCCGTTCGTTCCATTTATGATGGGGTCGGTTGGGCTGGGCTTAACGGCATACATGATAAGACGCCGAACATCTGAACAGGTGGCTGATGAGTTGAGAGACTCTGAAGTAGGCCCTGAAATCGCTGAGAAATCTATTGGAGACATCTTGGAACTGGACGATATCCATGTCGAGTTTGCTCCAGATTTAGTGAATATGGTTTTGGATCCTGGAACTGGTTTAGATGTTCGAATTGCAAACATGAGAACTCATGTGGCTTCAGTTTTTGGAGTGATTTTGCCTGAAATTCGATTGACGGATCACCCAGGGCTTCCCATGGGAGTGTATGTTCTGCGTATACAAGGTGTAGAACAAGCAAGAGCTCAACTTAATCCTGATCAAATTTTGGCGCTCATTCCCAATGAAAATATATCTTTGCCAGACGGTCAAGATGCAACAGAACCAGTCTACGGGGCTCCAGCGCGTTGGATCAATACAAAAGAGCAAGAAGCAGTTGCTTTGTCAGGTGTAACAATAGTGACGCCGGCAGAAATTCTTGCAACCCATCTGCTAGAAACTATCAAAAGAAACTTTGGGCGCCTCCTGTCGCTAAAAGCTCTTCGTCGGCTTTTAGGCGAGATGGTCAATATCTCAGATCCAATGAGGGCCGAAGCCAACAGGAAGTTGCTGGATGAGTTGATACCTGAAAAAGTTCCGGTCGACGTGTTACATGCTGTGTTGCGTTTACTCTTGGAAGAACAGGTGTCCATTCGGAACTTGCCACTTATTCTAGAGGCAACTGCGGAAGCACGCGGTCAAAATGCGAGGCCAGAGGCGATTTGCGAACATGTACGGCAACGCCTTGGTTTCCAATTGGTTGCCGAGATGCGGCGCGAAGATGGTACGCTTCCTTTGGTGCAACTCGCTCCTGAGTGGGAAGATACATTCAATACCTATCAAGTTGAGGCTGAGCGCGGGTTGGACATTGCTCTTCCGCCGGATCTTTTCAATACTTTAGCGGAAAATGTGTCCAAGAAAATCAGTGACGCCAATGAAAATGGCATTTTCCCGGCAGTTGTGACGAACACGCGGCGGAGGCGTTTTTTGCGCACAGTTATGCGTGCGAAAGGAATCAATACACCAGTCTTGTCATTCGAGGAAATCGGCATGGAAGCACGACCTTCACTCATTGGTGTGGTTAGTGCTTGATGGAACCATTGGCCCAATTGGCAAATGTTGCGGTCGATCAAATTTGGCATGGTTTCGCAATATTTTTGAGAGTCGCAACTGTTGTTGCGCTCCTTCCTGCGTTTGGAGAACAGTCTGTACCAGTCAGGATAAAGCTTGGTGTTGCGTTTGCTTTCACGGCAATTGTTGCTCCAGCCGTCGTTCTTCCTGAGATAGACAGAACAATGTCTGGCATCGTTTTGTATTCCCTGACTGAGATTGTGTCTGGTCTGTTGATAGGAATTGGGATCCGGCTTTTTGTAATGGCGCTTCAAACTGCCGGGGCCATAGCCGCGCAATCGACATCGTTGTCGCAACTGTTGGGCGGGGCTTCAGTGGAGCCTTTGGCTGCAATCGGATATGTTTTGATGATCGGCGGAATGGCGTTGGCAGTGATTTCAGGTTTACACGTCAAAGCAGCTCAGATGCTGATATTGACCTATGATATCTTGCCTTTTGGCCTATTCGCTGCCGGCAGTGACGTTGCGGATTGGGGCACCAGGCGCGTAAGTTATGTTTTTGGATTGGCTTTCACTCTAGCTGCGCCGTTTGTGCTTGTTTCAATACTTTACAATTTGATGCTTGGAGTAATCAACAAAGCTATGCCGCAACTCATGGTCGCGTTCGTAGGTGCACCCCTTATAACCGCAGGAGGTTTGTTTATTCTCTGCATCTCCGCACCGGTACTCCTTTCAGTATGGCTGGCGGCGTTGGATGGATTTCTATTTAGCCCGTTTGGAAATGGCCAATGAGCAGCGCGGATGATGACGCAGACAAGTCATTTGAGCCGACGCAAAAAAAGCTGGATGATGCGCGGAAAAAAGGTGAAATCGCCAAGTCCGTGGATCTGCAAACGGCCGCTGGTTATGCCGGAATTACTTCTGCCTTCTTGTTACTAGGTGCTGCATCGCTTGAAAAATTTGGATCATCGATGATGATTTTGTTGGATCAATCTTATGATCTCTCTTTTTTGATTTTCGATGGCGCGCCTGAAGCTCCCATGGGTGGGATATTTTTTACGATCACAATGTCTCTGGCTCCCATATTCTTGTTGCCAATTATTGCAGTTCTACTGGTCATTTTTGCGCAACGCGGCTTTGTGTTTGCGCCCACAAAGCTTGAGCCAAAATTGTCCAAAATATCTCCTATTTCCAATGCAAAAAACAAGTTTGGACGAAGTGGGTTTTTTGAATTTGGAAAGAGTTTTACCAAGCTCATAATTTATTCAGTAGTCTTGGGAATATTTTTGAATGCGCGCCTTCCTGAAATAGTGGCATCAACCCAAAGTGAACCAGGTATAGTTGTTTCACTATTGGCTGACTTGTGTATCGCATTTCTTCTAGTCGTTGTTCTCATAGCTTCGACCATTGGTGGTATAGATGCCATCTGGCAGCACGGTGAACATCGTCGGAAAAATATGATGTCGCACAAGGAGATCATGGACGAGTCCAAAGACGCTGAAGGAGACCCGCATTTGAAAGCCGAACGCCGACAGCGCGCTCAGGCCATCGCTATGTCCCAAATGATGGGCGATGTTCCAGATGCTGATGTTATTATAGTCAATCCTACCCACTATGCGGTGGCGTTGACGTGGGAAAAATCCGTGGGCGGGGCGCCCCGTTGTGTTGCTAAGGGTGTAGATGAAGTAGCAGCTCGAATCCGTGCGGTCGCCATCGAAAATGGTGTGCCAATACATAGTGACCCGCCCACTGCGCGTGCGTTGCATGCAGTGACGGAAATTGGCGATGAAGTTTCGAGCGAATTTTATCAGCCGGTGGCTGCTGCGATCAGGTTCGCAGAGGACATGCGAAATCGAGCTCAAGATAGGACGTGGTGATCTATGAACTTCCAAGACTTAACAACACTAATGGACATCGAGTACCGTCGAGAGCAACAAATTCTCGGGCATCTTGTTGAAAAAGAAAACCTTCTTAGAGCGGAATTGAAAAAGCTAAACGATCATGAGCTTCAAAATAGGTCGGTTTCGTTTGAAGAGAAATCAGCAGCAACGACTATCGGAGCGGATATTTTGTGGAGTAAATGGCTGGAGAAGGCTCAAGTTAAATTGAATTATGAACTAGCCAGAGTTCTTGTGGAAAAGGAACAAAACATCTCACGTGTTCGCAAAGCATATGGGAAAGTTCTTGTAGGGCGCGCTACTGTTGACCGAATAAGTAGGGCCAGATCATATGACCTAGCCCAAGAGTCTCTTTCAAGATCGATCGAATTTTCAATTTTCGACTGAGGATTAGTAATCCTGTCTCGCAATTTCCAGAATAAGTACATCAGAAACACCTTCACCCATTTCCTTTTGGGCTACCTCACGCAGAGCAGTTCGTAGGGTTTTTAGGTTACTCGCACTTGTAAATTCGCCTTCAAATCCGCCCATATTGGCGTGATCAAAAAGGACCTGAAGTATTGCGTCTCTGAGTTTTGGTTCTCTCGCGAAAATGGAGTCTTTTTGCCCTATTTCTACTTCGATACTTAAAGACAGGACAACTAGGGCACTTACAAAGTTGTCATTAACAATGGGAACAACAAATTGGTTGCTGAGTTTTACATATTCTTTGTCTGAAGCCTCCCCTTCTCCTTCCTCTTTCTCGATTTTTTCAGCGACTTTGGCTTCTTCTATTTCCATTTTCTCTTCTTCTGTGAGTTGTGGAGGCTCTGGCCGCAGGAAAATTCCTGCACCAACGCCGGCACCAGAACCAACTAGAAGAAGGATGAGAGGGAGAAGTTTTTTCATTTCAATTCCTTAGAAAGGGAGTACTGCGTCAAGAACTTGCTGCCCAATGCGTGCTTGTTGGACATCCGTTATCTGACCACGTCCACCATAAGAAACGCGCGCTGACGCGATTTTGTCATAGGTGATTTCGTTTTGACGGGAAATGTCTTCTGGCCTTACGTAGCCAGTAACCAGTAACTCCCTTAGTTCGAAGTTTACTCTTAGCTCTTGTGAACCTGAAATTGAAAGAACGCCGTTGGGAAGAACATCAACAATTGTTGCGGCAACTCGCAAGGTCAATTTCTCGTTTCGTTTGACTGAGCCGTCTCCGGAAGATGAACTGTTTGAGTTTACAGATACGAGTTCCGAAGACGACGCACCCTCTGGTAGCTCGCCATCAAGGCGTTGGGGCAGGCCAGCCAGTTGCGGTATGCCCAGATTCTCAGTGCCTGAGCGTGACCTGCTGGTCGCGTTCGATATTTCAGCCCTTTCATCAATTTCGATAACCACGGTCATAATGTCACCGCGCTGTATTGCTCTACGGTCGCCCAGGAGTGATTGGCGAGTGCCGCTCCACAAGGATGCTTGATCCACAGGTCTTTGTTTTTCAATTCGGATTGGCAGGCCTGGTGAAACCATGGCTGAATGTTCAGCTGATTCGACTGGTTCAGAAAACGAAGGTGCTTTCCCAAGGTGGTCAGAACGTCCACAAGCGCTGATTGCAACGGCGACTCCGCAGAGGATGAGTTTTGTCTGGTGCATTTTTAATCCTTTACTGAACAACTTTGACGCTGCCATCTTCTTGAACGAACCCAAAAATTGTTGTTCGGGACGATAGGTTCATTATTCTGATCCGATCACCTACTCCCCCACGTTCGAGAGAGCGACCTTCAGTCGAAATTGCCAACTTGGTTCCCTGAAACCTGAGTGACACAATCTGGTTTCGCTCGATCAAGGCTGGAGGGCCGATCTGATCAAACTTGATGGGCCGGTTGGGATAAAGAGCAACGCGGGCTTCCTGTCCAACAACGTCTGCAGGGAAAGAAAAACTGTCGGGCCGCGATCCTTGAACGGTCCCCAAGTCACTTGCCACGATGATATCACCTGGGCGAATTGTGCGATTTGGCACCAGAATGTCGGCTGCGGCACTCGTCGCTGTAAAAAATACCACTATCGAAATAAAATGTTTCATCATCGGATTTGCGTCGTGGCGCCCATCATTTGATCTGCGGCAGAGATGACTTTTGCGTTCATTTCATATCCGCGCTGTGCTTCGATGAGTTCGGTAACCTCC
Source organism: uncultured Paracoccaceae bacterium (assembly GCA_943787985.1). Lineage (GTDB taxonomy): Bacteria > Pseudomonadota > Alphaproteobacteria > Rhodobacterales > Rhodobacteraceae > Ascidiaceihabitans. Next base: position 331,062 of record CALSOO010000005.1, on the reverse strand, counting down.
CGCACTGCATCCACCGAACTATCCTCTAAGTAGCCCTGACGCATGGTGCCCAGTCCGTCAGTGCCAGGAGCGGCAACGGCTGGAGGACCGGATGCTTCAGTTTCCAAGAAAAGGTTGCCGCCCAAAGCTTCAAGGCCTTTTGCGTTCGTAAAGCCCGCCAGGGAAAATTGACCAAGCAGTTGTGCTTCGGCCGCTTGGTCAAAGTATGCGTAAACCTCGCCGTCAGCGTTAATAGAGATGCTTCTCGCATCTGCAGGAATAACGATGTCCGGTACGACAGGGTAGCCATCCGAAGTGACAATGAGACCGTCGCCAGTTCTCTTCAAACCCCCATCCCGCGTATATGCAGCGGCGCCGGATGGTAGCGTGACTTCCAAGAACCCTTTTCCGTCGATAGCGATGTCAAGATCACCACCGGTTGCAGATAGAGATCCTTGTGCGAGCTGCATAGACACTGCAGCGGGCCTGACACCAAGACCCAGTTGAACGCCTGTGGGAAGGACTGTTCCGTCGGATGCGTTGACGGCTCCTGCACGCGCAACCTGTTCGTAATGCAGGTCGGCAAATTCTGCACGCCGGGCATTGTATCCAGTTGTACTCATGTTGGCGAGATTGTTCGAAATCGTTTCCACCCGCATTTGTTGAGCGGACATACCAGTAGCTGCAATCTGAAGAGCACGCATAACTTTTCCTTATACTTTTGTCAGGGATTCGATGGCTTGGCGCACGCGTTGATCTTCGCTTTCCAAAAAGCTTTGCCCCATTTCATACGCTCGTTGCACTTCGATCATACGGGCAAGCTGAGTCATGGGTTGAACGTTTGAATTCTCTACAAAACCCTGCAAAACGCGTGCGTTTTCTGCTGGAAAGAACCCGGCTTCGGCGCGAAACATGACACCGTCTTCACGTACCATGTCGTTTGGTGATTCAGGCTGAACGATGCCGATTTGCCCGATCAACGTTCCATCAGCACTGAGCGTTCCATCTGAAGATACTGCGATAGATTTAACACCAGGCGGGATAAACACAGGAGCGCCTCCCGCGTCCAGAACCCGGTAGCCATCAAAAGTGACAAGGTCGCCTGCCGCATTCGGCGTAAAAGCACCCGACCTCGTCAGACGCTCACCCAGGGGCGTTTCTATGAGAAAAAAACCATCCCCTTCTATTGCAAAGTCGAAGCTACCACCTGTTGAGGCCACCTCGCCTTGCACGAATGATGTCTTTCGGACGTTACCTTGTCCCATTGAAAGTGAAGGCCCGTCGTCAACAGACTTGACGTATTCAGAGAAAATTATTCCCTCTTGGCGAAAGCCAGTTGTCGCGGCATTCGCGATGTTGTTCGCAATAACCTGCATTTCCCGCATCAAACCCGTCTGTCGTGTAATGGTGGTGTAACCCGTATTGTCCAATCTAACCTCCTATAATCAAAGGAATAATTCTATCTTGAAAGAATGACACCAATGTCTGCGTCATAAAACCCATGGACATCCAAAACACGATGACGATAGCCAACAATTTTGGAACAAACGTCAGTGTCATTTCTTGAATTGAGGTCAATGCTTGAAGCAAACCGATTGATACGCCCGCAACCAATGCAACCGTTAGAATTGGCATCGATACCAAGACAGCAATCCAAAGGCCGGCGCGCATTGTATCAAAGAAAATGACCTCATTGAGCATCAGACAGGCATCCGTAGGATTTCCTGATACGCTTCGACGACTTTGTTGCGAACCGTTACAGCAGTATCGACAGCCAACTCTGTTTGAGCCAGTGCTTGAACCAGTGCGTGAGGGTCCGCATCACCGATCATTGCTTGTTTTGAGGTTACTTCTGATTTCGCTAATGTTTGCGCAAAATCCATAGCAACGCGTCCAAAAAGCGAGTCGGCTGGACCATTCGGGTCGGGTTGAGTTGCCGTTTTGGTTGCGGCGTATTTTTGTACCGCTGTAATAGCTTGCATATCCATTCTGGATCTCCTGCTAGGTTGGTTTATCGACGGAGCAAATCCATCAGTCCGGAGGACATTTTTCGGGTTTGCTCGAACATTTTAAGATTGGCTTCATAGCTTCGCTGTGCTTCGCGAGCATCTGTAAGCTCAATAAGAAGGTTTACATTGGAGCCCTCATAGTGCCCCGTTCCGTCTGCCATTGGATGCGAAGGATCAAATATGCGTTCCAAATCGGTGCGATCCAACAGGACGTTGCCGGTATTAACTTCGGCCACCCCTTGGTGTGTGCCAAATTCAGTTTTAAATTCAACAGTTTTTCGGCGATATCCAGGCGTGTCAGCATTAGATATGTTTTCCGAAAGATGGCGAAGCCGCATCGCTTGAGCCTTTAAGCCACTGGTTGTTACGGAAAGCGCTTTTGAAAATTCGCTCATTTAAGTTCGTCCCAAGCTGCTGCGTAAAATGTTCAACGAAGATTTATAAATCGCGAGCGCTCTACTGTGTTGGCGTTGCGCTTCAGTTGATTTCATAATTTCGGTCTCAACCGAAACAGTGTTCCCGTCGGGAGATGCCATGGTTTTAACTTCATGGCTGGAGACGCTACCGTCCTGACGAACACCGTGAATGTGATTGGATCGTGTCGCGCGCTGCAAGTTTGGCGAATCGGCCTGAGAATAAGTCGACTTGAATGACGCAATATCACGAGCCCCATATCCAGGCGTGTCGGCATTGGCTACATTTTGGGCCAATATTGCCTGCCGTTGGCCCGCATGCTTGGCCATTGCATGCGAAATTTTAAAGACATCAAGATTTTCGAACATCGGGGCTTCTCCCTCGAGGAATTTCAATCAAGGCTTAACCCTGAATCCTTTAAAAACGGTTTGCGGAATAAGGAGGATTGTCGTGATCGAAGAAAATTCTTTGGCTTCTTTGAGAAGTAGCTTGCTTCATGTAGAGGCGGTTAGGCCTATGGGCCGTGTTTGTGGTGTTGAGAGCGGCGTTGTCTTGGTCGATGGGCTAGAGCAAAGCGCACGAATCGGGGATCGGATGAAGGTTCAGCGCTCGGATGGTTCAATTCTTGATGGGGAAGTTGTCCAACTTTCCGGTAATACGGTGACAATGTTACCCGATGGATCGATTGAGGGAGTTGCCCTCGATGACCGGGTCAACATCAAGCACGCGTCCATGTTGGCTCCGACTGATGCGTGGATCGGCCGAATAATTGACCCCGACGGAAAACCATTGGATGGAAGGGAATTAGGAAGCGGACATATGTCGAGACCATTGAGATCTGCCCCACCTGCTCCAGCGTCACGTCGTCCTCTTGGTCAAAGGTTAAACACTGGTTTGGCAGTTTTCAATACAATGCTGCCAATCGCAAAAGGCCAAAGAATTGGGTTGTTTGCTGGTTCTGGCGTTGGAAAGTCCAGCCTTTTAGGGGCTCTAGCACAAAATATGGATGCAGATGTTGTCGTCGTTGCAATGATTGGTGAGCGTGGCAGAGAGGTGCGACACTTTGTTGACGATGTGCTGGGGTCCAAAGGCTTGGAGCGTTCAGTAATTGTTGCGGCGACCTCTGACCAGTCACCGCTGATGCGCCGTAAATGTGCATGGTCTGCAATGACAATAGCTGAGCATTTTCGCGACCAAGGGAAGTCTGTACTGCTGCTGGCAGATTCTATAACGCGTTTTGCAGAAGCGCATCGTGAAGTCGCAGTTGCGGCTGGAGAAGCCCCCGTGCTGCGAGGACATCCTCCGTCAACAGCGCACATGATCATGTCACTTTGTGAACGTGCTGGAACGGGGTCGGAGACCCAGGGGGACATAACAGCTGTTTTCAGTGTTCTTGTTGCGGGGTCGGACATGGATGAGCCGATAGCAGACATTCTACGTGGTGTTTTGGATGGACATGTAGTTCTTGACCGAAATATTGCTGAACGCGGCAGGTACCCTGCAGTCGACGTGCTTAGGTCAGTCTCGAGGAGTCTTCCAGCAGCTGCAAATGACAAAGAAAATGATCTAATCTTCAAAATGCGCAAAATTCTTGGCATTTACTCGAAGAATGAAATGATGATCACAGCGGGTCTCTACTCTCACGGTAGTGACGCAGATATAGATCAGGCAATTCAGCTTTGGCCAGAATTGGACGCATTCTTATCGATGCATGCGCCCAACGGTATATCAGGTAGCTTCGATCAACTTGGATTAATTTTGAGAAGAGCTAAATCAGCTAACCTTAAACCACCAATGCGAACCGTCTAATTTAAAACAGTGGAATGTCTATATGGCCAATAATCGATCTTCTCTAGGAAGTAGGGCCCTAAGTGCTTTTAGGCATCGGTAGTGATCCTCACTAACCAAAGCTTCAGAAGCAAGCTTCAGGTGCTTTCGACTGTCAGGATCCACAAAGACTTGGCTAAGCTCTTCAATATGCCTCAAAAGAGGAAGCTTTGCGTCCTCTGGAGAGGAATCACCCGTCAAAACCAACTGCACAGAATAGCAAACACGGCGCACAGGCGTTTTTGCATCTTCTGGATGAATTGCATCCCTTAGCCGGAGTATATTCGCATCAGGTGTCATGATCGCAAGTCTGCTTCTCCGATCACCGTTTTCTATGACTGCACCATTGATAAGAATTCGTTCTTTTGGGCTTAGTTTAAGTACGAGGCCGCTCATTTTGGCGTCCCTTCATGTTTTAGGCCGCGTAGAACAGCCATGTTAATTTCAAGCAAAGGCATAACCGAAACCTTGTCTCTCAAAATCTTGCTTGTATGTTGTGATGTGAACTCAGCAAGATAGAATACGCGTGCTTTAAGCTCTTCTGGCAATGTATTGTCGTTATCCGCCACATCGATCGCTAAGGTATTCCACATACGTCGATTATCATGCAAAGCTTCTGCGTAGGATGCATAATCCAATTTTGAATTCTGTGCTGATGCTCGCAAGCGCTGAGTTACGCTGACGATAACTTCGTATTCTGCACGTCGACCAGTTTTTGTTGGAGCTGAATTTGCGGCATAACCGATTTGAGCTTTAGAAAGTGCGTTCACAGGATAGCCTTCAATAAACAGAATTGGTTAGTCGACTACGATGGTCGGGGCGCTGAAGTACGCCCCGACCAGATTTGTTTACCTAAAGAGCGACAGCAGGGTCTGCGGCGCTTGGTTTGCGATCGAAAGTGATTGCACGCCCAATTGCTGTTGGGTTTGCAAGGCTTGCAAACGAGCAGACACTTCTTCCATGTCTGCGTCCACCATTGCGCCGATACCAGACTTCAGGGAATCTGAAAGGTTGGAGATGAAATCGGCTTGCGTCGAAATTCGGCCCTCAACAGAACCGAAGGCTGCAGAAGCATCGATCGCGGTATCGATCAATGTTTCAATAGAACCCAAAGCAGCGGTGGCACCCCCAGCCGAGGAAACGTCAATCGCTGACAAGGCACCCAGTCCGCCTGCACCTACATTTGTCACTTGTCCAGAAACAGCCATGTCGGTTGCGTTGGTGTTTGTAATGACGATATCGCCAGGTGTGCCCGCGTCATAGTCAACTGTGACACCTTCCGTTCCCGCTTCAATCGCTGCCTTCAAGCCAACGGCAACAACATCTGCTGTCGTAGTAGAAGCGACGTCCTCTGCAGTCACTGTGTAGGAAATGTCAACGTCTCCGAAACGCATGGAGATTTTGTCACCTGCAATGAGATCGGTATCTGAAATGGTGAGGGTATCGTCACCCGTGGTCGCGTCCAAAGACATGCCATACGTATCTCCCGCGGCACCAGCCACGCCATTTGCTGATGCAAACACGTTGCGAGCAGCGTATGCGCCAGTGGATAAGTCCTGACCAGTTACTGTAATCGAAGAAGACGAGACTGCACCCGAGTTGTCACGATCCAGGGAGGACAAGATATTTGCAGAAGCAGTATTGCCGTCAACCAAGTTGAGACCATTGAACTGAGCGGCCGATACAACGGACGCAATCTGTTCTTTCAGAGCTGTAACGTCATCGTTGATTTTGCCACGATCCACATTGTCCTCTTGAGCAGCAACGATTTTGCCTTTCATATCCGTGAGCAAATCCGTGATGGACTCAGAAGCGTTTCGCGCGACGGAGACTGAAGCTTCACCCAAAGACAAACTGTCGGAAATGGCCTTGAAGCCTTTGACGTCAGATTCCATAACCTTGGAAATCGCCCAGACAGCTGAGTTGTCCTTGGCAGACGAAACGGATTTACCTGTAGAAATCTCGTTGGACGTCATGGCCAAGTTTTTGTTGATACCCTTGAGGGTCTGCAATGCTACCATTGCGCTGTTGTTTGTAAGAATGCTCGACATTTGCACTTTCCTTTTTTCGACGCTTTGCGTCTGTTGTGTCACGCTCCCAATGGAAGCGAACAGGATGTCATTCTGACTGTTGCAAAGCTCGATATTTCGAACTTGCGCCACTCTTCATGAGTGCGCTTTCACATTGACCCATCAATCCCTAATGTATTGCTAAACCCCCTATTTTGCATTCGTCAGATTTTATTCAAACGCACTAAGCTCGTTTTTCAACGGAGCTTTCTGTTTCCATATTTATTGTGTTTTTCTGGCCCTGTGCATTGTATGTATCCAGCGACCCACGAATACGACGCATCGCGGCCAGGCGTCTTGCGACAGTTCTAATTCCTTCAAGAGCTGAATTTAATAGCTCTTGATTCCGTTCGACTTTGGAGTTCAAACTTTCCAACTCGGCACGATCGGTCGCTTCTTGTGTGTTGAGAACATCGATCAAAGCTTCTTTGCGCTTCATCAATACGGAAATTTCGTCTAAATTGCCCTCCAAGAGCGCTTGGCGCTCGGCGTCGAGCAATTCATCAAGGTTATCGATTGTGTTTTGAACAATATTATCCATTTGTCGTTCGCTCCTTTAAAGCGTTGTATAGAGATTCTGCCAATCCGATGCCGCCAGCTTGGACCATAGCGTTTGCCTGTTCCTTCACTAGGAAAGAGCCGAATTGATCCTCACCGGCGCCACCGCCATAACTATCGCGGGACTTTCCGAGGCCAGCTTCTTTGAGCATTTCCGCGAGGAATGATGCTTCGAGTTGTTCCGCGGCATCTTTTAGTGCGGCATCTTTTAGTGCGTCGTCTTTTTGTTGTCGGGTTGATGCTGACTGAGGAGTCACAGCGGTTACTTCTATCATGCACATGTCCTTTCAATTGGAACTACTTTGCAGACTTTGCATGAGAATCGGTAAAGAACTGGTAACCATGCGCGGGCATAGTGAGGGCTAACGGAGAAGAATTTCCGGAGGTTTCCCGTGCTACCATTATCAATTCCACTTTTATCAAACGCAGCGTCTTCACATAGACCTGTAGAAACGACTGCAGTTCAAAATGAGGAGGGGTTAAGTTTCACCGAAGTCATGTCGGAAGACCAAGCTAGGCCGGATGATGATCGACTTCCCGCTGATGAGGAACATAATCAAGGGTCTGATACTGATCATGTTGACCCAGATGCCAAAGGCTCAGATCTAAAACTGTCCTCGGACACTCCCAATAAGAACTTGGAGATGGAGGTTTCCGAAGACACCGGAGACGGTTTTGATGTTGCTCCTGAAGAAACAGATGAAGCTGAAACTGAGGTCAGTGATTCAATTTCCAAAAAGCCTGTTGCCCAGGCCCTCGATGAAAATATTGGACGAAATATTTTTGAAATTCAAAATGTTACCGCAATTCCAACGGCCGCTTCAAAAGAAATTCCTCATGATATTGTTGTTCATAAAACCTCTGGGGACTTGGGCAAGGTTGAGCTTGCCAACCTGGTGCAGCAGGGTGACAAACCGGCTGCCGTTACGAACGCCAACAACGCAGAAAATACTGTGACAAAAGTCTCAACTTCGACTGTAGCAGTTGAAATCGTGGCATCACAGAAAGCACCTCTGTTCGATAAAACGCAAACCGTGTCTGTAAAGCCAGCTGTCGTAATCGCCGACACTGATCCGGTTGTGGCACAACAAACCAGTCTCTCTTACGACAAGAACAATGGCTCAATTGTTCAGAAAACCGCGGATGTTGTCAGCAGCGGCATGGTTAAGGTGCAAGTGCTGGAGGCCAATGCAACAAGCAAGCGTGAAGAGATCGTAGCGGAAACTCGAATCAAGATTCGTGAACCGAACTCGCCTGTTGCCACTCCGGTTCGTGCCCAAACGCATCCGGTTCAGGCAATCTTGCATTCGCAATTGCCATCATCAATTCAGACAGTTGCAGCACAGTTTACAGCTGAGGCTTTGAAAGACAAAAACTTGAATTTGAAAGATGGATCTGCGGGCATAGAGCTTCCGTCGGAGATTAGATCCCAAAGCTACTCATCAACAACTTTGGCACCTTCGGCGAGAGTGGATGTCCCTCAACCAGTGTCACGTCAAGTCACTGATGCGATTCGTACTCTTCAAAAAGGGGGACGTATGGTCGAAGTGGCCTTAAGCCCCGCTGAATTGGGGAATGTGCGAATGACGATGGCTGTTTCTGAAACTGGCATGACTGTGGTGGTTCTTGCGGATCGCCCGGAAACTTTAGAATTGCTGAAACGAAATATTGGTGACTTGAAGCAATCGTTTGAAGACATGGGGCATGACAGCGTCAGCTTTTCGTTCGAGCAGCAAGACCAACAGCAAGACTCAGCAAGTCAGGACAACGGCGTGCCAACTCGGTCAGTGAGCTATGAGGAAAGTGAGCCTTCGATCACCATAGAAAAGCCTGCGCATGCACCCCTTTCCCACACCTCTACAGGTGTTGATATTCGCTTATAAGGATTAAAAATGCTACCATTTGCCAACGCTACTACAACACCATCCACAGCGATTTCCAATCAGACAGTTGTCTCACAAGCAGCTGCGGCTGCTGAGCCCGTTTTGACATCTGATTTTGAGACATTTTTGAAGATGCTGACGGTTCAAGCAAAATACCAAGACCCGCTTGAGCCAATCGATTCCTCAGAATACGCGTCCCAGCTGGCGCAGTTCTCCATGGTGGAACAACAGGTCAAGGCCAACGATTTGCTGACTTTGTTGTCTGGGCACCTTGGTGCTGGAAATATGGCGTCTATGGGGGGCTGGATCGGTATGGAGGTGCGCACAGATGCCCCTTCGCAATTTGATGGCAGCCCGATTACACTGTCGCCAAATCCACCTGCTGCAGCCGATGAAATTTACCTGATCGTGGAAGACATCAATGGCGTTGAAGTGCAGCGAACGGCAATTGGCAACTCGTCAGAAAGTATCGAGTGGGCGGGTGTTGCTGATGATGGTTCGCCGTTTGACAGCGGGCTTTACACCTTTTCTTTGGAAGCCCGCGCAGAAGGAAGCCTTCTGAGCATCAACAGGATGGAAACCTATTCCCGTATTACAGAAGTCCGCAGTGAAGCGGGAGAAACAGTTCTTGTTCTAAATGGTGGTTCGGTTGTGACGCCCGCGCAAGTGACTGCATTGCGAGAAGATGCTTGAGAGGTCTCTATCCCTCAAGTCCGTAATTATTTCGACCAATGGATGTATACGCTTCAAAGCCTGCCCTCTTGGCGTCTTTCTGCGAGTAAATATTTCGTAAATCAGCCAAAGCCGGGCGGGCCATCCTATTGGCAACGCGTTTAAGGTCCAATGCGCGGAACTCGTTCCATTCTGTCAGAATCACTACAGCTTGGGCATTTTGGACGGCCTTGTATGCGTCGTCGAACCAGTTCACTCCTGGCAAAAGATCTTCGCCTTCCCGACGCCCTTGCGGATCAACGATGCGCACTTTTGCGCCGGCACCAACAAGGGCTGGGACGATGGTCAAAGACGGTGCATCACGCATATCGTCGGTGTTCGGCTTGAACGTAACGCCAAGCACCGCGATAGTTTTGCCATTCACCGATCCTTCGCAGAGGTCGACGATCTTGTCGATCATTCGGCGCTTCACCTCTTCGTTCACTTTGATGACAGCTTCGGTAATTTGCATGGGCATCGCGTGATCTTGCCCCATTCGCGCCAATGCTTGGGTATCTTTTGGAAAACAGCTACCACCATACCCTGGCCCTGCATGCAGAAATTTATTCCCAATGCGTCCGTCCAGACCCATACCCTTGGATACCATTTTGACGTCTGCTCCGGTGCGTTCACACAGTGCGGCAATTTCATTGATGAACGTAATCTTGGTCGCCAAAAACGAGTTTGCAGCGTATTTGATCATTTCCGCACTTTCCAGATCGGTCGTCATGATCGGAAAATCACGCAAATATAGCGGGCGATAAACTTCGGCCATGACCTCTGCGGCGCGTTCGTTCTGGATTCCTACAACAACGCGGTCAGGGCGCATAAAATCATCAATCGCCGCCCCTTCACGCAAGAACTCCGGGTTTGAAGCGACGTCAAAATCGGCGTCAGGGTTCGCTTTGCTCACAGTATGTTTGACTTGGCGGTTTGTCCCAACGGGAACGGTGGATTTCGTAACAATGACTGTATATCCGGTGACAGCTTTGGCAATTTCCTCTGCGGCGGCCATGACATAGGTCAGATCGGCATGTCCGTCACCTCGGCGTGTGGGCGTTCCTACAGCAATAAATATTGCTTCGGCCCCATCGACTGCAGCCGCAAGATCACCCGAAAAAGAAAGCCGACCGGCGGCCACATTTTTGGCCATCAATTCGTCTAGTCCAGGTTCATAAATTGGCACTTTGCCTGCTTCGAGCATTTCAATTTTTGCCGGATCTTTATCCACACAAACAACGTCATGTCCAAAGTCCGAAAAGCAAACGCCTGACACCAGTCCGACGTAACCTGTACCGATCATTGCAATTTTCATCTGCTCACCTCTTTATGCGGGTTTTTCCAGTGGGATGCTGGATCGTAACAATCCTGTCAACAATATGCGGCGCAATGCAGGAAAATGTCTGTCACAAGGGTTAAATCGGGCACAAATTCTACAGATCCTGTAACATTAGTCCGATATAAGCGGCTGGCATCAATACTCTACGGGCAGCCCCAAAAGGGAAGATTTTTGGCGGGGATGTCATGCATTGGGGCAATGGAAAGTCTGCCAATGCGTCGCTGGCCAAGTGCGCAAGCGCTTTGCCGACGTAACTGCCCATAGCGACACCGTTTCCGTGATATGCCAAACCCGCCAGAACGCCTTGCATCCCCGGAACGGGCCCAACAAAAGGGGTCTGGTTGCGCGATAAACAGGCCATTCCAGACCATCGGTGAGTGATGTCCACCTCAGACCACGCAGGAAACATAGTTTTAAAGTCTTTGATTGCGGCTTGATGTGCACGGTTTTCTGCGTGCGGTGATGCAAGAAGACCGCCCCGCAGCCCAAACAAAAAGCGGCCGTCTGGCATCAACCTAAAATAGTGCAAAAGGTTGCGGCTGTCGTAGGCCATTTGCGAAGTCGTCCAGCCCTGAGCAGATTGTTCGGCATCCGTTAAGGGTCGCGTGACGATGACGTTTGATTGAACGGGCATATAGCGGCCGGCCAGCCATGCGGGCAGTGTTTCGCTTGAATAGCCATTGGTTGCGACAATGACTTGATCTGCTTCGACAACGTATGTGTCCGTTTCGAGCCGCCACTTTGACCCTTGCCGTATCATGTTCAATACATCGGCCTGCTCAAAAATATTGGCACCCGCTGCATGCGCGGCTTCTGCAAGCCCGTTGGCATATTTTCGGGGGTTCAGTCCAAAACCGACGGGAATCGTGAGCGCGCCTGAAAACGGTCCCCTCATACCACTTTCGCCCAAGTCACGACCTTCGATCAGCTTGGCTGAAACTCCGTAGTTTTCTGAAATGCGATCAACGGATTTCCGCATGCTCTCGAAGTGGCGCGGACGGTGCGCCAATTCCGTCTCCCCATCCGAGTGCCGATCAACATCAAGGCCTAAAGTCTCGATCATATTTTCGACATGGGAAATGGCGGCGACTTCGGTTTGGCGGTACCGCAACCGTTCTTCGCGTCCATAGTGTTTGTCCAGCATTGCGTCGGTTGCTACGCCGCCCCCCAAACAGCAAAACCCGCCGTTGCGCCCCGACGCGCCCCATCCGATGTTTTGCGCCTCAAGCACTGTGACGTTCAAACCCGCCATAGCGAGATGATAGGCTGCATTAAGTCCCGTAAATCCACCGCCGATGATGGCTATGTCCGACTTGATATTCGAGCCTAATTCAGGGAAATTTGGTGGTGTGCAGGTATTGTCCCACCAGCAATTCAACCGTGGCTCGGGCCCATAGGCATAATTGCTAAATATGCGCCTCATGTAGTGCGCGCTGCGGCCAGTTCTTCGCGCTTGATCCGCAGAGAGTGTCGCTTGGACGCGAGCGACGCTGTGATCACGCCGATAGACACCAATGCGATCAGAATAGAACTGAGGGCGTTGATTTCGGGGCTGACCCCAAGCCGGACAGATGACCATATCTTCATCGGCAGGGTGGTCGCGGCGGGGCCGGATACGAATTGTGCGATGACCAGATCATCAAGGGACAAGGTGAACGCCAGCAGCCAGCCTGCGACCACCGCGGGTGCGATGATGGGCAGTGTGATCAATCGAAACGCTGTGAAAGGCGTGGCGCCGAGGTCAAGCGCTGCCTCTTCCAAAGAGCGGTCGAACGACATCAGTCGAGACGACACAACCACAGATACAAAACACATCGAGAATGTCGTATGCGCCAGCACAATTGTGACCACGCCGCGGTCCATCCCGATGCCGATGAACAATAGTAAAAGAGACAGTCCGGTTATGACTTCGGGCATCACCAAAGGGGCGTAGATCATCCCCGAGAACAATGTGCGCCCAAAGAACCTACCGCCACGGACGAGTGTGTAGGCGGCCATAGTTCCCAGAATCGTGGCGAATGTGGACGAGACGACCGCAACCTTGAGCGTCACCCAAGCGGCGTCCAGAAATGCTTCGTTCTGAAGCAATTCGCCGTACCATTTTGTGGAGAATCCCGCCCAGACTGTCACCAGCTTGGATTTATTAAAGCTGTAGATCACAAGGATCAGCATCGGCAGATACAAAAACGCAAACCCAAGCGTTAGGGACACCACGTTAAAAGGGCTGAGCCGGTTCATTGATCCGCCTCCGCTTGTTTTTGTTCATTGCGTTGGAACAAGATGATCGGGACGATAAGGATCAGCAACAGGATGACTGCTACGGCTGATGCCACTGGCCAATCGCGGTTTGAGAAGAACTCTTCAAACAGCACTTTACCGATCATCAATGTGCTTGATCCCCCGAGCAATGACGGGATCACAAACTCTCCCAATGCGGGGATGAAAACAAGGAAACACCCTGCGATGATGCCGTTTTTGGACAGCGGGATTGTCACCAGCCAAAAGGCTTGCAGACGAGAGCACCCAAGATCTTCGGCCGCCTCGATAAGTGATCCATCCAACCGTTCAAGGGCAGCGTAGATCGGTAGGATCATGAAAGGTACGTAGGTATAAACGATGCCAATGTAGACAGCGGTTGGCGTGTTCAGGATTGTAAGCGGTTCCGAAATCAGGCCAATACCAAACAAAAACTGGTTCAAGAACCCTTCAGTGCTGAGAATGCCGATCCATGCGTAAACGCGGATCAGAAAGCTGGTCCAGAAAGGCAAGATCACCAGCATCATCAACGTGGCGCGCCATTCCTCGGGCGCACGCGCCATCGCATAGGCAACCGGATAGCCCACGGCCAACGTCAAAACCGTTGAAATTGCCGCAATCCTGACGGAGCTAAGGTAAGCTTTCCAATACAAATCATCGGTGGTGAGAAAGGTGAAATTCTCGAAATCCAACTGGGTCAACAGCGCCCAAATGCCTTCTTTCATGGTCGGAGCGTAGGGCGGAATCGCCAATACAGAATCCGACAGTGAAATCTTGAAAACCATCGCGAATGGCACAAGGAACAACACCAACAACCAAAAATAGGGCACGGATATGAGGAGTGCGCGCCTCATGAGTCCAAAAGCACTCCGGCTGTTGCGGTCCACGACACCCAAACCGGGTCTTCCCATGTAAACGTGCGGCGCGAAATGCGGCGCGTGTTGGCGGTTTGTGCTTTGATGGTTTGCCCTGTGGGCAGCTCAACATAATAGGTCGACAGGTTTCCAAGATATGCAATATCAAGGACTTTGCCTTGCACTGCATTGTCCGCTTCAGGCCTGTCTGCGGTTATAGATATCTTCTCGGGACGGATTGCGAGATGGCAAGATTGCCCATCAGAAAACGGCTTGGCGCTGGCGGCTGTCGCAAGCGTTCCACCACCCCAGTCGACTTGGTACATCTCGCGACCAAAAGGTTTGGCTGTCCCGCTGAGGATGTTCACGTCCCCGATGAAATCAGCAACATAAACCGAATTCGGCCCTTCATAGATGCGCTCAGGCGTCGCGACCTGAATGATGCGCCCTTCGTCCATGACGGCAACGCGGGACGCAACGGTCATCGCCTCTTCTTGGTCGTGGGTGACGATGACAAAGGTGGTGCCGGTTTTTTCCTGAATATCCATCAGTTCGAATTGGGTGTCCTGACGGAGCTTTTTATCTAACGCGCCAAGGGGTTCGTCCAGCAGCAAAAGCTTGGGCGCCTTGGCCAAAGACCGCGCCAAGGCAACGCGTTGCCGTTGACCACCAGAAATCTGGTGTGGCTTGCGACGGGCAAATTTTTGCAATCGGGTCAGCTTGAGCATCTCTTCGACGCGGGTGGCCACTGCGTCTTTGCTCAAGTTGTCCCGCTTCAGGCCAAAGGCGATATTGTCCCACACCGTCAGATGGGGAAACAGCGCATAGGACTGGAACATCATATTCACAGCGCGCTTGTTGGGAGGAACGCCAGCGATGTCTTTTCCAGCCAGCGAAATCGCGCCCTCGGTCGGGTTTTCAAACCCGGCGAGCATCCGCATCATCGTGGTCTTGCCGCAGCCCGACGGACCAAGCAATGCAAAAAACTCGCGTTCAAAAATATCCAACGTCAAATCATCAATCGCAACGAAATCGCCAAAGCGTTTGGTGACGTTTTGAAATGTGATCAGTGGTGTCTCGTTGGGATCATCCCACGGGGCAAAAACGGTCTCGGCCACAAATATCCCCTATCTTGAAGTAAGGGCGCGACCTGTGCCGCGCCCTGAATTGTTCAGCTTAGGTGCCGGATTTGATTTTTGTCCACAGACGCGTCACGGTCCGCTGTACTTTTTGCGGGTACGGCGTTGTGGTGTAGAGGTTTTCAAGTGTTGCCTCGTCAGGATAGATAGCTGTGTCGCCAATCACATCTTCGACCAGGAACTCTTGAGACGCTTTGTTGCCGTTGGCGTAGTAAACATAGTTCGATGCTGCGGCCATGTTTTCCGCATCCATGATGAAGTTCAGGAACTTATGCGCGGCATCTGGGTTTGGAGCGTCCACAGGGATCGCCATTTGGTCGAACCACATCAAAGCACCCTCAGTTGGTGCGTTGTAGGCGATTTCAACACCGTTTTCAGCTTCAGCCGCACGGTCACGGGCTTGCAGAATGTCACCGGACCAACCGAATGCAACGCAGATGTCGCCATTGGCCAAGGCGTTGATGTATTCAGAGCTGTGGAACTTGGTAATGTAGGGCCGGACGCCTGCCACCACGGCTTCGGCTTTGGCAATCACTTCGGGATCATGGCTGTCTGGATCTTCGCCCAAGAACTGCAATGCCGCGGGGATAACTTCCGCAGGGGCGTCAAGGAAGTGTACACCACACTCTGCCAATTTTTCCATGTTTGCGGGATCAAAGATCAACGCCAGCGAATCCATAGCGGCGTCGGCGCCCAATGCTTCAGTCACTTTTCCAACATTCACGCCAAGGCCCGTCGTGCCCCACATGTAGTTGATGGAGTGCGTATTGCCCGGGTCGTACTGTTCGGTGCGCGCTTCGATAACGTCCCAAAGGTTGCCCGCGTTCGACAGTTTGCTTTTGTCCAACGGTTGGAATGCACCGGCCGTGATCTGGCGTTGCAAGAATGTGCCTGATGGAACCACCACGTCATAGCCCGACCCTCCGGTCAGCATTTTCGTCTCAAGAACTTCGTTGCTGTCAAACACATCGTAGATCAGCTTGATGCCGGTTTCTTCTTCGAATTGCGTCAGCAGATCCTCGTCGATGTAATCAGACCAGTTGTAGACCCGAACTTCTTCTGCAAAAGCAGCTGAAGCGGTCAGCGCAGCTACAGCAACTGTAGCGATCAATGTTTTTGTCATGTGGCAACTCCCGTGCGATAAGCCGGGTTTATCCCGGTCGAACTGTATAGAACCAAGTTTTCATGCCTGCGGCAAGGAGATGTTAGCTTGCGCGATTGACTAGAGGCGCGATGCCCATATTGTCGGCACGTTGCTCGCCCTGAAAGGACCTCTAAATGCCTGCTATCACAAACCATCTCCCCACTGCGGAGTTACAGGCGCTTGATGCTGCGCATCACATGCACCCTTTCACCACCGGGAACGAACTGGCCGAGCGGGGCGCACGGATCATCACCCGCGCCAAAGGCGTTTATCTGACGGACAGCGAAGGCAACGAAATTCTGGATGGCATGGCCGGTCTTTGGTGTGTGAACATCGGATATGGCCGTGATGAACTGGCGGATGTGGCGGCGCGTCAGATGCGTGAATTGCCGTATTACAACACGTTCTTCATGACGAGCCATGCCCCCGTCATCGCGCTTGCAAAAGAGATTGCGTCACTGGCGCCGTCCCATTTGAACCAGGTGTTCTTTGCCGGATCGGGGTCCGAGGCAAACGACACCAACATCCGCATGGTTCGCACGTACTGGGCGATGAAAGGCAAGCCGACCAAATCAATCATCATCAGCCGCAAGAACGCGTATCACGGGTCTTCGGTCGGTTCCGGATCGCTTGGGGGCATGACCCCGATGCACGAACAAGGCGGAATGCCGATCCCTGACATTCACCACATCAACCAACCCAACTGGTGGGCCGAGGGGGGCGATGCAACGCCCGAGGACTTTGGGTTGGCGCGCGCCCAAGAATTGGAAGCCGCGATCCTGTCGATGGGGGAAGACCGCGTTGCCGCCTTTATCGCAGAGCCAATTCAAGGGGCAGGGGGCGTGATTGTTCCGCCGTCCACGTACTGGCCCGAAATTCAGCGCATCTGCGACAAATACGAAATATTGCTCATCGCGGACGAGGTCATTTGTGGCTTTGGACGCACCGGAAACTGGTTCGGGTCCGAGACCGTAGGCATCCGCCCTGACATCATGACAATCGCCAAAGGGTTGTCATCTGGGTATCAGCCTATTGGTGGCTCTATCGTGTCTGATGAGGTTGCGGGCGTCATCAACTCGGGTGAATTCAACCACGGCTACACGTATTCGGGTCACCCTGTTGCCTGCGCCGTCGCATTGGAAAACCTCCGCATCCTTCAAGAGGAAAACATCCTTGATCATGTGCGCGATGTGGCCATGCCTGCGCTGCACGAGATGTGGCATGGGTTGGGCGATCATCCGATGGTGGGTGAGACGACGATTTCCGGAATGATGGCGTCGCTTGCCTTGACGCCGGACAAGGAAAGCCGCGCCAAATTCGCGATGGACGCAGGCACGGCAGGATACCTCACGCGGGAACGCAGCTTTGCCAACAACCTGATCATGCGCCACGTTTATGACCGCATGGTGATCTCTCCGCCTCTTGTCATCACGCCCGAAGAGATCGCGATCATCGGCACCCGCGCGCGCAAAGCGTTGGATGAAGCCTACGCGCAGATGAAAGATCAGGACATGCTCAAGCCCGCGTCGTGACGTTTATGGTTTGACGATCATCTGGCGCGGCCGGTTGCAAAACGTTTCTGCCGCGCCGTTCTCGCGAATACGGATGCTTTCTGTGATTTCCAGCCCCCAGGTGTCCATCCAAAGGCCGGGCATGAAGTGAAATGTCATGTTGGGCTCAAGGAGTGTTTCGTCTTCGGGGCGCAACGAAATTGTGCGTTCCCCCCAATCGGGCGGATAGCTTAAGCCAATCGGATAGCCACACCGCGCACCGCGTTCGATACCTGCTTTTTCCAGCGGAGCGGCCAAGGCATTGGCAATATCGCATGCACGGTTTCCCGGGCGTGCGGCCTCCAGCCCTGCCTCCAGCCCTTCGACAAGAGCGGCTTCTGCGCGTTTTAGATCATCTGGGGGGGTTCCAAGGAAAATACTGCGACACAATGGGGCGTGATAGCGGCGATAGCATCCCGAGATCTCGAAAAACGTGGCTTCTCCCGTGACAAAAGGGCGTTCGTCCCACGTCAAATGCGGGGCAGCAGCGTCTGTGCCGGAAGGGAGCAAGGGAACAATGGCAGGATAATCGCCCCACGCGCCGTCCACACCGCGGATTGCATCACGGTAGATTTCCGCGACGATGTCGTTCTTTGGAATGCCTGCCTCGACCTGCTCCACCAGACCGTCCACGATCTTTTCCGAGATCAACGCGGCTTTGCGCATAAACGCAATTTCCGCCTCTGATTTGATGGTGCGTTGCCAATTCACCAACCCCGTCGCATCCGCGAAGCCGACATTGGGAAGGGCTTGCAACAGGGTCGAAAACGCCTTGGCCGAGAAGTAGTAGTTGTCCATTTCCACGCCAAGGTTTTGAACCCCAAGGGCGTCCAGATGACGGGCAAGGTCTTCCATCGGGTGTTTCTCATCGGACTGCACAAAATTGTCTGCATAGCCGATCACGCAATCGTCGGGCATCCAAACAGTGCGGGTTGCGCCGTTGGTGTCTTGATTGCGCCCCCACCAAATCGGATCTGAGTCTTGGGTGACGATCACGCCCTGATGCACGTAAAAGGACCAACCGTCATACCCTGTGACCCATGCTTGGTTGGACGGATCGGTGATCAGCATGGCATCCAATCCGGCCATCGCCATAGATGTTCTCACCATCAAAAGGCGATTGTCGTATTCGGTTTGCTGAAAGGGCAATGTTTTTGCTGGCATGAGGCGTCCTCCAAATCACAACTTGCGCGGGGATTTATCGCGGAGCAATCAAAAACAAAGCAGTGAATTGACCTAAATTTCCGCAAAACACCGTAAATCGACCTTCCAACGCAGGATAGGTCAATTAGCTGGTTGCAATACTTGGAGCGTCTGGTTTTACTCGGCCCCAACAAAAGCGGGAAAAACCGCATGAGTCCAACCGGGGAGCCTCTCTTGGCCGATACCAAATCCGACACGGCGTTTGTCGAGTTCGAACGTGTGCAAAAAAGCTATGACGGCGTGAACCTCGTCGTCAAAGACTTGAACCTCTCTATGCCGCAAGGCGAGTTTCTGACAATGCTTGGACCATCAGGGTCTGGCAAAACCACATGCCTGATGATGCTGGCGGGTTTTGAGACGGCAACGCACGGTGATATTCGCCTAGGAGGCGTGTCGATCAACAACATCCCTCCGCACAAGCGCGGCATTGGTATGGTGTTCCAGAACTACGCTTTGTTCCCGCACATGACGGTTGCTGAAAACCTGTCCTTCCCCTTGGAAGTGCGCAAGATTGGCAAGTCCGAGCGTGAAGAAAAAGTCATGCGCGCGCTGGGCATGGTCCAGATGCAGGATTTTGCAGGGCGTCGCCCCTCGCAGCTGTCCGGTGGCCAACAGCAACGGATCGCCTTGTCGCGGGCTTTGGTGTTTGAACCCGAGCTTGTGTTGATGGATGAGCCGCTTGGCGCCTTGGACAAACAACTGCGCGAAACCTTGCAGTTCGAGATCACCAATCTGGCCCACCAACTGGGCATCACGACTGTTTACGTGACGCATGACCAAACCGAAGCGTTGACGATGTCAGACCGTGTTGCTGTGTTTGATGATGGTCGTATCCAGCAGTTGGCTCCGCCGGACAAATTGTATGAAGAGCCTGAAAACAGCTTCGTGGCGCAGTTCATCGGTGAGAACAATACGCTCGAAGGGGTGGTCAAGGAAATCAACAATGGCGTTGCATTGATTCAATTGGATGGCGGCGATTTGATCGACGCCAAGCCGGTCAATGTCACTAAACCAGGCGAACGGACACGTGTTTCAATCCGTCCTGAACGTGTTGAAATGGACCCGAGCCGCCTGCAAGAGGGTGCGCATACGTTGAAAGCAGAAGTGCTGGAATTCGTCTACATGGGTGATATTTTCCGCACACGGTTGCGCGTCGCTGGTACGGATGAATTCATTATCAAAACACGCAACGCACCTGATCAAGTGCGTTTGAAGCCGGGTGAGCAAATCGAAATCGGCTGGATGGCAGAGGATTGCCGCGCGCTCGACGCGTAGCGGTAAAAGTGATCGCGCAGGTGACCCCAGCGCGATGAATTAGAGGTCAAACACAAGCCCGTACAATGGCCTCAAGATAAAATCGGGCGAAACTTGGAGACTACACATGAAACTCACCAAAACACTTTTGGCCACAACGGCCCTGACTGTTGCGGCAGGCATGGTATCAGCGGATGGCCACATGGCCAACGAAATGACCATCGTATCTTGGGGCGGTGCTTACACTGCTTCCCAAAAAGGCGCCTATCACGACCCCTATTCCGCAAACACCGGCGTAAACATCATCAACGACGACAGCTCTGCTGAAGCCGTTGCGAAATTGCGCGCGATGAACGAAGCGGGCAACGTGACATGGGACGTGGTTGACGTTGTTGCAGCGGATGCGATCCGCTTGTGCGACGAAGGTTTGGCGATGGAAATCGATCCGGACACGATGTTGGCAGATGCGCCAGACGGCACGAAAGCGTCTGAAGACTTCGGCGACCTGTTGGTGTCCGACTGCTTTATCCCGCAAATCGTGTATTCCACGACTTTCGGTTACCGCACAGACTTGGTTGGCGACACAGCACCAACAACCGTTTGCGCTGTATTCGACACAGAAGCCTACCCTGGCAAGCGCGCTCTTGAGAAGCGTCCAATCAACAACATGGAATGGGCTTTGCTTTGCGACGGCGTTGCAAAAGAAGCTGTTTATGACGTTTTGGGCACCGAAGAAGGCCAAAACCAAGCGCTGGCCAAACTGGACACCATCAAAGATGACGTCATCTGGTGGTCTGCAGGCGCCGACACTCCACAGCTTTTGGCTGATGGCGAAGTCGTCATGGGCTCCACATACAACGGCCGTCTGTTCGCAGCGATCGAAGAGCAAAAGCAGCCAATCGCGATGCTGTGGGACGCGCAAGTATTTGACCTTGACGGTTGGATCATCCCAACTGGCCTGAGCCCAGAGCGTCAAGCACGTGCACTGGACTACATCATGTTCGCCACAGACACACAGCGTCTGGCAGACCAAGCGCAGTACATCTCTTATGGTCCTGCACGTAAGTCTTCCGCACCGCTGGTCGGCAAGCACAAAGATCTGGGCATCGACATGGCGCCACACATGCCAACAGACCCGAACAACGCCAAGAACACATTCTTGTATAACTACGAGTTCTGGGCCGATTACCGCGACGATATCGACGCGAAATTCCAGGCTTGGTTGGCTAAATAAGCCGTCCTAGTGACTGATATGGGCGGGGGCATTCGTGCCCCTGCCACCCTCTAATTGAGAGACCAAAGATGAGCGCCCTAACCGAAAACAGCACAGACAACGGCGTCATGATGGCCGCCGATGGCACGCCTCTCAAACGCAGTCTGGCTCGCGCATTGCGCCGCCAGAAATTGCGGGCGCTGATGCTGATCGCACCGTTGCTGATCTTTGTTCTTTTGACCTTTATTTTCCCGATTGGCTCAATGCTGTTCCGATCTGTCGAAAATGATATTGTCGCCAATACGCTGCCCGAAACCGTGGCCGTACTGGGCCGCTGGGACGCGAGCAAAGGCGAATTGCCCGACGAGGAAGTCTATGCAGCCTTCGTGCGTGACATGGTTGTTGCGGTGGAGGCCAAGCAGCATACGCGTTTGGGCACACGTCTGAATTACGAAAGCACTGGCATGTCTTCGATGTTCCGCCAATCGGGTCGGAAGATGAAGAAAATTGATCCTGAGACGGATGGACCGTTCAAAGAAAAACTGATCGATATACACAAGGGGTGGGGCGATATCGAGACGTGGAAAACGTTGCAAACGCACTCCGGCCTATACACATCCGGCTACTTTCTGAATGCCGTCGATGCGCAAAAAACGCATGAAGGGTTCGCGTGGCAGCCCGAAGAGAAGCAAATCCTGCTCAAACTGTTCTGGCGCACTTTGGTCATGTCGATGGTGATCACCGGATCCTGTATCGCGTTGGGTTACCCGATTGCCTGGCTGCTGGCCAATGTCTCAGCGCGCAATGCAAATCTTCTGCTTATCTTGGTGTTGTTGCCTTTCTGGACCTCCCTTTTGGTTCGGACGTCCGCATGGAAGGTGATGTTGCAACAAAATGGCGTGATCAACGAAGTCCTTGTGTGGATCGGTCTCGTGCCGGACGCCGAGCGATTGATCCTGATCAACAACCAGTTCGGTACTATCGTCGCCATGACGCACATTCTTTTGCCGTTCATGATCTTGCCGATGTATTCGGTCATGCAAACCATTCAACCCAGTTATCTGAGGGCGGCCAAATCGCTTGGTGCTACAAACTGGACGGCATTTTGGCGGGTTTATTTCCCTCAATCCGTTCCGGGCATCGGGGCGGGGTCGATCCTCGTGTTCATTCTGTCGATTGGCTACTATATCACGCCTGAAATCGTCGGTGGGACCAAGGGTGTCTTTATCTCGAACCGGATCGCGTATCACATCTCGTCCTCGCTTAACTGGGGACTGGCTGCGGCGCTGGGTACCATCCTGCTGATTGTCGTGCTGGCGCTGTATTGGGCCTACGACCGCATCGTCGGCATCGACAACGTGAAATTGGGATAAAGACCATGGGACTGCCTCCATACGCCACGATACCACAACGCATTTGGTACTACGCTTTTCGCGTGATCTGCGCGCTGATCTTTATCTTTTTGATCACGCCGATCCTTGTGATCATTCCGCTCAGTTTCAACGCGCAGGACTTTTTTACCTATACGCCCGGTATGTTGCGGCTTGATCCGGATGCGTATTCGCTGAAGCACTATCAGGACTTCTTTTCCAACAACGAGTGGCAGCGCAGCCTGAAAAACTCTCTGATCATTGCGCCTATCGCAACGATCATTTCAGTGTCATTGGGCACGCTCGCCGCCATCGGGCTGTCGCAATCACACGTGCCGTTCAAAGGCACGATCATGGCGATCCTGATCTCACCGATGATTGTTCCTTTGATCATTTCCGCGACAGGCATGTTCTTTTTCTATTCCGACCTTGGGAATTTCATGGAGAACACGCTGGGTATGGGTAAAAACTTTGTCGGCTACGTGAAAGTGGTCCTTGCGCACGCGGTTTTAGGCATTCCTTTTGTGATCATCACAGTGACAGCGACGCTTGTGGGTTTTGATCGGTCATTGACGCGGGCGGCTGCGAACATGGGTGCCGACCCTGTCACCACGTTCTTTCGCATCCAGATGCCATTGATCTTGCCGGGCGTTATCTCTGGTGGTCTGTTCGCGTTCATCACGTCCTTCGACGAAGTTGTGGTTGTCCTGTTTGTAGGTTCTGCGGGTCAAAAGACGCTGCCTTGGCAAATGTTCACTGGATTGCGTGAGCAAATCAGCCCGACCATTCTGGCGGTTGCGACGATTCTTGTGGTGGTGTCTATCGCTTTGCTTACAGTGGTCGAACTGCTGCGTCGCCGGTCCGAACGCCTGCGCGGAATGTCACCAACCTAAAAGTATCAACGCAATCGCTTGAGAAGATTGAGCGATGCGTACCCGTCTTGGGGCATGCCCAAGCTGGCTTGAAAACCGCGCACAGCGTCGATGGTTTTCGGGCCAATCTTTCCATCAATTCCCTTGGTGTCGAACCCTTTGCGGGTCAATGCACGTTGCATCTCTTTGCGCTCGCTCAGTGTCAGGGCGCGGTCTTCGCGTGGCCATGGGGTCTGGATGGCTGGCTCACCTTTGATGCGATCACTCAGATGCCCGACGCCAATGATATAGGCATCGGCAGTGTTATAGCGTTCAATCACGTCAAAGTTCTGGAACACCAGAAAAGCCGCCCCTTTTCCACCTGTTGGCAGAAGAACCGAGGCAGGGCCATAATCGCGGACATTCCCACGCATGCCGGTCACGCCCAGTTTGCGCCAGTCACTCGGTTGTTTCGTAATCTTCCGGTTGGCCAGCGCATAATCGAACCCGGTGGGTATGGTCACTTCGACACCCCACGGCATCCCTTTTTGCCAGCCAAACTTTGCCAGATAGGCCGCAGTTGATGCTAAAGCATCTGTCGGGTCGTCCGACCAGATGTCGCGCTTGCCATCTCCTGTAAAGTCTACAGCGTAGTCGAGATAGGAGGTAGGAATGAACTGCGTATGGCCCATCGCACCCGCCCAGCTGCCGGTCATATCCCGTGGGCGCGTATCGCCGTTTTGCAAAATTTTGAGCGCCGCAATCAACTGCTGTTCAAAAAACGCACTGCGACGCGCGTCAAAGGCCAACGTCGCAAGGGATTGGACCACATCTTCGCCGCCGCGGAATGTTCCGTATGCACTTTCCAGACCCCAGATTGCGACAACCACCTCTTTTTCAACGCCAAACATGGCTTCGATTTTGTCCAGCGTCGCACTGTGTTTGCGCAAGGCGGCTTGGCCATTGCTGATGCGAATGTCGGATGCTGCACTGTCCAGATAGTCCCAAATAGTTTTGGTGAATTCTGATTGGTTGCGATCGCGCTTGATAATTTTTGGATCAAACGTGACGCCTGCAAATGCCGCGTCCAAAGTATTGCCAGTGATGCCCGCCGCTTGAGCGCGGGCGCGAAATTCGGGAACCCATTGGGCAAATCGGGTGCCATCCGCCGTTTTATTGTCCGAAAGGGATGCGTTGAGCACTTTGGGTCGTGCAGCCGGACGGATTTTGGTGGGAGTTTGCGATGAGGTTCTGGTCACGCTTTCACGGTCAACAGGTCGCAATGAGACCTCTTGGGCCGAGGCGTCGGTGATCCCCAAAAAAAGGGCGAGAACACAGTGCGCCGCAATCATTTGTCGATTCTGCATAGAAACACCTCAATACTTTTGTTTCCAATCTAGCAACAATTGCCGGATTGCAAAGAGATCACCGTACAGGTGTGCGGTCCTTCGCTCGTTCGGGGTCGCCTCTCTGAATCAATGCAATGTGCGAACGCAACAATGACACCCGTTGAGGGTGGAAGCTGTCCGTGGTCACGTCCAGAGAAATCATGCGGTCCAACCGGAAGACCCGAAAATCCTCCCGCAGGAGGCACCACGCCAGCAGGACATTGCTGTCATCCATGTAGACAATCCCGAGCGGCTTGACGGTCCGTTGGGACGGCGCGCCATTTTTGTCGGTGTAGTCAAAACTGACGCAAAGCTCATCCCAGGTGGCGCGCCGCAACGCTGCAACGTCAATGACTGTCGGCTCTGGTCGTCTGAATCGACGGGCGTCCAGAACCGCGTGCTTCAGGCGGTGGGCTTGTCGCGCCGGAACCCGCGCCTGAATTTTTGCCAATGCAGATGATGCTGCCTTTGACAAAGCGCTATCGCCAACCACCTCGACGTTGCGTAGACCCAACACAAGCGCCTCAAGCTCTTCATTGTCAAAGCCAAGGGGCGGAAGGGCCGCGTCTTCGATCAGAGTATAGCCAAAACCTGCTTCCCCATCGATCACAGCTCCCAGACCGCGCAGGGACTCGATGTCGCGGTAGATCGTGCGCAATGAGACCCCAAGGTCATCCGAAAGCTGTTGAGCCGTCGCAGGTGGTGGCATCCTGCGCAGGCTTTGCATCATTTGAAAAAGTCTGTGTGTGCGTGTCATGGTTTCACCATTACATCACATGCTGACAATAATTGACAGCATAGGCCGCTATAGTTGGAGCAACTCAAACGAAGGAAAAACAAATGATCACCTTAGTGACGTTCCCGGAATTCTTTGGCAGCCCCAGCGCCAGCCCTTTTTGCATCAAGGCAGAATATCTGCTGAACCTGTCCAAACTCCCTTGGGAACGGCAAGAGACAAACGACCCGCGCAAGTTCCCCAAAGGAAAACTGCCAGCCATCGTTGTCGGGCAACACGTGATAGGAGATAGCGACAACATTCGAACATACATTGAAGAGAAGGACATTAACCTGGAGCAGGGGTTGTCCGCTGTGGAAAAAGGCAATGCGCGTGCATTCATCCGCATGACCGAAGAGCACATGTATTTTCATCAGGCGTTAGATCGTTGGGAAAACCCGGAAACATGGGCCATCATTCGGGATACCTATTTCGCCCAGATCCCGAAACTGTTGCGCGGTGTCATCACAAGCGGGCTCCGAAAAACGTTCCTGAAAGGCACGAAAGCCCAAGGCCTGGGACGCCTGACCCCAAAAGAGCGCATGGCGCGTCTCGAACCGGACCTTCAGGCCATCTCGGTACGCTTGACCCAAACACCGTTCTTGTTTGGTGATCACCCTACCGCCGCTGACGCAAGCGTTGGTGCAATGTTGTTTGCCATGCGGTGCACGCCGACCGAAACACTGCTCAAACAACGCGTTCATTCAGACGCCATATTGTCCAGCTATGTTGACCGCGTTCACGCTGCTTTGGGTTAACTTCGTGTACGTTTCACCTTGCGGCCCAGTTTGTCAGACTTGCGTTTGTGGTTGCTTGCTTTGCGTTTGGGAGAGCGTCCAGCAGGCGATCTGCGCCCGCTTCCGCGTGGAACGTCAACGCCTTCGACGGTCAAAAGTTCCAAGGCAACCCCACCGGTTTCCGGTGCCGCTTCGGTCAGTTTCGCCGTAACGCGCTGCCCGATTTGATAGGTGACGCCCGTGTCGGCCCCAACCAAGGTGCCTGCGTCGCGATCAAAATGGAAAAATTCATTCCCCAGTGAGCGGATGGGCACAAGCCCGTCTGCACCTGATCCGTCGAGCTTCACGAACATTCCGAACTTCGCGATGCCATTGATCCGGCCTGTGAATTCTTCGCCTACGCGCTCGGACAAGAATGCGGCCAGGTAGCGGTCAGTGGTGTCCCGCTCTGCCATCATCGAACGGCGTTCCGTGTCGGAAATATGCGTTCCCGTCTTTTCGAGGTCCTCAATGTCCGCAGGCTTCAACCCGTCATCGCCCCACCCATGCGCTGCCACCAATGCACGGTGCACAATCAGGTCTGCGTAGCGGCGAATGGGTGATGTGAAATGCGCATAGCTTTGCAGTGCCAATCCGAAGTGGCCGAAATTGTGCGGTGCGTAATAGGCCTGCGTCATGCTGCGTAGAGTGGTGATGTTGATCAACTCTTCATCATCGGTGCCAGCGGCCTGACTGAGCAAACGGTTCAAGTGCGCGGTTTTCAGAACCTGCCCTTTGGCCAGCGTCAAGCCGGCGGCGGTCGCCGTTTCACGCAACGCGTTCAACTTATCGGTGGATGGCTCTTCGTGCACCCGGAACAGCAGCGGCGTTTTTTTGGCAATCAGGGTTTCCGCAGCGGCGACATTGGCCAGAACCATAAACTCTTCGATGAGTTTGTGTGCGTCCAGCCGGTCCTTGAAATTGACAGACTGAACGATGCCATCATCCCCCAAAACAATTTGCCGTTCTGGCAGGTTCAACTCAAGGGGTTGGCGCAACTGGCGCGCTTCGAGCAAAGCTGCGTAGGCGGCATAGAGGGGCTGCAAAACAGGCTCTAACAAAGGGCTCGTGCGCTCGTTCGGGGTGCCGTCGATGGCGTCTTGGACCTCTTCATAATTCAAGGAGGCGGGGGAGCGCATGAGGCCGCGCACAAATTCATGCGCGATTTTTTGACCATGAGCATCGAGGATCATTTTAACGGCGATACAGGCACGTGGGACCCCTTCGTGCAACGAGCACAAATCACCTGACAAGCGATCCGGCAACATCGGCACCACGCGATCGGGGAAGTAGGTGGAGTTCCCGCGTTTGCGCGCTTCGCGGTCAAGTTCAGACCCTGGCGTTACGTAGGCTGCCACGTCTGCAATCGCGACCCAAAGGATGTGACCCCCTGCGTTCTCGGGGTTGGTGTCGGCTTCGGCGAAACAGGCATCATCGTGGTCGCGCGCATCCCATGGGTCGATCGTGACCAATGGCATGTCGCGTAAATCCACACGACCCTCAAGCCCCATGGGTTGGTGTGCGTCGGCTTCGGCGACGACCTCGTCGGGAAAGGTGTCAGGGATTGCGTGTTGGTGGATCGCGATCAGGGAAACAGCTTTTGGCGCGCTTGGATCGCCCAAACGTTCCACAATCCGTGCCAACGGCAGCCCCATGCGCCCTTTTGGTCCGGCTTGCTCTGCTTCAACCAACTCCCCGTCTTTGGCACCGTTGCTGGCGCCTGCGACAACGATCCATTCCTGACCTTGACCCTTGTCGATAGGGGTGATGCGTCCCCCCTCTGAACGGACGCGGTAAACACCCAGAACGCGCTGTGGATTGGTGCCGATACGGCGGATCAATCGACCCTCATAGGCATGCTTTTCGTCTTTGACTTCGCTGAGGCGCGCCAGAATGCGATCCCCTTCGCCCAAAGCGGGGTCAGACGCGCGCGTGATGACCAAAACAGATGGTTCATTGCCCTCGCCGTGCCATTCCATCGGCTTTGCGAACAAGTCACCGTTGTTGTCGGGCCCCGTGACCAGCAAAACGCTGACGGGCGGCAAGCGATCAGGGTCGCCATAGGTCTTTTTGCGCTTCTCCAGATGACCTTCGCTTTCCAGCTCTTTGAGCAGGCGTTTCAGATCAATGCGCGCAGCACCTTTGATCCCGAACGCTTTGGAAATGTCGCGTTTGGAGGTGAGCGTTGGATTGGCGGCGATCCAGTCAAGGATCTCGGGCTTTGTGGGGATGCGTGTCATGCCACGTCAGCTATCACGGCCCTGTCGCGGCGTCATGGGTAAATCGTGCACCGTGTCCACATCACGCAGAGTGTCGCAATGCGCGATCCGCAAGCCTTTGAGAGAGGCTTTGGTGTCCATAAGTGCATGTTGAGTCGACCACCGTACATCCTGGAAAATGTGACCGGGCAAAGGGTTCGTGTGTTTCAGGCCAACCAGCCAATAGCCCCCGTCCGGTGCCGGACCAAACACAGCGTCATGCGACCCCAACTGCTCAAAGGCTTTGGCAATGTTCTGTCGACCCACATCAGGAATATCCGCACCAATCACACACACTGGACCGGGGGCATTGTATCGCAAAGCTTTGGCCATGCGGTCCCCGAGGTCACCCTGCCCTTGAGGCATGCGCCGAAAATGGGCGGGCCAAACAGAGCTGGTTATGCCATCGCGGTCAGGTGAGACAGCCAGAACGACATCCCAACGCGGGTCTTGGATGCGACGCAACAGGCGTTTGACTTGATGACGAAACCACCATGCGGCCGTTGTCATCCCGATGTCCCGACCAAGGCGGGTTTTGACGCGACCCGCGCGCGGCTCCTTGACCATCACGACCAAAGTCTGGCGGATCACAGGGTAATCTCCATGTCGCGGTGGGGAATGCCTGCATCGTCGTATTCAGGGCCAAACGCGTGAAAGCCGAGCTTTTCATAAAACCCGATTGCGTGGGTTTGTGAGCCTAAAAAGGCCTTTTGCGCGCCCAGCTGCGTTTTTGCAGCGTCCAAACAGCCCGCAATGATTTGCGCCCCAAGGCCAGCGCCGCGCATGTCTTGCAACACGCACACGCGCCCGATCTTGGCAGTGTTTGCCTTGAGCAAAATGCGGGCACACCCCACGGCACGCCCATCCGCGACAGCAAGTATATGCAGCGCTTCACCATCAAGGCCGTCAACTTCCTCAACTTCGGGGACGCTCTGTTCCTCGATAAAAACAACGCGGCGCAAGGCGAGGCACGTGGCAATATCTGTCGTGGGGGCAACAGAAACGCTCATGCAAAATAGTCTCTGAGGATGCGCGTGTAGATCGACTTGAGTTGGTGAATATGGGCCACCTCAACATGCTCGTCTACCTGATGCATGGACAGTCCAACCAAACCGAACTCAACAACAGGACAATGGGCTTTGACAAAGCGCGCATCAGAAGTGCCGCCCGTTGTGCTCAACTCCGGAACGATGTTTGTCTCGGCCTGAACGGCAGCACTGACCAAGTCTGACAATGCGCCCGGCGGCGTGATGAAACTTTCACCTGAAACCTTCACGCGCATGTCGATTTGAATGTTGTAGTCGCTGGCCACGGCATCGACTTGGGATTGCAACCAAGCCGTGAGGCTGTCGCCAGAGTGTTTGTCGTTGAAGCGAATGTTCACAGTTGCAGCAGCTTGCGCGGGAATCACATTGGTGGCTGGATTGCCTGTATCGATTGTGACGATGGCGAGGGTCGAGGCATCGAAATGGTCGGTGCCTTGGTCCAGCTCATGGCTGGCAAGGCGGTCCATCAGGCGTGCCATTGCCGGCAACGGGTTGTTTGCGCGGTGCGGATAGGCGGAATGCCCTTGCTTGCCAGTGACGGTGAAAAAGGCAGTGAGGGAGCCACGGCGCCCGATCTTGATCATTTCCCCCATCTGGTTGGGGCAGGTGGGTTCGCCGACAAGGCACACGCTCATCTGTTCACCGGTTTTGTCCATATGTTCGAGCAATGCGGTGGTCCCGTCGATCGCGTCTCCTTCCTCGTCGCCCGTGATTGTGAGGATGACCGCACCATCGGGCGGTGTGTCTTTGACAAAATCAACAGCAGCGGCGGCAAAGGCTGCAACGCCTGACTTCATGTCGGTTGTGCCACGGCCATACATCACACCGTCTTTGATCCGGGCGCCAAAAGGAGGCATTGTCCAATCCGCCTCATCCCCGATAGGCACAACATCTGTGTGGCCGTTAAAGCCAAAGGTCCGCGGGTGCCCCTTGTTGCCCCAACGGGCGAAAAGATTGCGAATGCCACCGCGATCAGCCCACGCCAACTCAAAACCCGCCTCTCCCAGAAGGGTCGCTAGAATGTCCAAAGCGCCTGCATCGGCTGGGGTGACAGACGGGCACTTCACCAATTCTGCGGTGAGTTGGGCGGGATCAATACCTGACATAATGGCTCCTGTTCATTGGGTCTCCTAGGAATGTGGCGAAAATGGCGCGATGCCAAGGGGCTCTTTCATCAAAATGATTCCCAATTGCTCGGCTTACGTGTTAATCATTCATTAATAAATGACCCGAGGCAGGGCACCGAGCAGTAAGATCGTCAATGAGCGGTCCTTCGTACCAACGATGTACGTGTAAAAACACAGGAAAACCTGTGGGCTGTTGGCTGTTCTGTCTCAAAACTTGGGTGAGGCAGAGACATGGTAGCAGCATCGGAACTTCCGATTAACACAAACGCGACTGCAACGCAGATGGCGCAGAACATCTTTGGGGATGGCGCGACCGTTACGGGTGCAACGTTTTACGGCGACAATGACTCATCCGGAATTTACTCGAACGGAGACAGCGTTTCACCGGGCGTGACACCGGGTGACAGTGGCATCATCCTGTCCACAGGTGACGCAGATGACTTTACCAACTCCAATGGTCAAGCCAACCAGTCCACAAACACGACGACCAATACCTCAGGTATCAACAACTTCGCGCAATTCAATACGGCCGCGGGCGCACGGACGTATGATGCAGCATTCCTCGACGTCGATTTCATTCCGACCGGTGACTTGATGACGATGCAGTTCGTCTTTTCCTCCGAGGAATACCCTGAATACCAAGATTCTTTGTATCAGGATTTCGTAGGCGTCTGGATCAACGGAACATTGGTTCCAATGTCTGTTGGCAACGGCGAAACCGACCCGGGCAACATTAACAGCGGCAACAACGAAAACCTGTACGTCAATAACACTATCGACGACTACAACACAGAAATGGATGGCTTTACGG
The DNA here is from genome assembly GCA_943787985.1 of uncultured Paracoccaceae bacterium. Classification (GTDB taxonomy): domain Bacteria; phylum Pseudomonadota; class Alphaproteobacteria; order Rhodobacterales; family Rhodobacteraceae; genus Ascidiaceihabitans. The sequence continues at coordinate 299,258 of CALSOO010000005.1, read as the reverse complement.
TCACCATGACACTGACCATTCCTGTGAACTCCGGAGTGGTGAACTCCATCCGGATTGCCATCGCGGATGTGACGGACAGTCAATATGATTCAAACCTGCTGATTGCGGCGGATTCGGTGCAAACCGAAGTCATCGCACAAACAGATTCCACTGATTTGTATCCGAACGGATCTGTTGATCTGGATGTCTTGGCGAACGATATCAACGGGGGTGGTGGTACGCTGACCATCACCCATTTAAACGGGCAGGCGGTAACAGCCGGGGTTCCGGTTACGTTGAACACTGGCCAGACCATCATGCTGAACGCGGATGGCACGATCAACATCGTTGGCGATGGGGATACCGAAGAGTTCAATTTCACGTATACGGTCGACAACGGGACAAACGAAGACACCGGTTTTGTGAACGTCAATTCCATCCCGTGTTTTGTGGAAGGGACCATGATTTCCACGCTGGAAGGTGAACGCGAGGTGCAAAACCTTGCGTTGGGCGATCTGGTCATGACACGGGATGAGGGCATGCAGCCGGTACGCTGGATCGGCTCGCGGACTGTCCCGGCCCAAGACAATTTTGCGCCCATTTGCATTCGCGCCAACACGTTCGGGACCCATCGGGAGATCAGGGTCTCTCCAGAGCACCGTGTGTTGATCAAAGACAACCTTGCGGAGTTGCTTTTTGGAGAGCGAGAAGTGCTGGTGGCAGCCAAGGACTTGGTCAACGACCGTTCCGTAACACGGCAGGTTGGAGGGGACGTGACGTATGTTCACGTGATGTTTGACCGCCACCAAGTGGTGTACTCCGAGGGATTGGCCACAGAGAGCTTCCTGCCCGGCCCCCAAACCACCAAAAGCTTTGAACCCGCAATCATCAAAGAGATTTGCACTCTTTTCCCTGAAATAGACCCTGAAACGGGTCTTGGATATAGTCCCGCAGCCCGCCGTGTGCTCAAGCATTACGAAGCCACGCTGCTGGCCAAAGCCCAAAAGGTTGCCTGACACTGCATGACCTGGATTGGCATCACTGATCATCAAGAGGGACGGTTTTCGGTCAATGGTCTTGGCCTTGACCGTTGTGATGTCGCGCAGGTCAGTCTGAACGAAGAGTCTGTGATGCCGCGCGGCACGTTGATGGTTGAAACGCGGATGTCGCCCAATGGTCGTCCGCAAGTGCTTTTCGGTTTTAAAAAAACTCACCCGTGGGAGCGGGCATTTAGCCTCCAAGCGATTCCCGGCGGCGGCATCGCGATGGTGTACACCGACCAATCCGAAGTGGCACATGCTGCCCAAAGCTGGAAAGGGTCAGGGCGGACAGATGTTGTCCGCATCACCTATGCATGGGACGCGCCTGCCGGGTGGGGGCGATTCTCGTTGGAACGCCCCGAAGAGGCAACATTCCAGTCCGTCACCGTCACAGACCCCAAGCCATTGTCCGCGCATGATTTGAGGCAGGTTATTCTGGGACATGGGCCGCGCGACTTTTCGACAGATGTCGTTTTTGCAGCGGTGTCGGACGAGATCGAGCCGATTGGCCCTAGCCCCACTTTAAGCTGTGATACTCCTATCGCGACCCCGTATGGTTTTCGTCCGGTGTCGCGTTTGATGCGGGGAGATACTGTGATCTCGCAAAGCTCGGGCGTTGTTCCCGTTTTGCATCAAGTGACGCGCACGGTTCCTGCGCTGGGCAGTTTCCGGCCCATCCGGTTGCGTGCTCCGTACTTTGGGCTGCAACAAGATATTATTGCAGCACCGGATCAACGGCTGATCATTCGGGGGTCCGAGGTTGAATATAACTTTGGGCAAGAAGCCGTTTTGGTGCCAGCACGACATCTGGTGAACGGATACGCTGCGTTTTATGAAGCGGCAGAGCCGATTGTACAGTACACCCAGTTGCTGCTGCCCGAACATGAGGAAATTAACGCGGCAGGGTCATCCATTGAAAGCCTGTACGTGGGACGACTGCGGCGTAAGCCTGTTGATCTTGGGGCGAGTGTCTTGGCAGATGCCAGTCGCAACAGCCTGCCGGAACATGCGCAACCTGTATTTTCGGTCTTACGGTCCTATGAAGCTGTAATGTTGGTGGATCAGCGCGCAGCTTAGGCTTGCACCAATCCTCCTAGTCGAAAAACGGAGTCATTTGCGCGACAATCACCGAATTCTCATCAAGGGCGCGCTGCATCAACTGGCGTTCTTCTTCGTCAATTTCGTGCCCTTCGGCCTCGCGTTCGGCCAAGGTGCCGTATCCCGTGACATCCAGCGGAGCCGTGTCGGCTTGCTTGAGGATTGCAACGGTTTCGCGAACGGCTTCGCCTTCGTCAATGCCGCTGGCAAAGCACATCAAAGCCGCACCAGTTGCTTTGGGCGGCAAGCCATCACCGTCCTTACGCCCTATTTCCACCAGCAGGGTAAAAACCTGCTGGCGGCTGGGTTTCTTTGTTTTCTTGGGGGTATCAGTCACGCAACAACTCGTTGATAGACGTTTTGGACCGCGTTTGGGCGTCCACTTTCTTCACGATAACTGCGCAATACAGGCTGACGCCGTTCTTGGACGGCAAGGAGCCTGACACAACAACGGATCCTGCGGGCACTTCACCATACGTGAATTCGCCGGTTTCGCGGTCTACGATTTTGGTGGATTGGCCGATGTAGACGCCCATGCCCAAAACAGAACCTTCGCGTACGATAACGCCTTCAACAACTTCGGAGCGGGCTCCGATAAAGCAGTTGTCTTCGATGATTGTCGGACCCGCTTGCATGGGCTCAAGAACGCCACCGATGCCGACACCCCCAGACAAGTGCACGTTTTTGCCGATTTGGGCGCAGGACCCAACAGAGGCCCATGTGTCCACCATCGTGCCTGTATCGACATAAGCGCCCAAGTTCACAAATGACGGCATCAACACAACACCCGGTGCGATATATGCGGATTTGCGTGCAATGGCGCCCGGGACTGCGCGAAAGCCTGCAGCGCCCCATTCGTTTTCGCCCCAGCCCAAAAACTTGCTGTCGACTTTGTCATACCAGCTGACACCCTGCGGGCCGCCGGATTGCATTTCCATGTCTTTCAGGCGGAAACCCAACAACACGGCCTTTTTGGCCCACTGGTTTACATGCCAGTCGCCGTTCTCGCGGCGCTCGGCCACGCGTAAACCGCCACCATCCAGCGCGTTCAGCGTTTCCATGATCGCATCACGCGTTTCGCCTGTTGTGGCCGGCGTGATCGTATCACGGGCCTCCCATGCGGCTTCGATTGCTGTTTCAAGCTGTGCGTTAGACATGGTCTCTCTCCCGAAATGTGTTGCGGCGCTTAGACAACAAACAAGGGCATCGTGCAATCACATCTGGGCAAGGAGGCTGCGGCAAGTTACCTCTGAGGCAACAGACAAAGGATGATCCACATGAAAGACCACCGCGACAAACCCTTCCGCGACGCCTACACAGACCGTGAAGCTGCCAAAGGAGCGCCATCAACGCCACAAACGCGCGCGCCTGCCTATAAGCTGGCGTTTTCAGATGATGAATTCATGTGCCGTGATGAACTGCGTCCTGTTCGCTTGCAGTTGGAATTGTTGAAGCCCGAACTGATGCTGGACGAACAAGGGATCGAGAGCACGATTGTGATGTTCGGTGGGGCCCGCATCCCCGAGCCCGCCAAAAAAGACAGCGCGCGCACCAAGACATTGGCGGATTTGTCCGTGTTCTATGATGAAGCCCGCGAATTTGCCCGCTTGATGACGCTGAAGTCTATGGAGAGCAACGGCAAGGAAAACGTTATCGTCACAGGTGGCGGACCGGGCGTTATGGAAGCAGGCAACCGTGGTGCTGTGGATGCGGGTGGTGCGTCAATCGGGCTGAACATCGTCTTGCCGTTTGAGCAAGCGCCGAACGAATACGTGACCCCTGACCTGTGTTTCAACTTTCACTACTTTGCGATCCGCAAGATGCACTTTTTGATGCGGGCGCGGGCGATCACAGTGTTTCCAGGGGGGTTTGGCACCTTGGATGAGCTGTTTGAGGCTCTGACGCTGATTCAAACAGGTCGCATGCAGCGCGTGCCGTTTTTGCTGTTTGGAAAAGCATTCTGGGACGGCATCATCAACTGGGATGTGCTTGCAGACGCGGGAACCATTTCGGCCGAAGACCTGGATCTGTTCCGCTTTGTGGACACAGCCCAAGAGGCTATGGACCTGATCGAGAACTGGGAACCCGCCGCACGCCGCGACAAAGTTCCTGGGCGCTGATCCACTTTTCGCCTGCGGGGTGGCGCGGTGACCTGATTTGGGTCACACGCCACATCGCTGCGATCGGGAACAGTCGCTTGGACAGTGCTTAGGCGGCCAATTCGGCTGGCAAAGCGCAGACTGCGACGCGGTGTGGCAGTGTCTCGATCATGTCGCCTTCAGCTGTTTCGCGGATGCTGTATCCGTATCCGGCGATCCGGTGCTTCCATTCGCGCTTGGACAATGCTTTGGCGCGCTCTTTGACGACCAAATCTACAATTTGTGCGGCGACGAAGGGGTCTTGATTGACGAATATGCTCATTGGTTTGTTCCATTCCCTGGTGTGTTTCTACGACTCACTTTTGTCTGGCTACATGGCATTAAAGGTCCCAAATCGGGGCGATTACGGGGCAATTTAAAAACAATGTGACATCAATAGGCGGAATTGTTCTCATTTGGGGCGCAATTAACTGTCTGTAATTGTTCACAAATTCGAATTTGATTGTTTCAAAAAAGGACAGGCAATCCAACCAAACTTGGCCTCAATTCGATGTGAAGGTAGGCTCAAATCGAATTGAGTTGGGATGGAATTTATGGCTGCTGCATTGGACCAAGACGGAACACACGACCACGACGACGATCATGACCATGATCACACGGACGCAAATGGCGGAGATGCCGGAGGGGGTGATTCCGCGGCTGTGATCGTCGATGATTACACGGCTTTGCTTTACTATCAGAACGCAGGTCAGGATCATTTGCGCTGGAACGGGCAGGTCGATGTGGGGACGCAAGTCGTTGTCACTTACAGCTTTATCGAAACGGAAAACCTCCCGACGCTTGCGGAGTATGACCCCTACTCCGCCGACGGATACTGGTCTTTTTCTGAAGCGAACCGTGCCCAGTTGCGTCTTGTTATGGATCAATATGAAGCCGTGTCAGGTGTCAAATTCGTAGAAGTCGAAGGCGAGGGCATGATCAACGTGATGGGGGCCGATGTGACCGGTGCCGGAGGATGGGCCAACGTGTCGTCAGCCCATGAGTCATCCGTTGGGACCGGATATTTCGTGAATGCCTATTCAACGCAGGCCGCTGGTCAGTATGGATATCAGGTGAACCTGCACGAACTGGGTCACGCGATGGGGCTGCAACACACGTTTGAAGGTGATTTCCAGCTGAATGGAGCCGTCGACAACCAGACCAACACTGTCATGACCTACAACATTGAATACCCCTATGTGTCAGCGCTTGGCACATTTGACGTTCAAGCCATGGAAGACATCTATGGTGGGGCTGATTCCTTTGATGGATGGACTGTTTCGGTTGATGAAAATGACATTGTCACGATCAAAGCGACAACGACGATTTCAAACGATGTGATCGTTGGGACCAATGTGGATACCCGTATTCAGGCGTACAACGGGGACGATGAAATCCTTGGTCGGCAAGGCAACGATACGTTGAACGGCGGGAACGGTGACGACACAATAACCGGTGGGGCAGGCGGGGACCGTTTGCTGGGCCGCGCTGGCGAAGACGAAATGTACGGCGATGTCAGTGACGCGATTTATGGCGGCACCGCGGACGATAACGACAAAATGTACGGTGGGGCTGGCGACGACACCATGCACGGTGGCCGCGGCGATGACCTTGTGAACGGCGCAAAAGACAATGACCTGCTCTTTGGTGACTACGGCAACGATACGTTGCGGGGCAGCAGCGGGGACGACACCCTTTCGGGCGGCGACGGCGCTGACCGTTTGGCAGGTGGCTCTGGCGCAGATGTCTTTGTGTTCACATCCTATGACTCTTACGAGCAGGATGTGATCACCGACTTCAGCGACGGCGAAGATTTGGTTGATATGTCCGCTTTTTCGTTCTCGGACATCAATCAGTTCACACTCACGCAAGTCGGCAATTCCACCCACTTGGAATACAGCAACTGGATCGACATCGTGTTCCTGCGCACGGATGTGAGCGAATTGTCCAACGCCGACTTCATTTTTAGCTAACTGGTGACGGCAATACGCGCCGGAGCAGGTTACAAACCCGCTTCGGCGTCGATTTGTTTGCGCGATTTGCGCGCGCGTTCCGTCGCGGATTTCAATTGCCCACAGGCGGCCAGAATGTCCTCACCGCGCGGACGGCGGATCGGGCTGGAATAGCCGGCTGCGTGGATAATGTCGGCAAATGCGTGAATACGGTTTCCCGAAGATCGCTTGTACGGCGCACCCGGCCATTCGTTGAACGGGATCAGATTGACCTTTGCGGGGATGCCTTCGATCAGTTTCACCAAACGGTGCGCGTCTTCTTTGCTGTCGTTCACACCGTCGAGCATCACGTATTCAAACGTGATCCGTTCGGAATTGCTGACCCGAGGGTAGGCGCGCAAGGCGTCCAAGAGCGTCTCTATGTTCCAGCGCTTGTTGATGGGCACCAGCGAGTCACGGACTTCGTCGGTGGTGGCGTGGAAGGACACGGCCAAAAGGCACCCGATTTCTTCGGCCGTGCGCGCAATCTCCGGAACAACGCCTGAGGTGGACAGGGTAATGCGGCGGCGCGACAACTGGATACCCTCTGGGTCCATCGCGATTTTCATCGCATCGCGTACGTTCTCAAAGTTATAAAGTGGTTCGCCCATGCCCATCAAAACGATGTTGGACAACAGGCGCGCCTCGACATTCGGGGCGCCTTGTTCAGGCCATTCGCCCAAATCGTCGCGCGCCAGCATGATTTGCCCCACAATTTCGCCAGCCGTCAGATTGCGCACCAGCTTTTGAGTGCCTGTGTGGCAAAAGGAGCAGGTCAAAGTGCAGCCGACTTGCGAGGAAATACACAAGGTGCCGCGCCCCTCTTCGGGGATATAGACCACCTCGACTTCGTGCCCGCCTGCGATACGGACCAGATATTTGCGGGTGCCGTCCTTGGAAACTTGCTTGCTGACGACTTCGGGGATCTCGATCACGAAGTCTGCGGCCAATTGGGCGCGAAAGGCTTTGGACAGGTTCGTCATCCCGTCAAAATCACGCACACCCCATTGATACATCCACTGCCAAATTTGACCTGCGCGCATCTTGGCCTGTTTTTCAGGTGTGCCTTTGGCAATCAAAGCGCTGCGCAAGCCGTCGCGTGTCAACCCAATCAGGTTGGTCGGACCTTCCGGCAGTTTGCGCGGGATGGTCATTACGTCTTGCGTGATGGGCGCAGCGGCCATGGGTCGATTCCTTAGATGACAGTTTCGGACCCTATATCGGGTCTGGACCCGAAATTAAAAGGGTTTGGTGACCACAACCCACAGGATGCCGATAACCCCAAAGACGCTAATCTCGTTGAAGATGCGTAAATAGCGATCAGATTCCTTGAAGACACCCTTGCGGGCGCGGGCGACCATACGGCCCGTCATCGTGTAATGGGCCGCCAAGAGGGCGACGAGGACCAGCTTGACCCAGACCCACGTTTGAAAGTCCCAATGCCAGCCCAGCACCAATCCTGTGGCCACAGCGACAATCCCGAGGCCGGTTGAAAATCGGTACAAGCGAAAGGTCAGATCGCCGGTTGGCCCGTCCTCATTGAGGCGGGCGAACTCGCGTTTCCAATAGATCAGGGCGCGGGGGACGGCAAAAATGCTCGTCATCCACCCCATGACACATAGGATGTGTATGATTTTGACCCAATCCAACGGTGGGGGTTACCCGCCGCAGCGTTTGGCAGCGTCATCCACTGCAGCCGTGAAGCCTAGCAGCGAAAACGTATCTTTGGTCAGAGTGCCACGGCTTGAACGGGCGGACACGATCGCAGACGCGCCGCGCTTCATGGCGGCAACAATTTTGGCATCGTCGCCAATTGCAGGCCATGCCCATTCACCATCGGCGATCAAATCGAATTCGTTGCCGCTGATGTTGACGTTAACCGTGCTGCCGCTAGCGAAAGGATATCCGCCTGTAAAGGCGACTTGGCCTTTGGCATCCGCGCTCGGGCGGTAAAACACCATAAGCAAGATCTGGCCCCGTGTTACGGCAACAACCCGCCCGTCTTTGGTGTTTACGGTCTCTTTCGGTGTCGATACGCTCCAGCACTCGGTGGGGTTGTCATCAACAAAGACGCTCCAGTCCGTTTTAGCCGCGACGCGGTTCGAACTTTGCTCTTGCGCCAAAGCGCCGGTTGCAATCAGCGCTGCACCCGCAATTGCTCCAGCAAAAACTGTTTTAAATCCCATCTACCCAGCCTCCAGACTGTCCTTAACCTCAACGTGTCAGCGCTAATGCGGAGATCATTTTTGATCCCTCTCTTGTCAGCACCGCTATTCTTCTCGACAAGTGGCACATTAGCGCAATTAGTGCGACGTGCGAAAGCCTGATTGGCAGGTTTTCGCCAAGTTGTGAGGTGAAAAATGACGCATTCCGTACCTTTGGCAGAAGTTTGGCGGGGTCCGTTCCTTGAAAGTGTGCATTTCGGGCATGCTGTCGTGTGTGACGAGACGGGGCAAATCACCCATGCTTGGGGTGATCCGAACGCTGTTGTGCTCCCGCGCTCCTCCTCGAAAATGATCCAAGCCTTGCCCTTGATCCAGTCGGGGGCGGCGGATGCATTCAACCTGACGACCGAGCAGTTGGCGCTTGCCTGTGCATCGCACCAGGGGGCCGATATTCACACTAAGCGGGTTGGCAGGTGGTTGGAGCAGCTTGAGTTGACCGACGACGCGTTTCGCTGTGGCCCTCAAACGCCTGCGGACGAACCCGCCCGAAATGCTTTGATCAAGACGGATCAAAGCCCCTGCCAGTATCACAACAACTGTTCTGGCAAGCACGCGGGCTTCCTGACCCTCGCCAAGCACTTGGGCGCGGGGCCAGAGTACATCGACCTTGACCATCCTGTGCAGAAAGCCTGCCTTGAGGCGCATGAGGAGCTGACCCAAGAGACCTCGCCGGGGTTCGGGATTGATGGCTGTTCGGCGCCCAATCATGCTTCGACTTTGAACGGAATGGCCCGCGCAATGGCCCGTTTTGCTGCAGCACCGGACGGCAGCGCGCACGAACGACTGCGTTCAGCGATGATGTTGCATCCTGAACTTGTGGCGGGCGAAGGGCGCGCATGCACCAACCTGATGCGGGCGATGGGCGGTAAAGTTGCCGTCAAAACAGGTGCCGAGGCGTTTTTCATCGCGATCATTCCGGAAAAGAAACTGGGCGTCGCCCTCAAGATCATGGACGGTGCCACGCGCGCCAGCGAATGTGCGATTGCTGCGATTTTGGTGAAGTTGGGCGTGTTGGATGCGGAGCATCCCGAGACGATGAAATACCTGAATACTCCGATTAGCAACTGGCGTGGCGCGCGTACTGGCACGCTCAGGGCCGCGCCGCAGCTTTTGTGAAGCTTATAGGTTAGCCCAGTTCAACGAAGGGCGATTTCGAGCGCTGCGCCCATATTGTCTGCGCGGATGACGGAATATCCGGCCACTGGGTTGGCTGCCCTGATGTCGACAACTCCTTTTGGCGGCACGATTCTGGAGATGCTCACGGTATCCCCTCCGTCAACAAAGGCTGCGCCGTTTTTGCGAAGTCAGCGCGGCTGTACCCTTGAAGGTAAAGCAGTGCGGTTAAGTCCCCAAATGTAATGCGCACGTCGCATTCGGCGGCCACTGAGGGTTTGGCGTGCAAGGCAACGCCTGTGCCTGCGCGGTGCAACATCCCTAAGTCATTGGCGCCGTCCCCTACGGCGATCACATCGGCGTCTGCCAATCCCAAACCTGCGGCGATCTGCTCGAGGGCGTCGATTTTTGCCTGTTTGCCAAGGATCGGCATCCCGACTTCACCCGTAAGGGTCCCGTCCTCAACCACCAAAGTGTTCGCACGGTTTTCATTAAAACCCAGATGGGCGGCTACAGATGTGGTGAATGCAGTAAAGCCGCCAGAGACCAAAGCGGCATGCCCGCCGTCGGCCTTCATGGTCGCCAATAATACGGCCCCGCCCGGCATGTATGTAATACGTTCTGCCAACACCTTTTCAATCACGGCTTCAGGCAACCCTTTGAGCAGACCGACCCGTTCGCGCAGCGCGCCATCAAAGTCCAGTTCGCCGTTCATGGCCCGCGCTGTGATGTCTTTGACACGAGCCCCAACACCAGCTTCATCGGCCAGTTCATCAATACACTCTTGTTGGATCATGGTGCTGTCCATATCCGCGAGCAGCATCTTTTTGCGCCGCCCTGCAAGCGGTTGAACGATCAGGTCTACGCCCAGCGCCTGAACGTCTGCCCAGACATCCCAACGGTTTTCGGGAATCGCAGGCAGGGAAAATTCTGCCGCCTCATCAGGTGACAACCAAACCGCGTCCCCGCCACCCCAAGCATTGCGCAAGGATTCGACCAACGCAGGGTCGAGTTGGGGACGTTCGGGGGAGGTCAAAAGGGTGGCGACAAACATAGGCTCTCCAATGCGCTGATGTGCGGGCGATTTAACGCATTGGAGCCAAAGTTACCAGTAACCGCGCAGAACCGGGTGTATGATGTTGGGCCCGATAAAGCGCATGCTCCACCCTGTGAGGGTGTTCAAGGTCACGGCCTCTTGGTGCAAAGGATCTTGTACATTGCGTACATAATTCTTGTCAGCCTCGCAGCTTGCCTTGCCCCGAAACGGAGGGTTCATCACGTATCGCGCTTGGAGGTTGTCGCGGTTTGAGGTGAGGCAAAATATCAAGTCCTAAGGTATTCAGTTTTGCCGTCTCGCATCTGGGCGAGCACATCTGGCACCTCGGCGACGCCTTTCGGGCCAATCTGTTGGCCGAAGAAACGGACAAGAAAACCCAGGCGATCCGATAAACCTCTGGTGAGAAGATGGCTTTGCTTGCATCTTAGAGCGAACTGCCAAAATCGAGCTGGCTTTGCGAAGGGGTGCATCACGTGTTTGGAAAAGGCTTTAAGCAAAGCATCACACTTCGCCACTTGCGCGCACTTGTGGCGCTCTCGGATCTGAAATTGATCGCACGTGTGTCCGAAGCGATCGGAGTGACGCAACCGGCCGTCTCAAAACAAATTGCGGAGCTGGAAAAGATCGTTGGTGCGCCTGTTGTTACGCGAGACCGAAACAGGCTTTACCTGACCCCTATAGGTGTGTGTCTTGCAGATCATGCGCGGCAGGCGCTTAGTCAACTTGATCGCGCAGCTTTTGACATTGAGGCAATGACAAGTGGAGTATCGGGGTCTGTCGCTATCGGCGTTGTCAGCTCGGTGGCATCCACCTTGTTGCCCGGCACCATTGCATTGTTCAAGCGCAGCACCCCGCAAGCCAATGTATCTGTATCCGAAGGGCATTTTGTTGAACTTTTGCCGCAACTCGAGGCGGGGGCCTTAGACGTGGTGATTGCTAGGATTTGGCAGCCGCGGGAATTGGCCGGGATCGATCAGATGGCTTTGAGCTCCGAACCTGTAGTCGTTGTCGCCGGGCGAAATCATCCGCTTGCGCAGGCCAGCGATGTGATGTGGTCCGATGTCGCCAGCTATCCTTGGATATTGCCGCAACCAAACTCGGTTGCGCGCCAGGCCGTAGACGCACTTTTTGCCGCAAATAAGCTGCCCCCGCCAACCAATACAATTGCGTCTTTGTCACTGGCCCTGAACCTTGAACTCTTGCGGACGATGCCTGCGCTTGGCTTTCTGCCGCAGCAGTTGGCCAAGGAACAGGCCGCGCGTGGTGAAACTGTAACTCTGCCGCTTGATACGCATGATTTATTGTCAGAGGCACGCTGTTTTTGGCGCAAAGATCAGATCGCGCAAAATGCTACGCTATCGTTGTTCCTGAAATGCCTGCAACAAACAACCGGAGATGCCGCAACCATTCCTTTTGGTTAATATAATTGGCGTGAAATTCACTATTTTTTACAAGAATCATTCATTACCTTAACCAAACACGTAGTTTGGGAGGACTTGGGTGTTTGTTCGGATAATGATGATTGTTGGTAGGACCCTTTGAGCGGGTTGGCTCTGGCCGGACTATCGGCTTGTGAAGTCCTTGCAGCCTTTAAGGCCCGAACTTTGACACCTAGTGAGTATTTGGCGGCCTGTCTTGAACACATCGCCCGCTTCAATTCCAAGATTAACGCTTTGAATGCTACGGATATCGAAAGTGCCATAGCGTGTGCTGCCGCCGCGACGATTCGCTGGGAGGCCGGATGTCCGATGGGAACCCTTGATGGATTACCGATTGGCGTCAAAGACTTACAGAACACCAAAGGCCTGCAGACAACGCATGGCAGCATCCGGGCGCGTGGTTATGTACCCGACGAGGATTTGCCAATGGTTGGTCGTTTGCGCGCGGCCGGAGCAATCATACTTGCCAAGACAAATGTTCCTGAAATGGGCGCCGGAGGAAACAGCCGCAATCCGGTTTGGGGTGCGACGGGCAATCCGTTTGATGCCAATCTGATTGCAGGTGGATCATCTGGTGGCTCCGCTGCGGCGCTGGCGGCGAATCTTCTGCCACTGTGCACCGGTTCTGACACAGGCGGATCCCTTCGGATGCCCGCAGCACTTTGCGGTGTCGTCGGGTATCGTCCCTCAGTCGATGTGATCGCACACCCCAACCGGCCTCTGGGCTGGTCGGGCATTTCCGTGCTTGGGCCAATGGCGCGCACTGTTGATGACCTGACGCTTATGCTGGACGTATGTCAGGGCTATGACCCTGACGACCCGCTTTCTGCTCCCTCTGTCTCTGGCCGTTTCGCAGAGCTGCCATCCATTGACTTGAAGGACCTGCGGGTTGGCTTCAGCGAAGACTTTGGTGGTGCACCTGTAGATCAGGGCATTCGCGAGACCTTCCGCGACCGTCTGGATATTCTGCGACCTCACGTTCAAGAATGTCGCGCGGCAGACCTCGATCTGGGGGATATGGACCGCTGTTTCGATATTCTTCGCGCTGAAAGTTTTGGCGTCGCATTTGGCGAAGCGATTCAGGAAAACCCGGACAGTTTTGGCGATCACATCAAAGACAACGTTGCATTGGGGCAGGCCATGTCCCTGGCTGACAGGGGCTGGGCGCATGCCGAACAGACCCGAATTCTGCGAAAGTTCAACAAGCTGATGACTGGTTTTGATGTGATTGTCCTGCCAACTTCACCAGTGTCGCCGTATCCCTGGACCCAGTCTCACGCCCATGAAATTGATGGTCAGTTGATGGATATCTACTACCGTTGGCTGGCGTTGTGTTATCGTGGATCGCTGGCGGGCGGGCCTTCGATCACGCTGCCTTGTGGACGCGATGCCGCCGGCATGCCCTTTGGTCTTCAGATTTTGGGGCCTGCGCGCGGCGATGACGGATTGCTGGCGGCCGCAAAGGCGCTTGAGCTCCTGTTCAACCGCTCCGCCGAAACAGCCCGCCCCATTGCCAACATGGACACTCTTGCCCCCTCCAAGGTGGATCTGCAGTCTATCGTAACGCATCCCCCCGATCTTGTAGCAGAGACGGATTTCAATGGGCGCCTCGTGCGTACGGCGGTGTGACATGTGGTTGATTCCCATAATCTTTATCGTGCTCCTGATCAGCGGCACGGCCTTTGCCTATCTGATGGGGGCGGTGTCCGTCCTGACCTTTGTGGCTGTCGACAAAACACAGTTTCTCTCGATCCTGCCACAACGTATTTTTGCCCAACTTGACGTCTTTGCCTTCATGGCAATGCCTTTGTTCATTCTCACTGCCGAAATCATGAGCCGAGCGGGGGTGACGCGCAGCCTGATCGATTTTGCGATGTCCATCGTGGGTCGGCTTCGCGGTGGGTTGGGGCATGTGAATATCCTGACAAGCGTGTTCTTTGCTGGCATCTCGGGCTCTGCCATTGCCGACAGCGCTGCCTTGTCACGCACATTCGTGCCGGAAATGAAGGAGCGTGGATATGACCCGTACTATGCGGGGGCCATAACGGCCGCATCCTCGATGATCGGGCCGATTATCCCGCCGTCGATCATCATGATCATCTATGGCGGCCTGACCGGAGCATCCGTCGCAGCGCTGTTCATTGCAGGTGTGATACCCGGCCTAATGCTGGCGGCGGCCCTGATGATCCTAAATTCAGTGATTGCACATATCAAAGGACACCCCGGCGGCGCCTCTGATGATCTGCCGCGGTTCTTGCCAAGCCTGCTGAACGCGGCACCGGCACTGTGTCTGCCTGTTGTTATCCTTGGCTCACTTGTGTTCGGGTTGGCGACGCCAACGGAAGGGTCGGCCATTGCAGTCTTTTTCGCGCTTATGGCGGGTCAATTCTACAAAGGCTTGAACTGGAAGATGATCTTTGACGCGGTTGAGGCCACGGCCAAGATGACCGGCACGATCTTTATCATTCTCGCAGCGATTTCGGTTCTGGGGTATCTGGCGGGCCAGCTGGGCTGGTCCAGCGCGCTGGCCAATTGGGTCGATTCCTTTGGGCTAACTGGTACAAAATACCTGTTTTTCCTTGTGGGCATCTTTCTGATTGCAGGCATGTTCATGGATACACCCGTGGCCCTGACCCTGCTAATCCCGCTCTTTGCGCCCCAAGCGTTGGAGCAGGGCATCAGCCCGATCCACCTTGGCATCGTGCTGTGTTTCAATCTGTGTGTGGGACTGATCACGCCGCCGCTGGGCAAATGCCTTGTTGTGGTATCTGCGCTCACAAATCTCAACTATTGGCGGCTCGCCTATGCTGTGCTGCCTTTTGTTTTCGTTCAGGTGTTGCTGTTGCTAGCGCTGGTCTATTGGCCCGCACTGACGCTCACACTGCCGCGCCTGTTCGGATTTTCTGTGAACTAACCAATACTAAAGGGAGGACGACCAATGAAACTTAAAGCACTCACAATGGCGGCATTGATTGCAATGTCCACATCAGTCTCTGCGGAGGTCAAAATCGCACTGGACGGGAAACCGGACCTCGTACAATCGGGGTCCTATAACTGGTCCTTTGCCTTTGCCGAGGCATTGAATGCAGGCGGAATGGAAACGCGCGAAATGCCGCGTGGCTCGGTTGGCAATGAAGCCGAAAAATTCGATCAGGTTTCGACGGGCCTGCTGGAAATTTCCATGTCAGATGTGCGCGCAGTCGCCCAAGTTGACCCGTTTATCTACGGCGTGCGTTTGCCATATGTCTTTGACAACATCTCGCATATGGACCGGGCCTTGGCTGCTGGTGATGTCTTTACCCGCGTCAATGAGAACCTTGCAAAGCAAGACGCGGTCCTGCTCGCCCTTGCACCGCTTGGGCCAGCATCGGGTGTGATCACCACAACCCAAGCTGTGCGCTCCCCTGCTGATATGTCCAGTCTGCGCATGCGCGCTTTGGATGACGCACAGATCGCGATGTATGAGGCATGGGGCTCCAGCGGTACAATCGTGCCTTGGGGTGAAGTGCCTGCGGGCCTGCAAACGGGGGTGATTGACGGCTACCTGAACTCACCTTTCGTACCGGTGATGTTCGGTCAGACCGACTTTGTCAGAAACTTCGCCACGGCGGACGTGATCTGGCCTATGCGCGCCGTGATTGCGTCAAAGCAATGGTATGACGGCCTGTCCGATGCGGACCGTGCGACCGTTGATGCGGCTGTTGTGACCGCAGATGCCGCCACACGTGCGTGGCTAGGGGAAGCTGCCGAGAAGGGTCTGACCGCCCTTGAGGAAAAAGGGGTGACCGTTCAGCGCCTGACACCTGAAGAGCGCGCGGTCTTCCGCGAAGCGTCCTTGCCGGTCTACAATTCGGACCTGATGACAGCCGAGGACACCGCACTGTGGAAGAAGCTCTCTGACGAGAACCGCTAAACCAAACGGCGGGCTGCGTTTCGCGGCCCGCCATCTCATACCGGATACCGGAGAGCATTATGCGCCACGCCATCATCAGAACCAGTGACAGCTTGCACCTCGCGATGCGTCGTGTCGCGGTTTTTGCAGTCTGCGTGATGTTCCTGACGGTCGTCGTGCAGATTATCGTACGCTATGTTTTCTCTTCGCCTCCCGTCTGGACCGAAGATGTTGCCCGCTACGCGATGGTTTGGACCGGGCTGCTGGGGGCTACGCTGTCATTCAAGACACAATCGGATGCGGTGCTGATGCAAAGTGTATTTCCGGAACCGCCCCATGCGTTAGCGTTCTTCGCAAAAGCGGTTCAAAGCGCTGCCATTCTGACCTTTATACTGCCGGTCATCTACTTTTGCTTCATCGGCCTGAAAGGCGGTTTCGCAAAAGGGTATCTTGCACGCCAGTCAGGCCTGACCGCCGATACGCTCGGCATACCAATGGTTTGGATTTCCGTGGCGGTCCCATTGTCAATGATCGTCATATTAATTCATCTCTTTGCCAGATGGGCCGGAGATGACGTGACTGACAATTCTGCGGCACAGCTTGACTAGAATATCTGTGTTTTGGCACCCGTGTCGGGTGGCAATGTTCGGGGGCTAATGAAGGCTTATGTAAAGGCCAGAACACGCTTGAAGCGGGTCTGGGGGTCTAACAGAGGTCCCCAACATGACTCTCGCTTCAAAACCTAGCGACCTTAAAGACTTGGAAGCTCGCCCATTTCTTGGCGGAAATCGATCGGGAAGAGCCCAACAGATAAGCTCCCCCAAGGCGCTCACTCCCAGTCCGTCAATTTTCCAGTTTCCGTCATGCAAGCGAGCCAAAGACGTTCAGGTAATTGAGGTCGTCTTCTCGGTGTTCGCGCTCCGCCGCATCAGATGCTTCCTCATGCGCAACAGATACGTTTCGGTATCGGTTTTGATTATAGCCAGCCCGCTTTCGGCAATGGTCTTCAATTCGACCCTGAAGCTCTGCAACTGAGCTTCCATCAAGGCGGCGTTATCGCTGCGCATCTGCTCGAGGTCCGCGTTCAGCTTCTCGCTCAAACGTAAGCGGTCAAAGTCCTTCGAAATCTCACGTATCAGTAGACTGAGGGTGATTAGCTGCCCCCCTCCTTAAGAATTCCTTTGTTGAGACCTGATTCGGATAAAATTTAAAAGTTGCGTAACTGTAGGATTTGATAACTTTCGCTATCGAATGGTGGAGAATGTAACGCTAACACCTTCGTCTTCATCGGCTGTTGCGGACATCCGCTATCGGTTCCATCAAGTTCGGTTCTGTGTACGAAGCGCAAATTCGCTGCGCTTGCGCCAATGGCCGCTTTCCTGTGAGTTCCATTCTGATTGCATCGGTTTGAGTGGATAGGGTACTTCATCTCCGCTCCAGTTTCATCAGTTCATCTCGGAAAGCCTCAGCTGGGGTCTTGTAGCCCAGACATTTACGCGGTGTGGCGTTCAGGCGCTCGCAAATCGACCCAATATATCGATTTGGGAACGACAGCAGAGCAGTGTCCCGAGGCAGGTACCGGCGCACCCGCTTGTTCATGTTCTCAACCGATCCCTTTTGCCACGGTGCCTGCGGATCGCAGAACCATGATTTGGTGCCCATCCCGGTCTTCAACTCGCGCCAGGACGTGAACTCAAAGCCGCGATCAAAGGTGATGCTGCGACGGGCCTCAGCGGGCAGGGGTGACATCTCGTTGATCAGCTTGTTCATGAGGGGGCGTGATTTGCGGTCATTGTTCCGCAGCCGCAGGGTGTACCGGGTCTTTCGCTCGATCAGCGTTGCGACGTTGGCGTTGCCCTGCGCCCGTTCGAATATCATCAAATCGCCCTCCCAGTTGCCAAACTGGCTACGGTCGTTGATTTCGTCTGGACGGTTGTGGATGCTTGTTTCTAAGGGGAACACACGATCACGGGCCTTGCGGGCGTAGCGTGGTTTGCGCTTTCTCTGACGTTTGGGAAAATTCCGACCAAGTTCCTGAGACTGACCACTTTCAGAGTAGACGTACTGATAGATTGTCTCGTGGCAAATCCGGTGCCGCGCACGCGGTTCGATTCTAAGCCGACCGGCAATTTGTTCTGGTGACCACCCAGTCTTCAGCTTGGCTATCACTTCGCGGCGCAGATCCTCGTGCTGCTCCAGCTTGCGGCGCTTCATGGAACGCCGATCCGCCAGCGTCTGCGCTGTCACATGCCAATAGCCTGTGGAACGTCTTAATCGTGCCACCAGTTGCGCTTGATCTCGCGGTGGATCGTAGAGCGATCCCGCCTAAGCGTTTTCGCGATCTGGGTCTTCGTGGCCTTCGCCTGAAGCATCTGCGCTAAGATTCTGCGTTCATCCAGGTTCAATTTGCGGTAGGGTTGTCTCATCACATCCTCCTGATCTGCATCAGAAATTTATCTAGTGATGCAATCCAAAATGGAATGTGCCCAGGCATTTGAGGAAAACCCATAAAACAAAGGACTTGCGGCAAACGCCATTTTCAAAAGTCCAATTTTACTTCTAGCCGTCAGTCAAAATTAATTCCTTCCCCCCCAAGAGCCCCCAGCCCCTCCTCAAGCTATACGTTCAATCGCCAGCGCAATCCCCTGACCGCCACCGATGCACATTGTGATCAATGCTTTGGATCCGCCAATCCGCTCAAGCTCGTACAAGGCTTTGACCGTGATGATCGCACCCGTCGCGCCCACAGGATGACCCAGTGCAATTGCCCCACCATTCGGATTGACGCGTGCCGGATCTAACCCCAATTCCTTGGAGACGGCCAATGCCTGGGAGGCAAAGGCTTCATTGCTTTCAATCACATCGAAATCGGTGACGCTCAAACCCGTTTTGGCCAGCAAATTCTGAACGGCAGGGACCGGCCCGATCCCCATCACTTCAGGTCGCACACCTGCATGAGCATATCCCAGAATGCGCGCTTTCGGCTTTAGTCCTGCCTTTTCAGCAGCGTCTGCTGTTGCCAAAACAACAGCCGCGCCGCCGTCGTTGATACCCGAAGCATTGCCTGCGGTGACGGAACCGTCTTTTTGGAACACAGCGCGCAATCCGCCCAAAGCCTCAAGGCTGGTGGCCTTGGGATGTTCGTCGACCACGAACGGCACCTTGTCGCGCTTCACCTTCACCTCGACAGGGGTGATCTGGCTGGCAAAATGACCCGCTGCGATAGCGGCTGCCGCACGTTCCTGACTTTGCATCGCAAAAGCGTCCTGATCAGCTCGTGTCACATCATGTTCTGCCGCAACATTTTCAGCCGTGACGCCCATGTGGCCAGTCCCGAACGGGCAATTCAACGCGCCCAACATCATGTCTTGGGTGCGGATATCGCCCATCTTGGCACCCCAGCGTTGCGATGAATTGATAAACGGACTGCGCGACATGTTCTCGGCCCCGCCCGCCAAACCAAATGCGGCATCGCCCAACATCAAAGACTGGATCACAGAGACAATCGCTTGCACGCCAGAGCCGCACAACCGGTTCACATTCATCGCAGGCACAACGTCGGGAACGCCGGCCTGCATGGCGGCAACACGGCTCAGGTACATATCGCGTGGTTCTGTATTGATAACATGGCCAAACGCGACATGGCCAATTTGAGCGCCCTCAACACCCGATCGCTCCATAGCTGCTTTGGCGGCAATGGTGCCCAGATCAATCGGCGTGGTTTGTGCCAAAGATCCGCCAAAAGTGCCAATGGCCGTACGTGCGCCGTCCAGAATTACGATGTCTGTCATGATGTTTCCTCCGTTTGGAACTGATTTAGGGGGCTGGGCTCCGCTTGTCAGTCAAAACGTTTGGTCACATCTGAAAAGCCCCGGACCAAGGGCCCTCTAGACTGGCAAAAGCGGAACGCGCCCTGCGTCGGTCAAAGCAAACACGTGGCCCTTTTCTTCAAAGACGGCGGCCGTGAGAGGCTTTCCGTAGCCCGCCCCACTGTCCAGATTGACGCGGTTGCCATAGTGCATCGCATGATCGACAGGAGTATGCCCATGCACGATCAGCTTGGGGTGCGGCGCTGTGTGGTTGTGAAACTCCTGACGGACCCACATCAGATCAAATTCGATTTGCGCGTTCAACGGAACTTCGGGAATGATTCCGGCATGGGCAAAAAAGATGTCATCCGTTTCAAAACTGATACGCAAATTGTTCAAGAATTCCACATGCTCTTGCGGCACAGCATCCAAAGCCTCGGCATGAATGTGGGTCATCCGGCGCTTTCCATTTGCATCCACCCCGTAAGACGCGAGGGTCGTATCACCGCCAAGTCGCGGGTGCAGCCAGTGCAATTCTGCCGGCAAAAACGGTTCGTGCTGCGGAGGGATTTGCATGAATTTCCAGAACATGTCGTCATGATTGCCCTTGAGAAGAACCCAATTGCGATCAGTCGCCTGCCCATCCATCAGCAGCTCGATAACACCGCGACTGTTGGGGCCGCGATCTGTGTAGTCACCAAGGAAGACAATTTTGGCGTCCGCGCCGCCATCCGTTTCAATCAACTCAAGGACGCGGTGCAGCTGTTCAAGCTGCCCGTGAATGTCACCAATGGCGTAGATAGGGGTACTCATAAGGCCTCACAAAAAACGCTGCCCCAGCTGGGGGCAGCGTGTGCGGTGTCTATCCGATTCTCTGGCTTACGCCACGTCGAAAGCAAGCCGTTTGACTTGCGTGAACATGCCTGTTGTTTCCAAAGCTTCGACAACCTTCGGTTCAAGCGGATGGTCGATGTACAATAGCGCGATGGCCTCACCACCCACATCGTTCCGCCCAAGGGTAAAGTTCGCGATGTTGACGCCGTTTTTGCCCATCGTGTTTCCGAGTACACCAATGATGCCGGGAACGTCTTCATTCGTGGTGTACAGCATGTTTTCACCGATCTCCGCATCGATGTTGATGCCTTTGATCTGAATGAAACGTGGTTTGCCGTCCGAAAACACGGTGCCGGCAACCGAGCGTTCACGCTTGTCCGTCACCACGGTCACTTTGATGTATCCATCAAAAACACCCGACTTATCCTGGTTCGTGGTTGAAACCTGAATGCCACGCTCTTTGGCAATGACAGGCGCAGAAACCATGTTCACATCGGGGTTTGCGCGTTTCATGATGCCAGCGACAACGCCACAGTTCAGCGCTGCGAGGTTCATTTCGGACACGACCCCGTCATACAGGATGTTGATCGCTTTGATGGGTTCGTCCGTCATTTGACCGATAAAGGAGCCAAGGTTGCCAGCCAGTTTGACCCATGGGCCCATGACTTTGGCCTCTTCGGCCGTGACGGATGGCATGTTGAGTGCGTTTTCAACGGCGCCGGTCAGCAAATAGTTCGCCATTTGATCGGCAACTTGCAGGGCCACGTTTTCTTGTGCTTCGGTCGTTGCAGCCCCCAAGTGCGGTGTGCAGACAACGTTAGGCAAGTTGAACAGCGGGTTTTCGTTTGCCGGTTCTTGAGCGAATACGTCAAATGCCGCACCTGCCACGTGGCCGGATTTAAGAGCATCGGCCAGCGCCTCTTCATCCACCAGTCCACCGCGCGCACAGTTGATGATCCGCACGCCCTTTTTGGTTTTGGCGATGTTCTCACGACTTAGAATGTTGGCCGTTTGATCTGTGAAGGGCACGTGCAAAGTGATGAAGTCCGCGCGTTTGAGCAGATCATCCAGTTCGACCTTTTCAACGCCCATTTTCTTCGCTTTTTCTTCGCCAAGGAAGGGATCATAGGCCATGACTTTCATCTTGAGGCCGCGCGCGCGGTCACACACGATGCCCCCAATATTGCCAGCCCCGATGACACCCAGCGTTTTACCCGTCAGCTCAACACCCATGAACTTGGATTTTTCCCACTTGCCCGCATGTGTAGATTCGCTGGCCGCAGGAATTTGACGTGCCACGGCAAACATCATCGCAATGGCGTGTTCAGCTGTGGTGATCATATTGCCGAAGGGCGTGTTCATCACGATGATGCCCTTTTTGGACGCAGCTTCTTTGTCGATGTTGTCTGTTCCGATCCCTGCGCGACCGATGACCTTGAGGTTATCTGCTGCCGCGATGATCTTTTCTGTCGCCTTGGTCGCGGAACGGATGGCCAGGCCATCGTATTGGCCGATCACTGCTGCCAGTTTTTCTTTGTCCTTGCCCAGATCCGGCTGGAAATCGACGTCAATGCCGCGATCTTTGAAGATCTGAACAGCTGCTTCGGAAAGTTTGTCGGAGATAAGTACTTTGGGGGCCATGATTGTGGTCCTTTGGATATGTTTATGGGGCTTCGCCCCCGGCGCTGCGCGCCTCCCCCAGGATATTTTCATCGAAAGGAAGGCGTGGCCGGGGCGTAAAGTTTATGCGTTTATTTCAGTCTGGAAAGCGTAGGCGAGCCAAGGCAACATCGCCTCAACGTCCGCTGTTTCAATCGTGCCACCGCACCAGATGCGCAGTCCTGCTGGCGCGTCACGGTAGGCCCCGACATCAAGGGCGACGTTTTCATCGGCAAGCCGCTTTGCAATGGCTTTGGCGAATGCGGCCCCGTCTGTGATGCGAGCGTCGGAGAACTTCAGGCAAACAGATGTGTTTGAACGCGTTGCAGGATCGGTGGCAAGGAACTCGACCCAGTCATTTTCTGCAACGAATTTTGCAATTGCCGCCGTGTTGGCATCTGCGCGTGCCATGAGCCCTTTGAGCCCCCCGACTGAGCGCGCCCACTCCAGCGCAAACAGGTAGTCTTCAACCGCGAGCATGGAAGGTGTGTTGATTGTTTCACCTTTAAAGATGCCTTCGATCAGTTTTCCGCCTTTGGTCAGCCGGAAGATTTTTGGCAGGGGCCATGCTGGCGTGTAGGATTCGAGCCTTTCCACCGCACGTGGGCTAAGGATCAGCATACCATGCGCCGCTTCGCCCCCCAGCACTTTTTGCCAAGAGAATGTCGTCACGTCGAGCTTGTCCCAAGGAAGGTCCATTGCAAAAGCGGCCGAGGTCGCGTCGCACAATGTCAGCCCAGCACGGTTTGCCGGGATTGCATCGCCATTCGGCATGCGCACGCCCGAAGTTGTGCCGTTCCATGTGAAGCAGACATCATTGTCATAATTCAGGGCTGCCATATCGACGATTTCGCCGTACTCCGCTGTGTGTGTCGTCGCCTCGATTTTGAGCTGTTTGACCACATCTGTGACCCAACCCGCTCCAAAGCTTTCCCACGCAACCATCTGCGCTGGACGTTCGCCTAGCATGGACCACATGGCCATTTCGTAAGCGCCAGTGTCTGACGCCGGTACGATACCAATTTTGTAGTCTGCAGGCACGCCAAGAATGTCTCGGGTTTCTTCGATCGCGGCCAGCAGTTTGGCTTTGCCAACAGCGGCGCGGTGCGAGCGGCCCAGCGGTGCATCCGCCAGTTTCATCAAATCATGTGTGGGGGGTTTGGCACATGGGCCAGAAGAAAAACGCGGGTTTGCCGGCCGCGTGGCCGGTTGCTGAGTAGCCATTTCTGCTATCCTTACAGATAATTGCCCTTCGTTGGGGAAGGGTGTCCCACTGCCGGACATACGTATCCCCAGTAAAAACAGCAATAGGCAAAGATACTTGTCTTGCAGGCAAATGTAGACTTTTGCAGAACGATGCAGGAACGCATGTTTCCTATTGGCGCAAATCTGACACAAGGAAATCTGGTATTATTCCACAACACCGAGCTGTAGATTCGGGCGTCAGGCCTCATGCAATCGGCCCATTTCTAGCAAGGCAGATGGCGTCATGAGCGGCATGGCATTGATCTGGGCCGCGAATGTAAAAGGTTTGAAGCCAGCCGCTAAGATCGTGTTGATCCAACTAGCGGATTTCCACAACAAAAAAAACCGGCCAGTGCAATCCAAGCGCAAAGCGTTTGGCGGATGAATGCGAAATGGGACGGGCAACGCTGTTCCGGCACATGCCGACGTTGGAGCAATGCGGCCTTGTAACGCGTCATGCCCGAGGTGATGGCGATGGTGGGCGCGGCTCCAATCAATATGAATTGCACCTCGACAATACCTGACGTTAGCGAACCGGATGAAAACAGACTGAATTTGCTCAATTATGTGGATGCACTCCTGAGCGGTGCTGTCGAGCTTGACGAAACGGTGCTTCAAACGATGTTGAAACTGCGCTAAGGAGACCCAAGGCTGAGGCAGGAATTGCAATCAAATGTCCAAAATAATTTTGGGCAAAATCCAAAATAATTAAAGCCGGTCCACTCTGCCCCCAGACCCCCGAGGTTTATTTAGCGAGATGAAGCTAGAGCAGGGATCTTATGAGCTCCAAGAGTGTGATTCCGATTGCTGCAGAGCCTATCGCGGTCAGCACGATCCAGCGCCAAAAGGTTTTGCGCTTGGGTGTTTCCGGGTTGCCTTGTTTGATCAGTGCCGCTTCGACAAGTGCTGGCAGCCGGGGCCCGAAGCGTCCTAAGACGCGTGCGGTTTTCATCAAGTCGGAAATCGCTGCTTTGGGTCCGATGGATTTGGTGATGTAGCTTGTCACGATCGGGCTGGCGACCTGCCAGATGTTCATTTGCGGATCTAGCGAGCGCGCGACCCCTTCTACCACGACCATTGTGCGTTGGAGCAAGATCAGCTCTGTCCGTGTTTCCATCCCGAACCGTTCCGTGACCTGAAACAGGTAGCTGAGCAGCCGCCCCATCGAGATTTTGGTCGCATCCATGCCAAAGATCGGTTCACCGACCGCCCTTAATGCCCGTGCAAATTCATCGACGTCTTTGTCCGCTGGCACATAGCCTGCTTCAAAGTGCACTTCCGCGACGCGTTTGTAGTCTTTGCGGATGAACCCGTACAGAATTTCAGCGTAGACGCGGCGCGTGTATTCATCGATGTGCCCCATGATCCCGAAATCATAGGCAATGATGTCCCCATTGGAGGCGACCTTCAGGTTTCCTTGGTGCATATCCGCATGGAAAAACCCGTCTCTGAGCGCGTGATAGAGGAACAGTTGTAGCACACGTTCCGCAAGTGCTGTGCGATCATGGCCCCCTGCATCAATCGCGTCATTGTCGCCCATCGAAACGCCATCGGCCCAGCCGAGTGTCATGACGCGGCGCGCAGAGAACTCCCATTTTATTTCAGGCAGTTGAAAGCCTTCGTCGTCTACCGTGTTTGCTGCGAACTCAGAAGCGGATGAACTTTCAAGGCGCAAATCAAGTTCGCCTTGCACCACCCCGTCAAAATGTTCGATGACTTCGATCGGGCGCAGGCGTCGGGCACCTGGCGCGCAGATTTCGATGATCCGAGCGGCAAGGTAGAACGCATCCACGTCTTGGGTGAATGCCCGTTCGATCCCGGGGCGCAGGACTTTGACGGCGACCTCTTCGCCCGTCGTGCGCAATGTCGCCTTGTGAACTTGGGCGATAGACGCAGCTGCGACGGGTTCACTGAACTCCGTGAATATCTCGTCCACAGGCTGGCCAAGCTCGTTCTCGACCTCCTGTTTCGCCCGTTCAATCGAGAAGGGTGGCAGTTGGTCTTGCAGGACCCGCAATTGCGCTGCCAATTCGTTGCCGACCATATCGGGTCGTGTCGACATCACCTGACCGAATTTGATGTAGGCGGGACCAAGAGCCGTCAGCGCGCGCGTCATTGGCGGGGTCGACGGATCCCCCTTGTACCCCAACCACATGAACGGTTTGCCAAGGGCTTTCGCCACGAACCGCAACGCAGGCGGCGCGTCAAACGCATCAAGGGCGACGTTCATTGCGCCAGTGCGTTCGAGCGTGGCTCCTGTGCGGATCAGCCGCCAAATATTGTGTGGACCGCGCACTTAGATTTTCCAACCAGAATGCAAAGTGGCGACACCCATCGTCATGTTCCGATATTTTGCATTCTCGAAACCAGCTTGGCGCACCATGCCAAGGAAGGTTTCCTGATCAGGAAAGTTGCGAATGGATTCGACCAGATACTGATAGCTGTCACGGTCTCCGGTGATCATCTTTCCCATCTGGGGGATCACGTTGAAGGAATACAGATCGTAGGCTTTTTGCATCATGTCATTGGGCAGCTGGCTGAATTCCAAAACCATCAAGCGCCCACCGGGGCGCAGCACGCGAAAGGCTTCGTTCAGCGCTTCTTGCGGGCGAGTGACGTTTCGGATGCCGAAAGAGATTGTGTAGACGTCAAAGGTGTTGTCCTCAAAAGGGAGAGCCATTGCATCGCCGACGACCCAATCGAGGCTGCCTGCCAGTGACGTGGCTTCGGCACGTTTGCGGCCTTCGACCAGCATCGGCTCGGTGATGTCGCAAACGGTTGCGTGGCCGTGACCCGCGCGTTTGAGGAATTTGAATGAAATATCTCCGGTCCCACCTGCAACATCCAGCAGCTTTTGCCCGGGGCGGGGGGCAAGCCAGTCCATCATGGCTTCTTTCCAGATGCGGTGGATGCCCATGCTCATCACGTCGTTCATGATGTCATACTTTGAGGCGACAGAATTAAAGACGCCTTGAACGCGCCCTGCCTTTTCGCCTTCGGGAACGGTTTCAAAGCCAAAGTGCGTGGTTTTGTCGGTCATGGTCTTGCGCCTCACGTCTTGTTGCTTTGGAGATATAGGCTCAGGTAAAGAGTTACAAACCACCAATTGCCGCAGGGACAGGAAGTGACAATGACGCATTGTGTGCGTGAGATGTATTCTTGATTTGTACGCAGTGCGGGCGCTGTTGTAACCGACATTCCCCAAGTAGAATGCCGTTCTTTCCAGTTTGTACCGGTTTTGCGTGCCGATCAAGACTCTTGGACAAGCTGTGCCTGGTACTCGGTGATCTGTCGTGCGGCCTGATCGCTATTTTGGGTTCGGCAGCAGGTTTGACCCGGCTTTTTGGCTGAACATCACCGGCCCAGACGGACCAATTGAGCCACGTTCCTTTAGATTTCATCGCTAAGGCGGTCATGCGGGAACCGGCGGTGCGCGCAGCCGCTGGATGGCTGCCAAGATGCGATTGAATAAATCTCCGCTGACGGCAACTTCAGCAAGCTGGAAGGTAATGGCACGGGCATGTCGGACGACGCGCGCACCAATCTTGATCAGCCGGGTTTGCAAGCTGGTTAGAGACCAGTCGGCCATCTCTTTGGGAAGGTCCGTGCCTTGCAGGAAGACACCCAGATTGTAGGCCAGTGCGTGAAGCTGAAGGCGGACCTCGTTTTGCGCCATGCCCTTGCAAGACAACCGTGTCCAGTTGATAGCTTGCTTGCCTTCCTTGATGTACTGCTCGGCGGTGCCGCGTTGATTGTAGAAGCGGATGATCCAGTCTGGCTCCATTGGCAGGTTGGTGACGACAAAGCCGACACGCGGGAACAACTCGCCGGGATGCCACTCGACCTTGGCGATAACGCGGCGAGGCTTGTCCCAGGACACCGCCTGATACTCAAAGTCACCGTAGATACGCTTCACGCCTTTTGGCGGACGACCCATCGGGCGCTTGAGCAGATGCGCAATCCTGCCCTGAAGAACACGATTGGTGCGGAGGCGAATGGCGTAGTAATATCTCTCCGCTTCCAGAGTTTTGTATAGCTTTGGCATGGCGAAGGCAGCATCGCCCCGGAAGAACCGCATCAGGTGACGGTCCGCATATCGCGCTATGATCGGCTTCAGAACCTCCTCCCATCCATACGCGCTGTGCACATTACCGGGGCGCAGAGCGCAGCGTTCGAGATGACCGAACTGGTTGAAAACGAACAGCGGGTGATAACACATGCAACCGAAATGCCCGTTCCAGGCCGTGCCCTCCTGCGCTCCGTGGGTTGGACTGACCGAGCTATCCATATCCAGCGTGATCCACTTGGGCGGTTTGCGTTCGTGAACACGGTCGATCCATTGCCCCGGCAGATCAGTCAGCGCAGTGCGGTTACCAGCCGCCGTCAGCACCTCTGTTTCGAACCGTCCCATCTGGCTTGCTGACGCGGCCTTGGCATCAACGGCCCGTCCTCCGACCACCTGCCGCATCACTGGATCGAGCGCCAGACGATCCGCATCATTCACATCATCGTACCCGGCCAGCCGACCAAAGACCGACTGTCGCAACAGGCCGACCAGTGAGTGCAGACGATTGTGACCAGTGCGGGTGTCACTCAGAACGCCGCCCGCAATGTCGTGCAGGCCAAGCACCTCGTCCAGTTCCCGAAACAACAGCAGACCACCGTCCGAACTGATCTTTGATCCATGAAATTCCAGCCGCACGCGACGGTCAAATCCAAGCCGAACATTTCCGGTTTCGCCTGCACCCTTTGGGTGATCCATGATCTGCCACCTTCAACCCTATTAACATGCTGAAACATAACACATTAGTGGCTTCCAGAGGCGCGAAAACATCGGGCTACTTGGGGAATGCGGGTGTAAGGATTCTGTCCTGTTTGCATCGGGTTTCCCGGATATTTCAAAAGATTTCTGAGAATGCGCTGAAATTGAACGTAGTGTCGCGAACAGTCGATGCGCGAATGAACGAAAGTGAGAGAATGCCTGAACTTCCCGAAGTTGAAACCGTGCGCCGTGGCCTCGCTCCTGCGATGGAGGGCCAAGTGATTGAGCGGGCTGATGTGAACCGGCCTGATCTGCGCTGGCCTTTTCCCGAGCGCATGGCAGAGCGGTTGTGTGGGCAAACAGTGCTGCGATTGCGTCGGCGGTCAAAATATGTGTTGGCAGATTTGAGCAGTGGTGAGACGTTGCTCATTCACCTTGGTATGTCAGGGCGCATGTTGGTGTCTGGTGACACGTCGTTTCAGGAATTTGCTTTGGGCAAAATCGGACAATTTGTCCACGATCACCCGCCAGCGGAAAAACACGACCACGTGGTGTTTCACATGGAAAACGGTGCACGCATTACGTTTAACGATCCGCGTCGCTTTGGGGCAATGGATTTGTTGGATACGGCCACTGCGGATCAGAATAAGTTGTTGGCGGTGCTGGGCCCTGAACCCTTAGGCAATGATTTTCACGATTCGCACTTGATCAAAGCCTTTGAAAACAAGAACAGTCCGGTGAAATCGGCGCTGCTGGATCAACGAATTGTGTCGGGATTGGGCAATATCTATGTGTGTGAAGCGCTTTTTCGAGCCGGGATTTCTCCAAAACGCAAAGCTGGAAAGATCAGCAAACCACGTGTTGCGTCCCTTGTCCCGATCATCCGCGATGTTCTGTCTGAAGCCATAGAGGCGGGCGGGTCATCGTTGAAGGATTTCAAGCAAGCCGATGGAGAGCTTGGATATTTTCAGCATTCTTTTGATGTGTACGGGCGAGAGGGGGAGCCGTGCCGTACCCCCGAGTGCGGAGACACGATAGAACGTATCGTTCAGTCCGGACGGTCATCCTTCTATTGCAAGCAGTGTCAAACTTAGCTTGAAACGGGGGGCGGGCGTGGTAATCATCTGCCTTTAGACGCAACAACGAAAGCTGCCCAATGGCGTATGAAACCATCATCGTAGACATCGACAATCACGTTGCCACGATGACGTTAAACCGGCCTGACGCTATGAATGCGTTGAATGATCAATTGTTGACGGAGCTGTCCGATGCGTTAAGCGCCGCACAAGCCAACGATAAAGTGCGCTGCATCATTGTGACCGGCTCGGAAAAAGCATTCGCGGCGGGTGCAGATATCTCGATGATGCGCGACAAAACGTTTGTGGATGCTTTTGTTGGCGACTTGTTCACTGCTGAGACAGAGCAGATTATGCGGGTGCGCAAACCGATCATAGCAGCAGTATCCGGCTATGCGCTGGGCGGTGGGTGCGAGTTGGCGATGATGTGCGATTTCATAATTTGCTCGGACACCGCCAAATTCGGCCAGCCTGAAATCAACCTCGGGGTTGTGGCTGGTATTGGTGGCACCCAGCGTTTGACCCGTGCGGTTGGCAAAGCCAAGGCGATGGATATGAACCTGACCGGACGCTTTATGGATGCCGAAGAAGCCGAGCGTTCAGGGCTGGTAAGCCGCGTTGTTCCGTCCAAAAAGTTGTTGGAAGAGACCCAAGGCGCCGCGCAAAAGATCGCAGAGAAATCTATGGTTTCTGTCATGGTCGTCAAAGAGGCGGTGAACCGCGCCTTTGAAACCACCCTGCGCGAAGGGTTGCTGTTCGAGCGGCGCGTCTTTCATTCGCTGTTTGCAACGGAAGACCAGTCCGAGGGGATGTCCGCATTCCTCGAAAAACGCGAACCGCAGTTCCGCGACAAGTAAGCCTCGCGCGGCTTTAGGTGTCTAGAACCCCGATCCGGTATGTGGTGAACGCCTTGGCGCGGATTTCCTTGAGAAGTCCGTATTCAGAGCTTTGAAACACGGACTGTACTGCGTTCATGTCTGGATATTCCACAATGGTGACCGTGGCTGGCATTGCGTCCCCGACGATCGTTTCGGCGATAGCATAGCTGGTAAGGATCTTTGCGTTGGCCCGTTCCATAAGAGGCGAAGTGGTTGCCATATAGATGCTCAGCGATTCTGTATCGTTGGGGTTGACGGACGTGAGAGCTAAAACACGGACAGTCATTGGAATTCCTTTATTCTAGTTACCTCAAGGTAAGTATATATTTTAACGATTAGAAAGAGTTATGTGTCGTGAAGGGTGAAATTCATGCTTGGGTTGTGAAGTCTTCAATCCTAGATGGGTGCGAATTTGCTCAAGACAACAGCGTTTGGATCGCACCGCGTGGGCACCATCAGTTCTCTTTGGATGCTAAATTGGTTGACTCACACCGGTGGTCATCCTACAGACGCGACTTCACCGCAGCTTGCTGCATTTAGACTACCGCACCGAACAACATACGGGACGAGATAAACATGGCAAATACGCCTCAAGCGAAAAAACGCGCACGTCAAAACGAAGCACGTTTTCAAGTCAACAAAGCGCGCCGTTCGCGCATCCGCACTTTCCTGCGCAAAGTCGAAGAAGCCATCGAATCTGGCGATAAGGCTGCAGCAGACACGGCCCTGAAAGCCGCTCAGCCAGAGCTGATGCGTGGCGTCACCAAGGGTGTGTATCATAAAAACACCGCTTCCCGGAAAATGTCGCGTCTGTCAGCACGCGTCAAATCCATAGCTTAATACTGTCAGCTAATTTCGACAGGTTCAGGCTAAACATCTGATAGAAAAGGCGTCGTTTCAACGGCGCCTTTTTTGTATCAAACGGCCAAAATATTGACGCGCAGATTCGGTTTTTGAGATTCTTAGTGTCAACATCAAAGGTCTGTTGCCGCGCGGCGCACGAAGTTGCTACCACTGTTCTAGTGATTCACTTCACTGACCTTAGGGGGACAGTTCTTATCACCCTTTGCGTGTGGGACGCGCATCGGATGATTGGAAACTTGAGCGAAGCTTTGACTGCTTCGTATGGGTGTCTGTGCGCGCTGATATTTCAGCTGTGACCTGTCTGAAATTACCGTGCTCAAAGCACGCAACAAATACAGAACCGCGCTTTGGTTCACGCATTGTTTGTGCTCTGTCCGTAATAGTCCGAATGACTTCGGCCGACCTCTCTTGTGGGGCTGGGCGATGGCGCATGGCTAGTGAAGTGTACTGTGACAAAGATCCGGCAGGCAATGATTTGCCGGGGCAGGTATAAGTAAGATGGACGGTAGAAATCGTATGACACAAGAAGAATGGGGCGTGTTAAGTGAACGCCTGGAACACACAGTAGGCCGTAACAATTTCGCAACCTGGATCAAGCCATTGGCGTTCAAGGATATCCAAGACGGGATAGCGACGTTCCATGTTCCCACGACCTTTATCGGTAACTATGTCAGCCAGAATTTCGCCGATGCTATTTTGCATGAACTGCACAGTGATACGCCTTCCGTCCGTCGGCTTAACTTCACTGTCGCCGCTCAAAGCGATGCCCGCCCGATTGCACATAAAGCGATTGCGCATAAAACAGCAGCGGTGAGTGCGACCAAAGCTGAACAGCCCACGACCATGCCCCGTGCCAAGTTAGACAAGCGCTTTACGTTTGATCGTTTCGTTGTCGGCAAACCAAACGAATTGGCCCATGCCGCTGCCAAGCGTGTGGCAGAAGGCGGCCCTGTCACGTTCAACCCGTTGTTTCTGTATGGTGGTGTCGGCTTGGGCAAAACACACCTGATGCACGCTATCGCGTGGGAGCTTCAGACAAGCCGTCCCGATCTTAACGTCATGTATCTGTCTGCAGAGCAGTTCATGTACCGTTTCGTTCAAGCTTTGCGTGAACGCAAAATGATGGATTTCAAAGAGATCTTCCGCTCGGTGGATGTTCTGATGGTCGACGATGTCCAGTTCATCGCAGGCAAGGACAGCACGCAGGAAGAGTTTTTCCACACCTTCAACGCGCTTGTGGATCAGAACAAACAGATCATCATCTCTGCAGATCGCGCGCCAGGCGAGATTTCCGGTCTTGAGGATCGGGTGAAATCCCGTTTGCAATGCGGTTTGGTCGTTGATTTGCATCCGACCGACTATGAATTGCGCCTTGGCATCCTGCAAAGCAAGGTCGAGATGCAGCGCGAAAACTATCCTGACCTCGAAGTGCAAAAAGGGGTTCTTGAATTTCTGGCACACCGGATTTCAACAAATGTTCGTGTTCTTGAGGGTGCCCTGACCCGCTTGTTTGCCTTTGCATCCCTTGTCGGGCGTGAAATCAACATGGAGCTGACCCAGGATTGTCTTGCGGATGTGCTGCGCGCGTCAGAGCGCAAAATCTCGGTCGAGGAAATCCAGCGCAAAGTATCAGAGCACTACAATATCCGTCTGTCGGACATGATTGGCCCGAAACGCCTGCGCAGTTATGCCCGTCCACGCCAAGTCGCGATGTATCTGTCCAAACACCTCACCAGCCGTTCCTTGCCTGAAATCGGACGCCGTTTTGGTGGACGGGATCACACCACGGTGATGCACGGCGTGAAGCGGATTGAAGAGTTGAAACAAAGCGATGGGCAGATCGCAGAAGACCTCGAATTGTTGCGCCGCGCACTAGAGGCGTAAGGCCACGCGGGAGGCGCCTCTTGACGCGCCTCTTAAACACCCCCAAAAGCAAGAAAACGCTTGAGAATACGGTGGGACACGGTAGGTTGCCTGTCCCAGCACTTCGTAGGGAGAGGGCATATGAAAATTAGCATCGAACGCGCAGACCTGCTCAAGGCCGTGTCTCAGGCACAGTCGGTTGTAGAGCGGCGCAACACGATCCCGATTCTTGCGAACGTCCTGATCGAAGCCGAAGGCAGTGATGCGTCTTTCCGCGCCACGGACCTTGATATCGAAGTTGTCGATAAAGCGCCCGCAATGGTGGAGCGCGCAGGCGCCACAACCGTTGCAGCCACAACCCTGCACGAGATCGTTCGCAAATTGCCTGACGGCGCTCAAGTGACGCTGACCGCAGATGCCGCGACCGGTCGTCTGACCGTTGAGGCGGGGCGCTCGAATTTCTCGCTGGCGACATTGCCGCGTGAGGATTTTCCTGTGATGGCCTCATCGGAATACGCGTCCAACTTTTCAATCGACGCACCAAAGTTGCGCCGCTTGTTTGATAAATCCAAATTCGCGATCTCGACCGAAGAGACCCGCTATTACCTCAACGGCGTTTACATGCATGTGTCCGAGTCTGATGGCGGCAAAGTGTTGCGCTGCGTTGCGACGGACGGACACCGTCTTGCGCGGATCGACACGGACCTTCCTGAAGGTGCGTCTGACATGCCGGGCGTGATTGTTCCCCGCAAAACCGTTGGCGAATTGCGCAAACTTCTGGACGACGACGATATGAAAATCGCCGTTTCCGTGTCCGAGACCAAAGTACGCTTCGCGACCCCAGCGATCATACTGACATCCAAGGTCATTGACGGCACATTCCCTGACTACACGCGCGTCATCCCGCAAGGGAACACCCGCAAGCTGGAAGTGGATGCCGCTGATTTTGCCAAGGCTGTTGACCGTGTGGCCACTGTATCCTCCGAGCGGTCTCGCGCTGTGAAGCTTCAGTTGGATGAAGACCGCCTGATTTTGTCTGTGAATGCGCCCGACAGCGGTGCTGCCGAAGAAGAGTTGGCGGTGTCTTATGCTGATGAGCGTCTGGAAATCGGGTTCAACGCCAAGTATTTGCTTGAGATTGCAAGCCAGGTTGATCGTGAAAATGCTGTGTTCATGTTCAATTCCTCAGGTGATCCAACGTTGATGCGTGAAGGCAATGACACAAGCGCTGTCTATGTCGTCATGCCGATGCGTGTTTAAGAGATTTCTTGCCTCCGGCGGGGATATTTAGGACGATAGGAAAATAGGCGATATGGCCCTTTATCTCTCGTCTTTGACCCTCTCGCATTTTCGATCCCACAAGATTGCGCGCATTGTCACCGATTCGCGCCCTGTGGCGATTTATGGTCCCAACGGGGCTGGCAAAACCAACATTCTTGAAGCGGTGTCATTGTTGTCTCCGGGGCGTGGTTTGCGGCGTTCAAGTGCAGAGGATATGGCGCGCCGTCCCGAGGCATTGGGTTGGAAAATATCCAGCGTTTTGCATTCCATGCATCAGGTGCATGAGATCGATGTGACGTCGGACGCCGGTGCGGCCCGTCAGGTGAAAATAGACGAAAAGCCTGCACCGCAGACCGCGTTGGGACGTGTCGCACGCGTCTTGTGGTTGATCCCCGCAATGGATCGCTTGTGGATTGAGGGGGCCGAAGGCCGGCGGCGGTTTTTGGACCGGATGACCTTGAGTTTTGAACCAAAGCACGCGGAATTGTCACTGACCTATGAAAAGGCAATGCGCGAGCGCAATCGATTGCTCAAGGATATGGTACGTGATCCTGCGTGGTATGGAGCCCTTGAGGCCAAGATGGCGGAAACGGGTTCTGCCATTCATGCGAACAGAGTTGCCACACTTGCACAGCTCGATGTTGCCCAAACGGGCGCGCAGACAGCATTTCCGTCCGCGACGCTGGACCTGATCCATGCTGAGACGTCTTTGCCGGCAACAGAAGAGGATTTGCGTGTTGCATTGGCTGAAAACCGTATGCGAGACCTGTCGGCAGGGCGCACCTTGATTGGCCCTCATCGTGCGGATGTGGTCGGAACCTTTGCCGCCAAAGATGTTCCTGCAAAAGATTGCTCTACAGGGGAGCAGAAGGCGTTGCTGGTGTCTTTGATTTTGTCCAATGCCCGTGCCCTTGCGCAGAGTTTTGGCGCGCCTCCATTGTTGCTGCTTGATGAAGTTGCAGCGCATCTGGACGCAGAACGCCGCGCCGCACTTTATGACGAAATCGTCGCACTGGGTGCGCAGGCTTGGATGACAGGGACCGGTCCGGAATTGTTCGATGCGATGGGCGCACGAGCGCAGTATTTGCATGTGACCGACGAAGAGGGCAGTTCCGTGGTTGCGCCTGCATGACCCTCAATCCGGGCGACCTGTTGCTGTATTGCGGTGCGTTGGTGATTTTGTTCCTTACGCCCGGGCCTGTCTGGCTTGCGTTGATCGCGCGTGGCCTCTCTGGCGGGTTCCACGCCGCGTGGCCGCTCGCGTTCGGGGTCGCGATAGGAGACATTTTGTGGCCTCTGGTCGCCGTGCTGGGGATTTCGTGGATACTGTCCGTTTTCGACAGTTTCATGTTGGTTCTCAAGTGGGTGGCTTGCGGTGTCTTTGTCCTCATGGGGTACGCGTTGATCCGTCATGCGGGCGCGGCGATTTCAGCCAATTCAAGGCTGACGCGCCCTGGTATGTGGGCAGGATTCCTGGCGGGTATTGCGAGTATCCTGGGCAATCCGAAGGCGGTTCTTTTTTACATGGGGGTGTTGCCGGGATTTTTTGATTTGCGCAGTGTGACTGCGATTGATGTCGGAGTGATCATTGGTGTGTCCGTGGTTGTCCCCCTGATTGGCAATCTTTTGATGGCGGCATTCGTGGGTCATATGCGCGGCTTTATCACCTCTGCGGACACTGTGAGAACCATCAACCTGGTGTCGGGCATTGCCTTGATCCTTGTGGGTCTTGTCATCGCCTTTTTCTGAGGTTGACTGCTTGTGCATAGAGAACGGGGATAACCACAAAATCTTGTGGCAAAGCCGTGACATACCCCCCAAAAAAGCGTATAAAAAGGGCAAATAACAAAGGTGTTACGGCATGTCCGAAAACGAGCAAAAACCCGAAGAGTATGGTGCAGATTCCATTAAGGTTCTCAAAGGGTTAGAGGCCGTACGCAAGCGGCCCGGCATGTACATCGGCGATACGGATGACGGATCGGGTTTGCACCACATGGTTTACGAGGTCGTGGACAACGGCATCGATGAAGCCTTGGCAGGTCACGCTGATGCCGTGAC
The DNA here is from genome assembly GCA_943787985.1 of uncultured Paracoccaceae bacterium. Taxonomy (GTDB): domain Bacteria; phylum Pseudomonadota; class Alphaproteobacteria; order Rhodobacterales; family Rhodobacteraceae; genus Ascidiaceihabitans. Next base: position 262,957 of record CALSOO010000005.1, on the reverse strand, counting down.
AGTCACGATCAACGCGGATTCATCCGTTTCTGTCAGCGACAACGGGCGCGGAATTCCGGTTGGCATCCATGAAGAAGAAGGTGTGTCCGCCGCTGAAGTCATCATGACCCAGCTGCACGCAGGTGGGAAGTTCGACAGCAACTCCTACAAGGTTTCCGGTGGTTTGCACGGGGTTGGCGTATCGGTTGTGAACGCTTTGTCGGTTGAACTGGACTTGCGGATTTGGCGAGATGGCAAAGAACACATGGCCTCCTTTTCGCATGGCGATACGGTTGAGCATCTGAAAGTCGTTGGGGATTGCGGTGATCGCACAGGGACAGAAGTGCGCTTTTTGGCTTCTACTGACACGTTTTCCAATCTTGAGTACTCTTTCGAGACCTTGGAAAAGCGCCTGCGCGAATTGGCATTTTTGAACTCGGGTGTGCGCATCATTCTAACGGATGATCGTCCTGTGGAACCGCTGCGTTCGGAACTTTTTTACGAGGGTGGCGTCAAAGAGTTCGTGAAGTACCTGGACCGTTCGAAGTCTTCGATCATGTCAGAGCCAATCTTTATGACGGGCGAGCGTGATGACATCGGTGTCGAAGTGGCGATGTGGTGGAACGATAGCTATCACGAGAACGTCCTGCCGTTTACCAACAACATTCCGCAACGCGATGGTGGTGCCCACTTGGCAGGCTTTCGCGGTGCGTTGACGCGTACGATCAACAATTATGCCCAGTCGACGGGCATAGCAAAGCGTGAGAAGGTCAGTTTCACAGGTGATGACGCCCGCGAAGGTTTAACCTGCGTGTTGTCCGTTAAAGTGCCCGATCCCAAGTTCTCCTCACAGACCAAGGACAAGCTTGTCAGTTCCGAAGTGCGCCCTGCAGTCGAGGGGCTCGTGAACGAAAAACTGGCGGAGTATTTTGAAGAAAACCCCAATGAAGCCAAAATCATTGTTGGCAAGATCATCGAGGCGGCTCTGGCCCGTGAGGCGGCCCGCAAGGCGCGTGACCTGACGCGACGCAAGAACCCGATGGATATGAATTTCTTGTCCTCAAAGCTCAAGGACTGCTCTGACAAAGATCCCGTCAACACTGAAATTTTCCTAGTGGAGGGTGACAGCGCTGGTGGTTCTGCACAGACAGGTCGTGACCGGAAGACGCAGGCGATTTTGCCCCTCAAAGGTAAAATCCTGAACGTCGAACGCGCCCGTTTTGACCGGATGTTGGGCTCGCAAGAAATCGGTAACATGGTGATGGCGCTTGGTACGGGCATTGGTCGTGATGAATTCAACATCGACAAATTGCGCTACCACAAGATCGTCATCATGACGGATGCGGACGTCGATGGTGCGCACATTCGAACCCTTTTGTTGACGTTCTTCTACCGTCAAATGCCTGAATTGATCGAGCGCGGGCACCTCTATATTGCGCAACCGCCGCTTTACAAAGTGGCGCGCGGTCGCTCAGAAGTGTACCTCAAAGATCAGGCTGAAATGGACGATTATCTGGTTCAGCAAGGGATTGATGGTGCCGTTCTGCGCCAAGGCAATGGCGATGAAATCATGGGTCAGGATTTGGTGCGCGTCGTCGAAGAGGCACGTCAATTGCGTCGTGTTTTGCAAGCCTTCCCAACGCATTATCCGCGCCACATTCTAGAGCAGGCAGCGATCGCAGGGGCCTTTGTTCCGGGCGTTGTGGACGCAGATTTACAAGGTACTTCTGACAAAGTGGCCAAACGATTGAATTTGATTGCGCTGGAATACGAGCAAGGTTGGCAAGGTCGGATCACGCAGGATCAAGGCATGCGATTGGCGCGCATCTTGCGCGGTGTCGAAGAGGTTCGGACCCTGGATGGTCCGATGTTGCGCTCTGGAGAAGCCCGCCGCACAGGTAGCTTTACCCAAAGCCTTCAGGAAGTTTATGACCAACCCGCCAAATTGATCCGCAAAGAACGCGAGCAGATGATTTATGGTCCTCTGGACTTGCTTGATGCGATCCTGGAAGAGGGCGAGAAAGGCTTGTCTCTGCAGCGCTACAAAGGATTGGGTGAAATGAACCCTGACCAACTGTGGGAGACGACGCTGGACCCTGACGCACGCACGCTGTTGCAAGTGCAGGTGGCGGACATGGCCGAAGCGGATGATCTGTTCACCAAGCTGATGGGTGATGTTGTTGAACCGCGTCGCGAGTTCATTCAGCAAAACGCGCTCAATGTCGAGAACTTGGATTTCTGATTGATGGGTGTCGTGGGGGCCAGCCCCCACACCCCCGGGATATTTTTGACAAAAGGAAGATAGGTTTAAAGCGCAAGATATCCGATGCCTGTGAAGGTCAAGCCGACGCCAGCCCATTGCCCGAAAGTCATGCGTTCTTTGAGGAACGTCCAAGCCAGAATGATCGTAATAGCCCCAAACGTGGACGCAGCGACCGCTGCGAATTCCGGCCTGTAGAGCGTACCGGCGGACATAACCAGCGACAGTGCAATGGCGTCGAGTACCCCCATAACGCTTAGCAAAAGCCAGTTGCCTTTGGCGGGAATTTTCGGGCCGGCTTGCATCACTAAGATGCCTAGTAAAAGTATGATGCACACAGTTCGTGTGATTAGTGTTACGGGCAGTTCATCCCCTGCTACGCTGGCCGCCTGTCCTGTCGCAAAAGTTGTGAAAAAGCCAACAGATGATAGCAACCCCCAGAGGATCGCTTTGACTTGCGACCCGTTGCTTTCGCTTTCGTCACTCAGGATGCTCACCAATGCCACGCCGCCGACGACCAATCCAACGGCCCACCACTGGCCGGTTGTGATAGCTTGACCATTATACGCAGCCCAAGCCACTGATAGAATTGGATAAGATCCAATGATTGGCGCAACCAGCCGCACTGGCCCGATGCCAAACGCATTGTAAAGCGCCACGCTGGCCACCGTGAAACACACACCGCTGAGAATACTCAGACCGTAAGCCTGTGGTCCCATCGCGTTCCAATCCCCGATCCAAAACGCGAAGGGGAGAACTGCGACTGTTCCAGTGAACACCACCGCCATAAGTGCGGGGAAAATTGCGCCGTCTTGAGTGACAAAGCGCACACACAAATCGTGAACCGCCCAGCACAAGGCTGCAACCATGCCAAATCCCAAGGCCAGCATCAGTGGTCTCTTCGAAAGGACGGGTTCTCAAAGATCACACAGGTGACTGGAGATAGAACCGACCCGAACATAGCCCGAAAGCGACCTACGCTTGTCAGTAAAAATCCGATGGTCGAGCCCGCCAGAAAGATCCGACCTGCCACATGCATTTGATGGGTCCGTGTCAATGTGCTTGAGCCCAATTGCTTCCTTGTCCGGCATCTACAGTGAGTTTTACGTCCAGTTTGACCAGCGGGTTGTTGGCATTTTCCATGACCTCTTTTGCCACCGAAATCAGGTCGTCCACGGCGGAATTGTCGACTTCGAACAATAGCTCATCGTGCACTTGCAGCAACATTTTTGCAGGTAACCCTTCGATGGCATCCGGCATCCGCACCATTGCGCGTCGTATCACATCGGCGGCTGTGCCTTGGATTGGCGCGTTGATTGCAGCGCGTGCGGCGAACCCTGCCTGCGGTCCCTTGGCCCCGATATTTGGAGTGTGAATTTTACGCCCGAACAACGTCTGCACATAGCCGTGTTCTTTGGCAAATGCCTTTGTGTCGTCCATATAGGTCCGGATGCCCGGGAACCGTTCAAAATAGCGGTCAATAAAGCCTTGAGCCTCGCCGCGCGGGATCCGCAAATTGCGGGCCAAACCAAACCCCGAGATGCCGTAAATCACTCCGAAGTTGATCGCTTTTGCTTGTCGCCGAATATCGGGCGTCATTTGATCCAGAGGGACATCGAACATCTCGGAGGCCGTCATGGCGTGAATGTCATGGCCGTCTGCAAAGGCTTGTTTGAGGGCTGGAATATCGGCGATATGCGCCAAAATGCGCAATTCGATCTGGGAATAGTCCAGTGCAACCAGTGTTTTGCCCTCTTCCGCCACAAAGGCTTCGCGGATTCGGCGTCCTTCCTCGGAACGGATCGGGATGTTTTGCAAATTCGGGTCGTTGGATGACAGTCGCCCCGTCGAGGCACCTGTTATCGAATAGGAGGTGTGAACCCGCCCGCTTTCGGGATTGATGTGGGTTTGCAGAGCATCCGTGTAGGTGGACTTGAGTTTGGAGAGAGACCGCCAGTCCAGAACCCGCGCCGGCAGAGTGTGTTCAGTGGCGAGATCTTCGAGCACGTCCGCGCCCGTTGCATAGGCGCCGGTCTTGCCCTTTTTGCCACCCTCGATCCCCATTTCATCAAACAGGATTTCGCCTAGCTGTTTGGGGGAGCCTACGTTGAACTTCCGCCCGACCAACTCATAAATCTCGTCTTCCAAGCCAGCCATCTTTTGCGCGAATGCGTTGGACATTCTGCTGAGCGTATCACGATCGACCTTGACGCCTGACCGCTCCATCTGGGTCAGCACGGGGACCAGTGGGCGTTCCAGAGTTTCATAAACGCGGGTGACATTTGCGGTATGCAGTCGCGGTTTCAGCAGTTGCCACAGACGCAGTGTGATATCTGCGTCTTCGGCGGCATACGGCACGGCTTCGGCCACTGGCACCGCATCAAAAGTGCGCGCGGACTTGCCTGTGCCCAACAATGGTTTGATCGGAATGGGAGTGTGGTTCAGATACCGCTCTGACAGAGTGTCCATACCATGGCCGTGCAACCCTGCATGCATGGCGTATGACATCAGCATTGTATCATCGATCGGCGTAATATTGATGTTCAGCCGTGCTAAAATCTTGGCGTCGTACTTCATATTCTGCCCGATTTTCAGGATCGCCGGATCCTCCAGCATGGGCTTGAGCATCGCAAGGCAGTCCTCAAGCGGCATTTGCCCCTCGGCCAGAGTATCGTCGGAAAACAGATCGTCGCCTCCGGCAGCTTTATGGATCAAAGGGATATAGCAGGCGTGCCCGGCCTCGACGCAGAGTGAGACCCCAACAAGATGGGCGGTCATGTCATTGAGGCCGGTTGTTTCAGTGTCTACGGCAACAAACCCGCGCTTGTAGATCAGGTCGATCCACGTTTGCAAAGCGGCGGCATCGCTGACGTGTTCGTATTTGGCTTGATCGAATGGCACGGTTTCAATGGCCGGTACATCTGTTGCAGGCGCAGTGTCCTCGATCACGGGCTCTTCCGCGCTAAGCTGCAATGCAACGCGCTTCGTCAGGGTGCGAAACTCCATCTCGGCGAGAAACGAGAGCAGCTTTTCTGGCTCAGGCTCACGGACCTCAAGATCATCAATGGTAAAGTTGAGAGTCATCGCATCATCCAGACGCACTAAATCACGCGAAAGGCGGATTTGATCAGCGTGGTTGATGAGCGTTTCACGCCGTTTGGGTTGTTTGATCTCACCTGCACGTGCCAACAGTGTGTCCAGATCGCCGTATTCATTGATAAGCAACGCAGCGGTTTTGACGCCAATACCCGGTGCCCCCGGAACGTTGTCGACGCTGTCACCTGCGAGGGCTTGGACATCTACAACCCGTTCGGGATAGACGCCAAATTTCTCATGAACACCGTCGCGGTCGATGTGCTTGTTCTTCATCGCATCATGCATCACAACGCCGCCGCCCACCAGTTGCATGAGGTCTTTGTCCGACGAAATGATCGTGCATGCGCCGCCAGCGGCGCGGGCTTGAACGGCAAGGGTTGCGATTATGTCATCAGCCTCGAACCCCTCCATCTCCTCGCAGGCGATGTTGAAGGCTTTGGTGGCTAAGCGCGTCAGAGGCATCTGGGGGCGCAAATCCTCGGGCATTGCTTCGCGGTTGGCTTTGTACAAGTCGTACATGTCGTTGCGAAACGTATGGCTGCCTTTGTCGAAAATCACAGCGACATGGGTTGGCGCGTCAGGTCCTGTGTTGCCCTCGATATAGCGGTGCAACATGTTGCAAAAGCCGGCCACGGCACCAATCGGTAAGCCATCTGACTTGCGGGTCAAAGGCGGCAATGCGTGGTATGCGCGGAAAATAAAGGCGGAACCGTCAATCAGATGCAGATGGCACCCTTTGCCAAATTTTGTATCACTCATGTTCCCGTGCCCCAGCTCATCATGTCAGATGGGGCATATATCCCGCATCCGGCGATGGGCTGCAATCACGGCTTTGCGTCACACGAACAATGGGCTGTTCTTTTGAAGGTTCGGGTCGGACCATAGGCTGCCAAGCTGACGCAGACGAGGTCCCGATATGTGCTTATGGGAGCACAAACCGTCTTTTTCATTCGTGCTCCGAAGCCAACGACACTACTGCTGTGGGAATTCCGGTCAGTTTTTCTACCTAAGATAGTTCTTGCTATTGAGATGCCAGTCCTAAGCTTGTTGTTTAAGGTATTTGGGGGTTTGAACAGTGACATCGTCGATAGACACTTTATGCGAAGCGATCTTGCGGTCGAACTCCGTGGATCAAGCCATCAAACTGATAGAAACTGCGTATGAAGTAGATTTCATCACGTTCCACTTGATGAAAAACGAAGGTCTCTCTTTTTCCAATCCTTTCGTGCGAACAACCTACCCAGATGCGTGGGTGCGCCAATACCTATTGAACAACTACATCTCCGACGACCCCGTCATCCAACAAGTGATCGAAGAGGGGGAATCATTCTGCTGGTCCGAACTGCGCGTCAAACCGAGCCACCACAAAGTCCTCAAAGCGTCGATGGAATTCGGGTTGGGGGCTTGCGGGCATACCTTTGTCTATACCGACAAGCGTGGCCGCCAGTCTGCGATGAGTGTGAATTCCACTCTCGAAGAGCGGGAATGGAAGAAATACATGGAGCCGATGATCGACGAGTTCGGGACGCTCTTGCCAGTGATCCACATTAAAGCGGTGACGGAAGCGTTGGCAGAACGCGAAGGCATGCCAATTCTGACTGTGCGTGAAATTGAATGCCTCAGCATGTCAGCGGACGGTCAGTCCTATTCCGACATCGCAGCCGAACTGGGCTTGTCCGAACATACCGTGCGCAGCTACCTCAAGATGGCGCGCACCAAGCTGGGCAGCTCAACGTTGACCCAAGCGGTGGGCAAAGCCGTGCGTGGCGGGATTCTCTAAGCAGCTCCACCAAAACTCCCAAGATCAATCCGCAGCGTAGGCCCCAAAGCCTGCGCTGTTTTCATTTGCGCCAACAGGACAACGCTACCCCCACAATTGTGGGGGCCAAGATCGGTAGGTCTTGTTGTGGAGTTACATGAAATCGCCAGGAATGCGACCTTCTCCCTAAGGAAACTTAGACAAAGAGAAAGTCTTTTATCATGGTCGAAAATAACTCCAATATCCCTGAAACCCTCGTCGAACTGCGGTCCGGCATTATGGACATGCTGGCACTGGACAGCGTCGAACTTGACGTGTCCCTCGCCCAAGTGGGCATCGACAGCCTGAATGTCGTAGAGCTCATTCTGATCTGTCAGCAGATCTATGTGCACGTCACTGATTTCGATGAAATCGACATCGACGAGAACACGACACTGCGCGAAGTCGACGATCAAATGCTCGCGCTTTCCGTTGTGCCGGCCTGATACCGATGTTGTCAGCTGATCATATCTCGGTTTCACACAAATCGCGCAGAGGGCCGGTGCCCGCAGTCAAAGACGTAAGTCTGAACTGTGAGCCAGGCACTCTGACGATCTTGCGCGGTCCCAGCGGGAGTGGAAAGTCCTCCCTCTTTTCAGTCCTTGCTGGGATTGCGAGCCCTGACGAAGGAGAGGTCCGGCTTTGCGGCTATCGCCTCGACGATCTGTCAGAACGTGAAAAAACAGCCATGCGGCGCGGTGATCTGGCCCTGATCTTTCAGGCTTACAATCTTTTGCCGTCACTTTCGGCCTATGAAAATGTGATCTACCCGCTGCGCCGCGGTCGCGTCAAAAACGCAGAAAGCAGGGCGCAGGCTGCGCTTGAGCATCTCGAAGTTGCCCACCGGGCTGACATGCGCCCCGGGCTCTTGTCAGGCGGCGAACAACAACGCGTTGCGGTTGCCCGGGCGCTTGCTCTCAAACCCAAGGTTTTGCTGGGTGATGAACCCACCGGTGCCTTGGATCAGGAAAACACCAAACATGTCATGCGCACCTTGCGACACATGGCCGTCGAGGACGGCACCACTGTTTTCATAATCAGTCATGACCCGTCGGTTGCGGAATACGCCGATCAGGTCCTCGAACTCAGAGAAGGAAAGTTGTCTCATGTCTAAATGGGTCCAAACCACCGTTCAGGCGCTTGCCCTGACGGCTCTACCATTCATCGCCCATGCGGGGTCGGCGCCGACAGTGTTTGCGCCGTCCGAAGCCTCGGGTTTGCGTGATCAATCCCAGTCTATCGCCGGTCAGGCGCTGGACGTTACAACTGCGCGCCGCATTGCATTGGTTATCGTTGATGATGCCAGCAGCCGCGTTGATGGCACGATTGAACAGATCCAAGCGGATCAAGCCCTTGTTTTGCAGCTGGCTGAAATGGCTGGAAACGACCCCGAAATTTTGGCGGTTCACGCCAACCTGCTGGGTGTCGAAGCGGGTATCGAGACCGGATTGATCCGTGTCCTGACCCTCGCCAAGCAATCTTCACGCACATTGGATCGACTGGTACGTGACAACCCCGAAGTTGGTGGCACCTACATGCAGCGCGGTTTGAACGCTTTGCACTCCCCACCCATTGCGGGGCGCATCCAGATCGCCATCGACGACTTTGAAAAACTGTCATCAGGCGCGTTTGATTTGTCCGCCGCCAGCCAGGCCGAAGTGCGCCTGCTTTTGGCCCGATCCTACATCAAAGCCGGACGTGAAGCCGATGCGCAGCCTTTGCTGGCAGAGGTCGCACAAGCCAACGTGCCACGCTGGTCTGATGCTGCACAAACCGTTTTGGCGGGACTCTAATCGTGCATCACATCAATCTCACATACCTCGCCGCAACGGCCAAAGGCATGGTTCCGGCCCGCCTCAAGACCCGCGACGGCGCGACGTTGGCTTTCAAGACTTTGCCAGCGCGTGGTCAGCATTGGGGAACGATCCTTGTGCTGCACGGTATGGGGATGGATTCGCACTACTACTTGACCCTTGGCAACTTACTTGCGGCCAAAGGTCTGAACGTGGCCCTGATGGATTTTCGGGGCCACGGCGACAGCAGCGGGGTTTCAGGGGACGCCAATACGCCGACCGACTACCGCGATGACCTGCGCGAAGCCGTAGAGGCCTTTCAGGGCGATGGCCCCTTGTTCATCTTCTCCCACTCAGGCGCAGCGGTCGCAGCGATTGATTTGATGAGCCAGGATGATGCGCCCGAGATCGCAGGGTATGCGATGATTGCTCCGACGATTTCAGGCGACAGCGGCTTAACCCGCACACCAAACCCCGGTGTCGATGTCAGCGCAGTGAGCCGCTACTTGCTCAAGTTTCGCCCCGAAAAAGTGTTGAGCGCTCAAGAGGCCAAATTTTGCCCCAAGTTCAATTTCAAGAAATTCCTTTTGGCGCGTGCCACTGGCTTGCAAAGCAGATTGCGTGTCCTGAGCTTTGAATCCGTCCGCCCGAATGAGCCGGATTTCAGTTACACCGCCCGTGCGGCCACCAACATGATCAACACATGGCCCGACACGCAGCTCTCTAAAATGCGCTGCCCTGTGTTTTTGATCACATCCAAGTGCGATCCGATTGTGAACAGCGATGCGATTGCAACGCGCCTGCCTTGGGCTTTTGGGCCCGATGTCGCGCTGGAGCACACAGTTTTGCCGCGCGGTGATCATTTCACAGTGACGTTGCTTGCCGCGCCGCTCGTGGCGACATGGTTGCGCACGCTCTGCCCTTCAGATGATGGGGAGTGCGCAGCATGAATATGCAATCCGATTTCACCCTTCGCCCTGTTTTGGCCGGAACCGATCCTGCCACGCAATACGCTGATCTGCTCATGTACGGGGTGGTTGGTTTGGCAGCACCTGTTGAAACGTTTGCTCCTGTATTGGAGGCCGCAACGTGGTGGGTGGAGGGCACACCGAAAGCCACACCCGCGTTCCACGAGATTTCGTCCAAATTGCGCAATGTCGTACTGAAGACGGGGGCTCCCGTCGCGGATCGCCGGTTGCTTGGCGCGATGGTGGCCCTTGGTCAGGAAAAGAACCACCCGGAGCACTGTGTCGTTGTCCTGCCAATGCCACAGACGCCTGAAAGCATTGCAGAGCATCTGACGCGCACCGCTACGAAAGAAATCCAGCATCGCATCCAGATGTTGCGGGAACACCGCCGCCAGCAATTGGGCTTGTCCGCAAGGCTTGAGGCGTCACAGATCGACGACGCAATTTACCGCGCCTTTATCGTGCCTTCCGCCGAAGTTGCCTTTGCGCATCTGTTTCCAGAGGCACCTGCGGTCCGCATCAGCACAACAGCGCCTTTGGCGCAGACAACGCCAAAACACTTTGCACGGTTGGCCCCCCAAGCGGACGAACCGCTATCGAGCAATGTTTTCGCCCTGGCCATGCGCACAGGATTTCATGGTCACACATCCAAAGCTGTGAAGCCTTGGTTGCAGTTGTCCCCCTTCCAATTCGGATTGCAGGCGCGCCGTGCAAACGCCCCCTCCGAGGTAATGCAACGGATCGCACTCAGCACACCGCAATTGTGCCTGCTCTCCACTATCGGCCTGAAAGGTAACCAAAATGCTTGATCAAAATGAACATCTGCATGTGATCTCAAAGGATCATGACACGGTCAGCGTCCCGCACAATGATCCCCGCGTCTGGGCGCACGCGCCGCAGGCTTTGAGCCGTGCATTTCTAGATGACGAGGCAACAGGGTTGATCGTCGACGTTGATGGCAACGCCTTGACGCCTGATATGGTGCTGGACTTGCACAACGGACTGGTTGAGCGCGGCATTCAGACCGGCGACGTTGTCCTGGTCAAAGCGGAAAACGCATTGATGGGTGTGGCAGGCATTTTGGCAACCTGGATGACAGGGGCCACTGTCTGTCCTGTCGACCCCTCTGCCAGCAACGATGTGGTGGATTTGATCGGATCGGAAATTCAAGCCCGGGCCTTGATCGAAACCGACGGCAGTCTCCACCTGACCGGTCACACATCGCAAAGCGAACCATGGCGGGCACGGGATTATGCGACGGGCGAAGACCTGGGCCTTGTGATTTTCACGTCGGGCAGTTCCGGACGCCCCAAAGGTGTGATGTTGTCCAACACCAACATCATGACGGCCCTGCGCGCGATTGCATCCTACCTTGCCATCACGCCAAAGGATCGCGTCCTTTGCATCCCGCCGATGTTTTTGGATTACGGGATCTATCAGGTTCTGTTCACTCTGTTTTCCCGCTCCGCATTGGTGCTGGGCACGGGCATCAAAAACCCGATCCGCATTCTGGAAATGATCAAAGCGTATCAACCTACGATCATCCCCGTTGTCCCTGCTTTGGCCTCTGGTCTGACGCGCATCCTGAACACGTTTTCCCAAGAGCTTGAGGGGGTCCGGATCGTCTGCAACACAGGCGGACACCTTGCGCCCACGACCATCGATAGCCTCAGACGCGCCTTTCCGGGTGTGCAGGTTGTCCCGATGTACGGGCTGACAGAATCCAAGCGCGCCTTGTTCCTGCCTGCCGATCTTGTGGACAGCCATGCGGGGTCTGTAGGTGGCCCGATGCCAGGGCTTGATGCCCGCGTTGTTGTGGTTGAATCCGATGGCACCTTGGTCGAGGCCGAAGAAGGGCAAGAAGGCGAGCTTTACGTGCGCGGCGCCTCTGTCATGCAAGGGTATCACGCCGCTGACGCAGGGGCGGGTGCACGGATCATTCAAGGGCACCACCGCGATGACGTTTGGCTGGCAACGGGCGATTTTTTTGTGCGCGACGCTGACGGCTGCTTGTACTTTCGGGGCCGCTCAAAAGCGTTGGTGAAACAACGGGGTTACTGCTTGTACCCGCGTGACATCGAGGCGGTTGCCGAAACTCTTCCGACTGTGCGCTCTGCCGTTGTGATCGGTCGCACAGAACCGGATGGGGACGAGTCCGCCATTCTCTTCATCGTGCCCCAAGACGGCGCTGACGAGACGGCGATCAAAGACGGAGTGATGGCAGAACTGCCGCCCACTTTGCAGCCACGGTTCGTGCATTTCCTGCCCGAGTGGCCCCCCAGCCCCGTGGGCAAAATCGACCTCAACGCGTTCAAAACAATTGCAAAGGACCTGAACTGATGCTGGATCAAAGCACATCAATGCCGCTCGACTGGGTGGACACACTGAGCCCCGCAGACATTCAGACGCCCGCGTTTGTTTACAACGCAGATGCCGTCAATGCGCGCATTGCGGGTCTGAAAGACGCCCTTGGCACGGACGTTATCATTTCGTTCAAGGCGTCCAATCAGCTGGACTTGCTGATGCGTCTCGAGCCTGAAAACTACGACGGGATCGAAGTGGCATCACGCGGTGAGCTTCACTTGATCGCGGGACGCAAAGGGCCTGATATTTTCATCAACACGCCTGCTTTGAACGAGCAGTTGGTGCGGTCGGGGATCAGTGCCGAAGCGACATTCATTGTCGATACGCCAGAACATCTGGACATGATCGCCCGCCTCAAAGGGAAACGGACCGTGCACCCTGTGTCGCTGCGTCTGTCCAACAAAATCATCGCCGATGTCTGCCCTCAAGCGCCGACCTTGCGGGACGATCAGTTCGGGATGGACATGCCGCAAGCGCTGGCCGCGGTCGAAAAGGCCAAAGAGTTGGGCCTGCAGATCAATGGCCTGCATCTTTACGCCGGGCCGCACACCTTCCGCAAAGCTGCGCGTTTTGTGGTGGAGACGATGAAGGTCGCTATGACCCAGATTGAAGAGGCTTTGGGCCATGACCTTGAGGTTCTGAACCTTGGCGGCGGCCTGGAAGAAAACTGGCCGGATCTGAACCATGACTTTGACGGATACCGCGCTTTGCTTGGTGAACTGCCGTCGCGGTGCCGCCTGATCCACGAATTTGGACGCGCCATCTTTTCTGACTGCGGCATCTTTGCGGTGCGGGTTCAGCAAGTGAAACACGTGATGGGCCAGCCTTATGCGATTTGCGACGGCGGAATGGCGCAAGCCTTTTTGCTCGCCCAGACCGAACACATGATGCGCAAATATCGCCAACCGCGCCTGTTGGGGCGGGCTGGTGATGTCCGTGAAGACGGTTTGGCCACAATCGTTTGTGGCTCAACATGCAGCCGTGACGACGTGATCGGAAAGATCCCCGCCGAAGTCAAAGCAGGCGATGTCCTGATCTTTGAGGACTGCGGTGCCTACACCCAAACGTATTCGATGAACAACTTTTTACAGCTTGGAGAGGCAGGGACCTATGTCGTTTGAATTCATGAACCCAATCGGGGAAATCTTGTCCCGACCAGCGTTGGGGGCCTTGGCCCGCCACACCGAGGCGCCGATCGAAGTGCGCCGTTTGCTGGCCTCGTCTGCCGCGCGTTTGACCGACAGCTCGATGGTGATCGAAGAGGAATTCCACCCCTTCAAAGACGTTGGAGAAAGCCGTGTCCGCAACCCGCTGCCGCAGCCTGATGTTCTGCACGCAATCCGCTCTTTGATCGAAGAGGTACGTGTCACCGGATTTGGGCCAAATGCGGCGCGGTTCTTTGGATTGTTGGGAGCTGTGATGATCGACCTGTCGGGCACCGAAGCGCAAAAAGAGCGTGTTCAGGGCTGGGTCGACGCAGGTCTCACAGCATGCTTCGCAATGACGGATCGCGGTGGGCCATTGGCGCATCAGTGGCTTTCAGAGATTTCGACAAACACCCCGCCACGCCTGACAGTCGACAAGGTTTGGTCGATGAACGCGAACCGTTCCGATTTTGGCATCATGATTGTGCGCCAGGGGAAATCGATGGTGATGGCCCCTGTTCTGGTCCCGCCGGAAGAATTTGCCAAAGCCGAAACCAGCCAGTCGGGCCCTGCGTTTCTGGATGGGCACTTGCCATTGGGTGACGTCAAACTGACGATCGAAGAGGCATCATCGGATTGGGTTTTGCGCACAGGCGGGCCGATTTCGTCCAAAGTGTTCTTGTCCCTCGCACGTCCCTTCCTGATTCAGGCTTTGGTTGCTCACGCCCGGTGGCTTGAGGAAAACGGCCGCCTGCGCCTTGATACCACAGCCGCCGCCGCCCTTGAGTTCCTGTCCCAAGCGGCGCGCAACCAATCGGCAAAACCGTATTTTGACAAACATTCCGAGGATCAGGCGATGGCCCTGAAATGGGTGGCCAACGAGACGTGGTTGCATCTGGTGGTGAACGGTTTGGTGCCGGGTCAGGACGATGCCCGCGATCTGATCTCGCTCTCCAAGATGGAGGGCAGCTCGTACCGTTGTTTCTTTGAAATCTATCAGCGCAATAAGAGGTTCCGTGATGTTGCAGCTTGAGGGAATCCACTACCGTTGTGTCCCACAACTGGACACGCGCGAACGCCTGAGCGGCGCCGCTGCATGCGAAGTTGTTGGCGACGTGATCGGCGCAGAAATTGCGACGACTATGGCTGCCCACGATCACCCGCAGGTGGATTTTGCGATGTGCGTTAGCACGATCATGGATATGCCATTTGTGTCGGGGTACCTGAATTGGGACCTCATCGCCAAAAGTATTGCAGAGCACACCCCGAACGTGCCCCGCAACTTCACCGCATCCTATGAATGTGCGGGTTGGGGATTTGCGCTGGATTATGCACAGCGCAGATTGCCCCTAGGTGGGCGCGTGTTGTTGGTGGTTGCGGATCTGAACGTCCTCGACATCAGCTTTTGGCGGGAGAACGAGAACTGGGGGCATTCCGGGTTCGGGGTTTCCACTGTGTTGGTTACGATCCCTCCTGCGGCTGAACTCAGCCTGCGTGTGGGCGTCGCCAAATCGGACCAAGGGATGGGTGAGTTCTGCGCAGACCTGCGCAAATGGCTCAAGACCTCGACAGGGGCGTTGACCAACGTGCCGTTTTTACCAGCCGAGATGACGGGCATCTACAGCCACTTTTTGCCATCCGACCGCGTGATGCGCGACTTGCACAGCGACTGGGGCCACTGCTTTGGCTCTGACACCTGGATCAGCTTTATCGATGCGTATCAGCGCAAGGATATCGTTCCTGGTTCTGTGTACTGCGCGACGTCTGCATCCTTGCGAGGCTACTGGGCACTGACAGATGTGATGGTGAGCGACACGTTCCAAGCGAGCTTCCGTCCGGCCATTGTGGCCAAGGCATTGGAGGCAGCAGAATGAGCAATGTTCCTTTGACCTACGCCGGTGTTCTGTGCAGCCCATGGAAAGCGGGAAAACCAACACCTGCAAAGGCTTACGTGCCGCCATTTTCGGATGTTCTGGACTTCGACAGCTACCGGTTGATGGGGCAAAACCCCTCCGTTCGGGCGCATGTTACCTATCCTGACCACTACGCTTTGCTGCTCGCGATCCTGAATGTGATCACGCATGAAAGTGACCTGCAGATTGATGAAATCCTGATCAACTCGCGGATGCCTTCAGTGGTGCGCGTGCCGCAAGACTTCTTTGGACGCAACGTGTTGTTCCTTAACGAACCGCTGCGCGAAGCCAAGCTGATCGCCGCGGATGGTGCCCATGTTCTGGTGATCGAGGAACGCTTTTTGCGCCACTCTGTGGAGAACGCGGACAACAGCCTGAAGGTGACGTGGTTCAACGCACCAACAGGGGCCGAGGCCGCTATGGATCGTATGGCCGACGGGTTTGACGCCTTGGGTATTCACGCAGTGAAGTGGAACGCGGCATGAACCTTTCCGAGTGCTACATCACCGCGATCACGCCCTACGGCAGCCAAAACGAACAGTCGCACGAGATCGAGGAGTACATCGTCACCTCATCCGCCGAGATCGGGATTGTGGACACACCGCGCGCTCAACAGGTGATCAGCGACTGCGCGCCCAAAGGGTACACAGCTGAAATTCCATTGGTGTCGATTGGATGCGCCGGTCTTTTCGCAGCTGTGATGAAATTTGCAGCCGGACCTGCGCGCACCGCACGCATTCTGGCGCTTGAAACGCCCAGCGACTTTGTTCAGTCCACTTTGGATTGTGCCCAGTTGGGTGCGGGTGGCGACGGGTTTGTCGCGCAGGACGTGGCCTATGTTCTGGACTTGCAAAAATTCCCGGAAGGGGCGCTGGCCCGCATCGAGCATTGCGAAATCATGTCCCGTCCCAGCTGTTTCGCTGGAACGTCGAAACTGGCGCGCAACTTCCTTGCCCGTTTGGAAGAGTTGGACAGCATCTGCCCCGATGCGCGCATAGTGACCTTTGAAAATGTTTCAGGCTACGCCCGTCGATTGATGCAAGCGGTGAAGGCCGATGTGAGCTTTCCCGAGCAGCGCCAGTTCCTCGAGACGGTAGAGCAGGACGAACGGCATTTTATGACCGTCCGCCCCTTGCTGGATCTGCAAAAACAGATGGCCGAAGATTCACTGCGCCCGCTGATTGTGACCTGCCTTGGGGCGGGGGGACGGATCGGAATGTTCGCGGTGACTCCGATGGATGTGTCCATGGCCGAGCGTTCCGTCATGCAGATGTGGCCCATGCCGCAGATCGACGCGCATTTCATCGAAGTGCGGGGTCAGCCAACCCCGCCCCCCGACCAGCCAATGGAACTTTGGTACATGAACCGGGCCTATTTTGGCCGTGAAAATTTCTGCTTCGAATGGAGCATCAACGGAGACAATTTCTTATGCACAAGCTGACCTACAAAGCCCCGACCCGCGATATGGAGTTTCTGCTCTGGGAGCAGTTCCGCATCCATGAAACCCTTGGTGTGAATACGCCCCAGCAGGATTTGATCACCAGCAACATGGCCTCTGCCCGCGACTGGTGCGAAGGACCGCTGGCGCAAAGCTACAAGGAAACAGACGATCAGGAAGCCTACCTGAAGGACGGCAAAGTTGTTCTCCCTGACAGCTATCCTGCGCTGTACGACGGCTTTCGCGAGATGTGGATGCAATGGTAAGACGGAGCCGCACAGGGCAATGTGATGCCACCGATTGTGCAAAACCTGATCATCGAAATGTTCATGGCCGGCAACGCGTCCTTCATGACGTATGTTGGATTTTGCCAACCCGCCAAAACACTGCTGCGCACCCACGGTTCTGACGAACTGAACGCAATATACGCGCCGGCACTTGAGAACATGCACGCCACTGCGTGTTTGTGCATTACAGAGAAACAAGCGGGTTCCGATTTGACCAAGCTGCGTTGCCTGGCCACCAAACAGGACGACGGCCGCTACGTTTTGACAGGTCACAAATGGCTCATCTCTGCGGGCAGCCATGAGATGACAGACAATATCTATTACTTTGTTCTGGCCCGCACAGACCCTTCCCAAAAAGGGATGACCGGTTTGTCCTGCTTCCTCGTACCGCGCAACCGCATCGATGATGCCGGTGCGCACAGCATCGACAATGGCATTCGTGTAGAACAAGTCGTCGAGAAAATGGGCTTCAAAGGGTGCGCGAACACGCATCTGGTCTTTGGTGAAGACGGCGTTAAAACCGAAGCGTTCCTGTTGGGCACAATGGAGGGAACAGGCCTTCAGCAGTTGATGATGATGATGAAGCCGGCGCGGATTTCCACAGGGATCTTCGCCTTGGGCTTGGCAAGTTCGGCGCATGAGACGTCGGTTGCCTATTCGCAGCAGCGCATTCAGGGCAAACGCTTTGATCAGGCGATGAGCGCCCGCGCCCCAAGCCTGCCGATTGCCGAACACCCCGATGTGCGCCGGATGCGCCTTGATATGGCGGCCTATACCTCTGGATGCCGTGCCATGATCGCGCGTTTGGGTTTCTATCAGTCGATTGAAGACGACACGAGCCTTGATGCCGATACGCGCCGCGTTGCGGATGACATCTCGCAAGTGTTGCTGCCAATCGTCAAAGCCTACACGTCGGACAAAGCATGGGTGGTGTGTGAAAACGCAATCCAGACCTATGGCGGTGTCGGTTTCACCCGCGATTATCCAGCGCAACAAAATGCCCACGACTGCAAGGTTCTGTCGATCTGGGAAGGCACCAACCACATTCAGGCGCTGTTCTTGTTCCGGGACAAACTGGGGATGTGTGTCCAACCCAAACGCCTGAACACATTGCGCGCCGCAATTGAAGCGACGCTGGACAATGTAGAGCGCACGGGTGGCTTGGAAAAAGAAGCCCAAAGCCTGCGCAATGCTCTGGACGCTTTGGTGCATGCTACGACCGCAGCACGCGATTGCGTCCGCTACCAGCACATGAATGATGTGCCGCAGTTTGCGGTAGAATTGCAGCAAGCCATGGGTGACATCGTCATCGCGTGGCACTTGATCGAAGCCGCGGGCATTTCGATCACCGCGTCCCCGCGGGATGAAGCTGACGCGGCCTTCTACAGCGACAAGGTTGACGTTGCCCGTCAGTTCCTGCGCCGTAGATTGCCGCAATCCACTGCTTCGTTGACGGCGATAGCTGACGAAATGGTGGAAATCGTCAGCGCGCATCACGCCGAAACAGAGGTGGCATGATGCCACGCGCCTCACACATATGTCGCCTTGGCGCGACGGTGCAGGTCTTGATGTTGCTCGGGGGTGCCACGATGGCGCTGGCGGACGACACAGTGGACATTCCGCTGGACCTGCAAGCAATCCCCACAGTGGACGATGATGACACTTGGGCAGACGTGACGCAAAAGCGCCCGCTGCGCTGGGAGCTTGCGACGGGTGAGAGGCGCGAAACCATGGCGGGTCCTTTGGACACATTGGTGCGTGATTCCAAAGCGGTCGGGTTCGCAAGCCTTGCGTTGAATGCAGACTTTGTGCTCGCACCGGGTTTGAGCCTGCAAGGGCGCGCGATCCTCTACACCGAAGGGGGCGCAACGGACTTGTTCCTTCAGCGGATCAAACTGGAGTACGCACCTGCTTCGACGCCCATCCGCTTGTCACTGGGCAAAGACTATCTTGCGTGGAGCTTCACGGATTTGGCCCACGTCATGGACCCGTCCCCACTGGAAACAGCGCAAATCGATGCGACGGACACGGGCGATGACTATGCCCACCCTTATGCGATGGTGCAGTACGCCAGTGGCCCGCATCAATTGAGTTTTGCAGCGATGTCCGAGGGGCATAAATTCGACGACCTGTCCGAGGATGGACACCTGTATGCGCTGCGGTACGAAACGCAGATCGGCTCATCGAACCTGTCCGTTCAAGCGCTGCACCGCGACAACTCCGAAACGGAAGTCGGGGTCGGGATCAATACGACCTTGGGGTCTGCGGTTGTCTCCTTTGAGGCAAGCGTGGCGTCCCGCCAGCGCCTGCCATTTGCAAGCCCGCGCGCCGGTGGCGGTGTTCTGGAACAGGCATCCGAAGACAAAGCAACGTTTCAAGCGGTTGCGGCAGGGCGTTTTCCCCTCTCGACCCGCTGGCAGGCCGAAGCGGCATATTTGTACAACGGACACGGGTACGACGACGCACAGTGGGACACGTTCCGTTCTGTCGAAGACGCGGTGTTGACCAGCCTAAGGGGCGGAAACTTCCAGTACGCAGGCTTTCTGGGCGATGCGTAAACTGCGCATGCAGACCAATACTTGCGCCGCAACTATGTCGCGCTGGCTCTGAGTTCTTTGGAGGACTTGGGAAAATGGTCCGTCACTGTCGGTGGTTTGCACGGATTGGATGATGGCAGCACGTTCGGCTTTGCGACGGCCAGCCGTCCACTCGGCGAAATCGGGCGCCTTGATATGTCTATCTCTGGAGGGTTCGGAGGCTTCGACACTGAGTTCGCCCGCCGCCCGCAAGAGTTTTCTGTCCAAATGGTTTGGGGGTTTTGATCATGAACAGTCACGTAGTGCCAAATACAAAGGGCATCGTTGTCCTGGGATCCACCAGCAGCGATCCGCATGTCGTCCCGCTTTTTCTTGCCAAGCTGATGCTTGAGGAAAACGGATATCAGGTCGTGAACCTGCGTTGCTTCAACGCGCCCGAGACCTTCGTCACCACAGCGCAAGATCACGAAGATATCCGCGCCATCGTTATTTCGAACAACAACGGTGCAGCGTGCGAGGACCTTGAAGGTCTCAGCACGGCGCTGGGCCGCAGCAAAACCAGGATACCTGTCATTCTTGGCGGGCGTGCTTGGCTCGAATTTACGCCGGAAATCGAGCGAACGCTCCATGACCACGGCATCACCCATATTTGCAAGGATTTTGACGCTTTGTTGCACACGCTTGAGACCATGAAAGGGACCGTACCGTGCCATACCCTTGCCTAAGACTGGCGGACACATTGCCCTCATTCGGAGAGCTGGTTGCGTTCATGACGATGTCGGCAAAACCGACTGTGTCTGACGTGATGGCTGCTGCCAAAAGGGAGGGGCGCGTGTTGCTTCAACCTCGGGGCGGGGTTGGCACCTATGAAGGGATGCGCGGCCTGCTGACGGATATCGAACAGGGCGGATGTGCAGACATCATGCCAGTCACCGTCGACAGTCACACCCGTTTGGGCCGCTTTGATGTGGCGACCAAATGTCTGGAAAACTTTCCGAACCGTTTGAACGGATTTCCTGTGGTCAGTCACGGATATCAGGTCATGCGCCAGTTGAATGATGCGTGCCGCAAACCACTGCAAATCCGCCACGGCTCCCCCGACGGGCGTCGTCTGATGGCCGAAGCGGTTGCAGGCGGGATCACCAGCTTTGAGGGCGGCCCCATCGGGTACAACCTGCCATATTGCGCGGATGTGAGCCTTGAGGACAGTTTCGCCAGCTGGGCCGAAATCGACGAGCTCGCGGGTATCCTGACCGAGATGGGGCACACCGTGGAGCGCGAGTTCTTCGGGTCGCTTACCGCAGTCGCAGTGCCCCCATCCATCGCGCTGGCCTGCACGTTTATCGAGGCTGTGTGTGCGTCCAAGAAAGGGGTGCGTGCCATGTCCATCGCAATCCCGCAAGGGGGCAACATGGTGCAAGACATTGCCGCCCTCGAAGCGATCCCGATCTTGGCACAACGGTATTTGCCAGCCGATTGCGCAGTATATTCCGTGTTGCACCAGTTCATGGGGATCTTCCCCGAAGACCGCCCGCGGGCGGATGCGTTGATCTTTTCAGGTGCACTGGCCGGGTACTTTGGCAAAGCCCAAAAAATCGTGTGCAAAACACACCTTGAAGCCAAAGGCATTCCAGACACGGCCGCTATTCTCGACAGCCTTGTGTTGTCGCGGGCCGGGGTTACGGGGCGCCACGTTGGTTTGCCATTGGACCGCGCACCCATCGATGACGAACGCAATGCGATCCTGCGCGAGACCCAAGAGTTGCTGGACCCGATTGTCTGGGAAACCGATGTCGCGCGCGCCGCCATTGAAGCGTTCCACTCTGGCCAAATGGACATTCCGTTCCCCGCCAATGATGCGGCCAAGGGCGACATTTTCCCGCTGCGCGATGCCAATGGCGGATTGCGGTTTGGAAGTACGGGCAACCTGCCTTTTTCCAAGGCCTCGATCGATCGCAACAACGCCCTTCTCAAGACAATCCCACGACAATCGCACAGCACCCTGGTGCGTGAGGCGATGATGTATTTTTCCAATAAGGAGCCGATCTCATGAACACTGCTATCACTGACCCATACAAAGATCTTGCAGGTTTAGAGCCTGTTATGCCTGCCACGGGACAGACCTGGATCAAAGTCGAAGACCTCAGCTACCGCGCTGGTGCCGACTTTGATCTTGTTATCCCCAAACTTGATCTGCGCGCGGGTGTCAAAACCGCGATTGTCGGCGGCAACGGGTCTGGCAAGACGACATTGTTGAAACTGTTGCTGGGTGATCTGACCGCAGATGCAGGCAGCATCGCTTTGCAAGGCGACGCGGCTGACCTTTTCGGAGTGCAAGGGCGTCAGAACCTTGGGGTTCAATTGCAAGAAACCGGATTCAACCCCGTGTACCGCGTTCGCGATCTGTTTGCGGTGAATGCCGCGGCGCGTCCTTTTGTTGATCCAGCCGTTCTGGAATTGATGGGCATACCAGAGATCGCCAAACGGCGCTTTGGTGATCTGTCTTCGGGGCAAAAGCAGCGGGTGCAACTGGCCTTGGCGCTGGGGCACAAGCCGCAGTTTGCGATTTTCGACGAGCCGACTTCAAACCTTGATCCGGTTTATGAAGAAGCCTTTGTGGACTTGCTGAACGGGTTGGCACGGGAAAACCCTGACTTCACGGCGCTCTACATCAGCCACACAGCCAACTTGGTTGAGACATGCGACCAAATTTTGATCCTTGCACATGGGCGGGTCGAAACACACGCCGCACTCGATGATGTGCTGGCCCGTTCCTACGGGACCAAAGCGGCCTTGTTTGAAGCGCCGTCCGAGACATTGGCCGCCATCGCGGCTGCTCTGCCCAAGTCGGTGACCCACAAAACAAGCAAAGGGCGGCTGCGGGTCTTTGGTGACGCAAACCTGCCAAAAATCGCGCTGACCTTGGCGCAAGACCACACGCTGAACCGGTTTTCCACTTGGAACACCTGTGCCGCCGATATTCTGGAGGATCTGAAAAATGACTGAAGCCACTCTGCGCCCCGGCGCCATCCCGTTGCGTTTTCTCAAGATGGAAACGTTCAGCTACCTCAGCGCACCTGCCGCCGTGTTCTGGACCTTTGTCTATCCGATCGCCTTGTTCTTCATTTTGAATACGATCTTCGGGGGGGGCGAAAGCCCGTCTGGTATG
The DNA here is from genome assembly GCA_943787985.1 of uncultured Paracoccaceae bacterium. GTDB lineage: Bacteria > Pseudomonadota > Alphaproteobacteria > Rhodobacterales > Rhodobacteraceae > Ascidiaceihabitans. Next base: position 240,210 of record CALSOO010000005.1, on the reverse strand, counting down.
GGGTTGAGCTATACGGACTACCTGATCACGGGCCTTGCGGTCATGACGATCCTGTCCACCGCGCTGTTCGGGTTTGCAGCGGTCCTCGTTGATATGCGGGCGCAACAAAACCTGCGCAATCTGGCGTTTATGCCATTCGAGAAACGCCAGTTCTATACGGGGTTCGTGGCATCACGCATGCTGATCCTCGCAGTGTTCCTGACGGTCTTCTTTGCAGCATTTATTTTGCTGGCGTCAGACGTCACAGCAGTCAGCACCGGCCAGTTGGCAGTGGTGATCGCGTATCTGATGTCGGGAGCGTTTGTCTTGATCGGGGTGAGCCTGATGTTGACGACTTTCATCTCCAAATCGGCAACAGCTCAGGCAATCGCCAACATCATCAACATTCCGGTGATCTTCATGTCGGACCTGTTTTTGCCGGCAGCGTTGTTCCCTGAGCCGCTGTTTTCGATCATCTCTCACGGTCCGTTTTACCTGTTCGTGAACGAAGTGCGCGGATTGTTTGCCGGTCAAGCCGGACTGATCGACGCGTTGCCCGCAATGGGTGGAATGATCGCGGTTGGCGCTGTGCTGGTCATCTGGGCCGGACGTCGGGCCAAGTGGTCGGCGTAAACCTGAAAATTTTGAAAAGGATAGTGAAATGAATACGTTACCGGACTTCCAAGCCCAAATGGAAAAACTGTTGGGCAAGACGGATCTGGATGTAGACGCGCCCTTGGCGATGTTGGGTGTCGACAGCATGAACATCGTGGAAATGGTGATCATCTGCCAGCAAATCTACACCCATGTTACCAATTACGAGGACATCGATATCAACGAGCACACCACCCTGCGTGAGCTTGATGAGCAGATGCACAGCCTGTCCGTGCCTGCGTAATCCGTTGTCCCAATTCCAACACCATCCAAGGAAATTATAATGTTTGAAAGTTATGTCCAAGAAGCGATGCACCGGGGGCGGTGCCTGCCGCAACGGCGCATTCGGCTGACGGCCACGGATGGTGTCACACTGTTTGCGGGGCTCTTTGAGCCAAAACCCTTTCGCCCCTCCACCCAAGTCGTGATTCTTTATCATGGTGCCGGCGCGAACATGAACGTCGGGTACCTTGATCTGGCACGCGACATCCACGCCCACTGTGGTGCCACTGTTGTGGTGCCTGATGTGCGGGGGCATGGCATGTCCAAAGGGCCTCGCGGCTATGCACCGGGTCGCACCCAGGTCTGGGGCGATATCGACAGCTGGATCACTGAGGTCGAGGCCCTTTGGCCTGAGGCTGACATCACCCTGATGGGCCATTCGGCGGGGGCTATCCAGTGTCTCAACCGGATCACCGAAGGCAAAACGCCGCTGTCTGATCGGGTCAAAAGCTACATTGCGATTGCGCCTTACTTTGCCTCTACATCGCGGTTGCTGGCGCAAAGTGGTCAGGATCTGGACGAATTCAACTTGCCTGAGTTTTCCCGTCGTATGGTGGTGCAAGGGGCAGATGATGACTGCCCTGAACCATGCGTCGTGAATTTCAATTTTCCCGCTGAGGCGGCGAAATGGTGCAACCTTGTGTCGGGCTACACCGCAGAAATGTCTGCGGCTTTGAGCCCGCGTGAGATTGAGCGCCAATTGGCAGCGTTGACCCTGCCAACTCTGGTTCTGGCCGCCGAAGGGGACGAACTGTTCCCCGTCGAGGGTCTGCGCCAACTGATCGCGGATGCGAACAATCCGGTCATCGAATTTTCAACCACGCCCCACGCCCACCTGAGCTGCCTTTTTTATGCAGGCGCTCAGGTTGCTGAGGCCCTTTTGCCAGCAGAGGTAGCAGCATGAAACAGGACTTTATCATCGTTTGGCGCGGCCTATTGGAAAGCCCCCGCCGCGCCATGTTTGTGATCGCAAACATCATTTTCGGGGTGGTTGTCGTTGCATTGATTGATGGCTATGCCACGTCAATGTTCCAGGGCATGCGGGACGGGCTGATCCAGTCAGGACTTGGCCACGCCCAGATTTTTGCGGCTGATCTAGAAGAGCGTGGCAATCTGCAATCGGTCAACGTCACCCTGGATCGGGCCCAGATCGACAGCACCATGGCCACGCTCGAAGCTAATCCGGCGGTCATAGCGGTGTCCCAACGGGTCGAAACGTCGGCGATGGCCACAAATGGCGATGTCAGCCAAGTGGGCACCGTGATCGGCATTCAACCGGATCAAGAAGCGGTGATCAGTTCCGGTTTGCGGGTCATCGAAGGGCGCGAATTGTTCTCGGATGACACGCGCCAGATCATCATCGGTGAGGGGCTTTCAGAGGCTCTGGGCCTTGGGGTTGGCGATGAATTGACCCTGCTTGGCAACACCATCGACGGGACCCTCAACGCCTTGGATCTGGAAATCATCGGGATCTTCAGCACGGGCAACCGCGCCGCTGATGCCCGCCTGATGTACGTCACCCTTGAGACCGGACAGCAGTTTTTGTTCACGGACACCATCACACGAATTGTGATGATGTTTGACGACATCGAGAAGGTAGACGGTTTTGCAACTGATGTGCGCGCAGCCTTGCCAGACGGGGCCACAATCCGCGAATGGCGTGATTTAGAGCCGTATTACGGCGAGGTGGTCGACCTTTTCTCAACGATCTTCTTGGGGATCAAAGCTGCGATCCTGATCTTTGTGGCGCTTGCCATTGGCAACACCATCGCCATCTGCGTCGTCGAACGGACCCATGAAATCGGAATGATCCGTGCCATTGGCGACCAGAAATACGAAATCACCCGCCGCTTCACGCTCGAAGGCGTCTTGTTGGGGCTGGTGGGTACGATCCTTGGTATCGGGTTGGTGCTGGTTCTGGCCCAACTCCTGAACAACGCGGGCCTGACCATGCCGACACCGCCTGGCTCATCCGTTGACTATCCCCTGCGGTTCATCCTGACACCTGCCAACCTTTCGATTGTCGGTTGTCTCGCAATGCTCGTGGCCCTTTTCGCGAGCCTTTCCCCAGCGGCCAAAGCCGCAAACACACCCATCACGGAGGCACTTCGCCATGTTTAAGAAAACCATTCGCTCCCTTTTCGCTGCCCTTATGATTGTCGCAACACCGACGCTGTCATTGGCTGACGCCAAAGAAGATATCATGTCGATGGGTCTCTACCGTGGCTTTGACAAGGCGGCTTTCAGCTTTGACCTCAAGATCACCGAATTCCAAAACAACAAAGCCAAAGGCAGCGCTCAAGTTGCCTCGGTTTACTACCGCAGCACGTCTGCCACGTTGGTTGAATTTCAGTCCCCTTCCACCGTTGCGGGCCGTCGGATTCTGACAGAAGGCAAAAACATGTGGATGGTGCTGCCCACATCGTCACGGACCATTCGTGTGTCGGCTGATGACCGCCTCTTGGGGCAAGCCTCGAACGGGGACATTCTGAACATTCCCGTCGAGAAATACACCTACGCCTACAACGGCAACGAGACAGTCAAAGGGCGGTCATACAAACGGATCGTGGCCACTTTGCGCGGCAGCGGAGCCACCTATGCACGGGTTGATTTTCTGCTCGAGGACGGCACGAACAAGCCGTTTCGCAGCTACCACTTCAGCCGCTCGGGCAAATTGGTGAAAGTTGCGGAATACGTTTCCTTCCGCAAATCAGGTGGTCAGGAACGCGTGTCCAAGATCGCTTTGATTGACCCGATCGTGAAATCCAACGTCACCATCTTGCAGTTTGGCAACTACCGCAAACGCAACTTGCCACAATCAATGTTCACCAAAGCTGCCATGCGCCAAGCGCTCAACTTCTGAAAGCGGGTCCCTTATGTTAGATTTTCTGAACGACACACCCACACCAGACTTTGCACATGCATCCGTCGATATTGTGGGACGGTTGCCACAAGGGGAGGGGCGCATTTGGGCCCAATCCCTGACCGATGTGGTCGCGGCAAGCTGGCAGGCGGGTGGCTTTGACGCCATCCGCGAGCCAGGTGGAGTTTCCCTGACCCAAGCGGATGTAAGTGCCGCTTGGGAGGACATGTCCGCCAATGGGATCGCCCCCGGTGATGTGGTCATCGTGGCTGCCGAAAACACCATAGCCAGCACCGCGCGCCTTCTTGCGCTTTGGTTGCACGGCAATGTTGTGGTCCCCGTTGATCCGGTCATGCCCACCGAAACGCGCGATATGATTGCGCGGGTTTCACTGGCGCGGGCCTTTGTGGATGAGGCGGGTGCGATGACCTGCTTTGATACGGAACCGCGCGCGCCTGTGATCAAACTGCGCCGCCCCTTGCGGATCACGGGCGCAGATGTTGCGATGATGATTTTCACGTCAGGCAGTTCCGGCACGCCCAAAGGGGTCGAGTTGACCCACTCAAACGTGATGTCCGCATTGCGCGCCATCGCGCATTACCAAAAGCTCGAGCGCAGTGACCGGATCATGGCGATCCCGCCGTTTTTCTTTGACTACGGGCTGTACCAACTTTTCCTCAGCCTTTTCACGGGGTGCGAGCTGATCCTTTCAGGATCCGTGCGTGCGGTGAACAAACTGGCACCTTTGATCGTCAAAGAACGTCCAACGATTGTTCCAATGGTGCCAGCCCTTGCCACGGCCATTGGACGGGTTCTGGAAATGACAAACCGGGAGGTCGATAGCGTTCGGTTGATCACCAATACAGGCGGGCACCTGCCTGAAGGGGCGATCGATTTGCTGTTGCGGGTCTTTCCCAACAGTGTCGCGATGCCGATGTACGGCCTGACAGAATGCAAACGCGCTCTGTTCTGTGACCGGTCGGTTTATCCTGATGCGCATGAAAGCTGTGGCACCGCGATGCCGGGGCTTTTGGTGAAAGTACTGGTCGAAGAAGAAGGCGTTCTGCGCCAGGCCGCTTCTGATGAAACCGGCGAACTTTATGTGCGCGGCAGCAGTGTGATGCAAGGGTATCGGGGCGACACGTCCACGGCCAGTGCGCGGCTGATCGAGGGGGCATACCGCGATGACGTCTGGCTCGCCACGGGAGATTTGATGTCACGCGACTCCCAAGGGTTGCACTACTTCAAAGGGCGCTCGAAAACGCTGATCAAACAGGCGGGATATTGCATTTTGCCCAGCGATCTCGAGCGCGCGGCCGAAGCGCTGGACGAGATCAGCGCAGCAGTTGTTGTCGGACGCACCGAACCCAGCGGGGACGAATCCGCTGTTATGTTTGTGGAACTGTCCAAGGGGGGCGCGGATCTGGATGTGCGCGCTCTGAAGGCCCTGCTCAAAACGCAACTTCCGACGTCGCTGATGCCACGCGTCGTGACCTTTATCACCGATTGGCCATCTACCCCCAACGGCAAGGTTTGTCAAAAAACCTTGTCGCTTCAAGCGAAGGACCTGACATGAACAAGATTGTCGAAGCCAGCACATGGGTTGGCCAGAAACTGGAGCAACGCGAACTTGCGAGCCCCGCATATTACTTCAACCTGCAAGCGATCACCGAGGACATCGACCGCGTCCGTAACACTTTGGGCGGGGAAGTCTTGCAGGACGTCTCGGCGTGTCCTTTGCAAGAAATGCTCTCACGATTGCCAACACCGGGGCGTTTTGGTGCCATCACGGCTTCGCGGGCGGAATTGAACATGGTGGCCGGTTGGGAAACCGATCACGCCTATGTTCAACTGCCGGGAATGACCCCGCAACTGACGCGCGCTGTTTTGGGCGTCGGGCACCGCTTGATCGTGGAAAGCCCTGCGCAAGTGGCGACCCTGGCCAAGGTGCGCGGTCAACGCAAAGTGCAACCGATCATGTTGTGCGTGCACCCTTCCGTCGTGTCCTCGATGCACGGTGCACATGTTGGGATGTTACGTGAGGCGCTCGATCAAGCCATTGCAATTGCACAAGAAAACAACATCACGATTGATGGTTTGTCTGTGCCGCACACCAGCAATTTCGACGCCGATCTCGCGCTGGAGCTCCTGCAAGGCATGCGCAATCTGGCAGCCGAGATTTCTGCAACGACAGGCCATCCTGCGTTGCGCTTGATCATGGGCGAATGGACGGATGTTTTGCACACGTCCCAGCCCACGCAAGCCTATCGTGCTGCGGTTGTGAGTGGCCCTGAAGGGGAATGCATGCAGCATGTGGGCGGCGTTTCGATCTTTCGACGTGGCGGTGTTTTGGTCACCCGTGTTCTGGACATTCAAGCCTCTGCAACAGGTGCGCGCGCAGTTTGCGACTGTATTGTGCGCGGCGACTTTCAGGCCAGTTTCAGCCTCGGGGACGCCCGCAATCTTTCGCGCAGCGAAACGGGCCTGCACAGCACAACGTTGGTCGGAACCACCAGTTCGGACGGGGACGTTTTGGGAGACACAAACACAGCCATCGAGGTTGGTGATTTCATCGCTTTTGATGACATGGGGGCCTATTTCCGCGGCTTTGATCCCGTTGTCGCCCTAGAAGGCAAACGCCTTCCCGCGATGTTGTTTTTTGACAAGGAGTTGGGTGATGCTTGAACTTTCCGCAGCGTGCTATCGCAAGACTGAACATTGGGCGCCCGTGTCCCAATTGGGCGGCAAACCAACGGCAAAAATGCTGGGGGAGTTGTTGATGGATCAGTTCGCAACCACCACAGAGGCGTTGGATCGCAGTCGGATCAAACGCAATTTCGTGGTGTCGACGATGCTTGATCTGCCTTTCACGAGCGGGTGGCTCGCGTGGTCCGACATCGCGGGGGCGGCGGCTGACAGTCGCCCCGACTTGCCCGGGTTTGACAATCTGATCACCGGATATGAATGCGCCAGTTGGGGATATTGCCTGCGCTATGCTTTTCAGGACATGAACCCTGGTGACATGATCGCAATCTCGATTCTGGACATCAATGTGATGAACATCAGCTATTGGGAAAGCAATCCGAACTGGGGCAATTCGGGCTTTGGGCTCGCGACGATTGTGCTGACCCTGGGCGAAGAAAACCAAGTGGAATGCCATATCGCCAAATCGGTGAACGCCTTTGGGGAATTCTGTCTGGATTTGAGTCGCGTATCGCGGGAACAGACGGATGTGATGCTGGTGCCACCTTATTTTCCGTCAGACATCGCCGCGATGTATGCAAAAATTGTGCCCCAAGAACAACGCACTGAAAATTTGGTTGATGACTGGGGGCATTGTTTCGGTGCCGACCCCTGGGTTGGACTGATTGAAGAAGTTGCGCGCGGGAATGACTGGCAGAACACAACGTATTTTGCCACTTCGGTCGCGCTGAACGGCTATTGGACTTACGCGAAATTGAAACTGAACCCCACGGGACTGTTCAAGATTCTGCCGCCCCTTGGTGTTCCAATGATGGAGGTCGCAGCATGACCCTTGAGTATCGTTCTTTTCTGCACGAACACCCGTTTGAAAACGAGGTGATATCGGGCGATTTTAACTCTTTGCAGCTCGAAACGGCGGATGATTTTGCGGCGTATCGCGCAATGGCGATTGCAGACTGGCCTCCAATATTGGTGTCCTTTTCGCAGAAATACCAAATTCTGGACAAGGTTCTGGAAACAGTCGAGACGCATTTGGACGATGATTACGATGTTTTGCTGATGACCCTGCGCGTGCCGGGGGCGATGCGCTTCCCCAAACGCTATTACAGCGAACGGGTTTTTCTGGTCGCAGACCTCGAGATGGAGAAAAAGCGGCTTCTTGAGTGGAACAAACGCGTTCTTGTCGTGCAAGAAGGTTTGGTGCTCCATCCTATGGAGACGGGACAAAATGAATTGTTCCTGACGTTGCACAACCCGAAATCTGACGCAGGATCAAGATTTGCGGCCTGTAGCGAAGGACTTGAAGCGTTGGGATTCATTCCTGAAAAACCCTTGGCAAAGGCCGGATAGTTACCGGTCAGATGCCAGTGCTTTGAGCTGCTGATAATCCCCAAAGATGTCAGCAGCTTGAGTAAGCCCGTAGGCGCGGGCCTTGATAAACGCCTCGCGGGCTTGGGCTGCGTCGCCGTTTGCGTCACACACGGCACCCAAGGCTGCGAACGCCTCGAGTTGTTGGGGAGACGTGAGGTGAATGCGCATCGCAGGGCTATCGACGAGATGCTGCAGAATTCCGGAACTTGTGCTGTCAAATCCGGCTTCGCTGGGCAATTGAGCCAGTGAAATGCCAAACGCAAACTCTATTTTGCATCGCACGGGTTCGGACGTTGCAGGGCTTTCTTGTTTGATTATGTCCAAAGCCACTGAAATCGCGCTTTTGCGCAGTTCGTCACTGTCCCATTCGTGCGCCATCTGGATCATCAAACACGCTTTACAGACCGAAGCAACGATATCGTTTGGAGTTTTGGACAACCCTTTTTCCAGAAGACCCAAAGCACGGCTCTGCTTGTGTTCGTTGCCGCGGTTTGCGTCCCAGAACAGATCGAAAGCGTTTGTCATGTTGTGTTTCAATGGGTTTCCAAAATTCTCGCTTAAGTAGAGCGGGCATGATGTCCCGCTCTAGGTTAAAATTCGATTATTGCGCAAGTTCCAGCGCGCTGATGGCGCTGGTTTGCGGCATGATTTCGCGCAAAGTATCGACGATCGGCTGATCAATGCCGATCTTGCGGCGCATGGTGCGCAAGACACTGCGGCTGACTTCGAAAGAGGCGCAGCAGACAGGGCGCACTCCGTATCCATCGGCTTTGCCGTGCATCCGGTATTGCAAACCGGCGCGGCGATAAATGCGTGACATCGCAGGTTCAAAGTTTGACACGAGGCGTTTGATGCCTGCGGCCAATCCCGTTTCGCACAAGGCCAGCAGCAAAAGTGTGAAGCCAGCTCCGGGTGCCATTGTCGGAAAATCCTTTGCGATCATCTCGTCGTCGAGACACATGCGGGTGCCTTCATACGTGCTGTCGGAAACCAGCGATTGGTCGTTGTCATGTGTGCGGTCGAATACATCAAACAAGAGCGTCGGCGCGCTGGTTGGGATCAAGCGAACCACACCGTAAACAGTTTCGCGATCAGCGCTGCACCAGACCAGATACTGGGCTTTGTCATTGTCATATGCATCAAATTCTTGGTCGTCTGTCACGGGAACATCCCAGTTGAGTTGGTCTGCAAATACTTTTTTGCGAAGACGGAAGGTTGCGGTCAAAAGTTTGTCGTTTGCGTTGAAGTCGGCGGCTTGAATGAGTGTGAACATTTGTTTCTCCCTGTTGTAGGAGAAGCTTCAAATTTTCAGCAAAGTTCCGATATCGCCCGTATGCGGGGCTCGTTTCGAGCAACCACAATTGTGCGTAGCGGTCTGTAGGTGTCAACTTACGTTTACAGACAGCGTGCTGAAGCACCGCAATTCATTGAGGTCTGGAAATCTGGATATCCAGGTGGACACCAAATCGCCTTTTTATAACTGTAAACGTAAGTTTACAGAATTCTGACCTCGCCAAATAGACTGATTTCATCGCCAGATCGCGCCTGACGTCGTCTAAAATTCCATTCCAAGGGTTCAGCAAAAACGGTTTCAGACATCAGAAAGAATATGCACTTTAGTGCGCATTGTCGCGAATGCCGTCCTTTTCCCTGCGCTACCTTCTTCAAAATGGCAGCGTCGGAGTCCAAGCTGGGTCCCTAGCGTTTCGATTCAGTGCAAGCAGCGCGGCCCAAGCTTGGGCAACACCGTCACCCGTTTGATTTAGACCCTTTCGAGACGCACAGGCATCGCCCTACTGCGCACCCACAATTGTGGGATTTTTTGAAAAGCCTCCAGGTTGGATACTCAAGCCAATCTGAACTTTAGGACTGTCAAAACTCATGGAATATTCAAAATTCTTGCTGGAAAGTCTGGCAATCTACAGCGTCGACTTGGGCATACGTTACTTCGCCTGTGCTCTTATCGGTTTCGCTGTGCTGTGGATGACGCGGCGCTGGATCGCGGGGAAGCGCCCTGTGCCGCGCCTGCCCAAATCACGCCAAATCCGCCGCGAGATCGGCTACAGCCTCGCGACCACCGTATTGTGCGGGTGCATTGCCCCTGTCATTTTTGTCTTTGGGCTTGGCTCTAACCTGAACTTTTACGGTGAAGTGTCCGACTACGGTTGGCTCTACTTCGGTTTTAGTATTCTGCTGATGATGTTCTTGCGGGATACGATGTTCTATTGGGAGCACCGCATGATGCACACTCCCAAGTTGTACCCGCGCATGCACCACGTCCATCACTTGTCATTCAAGGTGAGCCCGTTGAGCGGCCTGTCGATCCACCCCTTTGAGGCCATCATCGCCTCTGTCATTCCCTACACATTGATCCTGTTTTTGGTGCCAAAACATCCGACCGCCTATTTGATATTTGTTTGGGCCGATGCGGCAGTCGCCGTCATCACGCACCTTGGGTACGAGATGTTCCCCCGTGGTTTTGCCCGTCACTGGGCAGGGCGTTGGATCGGAACAGCCACGGCACATGAGGCGCACCATACGAAACCTGGCTGCAACTACGGGCTCTACTTCCTCTTTTGGGACCGGATCTGTGGCACCATCGATCCAGCTTATGAAGACAACTACGACGTCGCCACCTCTGCCGAGCAGCGCGCGCATGAAGAAGCCGCGGCGATGAGCGCATGACCCTTTCCCTTTTTCACAACACATGGACCAAACCTATGATGACCCCTTTTAAATCCGCTCTTGCCACGGCCGCGTTGTTGGCTTTCGGCGCGCTGCCTTTGCAGGCGGAAACGGCCCCGCTCGTCGTCACAGCCAAAAACGTGGCGCAGCGCTTGACTGAACTGTCCGCCAAAAGCGTGCAATCCCCGGAAGACCTGCGCGAGCTGGCTGTTTTGACCTTCATCAAGGCCGCAAATGCGCCTGAACTGTCCAAGAAGGAGCTGAAATCTTACGTAGCGGCTTTGTCCGATCTGGCAGAGGCCTCAAATGAGGATCCCGAAACTGCCGCTGTACGCGCCGTTTTCTATGGTATTCAAGCGCGTGAAGCCAGCAGCGACATGAAGGCGCTGATCCTTGCCAAAAAGGGCATCGATGTGTTGGATGATCTGGTTGAAGAAAACCCTGAAAACGGTGGTGTCCTGATGCAACGCGGGCTAGCGGCTTTGTATGCCCCTTCGTTTCTGGGTCGCGATTCCGTATTCATCGAGGATTTCAACAGCCTTTTGTCCGACCGCTTCGCACTTCCCCCTCTTGAGCGCGCTTACGTTTTGTACAATCTGTTGCAAGGTTACAAAAAAGTAGGCGACGCTGACTCTGGCAGTGCCGTTCAGGCTGAACTTGCATCCTTGAAGGTGGCGCCGTGGACAGATTTGGGAGCAGACATTTCATTCTGATGAAAGCGTTGATGGACACCATACCGAACAGCCCGAAAAAGCCCTCTGATCTTCAGGGGGCTTTCTTGGGTCCTGTTGAAACGCGCCTCTCTTCTCAGGATGACGTTTTGGTGTTGGCCACCTATGATTTGGCGCATTTCGAGGTTGGCCTGTTTGAGCAATACGGCGTGCCGATGGAGCCGACCCTGACCAAAGCCGTGGCCAAGCGTCAGGCAGAGTATCTGGCGGCGCGGGTTCTGGCACGGACCGCAATCACCGCGCTGGGGCGAGAGGCCGCTCTTCCGATCAAGGCCCCCACTGGCGCCCCGATCTGGCCTACGGGCCTTCATGGTTCAATCAGTCATGCGCATGGAACCGTTGGGGTCTGGCTCACCCAAGCCCCCGTTTCTGTCGGGCTGGACATCGAAACCCTCGCGACCGCCAATCAATGCAAAGCCATCCAGCGCGTTGTTCTGACAGACAACGAACGGACCTTGGGGTTGGATGCGCGCGCCCTGACGGCGGTGTTTTCTGCAAAAGAGGCGATCTACAAAGCGTTGCATCCCGTCGTCGGGCATCGCTTTGGTTTTGACTGTGCGGATTTGATTGCGCCCCCAACAGAAGAATTGGCGACGCTTAGGTTGACCAAAACACTCTGTCCGGACTGCCCAAAGGGCACCGTGTTGCCTGTTATGCTGCGGTGGACAGGCGCGCAGGTGCTCACACAGTGCAAGTTTGCCCTTCAGTGATGAACGGCGTGGGATAGCGAAACCGCATAAGGGGTCGGGGTCCACCGCCCGAACCGGATACCAGCCTGTCGCAAGACCTTACCAATCCAGACGTTGCAGGTGTTAAAGGCATGAAACCGGCCTTTGGCGGGAAAGAAGCGGTCAAATTCCGAGAACCCTTTGATGTCCAGTGCAGGTGTGTTGCGCCCATAGGGCAAACTGTCTTCAATCGTGCGGATCAGGGCGGCGTATTGGGTCGGGTCAATCGAAAGGCGGCGCGCTTCTGTGTCCGGGGGCAGTGCACCCGCTAGACTGACGCGCAAAACCGCGCTGTCCCCTGTGAGCGCGCGCCAAACGGCACGAGGGCGCACATCGGTATACCCGCCTGTTATGGTGTAAAATTCCCGCGCGCCCCAGCCGACAACCAGCCATTCGGCACCAGCATGATCAATGGAGACACGGGTGCGGCGCAACCATCCCAGACGGGATTTTGTACCTGCGTCCAAGGGCAGCAAAAGATCATAGTGAATGGGGCCAGAGATCAATACGATCTCGACGGGTGTTCCGGGGTCGGGCGCAAGGGCGACCTTGCCGGGAATAAGGGCGCCCAGAAAGGCTGCCACAAAGTAACCCGCCACGACGCCACCCAGCCAAAAGGCGATGGGGTGGCGCATTGGGGTCAGACTTTGCCTTCAAAATCCTTGTGGATGAACTTGCAATCGCAATAGCCACATTCCACCCAGCCTTGCTGCTCGGGAATTTGCAGCCAAACGCGTGGATGACCCAAAGCGCCTTCGCTCCCGTCACAGGCAATACGCATCTTGTCGACGATTTTGATCTCAGGGGCGTGCAGGGTCATTGGGCGCATCCTTGGTTGGCGTTGCTCTGCGCACGTTATGCGGCACAGGAGGGGCTTTGCGCAAGACCTCTAATCACCGCGATCTATGCGCAATTGATAGCAATTGTTACGGGCAGAGCGGGCATGGATATAGGCTACTTCAGGGTTGGCAAAGACCGCATCCAGACGGGCGTTGATCTGCTGTTGGGCGATTGTGTCGGCCGTCCCGTACACAATGCGATCATCGGCGCTGTAGCCTTTGAGCAGGTAGTTGGGGGACGTCATGAGGATATCGGGAAGGTTGGTTGAATCGCCGCAAGGGCAGGAGTTGGCACAGAGGAAAATCGGGCCAACTTCGGCATAAGGATGTGTTCCTTCAAAGGGTTTGTAGGCCAAAATCAGCATAGGTGCCCCTTGGGGTATGTTCTTGAGACAGTGGCGGCAGGGGGTGCCGTCACCGCTTGACACATGGCGCTCGGGTGGGGTGCCGTGGGCATCAGGCGCGCCCTGCCGGTAGGCGTTGACGACATCGGTGGGCATGGCTGTGAAACGGTGCATGGTTGTCTCCTTTGTACTCTTTATGGAGACGTGAGCAGGGTCAAAACAATCCGGAAGCTGCGCATTGACGGGAACACACCATGAGAACAAAATAGGAACAAATGGAATCACCTGATGTTTTGTGAGCTGTCGATCACATCGAACTTTACCTTTCTCACCGGGGCATCCCACCCCGAGGAGTACATGAGGCGTGCGGCAATCATCGGGCTTGAGGGGATTGCGATTGCGGATGACAATTCCGTCGCAGGGATCGTGCGGGCACACACAGAGGCGCGCAAAATCAAACGGCTGGTGGACGAACGGCTGGCGTGGGACGGGGCCAACACGGCTATTGGGCCCCCAAAACCAGCACATCTGCCTGATCCACCGCGGGCGCCGATATATAACACGCCGCGCCTGATCCCTGCAGCGCGGCTATTGTTCACCGACGGACCCGCGATCACAGTGCTGCCGGAAAATCGGACGGGGTGGAAAAACCTGTGCCGTATTATCTCCAGGGGACGGCTGGCTGCGGCCAAAGGGTCGTGCACGCTACACCTGAGCGATCTTGAAGACTTCGCGGGCGATCTGCACCTGCTCGTTTGGCCTCATGCACACCATTGGCACGCGCGCGCGGATGATTGGGTGGCCGCCGCGCAACGGTTGACGCGCCGCTTTGAAGGGAAAATCCATGTCCTTCTGCGCCCGCAGTACGACGGACAAGACGCACAGCGGATGCAGGAGACCTCGGCGCGGGCAAAACAGTTGGGGCTGCCCACCATCGCCAGTGGCGCGCCGTTTCTGCACAACGGAAACCGGCGCAAAATGGCTGATGTGCTCACTGCCATTCGAACTGGCACAAAGGTTGACGATCTGGGGCGGCTGTCACTGGTGAACAGCGAAAACCGGCTGCGCAGCGCAGCAGAACTTGGCAAACATTTCGCTCATGATCCGCAGGCACTGACGCGGGTGCAGGATTTGGCGCAAAAATTGACGTTCTCGCTGGATGAGTTGCGCTATGAATATCCATCCGAGGGGACGCGAAACGAAACTCCAAGCGAGCGGTTGCGCAGGTTGGCATATGAGGGGCTCAAATGGCGCTACCCCGCCGGAGCATCCGCACATGTGCACAAGCTTCTCGAACATGAATTGACGCTGATCGGAAAGCTGAAATACGAACCCTACTTCCTCACCGTGCGCGATATCGTGGCCTTTGCGCGGTCCCGCGATATTCTGTGCCAAGGGCGCGGATCAGCTGCCAATTCGGTGGTGTGTTATTGTCTGGGGGTCACGTCGGTTTCCCCTGAAATCGGCACAATGGTGTTTGAACGTTTCGTCTCCGAGGCGCGGGACGAGCCCCCCGATATTGACGTCGATTTCGAACACGAACGCCGCGAAGAAGTGATCCAACACATCTATGAACGCTACGGGCGCCACCGGGCAGGGCTGTGCGCCACCGTGATCCATTATCGTGGCAAACGGGCAATCCGCGAAGTCGGGCGCGCCATGGGGCTCAGCGAAGACACCATCTCTGCGATGTCCTCACAGTTGTGGGGGTTCTTTTCGGCCAACGGGTTGGAACATGAGCGCATGGCTGAAATCGGCCTTGATTCCAACGATCAAAGGCTGCGGCAAACGCTAGAACTGGTGTATGAAATCAACGGGTTTCCACGTCACCTCAGTCAGCATGTCGGTGGGTTCATCATCACGCAGGGCAGGCTGGATGAACTTGTGCCTGTGGAAAATGCCTCAATGGATGACCGCACGGTGATCTGTTGGGACAAGGATGACATCGACACGCTGGGGATTCTCAAGGTCGATGTACTGAGCCTTGGCATGCTGACCTGCATCCGTAAGGCGTTCGACTTGATGCAAATGCACCATAGGGTGCGGTACTCGCTGGCAACGCTGCCGCCCGAGGATTCCAAAGTTTATGACATGCTGTGCCGCGCCGACAGCATCGGGGTGTTTCAGGTGGAAAGCCGCGCGCAAATGAACTTTTTGCCACGGATGAAACCGCGCTGCTTTTATGATCTGGTGATCGAAGTTGCGATCATCCGACCGGGGCCGATCCAAGGAGACATGGTGCATCCCTACATCCGGCGGCGCAACGGGGAGGAACAGGTGAGCTTCCCCTCGGATGCGCTTGGGGATGTGCTGGGAAAAACGCTTGGGGTGCCCTTGTTTCAGGAACAAGCCATGCAAATCGCCATCGTTGGGGCCGGATTTACGCCGGATCAGGCGGATCGGCTCAGGCGCTCTCTGGCAACGTTCAAAAAACATGGGAACGTGAGCGAGTTTCGGACGCTCTTTATGCGCGGGATGAAGAAAAACGGGTATGATGCAGATTTTGCAGACCGGTGTTTTTCTCAAATCGAAGGGTTTGGCAGCTACGGTTTCCCCGAAAGCCACGCGGCCAGCTTTGCCCTGCTGGTCTACGCCTCAAGCTGGATCAAATGCCATCACCCGGGGATTTTTGCCTGCGCGCTTCTGAACAGCCAGCCGATGGGGTTTTATGCGCCTGCCCAGATCGTCAGGGATGCGCGCGAACACGGGGTCAACGTGCGCCCGATCTGCGTGAACGCCAGCTTTTGGGACAATACGATGGAGCCTGACGGTCAAGGAGGGTTGGCGCTGCGACTGGGCTTCCGCCAGATCAAAGGGCTGTCCGAAGAGGATGCGAGCTGGCTGACAGCGGCACGCGGCAACGGGTACACCACTGTGCGGGACGTGTGGCGCAAAGCAGGGTTAAACCCCGCGATCATCGCCAAGCTCGCCGAAGCAGACGCTTTTGCCGCGCTGGACCTCAAACGGCGCGAGGCGCTGTGGGAGGCCAAGGCGCTCACACCCGGTCCGACCTTGCCGCTGTTTGACGGGGACATTGACGGCGAAGCAATTTTTGAGCCTGCCGCACATTTGCCCGAAATGACACTGGGAGAGGAGGTGGTGGAAGATTACGTTGCCATGCGCCTCACACTCAAAGCGCACCCCGTGGCGCTGTTACGTCATATCCTGACGCCAGAACAGCCCGCCACGGTTGACAGGCACGGGCAAACACGGCCCACGTGATCAGATAGGCTCAAGATATCCATTCAAAGTGCGGAACCTGTGGGCAAGGTGTTTCAGGAACGTCTTGTCCGACGATTTGTCCTGATCAATGCGCAAAGTCGCAGCGGTGCTCAGATGCTCCAGCGCAGCCTCTATCGCCTGCAATGCCTGTTTTTCAAAGAATTCAGGATCAGTGCGGGCTTTGCCCAGCGACGAAATAGCCGTCCGTGGGTCCGCCTGTATTGCGGCCTGTTCGGCAACATACGCATCCAATGCTTCATGCAATGCCTGCACAGTCGTTTCGCGGGTCAGCGCGCCAGACAGGTATTTCTTGACCGTATTCACACTGCGCCCTGAACGACGCGCCAGCTCCGCAGTGCTGAGTTTTGCTTCCAGCTTTCGAGCCGCAAATACTTCGTGCGGATCATTGCCCAAGTCCTCGACTACCATCGAATCACCTCTGTGTTCTCGCCTCTTTTTCCGTCTTTTGACGGTTATATTAACTAGTTTATACCGATCAAATTACCAAAATGCCAGATGCATCATATCAATATACGGTAAAGAGTTGTCAAATTAACACAACTTATGGTGAGTTGATGCATCATTATGATATAAAATGACAGTAAATGACAGGTTTAGTTGGCAAAAAACAGCCAAGTTTGTTACGAAGGTGAGGCTCAGCCGATCCACTGCAAAACGAACAAGCCGAGCCGCCTGACCGAAACCAAGCGCCTATATCATAGCACATATCCCCACCACGGAAAACGCATGATGGCGCACATCACGAAAGATACTGTCATGTCGAAACATACTACACCACTTGAAGCTATGGGGCTTGGCGGGGCATCAGCGCTATTACTCGAAGCCATCCAGGCCCTTTTCCCCCACGCGGCAAGCATCCTGCCACTCAGCGAAAGCTCCTTTGTGCGCACGTCCGCGATCATGCTGGGAGCGGTGGCTTTGACCGTCATTATCAACCACTTCCGGTCTTCAAAAGAGGATGACACAACGGATGACGCTGATGATGAGAGCAACACGCCATTTCTGTAAATGGCCAAGCTGCGCGTGACACAAATTCTAGGTCACGCGCGGATAATTTCGCGCATGAACGCGCCTCAAAGGCCGCAAATATCTTCCGCGCTTCAATCCGCGTCGCAAACCCGATAGAACTGCGCAAAACAGACAGCAGGCGCATCTATGAGTATTCCAAAACCCGTCGTTCTTTGCATCCTTGATGGCTGGGGTTTGTCTGACACCATGGCAGGCAACGCACCCGCCTTGGCACATACGCCCACCATGGATCACATCATGGCCACGGCGCCCAACGCGACATTGATAACGCATGGCCCCGACGTGGGGTTGCCGCGTGGCCAGATGGGCAATTCCGAAGTGGGACACACAAACATCGGAGCAGGGCGCGTTGTGGCGATGGACCTTGGACAAATTGATCTGGCCATCGAAGACGGCAGCTTTTTCAAAAACGCGCCTCTGACAGAGTTCATTGCAAAAACCAAAGCGGCCAACGGCACAGCGCATCTGATGGGCCTCATTTCGGATGGGGGGGTGCACGGGCACCTCACCCATATGGTTGCAGCGGCCAAGGCATGTCGGGACGCTGATCTGCCTGTTGTCATTCACGCGCTGGGCGACGGGCGCGATGTTGCACCACAAAGCATCAAAGGGTTCTTTGAAACGTTGTTGAAAAGTTTGCCGCAGGGGGTGCAAATCGCGACCCTGACCGGACGCTACTTTGCACTGGACCGCGACAACCGCTGGGAACGGGTCAGCACAGCCTTTGACGCGATTGTCCACGGAACAGGGGGACAGGCCGCCACACCGCAAGACGCCATCGAAGCGGCCTATGCTCAGGATGTCACAGATGAATTCCTGCCTGCAACGGTCCTTGGAAACTACACAGGGGCCAAGGACGGGGACGGATTTTTCTGCCTCAATTTTCGTGCTGACCGGGCGCGCGAAATTATGGCAGCGATCGGAGACCCTGCATTTGACGGGTTCGATGCTGGCAAGCGCCCGCAGTGGGCGGGGTTGCTTGGAATGGCCGCATATTCCGACGCGCACACTGCCTATATGAGCACAGCTTACCCCAAGAGGACATCGTCAATACGTTGGGGGCTTGGGTCGCGCAGCATGGCAAAACGCAGTTCCGTTTGGCTGAAACTGAAAAATACCCGCATGTAACGTTCTTTTTGAATGGAGGCGCCGAAGCGCCATCACCGGGAGAGGCACGTTTTATGCCACAATCGCCCAAAGTCGCGACCTACGATCTGCAACCCGAGATGTCCGCGGCCCAAGTGACCGACAGTTTCGTACAAGCCATCGAGGAGGGGTATGATCTGATCGTCACGAACTACGCCAACCCCGATATGGTCGGACATACAGGGGATTTGCAGGCGGCCATCGCGGCATGTGAAGCTGTGGATGCAGGGCTGGCCCGCGTGTTAGAGGCGCTGAAGGTCAAAGGCGGCGCGATGATCGTGACGGCGGATCACGGCAATTGCGAAATGATGATTGACCCTGAAACGGGGGGTCCACATACCGCTCATACGCTCAACCCTGTGCCAGTGGCCGTTGTGGGTATGGGCGATGTTACGCTGAGTGCTGGCAAACTAGGTGACTTGGCTCCGACGCTTTTGCATATGATGGGGTTGGAGGCGCCAGCTGAAATGACCGGACACAACCTGATCTCATGAGATACATTTTTGCATTGATCCTTGCGCTGTTGCCAATCGGCGCATCGGCGCAAAGCGACGGGGGGGAGGGCGCGCGTGCCGGCTGCCGCCTTGCTGAGCGATGCGTCACTACAGCTGGACGAGGCCGATAGGCGCACGCGACCGCGTCAAAGCCCTGACGCAAACCATTCAGCGCCTACGAAGCCGGGCTGACGCGCAATGCGTTCCGGGCCTGCGCAAGGCGGCGATCACGCGAAGCGCAGGTGACGCAGACAAGCTGCAATCGCGCGACGGCGAAGTAGCGCAACTGTTGGGCGCGCTGCCAAGCTATCGGAGGCAACGCAGCAGCCCACGATATTTCTGCATCCGCAAGGGCCGACAGGAACGGCTCGGGCGGGAATGTTGCTCGCGGAACTGACGCCAGTGCTGAACACACGCGCGGCCCAGTTGCGCAAAGACCTGAGTGAGGTGCAAACGTTACGCGCGCTACAACAAGATGCGGCAGATCAATTGCAATGGGTTTGACGGAAGTGCAACGGGCCCGGGTCGCGCTCAATCGGGCGATGGCGGAACGCACAGACCTGCCGACGCGGTTTACGGCCGACCCTGTGCGCACAGCGATCCTGATTTCATCCACCGAAACGCTTGATGCTTTTGCATCGGGTCTATCAGAACTTGCGCCAGATGCTGCACCACTGGACTTGCCACCGCTGGATGACCGGATCGGGGGGCTGACCTTGCCTGCCCAAGGGATCATCCTGCGCAGCGCAAACGAGGCGGACGCCGCGGGCATCATTCGGCCCGGAATTTTGCTGGCCACCCGTCCGGGGGCGCTGGTGTTGCCCCGACCGAAGCCACCATTCGCTACCAGGGCCCACTGCTGGATTATGGAAATGTTGTCATCCTTGAACCACAAACAGGAACGCTTTTTGTGATAGCAGGACTGCACTCCGTTTACGGTGCTGCCGGACAAGTGATCAGCGAAGGGACACCTTTGGGGCTGATGGGGGGGCTGGATGAGGCCAATATTGACACATCCGCGTCAACAGGTGGCGTTGGGGCTGGCAATGGGGCGTCAGAAACGCTCTATATAGAAGTTAGACAAGATAACGTTCCTCAGGATCCGATGAACTGGTTCCTTACCGACAAGGATGAATAAACTGTGAAGAAGTTTGTGATGGCCGCGCTGGGCGGCACTTTGGCAGGGGTTCTGGCCACAACGCAGAGTCGCAGGGCCACTTTTGGCGCAAGAGACGGAATCAAAAGCCAGTGTTTACGAGCAGTTGGATCTTTTCGGAGACATCTTTGAACGCATCCGCGCGCAATATGTCGAAGAAGTCGACTCCGAAGAACTGATTGAAGCGGCGATCGACGGCATGCTGACATCGCTTGATCCACATTCCAGCTACCTGTCACCCAAAGATGCGGCAGCGATGCGGGTGCAGACGCGCGGTGAATTTGGCGGGCTTGGTATCGAGGTCACCCAGGAAGAGGGCTTTGTGAAAGTCGTTTCGCCGATGGACGGCACTCCGGCGGATGAGGCGGGCATGGAAGCCGGCGACTTTCATCACCCATGTGGACGGTGAAACTTTGTTGGGTCTGACCTTGGACGAAGCGGTCTCGAACAGATGCGCGGTCCTGAAAGGGTCCGAAATCGTGATCACAGTGGTGCGCGAAGGCGAATCCGAGCCGTTTGACGTGTCCATTATCCGCGACACAATCGAACTGCAGCGCCGTGCGCACACGGACCGAAGGCGACACAGTTGTATTGCGCGTGACCACGTTCAACGACACAGACCTACGCCACAACTTGAGGAAAAGCTGGCCGAAGAGGTCGAAGCGCTGGGTGGCATGGACAACGTCAACGGCTTTGTCATCGACTTGCGCAACAACCCCGGTGGCTTGCTGACGCAGGCGATCCGCGTCTCTGATGCGTTCCTTGATGAAGGCGAAATCGTTTCGACCCGTGGACGCAATGTGGCCGAAGAGGGTGACCGATTTAACGCGACGTCGGGCGATCTGGCCGAAGGCAAGCCAATCGTCGTTCTGATCAACGGCGGGTCCGCCTCAGCGTCAGAAATCGTGGCAGGTGCGTTGCAGGATCACCGCCGCGCGATCGTTGTTGGAACCAAAAGCTTTGGCAAAGGGTCTGTGCAGACAGTGATGCCACTGCGCGGTGAGGGTGCGATGCGCCTGACAACGGCACGGTACTACACGCCGTCGGGCCGCTCGATCCAGGCGCTGGGCGTTTCGCCCGACATCATCGTGGAACAACCACGTCGTGATCCGAATGCTAACGAAGAGGAAGAGGCCGAACGCAACAGCCGTTCCGAAGCGGATCTGCGCGGCAGCTTGAACAACGACAGCTCTGAGCGAAGACGAAATCCGTCAAATCGAAGCGGACCGTGACAAGGCCGAAGCTGCGGCAGCACTGCGCGAAGAGGATTATCAATTGGCCTATGCCATCGATATCCTCAAAGGGTTGAGCGCGCTGGGTCCACAGGACTAAAGCCAAGAGGCCCTGTTTCAGGGCCATCTGCGCGGATTTGATTGAGAATAGGGGCGAAGTTAAAACTTCGCCCTTTTTCGTGGATTGCGACCTCAGGTTGTCGGATCACGCGCGCACGGCGTGTTCCCCTTTAGGTGCTTCTCTTGACCTGACGTATGGAACAAAAACATCCATTTGGTTTTTGATATGACGCGCGATCAATGAGCCGCGTTTGCGCCCGACCGCAAATTGGCGCGCGGGTTGCATACGGGCAAAACGCTGTGAGCCAGCAGATCCACGGGCTGCAAGCACTTGCCATATTTGCTGTGGGGACAGCAGCTTAAGACTTTGGTCGCCGATGAAAAAACTTTCGGTCAAAGCGCCTTCGGCGAACACAATTTCATGGCGGTCAAAAAGAAGGTGAAAATAGGTAATGCTCTGCCCTTTGGCAGCGCTGGAGTGGACGCCTTCCAAAGGCAAGAGGGCTTTGGACGGCACCAGAACCTGAGGCATTCCAAACATGCGCTCTGCAATAAGGGAGGACACAAGAATTCGGTGCTGAGGTGACACAATCAGATCAGAATGCGGCACGTTGGGTGCAAGTGCACCTGCGCTGATTTGGATCGGGGCCGCATCATCGCGGATTTGGAATGTATGCGTGCCGACCCAACGCAATGGTTGAAATCCATGATCCAACGTACGGATCAGATCGCCGACAGCCAATTCTTCTACTGCGACCTCACCGTGTTTTGCCATGATGTGGGTACCAGCTGCAAAGCACACGAAATCTTGCAAGTTCTCGTTCATAACGCCGGTATAACTGGAGTTTTCAATAGAAGTGACGTCAATAGACTGGATTCCACCACGCATAGGTAGGGCAATATCAGTGCCCCGAAAGTCGGAGTTTCCTAAAAACAAGTCTCCTTGCGTTGTCTGGAACATCACGACCTGTGAAAAGCTCACTGTAGAGCCGTCGTTGTAGGTGACATCCATTGTGACAACGGCAAGGCTGTCGAGTTCGTAGGTTTGCGATCCTGTTCCGATATCATAGGATTACAAAATCCCCAGGCAAACCAGTGTTGTCGGTTTCGATTGCGGGTGACCACACGTTCCCGTCGGTAAACTGTGCAGTGGTGATCTGGTTCTTTAAGGGGCTGCCAGAAGAGCCGAAGCTTTGTTGGTAAATTGAATTGTCTTCAATTTGATAACTGGCCTCATTCGTATCTGCGTCCGCAAAACGACCAAGGTAGATGACCTGATTTGTAGTACTTGCCATGCCGCGCTCCATTGTTTGTCGAAAAACAAACCCAGCTTAGAATGAAAAAGTGACGATTCAGTTATCTTCGGCGTCCCATTCGCAATGGAACGTCAGGCGGACATCAAGAGGTCTCAACACAATGGCGGCGGAACGCGCGCTTCAACATGTCGAGTTCGGCACGCAGCAATTCCATTTCCACGCGCATGTCGTCGCCAAGGGCTTCGCCTGCGATCAACGTAAAATACCCAAGCCGCGTCCCGTCAGACAGGTCATTGATGAGAAAGGTCTGTACCCCATCTGCGATCGCTTCAGCAGGAACAGGTACACGCAACACCCACGTGTCTCCGCTTTCGACCAAATCGAAATCAGGGACCGGCGTGTCCAGATGGGTCACCGCAATCTGCGGAACGCCCTTGCCGGTTTGGGTGATAACACCCTCCCACACACCGCGGCGCATTTTGGTAGCTGTCAGGGTCAATGTGCTCATGCTTCAGGCTCCTTACAGCTGTGCGCGGGGGCGGCGAGAAAAGGTTAAGTCCCGCAATACCACCTGGTTCATTTCCGGGCCTTCAAAGATCAAGTCGATCCACGCTTTTTCGACGCGTTTCTCGTTCAGGTTCGAATAGGCCAGATCAAATTCGACGATAATATCTTCTTCGTGCAAAGGGAGTTCTCGCACGATCTGTTCTGTGTTGGGACCATGTTTGATGTTCAAACGTGCAAAAATCTCAAGCGGTTTTTCCATCTCGACGATGCAGTTCATCCCGACCAGATGGGTCTTCTTCAGACCGCGCGTGGCATCTGCGGGCAAATCGACAACGAGCGAAAGAAACGAACCGTCGAACTTGAAAACATCCATACGGAGGCCATAGGGCGCGAGGTCTTCTTCGCGCAAATTGCGCAACTGGCGCAGGGTCAGTTCACTGTATTTGCAGTCGTGAAACAGCGTCACTTCTTCGCCCATCATCGACTTGCTCTGAACCGTTGACATGCCGGGTGTCGCGAGAGGGCCGCGCCAAAGCTGGGGGCGCCATGACCAATCGGCATTATGAGGTTTTTGAAAGCTGGACGACCCAACAGCAGGCAGTGCAAGGCGTTCATCCGCGCTGTGGATCAAGCGGTCCAGATGGGTGCGCAAAAGACGGGCTGCGGCGCGATTTTGGCGCAGAACGGCCAGCGGCATGTCCGCCGCATTGCGTGCCACACGTGCCCAGCGGCGCATGATACGCCGATGTGTCAATCGATCCAATAAGCTGGTTGATTTTTCGCCCATGCGTCAGTGCTGCCCCGTTTTCGTCTTGCTTACTATGTAACGAAAACGTTTCAACCAAATAAACCTGCAATTGTAATCAGAACAGTTTTTTTGGTTTTGTAGGCGGGCGAAGCGTCCGTACGGCAACATCTTTGGCCACACTGGCGCTTTGTGAACCATCAAGGACGCGGGCCATGATGGCCGGACCGCGCGTCGACAGGGCGGGGCTGCCTTTCGGGGCGTAAAGCGCAACAGACACGTCAAAGCCGTTGATTTGGTCTACGGTGCGCCAATGGACGTCGGAAAACCGTTCGGCTGGAGCGGTGCCGCGCAGTTGCACCATGGTGCGTCCCGCCAGTGTTTCCTGCTTTACCACCGTGCCGCTTGTTTGGGACGAGGCCAAGGTCGCGGAGGACAGGGCATCCCGGTTCGGGGCTTTTGCAAAGCTGACCGTCATGATGCCTAGCGGTGCGTCCAAGGCGCCGTTGCGGCCCCCCAACACGTCACACCGCGCAAGCAGTGCAAAGGTTTGCGTGACGCTGACAGGGTCCACGCAAAACCCCGCAGGCGGCACCAATGTCACGCCGCCTTGAACCATCTCGACTTGCGTAAATGGTTTGACGGACACAGGGGCGCCGTCTTCGGGAGGTTGCAAGAAGCCAAGCCCCTCCACATCGCCGCAGCCCGCAAGGGCGATGGCGATGCACAGGGCTATCGCTTTAAAGATCCCAGTATTCATGACCCTCGTCTTTCGCGCCGGGATGCGTCACGGCACCTTTGTAAGTTGCGCCGACCAGCTTGGCGTATTTCCAAAGCGCACCAGCACCGTATATCGTGTCGCGTGGACCTTCCCATGCGGCTTTGCGCTCTGCCAGCTCGTCGTCTGTGAGGGCCACATTCAATGTGCCTTCAATGGCATTGAGCGTGATCACATCGCCGTCCTTGAGCAAGGCAATCGGACCGCCATGGGCAGCTTCGGGGCCAACGTGACCCACACAAAAGCCGCGAGTCGCGCCAGAGAAGCGACCGTCAGTGATAAGAGCGACTTTCTTGCCCATACCCTGACCGGACAGCGCGGCAGTGGTCGCGAGCATTTCGCGCATGCCGGGGCCGCCGGAAGGGCCCTCGTTGCGGATCACGAATACATCGCCTTCGTCATAGGCACGGTTTTGGACGGCTTCAAAAGCGTCTTGTTCGCATTCAAAGATGCGGGCAGGGCCGGTGAACAACTGGTGCTGGGCTTCCATGCCTGCCACTTTCACGATGGCGCCTTCAGGGGCGATGTTGCCCTTCAGGCCGACAACGCCGCCAGTTTTGGTCAACGGTGTTTCGATCGGGTAAATGACCTTGCCGTCGGCCTTCAGGTCGATTTTGTCCATCTCTTCGCCGATGGAATATCCGGTGGCCGTCATGCAGTCTTCATGCATCAATCCGGCTTTACGCAGCTCTTTCATCACGACATAAATGCCGCCCGCTTCGTACAAATCTTTGGCGACGTACTGACCGCCCGGTTTGAGATCGACAAAATACGGAGTGTCGCGGAAAATTTCGCAGACATCTTCGAGGAAGAAATCAATGCCCGCTTCATGGGCCATCGCAGGCAAGTGCAGGCCCGCATTGGTAGAACCGCCTGTGCACGCAACAACGCGCGCGGCGTTCTCGAAGGCTTGGCGGGTGCAAATGTCACGGGCGCGGATGTTCGTTTCGATCAGGTTCATGACCGCCTCACCAGAGGCTTTGGCGTATTCATCACGGGACAGGAACGGCGCAGGCGCACCTGAGGAGTTGGGCAGCGCAAGGCCGATGGCCTCGGACACGCAGGCCATGGTGTTGGCGGTGAACTGGCCGCCACAGGCACCGGCTGTCGGGCACGCGACGCGCTCCAGAATATCAAGCTCGGCTTCGGTCATGGTGCCGTTTTGCTGATGGCCGACGGCCTCGAACATGTCTTGGACGGTCAGATCGCGGTCAGCGTATTCCGCCGGAACCGCAGCGCCCGGGGCCACACGACCCGGCAAAATCGAACCGCCGTACAAAAACACAGAAGGGACATTCAAACGGATCATCGCCATCATCATGCCGGGCAAGGATTTGTCACACCCCGCCAGACCCACAAGGGCATCATAGCAGTGACCGCGCATCGTCAACTCAACCGTGTCCGCAATCGCTTCGCGCGAGGCCAAAGAGGAGCGCATGCCTTCATGCCCCATCGCGATGCCGTCGGTGACGGTGATGGTGGTGAACTCGCGCGGGGTGCCCGCAGCGGCTTTGACGCCCACTTTGACCGATTGGGCCTGACGGTTCAGGGCAATGTTGCACGGGGCCGCTTCGTTCCAGCAGGTCGCGACGCCAACCAAAGGCTGGTGAATTTCTTCTTCGGTCATGCCCATGGCGTAGTAGTAGGACCGGTGCGGCGCGCGCTCTGGCCCTTCGGTGACGTGGCGGCTTGGCAGCTTGGTTTTGTCGAACTTACTCTTAGACATGGTGGTCTCCCGCGAAATGCATTTTTCAACGGATAACCAAGGGTCTGGCGTCCTGCAAGACGGGATGCTTGAATTGAGGTGCAATGCCCCCTAAATCTTGGCAGACACACCAGAATTTTCTGTCTGTGGAGCCCGCCCCGAAAGCCCTCACATGGAACGCACCCTTTTCTCGTTCATTTGGAAGCACTCCAAACGCGAGCAATTCTACCTGCTTTTGGTGACGTTGGTTACCTTTCCCTTCCTTTACGCGACGCTAGAACTGCCCAAACGGATCATCAACGATGCGATCGGGGCTGATGCGGATGTGATCGACGTTTGGGGGTATGACCTGAGCCAGACGCAATTCCTGATGACATTGTGTGTGGGCTATCTGGTGGCCGTGTTGTGCCACGGGCTGATCAAAATGCGGCTCAACACGATGAAAGGGGTCGTGGCAGAGCGGTTGTTGCGGCGGTTTCGCTATGGGCTGATCGCACGCATGATGCGCTTTCCGCGGCGGTATTTTCAAGAAACAAGCCAAGGCGAATTGGTGAGCATGGTCACCTCCGAGGCCGAACCGATGGGGGGCTTGATGGGGGATGCCGTGGCGCAACCCTTGTTCCAGTTGGGGCAAATGCTGATCATCGTGACGTTCCTGTTTCTGCAATCAGTCTGGTTTGGACTGGCAGGGATCGCATTGATCCCGCTCCAAGCGTGGCTGATTCCGATGATCCAGCGCCAGATCAACCAGTTGAACAAGGAACGGATCAAAGAGGTGCGTGCGCTGGCCTCTGAAATCGGGGAAAGCGCCGCAGGCATCACTGATTTACGCACCAATGGCGGGGTACGCTACCGCCTGGCGACCTTCACGCATCGCCTTGGGCGCCTGTTTGAAATCCGCTACAAAATCTACAACAAAAAGTTCTTTATGAAGTTTCTCAACAACTTCATCACGCAACTGACGCCGTTCTTTTTCTATTCTGTTGGCGGGTATCTGGCCATTCGCGGGGATATTACCGTGGGCGCGCTGGTGGCCGCATTGGCTGCGTACAAAGACCTCAGTTCCCCTTGGAAAGAGCTGCTGACCTATTACAACCAAGTTCAGGACATGTCGCTGCGTTGGGACATCGTGACGGAACGGTTCGACCCAAAAGGGATCATCGACGAAGCCCTGTTTGAAGGGGCCCCCGACGATATCCCGCATCTGCGCGGCGCCATTGAACTGGACCACATCAGCGTGCGCAACGCGGCGGGAAATCCGGTGCTTGAGGATATCACCCTCACCATTCCGCCAAGCGCACGGGTCGCGATCAAAGTGCCCAACAGTACCGAGCGCACCGCATTGGCCGAAGTTCTGACGCGCGAAATCACCCCGTCGCGGGGGGCGTTGCGCATGGCAGGGCACAAGGTCAGTGAACTGCATCAGGCTGTGATTGCCGCGCGCATCGGCTATGCCCACTCGCGGCCCTACATGTTTGACGGAACCCTGGGCAGCAACGTGATGATGCCTTTGATGCCCAGCCCCCGCACTGTGTTGTGGGATCCATCCAAACACGACCGGTTCACCAATGAAGCAAGGCGTTCAGGCAACAGCCCCGACAGCTTGCGGGCCGATTGGGTGGATCCGTCTTTGGCGGACCTCAAAGACAGCGAAGACATCCGGCAATGGTGGTTCCAACTGGTGCAAGCGATGGGCATCGACGAATTCATGTTCCAAAGCATGTTGGTGTCGCGGATAGATGACACGCTGCATGATGAATTGGCCAAAGACGTCGTCGGACTGCGCGATGAAATCCATACGCGCCTGAAAGAGGCAGGACTAAGTGATGTTGTGAACCGCTTTGACCCCGAAACCTTCAACCCTTCGGTGCCGCTGGGGGGGAACCTGTTGTTCGCAACGCCCGTGCGCGACATCTCCCAAGAAGGGCTGGCGGCGGAAAAGCAGTTTCTGGCGTTGATTGTGGAGCAAGGCTTGGCCGAACAGGGTATCGCCATTTCGCAAACCCTGGTTGAAACCCTGCACCAGACGTTCGGGCGGGACGGCACAAATCACCCGCTGTTCACGGCGCTCGGAATCGAAGAGGACCTGTACGAGCGGTTGGTGGACATCGCAACGCGCAGGCGGCAAGTCGGGGACCAAGCGCTGAGCGAAGAAGAATTCGCCCTGCTTCTCACGGTTCCTTTTGCCTTCACGGCGGAACAAATCGGACCGGCCTTTCCCGACAGCTTTAAGCAGGAAATCTTGCATATTCGGCGCACGCAAGCGGCGCATTTGCGCGAACAATCCCGCGACATGTTCGTCGCGATTGCACCGGACAACTACCTGCCACGACTGACGCTGATGGAAAACGCGCTTTACGGGCGGATATCCGGGATGGCAGGGGCCAAAGCAGATGCGGTACGCGATGTGGTGGCACAGGTTCTTGTCGAACATGACCTGAGGCGCAAAGTGGCCGAAACCATCTTTGACATTCCCACCGGACTGGCCGGATCGCAATTGCCTGCGGTGTTTCAGGAACGGGCGGCCTTCAGTCGGGCGGGGATCAAAAAACCGGACATTATGGTGCTGGATCAGGCGCTTGCCAGCCATGATGCAGACAGCAGGCGCAAAACCCGAACCGCGCTGCGCGAGTTGATGCCAGACACCACGTTGATTTTCATGGAAGACAACTTTGAAAACCCCTCGGAATACGATCTGTTTGTTGAAATCAAAAACGGACGGATCGACGGCATCCAACGGCAGGACACGGACCTTGTACCCGATGGCGGCTCGGACGATCTGCGGCGCAAATTGCGGGAAATCTCGCGGACAGAGACATTCGCCAAACTCGACATCCGCAACCAACGCCTGCTGGCGTTCGCCGCGCAGTGGTACACGGCGGCGCCCGGGGAAACCGTGTTCACCAAAGGGGACGCCGCAGACGCGGCATGGCTGTGCGTCAGCGGCAAGGCGCAAATGTATTTCATCGATGAAGCGGGGGGGCGCACCCCTGTGTCCCAAGTCGAA
Source organism: uncultured Paracoccaceae bacterium (assembly GCA_943787985.1). Taxonomy (GTDB): domain Bacteria; phylum Pseudomonadota; class Alphaproteobacteria; order Rhodobacterales; family Rhodobacteraceae; genus Ascidiaceihabitans. The sequence goes on along the minus strand of CALSOO010000005.1, from coordinate 210,673 downwards.
GCAGGTCGATTGATCGGTGATCTGGCGATCATCGTTGGCGAAGAACGGCGCGTGGATCTGGTCGCGGATGAAGAAACCGTATTCCTGCGGATCGGGGCCCAAGAATTTCGCGCCGTGATCGAAAATGACTCAACCGCCTTGTTGACGCTGCTTCAAACGGTGGCTGGTCACTTGCAAGGTGCAGCAGCACTCCTGGTCGAGGCCAAGGTCGACGTGCCGGGCGGGTTCGGCAACGATCCTGATAAGGAGGCGTAACAGGATGGGACATTGGTTTGACTACAGCCCACATCGCCATTTTGTGATGCCTGCAGCGGAGCGCTGCGAAGTCTGGCGGCTGGTGCTCGGCGTTCTGTTGACGGTGGTTGCGGTGGCGGCCCTTGGGCAAGTGTACGGATCTTTTGTGTTCGGGCTGCTCGAGGGGCTTGGACTGCTCATGGACGGCGAAACTTTGGGTCAGGGAAACACGCCCATCACCGTCCTCATTTTGTTGTCGGGCTACGGTACGGTCGCGATTGCAGTGTTCGGGGTTCTTTGGATTTTGCACGAACGCACAATCAGGTCGGTGTTTGGACCGGGGCGGGCCATGCGCACGCAGTTTGTCATGGTGTTGTTGGGTTTGGTGGTGCTGAACCTGATGATCGAAGTGCTACCGCCGTGGAATTATAACGAACCGCTTGTGCGCAATCTGGACTGTGGGCCGTGGCTGCGGGTGGTGCCCTTTGCGTTGATGGCGATCCTGATCCAGACAGGCGCCGAAGAAGTGCTGTTTCGCGGGTACATCCAGCAGCAACTCGGGGCGCGGTTCAACTCACCTCTGATCTGGATGCTGATGCCATCGTTGTTGTTCGGGGCACTGCACTATGACCCCGACGCGACGGGCGCAAACGCTTGGTACGGGATGATCTGGGCAGTGCTTTTTGGAATGGCGGCCGCGGACCTGACGGCGCGCTCCGGCACTTTGGGGCCTGCGATTGCGCTCCACTTCGCCAATAACGTGATGGCGTTAATGTTTGTGGCATTGCCGGACGGGTTGCCTGGACTGGCATTGTTCACCACACCGTTTGACAGCACAGACACCGAGATCATCCGCAGTTGGCTTTGGGTTGATCTTGGGTTTTTAGGGGTCAGTTGGTTTGCGGCACGGCTTGCATTGCAGCGCTGATTGCAATTGGAGGCCACGCAGATTATCTCAGTCCCAACACATGCATTAGGGAACCAGCAATGAACTGGATCACAAACTACGTCCGCCCGCGGATCAACTCCATCTTCTCGCGTCGCGAGACGCCGGATAACCTTTGGACCAAATGTACGGAATGCGGCACGATGCTGTTTCACCGTGAGGTCTCGGACAACCTGAATGTTTGTACCAGCTGCAACCATCACATGGCGATTACCCCGCGGGACCGGTTCGAGGCGCTGTTTGACGGGGGGGTGTTTACGGAAGTGGACGTGCCCATGCCCATCGCAGATCCGCTGCAGTTCCGGGACCAGAAAAAATACCCCGACCGCATGAAAGCCGCACAAAAAGCCACGGGCGAAGACGACGCGATGTTGGTGGCACGGGGCGAAATCGGACGCACACCCATCATCGCGGCAGCGCAGGACTTCTCCTTTATGGGCGGGTCTATGGGGATGTATGTGGGCAACGCGATCATTGCGGCGGCCGAAGAAGCGGTAAAGCTGAAGCGCCCGTTGATCCTGTTTTCGGCCGCAGGCGGTGCGCGCATGCAAGAAGGCATTTTGAGCCTGATGCAGATGCCACGCACCACAGTCGCTATACAAATGCTCAAAGAAGCAAAACTGCCCTACATTGTGGTGCTCACGCATCCAACCACGGGGGGCGTGACCGCGAGCTACGCAATGCTCGGGGATGTGCACATTGCCGAACCCAACGCGTTGATCTGCTTTGCCGGGCCGCGCGTGATTGAACAAACCATTCGCGAACAACTGCCCGAAGGGTTCCAGCGGGCAGAATATCTGCTGGATCACGGGATGCTGGACCGCGTCACGTCGCGGACCAAAATGCGCGAAGAACTGATCGCGATTTGCCGGATGCTGTTGGGTATGACGCCGCCCGTTGCCGGTGATCTGCCGGCGCCTGATCCGGAAGACGCCAGCGCCGCGCCTGACACACCAGCGGTGGATGCGCCAACGACATGAGCGTGCAAACATCGGACGCAGTCCTTGCGCGCATGATGGCGCTGCATCCAAAAATCATCGACCTGACGCTGGACCGTGTCTGGCGTTTGCTGGACGCTTTGGGCAATCCACAAAATGACCTGCCGCCTGTGATCCACATCGCAGGGACCAACGGCAAAGGGTCTACTCAGGCCATGATCCGTGCCGGTCTGGAAGCGGCAGGCAAGACAGTGCACGCTTATACCTCGCCGCATCTGGCGCGGTTTCACGAACGCATCCTTTTGGCGGGCACCTTGATCACCGAAGAGGCGCTGACGGAGATCCTTGACGAGTGTTACGTCGCCAATAACGGCGAAAACATCACATATTTCGAAATCACGACCTGCGCTGCCTTGCTGGCTTTTGCGCGCACGCCTGCGGATTTCACATTGCTCGAAGTCGGGCTTGGCGGGCGGCTTGATGCGACCAATGTCATCGCAAAACCTGAACTCACGGTCATCACGCCTGTCTCGATTGATCACGAGCAATTCCTTGGCAATACATTGGCCAAGATCGCGGGGGAGAAGGCGGGGATTATCAAGCGCGGGGTGGCCTGTGTTGTCAGTCCGCAGCACAAAGACGCGCTGGAGGTTATCGAAAACGTAGCCACGCGCAACGGCGCCTCTCTTTTGGCGTCCGGACAGCAATGGCATGCCGCGCCCGAAGGGGACCGCATGGTCTTTCAGGATGAAAACGGGTTGCTTGATTTGCTTGTCCCCAACCTTTTGGGCGCGCATCAAATTCAAAACGCCGGTGCGGCTGTGATGGTGTTGCGGCACTTGGGGTTTGACGCGCAGGCCTGTGAAGGGGCCGTGACGCAGGCGCAGTGGCCAGCACGGATGCAGCGCTTGAGATCGGGGCCACTGGTCGAGCAAGCAGGCAGTGCTGACCTATGGCTGGACGGTGGGCACAACCCCGCAGCGGGCGACGCGCTTGCAGCGGTTTTGGCAGGGTTGCCGCAGCGTCCGACGCATTTGATATGCGGGATGCTGAACACCAAGGACGTGACAGGGTATCTCAAGCCGTTGGCGGCGCATGTGGACAGCCTAACGGCGGTGTCGATCCCGGGGGAGGCGGCGACGCTCAGTGCGCAAGAGACGGCGCAAGCTGCCAAAGACAGCGGTATGAAAGCACAGACAGCGCCCGACGTTTCTGCGGCTGTGGATCAGATTTTGACCCAAACCCGAAACGCCCGCATTTTGATTTGCGGGTCACTTTATCTGGCCGGAGCGGTTTTGCGTGAAAACGGCTGAATCAACAAATTTGCTTTGCGAATCATGCTAATGTTGACGGTTGCGCGCTGTTTAGCCTATATATAGTAGATACATCAAGGGGTGGGGTGCCCTGCATTGCTGTATTGTTTTTTTGGGGGATTCGGTATGTTTGGACGCGAAGGTTTGGCGTCACTGGTCCAAGGGTTAAAAGATCCTGAAACTGGGGAATTGTCTTCTAATTTCAAAATGCTAACGATTGCCTCGGCTTTTCTGGTTGTAACAATTGGCTTGATAATGCTGCAGCCCGGGTTGCCAACCGACCGTTTGGCGCAAACCGAAGATGTGACAACACCCGCGAACACCGATCTGGCCAATCAGCCTGTTGCAGCCACGGTTGCGCCGAAAGTTGTCGCACAAGCGCCTGCTCTTGAGGCCCCATCGCCCACGGCTCCGGATGCATCAGCGCGGTCAGTTACACGGTTGGACACCAACTTTTTTACGCCAGAAGTCGCAACAACGGCTCAACCCGCGCCTCAGGCGGTGTTCACCCGCCCCGCCTTTCCTGCGCAACCCCGTGCGACCGGACAGCGACCGCTTGTGAGCCAAGGCACGCCGGAATGGTTCGCGTTGCACAAATTGACGGCCTCTGTTCTCACTGATTTCGGCTATGCGCCACGTCCGGGGGATCGGTTGCACCAATTGTTGGTGCAGGCTTTGGCCGACAATCAATCTGATGCCTATGTGGATGCCTTGCTGAACACGGCTGCAGGACGCGGCAAGTTTGCGATTCCGCTTGGATTACAAGCCGTGGACGGGCGGTTGAATACCGAAGCCCTGCTGTATGTCGTTCGGGTGCGCAAAGCCAGAAACTAGCCCACGCACAACGGCCGTTCAGCGCGGCGCACCCCACGCGTCAGATTGCATTTCGCGCAACCGCGACGCCGTGCGTTCAAACTCAAAAGTCCCTTCACCCTCAAGATACAACATCTCTGGTGTCGCAGCGGCCGAGCAGATCAGGCGCACTTTGGCTTCATACAGAGCATCAATCAGGGTGACGAAGCGCTTGGCCTCATTAAAGTTCGAACGCGACAGGCTCGGAATATCATCAAGCAGCAAAACCTTGACCGCCTCTGCAACAGCAAGGTAATCCGCAGGCCCCAAAAACGCACCGCACAGATCAAAAAAGCTGGCGCGGGCAATGCCATTGCGAAATTGTGGGAGGATCACGTCGCGCCCTTTGACTTTGAGGGTCAAAGGCTCTGCCGTGCCACCGCTCAGATCGCGCCACATCTGATCCATCGCGGCGCGGGCTTCTGACCCTGCGGGTGTGAAATAAACCTGCGTTCCGGACAGGCGATCCTGTCGGTAATCCGTGGGGCTGGTCAGCTCCCAAATCTCCATCTTGTCCTCGATCAACCCGATAAAAGGCAAGAACGCCTCGCGGTTCAGCCCGTGTTTGTACAAATCGGACGGCACACGGTTCGATGTGGTCACGACAACAACACCCCCCGCAAACAAGGCTTCAAACAAGCGGCCCACGATCATGGCATCAGTGATGTCCGTGATCTGCATCTCGTCAAATGCCAGCACTTTGACAGAGGCAACGATCCGCGCTGCGACAGGGGCGACAGGGTCGGTCACCCCGTCAGCGCGGGCGGCGTGCATGGCCGTTTGCACCTCTTGCATAAAGGCATGAAAGTGGACGCGGCGCACCGCAACATCCCCCATGTTCTCGGCGAACATATCCATCAACATCGACTTGCCGCGGCCCACGCCCCCCCACAGATACAGCCCTTTGGGGGACGGCGGGGCTTTGGTAAACCAGCCGGTTTTTACGGGTGCTTCAAGGGCGGCGCGGATGCGCTCGAACTGGGGCAGCACGGCCTCTTGGGCGGGATCTGCGTTCAAGGTGCCATCAGCGATCAAGCTGGCATAAAGGGTCGTTAACTGTGTCATAAGGTGGGCATATCCTGCGGTTGTCCGCCTGAAAAGATCACTATTCGGGATGAGGGGTGAATTATTGCTGAATTGACCTTTGGTGAGGCAAGCGTAATGTGCCGCCAAACAAAGGAAAATCCGATGCAACAGCGCGCTCCGCTCTTTACCCCTGTTCTGATCGTAGGCTGTGTGATTGTGATGGTCGGCTTTGCGATCCGCGCGTCGTTTGGGATTTTCCAAATCCCCATCGCCGAGGAGTTCGGATGGTTGCGCGCGGAATTCTCCCTTGCGATCGCGATCCAGAACCTTGCGTGGGGGGTGGGGCAACCTCTTTTCGGGGCGGTGGCCGAAAAAATCGGGGACCGCAAAGCAATTGTTATCGGGGCTGCGACCTACGCTCTCGGGATGGTGCTGTCGGCCAGTGGAACCACCCCCATCGAGCATCAACTTTATGCGTGGCTTGTCGGTTTTGGCATCGCAGGGACGGGGTTCGGAGTGATCCTCGCTGTGGTTGGACGGGCCTCAAGCGACGAAAACCGCTCCATGTCTTTGGCGATTGCCACAGCGGCAGGCAGTGCGGGGCAAGTGTTTGGCGCGCCGCTGGCGGAATGGTTGCTGACTTTGATGCCATGGCAGTCGGTCTTTATGGTGTTCGCAGGGGCAATCCTGTCTGTCGTGTGCCTGTTGCCTTTGATGCGCGCGCCCGTCACCGCGACCAAGGCCGGGCTGGAGGAAAGCATGGGCGCAATCCTGATCAAGGCGTTCAAGGACCCCTCCTATACGCTGATCTTCCTGGGGTTCTTCTCATGTGGCTATCAACTGGCATTCATCACCGCGCATTTTCCAGCCTTTGTGACCGAAGTCTGCGGACCGATCCTTGCCGGTAGCGCGCTGCATTCCATGGGGATCACAACCACTTCGGCCTTGGGCGCGGTGGCGATCTCATTGATTGGTCTGGCGAATATCGCAGGGACATTGCTGGCGGGCTGGGCCGGCAAATACTATTCAAAAAAGTACCTGCTGGCGGGGATCTACGTGGCACGCACTGTTGTTGCCGCCTTGTTCATCCTGTTCCCGATGACGCCGGAAACAGTGTTGCTGTTCTCGTTTGCGATGGGGTCCTTGTGGCTGGCGACCGTGCCGCTCACGTCAGGTCTGGTCGCACATATCTACGGGCTGCGCTACATGGGGACGCTCTATGGGATTGTGTTTTTCAGCCACCAGTTGGGCAGCTTTTTGGGAGTCTGGTTGGGCGGACGGATGTACGACCTGTACGGCAGTTACGAGGTCGTCTGGTGGATTGGCATCGGGGTTGGCGCGTTCAGCGCGATTGTGCATTTGCCAATACGCGAACGTCCATTGACGCAGGCGCGCGCCGCTTAACGTGCGGTTGGGAGGTTCTCCCGAATGATGCGCAGCACGTCTTCGGTGTGGGTGTAAGTGAGGCCATGGCCTGCGTCCTCCAGCACCTCTTGAGTGGCATTGCGCGACCATTCAGCAAGGGTCCCGACTGCAGCAATCGGGATGACCGTGTCCGCACCGCCCCAGATCGACAGCACAGGAATACCAGCGCGGTGGATCGCTTGATGTTCGTCCTTCAGAGCGCGCCATAAGACGCCGCGCAGACTGGCCAGAACCGCAGGGACAAAACCGCGAAATTCCAGTTCTTTGGCCTGAAGGTCATAAATCCCGTCCACGGTAGAGGGGATTGCGCGCTCTGCCTTGATGCCGCGGCGCAAACTGCCGGGATACAAGGCCAGCATCAGCCAGTCGCCCAACATAGGGGTCTTGGCGATGAAGTTGACAATGGGACTGGCGACTGTGCCCATGCCTGCTGGAGCGAGCAGGATCAACTGGCGCACTTTGCCCGTATTGCCCGCCGCAAACAGGGTCGCAATTGCCCCGCCCATAGAATAGCCGATCAGGGTCACATCCCCACCAACCCGTTCGTGTGCCAACAGGTCATTCAACTGGGTCATAAAGAACGCGGCGTCTTGTTTGCCCGACACTTTGTCCGAAAATCCGCGCCCGTACAGGTCATAGATGAGGACACGAAACCCCATCAACGACAGCCCTTTGACCATGCTGAGCCACACAAACGACGGGGTCGTCAGGCCGTGGATGCACACCACAACAGGGCCACGCGCAGGGCCGAACCAGCTGTAATGTGTGATACCCTGAGACAAGGTGGCAAACTCACCCAATGCGTCTTTGCGCGCGGCGTCGTCCATCGGATCGCGCGAAGCTTCGATGACGCGGGGAATGGCGACCAATGCAATAGCGATCAGAATGATGAAAATGCTCACTTCGTGCGCCACCGCTCAAGGATGTAACGGCTGGTCATCAGATCAAGATGGGCACCACCGCCATTTTTGAACAGGGTGATTTCCTCCTCTGAGGTACGCACAAAGGCTTCGGGCTGATAGTAATCGGCCACAATATCGGATGGCGCAAAATTGCCCGCTTTGATCGGGATTTTGAGCTCTCCGATGTGGCCGACCGTGGTGTCGTAGCTGTCCACAAACACACGGGCGCGGTGCAGGGCGGTGTCGTTGGCCTCGCGCATGTCAGGGCGATAGGCGCCAATCAGATCAACGTGTTGGCCAGGGCGCAGCCAGGCGCCATTGATCACAGGAGTGGTGGACATGGTGGCGCAGGTGATGATGTCAGCGCGCCCGACGGCGACCTCCAGATCATCAGCGACTGTCATGCCGTCAATCTCTGCGGCCATGGCGTCAGCATTGGCGCGGGTGCGGTTCCAGACGGTGAAGACCGCCTGCGGAAACGCTGCCGCATAAGCGCTGTGCAAATTGCGCCCGACAGTGCCTGCGCCCACGATCAGAATGTTGCGGCTGTCTGGACGGGCAAGACGACGGGCGGCCGTCAAACTGTCGCCGGCGGTCTTCCACTTTGTCACCAAATGGAAATCCAAAATCGCCTCCAAAGTGCCATCCGCGTCAGAATACAAGTTGACGCCGCCATTGATCATCGGTGCGCCTTTGGCGGGATTGCGTGGAAAGACAGTGGCGGTTTTCACAGCCATGCCAAGGCCGTCAATCCACGCCGCGCGGCTGAGCAAAGTATCAGGGTCACGGTATAAAAACGTGTCGCCAATCTCGGCTTTTGGAAGGGTATGACCCGCCATCAGCGCGTCCGTCAGGCCGATCCAGTCAAGCAGGGCCTCGCCCTCGGCGAAGGGAATGAACGGGATCGAGGTCATGCTGCCTCGGCTTTGCTCAATAGCCCCTCGGACACCAAACGGTCTGCCCAGCCTTGGGGGCCTTCAAACAGATGGGTGCGCCAGCCACGGGCATTGGCCGCGTCGATATTGTCCTGTCGGTCATCGGCGAAAATCAAAGCATCTCCCGACAGGCCGGATTCATCTTCGAGCATTTGGTAAATCACCGGATCGGGTTTGATGACGCCCATGTGGCCCGAGATGAAATCACGATCAAACTTGCGCATAAACGGATAGGACTGCGCGGCCAGATCATAGGTCTGAATGCCAAAGTTGGTGAGGGAGAAAACAGGGATGCCCTTGGCCTGCAAGGCATACATCAAGCGTTCGGAATGGGGGATCAAGGGGGCTGCCATATCGATCCAGCGCTCATGCCAAATGGTGATCTCTGTGGCCCAATCGGGATTGTCCTTGGCGGTTTGCTCCAAAGTGTCGTGGAAATTTGCGCCGGCATCGATCTTGTCGTTCATGCCGTGCAGATCCACGGCCGCAAAAAAACCGCGCCGCCGATCTTCGCCAATCACGCTGTCAAAGAAGTCCTCCGGTTGCCAGCCGATAAGAACGTTTCCGATATCAAATATGACAGCTTTGATGGGCATCGCGGTATCCTTTGTGGCTTTGGCAGAGAGTCACGCGGAAACAGAAAAAGGTCAATCTGTGATTGTTAACCTTTGGGGGAAATGTGATCCCGTCAAACGCGGGCTTTTGCTTTACAAGCGCCAATACCCAACTCTCTTAGACCAAACCCGCCAATTTCGCGAATGGATCACGCGTGGAGTCCTTGTGCCATTCGTATTCGCTGCCAAGGGCCAGTCGATCCGCCATCTCCATTCCAAACAGGTTGGCCATGACCGCCAGCGCCATATCCATGCCAGCCGAAACACCGGATGAGGTAAAGAATTTGCCATCCTCGACCCAGCGCGCCTCTTTCACCCACTCTACCTTGGGGGCGTGGTGGATCGTGCCGGTGAAATCCATTTTATTGGTGGTGGCTTTGCGCCCGTCCAAAAGACCGGTCATGCCCAACAATATCGTCCCTGTGCAGACCGCCATCACCTTTTCCGCATGTGCAGATACGTCGCGGATCCATTGGAGCAATTCTTCGTCTTTGCCCTCGGTCAGGGCGGCATCGCCGCCGGGAATGAACAGCAAATCATAGTCGGTCGTTTCAAAGATCGTCTTGTCCACGACGATCCGCTGGCCATGGCAACTTGGCACTGGCGCGCTTTGTTTGGCGACTGTGATGATCCGGGTCTCTGTTCCAAATCCGCCCAACATTTCGATAGGGCCAAAGTAATCAAGCGTTTCAAAGCCGCGGAATACCAGCGCTGCGATCGTTTTCATTGGCGGAAACCTTTGTTGGACGTGGGGAGGCAGAAAACACTGCGATGTTTCAAATAGATAGATCAGCCGCGCAACGTTTCAATTCGACCTTGCCGTGTCTGACAGGATGATTGCAGATCGCCCTGCCTATCCCTTTTGGGCCGCGCGCATTTCGCGCTCTAACGCTTCCAGAAACCTTGAGCGATCTGCCTTGGTGAACCCTTTTCCGCCGCCTTGGCGAAAGGGGTCGGCGGCGCGCAAGTCTGTCATCAGATCGCGCGTGGCCAACACGTTTCCGATGTTGGCGGCTGTCAACGCTTCGCCGTTGTGCTTCAGAACCCGCGCGCCGGCCTCAACGCATTTCGCGGCCAACGGGATGTCGCCTGTCACCACCACATCGCCCGGCCCACAGCGGTCCGCAATCCACATGTCGGCCACGTCGGGGCCTGCGTCCACGATCACATTTTCCACCAACGGGTTTTGTGACGGGCGCAACCCCCCGTTAGAAACCACGTACATCTGGCACTTGTGGCGGGTCGCAACGCGCTCGGCTTCTTCCTTTACGGGGCAGGCGTCCGCGTCGATATAAAGGCTCATTTCCTGGTCTTTTTCTTTTTGTCGGGGGCTTTGAATTCTTCAGGGATCGGCATGCGGTTAAAGGCGTCCAATCCTGCGATTTTATACGCCTCTGCAAGGGTCGGGTAGTTAAAGGTGTTCTGGACGAAATAATCCACAGTGCCCTTCAGGTTCAACACGGCTTGGGCGATGTGGATCAGCTCTGTGGCGCCTTCGCCAACGATCTGGACCCCCAAAACACGGCGGGTTTTCAAAGACACGAGCATCTTCAGCATCCCGTGTTCCAGCCCCATGATGTGCCCGCGGGAGGTCTCGCGAAAGCGGGCCTCCCCGATCTCGTAGGGGATCTCGCGCTCCTGCATTTCCTCTTCGGACATGCCGCAGGTGGAAATTTCGGGGACTGAATAGATGCCATACGGAAACCATGCGCTTTCGGGCAAGGTCGGGGTGTCCAGAGCATGACAGGCAGCAACGCGCCCTTGTTGCCCTGACGTGGACGCCAGCGAAGGATGCCCGATGACATCGCCCGTGGCGTAAATGTGGGGGACGCTGGTTTGGTAGGTCTTGCGATCCACCTCGAGGCGGCCACGGTGGTCTGTTTCCAGCCCTGCCGCTTCGGGTTTCAACTTTTCGGTGGCGCCCATGCGCCCTGCCGCGAACAACAACATCTCGGCGCGCACATGGCGGCCGTTTTCCAACGTCACTTCGACATGGGTACCTGCGTCCTCAACCGTTGCGATGGCTGAGCCAAGGCGCAGATCCAACCCGTTTTCCTTGATCTGGTGGGTGAAGTCCTGAATGATCCCTTTGTCGATGAAATCAAGGAAAGTCTCACGCGGTTCAATCAAGGTGACGGAGATGTCCAGAGCCGCAAACATCGATGCATATTCCACCCCGATGACGCCTGCGCCCACAACGACGAGACTGCGGGGCAACTGCTCCATATCCAGAAACTCGTCACTGTCGAGGATCGTGGTGCCGTTGAACGGCATATAATCAGGGCGATAGGTTTTTGTGCCAGTGGCGATCAGGAACTTTTCGGCCGTCAGAGTCGTGGTTTCACCCGCTTCGGTTGCCACCTCGACGGTGTTGGCGTCGATGAAATGGGCAGTGCCGTTCACGGTTTCCACGTGGTTGCGGTTGAACTGGTGTTCCAGCACATCGACCTCGTGATCGAGGGTCATGTGCAAACGGCCCTTGAGGTCTTCGGCTTTGATCTCTTGTTTCACGCGGTAAGAGCGGCCGTAAAAACTGCGCTCGCGCCACCCTGACAAATTCAACACCGTTTCGCGCAAGGTTTTGGACGGGATCGTGCCAGTGTGCACCGACACGCCGCCCAACCGGTCCTTGCGGTCAATGACAAGCACTTTGCGTTTGAGCTTGCCGGCCTGAATAGCAGCCGCGCGTCCCGAAGGGCCGGAACCGATGATGATAAGGTCATAATGGGCCATGAATTACTCCGCGTAGAGGGCTTGAGCGTGGAAGGCCACGTGGTCTTCCATAAAGGTGGAGACAAAGAAATAGCTGTGATCGTAACCCGGTTGCAGACGCACGATGGCCTGTTGACGCTTGGTGGCAATGGCGGCTGCCAGCGCTTCGGGTTTGAGAAGGTCGATGAACTGGTCGTTGGTGCCGGTGTCGATCAGGACAGGGCCGTTGAAGCCCGAACGCTCCATCATCAGGGTCGCATCATGGGCGGCCCATGTGGTTTCATCATCGCCCAAATAGGCGCCGAGTTGTTTACGGCCCCAATCGGCGGCGGTGGGGTTACAGATCGGCGCGAAAGCCGACACCGAAACATATTGTTCTGGCAAGGCCATCGCCATCGTCAACGCGCCGTGTCCACCCATCGAGTGGCCGGTGATTCCCTGACGGGTCATGTCGATGCTGAAATTCTCACCGATCAAGGCAGGGAGTTCTTTGGTCACATAAGTCCACATCTGGAAATGCGGGGCCCATGGCTGTTGGGTGGCGTCCACATAAAATCCAGCGCCTTTGCCCAGGTCATAGGCCTCATCATCCGCCACATCATCGCCGCGCGGGGACGTGTCGGGAAAGATCAACGCGATGCCATGTTCGGCGGCCCACGCTTGGGCGCCCGCCTTGGTCATTGCGTTTTCATGGGTGCAGGTCAGACCCGACAAATACCACAACACCGGAACGGGACCGTCCTTTGCCTCTTCGGGCAGAAACACACCGAATGTCATCTCGCAAGCGCAGGCATCGGATGCATGGCTATAGACGCCTTGGGTGCCGCCAAAGCAGGCGTTTTCGGAAATGGTTTTCATGCGCGTTCTCCTTGTGGTGATGCAGCATCGCTAACGCGGGGACGCGCATGCGTAAAGTGCAGGGTGGCTCTCACGGGGCGTTTATGGCGAAAAGTCGTTTAGAGGGTGCTAACCCACGCGATAACAAGGCTGACAGTCACAATGCTGATGGCGGTGGACACCAGAATGGCGGCAGACACCCGTTGTGGCGCGACGCCGTAGTGCTGGGCCAGCATATACACATTGCCCGCCACAGGCAGGGCAGAGGCCGCGATCATGACGCTCGCCGTATAAGCATCGACCGGAAATAACACCAAAGCGGCAAAGGCGATGAAAGCAGGGTGCAGCACCAGTTTGCAAAAGGTTAGCCAGCCCGCAACTTCCAGACGCTCAGCGGATTTGGAGGCCAGCGACGCCCCGATGGCAAACAATGCACCAGGGGTGGCGGCGCCGCCCAAAAGGGCAAGGAATTCGTTGACGGGGGTCGGGATCGGCAGGCTCAAGCCAGAGACAAGCAACCCCAGGGACATCGCCACAATCATCGGGTTTTTGACAAGGCCCAAACCCACCATCTTGATGGCATCAAAGGACATGCGCCCGTCACGGGAGCCTGTGATAAGAATGACAATCAACGAAGAAAAGATGATGAGATCAACGGCCAGCATCATCATGATGGGACCAACAGCGGCCTCTCCCAACAGCAGGGTCAGCATCGGTATGCCCAGAAATCCGATGTTGCCGATGACCGCGCATTGGGCCTCGATGGCGGCGGTGGGGACATCGAGCTTGCGCATAAACCCGACAAAAGTGGCAATGCCGTAGACAAAGGCGGTGGCCCACAAATAACCCATCACAAGGCGGGTGTCCCACACCTCGGCCAAGGACAGATTGGCCGCAAAGCGAAAGATCATGGCCGACAGGGCAAAGTAAAAGACGAATTTTGTCAGATAGGCGGTGGCTTCTTCAGAAAAGAATTTGGTGCGCCCGGCCGCATATCCCAATGCGATGATCGCAAAGAAGGGCAGGGTTTTGAGGAAGATGGCCAGCATGAAAGAGTGATAGCTTGGCGTACCGGATTGCTCAAGGTGAAGTACGCCTGACGCAAGGGCGTTCTTTTTCCCTGTGTAAAAGTGAACCAATCGGTTTATGTTCGCTTTATGAATATAGAACCCATGACCGGCACAGCACAGATCATCCGCAAAGGACGCAAGTTCGATCAAGTGCTCGAAGGCGCGCGATCCGTCTTCATGGCGGACGGTTTCGAGGGGGCCAGCGTGGATGAAATCGCGCGGGTGGCCGGAGTGAGCAAGGCGACGCTTTACAGCTATTTCCCCGACAAACGACTGCTGTTCATGGAAGTGGCGACAACAGAATGCGTGCGCCAAGCCAGCGATGCGATCCACAACATCGACAAATCCGCCCCGCCGCGCCAAGTGCTGCGGCAAGTGGGGCGCCACTTTGTGGGCTTTATCACCTCGACGTTTGGACAACAGATTTTCCGCATGTGTGTTGGGGAATCCGACCGGTTTCCGGAAATCGGGCAAGCGTTCTACGCCTCCGGGCCTGAAGTGATGCGGCGCGAAATGGCGGATTACTTTCTGGACGCGATTGCACGCAATGAACTGGAAATAGAAGACCTTGTGTTGGCGGCGGACCAGTTCGGGGAGCTGTGCAAAGCCGACATTTGGGCGCGTCTGGTGTTCGGGGTCAGCAAGGTGATCACGCAGGATGAAATCGACCGCGTTGTGGACAGCGCCGTTGACATGTTCATGGCGCGCTACGGAACCTGACCCCCTTTTTAGATACAAAACAGGCTCGACTCCGGCACGCGACTCAGAGTATCTAAATGAGAACAATTCATGAACATGTAAGAGGCCAAGCGCGCTATGCCAGAGCGTCGTATCTTGTCGTTGTGGTTTCCCCGCTTGGGGGCAGAGCGGTTGATCCGTGTGGATCCCGCGCTGGGCGAGCAACCGTTTGTGGTGGTGGCGGAACACGGCAACATGCAGTCCATCAGCTCGGTCAGTGTGCCGGCGCAGCAGCGCGGAGTGCACATGGGGCAGCCTGTGCGCGACGCCCACGCAATGTGCGTAGGGCTGATCACGCGGGAACGCAACCTATTGGCAGAACAACAGTTTTTGACAGCGCTGCGGCGGTGGGCGTCCAAATTCAGCCCATGGGTGGCCGAAGAAGGGGACGACGCGCTGGTCATCGACCTGACAGGCTGTGCGCATTTGTTCGGGGGCGAAGACAAGCTGATCGAAGTGGTCCAGGACGATTGCACAGGGCTGGGGTTGAGCGTGCGTTTGGGCTTGGCCGACACGCGGGGGGCGGCATGGGCACTGGCGCGCTATGCAGGACAGGCGGCGGGGTCGGACCGCAGCGGCGACGCGATTGACCAAGAGGCCCGCGCGACGCGATCCCGCGCCACAAAACGGCGACACTGGACCAAAGGGGGGGCGGCACCTGCTGTGCGATTGGGGGGCGGGGACGGGCAACACCGGATTGCCGCACAGGGGCAAACCTATAGCGCGCTGGGGCCGCTTCCTGTGGCAGCCTTGCGGTTAAACCCTGAAACAACAGCGCAACTGACCCGCCTTGGGTTGCGCCGCGTCAGTGACGTGCTGGGCCAACCGCGCGCAGCACTGGCGCGGCGGTTCGGACGGGGTTTGGTGATGCGGCTGGATCAGGCGATGGGCAGCGCACCCGAACCCGTTTCCCCCGCACGCCCTGCGCATTATTTCGCGGTACGGATGAGCCTGCCGGAACCGATCGGGCTGGCCGATGACGTGTTGGCCGGGGCAGAACGGTTGCTGGAGCGGCTGTGCGATCTGTTAAAGGCCAAAGGGCGGGGGGCGCGGATGGTGCAACTGCAAGCGTTTCGGGCCGATCACACAACAGAAGTGGTGCAAGCGGGGCTGGCGCGGCCCAGCCATGACCCTACACATATTCTGCCCCTGATTGCGTTGAAAATCGATGACATCGACGCAGGCTTTGGCATCGATATGCTGCGCCTTGAAGCGGTGCAGCACGAGCCGATCTACGAGCGTACGGCGGTGGGGCATCTTGGGGCAGGAGCGCAGGCCCGCGCCCAACAGGCCAAAGAACAAGACGTGGTGGATCTGATCGGGCGGCTTGGCGCGCGCGTGGGGCTGGACAACATCACACGGTTGCACCCCGCCTCTAGCCACATCCCTGAAAAGACAATGAAACCCATGGCCGCCGCATGGTCCGAACCCTATGGGGAGGCATGGCCCAAATCACGCAGCGCCCGCCCGATCCTGTTGTGGAAACCCGAACCGGTGCAGGGTGGAAACGGGCCGCAAATGCCTGAAACCTTTCGCTGGAGGGGGCGGGAGCACCGCCGCATCCGCGCCTTCGGGCCAGAACGGGTCGCGCCCGAATGGTGGCTGGATGACCCTGACTGGCGCACAGGAATACGCGATTACTGGGTCACGGAAACAGAGCGCGGAGAACGGCTTTGGCTGTTTTACGGGCACGGCGGGGCGATGTCGGCAGGGTGGTTCTGCCACGGTCACTTTGTGTGAGGTCAGGTCAGGGCGCACACCCGCGCGCCCTAAGGGTCAGGGGCCAAAGACATCCACGATGTCACATGTGGCCAGACCGTTGCGTTTGGCCCATGTGCGCCCTTCAATGTTGAGGCTGGCCAAATCAATCAACGCATTGGCTTCGCAATAGGCAAGGGCGGTGGCGCGGGCTTCGGCGGCGTTGGGCCAGTTCCACGATGTGCCATACGCGCTGGAGGGGGAGCTGGCAAAGGCCCCATAGCGCCCCTCGACTTGTTTGCTGCGATAAGAGCCGGTAAAGACTTGCGCCGCCTCGCGTCCCAATTGGCGGGCATTTGTCGTGCTCACGTCCATCCCTTTGGGGACCATCACAGCATAAATGGTGCATTTGCCTTTGACGCCAGAGGTCGACAAGACATCGCAGCCTTTCAGAGCGGCGGCGCGGGCTTTGCCAAGGTCGGAGAAATTTCGGACCCAATAGCTGGTGTCTTCAGCGATATTGCGGGCATAGGCGCCAAAGTGGCTGCGTTCTGAACGGAAGTCCGTGAAAATACGTTTCTGAATTGGCAAAAGGGTCGCTGCGGGATCTTTGCCGATGGTTGCTTTGGCTGTGCTGATGGGCGTGTCAGCCATGACAGGCAAGGCGGGTGCCAGAGCCAGAACTGTGGCCAGTGTCAGGTGCTTGGGTGACAAGATCATTATGTGGTCCTCACTTGGGAAAGGGGTGCAGGGTGCAGCCCTTGTGTCGGCATTGATTCCAGAATAAGATAAAAAATCAATGTAAAACATGAATTTTTTATAAATTGAGGGCGCAGACATGTACCAACGGATCAAATTTGTAGCCACTTTGGCGTTGCTGCCTTTGGTCGTTTACCTTGTGTATTACCCGTATAATTCCATCCAAAACACGCTGGATTTTGCGTTTTTCGAGCCGGTGCGTTGGGTGCAAAACGGATGGGCGGAACAAGGGGTCAAGATCGCTTTTGGCACACGGATGACTTATGCGGTGGCGTGGCTGTTGCCCGTGTTTGCAGGGCTTTTGTCCGTGGTCTGCGCAGTGCGAATCCTGTGGCTGTTGCGCAAAGGCGAAGTGTTTTCAGAGCGGATCGCGTGGCTGTTGTGCGCGTTGGGATGGGGGACGGTGCTGTCAAATGTGCTGCATTTGATCGCTGCCGCCTTCACACCGATGATGATATCGTGGCACAATACAGCGGGCCCCGAAGGGGTGCGCTTTTGGTACAATTCTTCCCATGTGGGGATGATCTTTTACGGATTGGGGTTTGTCCTGATCGGCTGGGTGATCCGCGAGGGACAACGGTTGGCGCAAGAAAACGACGGGTTTTTGTGATGCAAATTATCGTGCGCTTGGACGTTGTTTTGGCGCGTCGCAAGATGAAGTCCAAGGACCTCGCCGAGGCCATCGGGATCAGTGTGCAAAACCTGAGCCTGTTGAAATCGGGCAAGGTCAAAGGGCTGCGGTTTTCCACTTTGGCCAAGATTTGCGAAGTGCTGGATTGCCAACCGGGCGACCTGCTTGAAGCTGTGCCAGACGCATACGTCGCGTCGGATGATCCGCTGGGGTGAGGCCCGCATTCAGCATTGTTAACCCCGATCGGGTTGTATAACTTCAAATCCACCAACACCTTAACCAGTACGGAGACTCCAGTGCGACAGATATTTTCCAGAATTCCCAAAGCCCTTCTTTTTGGTGTGATCGCAGCCTTCGGGGTCGCGGCCTGTACACCTGCGCCGTCCTCCAAAATCACGCCCGCAGAGCGCCAAGCGGCGCTCGCACAATGCGATGGAAGCGTGCCATGCACCGTGGCGATTTTGGTTGCAGACAAGATGAACAGCCAGAAAGGGCGCGATTTTGGTGGGGGTGTCGTTCTGCGTGGAACCAAAGCCCAAGGCAACACATTGATCGTCGGGGCAGACGTGCCGCAACTGGTAACAGCCCAAGGGACGATCAATGGCCAAAGCTATAGATCCTATTTGAACGGAAAATTTGTCGAGGGTTTGTGCCGTGGGGGCGGGGGGGACATTAGACGTTTCTTTGACCTTGGCGGCAAAGTGCGCCTGATCGCTTATTTGCCATCGGGCGAGGTCTATCTGGACCGGACAGCAACGTCCTGTTGATCGACGTTCATGCGCGCCAATGGGTTGGGGCGCATGTCAAAACCCCCAAGTGAACATGTATGGAGCGCAAAATGTTGCAGATGAATTTCAAGTTTCCCAAAGCCATCGTTTTTGCCACGATAGCAACCTTTGGCGTGGCGGCCTGCACAACGCCACCACCGGTAAAAAGGGCGAACCCCGAACAGGTTCAATCTGCCCTGAAAACATGTGACAAGAGCAAAGCATGCGCCGTCGCCCTATTGACCGCCGAAGAGATAAATCGCCAAAAAGGGCGCTCTTTTGGCCACGGCGTAAAGAGGCGCGGTGCAAAGGCCGATGATGACACGCTGATTGTCGGCATTGATGTGCCTCAAGTGATCGCGACGATTCCTCCACGCGGGGGAAAGCCAGTGAAAACAGAACTGCGCGACCGGTTCGTGTCGTCCATGTGCAAATCCAAAAATATGCCGTTGTTCTTTGAGGCTGGAGGACAAGTGCGCCTGATCACTTATTTGCCGTCAGGCAAAGTGTTCTCGGACCAAACCACGTCTTCGTGTTCCTGAACCTAAAGTTTGGCGCGCTTGTCGAGAATCCGAACGGCTTTGCCCTCTGAACGGGCGACGCCGCCTGCGCCTGCGACGTCAACTTTGACGCTGATCCCGATGCTTTGTTTGATACCCATGGCAAGGGCGGCACCCGCGGCTGCGCGCCCTTCGGCCCCAAGCGAGGGGTCGCTGGCTTCGGTCAAAACGCGCATTTGATCCATGCGGTCCGGGGTGCTGAGTTCGAGCTGGAAATGCGGGGCAAGGCCGTCTGTGGCCATCAGTACTTCTTCGATCTGGGTAGGGAACACATTGACGCCGCGCAGAATGATCATGTCATCCGAACGCCCTGTGATCTTTTCCATCCGGCGCATGGAGCGGGCGGTGCCTGCCAGCAATCGGGTCAGATCGCGGGTGCGGTAGCGGATGATCGGAAACGCCTCTTTGGTGAGGGAGGTGAATACCAGTTCCCCCTGCTCGCCGTCAGCGACCAACGCGCCGGTTTCGGGATTGATGATTTCTGGATAAAAATGATCTTCCCAGATGTGCAGCCCGTCTTTGGTTTCGACACATTCATTGGCGACACCGGGGCCCATGATTTCAGACAGCCCGTAGATGTCCACCGCATGCATGTCGAAGGCATCCTCGATCTCGCGGCGCATGGCGTTGGTCCACGGCTCTGCGCCAAAGATGCCCACATCCAGCGAGCAATCACGCGGATCAAGGCCCTGATTGGCGAATTCATCCAGAATCGAGAGGGCGTACGACGGGGTGACAGTGATGCCGGTGGGTTTGAAATCCTCGATCAGGCGCACTTGGCGCGGGGTCATCCCCCCCGAAATCGGGACCGTGCTGAGGCCCAAAGCGTCGGCACCCAAATGAATGCCAAGGCCACCCGTAAACAGCCCGTAGCCATAGGCATTGTGCAGCAGATCGCCGCGTTTGAGGCCCGCCGCCCGCAAAGACCGCGCCACGACCTGCCCCCAGACATCCAGATCATTTTGGGTGTAGCCCACGACGGTCGGCTGCCCTGTGGTGCCGGAGGAGGCGTGAATACGGGCGACCTGTTCGCGGGGGACGGCGAACATCCCGAAGGGGTAGTTGGCGCGCAGATCGGTTTTCACGGTGAAGGGAAATTTGGTCAAATCCGCAAGGGATGTGAGGTCGTCGGGATGCACACCCGCAGCATCAAAAGAGGATTTGTAAAACGGCACGTTGGTGTACGCATGGGCCAGTGACCATTTGAGGCGCTCGAGTTGGAGCGCTTCGATCTCGTCGCGGCTGGCAACTTCGATCGGATCAAGGGAGGCCTTGGAGGGAGTGAGGTCTTTCATAGGGGGTCTTCCTGCGCGGTGTCTTCATCGAAGTGCTGCCCTTTGATGGTGCGCGACAGCCCGCGCATCAAGGCAATGGTTTGGTGTTCGGCGTTGGTTACAGTCACGTCATAGGTGCCGGAGCGGCCTGTGTGGCTGACCTCCAGGGCGGTGGCCGTGAGGGTGTCGCCTTGCTGGGCGGGGGCCACAAAAGTGATCTGGTTTTGCTGCGCGACAGTGAGCTGGTTGTAGCTGTTGCACGCATAAGCAAAGGCGCTGTCGGCCAGCGTAAAGATGTAGCCGCCGTGGCAGATGCTGTGACCGTTGAGCATGGTGTCACGCACATCAAGGGTCAGGATCGCACGACCGGGGCCGACGGCGGTGACAACAATTCCAAGATCCTGGCATGCAGCATCACGGCTGTACATTAGCATGGCAGAGCGGTCAGCGCGGGATTGGGGCGTCATGGCGGGCTTTCGTGTTTCTGTTTTTTCAAATGTGCGCGCATATTGTAACACTTTCAAGTCTCTTGATTTGTCCAAAGATCGGCGCGACAGTCCGGTATGAGTTTGCATACCCCTCCGCCGCCGCCTTTACGGGAACTGCCTGCGCTTCAGGTGTCGTTCCATCGCACGGAATTGTCTGTGATTTTGTCGCTGTACGGACGTTTTGTTGCGGCAGGGGAATGGCGGGACTACGGGATATCGTGTTTGAAAGAAGTTGCGGTTTTTTCGATTTTTCGACGCACGGCAGAACATCCGATGTACCGCATTGAAAAGCGGCCCAAGCTGCGGGGCAAACAAGGGTTGTACGCAGTTATAGGGATGGATGGTCAGGTTTTGCGTCGCGGCGGTGACTTGCGCACTGTGCTGCGGGTGTTGGAGCGCAAATTGATCCGCTCTGTCTGACCGATTGGCTGTGATCCAAAGGACAGCCTGACGGCTGACACGATGTTTGCAACCGCGTCCCGCGTTTGCGTCTTGGACTGCGCTACAGCCGTTTGTGCCCTGTCACGTCCCCGTCCCCTTGGGCTGCAATCCGTTTTATCGCCGCGTCGACGGGTTCAAGTGCAACGCACATGTGGTGCGCGTTTGCATGGATCATGGTTGTGTCATCCACCATTAGCCCCACGTGCCCTTTCCAAAACAACAGGTCGTTGCGTTCTGGATCTGTGCCGTGTTCCACGTCGCGCCCAAGTGACTTGAGCTGTTGGTCGCTGTCTCCGGCGCAAGCGATCCTGCAGGCGCTCATGGCCGCTTGCACAAGTCCCGAGCAGTCAATTCCGCTGCGGCTGTTCCCGCCCCAGAGGTAGGGGGTGCCAAGGTAAAGCAGCGCGACTTTGGCCGGGTCGGTTTCGGGATTGCTGAGTTGTGACAGGTGGTTGGTGGGGATGTAGCCGTAGGCCGTTTCGATGAACTTTCCCACAAACCCCCGTCCTGCGATTTTGCATCCGTGGCTGAGCATCACAAGATCAGCCGACTTCATATCGGCGTCTTTGTACCCGTGCGTCGCCGCAGAACAGACGCGGTGCGTGGCTTTTGTGGGTTTTGCGAGGGAGGCATTCGGCACAAACCCCAAGTAGCCGTCCTTGTCTGCTTTCACATAGCTGTGTTCGTCGAGTTGCCCCAGAACCACGCATGTTTCTCCCAGCAACAGCTGACGGTCCCGCGGCCCTTGGGGCCTCCGTTTCAGGTCCACAACAGGGGTTATCACCTGTGCGGGTGTGTTTTGCGTCATCCATTCGGGGTTGGGAGTCGTGCGCGGATCGCTCATGTTCCGATCATGCCGTGCAGCGCTTTGACCAAGGCGCGGGTTCCTTGGCCAACGCCGCCTTTGGACCGTGCGGGGGCCGCTGTTGGTTGCCATCCGTAGATATCGAAATGCATGTAGCGCGGGCAGTTGCTTACAAAGCGGCGCAGGAACAGGGCTGCTGTGATGGACCCTGCGAACCCGCCCTTTGGTGCGTTGTCGAGGTCTGCTACCCTGGGTTCGATCATCGTCTCATAGGCGTCATGAAACGGCATCCGCCAGACCGGATCAGACACGTCGCGCGCAGCGTGTTCCAGCGCGGCGGCGGCCGTTTCATCATCCGTGTAATAGGGCGCAAGGTCGGGCCCCACCGCCACACGCGCCGCCCCTGTCAGCGTCGCCATCGAAATGATCATGTCGGGGTTGCCCTCATCCGCAAGCGCCAAGGCGTCGGCGAGCACAAGGCGCCCTTCTGCGTCGGTGTTGTTGATCTCGACCGTCAAACCCTTGCGCGACATCAAAATGTCTTGCGGGCGGAAGGCCGTGGCAGAGACAGAGTTTTCCACCGCGGGAATCAGCACCCGCAGTTGCACCGGCTGCTCTGTTGCCATGATCATCCGCGCCAAGCCCAAAACAGCGGCAGACCCGCCCATGTCCTTTTTCATCAACCCCATCGAACTGCCGGGTTTGAGGTTCAAGCCACCTGTGTCAAAGCACACGCCTTTGCCGACCAATGTGATTTTGGGGCCGCTGTCCCCCCATGCCATATCGATCAAACGGGGGGCGCGATCGGCGGCGCGTCCGACTGCGTGGATCATCGGAAAGTTCTGTTCCAGTAGGGCATCGCCTGTGATGACAGAAATGGTGGCATCAAATTCGGTCGCCAGATTGCGGGCGGCCTGTTCCAGTTCGGGGGGGCCCATGTCGGACGCAGGGGTGTTGATGAGATCCCGGGTCAAGGCTTCGGATTGGGCGATGGTCTCGACCTCGGTGGCGTTGACGCCTTCGGGGCAGACAAGCCGGGCCTTCATATCGGCCCCTTTGCGGTAGGTGTGAAAGCGGTAGCCTGCCAGCAACCATCCCAGGGACTCAGTGGCCAGTTGATGTTCCGGAACGCCGCCGGCGGCCAGTGCATAGGCGCCTTCGGGCAAGGCGTTTGCGGCTTCGGCCAAATGAAAACGGCTGCGCTTGCGGGTCGCGGCGCTGCCATATCCCACAAGGGCCAGGCCAGGGGCCCCCGTCGGGTCAGGTAAGGCGATCGCCTGTCCCAAAGCGCCTTTGAATCCGTAAGCCGCACACCAATTCCTGACCGCACCGGATTGCGCCTCCAGCCACGCGGCGCAGGCGTCCTCGGAGATGACGTGCAAGGGAATCGGCGTTTCGGACGTGGAGAATTTCAACGACATGGGACAAGGACCTTTCAAGGCAATACGTTGAGAGTAACGTAAAGCACTTTGGGGTCATGTCGAACAGCTTTTGCCCGCATCCTGGAACGATACGGGCCGTACTGACGTCCAAGGCAAGATCGCAGGGCGTTGCGCTAGATGTAAATGTCTTGCATGTCCCAGACGGCGGTCAGTGACCCTTCGCCCGACCGCATCAAACGCTGGAGCGTTGCAGCGATGGCCACATCGTCCTGTGCGTCCACGCAAACAGTGACATCATTGGCCACGCGGGACACATCATCCATACCGATTTGTTCGGCAATCGCGATCAAAGACCGTGCGCTTTTGCGTAATTCCTGCATGTCCCCTGTACGGAACAAGCGGTCGCAATGGGACAGGCGCAAAGCCAGCTCTTCCATTGCACGGCACACGACGTCTTCGGCGCTGCTTTCACCCAACTGCGCATATAGCGCAGACAATCGTTCTTGATCGACGCGCACCGATTCACGCGGTTTGATCTGAGAAATCTGTTTCATTGCACTCACCCTTTGCAATTCGCCCCCACGACGAAGCATATGGTTCGCACAAAACCCCTTCCCAAATGGTTAGGGCCAAGTATGATTTTCCCTCGAATTCTATGCGAATTCAGCGTAGTTACAGTTCAAACATTCGACGTCAGGACGACCAAATGCACAACGTCAAACCACTGCCCGCCTATTTGCTGCAGCGTTACCACGGGTGGAAAGCCACTGGGTACAAGGAAAACCAGCAATGGTATCGCCGCCTTGCCACCGAAGGGCAGCGCCCGCGTGCCATGGTGATTTCATGCTGTGACAGCCGCGTGCATGTCACCTCGATCTTCGGGGCGGATCAGGGTGAATTTTTCATCCACCGCAATATTGCAAATCTGGTGCCCGAGTATCTGCCCGACGGCGATCACCACGGCACCAGCGCGGCCATTGAATATGCGGTGACGGTTCTGAACGTCGCCAATCTGATCGTTCTGGGGCACTCCAACTGCGGCGGCGTCCAAGGATGCATCGACATGTGCAAAGGGCACGCGCCCGAGTTGGAAACCAAGGAAAGCTTTGTTGGTCGTTGGATGGATATTCTGCGCCCCAAATACGAGCTGGTCGCAGATGAGCCCGACCCGGACGTGCAATCGCGCCAGTTGGAAAAACACGCGGTTGTTGCGTCGCTTGAGAACCTGCTGACCTTTCCCTTCATCCGCTCTCGCGTGGACGAAGGGGTGCTCAGCATCCACGGCCTGTGGACCGACATCGGCGAAGGCGGGCTAGAGCATTACGACCACGAGTCCGGCATGTTTTACGCGGTTTAACCGCCTCTGGCTTCACCAATTCGAAATAGATCCCGCCACGTTCTGCAATAGCGCGCGTTCGGGTTGCTTTTGCCGTGGCCCTCGCCCTCAATGCAGGGAGGGAGACATTGCATCATGAGCAGACGGCGCACAGGCGGGCGACAGGATAAAGTGGCAAAGAGGGCGGTGCCGCCGCCAAATCCATGCCCTCCCGGGCAGCGTGGCGGGCAGTACAAACCGCTGAGCGATGCCGAAGTGCAATCCATCTACAATACTGCCCTGCGCTTGCTGGCTGAACTGGGCTTGGGCGAAGTGCCCGTGCGTCTGGCGGATGATCTGAGTGCGGCAGGGGCGCAGATGGGCGCGGACGGGCGTGTGCGGTTTCCGCGTGCTTTGACCGAAGATGCCATCGCGCGGGCGGCGAAGAAATTTGTCCTGCATGGCCGTGATGAGGATCGTTCCATCGAGGTGGGCGGCGATGCGGTCCACTTCGGCACAGGCGGCGCGGCGGTGCAGACGCTGGACATGGACAGCGGGCTTTATCGGCCTTCGACGTTGAAGGATTTGCATGATTTCACCCGCCTGCAAGACACATTGACCAATGTGTCATGGTTCACGCGCTGCTGTATCGCCACCGATGTGGCGGACCCTTTTGCGTTGGACGTGAACACCGCCTACGCTTTGTTGCGCAACACCACCAAACCTGTGGCCACCGCATTTACAGTGGCCGAACACGTTGATCCCATCGTCAAGATGCTGGACATCGCGGCGGGGGGGGAGGGGGAGTTTGCCAAACGTCCTTTTGTGAAAACCCACATCAGCCCTATTATTTCGCCCATGCGCTTCGGGGAGGATGCGGTGGATGTTGTGTACAAATGTATCGAGCACAACATCCCGATGTCCTGCATCACCGCCGCGCAATCCGGGGCGACAGCCCCGGCGACGCTGGCAGGGTTTCTTGCGCAATCCCTGGCGGAAACGCTGGCCAGCCTTGTGATGGTGCATGCCCTCAAACCGGGGTTCCCGATGGTGTTCTCGAACTGGCCTTTGGTGATTGATTTGCGCACTGGATCGTTTGCGGGGGGCGGGGGCGAGATCGCGGTGATGAACGCGGCCTCTGCGCAGATATCGAACTGGTTGGGGTTGCCGTCGGGGGTTGCGGCGTCGATGACGGACGCCAAAGCGATTGATGCACAATACGGTATGGAAAAAGGGCTGACCGCACTGGCCGCAGGACTGGCAGGGGGCAATCTGATCTACGAGAGCTCCGGGATGACGGCATCCTTGTTGGGGGCCAGCATCTACCGGACCCTGCGGGGGGTGGAAGTGAATGAGGAAACGCTGGGGTTTGACGCGATCTGCGCGTCGGTTCTGGGGGACGGGCATTTCTTGGGGGCGGCGCAAACTTATGCAGCGATGGAGCGGGATTACCACTACCCGACGCTGGCAGATCGCACGCAACCGATCACATGGGAAGAAAACGGGGCACCTGACGCATGGGGGGTGGCGAACAAAGCCGCGCGCGCCGTGTTAGAGACACATAACCCTGTCTATCTGGACGCCGCTCAGGACGCCGCCATTCGCGACGGGTTTGATATCCTCGACAGCTGACCCTCAGGCTTGGGTCATCAGCTCCGCCAGGGCGGGATGGGTAAAGGTGCGCGGCAAGGTGACGGCGTAAAACGGCTCTTTGATGTTGAGATCAAACGGGGCGGTCGCCAAAATCCCCGCAGCAATTTCATCGGCCATAACAACGGCGGGGGCAATCGCAACGCCTGCACCCTCACGGGCCAGCAAACGGACCATCGCCATGTCATCCACATTCGCGACAATGCGCGGGGAAATACCCATCTGGGCCACCAGATTCTCGAACCCCGCACGAATGATGCTGTCGGTGGGCACAATCAGCGGGGCGCTTTCCAGCAGCGCTTTGAGGGTGGGGTAGGCCAGTAAATCAGGGGGGCCGTGGATACCAACGACCTGCTCCGCAATGCGCTGGGCGGCAAAGGCAACAGAACTGCCGCTGGGCGGCAGCTCGGTGGTGAGCACCACATCAAGGTTCATCGCCTCCAGATCATCCAAAAGCACTTTGGTGTTGCCCGAGCGCAAAACCACAGGACAATCGGGGGACACCAGCAAAGGGCGCAAAAACTGAAGCTGGAAGTTGCGGGAGAGGGTGGACAAGGCGCCGATACGCAACGGCGGGCTGACCATATTGCGATGGCGCAAGGTGGCGAGCAACTCGTGACCGGCCCCGAAAATGCGATCGGCATGGTCCAGCGCGATGCGGCCAGCTTCGGTCAGGACCAAACGGCGGCCAACGCGGTCGAAAAAACGGTGACCCAAGCGATCTTCAAGCTGGCGGATCTGGATCGACAACGCAGATTGCGACAGGTTCAGACGCTCGGCGGCGCGGCCCAAGTGCCCTTCATGGGCAACTTCGCGGAAATACCGTAGGTGATGATAGTTCAGAGTATCCATAGTTCTATTAAATAGAACAATTTCAAAAGAATTATATATTTTTTATCTGACTCAGGGCTCGATAGTGAACGCCACAGCAATCACGTCGGGCAATCAACCCTTCGGTTTCATGATATTTCAGGAGCGGTGCATGGATATTCTTACGCTGGCGGCCAACAATCTGTTGTCGCCCATCATCTTGTCGTTTGCCTTGGGGGTCGCGGCGGCCCTTGCACGCTCTGACCTGAGCATCCCCCAAGCCGTGGCCAAAGGCATGTCGATCTACCTGCTGTTCGCCATCGGATTCAAAGGGGGGGTGAGCGTCGCGGATCACGGCATCGACGCCACGCTGGGGCTGAGCCTGCTGGCGGGGATTATCCTGTCCTTCTTGCTGCCCTTGATCGCATTTGCATTGCTCAACGTCATGTCGGGCCTGTCGCGCCTGGACGCAGCGGCGGTTGCGGCGCACTACGGGTCCATTTCGATCGTGACCTTTGTGGCGGGGACCAGCGTTCTGGAAAGCGCGGGCATCGCATCCGAGGGCTATATGGTGGCCGTCGCGGCCGCCATGGAAGCCCCTGCAATTCTGTCCGCACTCTGGCTCATTTCGCGCGGGGACAGCGGGCGCAAAATGGAAAACGACCTGTGGCGCGAGATCATGCTCAACGGCTCTATCGTGCTGCTTGTCGGGTCGTTCATCATCGGGATGGTTACGGGGCAGGAAGGTCTGGCAGAAATCGAAAGCTTTATCGTGTCACCCTTCAAAGGGGTGTTGTGCTTGTTCCTGCTGGACATGGGACTGGTCGCGGGACGGGGCCTGCGCGAAGGGGGCAAAGTCATGCGGCCCGGTCTGCTGGCCTTTGGGGTTGTGATGCCGGTCATCGGCAGTGTTGCGGGCCTGGGATTCGGGGTGTTGCTGGGCGTCAGCACGGGCGGCGTGATGCTGTTCATGGTGCTCGGCGCGTCTGCCAGCTATATCGCGGTGCCTGCAGCCATGCGGGTTGCGGTGCCCGAAGCGGACCCTTCCATCTACCTGACCCTTTCCCTTGGCGTCACTTTTCCCTTTAACCTGACCTTGGGTCTGCCACTGTATCTGTCGGTAGCCCAATGGGCGACAGGAGGCTGATCATATGCAAACCCACAACGCAAAACGTGTTGAAATCACCATCGAAGCAATCATGCAAAAACGGCTGACCGATGCGCTGACCGCTGCAGGGGTCACAGGCTATACGATCCTGCCCGTTTTTGGCGGATCAGGACGCTCTGGACCATGGTCGCGCGAAGGGCAGATCGGGCGCGCAAGCGGCATGGTGCAAGTCGTGTGCATCCGCCGCCCCGAAGATGTTGATGAACTCCTCGACGCGGCGTTTGCAGTGGTAGAGCGCCACATCGGCGTGGTTTGCGTCACCGATTGTCAGGTGTTGCGCGCCGAGCGTTTCTGAAGGCCCGAACGGTTCTGAAGGCTGGAAACACCGGCCTTGAACCGCGCCCAATGACTTGGATCGCTGGCGCCTGTTGGCTGCTCTTCGCGCTGGAGTTCCCGCGCAAAAATGCGCAGGATCTCCTGCTTGGTCACTTTGTCTGACTGGTGCTGCTGCCCGTGCATTCCGTAGTCATGCACAGGCGCAAATATTGTAAAAAATGGTTTCATCCACTCACCCTTTCGCCGGCCCCACACCGGATATAAGTAAGTTGTCGCACACCAATATTGCGATTTTGTTGAAGAAACCGGTGGGGTTTTTCTCAAGTTTGAAGGATCAGCGCAGATCCAATCCCTCGGGCCATGTGATCTTGGTCTTGATGGAAATGCTCTGTTTGGAGGCGGGCGGTGCCGTCAGGTCCCAGCGCAAAATACCGCGGCGGTCCGCATCGTTGACTTGGGCGGGCTTGGGGGCCGCGGTCCAGTCGATCACCAGATCCTCCTGCTCGCCGTAAGGCACCCCGTCAAATACGGCCAGATCCCACGCGCGGTCCGTCAGGTTTTCGATGTCGATACGGATGTCTTCGCTGTTCTCGTTTGATCGCGAAATGATGCCACGATCCCCCTCGTTGCGGTCCAGCACGGTGCGCGAGACAAGCAAGCCGTCGATGGGGCCAAAGAACAAATCGGCCTCTTGAGTGGGCTCAATGGTCGCAAAATTGATGCTCCCCATCAGGCGGCCGTTTACATAAATGATAGCGCTTTGTGCGCCCAGCAGACGTTCGGGGCTTGTGTTGGTGAACGTGACTTTGCGGTAGGCGGTATCGTCGCGCATGGGGGTCGCCTGTGCGCTCAGGCCTGCGTCAAAATTCAACTCGCCCATAGCGATTTGCAGGTTTTCGGTGCCACCGGGCGCGGTGATCCCATCGGGGAAGGTATAGGTGCTGCCGGGGCCAGCGATCGGTGAGAAGGCAGCGGCCATTTCACTGACGATAACGGGCGCTTCAATAATGGGGTCAGCCACGGCGCTCCGGTCCATTGCAGTGGAGGACAAGGACTGTTTGCGGGTTGGCTCCTCAATTCTCAAGAACGGCGCCCAAGGTCTGGAGGGGCTGGATTTACCGGACGGCATCAGGGTCGAGAGGGTCAGATCCACATCTTTCCAGTTTTCGTTTGTAAACTGGCTGAGGGCAGCAAGGCGTTCGACGTTCAACACAGGCACATCTCCGGTTGTGAGGTACATGCGATAGGCCGGCTCCCATCCTGCTTGATCTGTGAAGTATTTCAGGGTCAGCGTGACTGGACCCGCCTGCGCAGCGGTGGCCGTCAATGTCAGTTGGGTGGCCTGCATGCTGGGACGGCTGACGGATTGCAGGGCAAACTCCGCCTCGCGCAGCGCCTGATCAAGGGCAGGGCGGGTGGCTTGCAAGCTGCGCACGTCGGCTTGGGCTGCGACAATATTTTTGCGGGCCTGATCCCCTTCGCCGGCGATCATCTGCGACAGGGCGCGCAAGGCGTCGACATCACCGGGCAGACCTTCGTTGTCGGACAGCCCCCCAAGGAACCCGATCTGCGCTTGGGCGGCACCGATGCGGGCCTCGATCTGTTTGATCTGGTCATTGAGCGAATCAATCGCAGCTTGGGCCATCTCCTTTGTCGCTTTAGCCGCTAAAAATGCCTCGGACATATCGGGCACCGCAGGCACCTGCGGGACATCGGCGTAACGGCGTGTGTTCAGCGAAGCGCCGTTCAAAGTGGCCTCTGTGCTGAAGGCGTCAATCGATGTGGGCAGGTCGGGCAGCAAAATATCGTGGCGCCCTTGAGGCATGTCAAAGGTGACGGTGCGTGTGACCAGCGCGCCTTGAGGGTAGACCTCAACGGCATTTGGTTGACTGAAAACCGTGATCGTATCGGCAAGGGCAAAGCAGGGCATGAGGGTGAGGGTGGCAATCGTTAGAATACGCATGGGGGCAACCTTTGGTAATTTCTACCCCAAGGTGGCGGGATCGCGCGCAAAAGAAAAGGGGCACCGCGTGGGCACCCCTTTGATTGTTACAAGGTTCGGCGGGTTTTAGCCCTTTTTCAGAACCCGTATGCCCAATGTCTCTGCGATCTGGACGGCGTTCAACGCGGCCCCTTTGCGCAGGTTGTCAGACACGCACCACAGGTTGATGCCGTTGTCGATCGTGCTGTCCTGACGGATGCGCGAGATAAACGTCGCATAGTCGCCCACACATTCAATGGGGGAAACGTAGCCACCGTCTTCGCGCTTGTCGATGACCATGACGCCCGGCGCTTCACGCAGGATGTCGCGGGCCTCGTCTTCGTCGAGGTGGTCTTCAAACTCGATGTTGATCGATTCCGAGTGGCCGACAAAGACCGGAACGCGTACGCATGTTGCGGTGACTTTGATTTTGGGATCGACGATCTTTTTCGTCTCCACCATCATCTTCCATTCTTCTTTCGTGTCACCCGAATCCATGAACACGTCGATCTGCGGGATCACGTTGAACGCGATCTGCTTCTGGAACTTTCTCGGCGGCTTGTCGTCGGTCGGGTTGTAGATGGATTTGGTTTGATCCCAAAGCTCGTCCAACCCTTCTTTGCCCGCGCCGGACACGGACTGGTAGGTGCTGACCACAACGCGTTTGATCGTGGCACGGTCGTGCAATGGCTTGAGGGCCACAACCATTTGCGCGGTCGAACAGTTGGGGTTCGCGATGATGTTTTTCTTGTGATAGTCTAGCACGGCTTCGGGGTTCACTTCCGGAACCACCAACGGCACGTCGGGGTCATAGCGGTACAGCGATGAGTTATCGATCACGATGCAGCCCGCCTTGGCCGAGATGGGCGCATATTTTTTGGTGGCGTCAGAGCCGACCGCAAACAATGCGATGTCCCAACCCGTGAAATCAAATGTGTCCAGGTCCTTCGTCTTTAGTGTCTTTTCGCCAAACGTGACTTCCGTACCGAGTGAACGGCGGGACGCCAAAACGGCGAGTTCGTCTACGGGGAACTGACGTTCCGCCAGAATGTTTAGCATTTCGCGGCCCACATTACCTGTGGCACCCACGACAACGACGCGGTAACCCATCTGATTTTCTCCAATACAATAGGGATGGTGAGCGCCGTTTACACGGGTTGGCGCGTGGGGGGAAGGGGTCATAAAAACAAGAGGTCAAGGGCGCGTGAAACCGGCAACCCCTGCCTGTGACTGCGCATCAAACCCGCGCGGTTCTATTGGGTGTTGTCCTTGGAAAACACATAGATGGCCAAGCCTGCGGCCAGCGCCAGTCCCAAGAACCCGAATACCGCGGAATAGGGTGCGCTCACGGCCCCCCCTTGGGTCGTGGCGTGCAACTGTCCTGTCGCGAATTGCGCCAACCCGACCCCGCCGATGCTGAACAGGTTCATCAGGGTCACGCCCCGCCCTGCCAGATGGGCCGGAAAGAACGCTTTGCCGTGGGCCATGATCACAGGGAACGTTCCCCCGAAAAAACCCAGGCCTGCCATCATTGCGATCGAGGCAATGGGAGAGGCCGCAGGGAACGCCCAAAGCCCCCCGATACATCCAAGGGTCAAGGCGGTCCCGACCACGATCACCCACTTGCGGGTCCCGAATATCCGGTCCAGCGGCCCGTACAGCAGAACGCCCCCGATCATCGCAATGCTCATCACCAGCGACGCGATCCCGACTTGGGCGGTGTCATAGCCGAACACATCCCGCAGGTAGGGGCCAATCCAGATCCCCCGCACCGCCGCCGCTGGCATGTAGTTGACCAACGCGATGGGCAGGATCACCCAAATCACGGGCATCCGCAGAATGTCGAGCAAGCTGCCGGTGCTGGAGGCCCCGGCCTTTGCCGGATCCTTCACCACAAAATACAGCCCGATCGCGATTACGATGCTCACCCCCGACAAAACCATCATTGAGACGCGCCAGCCGACCAGCTCCACGGCCAGAGCCATCGGGTAGGAGGAAATCAGATTGCCGATGGTCCCGACCCCGACGATCAAGCCTGCAAGGGTCGCGAACTGCTTGGCCGAGAATTCGCGGGCGAAGATATAGAACGACGCCATCAGGATCGGGGCGCACCCGATCCCGATCAGGGTCATGGCGATGTTGATGTCCATGGCCGAAGTGGCAAAGGCAAAATAAGCGGCGCCGATACCGCATCCAAAAACCATCAACACAGATGATGTCCGGCGTGGCCCAAAGGTGTCCAGCGCCCATCCCACAGGGATTTGCATGGCGGCGAAACTGATGAACCAAAGGCCGGACGCAAAGGCGAGATCCTGCGCGTCGACCCCGAGGTCTTGTTGCAACTCCCCTGTCAGGACCGCCAGAAAGGCGCGGAAAAACTGGCTGAGAACATAGGCCAGTGTCAGCAGGATCAATCCGATGCGCATGAGGGGGTCCTTTGCGGAATTTGTGCGCCTGCCTGACACGGGCCTTTGTGATCCAC
Source organism: uncultured Paracoccaceae bacterium (assembly GCA_943787985.1). Lineage (GTDB taxonomy): Bacteria > Pseudomonadota > Alphaproteobacteria > Rhodobacterales > Rhodobacteraceae > Ascidiaceihabitans. Next base: position 177,644 of record CALSOO010000005.1, on the reverse strand, counting down.
AAGGGATTGTGATTGGTCGCACGCCTGCGCAATGCTACTTTGGGTGCATGACACATGGTTTTGAATTCTATGACTCGCTGCCCAAACGCGACGCGTTTGAGGCCTTTGCCAGTCCTGATGCTTATACCGCTTTGCCGGATGATTGGGTGGTGGGGACGTCAGATATTGTCGGCTCGACCCAAGAGATCGCTAAGGGACGTTACAAGACGGTGAACATGGTGGGCGCGGCTGTGATTTCGGCGCAAGTCAACGCGTCGGGCGGACATGCTTTGCCTTATGTGTTCGGCGGGGACGGGGCGGCGTTTGCCTGCCCTGCGCACCACCGCGATCATGCAGCAAAGGCGCTGGCCGCCGTGCAGGTTTGGGCCCGCGAGATTTTCGACATCGAGTTGCGCACCGCCATGGTGTCGGTCGCCGATATTCGGGCGGCAGGGCATGATGTGGCCGTGGCGCGGCATCAAGCCTCGGAGGGGGTGGACTACGCGATGTTTTCCGGCGGTGGCCTGTCGTGGGCCGAAGCGCAGATGAAAGCGGGTCGGCACGCCATCGCGTCCGCGCCTTCCGGAACGCTCCCGAATCTGGATGGGCTCTCGTGCCGATGGAGCCACATGAAAGCGCGGCTGGGCACGATCCTGTCAGTGGTGATCCAACCCGGTGCGCCGGCACAGCCTGACGCGTTCAGCGCTGTCTGCGTTGCGGTTCTGGAACGGGCGGGGCAGTTGGAGCGCGCCGGACATCCGTCACCGGAAATTGGGCCGGGCACAACGTGGCCCCCCAGGGATTACGAGCTGGACGCCAAGGTCAGCCGCAAAAACATGCCACTGGGCAAACGCAAACGGCAGGTGCTGTTGGAGACAGCCCTTGCATGGGTGTTGTTGAATGTGGGCCTGAAAATTGGCGGGTTCGATCCCAAAGCCTACCGGCGCGAAGTGGCCAGCAACGCGGATTTTCGCAAGTTCGATGACGGGCTAAAGATGACCATTGATTGCGATGCAGAGACGGTTGCGGATTTGCGGGCCTTGCTGGACCGCGCCCAAGCGGCGGGGACGCTGGTGTACGGGATGCATTCGCAGGATGAGGCGATGATGACGTGCATCGTTCCGTCGCCAATGGTGAACACCCATGTGCATTTCATCGACGGGGCGGCAGGGGGCTACACCCAAGCGGCATCACAGATCAAAGCTGCGCCCGCTTGAGGCGATATTCCGAATTTTTTTCGCGTGCGAAACATTTGCGTTAACAATGGGTTAACAGGCGTGCGAAAAATCCTTTGGACTCAAGGCTTCCACTTTTTCACCAAAGCTTTGGAGGTGTTCACCAGCGTGAGCATGTCAACGCCCACAGCCACAAAGCGCGCCCCTGCATCCATCGCCTTTTGCGTCATCTCGTCGTTCAGGCTGAGGATGCCAGGGGCTTTTCCTGCGGCGGCAATTTTGGCGATGGAGGCGTAAATCACCTCCTGGATGTCGGGATGCATCGCGTTGCCCATATGCCCCATGTCGGCGGCCAGATCGGCAGGGCCGACAAACACACCGTCCACGCCGTCCACTTGCAAAATCTCGTCCAGCGCGGCGATCCCTTTGCGGTTTTCGACCTGTAGCAACACGCAGGTCTGATCGTTTGCGGTGGTGCCGTAGTCGGGGATGGTGCCGAACTTGCCGGCCCGCGTCACGGCGTATCCCACCCCGCGCACGCCTGTTGGCGGATAGCGGCAGGCGCTGACCATGGCGCGCGCTTCATCCGCGCTTTCGACCATCGGCACCAGAATGGTTTGCGCCCCGATGTCGAGCACCTGTTTCACCATATATGTCTCACCGATGGGCAAGCGCACGATGGCGTGCGAGGGGCTGCTGTCCAGCGCGATGATTTGGTCGCGCATGGAGCGGATGTCGTTGGGCGCGTGTTCCCCGTCGATCAGCAGCCAGTCGAAACCGGCCACGCCCATCGCTTCGGCTGAATAGCTGTTGGCCAGGCTGAGCCAGCAGCCAATCAGTGTGTCACCCTTGAGCAGGGCTGTCTTGAACGGGTTCGTCGGGGCTGGCATCTGCGCTCTCCTGTGGTGCGGTGTTTGCGCACTTTAGGTCCAGCGGCTGCTCTTTGACCAGCGCTTTTGCGGCGGAATGGATTCTGGTGGCGAGCGACGTGTGCGTGGGCTGTTGCATCGGCTGGAGTGCTTTGGCTGTGCCAATCGCGCTGGGCGCCCCAAGCACCCCGTCCCGCACCAGTTGGTTGAAGAGTTGCGTCGCCACTGTGCCGTCTACTTTGAGGAACCGCGCCAGCTTTGCCGCCGACAGGGAGGGCTGCGCCCGTGCGATAAAATGCGCCCATGCGTAGGCGGCGGGGGGCAGGGCGGCGGGGGCCGTTGTGGCGGCTTTGAGGGGGAGGGGCAGGAGTGGCAGCGTGGCCACGGCCCCCAGCGAGGCGGTAAACTGGCGTCTGTTCATAGATTCTATGTAGGTACTTGCGAGTGGTTCGCAAGTGTCGGGGTCGATTTACATCACCTTGATCACGTCTTTGCCCACCGCCAGCATGTATCCGCGCCGTGCGATGTTTTTGACCAGAAGTTCGCTGACCATCTGGTTGCCCAGCGTGTCGCGCAACCGTTTGATCCGTGTGGCCCCTGCTGCTTCTTCGCAGTCGATCGGGTTGCGCCCCGAGATCATCCCTTCGATCTGCGACCCTGACAAGACATCATCGTCCATCCGCGCTTCGGCCAGAATGGACATGGTTTCCATCGCCGCGTCCGTCAGTTTGAACCCCATGTCATTGAGGTAGACGGTGTTTTCCTCGCGGCTGATCAGCAGGGAGTTCACTTCGATTCCCGCCCGTTCGATTCGCGCCATCCGTCCGTTGAGGATCACCAGCATCACAAGGAACACCAGTGAGGCGATCAGCAGCGCTGTGGCAAAGATGAGCAGGACAAAGATGATGGTGCGATAGGACACCAGCACGTCCGAAAAGGCCGTGCCCGATTGCGCGAGGATTTCGAGCAGTTTGATTTCCGCCTGAATGGTCAGGTCGTTCTCGACAAAGATCTGTTCGACTTTGGCGTTGAAGGCATTGGCGTCCGGCAGATTGTAGAACAGCACAAATGCGGCGGCGGCCAGCACCAGCACGATTGCGGCCAGTCCGAACCCCACCAGCCGTGTGCCCGAACGGCGCGCCTCAGAAGCGGAGGTAGTTTGATCCAGCACGCTGCTTCCTTTCGTTGAGGCCTTCGGAGCCGAATGTGGAGACTATAGACAGCAGCGTCCAGCCTTGTGCGGCCAGTCGCGGTCCCAATTGCGCTTGAGCGGCCTGCGCCGAGCACGCCCCCGAGATTTGCGCCACACCGTAGTGCAGCCGCAGGGGGTCGTCCTGTTTGGCTTTATAGTCTGCAAAGCAGTCCTGGGCGAATGCGGGCGCGGACAGTGCGAGTGTCACGCCAAGTGCGAGCAAGATGTGTTTCATGTGTTGAGTAGTGTCCCCAAATCGAAAGATATTCAATAACACCCGCCGTTTTGGCCCCTGATATGCGATAACATCTGCCTGTTATTGCCTGTCTGAGGGGAATGGCCCCAGTTTGATCGCATCACCGCCGCACACTGCAAGCGGCTTTACCGGATCAGACAAAAGGATCACTCTGATGACACGCACATCTTTTCATATGAAGTTTATCGCCGGCGTTGCCGCTCTTTCTATTGCTTTGACGGGTCTTGCTGCGGCCCCTGCCCGTGCGGGGGATGAGGATGTGGCCAAGATTGTGGGCGCGTTGGTTGGTTTGGCCATTCTGGGCGCTGTGATCAATGACAACCGCAAGGGCGATGTTGTGGTCACCCAACCGCGCAAGCATCCCCGTGCCCACCCGCGCCCTCATGTCCAGCCGCGCCGTCCCTACGCCGATCCCGGTCCGCGTCCGCTGCCCCGTCGTTTTGTTTTGCCAAGTCGTTGCTTGCGCACGGTGCCCCTGCGCAACGGCCAGCGTGTGAGCGCATTCGGGCAAGGGTGTTTGAACAAGTACTATGGTCACGCCAACAGCCTGCCGCGCAAATGTGCCCGTGCGGATCGTGCCAAGAACCGTGTGATCTATAGCTACGGCACCCGCTGCTTGCAGAATGCCGGTTACAAATTGTCACGTCGTTAAGAGCGTGTCGTGAAGCGACCCTTTGGGTGGCTGACTGGGGGAGGGTGTTCGGGCACCTTCCCCTTTTTTATTCGCTCTGGTTAAAGGAGGCAGCGATGCTGCCGCGCGATGTTTTAAATTCCTTCGGAATTTGTGGCCTCCGGCGGAGGTTTATTTTGCGAGATGAAGGGGGATGTCTGCGTGCCTGATTTTGAGTTCGAGATAGAGATTGGCGGCCGTGTGGCGGGTGTGGATGAGGTGGGCCGTGGCCCGTTGGCGGGTCCTGTCACGGCGGCGGCTGTTGTTTTGGATCCTGCGCGCATTCCCGAGGGCCTGAACGATTCCAAAAAGTTGAGCGCGAAGAAGCGGGAGGCGTTGTATGCGCTGATCCTTGAGAGTGCCGATGTGTCTGTTGCGCATGCCTCGGTGGCAGAGATTGATGCGCTGAACATTTTGCGCGCCTCCCATTTGGCGATGGAGCGCGCGATTGCGGGTTTGGCCCATGGCGTCGATCATGCGCTGATTGATGGCAATATGATCCCGCGCGGTTTGACCCTTCCGGCGACAAGTTTGGTCAAGGGAGATGGTCGTTCCGTGTCCATTGCGGCGGCCTCAATTGTGGCCAAAATATGTCGAGATCGTGTCCTAGTGGATTTGGCGCAACAGCACCCCGGCTATGGTTGGGAAACGAACATGGGATATGGATCAAAAAGACACATGTCTGCGTTGCGAAATCTTGGCCCAACCCCACACCATAGACGTTCGTTTAAACCGGTACACAATATGTTGTATCAAGAAAAAATCTTAACTGATTGATTCAAAAAACAATTTGACCACGAATCACCTTTGACTCATCTTTGTCCTCAACCAACGAGGTCACCAATGACCCGGGACAGAGGCAGATAAATGACCAAACATATGAAGAGCGCCGAGGCGCTGCCATTGAACACGATTCTTGGTGGGGATTGCATCGATGTGATGAATTCCTTGCCTGCGAACTCGGTTGATCTGATTTTTGCTGATCCGCCTTATAACTTGCAGTTGAAAGGTGATTTGCACCGTCCTGACAACTCCAAGGTGGACGCGGTTGATGATCACTGGGACCAGTTTGCCAGCTTCAAGGTTTACGACGAGTTTACCACCGCATGGCTCAAAGCCGCGCGTCGCTTGCTAAAGCCCAACGGGGCGATCTGGGTGATCGGGTCCTATCACAACATTTTTCGCGTTGGCGCGGCGTTGCAGGATCAGGGCTATTGGATTTTGAACGACGTTGTGTGGCGTAAGTCCAACCCGATGCCGAACTTTCGTGGCAAGCGTTTCACAAATGCCCATGAGACGATGATCTGGGCGGGCAAGGATGAAAGCTCCAAGTACACGTTTAACTACGAAGCACTGAAGTCTTTGAATGAGGGCATTCAGATGCGCTCTGACTGGGTTTTGCCGATCTGCAACGGCCATGAGCGGTTGAAGAACGATGAGGGTGACAAGGCGCATCCGACCCAAAAGCCCGAAAGCTTGCTGCACCGCGTTCTGGTTGGCTCGACCAACCCTGGTGATGTGGTTCTGGATCCGTTCTTTGGCACAGGTACGACTGGTGCGGTCGCCAAGATGTTGGGCCGCGACTTTATCGGCATCGAACGCGAAGCCGCCTACCGCGCTGTTGCTGAAAAGCGCATCGCCAATGTTCGCAAGTTCGACCGTGAGGCGTTGCAGGTCAGCACCTCCAAACGTTCCGAGCCCCGTGTGCCGTTTGGCCAGCTGGTAGAGCGCGGCATGTTGCGTCCGGGCGAACAGCTGTATTCCATGAACCAGCGTCACAAAGCCAAAGTCCGCGCCGATGGCACGTTGATTGGCGATGATGTCAAAGGATCGATCCATCAGGTCGGCGCCCATCTGGAAGGCGCGCCAAGCTGCAATGGCTGGACCTATTGGTGCTTTAAGAAAGACGGGAAGAAAGTGCCCATCGATCTGTTGCGCCAGCAAATCAGAGCAGAAATGCTCAATTGATGTCCTGAAGTTTTACGAACACCGCCAGTGCCTGCGGCCTTACCCAAGGCTTTTACCAATGGCACTTACCTATACCCCGCCCTCGTGGCGGGGTTTTTTTATGCGCGCTTTGCGGTATTGTGTCTGGCCTGTTCACCAACCGCACCCGTGTGTGTCGCGTGGATCACGCGCGGTGGGATTTGGTGTTTTGGATGCACAAGCGGCGGGGTCAGTTGGACCGTAACCACCGTGTGCATGTGGCCCGGATCAAGGCTATTGTGTTGGTGGAGGGCAGCGACGACACGATGTTGAGGCTTGAGTTGATGGATGGCACCGATTATCCGGAATTTCACATGTTGAATGTCCCACATGACCACCGCGATCGGGTGCGCAGATTTTGCCCCGATTATCCGGAGGTTGAATTTCGCACCGCTTAGTGTGAAGGTTGTTAACATTGAGGGATCAAGGCGGATGACGATGGCACAAGGCGACACGACGGTTCACAGCCCTGCTGTGCCTGATACGGGGCCTGATACGGGGCCCAACCGTTTTGCGCAGGCCGCATTGGCGCGTCACAAGCAAGAAGGTTTGGAGCTGGCAGTGCGTGCGCGCTGGGCCGCGTTGGCTGTGATTGCTTTGCTTTTGCCGTTTCTCAATCCGCGCGTTGAGGTGGTTTACACCATCGCTTTGGTTGGATTATTGGCCCTTAACGGATGGTTTTTACGGCGTGTTGGCCGAGTTGGCCGCTCAAGTCGCGAGGTCTTCTTCATCGGGTTGGATGTGGTGATTTTGACCTTTGTGCTGCTGTTTCCAAACCCTTTGATGGAAGAGCAATGGCCCACAACAATCGTCTATGAGTTCCAGATTTTCATGTATTATTTCGTGATCCTTGTCTTGGGCACCTTGAGTTATTCCTGGCGTACGATCATGGCGCTGGGGCATTGGTCTGTGGGGGCTTGGCTGGTGGGCACCGGATTGATTTGGGCCTTTGGGGTGTCCTATCCTGAGATGTCGGTGGCTGTCGCGACGGCCTTTCCAGAAGATCCGTTTATGGTCAGGTTTCTAGACCCCAACGGGCTCAACTGGGACCGCCGCATTCAAGAAGTCGTGGTATTTATCATATGCACTTACACCCTCGCCCTGACGGTGCGCCGCTTTGAAGGCTTGATCCTTGGCAGTGCAGGGCTGGAGCGGGAACGCGCGAACCTGTCGCGCTATTTCTCGCCCAATGTGGTTGAGGAATTGTCCAACAATGATGAACCCCTCAAACAGATTCGCAATCAGGATATTGCGGTGTTGTTCGTGGATATTGTCGGATTTACGGCCCTGTCCGCCCACCGCGCGCCAGAGGATGTGATCCGGCTGCTGCGCCAGTTCCATGGGCGCATGGAGGCGGAGGTGTTTGCCCATTCAGGCACTTTGGACAAGTATTTGGGCGATGGGATGATGGCGACGTTTGGGACCCCGTCGGCGGGGACGCAGGACGCCAGCGACGCGTTGCGTTGCGCTTTGGCCATGATGCGCGCGATGGAGGCGTGGAATGATGCCCGCGACAGTGAGGGCATGCCGCCGATCTACGCCAGCTTCGGGTTGCACTTTGGTCCTGTGGTGATGGGCGACATCGGTGCCAACCGTTTGGAATTTGCGGTCATTGGCAACACCGTCAACGTGGCCAGCCGCCTTGAGGCGATGAGCCGCGCAATGAACGTGACGCTGGTGGTCAGTGATGTCGCGTATCACAAGGCTGTGGCGCAAAGCAGCCCTGAACAGGTCGCGCGGTTTGCCCATATGGTGGCCAACCCTGCCCTAGCCATTCGTGGTCTGGATGCGCCTATGGTGCTTTGGACCGCCTGATCAGTGCAGGCTGCGCGCGGATTGTTCCATTGCGGATTGTACGTAACCTGCGTGAAACTTGGCCTTGCTCACCACGTGGTGCACACCGGCAGCGTTGGCTTTGTCCCACATAAAGGGGGAGGGCCAGTCGCTGACCATCACGATGGGTTTTTTGCTGTGTTTCGGATCGTTTGACAGTTCGATTGCAAAATCCGCCCCGACCCCGTCAGGCAAATGATTGTCGAGCAGGATCATCTGCACAGGCGTTTTGGCAAGATGCTCCCGCGCCGCTGCGATCGTGTCTGCAAAGATGAGGTCAAGGTGCTGGCAGCCGTGTTCCAACGCGCGGCTGATCCGTTTTTGGTCAAAATGGCTGTCCTCGATCACCAAACAGGACTGCCGTGGTTTGCGGCGGGGTTTGGCCGGAACGTCGCGTGTTTGTGACTGCATGATACACCTTTGGAAGTTGCTTCAGGTCTCTCATGCCACCAATTCCTTAAAAACAGATCAGCGCGGCAGTGGATTTTGCGCTTTATTGTAGGCGTGCCAGTCCGTGATTTCGGGATAGTACATTTCGCGCCATTTGCGCACACGCGGGTTCATCACGCGCCGCCACAAGGGTGGCAGCATCGCGGCCATCGTCATCATAGGATAGCCATAGGGCAACTGCGGTGCGTCCGATTGCGTGTAGTTTTGCAGCACGGGAAAGCGGCGGTCCGGTTTGAAGTGGTGGTCAGAGTGGCGTTGCAGGTTGATCAGCAGCCAGTTTGACGCTTTGTGCGCGGTGTTCCACGAGTGACGGGGCTGGACGTGCTCATATTTGCCATCCCCCAAATGTTTGCGTGTCAGCCCGTAGTGTTCGATGTAATTCACCAGTTCCAACTGCCAGATTGCGGTGCCGGCCTGTATCAAAAACAGCCCAAGACCCCACCAGCCTCCAAGCGTGATGGCCAGCAACAGGCACACCCCTTGCAGAGCCCCGTATTTGAAGAACGGATTGGACGTGTGTGACCATTCCAGATTCTTGCGCGCCAGCATCGCCTTTTCGGCGTTCCATGCGGATTTAAAGCACTGGCGCAGCACGCGGGGGTAATAGCGGTAAAAACTCTCGCCCATGCGCGCGGTCACAGGGTCACGCGGCGTGGCGACGTAACGGTGATGCACCAACATGTGTTCCGAGCGGAAATGCGAATAGAGGACCATCGCCAAGAGCGCGTCCGCGCACCAGCGTTCCACCTTGTCTTTCTGGTGCATCAATTCGTGGCTGTAGTTGATCCCGATCGTCCCCGTAATCACCCCGACCCCGAAGAAAACACAGATTTTCTCGAAGGCGCTGAGGTGGGCGGCGTCAGACACGTACCAGATCAATCCGAACAGGGTGAAAAACTGCAACGGCACCCATGCCATGGTGATTGCACGGTACCAGAACAGGTCATCGTCCGTCGCATCAAGGTCCCCGTCGTCAAGGTTCAACCCCACAGCCGCGTCCAGCGCCGAGAACAAGTACCACGTCACAAGGGGCAGAAGGATGATCGCCCATCCACCGTAAATCGCACTGATCCACGCCAAGGGGATCAACCCCAAGGATATCGCAAACGGCAGCGCGTTTTGCAGTTTCGCCATATCAGATGCAGATTTTTTCATGGTGCCCCTCGGGAGTTTGTTACGATGCTATTATGACAATTTCCTTACTACAACAATCAGACGTGACGCCGCGCGTTGATTTAGCGTGTCTGCGTCAGGTCAAAGGCCTTGCGAAAGACTGTCGGCAGGTCGGAGGGGCGGAAATTGTCCCGTTCGATGAAGTGTCCGCGTTCCGGGTTTGCGCGTCCGACACGGGCTGTGAAAACACTGAGAATCAGGTGGAAATGCGTGAAAGTGTGGCGCACTTCACCGTCCAGCAGGGTCCAGTCCGCGGGCATCGGCGGCGCGCCTGCGGGGCGGTTCAGGCCGGTGTCGATCCAGTCTGAACCGGGCCAGCCCAGCATGCCGCTAAGCAGCCCTTTGTCGGGGCGGGTTTCCAGCAGCCATGCCCCATCGTCGCGCTGCGCCAGATAAAGCGTGCCATGGCGAACGGGTTTTGGTTTTTTCGGTGTCTTTTTAGGGAGTTGCAGTGCCGTGCCTTCCATCCGCGCCTGACAGGGCGTGCGCCATGGGCAGATCCCGCAGGCGGGGTTTTTCGGAGTGCAAATCGTTGCCCCTAAATCCATCACCGCTTGGGCGTAGTCACCAGTGCGCGCCTGCGGCGTGAGCTCTTCGGCCAGTGCTGTCAGTTCGGGTTTGGCAGCGGGCAATGGCGTGTGCACATCATGCAGCCGCGCCATGACGCGTTCGACGTTGCCATCCACCACAACGTGGCGCAAATCAAAGGCAATGGAGCTGATCGCGGCGGCGGTGTAGGGGCCGATGCCGGGCAAATCGAGCAATGCGGCGTGGTCTTCGGGGAAAGTGCCCGCATGTTCTGTGGCCACAACACGGGCGCATTTCAACAGGTTACGGGCGCGCGCGTAGTAGCCAAGCCCTGCCCATTCCCCCATCACATCCGCGTCATCTGCGGCCGCCAGCGCCTGAACTGTGGGCCAGCGTGTGGTGAAACGGATGAAGTATTTCGTCACTGCCGCCACGGTGGTTTGCTGTAGCATGACCTCTGAGAGCCATATTTTATAGGGGTCAGGGCGCACCCCTGCCTGTTTGTCCGCCGGTGGCGTGCGCCACGGCATAGGCCGCGCGTGCTGGTCGTACCACGCCAGCAGTTCGGAGCTGAGGTCACGCAATCTTTATTGTCCTTTAACGTCTGTTTCGCTGGTGATGGTGGGGGCATACGTTATGATGCAGTGTGTATAGGGGAGAAGATAGCAATGGCGAGCCGCCGTGCCAGTACAAAAGGGTTCAAACGCACCAGTTCTTTGCTGGGCGCGCGCATCCGTAGTGCCAGCGAGAGCCGTGGATTCGCCCAAAGCCGTCTTTTGACCCATTGGGAAGAGATCGCGGGTGCTTCTATTGCCCAGATCGCCCGCCCCGTCGAGGTCAGCTATAGCCGTGGCGGAATGGGGGCTACTCTGACCTTGCTGACCACGGGCGCTCAAGCTTTGATGCTCGAGATGCAAAAAGAACAGATCCGCGCCAAGGTAAATGCGGTTTACGGCTATAATGCCATCGCCCGCGTGCGCATCACCCAAACCGCGGCCACCGGATTTGCGGAGGGCCAGGTCGCCTTTACCGCCCGCAAAAAGGACGCCCCTGTGGCGATCGACCCGAAATTAACCCAAAAGGCCGCCGAAGCCGTGGCCCCTGTGGGAGATGATGGTCTGCGCGCTGCTTTGGAGCGGTTGGGCACCAATATTCTCTCGCGCAAATCTACACTCTGACGATAGGAAAACAGATGAAGAAACTTATTCCCATGATCGCCGCCGCTTTGGTGGGCGCTGGAGCTTACTACATTTTCGTGATGGATCGCGGCCCTGAAACGGTTGCGGCTGTGGATGTCGAGCTGAGCCAACCCGTGGCCGACAACACGGATTCTGCGGCGGCTGTCGACACCTCCGGCATTCAGGAGATGGCCATTGGCAACCCTGACGCGCCGGTCACTGTCATCGAATACGCCTCGTATACTTGCCCGCACTGCGCGACCTTTCACGGCGGTGTCTTCAAGGAGTTGAAGAAGGACTACATCGACACCGGGAAAATCAACTTCGTGTACCGTGAAGTGTATTTTGACCGCTACGGCTTGTGGGCCTCTTTGATTGCCCGTTGTGCGGGCCCCGAGAAGTTTTTTGGCGTGTCTGATTTGTTGTACGCAGGTCAGCCCACGTGGTCCCGTGCCGGTGAGCCTGCTGCGATTGTAGGGGAGTTGCGCAAGATTGGCCGTTTGGCTGGCATGAGCGAAGAGACCTTGGGCGCGTGCCTTGAGAATGGTGACAAAGCGCAGGCTTTGGTTGCGTGGTATCAGGAAAACGCCGAAGCGGATGGTGTGCGTTCTACCCCGAGCTTTGTCATCAATGGCACCACCTACAACAACATGTCCTACGCCGAGATGTCCAAGCTGATCGACGAAGCCGCCGAGTGATGGATGCCCCATTGACAGGGTTGCGCGTCATTGAGTTGGCGCGTGTTTTGGCCGGCCCTTGGGCGGGCCAGACCCTGTCGGATCTGGGGGCCGAGGTGATCAAGGTCGAGAGCCCTGCCGGCGATGATACCCGTCAGTGGGGCCCCCCGTTTGTAACCCGCGACGCGGATGTGTCTGCGGCTTATTTCCACTCTACCAACCGTGGCAAAGCCTCTGTTGTGGTGGATTTCAAGACCCCTGAGGGGCAGGCCCGTTTGCGCGCCCTTTTGGCGGATGCGGACATTCTGATCGAGAACTTCAAGGTCGGCGGTCTGGCCAAATACGGTTTGGACTACGACACTCTTAAGGCCGAGTTCCCTCACCTGATCTATTGCTCCATCACGGGCTTTGGCCAGACGGGCCCTTATGCCCATCGCGCGGGCTATGATTTCATCATTCAGGGGATGTCCGGTTTGATGTCCATCACCGGTGAGCCTGAGGGTCAGCCCCAGAAAACCGGTGTGGCCATCACGGATATTTTTACCGGCGTTTATGCCACGACCGCTATTCTGGCGGCGGTCCATCAGCGCGCCCGCACGGGTCGCGGGCAGCATATTGATATGGCGTTGCTGGATGTGGCTGTTGCGGTGACTGCCAATCAAGCGATGAATTATCTGACCACAGGTGTGGCCCCTGGACGGATGGGCAATGCCCATATGAACCTCACCCCCTATCAGGTCTTTGATTGCGCGGACGGTCATATCATCATCGCGACTGGCAACGACGGTCAGTACCAGCGCTTGTGCCGTCTGCTTGGGGTGGTCGAGATGATCAAAGATCCCAAGTTTCTGAAAAATGCCGACCGCATTGCCAACCGTGAAGAAATGACGGCCCGCCTGACGGCTGCCACCATGTTGCGCAGCCGCGATGATTTGTTGGCAGCCTGTGAGGCCGAGGGCGTTCCTGCCGGTCCCATCAACAACATGGCGGATGTGATGGCTGATCCGCAGGTGCAGGCCCGTGGTATGCAAATCGCGTTGGATGGCGTGCCCGGCGTGCGGGTGCCGATCCGGTTTTCCGAGGCCCAATTGGCGCTGCACCGTCCTGCCCCCAAACTGGGCGAGGATGATCCTGCGTGAGCCAAAGGGCGCGCTGACGCGCGACGCTGTTTTGATTTTGTTTCGGGGCTCTGCCCCAGCGCCTTTGGCGCCCCCCGGGATATTTCTGACGAAAGGAAAGTTAGCGGCTTGGCAGTGCTTTGAGCGCTGATTGCAGTGCTGTTTCGTCGTAAAGTTTGAGCCTGACTGGCAGTGTGATCACTTTGGACCGGAAGCTGGCGGGCAGTCGCGCTGCATCTTTTTCTGTGGTCACCAGTTGCGCGCCTTTGGTTTTTGCGTCCGAGTCCAGCCGTTGCAGCAGTGTTGTCGAGAACTGTTGGTGGTCGTCCAAAGGTTCGGTGTGCACCAGTTTTGCCCCGAGGTCGCGCAGCGTGTTGAAGAATTTCTCCGGATGCCCGATTCCTGCGAACGCAAAGAACGGCGTGTCCGTCCAGTCCATTCCGGTTTGAAGCGGTTCCACGCTGGCTTGCATGTGGGTCGGGTGTGTTTCGGGAAGTGTCGCCGCGAACTGTGATTGCGCGTCTTGTGATCCGATTGACACCAACAGGTTCGCCCGTTTGAGCCCTGTTTCGACCGGCTCGCGCAGCGGCCCTGCCGGTATGCATCGCCCGTTTCCGAAGCCCCGTTCCGCGTCAACCACGACGATGGAGAGGTCGTGTGCGAGGCTCGGGTTTTGGAACCCGTCATCCAGCACCACGACGCTGGCCCCTGCCTTTTGTGCGGCTTGCCCCCCTGCGGCGCGGTCCCGCGCCACCCAGACTTCGGCGAAAGCGGCCAGCAGCAGGGGTTCATCCCCGACATCTGCGCCGCTGTGTTTTGCGGGGTCCACGCGCACGGGTCCTTTGAGTCGCCCCCCGTAGCCCCTGCTTACCACATGTGGCTGGTGGTAGAGGTCCCGCAGCCGTTCCAGCACGGCGATCACGGTGGGCGTTTTCCCTGTCCCCCCTGCGTTGATGTTACCAACACAGACCACGGGGATGTCGAGTTTGATGCGCGCTCCGTTTGCCAGCCGCCGCGCAGTAGCCGCGCTGTAAAGTGACCCCAGCGGTTGCAGCGCCAGTGCTTGCCAGCTGGCGGGTTTTGACCAGAAAGAGGGTTCGCGCATTGCTCAGGCCCCTTTTCGCGGCGCGTCTAGCGCGTCTTGGAGCAGGTCCACAAGGCGGTCCGTGGTGGCCGCGCTTTTGGACACGACGTCCCAGCCCGCCATCGCCATTGTCGCGGCCTGATCCGGCGCAATGAGGCGCGCCACTGCGACCCCGAGTGCGTTTGCGTCGTTCACGATCCGCGCGGCCCCTGCCGAGGCCAGCTGCGAGAATGCGTGCAAGTGGTTGCGCACGTTTGGCCCGTAAAGGACCGCCGTTCCAAGCGAGGCGGCGTGCATCGGGTCCAACCCGCCTTTGCCTGCCGCCAACGAGCTGCCAAGAAAGGAGACCGGTGCCACGCGGTACCACAGCCCCAATTCCCCTTGAGAGCAGGCCAGCAGCACTTGGCAGTTGTCGTCCGGAAACTCTCCGTTTTCCCAAATCGCTTTGCGCATCCCCTGTTGGGCGATGGTCTCGATGCACTCTTGTTCCTGGGTCTCGTCTGCAAGGTTCAAGATCAGCAGCAAGCGGTGTGACAGGCGCATGGCGTGCCGGTGTGCTTTGAGGACCGTGTTGACTTCGCCGGGTTGAACGGCAGTGGCGCACCAAACCGGGCGGCCTCGCAGTGTTCTTGCAAGTTCGTCAAAATCCGAGACTGAAAATGGCAGTGCTGCGCCGCTGAAGTGCAGTGGCGCGTCTTGTTCGAGTTGCGCGTTGCTGCACCCCATTTGCGCCAATCGCGCCGATGCGATGTCAGAACGGGCGATGACTTTTTCAAAGCGGGTGAGCAAGGCCCGGGGCACTTCGCGCAACCACCGGTCCCGCCGTCCCTCAAACCCGTCAGCTTCTGCGTTGCCAAGGATCATCGGGATGTCGGCGTCCGCGCATTCCAGTACGAGGTTTGGACGCAATGCCCCCCAAAGCCAAAGGACAGCGTCTGGTGCCCAATGTGCGATAAAGGCGGCGGTGCTGTCGGGGTGGTCGGCAGGGACCACATCGCGGATCAGGTTGTTGGGATCGCTGCTGACAGGTGTGTTTTCTTTTTCGCCATTGGTGAACAGCACGGATACCCCATCGCGTGCGCCAATCATCCGGCAAGCCAGTGCGAGGGCTGCGGGCCCGCCCCCTTTTTCGGGCGCGTGTATCCAGATCAGTTCGCCGTTTGGGCGTTGGGTTGTGGGCAGATAGGGGTGCGCAGGGTTGCGCCGTGACAAGGCCCGGTAGGCTGATAATCCAAGCGGACGGCTCATGATGGCGCCAAGGCCGCGAGCGTGTCGCGGTGCACCATAGGGTTTCCCGCCACCACACCGTTCAGCAGCGGTTGTGCGTTGTTGAACCTGAGCGGCGCGCCGGTTTTGTCGCTGCTCGCTCCGCCTGCTTCGGCGATGATCAACTGCCCTGCCGCGATGTCCCATTCCCATGTCGGGCGGAAGGTGAACATCGCGTCAAAGCGCCCTTCGGCGACGCTTGCCATGCGATAGGCCAGAGACGGGCGATAGTTGAAATTCACCTCGGGCGCGCCATCGCGCCAGTGTTCGTCCTGCAGCGCGGGTCTGGTCGTTAGCACGGCTGCATCTGTCAGGGTCTTTTGGTCGGACACGCGGATCGGTGATCCGTTCAACCGCGCCCCGCCGCCTTTGCGCGCCACGTAGATTTTATCCAGCATTGGCAGGAAAACGACGGCGGCTGTCACCACCCCTTTGTGCGCCACGGCCAGCGCGTGTGCCCATGTCCGTTCCCCCGCCGCAAAGCCGCGCGTGCCGTCGATGGGGTCAATGATGAACACTGTGTTGCGGGAGAGGCGCGCGCTTGAGTCCTCGGTTTCTTCGGACAGCCAGCCGTAGTCCGGTCGCGCTTGTTGCAGCACGACGGAAAGCATGTCGTTCACCGCCAGATCGGCTTCGGTCACGGGGCCCGCGCCATCGGGTTTGTCCCAGCGTTTCGCTGTCTCCCCGATGTAGCTGGTGGACAGCCGTCCCGCGATTCTGGCCGCGTCGATCAAAAGGTCGAGATCATGATCCAGCAAGCGTCATCCCCGGAACCAGCAGTGAGGGCACGACCCGGCTGAGGTGCGTCCGCGCGTCGTTGGCAGGCACTATGGCGCGCAACATGTCCCGCAGATTGCCCGCGATGGTGCATTCATTGACCGCGTGGGTGATTTCACCGTTTTCGATCCACAGCCCTGCCGCCCCGCGCGAATAATCCCCTGTGTTGGGATTGATCGTCGAGCCGATCATCGAGGTCACCAACAGCCCTGTGCCCATGTCGCGGATCAGCTCGGCGCGGCTCACCTCCCCTTGGGTCAAGGCGACGTTCCATGTGGCCGGAGACGGCACCGAAGACGTGCCGCGCGCGGCGTTGCCTGTGGGTTCCATCTTGAGTTTGCGGGCATTGGCCAGATCAAGGGTCCACCCCGTCAGGGTGCCGTTGTCGATGATCTTGCGTTGGCGCGTCGCCAGCCCTTCGGCGTCAAAGGGGCGCGATCCCGAGACGCGCGGGCGCAAGGGATCTTCGATCAAGGACAGGCCAACGGGCAAAACATCGCTGCCCAAAGCGTCCCGCAACCACGATCCGCCCCGCGCAATGGAGGCCCCGTTGATTGCGGCCAGCAAGTGCCCGATCAGCGTAGAGGACACCCGTTCGTCAAACAACACAGGGTAGCTGCCGGTGGGGGGCTGGATTGCGCCCATGCGTTCAAGGACGCGTGTGCCTGCTTCGGTTCCGATGTCTTCGGGGGCGCGCAGTTCGGTCTGGAAGGTGCGGCTGTCGCCGGCATAGTCCCGCTCCATTCCCGTGCCGGTGCCCGAGATTGCCACACAGCTCATGCCGCGGTTGGTGCGTTTGTAGCCGCCTTCAAACCCGTTCGTGGCCGCCAGATACACGTGTTGTGCACCGTAGGTGGCGCTTGACCCTTGCACTTGTTCCACCCCTTTGACGGCGAGGGCTGCGGCCTCGGCGCGCATGGCGTCGTCTTGAAGGGTCGCGGCGTCCGGTTCGGGGGCAGGGTCGTGCAATTCAAGCGCGTCAACATCCCACGAGGTGCTCAACTGTGACGGATCCGCAAGCCCTGCATAGGGGTCTTCCGGTGCTTCGCGCGCCATGGCGACAGCGCGCTGCGCCATTTCCTCGATGGTGCGCGACGAGGTGTCGGAGGCGGACACATTGGCCGCCCTTTGGCCCACAAAGACGCGCAACCCGATGTCGACCCCTTCGGCGCGTTCTGCCTGTTCCAGCGTTCCTGCGCGCACGTCGATTGTGACGGATGTGCCGCGCACCGCAATGGCGTCTGCAGTGTCAGCCCCGGCCTCTTTGGCTGCTGACAACAGCGCGTGGGTCAAATCATTCAGGGGTTGGGACATGTTATACTCCGCTACGGGTTGGCGTTGAGGTAACGGTCACGACCCCAAGCTGCAAGGGCAGGGGCGTGAAAAGGCCATGTGCGGGGTCGGGAAACGTCAAAGGCCACGCGGGATATGCGCGGCCTGCGGGTTTGACGGATTTTCCCCGTGAGTTGCGTTGCATCTGCTCGAAATTCAACAAGAGTTCCTGCGCAGAAGCGCCTTATCACGAGAAAAATCTGACACACTGGTGGCACAAGATGAATGGGTCCTGAGCCTAGGACAGAGCTTACTGGATGCGCTGCCCGTTGGCCAAAACATGCCCTTGATCGTTGATTTCGATTTTGGAGCTTAGGGTGTCTTCGGCCTCACCGGGGACGGCAAACAGGCCCATCATCATGCGCGCGCCCATGGCTTGTTCCTGCGGCAACAGTCCCATTGCGACCAGTTTGTCGAGCAATCCGTTCGCACCGGCCAGTTGCAGATCAACCGCGCCTGTGGGTCTTGGCACGCCCCCAAAGGTCGCCAGATCGGTGTTGTCAAAAGTGAAGTCGCCAGTGCCTGACAGTTTTGCCCCTGCGGCGTCCACCAAAAGGGTTTTCAGGGTCAAAGCGTTCAACTCACCGGGTGTGGCGCCTGTGCTTTGCAGTTCGGCGGCTTGAGCGGGGTCAAGGAAGTCAAACAGCAGTTTGGCTTTGCCCGTCAGGTCGATTGCGATGGTCGCAGGGTCCCGTGGCAATTGTGCTGTCGGGTCGAACAAGCCCCACAACATGTCCGCCATGGTGAAGTTGCCCATCGTGAACCCAAAGGCGAAATCCTGTTCCTCGTCCGATTTTTGAATGGGCATGGAGAGGTTGAATTTGCTCTCTTCCATTTCAAAGGCCAAAGGCAGCGGCACGCCGGGCATCAGCATGTTCACGTTCAGCCCTTCCTGCGAGACGTCATAAGACAGCCCGTCCGGTCCCATCGCCACAGCCAGTTTCCCTGACTTTGATGATGTGGTCGCCGTGCCCGGTCCATCGGGACCGTTGAAGTTCATGTCCATTTTGCCACCGGCAAATCCGAACGTTCCATTGAAGTCGAGCCCTGCGCCCAAAAGCTGCGCCATGTCCTGGGCCGCGACACCCATCGGAAAGGTTCCGTCCCCGCCAAAGCTCATGCCGGCGGAGCCGCCTTTGATCTCGACCCGTGCAGTGGTTTCAGGGTCGACGAAGAGCACGTCGTATTCAACGGCCCCTGACGTCATGATCTGGTTGTAGGCGCGTGTCTCACCGACGCGTATATCCGTGGTGCCGGTCACATCTGCCGCTGTCATCATGAAGCGGGCCAGCTCGGAGGTGATGGGCGTGCCATCTACGACCAGTTCGTCAAGTGTGACCGTCATTTTGTCTGTGGTGTGGGTGTATTTTAGCGTTGCGGGATCGCCCGACACTTGCATCACGAAATTCTCGGTGTCGTAGGACAGGGCGATGTCCACCGCTTCACCTGTTTCAAGAACCATGGCCATGGTCATGTCGCTTTGAGGGTCCATCGTGACGTTGACGGTGCCGTCGCTGTTCGCGATGAAACCCATGCTCTGGGTGCGGTACTCAAAGACACCTTCGGTGTCGGGCATTGAAAGGGCCATCACGATATTCGAAACGGTGAGCGTGTCGCCCGAGGTCGCTTCCTCGCCTGTTACTGTATATCCGAACCCTTCCATGTATCCGCGCCAGTCTGCCCAGACTTCGGCGGCTGTCACATCCGCAAAGGCGGCAGGTGCGTAAAGAAATGAAGCCACTGCAGTCGCGCAAGTGAGGGACGCTATGGGGGATGAAATATGCGACATTGAAAAATTCCTGACCTTTTGGATACTCTATGGTTTCGCAGTGATCCCTTGGGGTCAAGGGGTGGAATATCCTACCTTGGGGATGTGGCACTGGACGGGGTCCTGCGTCCCTATTACCTATGCTCGCAAATCGATAAAAACAGGGGTGCGTTATGGATATGACTGGAAAAACCGTGATGATCACCGGCGCGAGCCGTGGAATCGGTGCCGAAGCTGCGCGGGTTTTTGCCGCTGCGGGGGCCAATGTGGCCTTGCTGGCGCGCTCTGCCGAGGCGATTGGCGATCTGGCAGGGGAAATCGGGGCGCAGGCCATCGCGATCCCCTGCGATGTGTCCCGTTATTGGGAGGTCGAGGCGGCGGTGAACGCCACCCTCAAGACCTTTGGCCGTTTGGATGTTTTGATCAACAACGCCGGTGTCATAGAGCCGATCTCGCATCTGGGCACGGCCGATCCTGACGCGTGGTCCCATGTCATCGATATCAACCTCAAGGGCGTCTTCAATGGCATGCGCGCCGCGGTGCCGGTGATGCAGGACGCGGGTGGGGGCAGCATTCTGACCATCAGTTCCGGCGCGGCCCACAACCCCATCGAGGCATGGTCCCATTACTGTGCTTCCAAGGCAGCGGTGGCGATGCTGACCCGCTGTGTTCACATGGAAAACGCAAGCGACGGCATCCGCGCTATGGGCTTGTCGCCCGGCACAGTGGCCACGCAAATGCAGCGCGAGATCAAAGCCTCTGGCATTAACCCCGTCAGTGAACTGGCGTGGGAGGTGCACGTTCCCGCCGACTGGCCCGCCAAAACCTTGCTGTGGATGTGCAGCCCTGAGGCGGATGCCTTGTGCGGCGAGGAAATTTCCCTCCGCGACGAGGGGATTCGCGCGCAGGTGGGTTTGTCATGATTGATCTGGTCAAAGACGGGGGCATCTGGATCGTCACCATCAACCGCCCCGACAAGGCCAATTCCCTGACCCTTGAGATGCTCACAACCCTGTCGGAAATCGCCGAAAGCGCGGGGGAGGCGCGGGCCTTGATCCTGACGGGCGAAGGGCGCGTGTTTAGCGCTGGCGCAGATCTGGACGAAGCGCGCGCAGGCTTGGCTGTGTCTGACGTCTGGGAGCGGTTGTCGGGCGCGATTGCACGGCTGAACGGGCTGACGATTGCGGCGTTGAACGGCACGCTTGCAGGGGGTGCGATGGGGATGGCGCTGGCCTGTGATATGCGGATCGCCGCGCCTCATGCGAAGTTTTTCTATCCGGTGATGAAACTGGGGTTTTTGCCCCAGCCCTCTGACCCCATGCGGATGGCGGATTTGATCGGCCCTGCGCGCACCAAGCTGATTTTGATGGGAGGGCAGAAGGTTGAGGCGCCCGAAGCGCTGGCCTTTGGCCTCATCGAGCGGATTGTTGAGGGTGACATCGTAGAGGCCGCGCGCGCCCTTTGCGCAGACACGCTTGCGGCCAAACCCGAGATATCGGGCGGGATCAAAGCGATGTGTCAAACGCCCTGACGCGGGATTCGCCCTGTTTTCAATCGTGACGTTCGGGCCGCTATGCCCAGTCAACGCTTGCGCCTGCGGGTTCACTCTTGCATGACAGGTGGGCAATTCGCCAACACAGCAAGGGGTGCACATGTTTGGAATTGATCTGACGGGCCAGCCAGAAATCGTGCAACAGGCCGCTGGATACATCGAGGCGGGTTGGACCCTTGCTGCCAGCTGGTTGCTCAGCCCTGCTGCGTGGTCGCAATTCGGACTTCTGTTGGTGGCCTATTTCGCGGCCCTGATGGTCACCCGCCGTTTGCGTCCATTGTTGGAGCGGTTGCTGGACCCCGGTGAGAGCACAAATATTCTGGCCCCTGCACGCCGCTTTGTGATGAATTTCCTGCCCCTGATGCTTCCCATGATGGCCTATGTGTTCACGGGCATCGGCGAAGGGATCGTGCGCTCCCTCTTTGACAGTGGTGCGGTGATTGCCTTTGGCAAACGGTTGTTCCTGTTCCTGTTCCTTGCGGTGCGTGCATTGGTGCGCGATATCATCACCGATCCGTTCCTGAAGCTGATTGGCAAATACGTCTTTTTGCCCATTGCGGGCATTTATGCGTTGGGTTTGCTGGAGCTTGCCCAGACCCAGTTGAGCGCAATGACGGTGACGCTTGGCAACATCTCCTTTTCGGTCATGGCGTTGGTGCGCGGGCTTATCGCGGGCTCGCTATTGTTCTGGTTCGGGCGTTGGTCCAACGACCAGTCCACGACCTTCATCGCCAAACAAGAAGAGATGCGCCCGTCGATCCGCCAGCTTGCGGCCAAATCGGTTGAGTTCCTGATCTTTGGCATCGCGTTTTTGCTGTTGATGAACATCATGGGGATCAACCTGAGTGCCTTGGCGGTCTTGGGCGGTGCGATTGGTGTCGGCCTTGGTTTTGGTCTGCAACGGATTGCGTCCAACTTTATCTCCGGGGTGATCCTGCTGATTGAAGGGCAGGCGACCGTGGGCGATCACGTCGAGCTGGACGGAGGGGAGGCAGGCACGATTGTCAGAATGACAGCACGCGCTGCGATCCTCGAAACCTTTGACGGGCGCTGGATTGTTGTCCCGAACGAGGATTTCATTACGACGCGGGTGGTGAATTATTCTGACTCCGGGTCTGCCAACCGCTACGAGGCCCCGTTTTCGGTGAGCTACGACACGGGCATCAACACCATTCCCGCGATCATCAATGCCGCCGTTGCTGCACACCCCGAAGTGCTGGAGGCGCCCTATCCGCCAGATTGCGAATTGGTGGGCTTTGGCGACAGCGGCATCGACTTTACCGTTGAATTCTGGGTCAACGGCATTGATGACGGCAAAAACAAATACAAATCCGACGTGTTGTTCCTGATCTGGAACGCCCTCAAAGACAACAACATCCAAATCCCGTATCCCCACCGCGTTGTGGAATTCAAAGGCATAGCCCCAAAGATGGACATATGAGCAAAACAGCCGCGATTGTCGGGGGTGGTCCTGCGGGATTGATGGCTGCCGAAATTCTGGCCCAAGCGGGGGCGAGGGTCACTGTTTATGACGCAAAGCCGTCAATGGGGCGCAAGTTTCTGATGGCAGGCAAGTCGGGGTTGAACCTGACGATGAATGCACCGTTGGCAGACCTGACGGCGCAGTATTTTGAAGCCGCCCCCCGTCTGGCGCCGATCGTGGCGGAGTTTGACGCCGAAGCGATTCAGGGGTGGGCGCGCGGGTTAGAGCAACCCTTGTTCACCGGCAGTTCGGGGCGGGTGTTTCCCGAGGCAATGAAGGCCTCTCCCTTGTTGCGGGCGTGGTTCGCACGGTTGGACGCGTTGGGCGTTGTGCGTGAGACCCGAGCGCGGTGGCAAGGGTGGAACGAGGACGGCGCGCTGGTGTTTGGCACGCCTGACGGGCCAAAGGCCGTCACCGCTGACGTCACCATTCTGGCGCTGGGCGGGGGCAGTTGGGCGCGCCTTGGCTCTGACGGGGCATGGGCCGATGTACTGGCCGCGCGCGGCGTTGATGTCGCCCCCTTTGGTGCGGCCAATGTCGGGGTGGCAGTGGACTGGTCACCGCATATGGAACGTCATTTCGGGGCCGCGATCAAAGCGGTGCGTTGGAGCGTTGCAGGGCATGACAGCCGCGGCGAAGCGATCCTGTCGCAACACGGTCTGGAGGGGGGCGGGCTTTATCCTTTGGCCAGACTGATGCGCGATGGTGCGCCTTTGCATGTGGATTTGATGCCGGACCTGAGTGCGGAGGACGTCATAGCGCGCCTGTCCAAACCCCGCGGCAAGGCCACAGTGTCCAACCATCTGCGCAAGGTTCTGAAGCTGACGCCGGCCAAATTGGCGCTCTTGCAGGAGTGGGCGCAGCCTGTGCCGCAGGATCCCGCGATTTTGGCGGCGTTGATCAAAAACCTTCCCGCCCGCCACAGCGGATTGCGCCCGCTGGATCAGGCGATCTCGACAAGCGGGGGTGTTATGTGGGGCGCGTTGGATGCAAGTCTGATGCTGAATGCCGTGCCTGACACATATTGCGCGGGTGAAATGCTGGATTGGGAGGCCCCGACAGGAGGGTATCTTTTGACCGCATGCTTTGCGACCGGTCGCTGGGCCGGAATGGCCGCCGCGCGGAGTTTGGGGATTTTGGCGTAGGTGTGATAATGGTGGTGTAGCCTGTCCGTTGGCGTTTCCGTTGGCGTTGCGCCGACAGGGCAGCGCACTGCCACGAGAGGAACACATCATGTCCAATACCGGAAGCTGCTTGTGTGGCGCTGTTCACTACGAAATCTCTGCCCCGATCACCGACACAGGGGCCTGTCATTGCGACATGTGCCGCAAATGGTCTGGTGGTGTCTATCTGGGGGTCGAAGTGGCCGCCGATAATATGATGATCAGCGGTTCTGAAAACGTCACGACCTTTACGTCCTCCGAATGGGCGGAACGCGGGTTTTGCAAAACCTGCGGGAGCAGTATTTACTATCGTATCACTTCTCCCGGGGCGCACCACGGCTCCTATCACGTCAGCATGGGGACTTTGGATCAAACGGATGGCATCGCGCTAAAGGGCGAAGTGTTCATTGATCAAAAGCCCAAAGGCTACAGTTTTGCGGAAGAGACGGAGCAATTGACCGGTGCCGAGCTGATGGCGTTGTTTGCCCCGCCAGAATCGCCATGACGCATACGCCCTTGCAATCGACAGCATAAAAAAAGCGCGCGCCCCTGATAGGGCGCGCGCTTTTGTTCATGGTCGTCGTTACCTGCTTGAGGTTACTTGAATCCGAGGGACTGGTACCTGTCGATCAGGCCATTGTAGTTGTCGGTGGAGGCTTTCATCTTCTCGACTGTCGCCCATTTTGCGCCCGCCGGCTTTTGCTTTACGGTGCAGTTGCCCGTTGTGCAGTCGATGCGCAGCTTGGTGCCTTCTGCGTTTTTCATGGATTTTTTGCCGGCCAATGCTGGCGTGGCGGCCATGGTCACTGCGATGGCGAGGGACGTGGCGATTCTCGTAAATTTCATGATGAACTCCTTGTTACAGCGCCACCCTAAGAGAAGTGGGCCCAAGGTCAAAGGGTTTCTAGAGCCTACCGAGCATCGCCAAACGGATAAAGGCGCGTTCCACAAGGGCCATGGCAGGGGCGTTTTGCCCGGCAGAGCGCAATTGCAGGTCTGTATCGGTCAAAACCGTGAGGGCGGTTTCGATCCGCTCGGGGCCCCATTGGCGGGCTTGAGCGATGATGCGGTCCTTGTTCGGCCCCCAGACATTTGGCCGACCCGTGGTGTCACAGGCCGCTTTGTGCATGGACCGGAAATGGCGCATTGCGCCGATGCAGAGCGACACGGCGTTCACACCTTGGGCCTGTAGCTTGGCCAAAACAGGCCCGATCATCTGGGCGTTGGCGTCCCCGACCACCAAAAGAATGTCGTCAATGTCCGCTTCCGTTGATGTCGGGGCACACGCGGCCACGTCTTCTTCGGTCAGCGGGGTTGGATCGTTCAACTTGTACAGGGTGATCTTGTCCAGCGTCTGGCGAAAATCACCGGGATCAAGGGCTTTGGCCAACTCGGTCAACACGCCCATGACCTCGGCGGTGGGGGCGGTCAGCCCTGCCTTGTGCAGTGCGGTTTCGATTTCCGCGCGCGTGGGCGGATTGTCATAGATGACCGCGGCATAGGCATTGCGGTGGGATTCAAAGGCTTTGAGCGTTTTAGAGGTCTTTTTCAGCGCGCCAGCGGTGACAACGATGTGCGCGTCGCCTGCCTGCCACTGTTCGAGCGCGTCGATGATTGTCGCCTCGACGTAGCTGTTGGCGTCTTCAACAAAAGCCACGCGCGGACCGGGGAAAAAGCCGATAGCCTTGATCGCATCCAGCAAAAGCGCGGGTTCTTTGCGCAGTTCACCTGCGGGAATGCGTGTAATACGCATTTCTTCTTCGCCTTGTGGCCCGATAAGGGCGGCGATCAGTTCCTGACGTTTGAGGGCGACGCGCATGGCATCAGCGCCGTAAATCAACACGCCAGTGCGGTCTTTTTCCGGCTTGCCAAAGTAGCCGTTGGCCTGTTGCCCGACCAGCTTCACAATGTGGCCTTCACCAACAATTCACTCACGATTTTATCCGCCAGAATGATCATCAAGCGGTCTGCGGCATCCCGTTGTGCTGCCAGCGTGGCGACTGTGGTCCCTGTTGCGGAATATCCGGTAAAATTCTGGACCTGCCCCGAGGCGACAATCGCACCGGATGCTTTGTCCAGCAGCACATAGTCGGCGGTGCCCACAAGGTTGTAGCGCTCGATATCGCCGTCCACGTCAATGGCCAGTGATTCCTCGGTGGTTTTGATGGTGACGCTCAGCGCGTAAGCCGGACCCGCCGCGCGCCCCAGCCTTCTTTCGATCTGGCGGGTCAAAACATAGCCCTCGCGTGTCAGTGGTTCGTCCACCAACACGCGGTTTTGCAGCTTTGTGCCTGTGCCATCAACGCCGTAGACCGGCGTGAACCCGCAGGCCGCGAGCAGTGGCAGCACAAAGAACAGTTTAAACCATGCAGCTTTAAACAACGACATTCACAATCCGCCCGGTACAACGATGACCTTTTTCGGCGTGGCCGCCGTCCAAGGCCTTTTGCACAGCCTGCGTCGCCAGCGCCAGCTTTTCAACCTCGTCCTTTGGCATATCGGCGGGCACGTCGATTTCGCCGCGCCGTTTGCCGTTGATCTGGATGGGCAGGGTGACCGTGTCATCGACCAGCATTGCTCGTCGGCAACGGGCCAAGGGGCGTTGATCACCAGCCCTTCGCCCCCCTGATGCGCCCAGATGTCTTCGGCGAGATGCGGCGTCATGGGGGACATCAGTTGCGCAAGTGTCATGATGGCTGTCCGTTGTGCGGCGTGCCCTGCCTTGGATTTTGCAAGGTGGCTGTGAAGGCATAGAGCTTGGCGATGGCGGCGTTAAACCCAAACGATTCGACCCCAAGCGTCACGTCGTTGATGGTTTTGTGCATGGCTTCGCAGCAGGTCTTCGATCCCCTGCGCCAGCCGCGTCGCGTCCATCTCGCCAATCCGGTCGCAGATGTTCCACACGCGGTTGAGATGCTTGTAAGGCGGCCTCGGCACCAGATGCTGTCCATTCCACGTCCCGTTCGGGCGGGGAATCAGACAGCACGAACCAGCGCGCCGTATCCGCACCGTAATGGCGATGATCGCAGCGGGTCGACCACGTTTTTCTTGGATTTTGACATTTTGCGGAGGGAAGATCTCGACTTCTTCACCGATCTTTCAGAACGCGCAGTCGCGATCCACCTCTTCGGGAAGTGAAAGACGGGCACGTCCTTTCGTCACCCGTCGGTGTATAGATTGCGTGTGTCACCATGCCTTGGGTGAAAAGCGCGTCGAAGGGTTCGATCGCTGATTCTGGCAAATGGCCGGTGATTGCATCGCGCGGGCAAAGAAGCGGGAATACAGCAGGTGCAAAATCGCGTGTTCGATCCCGCCGATGTATTGATCGACGTTCATCCAATAGGCGGCGTCCTCAGATCGGTTGGCGTGTTGGCGCGCGGGCTGTGAAGCGGGCGAAATACCACGACTGAATCCACGAAGGTGTCCATCGTGTCGGTTTCGCGCAGGTCCGCGCCGCACAGGACGGGCAAGGCACGTTGCGCCAGGTCGGGTGGCGGTCCAGCGGGTTGCCGGGCGTGTCGAATTACACATCAAAGGGCAGTTCGACGGGCAGGTTCTCTTTCTTTCTCGGCACCACGCCGCAAGCATCGCAATGCACAACAGGGATGGGCGCACCCCAATAGCGTTGGCGGGAAAGGCCCCAATCGCGCAGGCGGATATTTGGTGACGCCTTGGCCCACGCCTTGGCCTCGCAGAAATCAATGGCGGCTGCGATCGCCTCTTCGCCTGTTTGCCACGCCTCGCCTGCGAATCCGCCGTTGTAGAACACCTTTTCGGTTTTGGCGGGCACGTAGGCTTCGGTCACTTTCGGGTCGGCCTCCTCGGAGGGCAAGTAAGTCGAGATGATCGGCAGGTCGTATTTCGTGGCGAATTCAAAGTCGCGTTCGTCGTGGGCAGGGCAGCCAAAGATCGCGCCGGTGCCGTAATCCATCAGGATAAAGTTGGCGATATAGACGGGCAGTTCCCAATCGGTGTTCAAACGGGTGACGCACTCGCAGACCTGTGTCGAAACCAAGCTTTTCGGCGGTTTCGATGCTTCGGCGCGGTGGTGCCGCCCTTTGCGACATTCGATGTTGAAGGCCGCGAGGGCTGGTTGTCTTGTTCCAGCTGCTTGGCCAGCGGATGATCGGGCGAGATCCCGACAAAGACGCGCCCATGAGGGTGTCAGGGCGGGTGGTGTAGACTTCGACACGGTCGAGGCCGCTCGGGGCGTCGATGGTGGAAAAGGCAAATTGCAACCCGCGCGATTCGCCGATCCAGTTTTCCTGCATCAGACGGACCTTTGGCGGGCCAGTTGTCGAGACCCTCAAGCGCTCGTTCAATTCGCCTGCGTAATCGGAGATCTTGAAGAACCACTGCGTCAGGTCGCGTTTCAACCTCGGCGCCCGAACGCCAGCCTTTGCCGTCGATGACCTGCTCGTTGGCCAGAACCGTCATGTCGACCGGATCCCAGTTGACCGACGCATTCTTGCGGTGGATCAGGCCCGCGTCAAGGAAATCAAGGAACAAGGCCTGCTGCTGGCCGTAGTATTCAGGGTCGCAGGTGGCGAATTCGCGGGACCAGTCGATGCGACAGGCCCAGCGGTTTCATCTGGCGCTTCATGTCGTCGATGTTGTCGTAGGTCCAGTCTTTCGGGTGCCCGCCGATGGCCATCGCGGCGTTTTCCGCCGGCATCCCGAAGGCATCCCACCCCATCGGGTGCAAGACATTGTGGCCCGTGCGACAGTTTGTACCGCGCGATCACGTCGCCCATTGTGTAGTTGCGCACGTGGCCCATGTGGATGCGACCCGACGGATAGGGGAACATCTCCAGGACGTAATACTTTGGCTTGGCTTCATCGCGGGCGGCGGTGAAGATACCTGCCTTGTCCCAGGCAGCTTGCCAGCGAGCTTCGATTTCGGATGGGGTGTAGTTGGCCATGGGATATCTGTGCGTGCTGAGGTTTAAATGAAAACGCCGGGCGATAAGGCCCGGCGCTGTGATTTAGCTGATTTTGGATCAGCTTAAGAGACCGATTGTCCGAGATGCGCAACTGACGGGCGCGCGATCAGGATCGCGTCCTCGATGGCGCGGGTGGTTGCCGCGGCGCAGGCGCCGCCACGGGTTAGCAAGGCGACATTCAAGGACCGCGCATCAAGTGCGAGGATCCCGATCAACACAGTCGCGCGGTAAGAACGGCTGCCCCCCGGCGGTGTGCCGTAGCCTGTCACGATGACGCCTGTGAACGGGTCAATGGACTGGATCGGCATAAAGTCGAGGACTTCAATCGCGGCGGACCAGATGTATTTGTTCACCTTGACGGTGGTCTCTGTGTTGCGATTGGCGAAGGCTTCCCAGATCGACGTGGTTTGCAAGGCTTCTTCGCGGGGAGGATTGCCGCTGCTGGTCGAGGCGGTCGTGTTGCCCCCGCCCAGTTTGAAGCCGCCGTCACCACAAGCGACCAGCGTCAGGCACAGGGCCACAGCGGTGCACCGTTTAAAAAGGGATGTCGTTTGCATTGCTCATGCCTCACAGGAATTTTGGCACAAACTAGCCAAGGTATCGGTGCGCGGCAAGGCTATAGTGTTTGCGCGCATACACACGGGAGGGGGAGACTGTCTGCACAGGCTTAAAGCGAGCTAAAACAACCGCATCGCTTTAGCTTCGGGGCAATTCCCGCGATTGAGGCCATTTTGCGTATTGGAACGGGGCAACAGCATGTGTGGCAAACCTGCACCATACTGCCGTCCTTTGATCCTGTGGCGTTTGCAGTGCTTGCAATGATGGGTCCGTCTGAGTGAAACACCCTCATACCCTTTCCGGACTCCCCGGTTTGGGCGTTAATTTTAAACCGAGGGAAAACCCATGAAAAAAGTTCTCTTTGCAACTACAGCGCTTATTGCGACTGCAGGCATGGCAGCAGCTGACGTAAACTTCAGCGGCGGCGCACGTTTCGGCGTTGTATACGACGACAGCCGTTTGACCAACGAAACACGCATCCACAACCGTTTCACACTGAACATCGACGGCACAGCCGAAACAGACTCCGGTCTGTCCTTGTTCGCACGTGTACGTATTCGTGGCGGCAACACAGGCCCAACCGGTCTGGGTAACTCTGGCGTATCCGCTCCACGCGTTGGCTTGACAGCTGGCAACTTGACTGTTGCTGTTGGCAACATCTTGGGCGCTCTGGAATCTACACCAGGTCTCTATGACGGCAACGTAGGCCTCACAGGTTTGTCCTGGGGTTCTTTGCCAGTTAACAACTCCGCCGCTGGCGCATTCCAGTGGGATTCCTTCTCCTCCGCGGGCGCAGGCTCTAACGGTATCGAAGTTATCTACTCTGTAAACGGCTTCGGCTTGCACGTGTCCCACTCCGGTACAGGCGCAACTGAGCGTACAGCAGCACACGTTTCCTACGCCTTTGGCGACTGGACAGTTGGTTTGGGTCACCAGGACGCAGAAGCAGTTGGCGCAGACACCACATTGTTGACAGTAGCTGGTTCTTTCGGTCCGGTTAACGTTGGTCTGGCACACGCCGACAACGAAGGCGACTTTGACTCCACACGCATCAACGCTTCCTTCGAAGCTGGCGCGGCGACAACTGTCAAAGCATACGTGTCCTTCAACGATGGCGTAGGCCGTGAAGACGGTTACGGCTTGGGCTTCACTCACTCTTTGGGTGGCGCAACTCTCGCCGGTGGCATCGAAAAAACACGTGCCGACTCTACACGTGCCGATCTGGGTATCCGCTTCAACTTCTAAGTTGAACGATATCTAAGCGATTTGAGGCGGTCCTTCGGGATCGCCTCTTTTCTTTTGCGGCACAGTATTATTTGAGTGGCACACCTGACACAGCGAGGCCGCCTATGGGACTGACCGAAATTCAAGACAACATCGCACGCGTTGAAGCACAGTGGGAGTGCGCCGGTCGCACCCGGCTGATCGCCGTCAGCAAAGTGCAACCCGATGACCGTGTGGCGGCTGTTCTGGATCAAGGCCACCGCTGCTTTGGCGAGAACCGCGTGCAAGAGGCCGCTGGAAAGTGGCCTGCCTTTCGCGAGACATATGGCGAAATTGATCTGCACCTTATTGGACCTCTGCAGAGCAACAAGGCCCGTCAGGCGTTTGAGCTGTTCAATGTCATTCACACACTGGATCGCCCCAAGCTGGCGACCACCTTTGCCCGTTTGGCTGACGAAATGGGTCACTGTCCTGATATGCTTATTCAGGTCAACACCGGTCGCGAGGACCAGAAAGCGGGTGTTCTGCCCGAAGAGGTCGACGATTTCGTGCGTCAGTGTCAGGATTTGTCCCTGCCGGTCAAAGGGTTGATGTGCATCCCCCCTGTGGACGAAGAAGCCAGCCTGCATTTTGCATTGCTCGACAAGATGGCGGCCCGCAACGGTGTGCCTTGGCGCTCGATGGGGATGAGTTCGGATTATGACGTGGCGATTTCGCTTGGGGCGACCCATGTTCGCGTTGGGTCGGCCATCTTTGGAGAGCGTGTCGCTAGCCCACAATAAGGCGTGTCTGATACCTGATTCTGCGTGCAATTTCATGAAGGTGGTCGCGGCGAAACGCGATGCACCCTTCGGTCGGGTATCCCGCCCTGCGGTACTGGTGGATAAAGATCGCAGAGCCGCGCCCTTTGACCGCGTAGGGCCAGTTCCAGTCCGTCAAAATCACCAAGTCGTACAAAGGGTCACTGCGCCGCAATGCCTCGTGGCTGTGGGGGTAGGGCGCGCGCACCATCATGTTGTAATCTTCGTGCGTGGCATCGTCCGACCACAGGTCCGCAGGCCCGATGGGTTTCGCCCAATCGGTCGGTTTGGCGATGCGGTCAGGGCGATAGAGCATCCCGACAATGCGGTGGATGCCCCGCGGTGTGGCCCCGTCCCCCTCGCGCTTGTCTGTTTTGATCCCGCCCTTGCCGATGGTGCAGGGATAGGTTTTTCCTAAGAATCGCACGCCTTTTGGCGTCAGCACCAGATCCGCCGGTGTCATTGGGGGGCAAGGGCCTTTACGCCCTTGTAAATCAACAAAGATCCGACGCCAAACAGCCCTATCCCGCTCAAGGTAGAGACGCTGATTTTCGCCCCCAGCGGTGAGCGATACGCCCGCCATGCCAGCAGCGCGTAGCCCATGATGAACACTGCATCCAAAGTGACGAACACAAGCCCGTAGATCAGCGATTGCACCCATATGTTGTGATCCTGAGAGATGAACCCCGGGAACAAGGCGGCGAAAAAGACGATGGCTTTGGGGTTGGTCACGCAGGCAAAAAAACCTGAGAAGAAAGAGGCGCGTTGCCCTGCGGCGCTGCTTGGGTCCATGTCGTGGGCTTCGGTGAATGCGCGCCCCGCGAGATACAGGATGTAGAGACCGCCTGCGATTTGCAGCCATGGCAGAACGTGTCCTGCCAGCGCCACCAGATAGCTCAGGCTGGCCGTCGCAATCACGATATGCACAACGGACCCCAACGCATCCCCTGCCACGCAAACACCTGCCGCGCGCGGCCCGTGCCGCACAGCTTGAGCAGAGGCCAAGGCCACCGAAGGGCCGGGGGTGCACACAATAATCGCAGTGGCCGCAATGAAGCCGAGGAACAGGGTGATATCCATCACAAAAGGTGCCCTGACTTGTGCGCCTTGGTCGCCAGATAGTCGGCGTTGTGGCGGTTTTCACCCACCTTGAGGGC
The DNA here is from genome assembly GCA_943787985.1 of uncultured Paracoccaceae bacterium. Classification (GTDB taxonomy): domain Bacteria; phylum Pseudomonadota; class Alphaproteobacteria; order Rhodobacterales; family Rhodobacteraceae; genus Ascidiaceihabitans. Next base: position 145,453 of record CALSOO010000005.1, on the reverse strand, counting down.
GACCCGTTCGGCCACAGCCACCCCGCATTTGTTCATCATATCGACCTTGGCAGGGTTGTTGGTCAGCAGGCGCACGGAAGAGAATCCCATGGATTTCAGGATATCCGCCCCGAGTTTGAAATCGCGCTCGTCGTCCTCAAACCCCAGACGGTGATTGGCCTCGACTGTATCAAACCCCTGATCCTGCAGGGAATAGGCCCGCATTTTGTTGGCAAGGCCAATGCCGCGCCCTTCCTGGTTCATGTACAGCAGGACGCCGTGCCCCTCGTTCCCCATTTGCGCCAGCGCGGCGCGCAGTTGGGGTCCGCAGTCGCATTTGAGGCTGCCCATCACATCCCCTGTGAAACACGCAGAATGCAGTCGCGCCAGCACAGGTTTGCTGCGATCGGGGCGCCCGATTTCTATGGCGTAATGTTCTTCTGCGCCGTCTTCAGGGCGAAAAATATGGAGACGCCCTGCCTCTGAGACGTCCATTGGCAGGCGTGCGTGGACCACAGGGTGCAAAGGGCTGGTGGCGTTCAAATGGGCTGAAGCCTCTTGCAGCGGCACTGTCGACAAACCGTGCCGGGCTGCAAAATTCGCACCGTTTGCCACGGTCAACACCAAGGCGGATGGCAGCAAGCGCGCGGCTTTGGTCAAGGCAATCGCTGCGCGGTGCGCTGCGGCATCTCCGTCGCGGGTTGAAATCAGCGGCCCTTTCATAGGGCTGCGCAGATCATCTGCGGGGTCAGCGATGCTTTGTACCCACAACAACGAGGCATCCGCGGGCAGTTCGATCCGCGCGACATCTCCGTCATACGCGCGTGCCTTAAGGGTCGTGGCGCGGCGTTGGGTGATGGTCAAAACCGGCTGTCCGCCCAACGCAAGAAGAGAGGACAACCGCGCGCTGTCCAGCGTTTCGGCAGCCAGAATGACATAGTTTTGTGGTCCCGTCAGCACAACAGGCACCCCCATGCGCAGGTCGGCACGGGCGCGGGCAAGGCGTTCGATGATGGTGGGTGCGAAACTCATGTTACACTTTTGGGCCGATTGTCGCGGTTTATCTAGGTCAAAGTGAGGGGAATTGAAACATTTCCCCCCATTCTGACACGAGGCCGTGAAGGTGTGCGCGCGAAACTTGTCCTGACCGTGGTCAGAGCGCATCTATGATAGACACAACGGAGAGACTCATGGCACAGCTCAAGAAAATCCTTTTGGTCGATGATGATGATGATCTGCGCGAGGCATTGTCAGAGCAGCTCATTATGACCGAAGACTTTGACGTGTTCGAGGCCGCGAATGGTCATGACGCAATGGACCGCGCCAAAGAGGCCCTGTATGATTTGGTCATTCTGGATGTGGGGCTGCCTGACACTGACGGGCGCGAATTGTGCCGTTTGATGCGCAAACAAGGTGTGAAAAGCCCGATTTTGATGCTTACCGGTCATGACAGCGATGCGGATACGATTTTGGGGCTGGATGCGGGCGCCAATGACTACGTGAGCAAACCGTTCAAGTTTCCAGTTCTTTTGGCGCGAATTCGGGCCCAGTTGCGTCAGCATGAACAGTCCGAGGACGCAGTGTTCACGCTGGGGCCATACACATTCAAACCGTCGATGAAGATGTTGATCACCGAGGACGACAAGAAAATTCGCCTGACGGAAAAAGAGACCAATATCCTCAAGTTTCTATACCGATCCACCGATGGGGTCGTGGCGCGTGATGTGCTGTTGCATGAGGTTTGGGGCTACAATGCGGGGGTCACGACCCATACGCTTGAAACCCACATTTACCGCCTGCGTCAAAAAATTGAACCAGAACCGTCAAACGCGCGCCTTCTTGTGACCGAATCTGGTGGGTACAGATTGATGGCATGAGGCCCTTGATCTGGGTAAATTGAATATTAACTGAGATTAAGTAGCTTTGTTACACGAAATATCGCCGTACGTCCGGGTTATGACGTACACCTCCCTGTTGGACTTGGCCGGGCCTAGTGCCCGGTCTTTTTTTGTCCGGCTCGTGGGAGCAAGCCGGAAAGCGGTGCGAAATAGTCTATGTTTCGGCACGGTTTTGCCCGTTTCCCCGTTCAAACTGACCACATGGCACATTTTGGTTTTTCGGTTTTAACAGCTCTTTCCGTTGTTTCGGCGTCCCCTTCCCTTCATCCTGTCAGCACGCAGACGACTGCCGTTCAGGCCCAAAAGGTCTGTTTGACAGGCGCAAACGGTGATGCCCTTTCTGCGCGCATCGCCGCCTGCGAGAGTTGGCAGGTTTATGATCCTGCTGCCCCTCTTCCGGCTTATTATAAAGCTTTGTTGCTCAATCAGGCCGGGGAATATGGTTCTGCATTTGACGTATTTACCCACGTGTTGGCGATGCAGGGTGATTTGCCCATGGCGTGGTACCATCGCGGCCGCATCGCCCTCGAACACCGCGCCGACCCCGTCACCGCAATCGAGGACTTGTCCCAGGCGATTATCCTGCGCGGGGATGACCCTATTGCAGATGCGCGCGTTTTTCGGGGTTTGGCCTATGTCGAGCTTGCCCGCAGTGGTGTTACGCCTGATGCCCATTACGCCCATGCGCGCGACGATTTCCGAATGGTACTGGAGCGCGCAGATCCCTCGCTCCCCGTCAAAAACCGTGAGGCTTTGCGCAGCGCGATTGCGTGGATTGACGCCAAGCTTTCGTAACCATTTTCCGATCCTGTGTGACGCTGCGTTTGCCGTGCGCTGCCGCGTTGACCTGCGCATGATGCGCGCAAAGCATCACAAGGAACGCAGTCATGAAAAAGGTCGTCTACGAAGAATTCGGAAATCCGGTTGAGGTTCTGAAAGTCATCGAGGTCGAAAGCCAGCCGTTGCAAGAGGGTGAGGCCCGCGTCGAAGTGTTGCGTGCCCCGATCAACCCCAGTGACCTTATTCAGGTGGCAGGAAACTACGGTGTCCGCCCCCCTTTGCCGGCGACTGCGGGCAATGAAGGGATCGGGCGCGTTGTCGAAGTGAACGGCACAGGCATCAACGTTGGTCAGTTGGTTTTGCTTCCTGCTGGTGTGGGCACATGGGTCACCGAGGTTGTGGCCGGCATTCGCCAGCTGGTTCCGATGCCCGAAGGTGACGTTGATCAACTGTGCATGATGATGGTGAACCCGGCGACGGCGCAATTGCTGTTGACCGAATATGTTGATCTGCAACCGGGTGACTGGATTATCCAGTCTGCCGCCAACTCTGCTGTGGGGGGGTATGTCGTGCAACTGGCCAAAGCGCGCGGCGTCAATGTGGTCAATGTGGTGCGCCGCGACAGCGCTGTTGAGGATGTCAAAGCCCTTGGTGGTGATGTGGTGTTGGTCGATGGCCCTGATTTGGCGAAAGACGTCAAAGCGGCGACCGGCGCCAAGATGAAGCTTGCGATTGATGCGGTCGCCGGCGCGACGGCGGGTCGCTTGGGCGATACGCTTGAGCGTGGTGGAACCTTGGTCAACTACGGTGGGATGTCCAACGAGCCCTCGGCCTTGGGCGCGGCCGCGTTGATTTTCAACGACATTGTCGTGCGCGGCTTTTGGTTGGTCCTGTGGTTTGAAAAAGCCACCCGCGAAGAGCGTATGGCGACCTATGCGGCCCTTACGGCCGCTGTGGCCAAAGGCGAATTGCATGCCCCCATCGACAAGGTTTTCACCTTGGATGAAATCGGGGAGGCTGCGCGCTATTCATGGGCCGGTGCGCGCAAAGGCAAGGTTCTGATTGCCCCCAACGGCATTTAACCTGCCCTCAATTGCACAACACAGGCGTTGTGGCATGAATTGCCATGGCGTCTTTTTGCTGGCGGGCGTAGGTTGACGTGGCCTTAGTCTGGAGACACCCTATGCCCTTTACCCTTGCCACGTGGAACATCAACTCTGTGCGTCTGCGCGAGCCGATTGTGTTGAAGCTGCTCGAGGAACAAGCGCCAGACGTTTTGTGCCTGCAAGAGTGCAAAAGCCCTGTCGACAAGATCCCGATGGACGGGTTTGCAGCCCTTGGCTACACCCACATGGTCGCGCGTGGCCAGAAGGGCTACAACGGCGTTGCAATCCTGTCCAAACTGCCGATGGTCGAAGCGGGTGCCGAAGATCACGCAGGGCTGGGCCATGCCCGCCACATTGCAGGGCGTCTGGAAAACGGTGTCACGATCCACAACTTTTATGTCCCTGCTGGTGGCGATGTCGCCGATCGCGAGGTGAATGAGAAATTCGGTCAAAAACTGGATTACCTGACCGACATGCGCGACGCATTTCGTGCTGATTTGCCCAAGAAATCCATACTGGTGGGTGATCTGAACATTGCCCCCCGCGAAGACGACGTATGGGATCACAAAAAGCTGTTGAAAGTCGTGAGCCACACGCCCGTCGAAGTCGCCCATTTCAACGAGGTCATGGAGTCAGGTGACTGGCATGACGTGACCCGCGCCGATATTCCGGACGGGTTGTTGTACTCGTGGTGGTCTTACCGCGCCAAGGATTGGGACACCGCGGACAAGGGGCGCCGCTTGGATCACGTTTGGGCGACGGGCGACATCAAAGCGGCGGCACACTCCAGCCGTGTCTACCGCGATGCCCGGGGCTGGGAGAAACCCTCCGACCACGCCCCCGTTTTCGCCAGTTTTGACCTGTAAATTTGCGTGCTATGTCACTTGGTGGGGTTTGGCCCCTTGGTTTCTGCGCCCATAGGTTTCATATAAAGCCAAACACCAAGGAGAGAACGACATGATGGACTTGATTGGGCAGGCCGGACCTGCGGACGCGGATCTGATCAAAGATGTGTCCGAGGCGACGTTTATGCAAGACGTGGTCGAGGCGTCACAGGACGTTCCCGTGATCGTAGATTTCTGGGCGCCGTGGTGCGGCCCGTGCAAAACCCTTGGGCCTCAATTGGAAGCGGCCGTCACCGCCGCCAAAGGTGCGGTCAAGATGGCCAAGGTCAACGTGGATGAGGCGCAGATGATCGCCGGTCAGTTGCAGGTCCAGTCCATTCCCACGGTCTATGCCTTTTACAAAGGGCAGCCAATCGACGGGTTTCAGGGCGCGGTGCCACAGTCCGAAATCAACGCTTTTGTAGAACGTGCCATTCAAGCGGGCGGCGGAACCTCCCCTGCGGATGATCTGAACGCAGCGGTTGAAGCGGCTGAGGAGATGCTGGGCGAGGGCGCGGCAGAGGATGCGGCGCAAACTTTTGCTGCGATCCTGGGCGAAGATCCGAACCACGCTGCGGCCTATGGTGGATTGGTGCGCGCGCATATTGCGCTTGATGACCTTGAGCAAGCAGAAGCAATTTTGAACGGTGCGCCTGCAGAAATTTCGAAAGCTCCTGAGTTGGACGCCGCAGCCGCGCAGTTGGAACTTGCCAAGCAAGCGGCCGACGCGGGGCCATTGGCGGATTTGGAAGCGGCAGTGGCTGCGGATGAAAATGATCACCAAGCGCGCTTTGATCTGGCGCAGGCGATGTATGCCGCCGGTGATGGTGAGGGCGCTGTTGATCATTTGTTGACGATATTCCGCAAAGATCGCGAATGGAACGATGGCGCTGCCAAGGCTCAATTGTTCACCATTTTCGACGCGCTAAAACCAGAGGATCCTGTGGCGTTGAACGGGCGGCGCAAGTTGAGCTCAATGATATTTGCCTGACCCTTCATTCGCGCTACTTGCAGTTACATGAGAAAATTGTCCAACCTTCCCGATGTGATCCCGGTGTTCCCTTTGCCGGGGGCGTTGCTGCTGCCGCGTTCGCGCCTGCCGCTGCATTTGTTTGAGCCGCGCTATCTGCAAATGTTCGATGATGCGCTCAAAACGCCGGAGCGGTTGATTGGCATGGTCCAACCCAATGAGGTTCCGGGCCGCGAAGGCACAGGGTTGCACACCATTGGATGCGCTGGCCGCATCACGCAGTTCTCCGAGACAGAGGACAACCGGTATTTGATCACGCTTGGTGGCATGTCACGGTTCCGCGTTGTCAAAGAAGTCGAAGGGTTCTCGCCCTATCGCAAATGCGAGGTCAACTGGGACGGCTTTGACCGCGACCTTGGGGACACCGAAGAGGACGTGGTGTTTGACCGTGAACCGTTCCTGAACAAGCTGTCAAAATACTTCACCGCCCAAGGGCTGTCTGCCGATTGGGAGACCCTGAAGGATGCGGACGATGAACTGCTTATCAATTCGCTGTCCATGATGTTGGATTTCGATCCAGAGGACAAACAAGCCTTGCTTGAGGCGCCCTCCCTAAGCACCCGCCGCGAAACATTGTTAACCCTGATTGAATTCAACCTGCTCAGCGGCCCGGACGGAGAGATGATGCAATGACCACCCAAACGGATCGCCAGATGCTTGAGGCTTTGATTTGCCCCCGCACGCATGAGACCCTGGGTTATGACAGCGCGGCTCAAGAGCTGATCTCGAAAGGGGCTGGCTTGGCCTATCCGATCCGCAATGGCATTCCGGTGATGTTGGTGGACGAAGCCCGCGTTCTGGACGACTGAACCGTTACAGCAGCGTCGTCTGTCCATAGAGTATTCCAGCGAAAAAGCACCCTGAGGCGACCGTCACAAAAATGTGCCAGATTGCGTTGGAAAATCGCATTTGTTCCGCTTTGTAAAACACGGTGCCCGCGGAATAGGTCAGCCCGCCAATCACCACCAACCAGATCGTCGGTGCGGGCAGGTGCGTGAACACGGGCTTGGCCAGTGTAACGCTGAGCCATCCCATGCCGAGGTATAGGTAAAACGACCCCGAACCGGGGCGCTGCCAAAAGAACAATTTGCGCGCGGCTCCGAAAAGGCCGATCGCCCAGACAACTCCAAGGATAATGTAGCTGAACGGGGTCGCAATCAAGGCGACCAACGGCGTGTAAGTGGCGGCGATCTTGAGGAAAATTCCGGCATGATCAAAGCGGCGCAACAGAGGGCGGATGCCTTCGTTCGGGGCAAAGTGATAGGCTGCGGAGGCGGTAAAGCTCAACACCATAATGGCTCCGTAAACCACCATCGCGAATTTGTGGACCTCAGGCAGTGACGTCAGGAAAAGCACATACAAAGTACCAAGCAGCGCGCCGACAATCGCGACCCCGTGCACGATGCCATCTGCCCAACGCTCTGCAGGGGAATAGGTGGGGTAAATGTCTGGCGCGGTATGTGTCATCGCCTTGATGTGGCGTTTGGCAGATGGTGAGACAAGGGCGACGTGGCGGAAACCTAGCGCATCAGATCAGGCAATTCACCTGTGAGACCCGCGGCTTCGCGAATGAAGCCACGGCGCAAACCGGGTCATGGCATTCACGATCCCCATCCCCAGATCACGTCCCATCCGCAAGATCGGATTGTCGTTGGAAAACAGTCTGTTAAATGTATCCGTCGCCAATGCCAGCGCGGCATTGTCGAAACGGCGCCATTCCTCGTACCGCTTAAGAACCTGGATGGAACCGTAGTCTTCTCCGCGCTGTTTGGCCTGCGTCATAATTTGCGCGAGGGCTGCAATATCGCGCATCCCTGCGTTCAATCCTTGGCCTGCAATCGGGTGAACACCGTGCGCTGCATCGCCAACCAGCGCGACCCGCTCGGCGACCAGATTTTGGGCAATCGTTAGGTTGAGGGGGTAGGTGAACCGCGCCCCTTCCAATGAGATTTCACCCAGAAAATCGCCAAAGCGCGGGCGCAACATGTTGAGGTAGTCGGCCTCCGACAGTGCATTGAATGCGGCGGCGTTTGCTTCGGTCTCGCTCCACACGATGGAACTGCGGTTGCCGGGCAATGGCAATATCGCCAAGGGTCCGGCAGGCATAAAGAACTGATGTGCGATTCCGCCATGTGGCTTTTCGTGTGCAATAGCGCAGACCAATGCGGTTTGCCCATAGCCCCAGCCAACACGTTTGATGCCTGCGCGTTCGCAGGTTCCGCTGCTGCGCCCGTCGCACCCGATCACGGCGGCGGCTTGAATGAGGTCACCTGAATCCAAAGTGACCGTGATCCCGCCGGCGTTGGGCGTTTGGGCAATCACGCGGGTTTTAGGCAAGTGCGTGATCAGTGGGTTGGCCGCGATGGCTTGCAATAAAACAGGGCGCAAATGGCGATCTTGGACCATGAAGCCCATTGGGCCTTCTTCGATCTCGGCGTGGTCAAAATGCATGAAGAACGGCGACGGCCCTTCGCCTGCGCGCCCGTCCGTGACTTTGATTTCCAGCATGGGTTGGGCGTGTTCGGACAGCTGGTCCCACAGTCCCAAACGCTTGAGCAAGCGTTGCGACGTGAGAGCCACCGCATAAGAGCGCCCGTCAAACCCGTCGGCTTGCAAACTGGCCGTCGATTGGGCGTCGATGACGGTTGTCTGGATGCCCGATTGCGCGAGAGCAATGGCAAGGATGGGTCCGTTCAGCCCCCCACCGACGATGGCGATATCTGTGTCTTATGTCATGGGATTGATATGGGGGTTGGGTTTTGGATTGTCCATGCGCGCACACGTCGCTACCGTCTTCGCGAAACATAGCGGAGGTGGCGTGATGCAAGAGTGGCTGCAGATGACGGCGAGTGATTTGGGGCGCGGAATTGGCGCGGGTACGATTGATCCCGTCGCCTTGACCGAAACCTATCTGGACGCGATCATGGCGCATGACTTGTGCGACCGTATCTATGCACGCACCACCCGTGATCGCGCGGTGTCAGAGGCGCAGGCGGCAGCGGCCCGTGCCAAAACCGGGCAACGTCTGTCCTTGCTGGATGGTGTGCCGATCAGTTGGAAAGACCTGTTCGATACGGCAGGGGCAGGGACTGAAGCAGGATCAAAGTTGCTCAAAGGACGCGTGCCTGATCAGGATGCCGTTGTTTTGGCCAACGCGACGGCCATGGGCCTGGTGTGCCTTGGCAAAACCCACATGAGCGAACTGGCATTCTCGGGGCTTGGCTACAATCCATCTACGGCGACCCCGCCTTGCGTGAACGATGCGGCGGCGGTTCCGGGCGGGTCATCTTCGGGGGCGGCTGCGTCTGTTGCGTTCGACCTTGCGGCGGCGGGCATCGGATCTGATACGGGGGGATCTGTGCGGATTCCTGCGGCTTGGAACGATCTGGTGGGGCTGAAAACCACGGCAGGGCGATTGACGCTTGAGGGGGTCGTGCCGCTGGCTTTGAAATTCGACACCATCGGCCCGATGACCCGTTCCGTTGAGGATGCGGCCCAATTGTTGGCGCTTGATGGAAGGCAGCACGGTTGCCGATTTGCGCGGCGCGTCCCTCAAAGGGCGCAGTTTTGCGGTGTTGCGCACGTCGATGCTGGACGGCACGCGGGCCGGGCCACTTGCCGCTTTCGAAAGCGCGGTGGAACGGCTGAAGGCTGGCGGTGCCGTTGTTGAATACATCGATATACCAGAAGTCCAGGAGGCTCTGGACCTTGTCAGGCCTACTCATCACTTCAGAGGCTTACGGCCTTTGGAAAGATGTGATCGAAGCGAACCCTGCCGCAATGTACGGTGAAATCCTGAACCGGTTCCGTCTGGGCGCAGGGCACAGTGCTGCGGACTATGTGGCGGGTTGGGCCAAGCTGGAGGCGGCGCGCGCGGTGTACGATGCCAAAACCGCTGGCTATGACGCGGTGATCGGGCCGACTTCGGCGATTTTGCCACCCAATCTGGAGCGTTTGAACACCGAAGAAGAATATTACGTCACTGAAAACTTGCTGTCTTTGCGCAACACACGTGTGGGCAACATGCTGGGTTTGTGTGGGCTGACATTGCCAACAGGTGTGCCAAGCTGCGGCATCATGTTTTTATGCGCGCCCGACATGGAAGAGCACCTTCTGCGCATCGGTGCCGCCGCAGAGCAAGCACTGGGCTGACTCAAAAGCCACAATTGGGGTTTGCGCACTTTGTTTTTCTGGACGAAGCGAAGCGCTTGGGTAGTTTGATGTGAAACGGGGCGCTAATGATCCCGACCTTGAGGCAGTTTTGATGATGTTTCCCGAGCGGTTTTCGAACCTTCCGGCCTATGCGTTCCCGCGTTTGCGCGCCCTGTTGGATGCACCACCTGCAGGCGGCGAAACCGTGCATATGACCATCGGCGAGCCAAAGCACGCGTTTCCGGCGTGGGTGTCGGATGTGATTTCACAAAATGCTGCTGGCTTTAACCGGTACCCTCCGAATGAAGGCGCACCGGAATTGCGCAGGGCATTTGCCGACTGGGCGAACCGTCGTTACGATTTGGAATTGGACGCGGATGTCCATGTCATGCCGTTGAATGGCACGCGGGAGGGGTTGTACAACGCCCCGATGGCCCTATGCCCCGAAACAAAGAACGGGCAGCGGCCCACCGTTTTGATGCCCAATCCGTTTTATCAGGTCTACATGCTGGCGAGTATTTCGTCGGGTGCAGAGCCTGTTTTTGTGGCCGCGACTGCGCAAACCAATCATCTGCCGGATTACGCCGCCCAACCCGAAGACGTTTTACAGCGGTGCGTTGGCGTTTACATCTGCTCACCTGCAAATCCTCAAGGGGCGGTTGCTGACCGCGCCTATTGGACGGATCTGATCGCACTGGCGGAAAAATACGATTTCCGCATTTTTGCCGATGAGTGTTATTCCGAGATTTACCGCGACACGCCACCAGTGGGTGCGTTGCAAGTCGCGCATGAGATTGGCGCGGACCCTGAACGGGTTGTTGCGTTTCACTCGCTCTCCAAGCGTTCGAATTTGCCGGGATTGCGGTCGGGCTTTGTGACGGGTGGTCCTGAAACTATGGCCGAAATTCGCCAATTGCGCACCTATGCTGGCGCGCCGTTGCCGCTTCCTTTGCAAATGGCCGCAGCGGCTGTTTGGGCGGATGAGGCGCATGTGATCGAGAACCGCGCGCTGTACGGCGAGAAATACGCAGTGGCGGACCGCGTGTTCGGTAATGTTGCCGGTTACGCCAGTCCCGAGGCCGGCTTTTTCTTGTGGTTGCCCGTGGATGACGGCGAAGCGGCGGCATTGAAAGTTTGGAAAGAGACGGGCGTGCGTGTGCTGCCCGGAGCCTATTTGGCACAGGATGTCGACGGGACGAACCCGGGGCATGGATATATTCGGGTCGCTATGGTGGCCCCAAAAGCGGAAATGACACGCGGGTTGGAAGCCATCCGTAGACTGTCTTTATCCGCAATAAGAACGAAAAGCGCGAGGAACAACAATGGCATATCAGACACGTGGACGCGATCCGCTTCTGGACAGCAACATGCAGGCAGCGATTGAAAAGCGCAGCAAAGAGCTGATTGGCATTTCGCTGATTGTCCTGGGTCTTTTGTGTGCGGCAATGGTGGGAAGCTATACGCCTGATGATCCGAACTGGCTGGTGTCCACTGACGCGCAGGTGCAAAACTGGTTGGGCCGGTCGGGCGCATCCATTGCCGCTCCTTTGATGATGGTTGTGGGTCTCGGGGCGTGGGCGATCGCGATTGTTCTTATGGTGTGGGGCCTGCGCTTTGTCTTGCATTGGGGAACAGAGCGGGCGCTTGGCCGTTTGATTTTTGCCCCCATCGGGATTGCTTTGCTCGCCATCTATGCGGAAACCCTTCAACCAGGCGCGGCATGGTCGCAGACCCATAGTTTTGGGTTGGGCGGCATGTTTGGCTACACAGTGATGGGCTTTATGCTCACTGTATTGCCAATCGGCTCTGCGTTTGCCTTGAAGTTGATGGCTTTGATCATGGCGGTTGCGGTGATCGCGATGAGCGCGTTTGTGTTGGGCTTTACACGCTCCGAACTGCGGCGCGGCGGCCGGTTTTTGTTGCTGGGCGTCGTGATTTTATACGCAGGTTTGATGACGCTCCTTGGCAAGGGGGCCAGCAATGCGGTTCATGCCGCACGTGATATGCAGGCGCGCACCGCAGAGCGCCGCGCCCGTCAGGCGCAGGAAGCGGAAGACGCTGCGGCTTATGCTGCATTGCACCCGCAGATGGACGCGCCTGATCCATATGTGAGCGCGCCAGCCGTGCCTGTTGCAGATGCGCCTGAGCCGTGGATGGAACCCGCCGAACCCAAAGGGGGCCTTTTGTCCCGCATGCCATCCTTGATCAAACAGGCCGACCCTGTGCCGGAGGACATGCCTGAACCCGAGTTGGTCGAGACCTATTGCGACGTGCATATTGACGGCGCGCCCAGCGATGCGCGTATCAAGGCCAAGATCACCGATGTGATCAAATCGCGTGTGCGTCAAAGCCCGTCTGTTCAAGTCAGCTCGGTCGCTCCGTTGACCAAAGGGCGTGGACGTGGTCCGGCTCCGCTGGTTCTGAACACTGATCCCGCGCCAGTCGAGTTGCCCCCCGAGCCGCCATTGACGGCTGCCGCAGCGCCATTGCGCAGTGAGCCGCCGTTGGTTGCGCCGCGCGCCGACATCCCGGCCGCGCCAATGATGGACGCGCCTGAAGTTTTGGAAGATTTTGCAGCCCCCGTGGTTGAGCCTTTGCCGTTGCAACCTGCCCCTGCCCCATCTGCACCGAGCATCCCCGTGGCCGAACCCCGCCGAGTGGTCGAGCAGGTCATTCGCAAACCCGTTCAGCCCAGCACCCGTGCCAAAGCAGAGGCGCAACCGCAACTGTCCTTTGAAGAATCCCACCCCGGTTTTGAATTGCCGCCATTGTCGCTGCTCGAAAGCCCCGACACGGTCACACGCCATCACCTGAGCGATGATGCACTCGAAGAAAACGCGCGTATGTTGGAAAGCGTGCTGGATGACTACGGCGTCAAAGGCGAAATCGTCGCGGTTCGTCCGGGCCCTGTTGTGACGATGTATGAACTTGAACCCGCGCCGGGCCTCAAAGCGTCGCGCGTCATCGGGTTGGCGGACGATATCGCCCGCTCCATGGCCGCATTGTCTGCGCGGGTGTCCACCGTTCCCGGTCGCTCTGTGATTGGCATCGAATTGCCAAACGAGAACCGCGAAAAAGTTGTGCTGCGTGAAATTCTGTCGGCGCGTGATTTTGGCGATAGCAATATGAAGCTGCCGTTGGCCTTGGGCAAAGATATTGGCGGGGACAGCATTGTCGCCAACCTTGCCAAGATGCCTCACCTGCTGATCGCGGGCACGACCGGTTCGGGTAAATCCGTGGCCATCAACACGATGATCCTGTCGTTGCTGTACAAGTTGACGCCAGAAGAATGCCGCCTGATCATGATCGATCCCAAGATGTTGGAACTGTCCGTTTATGACGGTATTCCGCATCTTCTGTCCCCTGTTGTCACCGATCCAAAAAAGGCGGTTGTGGCCCTGAAGTGGACCGTGGGCGAGATGGAAGAGCGCTATCGCAAGATGTCCAAAATGGGTGTGCGCAACATCGACGGCTACAATGGCCGTGTCAAAGAGGCCTTGGCCAAAGGCGAAATGTTCAGCCGCACCGTGCAAACCGGATTTGATGACGACACAGGCGAGCCAGTGTTCGAGACCGAAGAAATCCAACCCGTCGCGCTGCCCTATATCGTGGTGATTGTGGACGAAATGGCGGACCTGATGATGGTTGCAGGCAAAGAGATCGAAGCTTGTATCCAGCGTTTGGCACAAATGGCGCGTGCCTCTGGTATCCACTTGATCATGGCGACACAACGTCCATCCGTTGACGTCATCACCGGCACGATCAAGGCGAACTTCCCGACACGGATCTCTTTCCAGGTGACGTCAAAAATCGACAGCCGTACGATTTTGGGAGAGATGGGCGCCGAGCAGCTTTTGGGCATGGGTGACATGCTGTACATGGCGGGCGGTGCCAAAATCACACGCTGCCACGGCCCGTTTGTGTCCGATGAAGAAGTTGAAGAGATCGTCAACCACCTCAAGGCTTACGGCGTGCCGGACTATGTGTCGGGCGTTCTTGACGGTCCGGATGAGGACAAGGAAAGCAGCATCGATCAGGTCCTCGGGCTTGGTGGAAATACGGACGGTGAGGACGCGCTATACGATCAAGCGGTGGCCGTTGTGATCAAGGATCGCAAATGTTCCACTAGCTACATCCAACGCAAATTGGCGATCGGCTACAACAAAGCTGCGCGCCTTGTGGAGCAGATGGAAGATCAAGGACTGGTATCGGCTGCCAACCACGTGGGCAAACGCGACATTCTGGTGCCCGAGCAACAGTAGCCCTACCCAAAAACGGTGTACAAATGCGCGTCAAACAGCTGTTTTGGCGCGCATTTTTGTTTTGATATCGCATAACAACGGCCAAGCCCCTATATCGGTTGTAACAAGAGACCGAGTAGGACCATCATATGAGTTACGTATTCAAAGCATTGGCCACCGCCGCTGTGATCTGCACCGCCAGCGGCGCCAGCGCTGACAAGATTTCGTTGAACGGTTTGTCAAATTACCTGAACCAGCTCAAGACGGCCGAGGGTGATTTTACACAAATCAACGATGACGGGACGATCAGCAGCGGCAAAATCTTTATCAAGCGCCCGGGTCGGATGCGGTTCGAGTATAACGCGCCGGACAGCGCAATCGTGTTGGCCAGCAACGGGGCTGTGGTGATTGACGACACAAAGTCGAACCAACCTGCCGAAACATATCCGCTGAAACGCACGCCATTGTCGATCATTCTGGCCCGCAACGTGGACCTTGGGCAGGCCAAAATGGTGACGGGGCACAGTTACGACGGGATCGTCACGATCGTGACAGCCCAAGATCCCGAGAACGCAGACGCGGGTCAAATCCAGATGAAATTTACCAATGATCCAGTGCAGTTGCGCCAATGGGTCATCAACGACTCATCGGGCGGTTCAACAACTGTTGTTCTTGGGGAATTGAAAGTTGGAGGCTCTTTGCCCAACCGTATTTTTGACCCCAAACGGATCAATGAGAGCGTGAACCGTTAAGTCACGCTCTCAAGTGTCAAAGGGGGCGGGTCAACGACGCACGTTACATGAGGAAATCTGCTGGCGATAAATGTTGGAGCGGGCTCCGACTTCGCCAGAGACACGCACCAGCCACGGCTTTTTGTTGTAGTTGCCGCGCGCGTATCCTGTGTGCCCTTCGTGATAGGCCAGATACTGGTTGCGGGCGTCCGTCAACGGAATGCCGTTGCGCTTTTGCGTGGTGGTCATGTACCAGCCCATGAAATCCGTCGCATCGCGAATGCGGTCGCGCTTTGCGGAAAACTTGCGTTGGTCGCGCTGGTATTCCTTCCACGTGCCGTCGAGGGCTTGGGAATAGCCGTATGCACTGGATTGCCGTCCCATCGGAATGACACCCGCTGCATAGCGAAACGGCGTCCGCGCGTTGCTGATAAATTTGCTTTCTTGATAGATCGTCGCCATCTGGACGTGCACAGGCACACCCCATTTGCGTTCTGCCGCGCGAAACGCGCTTAGATATCCGGGGCGCTGTTGAAGAATGGAACATGCGTTATCAAGCTCTCGCGGGGCCTTTCCAGACCCACCGCCAGAGCATGACGCAAGCGCCAGTACCAACATTATCGCGCCAAGAGTTTTGCTCATTTGCCTCTTGCCTCATTTAGCTTCGCCTTTTTGGCGATTATTAAGGGGAGTTTAACCTGTTTTGTGGGTTTGTGAAATCACGTTTTCTACAGAACAAGCGCTAAAATGAGCGGAAGCGCGCCAACGGACATCAGTGTGGACACCACAACCAGTCCTGCCACAGAATCTGCGTCCGCGCCGTATTTTTCAGCCAACAAATACGACGTCACGGCGACAGGTGTGGCGATTTGCAAAACCAGCACCCCAAAGGCGACGCGATCCAGGGTGAAATACCGGGCAGTGACCCACGCAATCCCCGTGCAAATCAGCAGTTTCACAAAGGACAATGCGGCCGCGCGCAATATCCCTTGAGGGGTAAGGCGGGCAACGGCCACCCCGAGTGTGATCAACATCAACGGAATCGCCATTTGCCCGATCAACGACAATGTGTTGGTGACAAAGGTCGGGGTTTCCCAGCCCTGCCACAAGAACAATGCTCCGAGCAGAGTTGCGGCGACCATCGGTTCGCCCAAAACCTTGGACGGAGACCCGCTGCCTGAAACCAGCCAGATCCCGAACGTGAACGACAACACCGCCATGATCGCAAAGACCACGATCGCGTTGCTCAGCCCCACATCCCCGAAAGCGAACAACGCCAAAGGCAGGCCAAGGTTGCCGGTGTTGCCAAAGATCAAAGGCGCGAGGTAGGTGCGCCGGTCCAGACCCAACCCGAGTGTCAGCGCCCATGTGACCGCAGTGACCCCAACATAGGCCAAAATCGTGGCAAGGGAGAGCTGGGTGAGGGCCGTCGGGTCCATTTCGGTCTGCATCAAGGACACAAAAATTAAACACGGCACTGCCAAAGTCATCGCCATACGGGTGACGAATTGAATGCGATACTCAATTCCAAAGGTCACCCACGCAAATCCTACGGCCGCCAATAGGAAAACCGGGGCGGTGATTTCGAGCACTGTTAAGGTAAGGTTCACAAACTGTTTCCTGAAAATGCAATCCAACGATTGGACATTGCCCCCTTGCAACGTTTACTAACGAGCGTTAGGGGCTGCAATGTTATGCTAAACACACGTGCAAAATATCATCTTGGCCAAGTCGTGCGCCACAAGAAGCACCCCTTTCGAGGGGTGATTTTTGACGTGGACCCCGAGTTTTCGAATTCGGATGAATGGTATGAAGCCATTCCCGAAGAAAGCCGTCCGATCAAGGACCAGCCGTTCTATCATTTGTTGGCTGAAAACGACCAAAGCTATTACGTGGCCTATGTCTCGGAGCAAAACCTGATCGCTGATTATTCAGGCGAACCTGTTGACCATCCTGACATTCCGGACCTGTTTGGTCCGTTTCAGGACGGTTCCTATCCACTGCAGTTCCAACTGAACTAAGGCGCGGGATTTTCACCCAACGCCTTGAAATATATATTAATACCCCAGTGCGATACCGTCTTTACGCGGATCACTTGCGCCTTCCAAAACGCCGTCTGCTCTGATCCGGATGGCCTGTGCCCCACCGATGGCAGTGTCGGGAACACTCACGGCATGCCCCATATCGCTGAGCTCTTGGCGCACCGCATCAGAATAGCCTCGTTCGACTTTCATGTCTCCTGCGTCGCTAAAGGCACGCGGCGCATCAATGGCGCTTTGCAGATCCATGCCGAAATCAACGATGTTTGAGGCAAGTCGGGCATGCCCATTGGGTTGATACGCCCCGCCCATCACGCCAAACGGCACGGTGGGTTTTCCGTTTTCGCGGATCATTCCGGGAATAATCGTATGCATCGGACGTTTACCGCCCTTAAGTTCATTGGGGTGACCTTCTTCCAATGTAAAGCCTGCCCCGCGATTTTGCATCAGAATGCCAAATTTGTCCGAGGCGATTCCTGAACCGAAGCCGTGGAAAATCGAATAGATCAAAGACACAGACATGCCATCGCGGTCCACAACCGTGATGTAAATTGTGTCCTTGTGGACGGCTTCCGTCAGGGGCGCTGCGGCCTTCATTGCTGTTTTGGGATCAATCAAAGCGGCCAGCTTCGCGGCGGTTTCGGGAGAGGTCATGACATCAGCGCGGCCAGCAAAGTCAGCGTCGGCAATAAAACGGTTGCGGGCATCATAGGCCAGTTTGGCGGCTTCCGCTTCAATGTGCGCGCGCTGTGCACCAAGCGGTTCCATTGACTTGATGTCGAAATGGTTGAGAATATTCAGCATCAAAAGCGCGGTGGTGCCTTGCCCGTTTGGCGGATGCTCGACCACTTCGATATCCTTGTAAGGACCGGACACCGGTGTCGTCTCATCACAAGCGGCTTTGGCGAAATCGTGCAAAGTGTGAACGCCGCCAAAAGAGTTCAGGCTTGTGACCATGTCTTCGGCCACTTCGCCGGTGTAAAACCCGTCACGGCCCTGCGCTGCGATGCGCTTCAGCACCTCGGCCTGACCTGCGCAGCGAAAAAGTTCGCCGGCTTTGGGAGCCGTACCGTTGTTCAGATAAATTGCGCGCGCGGCCCCTTGGAGCGTGTCAGCATCGTTGGCCCAGTCAAATGCAACGCGCGGTGCGACAGGGACGCCAGCTTCGGCATAGTGAATGGATGGAGCCAGCAACGCATCGAGGCCAAGTTTGCCGTGGTTTTCGGATAGGGTGCAAAACGCATCAATTGCGCCAGGAATGGTTACGGCATCCGCGCTGTGAATGGGCACGGTCGTTTCGCCTTTGGCTCTCAGTAGTGCTGCGTTCAAGGCATCCGGTGCGCGACCCGATCCGTTGATCGCATGGATTTCATCTGATCCCGCAGGAGAGAAAAGGACAAAACAATCCCCTCCGATACCTGTCATCTGTGGTTCGCAAATTCCCAAGAGCACGGCGCCTGCGACAGCTGCATCCATTGCATTTCCGCCGCGCTGAAGAATATCGATTGCAGTTTGCGCCGCCAGCGGATGCGACGTCGCGCACATGCCGTTGGTTGCGAAAACAGCGGAGCGGCCGGGGAGGTGGAAGTCGCGCATGGAATGAGCCTTTTGTCAGTGTGTCACGCGCAACCTAAACGGCTTGAACGGGATGTCCACTGTTGGTCAGTTCATGGGTGGAGGTTAGTTCCTTGGCACCGCGCACTGGGTGGGGGCTATCAAACGCGGTACCAAGGGAAGCCATATGCAGCTACAGGTCCTTGTATGCCGTCAGATTTGGGCAACAATGTGGAGAAGTGGTGGTTCTTTTGCGGTGACACCCAAGGCGGGATTAAAAAAGACATTCGGCAGGCGCGAAAAATGCAGCGTCCAAAGTGCCTCAGCTCAATCCCACCGAAATACGAAGTGTCAGATGGTTTTCGTTGCCTTGACGTTCGTAACTCACATCCCGCGCTAAATCTTTGATCAAGAACCAACCAAAACCACCCTCCGGCAGGTCGTCGAGTGCCACCGTCACGTCGGGCGCAAAGCCAAAAGGGGGCTGCCCATTCGGCATTGGTCTCCCTTTGTCTTTGATTTCAAATCGCAGGCCGTTATGTTCTTGAGAACACAAAATATGGATCAGACCATACTCGTTGGGATCAGGGTAGCCGTGTTCGACAACATTGTTCAGGGCTTCTGCAATCACCAACTCCACGGTTCCTGACTCTTCGATTTCAAGTTTTAGGGGCTCAAGACGGCTCATGAGCTTGTCAAGCGCGTGCCGGACCGCCATAGCACCTGTTTCAACAGAAACTTCAAATCTGGCTGGCTGGTTGTGGTAGGGCATCTGGATACTCTCTGGCGTGACCATAATCACGCGCGAAATTCTTCTACTGCGCCATCAAGCGTGGAAAACAGGCTAAAAACTGAATCCATGCGGGTCAGTCGAAATACTTTCTCCACCGTTGGGGTAAGCCCTGCCAACGCCAGAGTCCGGTCGGCCCCCATGTATTTCATTGAGGCGACGATCGCGCCCAGACCGCTGGAGTCAATGAATTGCACCTGACTGAGATCAAGGATCACGATATCCGGTCCGTCGTCTGTTTGCTGCCGCATCGCATCCTTGAATTCGATTGCGACAGCAGCGTCGATACGGGTGTCCTGCACGGACACAATTCTGAAAGAGTCTTCTGTTTTGGTCGAGAGTTCCATAGATTTATGCCTGTTGTCCTGCGGGTCAGTGTTTTACTTAAGGTGTAAGTCTTACCAATCGGTGTCCAATTTCAGGAAAGGTCCTTGTGATGAAAGATGTAGTAATTGCGGGAGCTTCCCGCACCGCGATGGGCGGCTTTCAAGGAGCGCTAAGCGATTTGACGGCGGCAGATCTCGGGGGGGCCGCGATCCGCGCTGCGCTCAACGGGGCAGGAGCCAACAGTGCGAACGAGGTTCTGATGGGGTGCGTTTTGCCAGCCGGACAAGGGCAAGCCCCGGCGCGCCAAGCGGGTTTCAAAGCGGGGCTTGGCGAAGATGTTCCAGCCACGACTCTTAACAAAATGTGTGGCTCTGGCATGAAAGCGGCGATGATCGCTTTTGACCAAATCGCGTTGGGACAATCGGATGTGGTTGTCGCAGGCGGAATGGAGAGCATGACGAATGCTCCCTACCTATTGGATAAAATGCGCGGTGGTGCGCGTTTGGGCCACGGTGCAGTGATCGACCATATGTTCCTTGACGGGCTCGAGGATGCCTATGACAAAGGCCGCTTGATGGGCACTTTCGCCGAAGACTGTGCCGAGACATTCCAGTTCACACGCGCCGTTCAGGATGAATACGCGCTGGGGTCCTTGTCTCGTGCTCTTGAAGCCCAGAGCGCGGGTACTTTTGCGGATGAAATCACGCCGATGGACATCAAAACCCGCAAAGGGACAGTGACCATTGCGCAAGACGAGCAACCCGCTTCGGCGCGTCCGGACAAAATTCCACTGCTTAAACCCGCCTTTCGGGAGGGGGGAACGGTCACTGCGGCGAACGCATCGTCAATATCGGACGGCGCGGCGGCATTGGTGCTTGCGTCTCAAGAGGCCGCTGATGCGCAGGGACTTCAGGTACGCGCCCGGGTCAAAGGTCATGCGAGCCATGCCCAGGCGCCGGGATTGTTCACGACGGCTCCAGTGCCTGCTGCGCAAAAACTTCTGGCCAAGCTGGGGTGGCAAACCCAAGACGTTGACCTGTGGGAAGTGAACGAGGCTTTTGCGGTCGTTCCGTTGGCCTTCATGCGTGAAATGGGGATCAGCCACGACGTGGTGAATGTGAACGGCGGGGCCTGCGCGCTGGGGCATCCTATCGGGGCATCGGGTGCCCGCATTATCGTCACGCTTTTGAATGCGCTGGAAAAACGCGGCCTCAAACGCGGAATCGCTGCAATTTGTATCGGTGGTGGCGAAGGTACAGCCATTGCGATTGAGCGGGACTAATCGGTTTGGCGGCACGACAACAAGGATATGCGCGGTGAAAGTTGACTACGAAGTACTTGGCAAAAATATTGCGGCTTTGGTGGAAGGTGAAACCGACACGGTTGCGTTGATGGCCACAATCGCTTGCGAAGTGCACAGCAGTGATGCGCGGTTTGACTGGACGGGGTTTTACCGTGTGGTGGAACCGGAGTTGATGAAAATCGGGCCGTATCAGGGCGGGCATGGATGCTTGGTGATTCCTTTTTCGCGCGGGGTTTGCGGGGCGGCGGCCCGAACAGGGCAGGTCCAGCTTGTGCCGGACGTCGAAGTATTTGAAGGGCATATTGCTTGCGCCAGTTCCACACGCTCTGAGCTTGTTTTGCCGGTTTGGAATGGAAAAAGGCAACTTTTGGGGGTGTTCGACCTTGATAGCAACCTGCCTGACGCGTTCACGCCCAAAGATGCCAATGCGCTGGAGCAGATCCTCAAGGACAGTTTTTTGCATGCAAAATAGCCATTGATGAAATTAAGGCTTGATTTTTCATAAGGGCTCATGGAACCGTGAAATTCAAGTTGATAATTTCACGGATGACTTTGCGATGCTGCAATCGACCCCTGACAAACCCGAGACGCTTGGGGCGGACCTGCGAGCCCTGCGCAAATCGCGTGGGCTGACGCTGATCGATATGGCGGAAGGGTTGGGGCGGTCTGTAGGCTGGCTGAGCCAGGTGGAACGCGATATGTCCGACCCGTCAATCGGGGATCTGCGCGAAATTGCGGGCCTGCTCAAAGTGCCCATGTCGATGCTGTTCCGGCATGAAGCGGCACCTGCGCATGAGGTGGGTTACGTGGTGCGCAAAGGCACGCGCCGCCCGATGGGGTCGCACACTGCGGGTTTGGTCGAAGAGTTGCTCTCGCCTGATCTGACCGATGATTTCGAAATGGTGCACTCCACCTTTGAGCCACATAGCGACATTGCCAAGCCCGTGATGCGGCCGACTCAAGAGGTGGGATATTTGATTTCGGGCAAGCTTGACCTCGATATTGACGGGAAGCTGTTTCACATTTTTCCGGGGGACAGCTTCCGGATCAAAGGGGAGCCGTTTCGTTGGTTGAACCCCTATGATGAACCGGCCGTTGCGGTCTGGGTCATCGCGCCTCCGGTGTACTGATGTCATTTGAAAGCTGGATCATATTCGCACTGTTCTGGGCCGTGTTTGTCACGACCCCGGGGCCAAATGCAGTCAATTGTATTTCCAACGGGATGACGCTGGGGTTTCGTCGGAGCCTTGTCGGGGTGCTTGCGATCCTGACGCAGGCCAGCTTGTTTCTGGCGCTGAGTGCGGCGGGGGTGACGACGTTGATCGCGGCCTCTCCGACTGGGTTTTTTGTGGCCAAGATCATTGGCGCAGGGTTTCTGATTTTTCTGGGCGTGCGGGGATGGATGAACGCGACCAAGCCCGCGCCAGTGGTCAAAGCCAAGGCGGGGTCGATCTATATGAACGCTTTGGCCATCGCTGTTATCAACCCGAAATCAGTCGCTGGATACTTGGCCGCATTCTCGCAGTTTGTGCAACCTGACGTCCCGATTGGCACGCAGATGTGGGTGATCGTGCCCACCGCTTTGACGCTCACTGCACTGAGTTACCTGACCTACACGGGCTTGGGCGCCGGGCTTGGCCGCGCGGCTTTGGGGGCGGTGTTCAACACATGGGTGCGTCGCGGCATGGGGGCGTGCTTTATCATCTACGGAGTGCTTTTAGGCGCCACAACAACACCGGTGAGGCTGTGATGCTGACAGGAGGCTGCAATTGCAAAAGCGTGACCTTTAGCGTGGCGCAACCTGTGCAGGCCACGGCTTGCCACTGTGGCCAATGTCGCAAACAAACAGGACATCATTGGGCTTCCGGGCATATGCCTGTCACAGATTTCAAGATCACAGGCGAGGTGTGCTGGTTTGACAGCAGCCCAAACGCCAAACGAGGATTTTGCCCGACGTGCGGGTGCTTTTTGTTCTGGAAGCACAACGACGAGGACAAAATGAGCTTTTCGTTGGGGGCCATCGACGGACCCACCGGACTGACCCTTCATCGCCATATTTTTACGGCGGACAAGGGGGACTATTATACAATTGCGGACGCAGATCCGCCTAGGGAGCAAGACACATGAGTGATTTTCCAACAACGGCCCGCGTGGTCATCATCGGCGGCGGCGTGGTCGGGACATCGGCCCTCTATCACCTGGCCAAAGCGGGCTACAAAGACTGCGTTCTTTTGGAGAAGAACGAGTTGACCGCTGGCTCCACTTGGCACGCTGCAGGCAACTGTCCGAATTTTGCAGGCTCTTGGGCTGTGATGAACATGCAGCGCTACTCACTCGAGATGTATCGCACGTTGGCGGATGATGTTGATTATCCGATGAATTACCACGTTACAGGTGCGCTACGTCTGGCGCATACCAAAGAGCGGATGCAAGAGTTTGAACGCGTCGCGGGCATGGGGCGCTATCAAGGTCTGGAAATGGACATTTGTACGCCTGAAGAACTTAAAGAGCACAACCCGTTCATGGACATCCATGATTTGGCAGGTGGGCTCTGGGATCCACTTGACGGGGATATTGATCCGGCTCAACTGACCCAAGCACTGGCCAAAGGCGCCCGCGAAGCAGGCGGGCGTATCGAGCGTTTCTGCTCCGTTACAGGCATCGAACGGGATGGCGACGAGTGGATCGTTAAGACCGAAAAAGGGGATATTCGCTGCGAGAAAGTCGCCAACTGCGCTGGTTATTATGCTCAACGCGTCGGCGAAATGTTCAAGCCATATGGCGGACGCACCGTGCCAATGGTGGTCATGTCCCACCAGTATTTCCTGACCGAAGAAATTCCTGAATTGGCGGCATGGACCAAAGAGCAAGGGCGCAAAATGCCAATGATCCGCGACGTGGATATCAGCTACTACTTGCGTCAGGATAAAAACGGCTTGAACCTTGGACCCTACGAGCGCAACTGTCAGGCTGCTTGGGTCAAACCTGAAGACCCGATGCCGGAAGACTTCAGCTTCCAGCTTTACCCTGATGATTTAGATCGTCTTGAGTTCTACATCGAAGACGCGATGGAACGTGTGCCTGCCCTCGGGACTGCTGGCATTGGCCGCAACATCAACGGCCCGATCCCTTATGCGCCCGATGGGTTGCCCATGATCGGACCGATGCCGGGTGTGCCAAACGCTTTTGAAGCGCACAGCTTTACCTTTGGGATTGCTCAAGGTGGCGGCGCTGGCAAGTGTCTGGCGGAGTGGATCATGCACGGCGAAACCGAGTTGGATATGTGGGCTGTCGATCCCCGCCGCTACACGGATTATGCAGACCACGATTATTGCCTGTCCAAAGCGCTCGAAACGTATGGCCATGAATACGCGATGCACTACCCGCACTATGAATGGCCTGCGGGGCGTGACAAAAAACTGTCACCAAACCACGCCACGTTGCTCGCATCGGGTGCGCAAATGGGCGCCTATAACGGCTGGGAGCGCGCCAACTGGTTTGCCAAAGACGGGGATGACACGTCACTTGAGGCCGCTGAGACATGGACCCGCGAAGGGCCATGGAAAACCCGCGTCGCCGAAGAAGTCGAGGCCTGCACAAACGGAACTGGTGTTCTCGATATGCCCGGTTTCTCGCGCTATACCTTGACTGGGGATGGCGCCGCGGAATGGCTGCGTGGCCAGATCGCCGGCGCATTGCCCAAAGCGGGGCGTATGAACCTTGGGTATTTCACAGACAGCCGTGGGCGCATTGTGACCGAAGTCACCATCATCCGCTGGGCCGAGGATGATTTCTGGATTATGACCGCCGCCGTTGCGCAGTGGCATGATTTTGAATTCCTCAAAGGCCGGATGCCTGCGGACGGTTCCCTGACCTTGACCGACATCACGCGGGACTGGTCCACGGCCCTTGTCACAGGGGTGCAATCGCGTGACGTGCTGGCCGGGCTCGTTGAAGGGGCAGATCTAACCGCGGGTTGGTTGACGCTTCAGGATGCGACCATCGCAGGCAAACCTTGCAAGCTTATGCGGATTTCCTTTTGTGGGGAGCTGGGCTGGGAAGTGCACACTTCGTTCGAGGACAGCAAAGCCGCCTATGACGCGATCCGTGCGGCGGGTGCGACGCCCTTTGGAATGTATGCTCTAAACTCTATGCGCATCGAAAAAGGGTACCGCACTTGGAAGGGTGACCTATCCACCGACTACACGTTGCTTGAGGGTGGGATGGAGCGGTTCATCCGTTTTGACAAACCTCAGGATTTCCCCGGAAAGGCAGCCTTGCTGGCGGAGAAACAACAAGGGGTGAAAAAGGCCTTTGTGACCATGACCGTGGACGCGCCTTTCGCAGATGCACCTTACATGTCGACGGTCTGGAACGGTGACGAAGTTGTGGGCGAAACCACGTCAGGTGATTGGGGGTTCCGCGTCAACAAGTCCATCGCATTGGGCGTGGTCAAAACAGAACTTGCAACGCCGGGCACCGAGCTTGAGATCGAGATCTTTGGCGCGCGATGCAAAGCTGTGGTGCAAGAAGACCAGCCCCTGTGGGATCCAGCGAACGACCGCATCCGCGCATGATCGCGTGGGTTCAAAAGCAAAGCATCGCCATCAGGCTTTGCTTTGCCTTTGCCTATTGCGGCGTTGTCTATGCCCTGCTTTATCTTCTTGGCGCTCATGCCGTTACGGCCGTCAGCCTTGTTTTGCTGACGGTCTTTCCTTTGGCATATGGCAGTGCGGTCCAGCTTGTGCTGGACCCTGCACTGCGGGTGTCATTGGCCAAAGTTCTGGGATGGGGGATGATCCCTGTCGGCGTCCTGTGTGCCGGCTTGCTCATCGCCCAGTTCGAGACACTGATTTGCATCGTGATCCTGCTGCCGATCTTCACGATCTTGATGCTGTTGGGGCAGGTCGGGATGCGGGCGCTGTTGCGCCGTGCGCTTGTGCAGGCGCACAGCGGCACGTTGCACGTGTCGTTGTTGATGCTGCCCTTGTTGGCGGTGCCTGTGGTCGCACAATTCGACTTCCCCAAAGCCGATGTGCGGGTTGTGACCCGAATGGTGATTGCGGCCCCCGCAGACGTGGTGTGGGCCAACACCTATGAAATTGCTGAAATCCAGCCTCGGGAACGGGTCTGGACGGCGTCGCACAACATTCTGCACACGCCCTTGCCGATTGATGCGGTGGTGACCGGCACGGTGCGACAGTTGCGATGGACAGACGGCGTTCAGTTTCAGGAACACATCACGGATGTTGTGAAGAACGAACGCCTGTCATGGGACTTTGTGTTTGAGGACATGGACGCCCTCAAGGCGTTTGACCCGCATGTGTCGCCGCAAGGAGGGATCGTGAATATACAATCGGGATCTTATAATCTGGACACAATGCCCAATGGCGACACGGTTCTGACGCTAGAGACACAGTATTCCCTGACCACACCGGTCAATGGCTATCTGAGCCTTTGGGGTGAGGTCTTTTTACAAGATTTTCACCAATCAGTGTTGAGCGTAATCAGGATACGCAGCGAGGCGATGAAATGACGAACGACAGAGAGGTCATGCTTTGACAATTACTATTCTAGACGGCGGCATGGGCCAGGAATTGATCCGGCGCGCCAAAGGGGCTCCGACCCCGTTGTGGTCAACCCAAGTGATGAAGGACGAGCCCGGTCTGGTTGCCGCAGTGCACCGCGATTTTGCCCAAGCAGGGGCGCAGATCGCGACAAGCAACACCTATGCGATTCATCACGACCGGTTGGCAGGAACCCCGTTTGAGGACCGCTTTGCAGATTTGCACGCGATGGCATTGGCCGAGATCAAAGATTGCGGATCAGCGCAGATTGCAGGGTCTATCGGGCCACTTGGGGCCTCATACCGCCCTGATTTGCACCCTGACACAGACGAAGCTGTGCGCCTTTACCGTGAAATCGTAACTTTACTTGCACCGCAGTGTGACTTGTTCATCGGTGAGACGGTCGCATCAGTGCATCATGCACAATGTATTCTGGACGCCACGCTTTGGACCGGAAAGCCTGTGTGGCTGGCGATGACGGTTGATGACACCGACGGCACCAAATTGCGCTCTGGTGAGCCGGTTGCGGATGTTTTGCCTGTCGCGATGGCAGGGGCGGCGGCAATTTTGGTGAACTGCTCTACCCCCGAAGTTATTCCCGCAGCACTCGACGTGATCAAAGAAGCAGGATTGCCATTCGGAGCCTACGCCAATGGATTTGAAAAAATTTCTGACGGGTTTCTTGAAGCCAGGCCGACGGTTGATACCCTGACCGCGCGGCGCGATCTGACGCCATCCGCCTATGCGGATCATGCCGAGAAATGGGTCGCTGCAGGGGCCACAATCATCGGTGGATGCTGCGAGGTCGGTCCTGATCACATCGCGGAGCTGTCACGCCGCTTTGCCGAACACCGCTAATGACACGCGCGGCCCCTTACATGACCACGGGCACCCCTTGGCAGGTTGATATCATCCTTGCTGACGGGTTTGTTCTGGTCGAGCTTTCGGGCGTTGTCGAGGTGCTGCGCATGGCCAACCGGATCAACCCTGTACCCTTGTTCGAGTGGCGGTTTTTGTCACGCAAAGGGGGGTACATTGCGTCGCTTTCCGGCTTGGGAGCACAAACTGAAACGATCAGCGACCGGCCGGATGCGGACTACCTGTTTGTGATTGGCAATTCCCATGCGGACACGCCCGAGCTGTCGTTGGGGCCGGTGATTTCACGCTACACCTACCGCAAAGCCAAAGTTGTGCTGATGTCCGAAGCAGCAAGCCGCTACATCAGCGAGCACCCGTCAGGGGCCCGAGCCCACACCACGCATTGGGAGAACCGCGCCGTTTTGCACGAACGCGGTAATCCGGGCGGGGAGGGAACCTATGCGTTGGCAGTCGATGACGGGCGGATCGTGACGTGTGCCGGCATGGGGGCGGCGGTTGATCTGACACTCAGCCTTGTGGGCACGCACATGTCGGCGGCAGGGGTCATGACCTTGGCCGACATTCCGCTGCACGAGAAAATCTGCGATTTCAAAACCTTGCAACCTTTCGGGAGCAAACGGTTGACCATGACAGGGGATCGCGAGTTGGATCAGTGCATCGAACTGATGCAAACCAACATGGAAGAACCGCTGCCCATCTCCGAACTGGTGGCGCGGGTCGGTTTGTCATCGCGCTCCCTTGAGCGGCGCTTTCATCGCAGGCTTAAAACCACGCCAAACACCTACTACCGTGAACTGCGTTTGAACTGGGCAAACAACCTGCTGCTCAACACGAACCTGACAATCCGCGAGATAGGAATGGCGTGTGGCTTTCCCAATGGATTCTCCAGCCTGTACCGCAGTTTCTTCGGGGTGACCCCGACGGCCATTCGCCAGACAAAACAAGCGACAGGTCATGCCCGATAACGGTCCAAATGCGTCAGTCATGACGCTTTTGAAGGGCCGCACTTGGCGCAGATGTGCCACATCCAGAAAAGATACATTCCAAGAGGTTTACGCC
The DNA here is from genome assembly GCA_943787985.1 of uncultured Paracoccaceae bacterium. Classification (GTDB taxonomy): domain Bacteria; phylum Pseudomonadota; class Alphaproteobacteria; order Rhodobacterales; family Rhodobacteraceae; genus Ascidiaceihabitans. The sequence goes on along the minus strand of CALSOO010000005.1, from coordinate 117,134 downwards.
CATGTCCGCACTTCCTGAAAAAGCCCGCGTCGTTATCATCGGGGGCGGTGTTATTGGCTGTTCCGTGGCCTACCACCTGACCAAACTGGGGTGGAAAGACGTGGTGTTGCTGGAGCGCAAGCAACTGACATCCGGCACCACATGGCACGCAGCGGGTTTGATCGCGCAATTGCGTGCGACGGCGAACATGACCAAATTGGCGAAATACTCCCAAGAGCTTTACGGAACGCTCGAAGAAGAAACAGGCGTGGCGACAGGGTTCAAGCGCGTCGGCTCGATCACGGTGGCCTTGACCGAAGAGCGGCGCGAAGAAATCTACCGCCAAGCGGGCATGGCGCGGGCGTTTGGTGTCGAGGTCGAGGAAATTTCGAACGAACGGGTTCTGGAACTGTATCCGCACATCAACCTCGAGGGGATCAAAGGGGCGGTTTACCTGCCGCTGGACGGTCAAGGCGATCCTGCCAACATCGCGCTGGCTTTGGCCAAAGGCGCCCGTCAACGCGGCGCTTTGGTCAAGGAAAAGGTCAAAGTTACAGACATCACCAAAGACGGGCGCATGGTCACTGGCGTGAACTGGACCCATGAGGACGGCACAAGCGGGCACATAGCGGCGGACATGGTCGTGAACTGCGGCGGCATGTGGGGCCACGAAGTCGGGCGTATGGCCGGGGTGAACGTGCCATTGCAGGCCTGCGAACACTTCTACATCGTTACGGAAAATATCCCGAACCTGACACAACTTCCGGTGTTACGCGTTCCAGACGAATACGCCTATTACAAAGAAGACGCAGGCAAAATTCTGCTCGGAGCGTTTGAACCCAACGCCAAACCATGGGCGGTGGATGGCATTCCCGACACCTTTGAATTCGACCAACTGCAAGAAGACTTCGACCATTTTGAACCCATCCTTGAAAAAGCTGTAGACCGTATGCCGATTCTGGCAGAGGCAGGTATTCACACCTTCTTTAACGGGCCTGAAAGCTTCACACCGGATGACGCTTATCACCTTGGTCTCGCGCCCGAGATGGACAATTTCTGGGTTGCGGCGGGTTTCAACTCGATCGGAATTCAATCTGCGGGAGGGGCCGGGATGGCACTGGCGGCGTGGATGGATACGGGCGAAAAGCCGTTCGATCTGGGCGATGTCGATATCAGCCGGATGCAGCCATTTCAGGGAAACAAACGCTACCTGGAGGAGCGCTCCAAAGAGACATTGGGGCTGCTTTATGCCGATCACTTCCCGTTTCGCCAAAAGGACACCGCGCGTGGAGTGCGTCGTACTCCGTTCCACCACCACCTGATGGAACGCGGCGCGGTCATGGGCGAGTTGGCAGGATGGGAACGTGCGAACTGGTTCGCGCGCGAAGCCCAAGAGGCGAAATACGAGTACAGCTGGTCGCGTCAGAACTTCTTTGACAACGTACGCGAAGAACACATGGCTGTGCGCCAGAACGTGGGCATGTATGACATGTCCTCCTTCGGGAAAATCCGCGTTGAAGGGCCAGATGCGATGGCCTTTATGAACTATGTCGGCGGGGGTGATTACAACGTGCCTGTGGGCAAAATCGTCTACACCCAGTTTCTGAATTCATCGGCAGGGATTGAGGCGGACGTGACCGTGACCCGCATTGAGCCCAACTGCTATCTGGTGGTCACACCTGCCGCAACGCGCCTTGCAGACCAAACGTGGATGCGCCGTCATAGCGGCAATTTCAACGTGGTGATCACAGATGTGACGTCGGGCGAAGGCGTGCTGGCGATCATGGGGCCACGATCGCGCGAGTTGCTGCAAACGGTGTCGCCCAACGACTTTACCAACGATGTGAACCCGTTCGGGACGGCTCAGGACATCGAAATCGGCATGGGCCTCGCGCGGGTGCACCGCGTGACCTACGTGGGGGAATTGGGTTGGGAAATCTACGTCTCTTCCAATATGTGCAGCCACGTGTTTGAAACGTTGGCGGATGCGGGTTTCGACTTTGGGATGCGCTTGTGCGGGATGCACATGATGGATACCTGCCGCATGGAAAAAGGGTTCCGCCACTTCGGGCATGACATCACGTCTGAGGACCACGTGCTGGAAGCGGGCTTGGGCTTTGCGGTGAAAACCGACAAGCCGGACTTCATCGGGCGCGACGCTGTGTTGCGCAAACGCGAAACAGGGCTGGAGCAACGCTTGGTTCAATTCAAACTGACTGATGCAGAGCCGCTTTTGTATCACAACGAACCGATCCTGCGGAACGGAGAGTACGTGGGGTATCTGTCCTCTGGCGGGTATGGCCACCAGCTTGGGGCGGCGATCGGGATGGGCTATGTGCCGTGCAAGGGCGAAAGCGTGGCAGAGCTTCTCGACAGCACATTCGAGATTGATGTGATGGGCACGCGCGTCAAAGCCGAAGCGCAGTTAAAGCCGTTTTATGACCCCAAGTCCGAGCGGGTCAAAGCGTAGCATATCGTGAAAAGCGCCAAGGTCTTTTGTGGCTTTGGCGGGCATTCAAACGCAGGGTCAGCGTCTGTCTGCAACCATCCGGAGCGGCGGATCATATAGGGCTGCGATCTCGGCGCTGATGTCGATGTGTAAGTCTTGCATGTTGCGTGGCTTGTTCAAAAAGCCTGTGAACCCGGCACGTTTGGGGCGCTGGGGATCCTGCCAGCTTTCATCTCCGGTCAATGCAACGATTGGGACATGCTGGAGCGGATTTGAGGACAATGTGCGGATGATAGAGGTCGCTTCAGACCCGATCAAATTGGGCATGTGAATGTCCATAAGGATGAGATCATAGTTAAACATGCCTGATCGGACCACCTCCAGACATTCTTTGCCATCGGCACAATAGGTGTAGTCACACCCCAGCTTGACCAAAGCCCTGATGACCATACGACCGAAAAAATCGTCGTCATCCACAATCAATACGTTTCTCACCAAACACCTCAAAGACCCTATACCCGCCGCAAGCATGCACCGTTGCCCAACCAAAAAGCAAAAATTTACAACCTAAAGTTTTACTTTCTACGTGGTTCATCGCGTGGAATGTGGGTTGCAACTGGACATGCAGCCGCAAGGTGCTACCCATGGCTCAAATGAATTGGAGCGCGCTATGCCGTCCCCTCACAAGGCCACCTCTGGCGACACGCTCAAGGGGTTCGGATTCGCAATGGGCGCCTACATCATGTGGGGCTTCCTGCCGCTTTACATGAAGTTGGTCGCGCATATCCCGCCGGCCGAAGTCGTTGCGCATCGGGTCATCTGGTCGGTTCCGATTGCGGGGGCTTTGCTGGTGCTGATGAGGCGGACAGGAGATCTGAAAACAGCGCTGCAATCCCCCAAGACCTTGATGATGGGGTGTATTTCAGCGGCATTGATCACCATCAACTGGGGCATTTACGTCTGGGCGATTGCGAGCGATCGCGCGTTGGATGCCGCATTGGGGTATTACATAAATCCGCTGTTCAGTGTGGCCCTTGGAGCTTTGATTTTGCGTGAACGTTTGACGCGGTCGCAGTTGGTGGCCGTGGCCCTGGCCGCTGCGGCGGTTCTGGTTCTGGCTGTCCACAACGGGTCCGTGCCCTGGGTGTCGCTTGGGTTGACCGTGTCGTGGGGCTTCTATGCGCTTGCGAAAAAACAGCTGCCCATCGGCCCCAATCAAGGGTTTTTGTTGGAGGTTTTGATCCTATTGCTGCCCGCTTTGGCCTACTTGGGGTGGCTCATGACCCAAGAGCAGGCCTTTTTCAGCTTCACATCAGTCCCTGACACATGGCTGTTGATGGGGTGCGGAATTGTGACCGCAATCCCGTTGCTGTTCTACGCAAACGGGGCCAAGGGGCTGCGCCTCACCACGATTGCAATCATGCAATACATTGCGCCAACGATGATCGCGATGTGCGCCGTGTTCGTGTTCAAAGAGGAATTCGGGATTGCCCGCATGATTGCGTTTCCGATGATCTGGCTGGCGTTGGTGATCTATTCAATCCCCATGTTTCAGGCGATGCGGCGGGGTGACTAGATCAAATGCGGCACATCCCGCACGTGGTGGGTTGAAACCTCTGTCCGCTTCTGAAAGGTCGAATGTCATGCAAACACCCTATAATCCGCCTTCCGACCCTTTGGTCATCCTGCACGAAGATGCAGAGATCGTGGTCGTCGACAAACCCGAAGGGCTGTTGTCTGTGCCCGGGCGCGGGGAGCATCTGGCGGATTGCCTGATCACCCGCCTGCAAATCGCCTTTCCCGACGCGCTCTTGGTGCACCGTTTGGATCGTGACACGTCGGGGATTATGGTCTTTGGCCTGACCCCTCATGCCCAACGCCATTTGTCGCAACAATTCGCCGAACGCCAGACCAAGAAAACCTATGTTGCCCGCGTGGCAGGGGTGCCAGCAGAGAAAACCGGCACCGTGGATTTGCCGATCATCGTGGACTGGCCCAACCGGCCTTTGCAGATGGTGTGCCATGAGACGGGCAAACCATCCCAGACAGAATGGCGTGTTCTGAAATCGGACGAGGAAACCGCACGCTTGCGTTTGACCCCCAAGACAGGGCGCACCCATCAGTTGCGTGTTCACATGTTGGCGATTGGGCACCCTATCTTGGGCGATCCCTTTTATGCGACGGGGGCGATTGCGGATCACCCGCGGATGATGCTGCACGCCGAAGAATTACGGTTCAAACATCCGCAGACCGGACATTCCATGCGTGTGCGTGCCAAGGCCCCGTTTTAGACACGCAACCAGCCGTCTAACAGGATGTCAGGGTTGTTCAGCTTGGGATCGCTGAACCACGTCTTTGGACCTGCCACGCGTTTGTCGGGGTTCTGGTTCAACCAGGCACCCCACCAGCTGAAAGACGAATTGGCAAGGATGTTATGGGCACACAGGCTCATCAGCCGCATGTCCTCATAGTCGGTGTCGGGTCCGTTGAAATCCACAACGACCTTTTCAAAGGGCAGGGGCAGATTGTCTTTGGCCCACTGCGGATCGTCGGAAAACACATAGACTGTGGGCGCTTCGATGCCCTGCGCAACCTTTTCCAAAGCGGCCTCGTAATAGGCCTGATCGCACAGGCCGTGACCAACGGCTGTCAAATAGTCACCGCGCCGCACATGGAGCGAAATGGACGGGCCAGAACCAATGCGGGCTGCCATCTCGGCGTTTTGGGCCGACATCTCGAAACGCGGGACAAAGGCGGCGCGCACCTCTGCTTCGATGTGTTTGAAGTAGCGCTCCACCTGCCAGTAGCCGTGCAGGTAGGTGTCATCGGGCAGGGCCTCAAAGGCGGGGTTAAACCCCAGGCCTTTTTCGCGGTAAATCTTGGGGGACCGACCAAGGGCACGCCACGCTGCATAGGCCAACGCGCGTTCATGTTGCGCAGGTGGAAAGGCATCTGGCGTGGCCCAATCCAGATCAAACACACGGGTCATAACGCCTTCGCCTTTGTGCTCCGCGCGGCGCGTGTCCAACGTGAAGGGCACACCCAAACGGGCCGCCAACCCACGTGCGGCCGCATATTGAAACATCTGATTGCCCAAGCGGCCGTGCAAACGCGCGTAGATCATTGGTCACGTTATCCTTGATACAAAAAGGCGGCGGTGCGTTCAGGCACACCGCCGCATTGTTTTTTACTCAGCAGCCCAACCGGACACGGCTTTGACTTCGAGGAAATCTTCCAAGCCCCAAACGCCACCTTCGCGTCCGTTGCCTGATTGTTTCATACCGCCAAAGGGGGAGCCGGCTGCGCGGGAGGTGCCGTTCATCTCGACCATGCCCGAGCGCAGTTGGGTGGCCAAACGGTTGGCGCGTGCGCTGTCTTGGGTCTGGACGTAATTTGTCAGACCATATGGCGTGTCGTTGGCGATCGCGACGGCTTCGGCTTCGGTGTCAAACGGGATGATCGACAGAACGGGGCCAAAAATTTCCTCGCGGGCGATGGTCATGTCGTTGTTCACATCGGCAAACACGGTCGGTCGGACGTAGAAACCACGGTTCATCCCTTCGGGGCGACCCGGGCCGCCTGCGACCAGCTTTGCGCCCTCGGCGATACCTTTTTCGATCAGCGCCTGAATCTTGCCCCACTGCAATTCGTTCACAACAGGTCCGATGTGACGCCCTTCTTCGGAGGCGGGGCCGACGGTGACTTTTTCTGCAACTGCGGCGGCTTCTTCGACCGCTTTGTCATAGACGCCGCGTTGTACCAACATCCGGCTTGGCGCGTTGCACGACTGGCCCGTGTTGTTCATCATATGCAAAACACCGCGCTTGACGGCTTTTTCATCGGCATCGTCAAAGATCAGGTTGGCACCTTTGCCACCCAGTTCCAAATGCACGCGCTTGAGCGTGTCGGCGGCGTTCTTGGAAATGGCCGTACCTGCGCGGGTTGATCCGGTGAAACTGACCATGTCCACGTCTTTGTGCCCGGACAGCGCCGTACCAACGCCAGCGCCGTCGCCGTGCACCATGTTGAAGACACCGGCAGGGAAACCCGCCTCATCCATCATCTCCGCAAAGATGACCGCATTCAGGGGGCTTTCCTCGGAGGGTTTCAAAACCATAGTGCAGCCTGCAATCGCGGCGGCCCCGACTTTGAGGGTCACCTGGTTCATCGGCCAGTTCCACGGGGTGATCAGGGCCGCGACGCCAACAGGTTCGTAGATGATCCGGTCGCCGGGCGCGTGATCGCCAAGGGGGCGGTTGAATTCAAACCCTTTGGCGGCTTCGATGAAGTTCTTGAGGTGCCATGACCCCGCACCCACTTGGGAGGTTTTGGACATGGAAATCGGCGCGCCCATTTCGACGCTCATAGCTTCGGCCATTTCGCCGGCCCGTGCTTCATAGATGTCGCACAGTTTCGAGACCATCGCGATCCGCTCTTCTACCGGCGTGGCCATCCACGCAGGAAAGGCTGCGCGGGCTGCAGCGACAGCCGCATCAGCGTCGGCTTGGGTGCCCAACGCGATAACGGCACAAGGCTCTTCGGTGGAGGGATCAATGACGTTGTGATCCGTGCCGCCCTGGCTTTCGACCCATTCCCCGTTAATGTAAAACGCGCGTTTCTCCAGCATGCTCAAGCTCCCTAGTTTGTATGCAATTTGGCCTGATCGCAGGCCCTTTGCGGGGCACTTTGTCACCTTGATGCCGCATCGGCAAGGCATGGGGTGCAAAGGACGTCACGTTGTCTTATGTATGGGATCATAGGCATCAATGGAGGCATCACATGGCCCTGCGCATCAATGACACGATCCCGAACATGACGGTCGAAACCGACCACGGCACACTGACGTTGCACGACTGGATCGGGGACAGCTGGGCGATCATGTTTTCTCACCCCAAGGATTTTACACCGGTATGCACCACAGAGTTTGGCGCCGTTGCGCAACTCGCGGATGAATGGGCCAAGCGCGGCACCAAAGTGATCGGTGTGTCGGTGGACGGGGTCGAGGACCACAAGAAATGGAAAGGCGACATCGAGAAAGTCGCAGGTGCCAAAGCAGGGTTCCCGATCATCGCCGACACGGGGCTAGAGGTGTCAAAAGCTTTCGACATGCTGCCCGCGGAGGCATATCTACCCGATGGCCGTACCCCTGCACACAGCGCAACAGTGCGTTCTGTGTTCATTATTGGCCCTGACAAACAGCTGAAACTGTCCATGACCTATCCGATGACAGTGGGCCGGAACTTCGCGGAAGTTTTGCGCGCTTTGGACGGTTTGCAGATGTCGTCAAAGGGCGTCGCGACACCCGCAAACTGGATGCCGGGCGAGGACGTTATTATCCCGCCAACCGTTTCAAACGAGGACGCATTGGCCAAGTTCGGAGCCTTTGAAACCGTGCTGCCATATTTGCGCACGACCAAAGCCCCCACCTAAGGGCGCTGTGGCCGTTTGTTGACGGCGCGCCGATAGACAAAGCGATTGATCTCCCGTGCCAATTTTCCTTTGGTGCGGGTTTTCTTTTGAATGGTGGACCCTCCCAGCTCTGCGGTCAGCTCGGACACGCCGTTGGGCAGGATCGTATGGATGGTCTGGCCGTGGACCCAGTGCATCTGCAAGAACGTGTCTATGGGGCGGTCGATCTGGACCGTTGCATCCAGCAGACGTTGGGCCGCATTGCGTCCAACCACTTGGCACACGGTTTGCAGTCCGATGACTTTTGGAAGGAAAAGCGTGGCCGGACCGTCATTCGCGACGTTCTGAGCACTGGTTTCACGGGCTTTGGCCGGGATGCGGATAAAGTGATCAGGGCTTGCATGGGCGTGGATCAAGGTCAGAACGTGAGGCCAAACGGCAGGGTCCAAACTCAGATCATCCTCTACGATCAAAGCGTATTGCGCGCCGGTATCGAGAATATGTTGCCAACATGCGCGGTGACTGAGGGTGCAGCCAATCTCGCCTGAGGACATCTCGAAAGGATACGTCGGGTGGTGCACGTCACCGCGTGATGCGGTGTGTCCTGCGCCTGTCCTTGCCTCGATCACGTGTGGGTCAGGAAGTGTTGCGCACAGGGTTTGCACGTTTTGCGCACGGGCAGTGGCGCTGGACATGTGGATGATAAGCGTTTGCATCCACAGGCTTTAGCCCAAAAAACGCCGATATGACAATCCGGTTGCGTGTTTTGGCCCCGCACGCTGAATTGTGCGAGGGGCCAAGGTTTGATTATGCGCTATCAAGCTGACCTGAGCGGAACAACAAGCCCGCAGCAATGGCACCAATGATCGGCGCGACGATGAACAGCCAAAGTTGGCCCAACGCAGTGCCGCCAACGAACAAGGCAGGTCCGATGGAACGGGCAGGGTTCACCGACACACCTGTGACGTTGATGCCGACCAAGTGGATAACGACCAGCGCCAAGCCAATCGCCAGACCCGCCATAGAGGCAGGAGCGCCTGCGCCAGTTGCCCCAAGGATGACAATGACGAACAAGAATGTCGCCACGACTTCAAATACAAATGCGGCGCCCATGGCGTATTCGCCCAAATAGCCCGCACCCCAGCCGTTTTGGCCCAAACCGTTTGTGGCTACGCTGTAGTCTGCTTTGCCAGAGGCGTTGCAACGGTTGGTGCAGGAAGAAGAGGAAGGTGGAGAAGATAGGGCAATTGTACCGTACAGATGCTAAAGTATCAGATGAATGCAATTTGGCAATCTTCAAGGGTGAAGCTCTGGCCATCTTGAACAAGTAACAGACCATTTTGAACCTTCGCCAACAGAATATTTTCCGCCGCAGCCCCAGCTGCAATGTCCGCAGACCACCCAGCCAAGTCGCCATGAACTTCAAGTGCATGGAATATAAGACTAGAAGAGGTAGAGATTATGCAACCAACTTCAGTTGCACCACCAGACTGCGCAAAAGGTGGGTTGGTATAATTGGTGATTTTTCTAAAAATCGTCTTGGCTGATTTCCCGTTTGGAACACCGAAATAGATAGTGCTAACGCTTTCATCGTCATCTAACCCTGCAACAGTCCTTTCTTCCTGGGTTTCAAGCCTGCCACCCAGGGCTTTTTCCAGTTTTGACATCTTGATCATGTTCATAACCTATTGTGTTGGCGTGATCACAAATTTGAAATTTGTGATACCAGCGTCATTGAAAGCTCGACTGTAATGGGTTGCCAGTTCCGTGCTGTTTGTATGATAAACCGCACCGCCTCGGAAACCCGCCGAGTAGTTTCTAGCCTGAGTAATCATCTGATTTCGTTCTGCGACAGCAAAGGGCAAATTCGCTACAGAACTTTCAGGATTACGGGGGGAAGTTGCCCAATTTTCGGTGAACTTAGCTTCAACCGCAGTCGGTTTGCCACCGATAATCGTCACATCATCTGCGACACCATTGACCCGTTGACCATCAACAACCGCGCTAAACTGGCGTTCAGAAAATCTAGCACCAGTATACTGAGAACGGACGCCATTTTCATAGGACACAGCCTTATCAATGGCTCTGGTACCAGATACCGTGATCGCGTCTGTGTTGCCAAATCCCCTATTTGTAGCGTGATCTGCTTTTGGAAACCTCTGCGGGCGTCGCGATCGGCGGCAGGGCGCGCGCTCCACCAAAATGCGGAAGGGCAATATGGTTTGGTGCTCGCGTAGACCGACACCGCGCGTTTGCTTTTCAGGAACTTCAACGTGGTGGTGACAAAAGCGGATTTTCCAGCGATCTGATCCAGTGTGTCAGCATGCGCGCCTTGCGTGAACATACATAGGGCGGCGACCAAAACGATTTTCAAACGCATACAACAGGATCCTTTTTACCATAATCCCAATCAACTTAGAGGGGAAAGGGTGGAATGTCATACAGAAATCGTATCCATAAAAAAGGCCCCGACGTTGCCGCCGAGGCCTTTCCTTTTAAGAGGACTTTCAGAGGTTACTCTGATTTTTCTTCTTTTTTCTCAACGACTTCTTCGCCAGTTTCCTGATCGACGACTTTCATGGACAGGCGTACCTTGCCACGATCGTCAAAGCCCAACAGTTTGACTTTCACTTCCTGGCCCTCTTTGAGGACGTCGGAGGGGTGGTTCAAACGGCGGTTTTCGATTTGGGAGACGTGGACCAGACCATCGCGCTTGCCAAAGAAGTTCACGAATGCACCGAAGTCGACGATTTTCACGACGGTACCGGTGTAAACTGCGCCTTCTTCTGGCTCTGCCACGATCGAGTGGATCATGTCGTAGGCTTTCTTGATCGCTTCGCCGTTCGGGCTCGCAATCTTGATGATGCCTTCGTCGTTGATGTCGACTTTGGCGCCGGACACTTCAACGATTTCACGGATCACTTTACCGCCTGAACCGATCACTTCACGGATTTTGTCCGTTGGGATCTGCATGGTTTCGATGCGTGGCGCATGCTCTGAGAATTCAGCAGCACCTGTGAGGGCTTTGCTCATTTCACCAAGGATGTGCAACCGGCCGGTACGGGCCTGCTCAAGCGCTTTTTCCATGATCTCTGGCGTGATGCCTGCGATCTTGATGTCCATCTGCAAAGACGTGATGCCGTTTTCGGTACCAGCCACTTTGAAGTCCATGTCGCCAAGGTGATCTTCGTCGCCCAAAATGTCGGACAGGATGGCGTATTCGCCGCTGTCTTCCATGATCAGACCCATCGCAACACCAGCAACGGCAGACTTGAGCGGAACACCCGCGTCCATCATGGACAAGGAGCCACCGCAGACAGACGCCATAGAAGACGAGCCGTTGGATTCTGTGATCTCGGAGACAACGCGAACGGTGTACGGGAAATCAGTTGCGGCAGGAAGAACCGCCTGCAAAGCGCGCCATGCCAGTTTACCGTGACCGATTTCACGACGGCCCGGGCCAGACACACGACCAACTTCACCAACCGAATAGGGTGGGAAGTTATAGTGCAGCAGGAAGTTGGATTTGAAGTTGCCGTGCAGCGCGTCGATGAACTGCTCGTCGTCTCCGGTGCCCAAAGTGGTCACAACCAAACCTTGTGTTTCACCGCGTGTGAACAAGGCAGAGCCGTGCGTACGGGACAACATGCCGGTTTCGCAAACGATGTCGCGGATTTCATCCGTCGCACGACCATCGATGCGCTTGCCCGTTTTCACAACGTCGCCGCGCAAGATGCCTGCTTCCAGACCCTTCATCGCGGAGCCAAGGTTGGCATCAGATTGCTGCTCTTCGGTCAAGGCGTCCATGATGTTGGCACGGGCTGCGGAAACCGCAGACGTACGCTCTTGTTTGTCGCCAATGGCAAAGGCTGCGCGCATTTCTTTTTCGCCGGCTTTTGCAACGGCTGCAGACAGCTCGGAGTAATCAGCAGGTTGGAAATCGAACGGCTCTTTTGCAGCGCCTTCGGCCAACTCGATGATCAGGTCGATCACGGGCTGGATGGAATCGTGAGCAAATTTCACCGCACCAAGCATTTCTGCTTCGGACAGTTCGTAGGCTTCGGATTCGACCATCATCACGGCTTCTTTTGTGCCGGCAACAACCAGATCAAGACGCTGTTCTGGCTTCAGGCGCAGGTCCTGCATGTCGTCAACTTCCGGGTTCAGGATGTAGTCGCCACCCTCAAAACCAACGCGGCACGCAGCAATCGGGCCACGGAACGGTGCGCCGGAAATGGTCAACGCAGCAGAGGCGGCGATCATCGCAACCATGTCCGGATCGTTCACCAGATCGTGGGACAGAACAGTACACATCACCAGAACTTCGTTTTTGAAGCCAGGGACGAACAGTGGACGGATGGGACGGTCGATCAAACGCGCTGTCAGTGTTTCTTTCTCGGTGGGGCGGGCCTCACGCTTGAAGAAGCCACCCGGTACTTTACCAGCAGCGTAGTATTTCTCTTGGTAGTGCACAGTCAGCGGGAAAAAGTCCTGACCCGGCTTTTGCTTGCGGGCAAAAGTGACGTTGGCCATAACGGATGTCTCGCCCAATGTGGCGATGACAGAACCGTCGGCTTGACGCGCGACTTTGCCTGTTTCCAGTGTAAGCGTCTCTTCGCCCCACTGCATGGATTTCGTAGTTACGTTAAACATCTAAGTTTCCTTGTTGGCCCATTGGCCTTTGCATAGGGGCCGTATTGCCCCTGACTCGCTTTGTCGTATTGGTCTGGCGCTAGAGTCCGAACGCCAGATAGCGCGCGCATACAGGAGTATGCGGCAGATGGGAAGGGATGTGTGATTTCACAGGGCGTGGTTCAACGTCACGTGTCCCATACTTTCCGGAGCGTCTGTGCGTCGATGGTGACGACATGACCCGCTTCGGGGAAGGCCCCTGTTGTGACATCGGCGATATATTCTTTGTAGGCCGACACCCGCTCTGCCTGCATCCGGTCACGGTCAGCGGCAAAGTTGCGGTACGTTTTTGCATGGCGCGGGATGTGGCCACGGTTTTCGCCAAGCAGGTCTGCAGAGAACAGATATTGCGCGTCGCACCCGCCGCCTGACCCCAACGAGATCGTGAGCATTGATGTGCGTTGGCTGATCCCGCTCGCGAGGTCTGCCGCCACAACTTCCAACTCGACGGCAAAGGCTCCGGCAGCTTCAAAATCCTGCACCTGTTGCCAGACCATCTTGGCCTGATCAAGGGTTTTTCCCACCGCTTTATAACCACCTGTCCAAGTGGCTTTCGGGGGAACCAATCCGACATGGCAGATCACAGGTACGCCTTCACGGGCCAGACCCTCGATGATCTGCGGACTCATCCCGCAGTACACTGACTGCGCGCCGGCTTGCATTGCGGCCATTGCATCACGCAGAACTTCGGTTGCATTGGCGTGTTTGCCCCACGGCATCCCGAACTGGAAATGGGAGGTAGGCACAGCCTTGGCGAAATGGGCGCGCTCCGGAACAAAGGCGGTGCCGATCATGTCCATGCCCGCATCCGAGGCTGCGATCGCCTCTTCCTCTCGAGCGACTTGCACATAGGCCAGTTGGCGTTTGCCTTTGGCCTCTAACAGGTCTTTGACGGTCAATGCAGTCATGATTTAGCTCCCCATAATCCGTTTGTGACGCTCTTTCATCCGTGCGTCGGCCTCGGTGGTGCCATCGTGGAACGACCCGAAAAACGTGTCCCACGGGATCTCAAGGGAGCCGTAATTACACTCAAAATAGCGGTGGTGCATCTGGTGGTGGAAGGTGCCCAGTGCAAGGCGGTTTTCGTCTTTGACCACCAAGCCCTCAAAACCGGTGTGCGTCGTGGCTGCTGTCAGCGTATAGTATTGCAAGTGGAACAGGATGTGCACTGGGTGGGCGGCGACAATCCAGTGGACCATGACAGAACCCAGAAAAATAACGTGCTCGACAGGGTGCATCGACAGCCCCGACCACGGCCCCACGTTGATGTTGCGGTGATGCAGGGCATGGATGTGCTTGTAGAAAAACGGAATGTGCAGAAAGCGGTGTATCCAGTAGAAATAGAAGCTTTCCCAAATCGGGATCAGGAAGAACATCGCGACAAACCAGACGGGATGCGCCGCCCATGTGAGCATCGGGGCATAGCCATTGGCCAGTGCCCAGAACATCAGCACTTCATAGGCGGTCCAGATCGTGACCCCGCTTGCCAGCGTCCAGAACATGTTGTCCTTGATTTGCCCGCCCAAGGTAAACTGGCGGCCGTTTTTCATCAACGGGCGCGGGTCATAGCGCAGCTCTTTGCCCTGTTTGGTGAAGGTATAAAAATACAGGTGCAGCCCGCCTGCCACGGCCGTCATCAGGATCAGGTTGCGGATATACATTTCTGCGATCCAGCCAAAGGCCAGCGTTCTGGTGTCCTCTAACGGGGGTTGGAACCAATAGAATGATATGAACGCGATGCCGATAATGATCAGCTTTTCGGTGATCAAAAACCAGGAATTCCAAACCCAGGCAAGCATGGCCAAAGGGCGCAGGGGCCAGCGAAAAAACGGCGAAACTTTAAGGGGCACGGCAGGAACATGGTTCCAACCTTTGAGAGGCTCCGGGTCCATCTGAGTGGCCTTTCTGTCAGGGTTCATAGTGGAGTTTGACAGATGTTCGAATGCATGAAAAACAGATTAAAGTTATCAACTAAATCTGATTTTCAGGGGTTATCCATGTCTGTGTCCCTCAAAACGATGGAATATTTCACGACCGCGTTGCGGCACGGGAGCATTGCCAAGGGTGCAGCAGAGCTGAACATCGCCGCCTCGGCGGTGGGGGCGGCCATTGATCAGGTGGAGGCCGCGTTTGATCTGACCCTGACCGTGCGGCAACGCTCGCGCGGGATCACGGCCAACGCCAGCGGGCGGCTCGTCGCCCAGAAATTTGAACGGTTGCTTGAGGACTACGCCTCTGTTCTGGCCGAAGGAGGGGATTTGAAACAGTCCCTCAGTGGGGCGTTGCGCATCGGATACTACGCGCCTATTGCCCCCGCATTCCTGCCCCCCATCCTCGCGTCTTTTGTCCCCAACGGCCACGATGTCACGCTGCACCGCACTGAATGTGACAACGACAGCGCCCAGGAAGGGCTGCTGCAGGGGCGCTATGACGCCATCCTGTTCGTCAGCGAAGACGTGCGCCCCGCCGTCGACTTCGATGCCTTGATCGAAGCGCCGGCCTATTGTCTTGTTCCCGAGGGGCATCCCTTTGCGGGCCGGACCAGTGTGACTCTGGCGCAGATTGCCACGCAACCTTTGATCGTTCTGAACCGTCCTGTTGCGGGCGCGTATTATCAAAGCCTGTTTGATGCGCATGCGATGGATGTCACAATCGCCGCTTATGCCAATTCGACCGAAATGGTGCGAAGCCTTGTCAGTGCGGGTCAGGGGTGTGCCGTGTTGAACATGCAACCCTTGACCCAACAAAGCTATTGTGGCGCATCCTTGGTCGGAATTGCGATATCGGACCCTTTGCCGCCTTTGACCCTGTCAATCGGCTATGACAAATCGCGTCCCCGCCGGTTGGTGCGGCATTTCGTGGACGCATGCCGCTCTCATTTTGCACAAACCGGACCCCACCAGTGCCTTGTGACGCAGCAGCCGGGTGCATAGGCGATACGTTTGACTGCTAGCCTGTCTTTGCCCCTGTCACGCGTATCAGACCCGGGTCACAACACGGCCCAAGACACCCAAACAAGCGCCCATAGCAACAGCGGCCAAAACCCGACCTTTGCCACGAAATTATCGTGCCAATGCAGCAAGGTAACGTGCTCGAAACGGATGAGCGAAAACAGATATCCGTTTAACGCCACCAGCAATATCATCCCGTACAGAACGAGATAAAAGTATTCGATATACACCAGCCCCGACCCGGGAAACAGCGAGCGGACCTGAATGTGGCTGAGCAACACCAGAAAGAACAAGCCGGAACAGGTACCCAAAACTCCCGTCGTGTTGAACCCGAAACGCACTGCCTGGTTGCGGTCCCCCGAGATGGTCATGAGCGTCAAAAACAACAGCAGGCTGATGACCAAAAGCGGGACCAGATTGATGATGAAGGCGTTGATGAATTTGCGCTGGGCCGCAAGGTTGTAAAAGAACTCCGATTGCGCCGCTGGAGCCACGGCCAGCCCGAAATTCGTATCATAAGGCATGTTTTGATAGCTGAAATACGTCTCGTCGATGGTCCATTCGCCTTGCACGATGTCCCCGTCAATTCCGAACACAGGGCGGGAGGTGTCCGTGTAGCTTTCAAAATCCGGCGTAAACACCACAGCCTTATGCGCGTCCCAATCCGCAGGCCAAAGCCGCAGCCACAAGGTCAAATGGTCCAAAGGATAGCGGGCGTAATCAAAGGATTGGCGCACTGTAACGTCAAAGGAATAGCCGACCAAATCATAGGGCACTCCGCCAAAGATCACGGTTTCGGAATAGGCGCGCTCGACTGTCGTGTCAAAAGCCTCAATTTCTTCGGCGAAACTGATGCCTTTTTCATATGGGAAATCCTTGGGGTATTTTTGCCAGATGACTCCTGTCACGTTGATGTCGGTCGAGGACACAAAAGCCACAGAGCGCACAAACACACCCGTTGGCAGCTGGATAAGGTCCGCAGCTGCGCTTTCGGTCAGATGTTGGTCGAGCGCGTCAGGCGTGGTGATAGGCGTCGCCTGTTCAACCGCTATGTGGTCGACGTCCAGCCACGCGCTTACAACCAGAAAAACCGCCAACATAGAGAGCGCGGCAGATACACTTGCGATTATTCGTGCCAGCGACATGTCCGGCCCCATTCAAATAGTTTGCATAAAATACAACACCACTATGTCGAGAGGCAGGGTGTTAAGCAAGCACGCGCAGGGGCTTACCCCAGTTTCAACCGCCGCAAACGCAACGCATTGCTCAGCACAAAGACCGAAGACAACCCCATCGCCGCCGAGGCCAGCATGGGCGACAACATCACCCCCCACAGCGGATACAGCAGGCCCGCCGCCACAGGGATCAGGGCGGCATTGTAGGCAAACGCCCAGAACAGGTTCTGCCGGATATTGCGAAAGGTCGCGCGGCTGATCCGTATCGCATTCACGACCCCCATCAAATCACCCGACATCAGCACCACATCCGCCGCTTCAATCGCCACATCGGTCCCTGTCCCGATGGCAATGCCGGTGTCGGCCATGGCCAGGGCAGGGGCGTCATTGATCCCGTCCCCGACGAAAGCCACGCTGCCATGGCGTTCTTGAAAGCCTGCAACGATATGCGCCTTGTCTTGGGGGAGAGTTTTGGCGTTCACATGTTTTACCCCGACTTCGGTGGCAACGGCCCGTGCCGCGCCGTGATTGTCTCCGGTGACCAAAGCCGTTTCGATGCCCATGTCGTGCAAGGCGGCGATGGCGGCCTTTGACGTCGGCTTGATCTGGTCAGACACGCCAAAGACCATAGCAATCGATCGGTCCACGCTGACGTATGACACGGTCTGGCCTAGGGATTCCATTTCAGCACCCAAGTTAGAAAAGGGCCCAAGGGGTATGCCAAGCGTTTCAAAATAGTGCGCCGTGCCCACATGGACCGGCTTGCCATCCACTGTGCCTGAGATCCCTTGACCGGGTTCGGCGCGGACCTGCGCAACCTCGGTCTGCTCGACCGCAAGATGGGCCGCAGCGCGCACAACAGCGCGGGCGACAGGGTGATCGGACTGGGCCTCAAGGGCCGCAGCGTAACGCAATGGATCATCTGCGCCGTCGGGCAAGCATTGGATCACATCGGGCTGTCCAAGGGTGAGAGTCCCCGTTTTGTCAAACGCGATGAGGCGAACATCATGCAGGGTCTGCAGTGCTTCGCCTTTGCGAAACAGCACACCCATGTCAGCGGCGCGGCCCGTGCCCACCATGATAGACGTCGGGGTGGCAAGACCCATGGCGCAAGGGCATGCGATAATCAACACCGACACCCCCGCGACAAGGGCAAGGCTCAATGCAGGATCAGGACCCAAAAGCAACCAAACCAACACGGTCAGCACGGCAAGGCCCATAACGATTGGAACAAAAATGCCCGTCACACGGTCTACCAAAGCTTGAATGGGCAGCTTCGCACCTTGCGCGTTTTCGACCATGCGCACGATCTGGGCCAGCATCGTATCCTGACCCACTGCATTGGCGGCAAACACGAGTGTGGCATTGCCATTCACAGTTCCGGCCACAACTTGGGCGCCAACGGATTTCTCAACGGGCAAAGGTTCTCCGGTGATCATGCTCTCGTCGATCCACGCAGTGCCTTCCAGCACCAAGCCGTCAACTGGAACACGCTCGCCTGCGCGGATCTGGATATGATCGCCCACCATAATTTGCTCGATTGGATGATCCGCAAAGGCACCATCACGCAGCACGCGCGCGGTCTTGGGCTGCAAACCCAAAAGGCGCTCAATGGCAGCACCGGTGCGCCCCTTTGCACGGGCCTCCAACCAACGGCCCAACAGGATCAGCGTGGTGATCACAGCAGCGGCCTCAAAATACACAACGGCGGCCCCTTGGGGGAACAAGGACGGGGCAAACAGGGCAAGCGTGGAATAGGCCCAAGCCGCCGATGTGCCCAGAACAACCAGCGTGTTCATGTCAGGCGCACGGCGGACCAGCGCGGGGATGCCCTTGCGGAAAAAGCGGGCACCGGGCCACAAAAGAACAAGAGTGGTCAGCAGGAATTGAACCGACAGATCAACCGTGTGACCGATCGTGGACATGATCAGAGTGTGAAAGCCGGGGATCAAGTGGGCCCCCATGGCCAGCACCACAACGGGCAAGGTCAGGACTGCCGAGACCAGCGTCATGCGGGCCAGATCTTCGCGATCGCGGGGCTTGGCAGTGGCATCCATATCCCCGACAGGGTGCGCGGCGTATCCGGCGGCAGTCACAACTTCAGCAAGGGTGCGGGGCGTGGCCATGCCCTGAACGACGTCAATACGCACCGTCTGGGTCGCCAGATTGGCCGCCGCACGCACAACGCCGGACTGAAGCAAAACGGCAGTCTCGATGCGACCCACACAGGACGCACAACTCATCCCGTCCACTTGCAACGGGATCGTCTCGAGAGCAGCGGGATACCCCGCCTTGTCCAGAGATTGCAAAACCTGTGGCAACACCGAGGGGTCGTTTAGAGATACAGTCGCGACTTCATTGGCCAGATTGACGGCAACAGCCTCAACACCCGTGACGTCCGAAACAGCCGTTTCCGCGCGCCGCACACAGGACGCACAGGACAAGCCCGACAAAGGAAGGCGCAAGGAATGAGGCATCGGTTCTCTCTTGTGATACGGCCTCGGATAAAGGGGCGACAAGGGGCAAAGGTCAAGGGCGCACACAGCCGCAGCCACGCACGCCCCCATAATGCTACAGTCCCAATTGTGCGGCGATTCCGTCGATGATGGCGGTGTGAACCGCTGCGCGATCCGCGCCTTCAGGGTCGGTGCACACCGGGTCATCCTTTTCCTCTTTGAGGATCATCTCCCCCATTGGTTTGCAAAGGGGCAAGGCCATAAAGTGACTTGCAGGGGCCAAAGTGGTCAGCGCCGCATCCGGCAGTTTGACCCCAAATCTGCTGCCTGTCGGGCCATAATCTGTGGCCAGCAAACGATCGGCACCCTCGCCCAAGGCGAACATCTGCACATTATCGACAAGCCCCGCGATGTGGGAGGCATCCAAGCCGTAGTGCAGCGCGGGATCAATGGCCGCGACCATGCTCACCCGCGGGTCCTTGTAGGACGCGTTCCACAACGCGGGATCCAGATCCGCAAAGGACACGCCTTCCCGTGCCAGATCAGCGCAGTGGGAGGACTTTGTCCCGGCATCTTCACAATGTGCAATTGATCCGGCCAATGACCCTGTCAAACCGCCAAGGGACAGCGCAGTCCACCCGCCATAAGAAAATCCGGCAGCCATGATCTTTGCGGGATCAACGGCGGTGGCAAATCGGGGGTCGACGAGCAAATCATCCAAAGTGGCACTCAGGTCTTGGGCGCGGGTCCAATGGTTCAAGCCTTCACGCATGTCAAAGCTCCATGTGCTGCTGGCGGGGTGGTTCACGACAACCACAACCGCACCGCGTTCTGCCAGGCCAGCACCAAGCCACGTCATTGACCGGTAATTTCCGCCCAATCCGTGGGACAACAGGATGACAGGATGCGCGCCCGCTTTGGGGGCTGCGTCCGGCTTTACATCCACGCCAAGGAAGACGCCGTTCTCGTTGACGGTTTTTGCAGGGGTATCTGACGTGGTTGGATACCAAACAGCCCCGTCAATAGGGGTGTCGTGGTGCGGAACGTCGAAACTCATAACCATGTACCCCGCCGGATCGGCAAAGGCAGCAGTGGAGGAAATCAAAAGGGCCACAAGGGCGGATGTGGAAGATGTACGGGGCATTGCGAAAACTCCTAAATCGCGGTTTGGATGACACCGAGATGGCGGGGCCAGACATTTTTTACGTCCTAAAACCGGTTTGAGGACGCGCAGAACCCCTTTTAGGACTAATCAGGAACACAACACCGGAGGCCCCATGCTGACCCTACCCATGCCAATGTTCGGCGCGCTTGTGCTGATGGTTCTGTTTCTGAATTTGGTGCTACGTGAAGGGCGCTATGGCCTGTTGGCGGCGCTTATCGGGCTGTGTGCGGTGCAATCTGCAGTGATTGCGCTGGCACAACACTACGGCTTCGGGGTCGCACGGATGGTGCAACCCGTGACCGCTGCATTGATTCCAGCGCTAGCTTGGGTGGCGTTTCAGGCCACTGCAGTGCGCCGTTTTGAGGCAACACGCGACGGGGTGCATTTTCTGGCACCGGCTTTTGCGGCCTTTTGCCTTGCCTTCGCACCGCAGGTTCTGGACGTTCTAATCCCTGCATTGTTTGCAGGATACGGCACGGCGATGTTGCTGTTCTTGCGCAAAGGGGCAGATGCTCTGCCGCAGATGCGCCTTGACGCAGGGGGGCTGCCGACGATGATCTGGGCCGTGATGGCGGGTTCACTCTTTGCGTCAGCGGTGAGCGACGTGTTGATTGTGGTGACGCAGATGGCAGGGTTTGGATCATGGCAGCCGATCATCATCAGCGTGTCTGTGACGGGGAACTTGTTGCTGGTCGGGGGGCTTAGCCTGTCGCGCAACTTGCGAGGGGCAGGAGAGCGCGGCGATGAGGTGTCCGCCGTCCCACCCGAAGTCGATACCGAAGCTGATGCTCAAGTGATGGCGCGGCTGGATGGCATGGTGACCCAGCAAAAGCTCTACCTTGATCCTGATCTTACACTGGACCGGATGTCGCGCAAACTGGGGGTGCCGGTGAAACAACTCTCGGGGGCGATCAACCGCAGCACCGGAGAGAATGTGTCGCGCTACATCAACGCGCGGCGGGTGGCTGCGGCCTGCGTTGCCCTTGAAGCAGGGGAAAGCGTGACCAGCGCGATGTTGTCGGCTGGCTTCAACACCAAGTCGAACTTCAACCGCGAATTTCTGCGGGTAACCGGGACCGCACCAAGCCGGTGGCGTCAGGCGCAGGACCCTTAGCTTAGGCAAAACGAAAAAAGCCGCGCAATCTCTTGCACGGCTTTCATTGTCTTGGTCACAAAAGGCGTTAGCGACGCAGACCCAAACGTTTGATCAGGTCTTGGTAGCGGGCTTCGTCCTTGGCACGTGCGTAGTCGAGAAGCTTGCGACGGGTCGCAACCATTTTCAACAGACCGCGGCGGCCGTGGTTGTCTTTTTTGTGTGTTTTGAAGTGCTCTGTCAGCGTCGCGATGCGCGAGGACAAGATAGCAACTTGCACTTCCGGGGAACCTGTATCGCCTTCTTTGATGGCGAACTCTTTCATCAGTCGTGCTTTTTCTTCTGGCGTAATCGACATCGGGGTCTCCTTTAAAAGGTTAGTGTGATGGCGTAGCCCGGGATGTCGTCCAGTGCAGGCCCATGGAGGTATCGCCACCGAATCTGGCGGCAATGGGGTCGTTTAGGAAGTTTCACGCCAGAAGGCAAAGGGTAAATGCAGCAAAACGAGGGGGATCAGGCGCTGAGACCGGCCAGACCACTGCTCGCCACAAGGCTCAACGGCAGCAGGGCCACGTCGGAGATATCGAACCCGATCTCTGAATCCACTGTGGCCACGGTCACCCCGTTCATCATCACATTCAAGGTTGCCGCATCCTGTTCATCCACGGCCAGTTCGACGACAGGTTCGTCGCCCTCCGCGTCGTCCCAGATAAGAACCAGATTGTCTTCGGTGACATCAAAATCCGTGATGCTGGCCGACGACCCTTCATTGATCCAGTCGCCTGCTATGATCGTGTCCTCACCGTCACCTGCAGTCACAATGTCGCCATTGCCTGCGATGATCTGGTCGTTTCCGCCACCGCCATTCAAAAAGTCGGCGTCGTCTGTGTCTGCAATGCCCTGCGTCGCCGGATCCAACGCCAGACCGTTCAACACATCATCCCCCCAGCCGCCAAACAAAGTGTCCGCACCTGCGTCGCCGCTTAGGCTGTCGTTGCCAAGCCCGCCGTGAACCGCATCATCACCGTCTCCGCCAGCCACAAGGTCGTTCCCTGCAGAGCCTTGCACGCTGTCGTCGCCGGCCCCGCCGTTCAGGGTGTCGTCGCCGTTGTGTCCGTACAGGGTGTCGTCACCCGCATTACCGTTCAGGCTGTCGTTCCCGTCATCGCCGTGTAACGTATCGTCGCCTGTGCCGCCTTCGACCGTGTCGGCCCCATCGCCGCCATGCATCACGTCGTCGCCCGCCCCGCCGCGCAATTGGTCTGCGCCGCCGCGCCCCCCGACCTGATCGTCGCCGTCCATGGCGTCAAAGTCGTCGTCGTCCTCATCACCGGCAAGGATGTCGTCGCCGTCAGTGGCCAGATCATAGGGGGAGGGCGGGTTCAGCGTGTCAGTGTCGCCCGGAAACGTCTGGGTCCCACCATTTGCGTCCGTTATGGCCTGTTGCGCCGCCGCGACTGCGTCTTCTTGTTCGTGGTCAAGTTTGGGCCCTTCAACTGGCGGCACGTCTTCATCGTCATCCTTGTCGAGCTCGACAAAGGTGACAGCACCTACGGCCACAAGGCCCATTATTCCGGCTAACCAAAGCATCTAAAAAGATCCCAAACCCATTTCACCCTTCGGTAGTATTACCACTTTTATTGTTTCCACTCAAAGGTGCAGTTACGACTTGGTTAACAAACGTTAAGGTTACCTGAACAGGATCAGAGCCATGGTTCGGGTTGCTGCGTATAAGGCAAATACAGGGGGTGTTTCGGGTGTCCTGCTTTGGACAGGCCCAGATGAAACAACGGACGGCCCGTGGCACGCAAAACGGCTTCGACTTGGGCCCCGCGATCCATGTAGGCGCCGTGCGTTCCCCAAGCCGCAATGATCTGATCCGCCCATGCGGTTCCCGCAATCAAAGTGTCGTCATTTTCGGGGCCAATCGGCGCGGTGGCGGCCCGCATCGCCCGCGGATCCGTGTCGCGCCATGCGAAGATGTTTGTGACCTGAAACGCCCCGAAGCCAAGAGTGCGCGCACGTCTCTCGCAGCGCTCGACCGTGGGGTCATTCTGGACTTCGGTCGCGGTAGAGGGGTTGAGCATCACAAACAACACCTTACGCCCTTCCGGAGCCCAGATGCGGGTCAGGCTGTACCGGTATTTTTCACAGTCGGAGTAGACGGCGGTTGAGGGGGCGTCGCCCTTGGTGTGTGTGCGAGTGATCATGCACAGGATGTGCCAGTAAAACGGCGGCGCATCAATGGCGCGAGCTTTGTTTTTAGGGGGTTGGCGTGTATTGACCGCGCTGGATCAGGCATGGGACGGGGCTGTGCGCTTAGGCAGTTCCAACACAGCATTTTGGCTTCCATGCGTGCGGCGGCAATGATGGCGTACAAAACATGTCCCCAAAGAGCGACCCAGGTGATGCCGGTAAAACCAAAGCATGGTTTGCTGCCCGCGATCAAATGGGCGACGCCGTACAAGGCCACAACCCAAAGGGCGACCCCGTAAACAGCGGCTGTGATCGACCAATGCAAGCGGGGCAAAACAGCGCGCTGCACAGAGCGCGCAATGGCAAAATACCCCACGGCGTTAAACACCAAACCTGTCATGACATGCAGCACATGCGCGGCCCCTGCGGGGTTCGCCCCGAACACGGACTTCAACGAGGCGCCTGCTAGGCCTATGGGGGCCAGTTTGGCGTAGCCCAACAAGGGGCTGATAGATTGGCCAAATAGATCAAAAGCGAGGATCGCAAATACACCCGCAGTGCGCACGGTAGTGGCGTTTTGGGTCGGGGTCATGGGCTTGATCCTATGTGGCGTTTCGTTGGGCTACACAGGAACGGTTTTTGGTTAACACGGCAGGGGGGTTCACAAACCTCTGATCAGATGGCGCGCATTTGAAACATTTCGTGAAACAATGACGGCGCTGCAACAGCGGATGCGTGAGGGCAGTGTCGCGCTGTTACGACATCTCAGGACGCGGCAGGCACAAACACGCGACTCGGGTGCAATTCACCGGATTTGAAGCGTCCGACAGCCACAGCAACTCCGTCCAAAGAGGCCCAGCATTCGTCGCCGTATTCCACATCCGAGGCAAAAACCATGCCCGGATTGCCATTGCGGAGCTTGGCCGCACCCTCAGCAGTGGTGCGCACTTCGGGCAATTCCTGCAACCCGATTTCCAACGGTTGTACAAAAGCATCCAGTTCGGGGGTCTTGGCCATGGCTTCGATTTTGTCCAGGGCCAGCCCGTTTTCGACGTCAAAGGGACCAGACCAAATGCGGCGCAACTCGCGAACGTGCCCAAAGCAGCCCAGAGCCTCGCCCAGATCGCGGGCGATGGAGCGCACATAGCCGCCTTTGCCGCAGGTCATTTCCAAAGTCACGTGATCAACGTCGGGGCGGTCGGTCATGATCAGCTCTTCGACCCACAAAGCGCGTGCCGCCAGCTCGACGTCTTCGCCGTCGCGGGCCAGTTTATAGGCACGTTGACCGTCGATCTTGACGGCTGAAAACTTGGGCGGGACTTGCTGGATGTCACCGACAAAGGCACCAAGGGCCGCTTTGATCGCCTCGTCTTCGGGACGGGTGTCACTTTGAGAGATGACCTCGCCTTCGGCATCATCGGTGTTGGTGGCCTGACCGAACCGGACGGTAAAGGTGTACGCCTTCAAAGCGTCAGTGATGTAGGGAACGGTTTTTGTGGCCTCGCCCAAAGCAATGGCCAGAACGCCCGTGGCGTCAGGGTCCAACGTGCCTGCATGGCCGGCCTTTTTGGCGTTCATGGCCCAACGGACTTTGTTGACAACAGCGGTAGAGGTGAGGCCGGCAGGTTTATCCACCACCAGCCAACCCGAAATATCACGACCTTTGCGTGCGCGTCCCATATTCATCACCTTTGCCTGAAACCAGAATGCGCCGCCTATCCGCTGGCGGCAAAGCTGTCAATTCGCGGGAACGACGACCCCGACGATAGGGCCCAACCGGCGGCCCAAATCCCTGCGCCCGATGTCGGGGGCATACAGACGGCTGACATTGCCGTCAAAAAACAACGCTTGAGGCAGTTTGAGATGATCGCGAAAGAAGCTGGCGAACGCGTGGAAATTGACCAAACCGTTGGAAATAACAAACACCGCGCGGCTGCCATCGGCCGTCGTGCCTACACCGTTGCGCACATATCGGGAGGTGCCATCAGGTAGAAAGCGCGGGTGGACTTCACCGTCAATGACCAGCATCGGGCCGGATTGAGAGGCAAAGCGGCACGCGGGGGCGTCTTTGACAAAGCGTAAGGTTTCGATCACGTCAGCGCGGTCTTCGCGGATGCAAAACACGCCGTTGGGAAGCAGGCCAAAATTGCCGGGTCCTGCATTTGGAATGACACGCATCATTTCGGTGCCGTTTTCAACGTAGTGGCCCACCGGCGCGCGGTTATCGTGATACATGCCTGCGTTCATGGCAAAAGACAGGGTTTCACCCTCGGCCTCCAACATCTCGTTGACGGCACTGAAGTACCCGAAGGGCTCCCCATCCGCATCATTGAGAAACAAGCGCAAGGTATCGGTCGTCGGCGTCGTGTCACAGACGGTGTAGCTGGCGTCTTTGTAGGTAAGGGTCTCGCACGTGGCTGCCTGTACGGCGAACGCGCTCAACACCCACAAAATGGCGGCCCGCAACATCATTCGTCAGTATCCTGACCTTCTGTATCTCGGCGCACATCATCTTGGGCCAACATGCGGCGGGTCTCGTCCATGCGGTCAAAGGTTTCGTCCAGCTGAAACCGCAAGTCGGGGGTGTACTTGAGCGTCAAGCGTTTGCCGATCGCGCGGCGCAATTCGCCTTTGTTGCGCGACAACAGCTTGAGAACCTCGTCCTTCCCTTGTCCGCCCAAAGGCAAAACATACGCCGTGGCGAGTTTCAGATCGGTTGATGTCACAACCTCGCCTACGGTGATGGACAGCCGCGCGAGGTCGTCATCATGAATGTCACCGCGGGCCAAGACATCAGCCAAAGCACGGCGAACGGTCTCTCCGACACGAAGTTGACGTTGGGATGGACCTTGCCCATCGTGAAATTTGTTCTTTCCCATAAATGTGCATGTAAGCTGCCGCGCAGGCTTTGCCAAGCATCCGCTTGCAGGCTAGGTGTATCAGCGAAAAGCTGCACAAGAGGGCAAAGCACATGAGCACAGGACCAGGGATCGCGATCACAGGAGCATCAGGACGGATGGGGCAAATGCTGATCCAAACGGTCATGGCCAGCGACCGCGCGCATCTTGTCGGGGCAATCGAACGCAGCGGGCACGACTGGGTCGGGCGCGATGTGGGCGAAGCAATGGGCGGTGTGGCCATCGGGGTCACGGTCACGGATGACGCTTTGGAGGCGATTTCCAAAGCACAGGTGGTGATTGATTTCACGGCACCCGCCGCAACGCTGGGCTTCGCAGAGCTTTGCGCCCAAGCGCGGGCGGTGCATGTGATCGGAACAACCGGCATGAGCGACGATGACATTGCGCAGCTGGACCCCGCCGCACGGCACGCTGTGATTGTGCGGGCCGGCAACATGAGCCTAGGGGTGAACCTGTTGGTGCAACTGACAAAAAAGGTCGCGGCGGCATTGGACGAAGACTTCGATATTGAAGTGATCGAGGCGCACCACCACCACAAAGTCGACGCGCCCTCAGGCACGGCATTGATGTTAGGCGAGGCGGCTGCAGAAGGGCGTGGCAAACCACTGGCGGATTTGATGGACAGCGGGCGGCACGGGATCACAGGTGCGCGCAAACCCGGGGACATCGGTTTTTCGGCGATCAGAGGCGGGGATATCGTGGGCGAGCATGACGTGCTGTTCGCCGCAGCGGGAGAGCGGATTGTGTTGCGCCACATGGCCACCGACCGCGGTATATTTGCGCGCGGGGCGCTGAAGGCTGCACTGTGGGGGATGGAGCAAAAGCCCGGACACTACGATATGCTGGATGTTTTGGGACTCAACGAGGGGTAAATTCAAAGGGTATCGTATCAAGTTGGCTAAAATCCGTCGAATTTTAGGGGGCAATCCGTGGAAAAAGCCACGGTTTTGCCCTGAATTTTGATCCATGTTGGACTACCAGTCGTAGTACATACATCAATAAAAGGATCACCGACGTGCGCGCACTTACATGTTCATTGGCGGCTGTGCTGGGCCTTATAGGCACCACGGCCCAAGCTGATCTTTCCAAAGTTCAAGATCGTTCACAGTTCGTCGAGCTGGTGTCTGGCAAGACGTTGACGCGCCCGTTGATCAAACTCGAAGTGCGCCCTGACGGGAAAATCACCGGAAAAGGGGCGCGTTGGGCCGTGACGGGCAGCTGGACGTGGCGCGACGGGTACTTTTGTCGCGACCTGTTCTGGGGCGGGGATGCTTTGGGATACAATTGTCAGGAAGTGCGGTTTGAAAACGGACGGGTGAAGTTCACATCCGACAAAGGCAGTGGTGATTCCGCCGAATTCCGCGTGAAGTAAAGTGATCCAAAGGGGCGGCCCCTGTCGGGTCCGCACGACATGTTTTGACGGGCGCCTGATGCAACGGTGCCGCCTTTTTCAGGCGTGGTCGTGTTGGGGCAGCGCGTGATAGATCAGAAGTCCACCGCGATTCCCTTGCGCTCCCAATCGCCATAGCGCACAGGCTCAGGACCGTCGCGACCTCCCAATTCCGTCGGTAAATCCAGCGCCTTTTGCGCCTCGCGGCGTGCTTGGGCCTCGGACAGCGCCCGTTTGGCCGCGTCTGGCAGGTCTTTGGGGTCGGATGCATCGCTCATGGTATGGGTTCCTTTGCACTACACCTGTTGATATACGCCCGTCTCGTGTCGGGACAACCCGACAGCGCAAAAAGGGCATCATATGGCAGATACAGGCGTTCAGGCGCGACGCAGCGCGGTTTATGTGTTGGATCAGATTTTGGGCGAGGGGCGTTTGATGTCCGAAGTCCTTGCCTCTGGTGCATTGGACCGTCTTGACCCAGCGGACCGGGCCCGTGCCCAGCGTCTTGCTGTCGAGACCTTGCGCGGGTTGGAACGTGCCGATCGCATTTTGTCCAAACATTTGCAAAAGACGCCTGCCCTGACGGTACACAATGCGTTGCGCGTCGGCACTGTAGAGTTGTGCCAAGGGGCCGCCGCCCACGGCGTCGTCAATGCGTTCGTGCAGTTGGTGTCCGGACACAAGCGGTTTGGAAAACTCAAAGGGCTGGTCAACGCGGTGTTGCGCAAAGTGGCCACGCAAGGCCCGGACGCATGGGATGCCCTGCGCGCGCCCCGCTTGCCCAAATGGCTGCGCGGACCTTTGGCCCAGGCATGGGGCACGGAAGCGATGGGCGCGATGGAGCAAGCCCATTTCGCGGGCGCCCCTTTGGATTTGAGCTGTCGGGCGGGCGACGCGGCACATTGGGCCAAGACGCTTGGCGGCGCTGTGTTGCCGACGGGGTCCGTGCGGCTGGCTGATGCAGGTCAAGTTTCTGCGATGGAAGGGTACGCAGAGGGCGCATGGTGGGTCCAAGACGCCGCCGCCGCGATCCCTGCCCAAATGCTCGCGCCGCAAAAAGGAGAGCGCGTGCTTGATCTTTGTGCGGCCCCTGGTGGTAAAACGATGCAAATGTCAGCGATGGGCGCAGAGGTCACCGCCGTGGATCTGTCCAAAGGACGGATGGCGCGGGTCGAGGAAAATCTGGGTCGTACTGGGCTCAACGCCGAGGTGTTGGTGCAAGATGCATTGACGCTAGAGGGAGAATGGGACGCGATCCTGTTGGACGCGCCGTGCTCTGCCACAGGAACAATTCGGCGCCATCCTGATTTGCCACACGCCAAAGACGGGTCCGAATTCGGCGACCTGATCGCGTTGCAGGCGCAAATGTTGGATCATGCTGTGCGCTTGCTTAAATCAGGCGGAAGATTGGTATTTTGCACCTGTTCGTTGCTGCCGGATGAAGGCGAAGTACAAATAGAAGACGCATTGGAACGGCATCCCGCATTGTCGATAGACCCCACAGCGGCCTTGCCGGCCGGGGTTGATCCCGCGTGGCGCACGTCCGAGGGGGGCGTCCGTCTGCGCCCTGACTTCTGGCCTGAACTGGGCGGGATGGACGGGTTCTACATCGCGGTTTTGCACAAAGCATGATCCAAACCCTGCCGATGTATTGAAAAATCAGTGACTCGCAGGCACGGCCCCGCTAGACTGCCTGAAAACGCCACCAGAGCGTGAAAAGGCAGAACACCATGTCCCACCCCAACAGTTTCGCCGCCCGAAAAGCGCGCTTTCTGAACCGCGTCTACGCGCGGCTTTCAGCGCGCGCTGTTGCGGCCACAGTATTCACATCCTCCCCCGAGCCGCGCACCATCGGCAGCTTTGCGCGCGGGCGGCAGTTGGTTGCGGGGAACTATCTGTTTGCAGGGTATTTGATCGAAGCACCTGATGCGTCCCTGTGGCAATTGACGGTGCCAGACGCGGCCTATGCCTCTGAAATGCATGGCTTTGCGTGGATGGATGATCTGGCGGCGGTCGGGGACACAAAAACGCGGTACAAAGCCCAAGCGTGGCTGTGGGACTGGATTGACCGCTACGGGAACGGATCCGGCGCGGGATGGACCCCTGATTTGACTGGACGGCGGTTGATCCGCTGGGTCAATCACGCACTGTTCTTGCTCAGCGGCCAAAACGCGCAGGCCTCCGAGGCATTTTATCACTCTCTCGCACACCAAACAAAATTTCTGGCCAAGAGGTGGCACAGCGCCAGCCCGGGCTTGCCGCGGTTCGAAGCGCTGACGGGACTGATCCATGCGGGGCTTTCGCTAGAGGGCAAAGAAGCGGTGGCTGCGCCTGCGATCAAAGCGCTGGCGCGAGAATGCAAAACCCAAATTGATGCGCAAGGGGGATTGCCGACCCGCAATCCTGAAGAGTTGTTGCAAGTCTTTATGCTGCTGACGTGGGCGGCTGCCGTTTTGGCGGATGCGGACATGGACATTCCGCCCGAGCATTTGGCGGCGATTGAACGCATCGCTCCGACGTTGCGGACTTTGCGGCATGCTGATGGCGGGTTGGCGCGGTTTCACGGTGGCGGACGCGGGATGGAGGGGTGGCTGGATCACGCTTTGGCGTCCGCAGGGGTGAAAAACGCGCAACCGGATGGCCTCTCGATGGGCTTTGCGCGGCTGTCCGCTGGACGCACCAGTGTCATTGTGGATGCCAGTGTTCCGCCGGGCGGCGCGGCGTCACACGGGGCACATGCGTCAACGCTGGCATTTGAGCTGACGTCGGGGCGGCGCCCTTTGATTGTGAATTGCGGGTCTGGCGAGAGCTTCGGGGCAGAGTGGCGCAGGGCAGGGCGGGCGACGCCGTCCCACTCGACACTTTCCTTGGACGGCTATTCCAGCGCGCGACTGGGCGACGCGGACCGGGCCAACGCATTCGAGGCGCTTGTGGACGGTCCAACCCATGTCCCCATCGAAATGAGCCAAGCGCCCGATGGCATCCGCTTTCAGGGTGGGCACAACGGGTTCTCTCCGATCCACGGCCTAACGCACGCGCGCACCCTCGAGCTTACTTTTGACGGGCGCGCCATGGCGGGAGAGGACATGCTGCTGGCCATGGAAGACAGCGAAAAGCGGCGGTTCGACAAATCCATGGACGCCGCGAGCCTTGCGGGCATCCCCTATGAATTGCGGTTTCACCTGCATCCCGAAGTCGATGCGACGCTCGATATGGGGGGGAATGCGGTGTCGATTGCGCTGAAAAGCGGGGAAATCTGGGTATTCCGCTATGAGGGACGTCAGGAATTGTCCGTAGATCCAAGCGTTTACTTGGAAAAGGGACGGCTCAAGCCACGTGCGACACTGCAAATTGTTCTATCTGGCCGTGCGACAGAGTATGCCACACGTGTCCGCTGGTCCTTGTCCAAAGCGCAGGAAACTGCCATTGGCATTCGGGATCTCAGCAGGGACGAACCTGACTACCCTGAATAACTGCCAAAGGACCGCTTTTTCATGACCGACCTCTATTCAATTCGCCGCGCATTGCTTTCCGTTTCCGACAAAACGGGGTTGGTTGATTTTGGCAAGGCATTGGCCGCGCGCGGAGTTGAGTTGCTGTCCACAGGCGGGACCGCAAAGACACTGCGCGACGCAGGACTGAAGGTCAAAGACGTGTCCGAGGTCACAGGCTTTCCCGAGATGATGGACGGGCGGGTGAAAACCCTGCATCCGGTTGTGCACGGCGGCTTGTTGGCGTTGCGCGACAACGACACGCATGTCGCGGCGATGGAGGAGCACGGGATCGGGGCCATCGATCTGGTGGTTGTGAATCTCTACCCCTTTGAAGAAACCCTCAAACGCGGTGCAGAATACGCCGAGATGATCGAGAACATCGACATCGGCGGACCCGCAATGATCCGCTCTGCGGCGAAAAACCATGGCTTTGTGAATGTCGTGGTGGATGTCGAGGACTACGACGTGGTGCTGGCGGATCTGTCCGCCAATGACGGACAAACCACCTATGCATTGCGTCAACGACTGGCCCAAACCGCCTATGCACGCACCGCGGCCTATGACACGGCGGTCAGCACGTGGATGGCGACCCAAATCGAGGGGACGCCGCGCCGCCGCACGGTCGGGGGCACATTGGCCCAAACCCTGCGCTACGGTGAAAACCCGCATCAGGCAGCGGCTTTTTACACCGATGGGTCCGGCCGCGCCGGTGTGGCCACAGCCGAGCAGCACCAAGGCAAAGAACTCTCTTACAATAACATCAACGACACAGACGCCGCCTTTGAACTGGTCAGCGAATTTGACCCCGAAAACGGTCCCGCAGTCGCAATCATCAAACACGCCAACCCGTGCGGGGTCGCCACCGGAACCACGCTCAAAGAAGCGTATACGCGCGCCTTTGATTGTGACCGGACCTCTGCGTTCGGGGGCATTATCGCGCTGAACCAACCGCTGGATGCGGACACTGCGCGCGAAATAACGGGGATTTTCACCGAAGTTGTCATCGCCCCCAGCGCCAGCGCCGAGGCGATGAGTATCTTCAACGCCAAGAAGAACTTGCGCCTGTTGACCACAGGCAGTCTGGCCGATTCCAAAGCGGCAGGGCAGACGATCCGGCAAGTGTCGGGTGGCTATCTGGTGCAAGACAAAGACAACGGGTTCATCACGCTGGATGACCTCAAAGTCGTGACAAAACGCCAACCCACGGATCAGGAACTGTCGGATTTGATGTTCGCATGGACCGTGGCCAAACACGTCAAATCCAACGCGATCATCTACGTCAAAGACGGGGCAACTGTAGGCGTCGGGGCGGGGCAGATGAGCCGCGTGGACAGCACCCGGATCGCCGCGCGCAAAGCCATCGACATGGCCGAAGCAATGGGCTTGCCCGCGCCACTGACCCAAGGGTCGGTTGTGGCCTCTGACGCGTTCTTCCCGTTTGCGGACGGATTGATCACAGCAGCCGAAGCCGGGGCAACCGCGCTTATCCAGCCGGGGGGGTCCATGCGCGATGATGATGTGATCGCCGCTGCGGATGAAGCAGGGCTTGCCATGGTCTTCACCGGCATGCGCCACTTCCGCCACTAAGGACAAACCGATGCGCCTGATGACCCTCTTTGCCCTGATCGCCATTGTGGCGGACCAAGCCAGTAAATACTGGGTGGTGCATGTGATGGAAATCTGGCGGCGCACCGAAATGCTGCCTGTCATCCCTCCGATTCTGAACTTTAGCTACGGCGAAAATCGGGGGATCAACTTTGGGCTGTTTGCCAGTCACTCCGATGTGATGCGCTGGGTGCTGACGGGCGTGGCCATAGCGATTTGTATCGCTGTGGTGATCTGGTTGCGGCGCAATGAGCAACCAAAAATCGTGCATGTGTCGGCAGGGCTGCTGATTGGCGGGGCACTGGGCAACGTGGTGGACCGTATCTGGTACGGGTTTGTGCTGGATTTCCTCAACACGTCCTGCTGCGGTTGGGTCAACCCGACGGTCTATAATGTGGCGGATGTGTTCATCGTCGCAGGGGCGCTGGGCATGATCTTTTTCGCCAATGATGATAAGCCCAAGAAGGCATCAGGCAAAAAGGGGGCGTGACATGGCGCACTGCCCTGCGATATGGCTGGAAACCAGAAGATTTGGAGAACTTGTGATGCGTCTTGTGTTGGGTTTTGTGCTGATGATTGCGGTGTCGGGCTGTGCGAACACCGGATTGCGTGAATTGCGTGGGACAGGGGATGGCCCTGACGAGTTCATCATATCCCCCTCCAAACCGCTTTCAGAACCCGAAAGCTACACCGCGCTGCCGCAGCCAACGCCGACACAAAGCAACCTCACCGACCCGACGCCATTGCAAGACGGCGTGCTGGCTGCCGGGGGACGCGTGAGTGCGCCGACAGGCCCGATCCCGGCGCGCGACGGGGCCGTTGTGCAACACGCCAGCCGCTTCGGGGTGTCCCAAAATATCCGCCAGACTTTGGCCAGCGAGGATGAAAAATTCCGCAAGCGCAAAGCCCGCTTCACCCAAATCCGTATCGCACGGGTGGACCGCTACAATGAGGCCTACAAACGGGAATCTCTGGATGCGCGCAAGGTTGCGGACCAATACCGCCGCGCCGGGGTGCCCACGCCCACCGCGCCACCGCGCAATTAAGGGGTCGCGCCCAAGGGCAATGCCCTCCTCACATTTCTGACAGTACGCTTGAAGATGGGCGCGCAAGACGTATCTTGTGCCTCTAAGACGCACACCCAACCCAAGGATCGCCTATGACCCGATTGCGCGCCGCCCTGACCTCTTTGGCAATGATGCTGCCTGTTGCAGCCCACGCCGCTGAGGATCAAGTGACCACCTTCACCCTCGACAACGGCATGCAAGTCGTCGTGGTCGAAGATCATCGCGCCCCTGTGGTGCAGCATATGGTGTGGTACCGCGCCGGTTCCGCGGATGAGCCCAAGGGATCGTCGGGCGTGGCACATTTCCTTGAGCACTTGTTGTTCAAAGCCACTGACAAAATGGAAGCGGGGGAGTTTTCCTCCGTGGTGGCGGCCAACGGGGGGCGGGACAACGCCTTTACCAGCTATGACTACACCGCCTATTTCCAGCGGGTGGCGGCGGATCGCCTCGATTTGATGATGTCGATGGAAAGCGACCGGATGCGCAACATCCGCCTCACCGAGGAAAACATCGAAACCGAGCGCGATGTGATCATCGAAGAACGCAACCAGCGCACCGAAAACAGCCCCCGCGCGCTGTTCGGGGAACAAATGAACGCGGTGCAATATCACAACCACCGCTACGGCGTGCCCATCATCGGCTGGATGCATGAAATGGAAGCGCTGGACATGGAAGACGCCCTGTCCTTTTACGAAATCTACTATTCGCCCAACAACGCGATCCTTGTGGTATCGGGCGACGTCACCCCCGAAGAGGTGCGGACATTGGCGGAAAAGCACTACGGCGTGATTCCCGCCAACCCTGATCTGCCAGAGCGGTTGCGCACCGAAGAGCCGCCGCAAACAGCAGAGCGGCGAATGATCTTTCGGGACGCACGGGTCGCACAAGAATACGTGAGCCGCAGCTACCTTGCGCAAGAGCGGGACGCAGGCGCTCAGGAAGACGCCGCAGCGCTGACATTTCTTGCGGAAATCCTTGGAGGGGGGACAACATCCTACCTCACCGAAAAGCTGCAGTTCGACACGCAGGTCGCGGTCTTTTCCGGAGCTTTTTATCGGGGCACATCGCTGGATGACACGACCTTTAACGTGGTCGTTGTCCCGTCACCGGGGGTAAGCCTGCAAGAGGCAGAGGACGCGATGGACGCCGCCCTTGACCAGTTCATGATCGACGGGGTGGACCCCGAACAGCTTGAGCGGCTCAAAATGCAACTGCGCGCCGAGCAGATCTATGCACGCGACAACGTTGACGGCATCGCGCAACGTTATGGGTCGGGGCTGACATCGGGACTGAGGGTGGCGGACATCAAGGCATGGCCAAACGTTCTGGCCGCAGTGACCGCAGCGGACGTTATGGCGGCCGCGGCCAAAGTTCTGAACCGGGATGCCTCGGTCACAGGCTGGCTCATGACAAAACAAAAGAAGGAGGCCACACAATGAAACTGATCAGCATTCTGACGGCAGCACTGCTGCTGGCCTTGCCCGCCAAAGCCGAAGTGAAAATTCAGGAAGTCGTCTCACCGGGAGGCATCACGGCTTGGCTGGTCGAAGAACCCTCCATTCCGTTCATGGCGCTGGAACTGCGGTTTCGGGGGGGGGCGTCCCTGGACCGGCCAGACAAACGCGGGGCCATCAACCTGATGACAGGGTTGCTCGAAGAAGGGTCAGGGGATCTCGACAGCCGTGCCTTTTCCAAAGCAACAGAGACGCTGGCGGCCTCTTTCGGGTACAGCGTCGGGCCTGACAGACTATCCGTCTCGGCACGGTTCCTGAGCGAAAACAGGGACGAGGCGATCGCGCTCCTGCGCGACTCCCTCATCGCGCCAAGCTTTGGGGCCGAAGACATCGAACGGGTGCGCGAGCAAATCCTCACGGGGCTGCGCTCTGACACGACGAACCCCGACACGATCGCGGAAACCGCATTTGCAAAACTGTCCTTCGGGGATCACCCATACGGCACCAACCTTGACGGAACGCTTGAAACTGTGCCGACCCTGACACGCGACGACATCCTGAACGCGCACAAAGACGTTCTGGCCAAAGACCGGCTCTACGTCGGGGCCGTGGGGGACATCACGCCCGAAGAATTGGGAACGCTGCTGGACACTTTGCTCGGGGACCTACCCGACACAGGGGCCAAGATGCCGGAACGCACGGAGTTCCTCGCCAAAGGTGGAGTGACGATCGTGGAATTCGACACGCCGCAATCTGTGGCAGTGTTCGGACAACGCGGCATCAAACAAAGCGACCCCGATTTTTTCGCAGCGACACTGATGAACCAGATCCTCGGGGGAGGGTCGTTTGAATCACGGCTCATGACAGAAGTGCGGGAAAAACGGGGGCTGACCTACGGAGTCTATTCCTACCTTGCACCACGTGACCTGGCTGAATCCTACGGGGGACGGGTGGCTTCGGGCAATGACCGGATTGCCGAAGCCATCGAGGTGATCCGGGATGAATGGGAAAAAGCGGCCAATGAAGGGGTGACAGCAGAAGAGCTGCAAAACGCCAAAACCTACATGACAGGGGCCTACCCGCTGCGATTTGATGGCAACGGACCAATCGCGAAAATCATGGTGGGGATGCAAATGATCGGACTGCCGATCGACTACATCGCAACGCGCAACGACAAAGTCGAAGCCGTGACACTGGAGGACGCAAACCGCGTGGCCAAAGACCTGCTGGACCCCGACGGGCTGCACTTCGTGGTGGTGGGCAAACCTGTAGGGATCGAAAGCACCACCAACAACTACACTTCCTTTCGTCCAAAATATCCCGGGGAGGCGCGCAGCGACGGGGCAGCGCCCCCTGATCACTAAAAATAGAATCGCGCGACAGCGCGGCCTTTGAATCAGACGCGGTGATAGGGCGATCCGGCCAGAATGGATGCGGCGCGGTACAATTGTTCGGCAACCATCACGCGCACCAGCATGTGCGGCCAAACCATCGCACCAAAAGACAACAGATGATCCGCCTCGGCCCGCAAGGCAGGACCAATCCCGTCCGCGCCACCAATCACCAACGCGACATCAGACCGACCGGCATCGCGCCATCCGCCCAGACGTTTTGCAAACGCGGGTGAGGTCTCGACCTTGCCGCGCTCGTCCAGACAACACAGGACAGCCCCTTTGGGGAGGGCACGGCGCAACAGGTCTGCCTCGGCGCCCATGCCCGCGTTCTTGCGGTCCTCGACCTCGATCACACGCACAGGGCCAAGCCCAAGGGCGCGGCCTGTGCGGTCAAATCGATTAATGTAATCGGAGATCAGGTCGGCTTCGGGCCCGCCACGCAGGCGGCCCACAGCACAAATATGTACGCGCATAGCGCTTGGCTCAGTGCGCCGCCGTCGCCGGCATCCACATCTTCTCGAGCTGGTAGAATTCACGCACTTCCGGGCGGAAAACATGCACAATAACGTCGCCCGTATCGATCAGAACCCAATCGCCGGTGTCTTTGCCTTCGATCTTGGCATAGCGGTCGAAGTCGGACTTCAGCTTTTCGACCAACAGTTCCGCAAGGGCGGCCACTTGACGGGTCGAACGACCTGAGCACACGACCATATAGTCGCAAATCTCAGTCTTGCCGCGCAGATCGATCTGCACGACCTCTTCGGCCTTGTTTTCGTCGAGTGAGGTGAGAATAACGGCCAAAAGCTCTTCGCTTGTGACTTGGGATGAAGTGGCCGTCATCGCAACGGCCCGGTCATCAGCGGCGGATGCCACTTCTGCTTGGGTTGACAGGACATTGTCCTCCTTTGAACGCGTCGACAGATCCCCGACGCTGAGATTCCTTTAAAGTAGCAAACACCGTGCAAAGTTTCAACATCGCGCCCTGCGTCATGCGCTTTAAGGTAAATACTGTGGCATTTCATTGCGAAACGGCAACGCCGTTGCGCGTGGTGCCTGGCTACCCCTATGGCAAGGCCGGGGTCGGGGCTGGGCGGGGGCTGGGTGCGGGACAGCGCAGGGTCACGCACTGTCTCCTCCGTCTTTGAGGACCGTCACCTCGCGCTGTGGGAAGGGGATGGAAATGCCGTTTGCCTTGAACGCATCCCAAAGTGCCAAATAGACCCCGCCACGAATGTTGGTCAGCCCGCCTGTCGGGTCCTTGATCCAGAAGCGCAGGATGTAATCCACCGAACTGTCGCCAAAGCCCACGATGTGACAGACGGGGCGCTTGGGATAATCCAGCACGCGCTCGACGGTGGTTGCGGCCTCGATCGCCAGCGCGCGGACTTGGTGGGGATCATCCCCGTACGCCGTGCCAAAAAAGATATCGAGCCGCACATATTCGTTGGAATGGGACCAGTTGACGACCTGTCCTGTGATCAGGTCCTCGTTCGGGATCAGATATTCCTTGCCGTCGCGGGTGACAACGGAGGCATAGCGCGCGCCCAATGTCTGGATCCAGCCAAAGGTCTCGCCCAGGGAAATCACGTCCCCGGGTTTGATGGACTTATCGAGCAGGATGATAACGCCTGACACAAGGTTCGAAATGACCTTTTGCAAGCCAAACCCAAGGCCGACACCAATGGCTCCCGTCAGGATCGCAAGGCCTGACAAATCTATGCCAACCGAGTTGATACCCATGAAAAAGGCCGTGCCATACAAGGCAATCTGCACCGCCTTTACGGCCAGAACCTGCATCGAGGGGCTGATATCTTCATTGCGCCGGATCGTGGTGGCGGTGGTGTTGGACACGATACGGGCGGCCGTGAACAACACGCCGATCAACACAACACCTGACAACAACGTCAGAATAGAGATACGAAACACTCCCAAGGTGATGTCGAGGCTATCAAGGAAGGTTCTGAAATCATCCGACAGGTTCAGGAAATACAGAGTGACGTAAATCCACAAACCCCAATTGACGACGCGGCGCAAAAAGCGGTTGCGCACAAGGCGGGTGGCAAAGCCAATGGCCAGCCATGCAATGGCCAAGGTACCCACCAGCCCGATCAGATACGATCGAGACGGCCATGTCACCGCCTGCATCACAGCCCAGATCGACCAGGAAAACAGACAAAACCAAACCAACCCGAGGCGCCTGCGGACCTGCACAATCATGCGCAGTTGCGACGTTTTCCACCCCTCGCGTCCGCGCACCCAATGTTGCACCCAAACATCTGACAGCTTGTGCAACCCTTAGGCCAAAAGGATCAGGCCCAAGATAATCAACACTTGATACAACCGCCATCCGGGGCTCATCAGACTTTGGGCGAAATTGGTGGCACTGATCCACAGCTCACCCAATTGGGCCATGACATCGACAGGGGGGGGAGGATGTGGGGTGTGATTGGCCATCTGTACTCCTGACTGCGTGAATCTTTGCATGAACACGCCATGACAGGCAATCCAAAGCCTTGCGAGACTCGGCAACCATCCATATCCCACATTCCATAACACAGATTTTCGACATCTGTGACCGCGCCCGACTGCGCGAGCGGTTCTTTGGCGTGACCCACACGGTGCTGGCGCGCCTGTAAGGTTGCGTGCCGCTGACCCCAATTCCACGACATCATCATCACACATATCAAAAGGGAGAGGACCGCATGTCCCCCAAACCGCTCTATGATAAAAATCTGGGATGCCCATGTCGCGCATCAAGCCGACGATGGCACTTAGGTGACTTATAGCAGGGCCACTGCGATTGCGTGAAACCTGTATCTCCTCTACCGTCACATAATTCACTTAGGGATATAGCTTGTGAGCGGCCCTCTTTTGGATGCATTCGGATGGGGCGAGTCGGATAAAAGGGACGAAAACTACCAAGCCATTATGAGCCGATTGACCGAAATCCAAGGCCAAGTGTCAGCGGTCCAAGACGGTATCCGCAAAGTCCAGAACGCCATCACGGACGTCCAAACTGCCATCGATGATACAGAAACCCAAGCCATTATGCGCAGCTTTCGTGCACCAGCCAGCCAGATCGACGAAAAATTCGCCACCTATTGCGAGGCGCTGGACGGGCTGGTTTCGGGCGCGCCGGATCTGGTAGAACAAGCGGCTCATATTCTGTCTGACCCGGCTGGTGAACCGGACCCGCATGAGATCAGCCAGATGCTGTCTCAGGCTCAGGATATATTTTTGCCCCGGCACGCCGGCATGACCGGATTGCTTGAGGCTCAATCACAGGTCATCAAGTCTGCCATCATGACCCAAGCGCAGCCGGACCCGCTGAAATGGGTTGGTATGGACGACAAATTTGAAGCGCCTCAGTACCAGATGGACGGCGGGCCTTGGAGTGGTGAATCCATTTACCACAAGGGCAAAGACATAGGCGAACAGGTTTTGGGCGGCCAAATCGCACAAACGTTTCGATGGGTCATGACCACGCAACTGAAAGGTTTGATATTGCTACAAACCGCCTGGCACGGCAGCATACACGCATCACGGGTGACGGCCCACGCCGCGCGCATGAGGGATACACTCGACGAAATTGTCACCTTTCTGGATAACGTCGCCAAGCCCACGATTGACGCAAGTGTGGCCGCCGCCATGAAGGCCAATGGCACCCGCATGGCCCAACCCTACACCAAGGGCGGCTATCCATGGCTGACGTGGCCCCCCGGCACACATATTGACTGCCCCTTTGACGACGATGATATCATCTGGAAATCGCTGCCGACGGGTGCAGACTCGGGCGCGTTGGCATCACCGGTCGGATCAGACGCCTCAGATATCTTGGTTATGATCCGCACGCCCTGGGCGCCCCAGTCCGGATCACTGTTCGGGCTGTGCGCAATCCGCACGGTTGAAAAATGCCAGCTTGATACGAAGCACTTTTCGTTAAGCTTTGAAACACCCGGCCCAAGCGAAGTCATGCCCGCGCCGGAGGCGGTGATGTACAACGCCACGATCGAACCCTACGACCGCAATTTGCCGCAGACATTGCAGTTTGTGCCCAAGCTGGTCCGGTCGGGCCTTGTCAGGATCATGACCCATGCCGAAATTGAGGATTGGCTGGACACCGAAGAACGCAGAATCATCGCGGAAGGCGGCAAGAAGCTTAGCCCCGAAAAACGCGCTTCGTTGATCCGCAATATTAGCCGTTATCATAGCTAAGGGGCGACGATTGACCGGTCTGCTGTTCTGTGCTGATCAGGGTTTCGTCGTCCATTAGGCCCCTCCTTTGTGGGAAACTTTGCATCATAGGGCGAGGTCCGTACTGCGCACCCTTGCGAGATGTGGGGCAGACATGTATTTGACATGCATGACACAGTTTTTCGATATCTGTGACCGCGCGCGTTTGCGCGAAAGGTTCTTTGGCGTCACGCACACTGTGCTGGCCCGCCTATAAGTTTGCCAAAGATGGTGCACAGTGGTGCACCTTACGACGCCCCATCACCATCACATGTATAAGGGAGAGGACCTGATGTCCCCCAAAACGCTCTATGATAAAATCTGGGATGCGCATCTCGCGCATGAAGCTGACGATGGCACCTGCTTGCTCTATATCGACCGCCACTTGGTGCACGAAGTGACCAGCCCGCAAGCCTTTGAAGGGTTGCGCATGACTGGGCGCACCGTGCGGGCACCGGACAAGACCATCGCCGTGCCGGATCACAACGTGCCGACAACGCTGGACCGCGCCAACGCCGCCACCATGACCGAAGACAGCCGCATTCAGGTCGAAGCGCTCGACAAGAACGCCAAGGACTTCGGGATCCACTACTACCCTGTCTCTGACGTGCGCCAAGGGATCGTGCACATCGTTGGACCGGAACAGGGGTGGACGCTTCCGGGCATGACGGTTGTGTGCGGCGACAGCCACACCGCGACCCACGGTGCATTCGGGGCGCTGGCCCACGGGATCGGCACCTCCGAGGTCGAACATGTTCTGGCCACGCAAACGCTGATCCAGAAGAAATCCAAAAACATGAAGGTCGAAATCACTGGCAAACTGAAGCCCGGTGTGACGGCCAAGGACATCACCATGTCCGTGATCGGCAAAACCGGCACCGCAGGCGGCACAGGCTACGTCA
Source organism: uncultured Paracoccaceae bacterium (assembly GCA_943787985.1). Lineage (GTDB taxonomy): Bacteria > Pseudomonadota > Alphaproteobacteria > Rhodobacterales > Rhodobacteraceae > Ascidiaceihabitans. Next base: position 75,112 of record CALSOO010000005.1, on the reverse strand, counting down.
TTGAATATTGCGGCGAAGCGATCCGCGATCTGTCCATGGAAGGGCGCATGACTGTCTGTAACATGGCGATTGAGGGCGGCGCGCGCGCAGGCCTGATCGCGCCGGACGAGAAAACCTATGAATATTGCATGGGCCGCCCCCACGCACCAAAAGGGGCACAGTGGGAAGCCGCGCTGGCTTGGTGGAAAACGCTGTATTCCGACGACGACGCACAGTGGGACGAAATCCTTGTGATCGACGGCGCGGACATCGCCCCCGTCGTCACATGGGGCACCTCCCCCGAAGACGTGCTGCCAATCACAGCCAACGTACCAGCGGCAGACAGCTTCAAAGGTGGTAAAGTCGACGCAGCACAGCGTTCGCTGGACTACATGGGCCTCACAGCGGGAACACCTTTGAACGAAGTCGAAATCGACACGGTGTTCATCGGGTCTTGCACCAACGGGCGGATCGAGGATCTGCGCGCAGCGGCTGCAATCCTGAAAGGGAAAAAGATCAAAGACGGGTTGCGCGCCATGGTCGTGCCCGGCTCCGGTCTGGTCCGCGCACAAGCCGAAGAAGAAGGGCTGGCGGACATCTTCAAGGATGCAGGCTTTGAATGGCGGCTCGCGGGCTGTTCCATGTGCCTTGCGATGAACCCCGACCAGCTGAAACCGGGCGAGCGTTGCGCGGCCACCTCAAACCGCAACTTTGAGGGCCGTCAGGGGCGCGGCGGGCGCACACACCTGATGTCTCCGGGCATGGCGGCTGCGGCGGCGATAACAGGCAAACTCACAGACGTTCGGGAGATGATGTAATGCAAAAGTTCGACACACTCACCGGCATTGCCGCGCCGATGCCATTGATCAACATCGACACCGATATGATCATCCCGAAACAGTTTCTGAAAACCATCAAACGCTCCGGCCTTGGGGTGAACCTGTTTGACGAGATGCGCTACGATGATGATCGCAACGAAATCCCGACGTTCGTTCTGAACCAGGACGCCTACCGCGACGCGCAAATCATCGTGGCGGGGGACAACTTTGGCTGTGGCTCGTCGCGCGAACACGCGCCGTGGGCGATTGCCGATTTTGGCATCACCTGCGTTATCGCGCCCAGCTTCGCGGACATCTTTTACAACAACTGTTTCAAGAACGGCATCCTGCCGATCGCGCTGCCACAGGAACAGATCGATGTGCTGATGAAAGACGCGGAAAAAGGGGCCAACGCCCGCATGACCGTGGATTTGGAAACACAGACCGTGACCACGTCAGATGGCGAAAGCTTCACCTTTGACGTCGATGCCTTCAAAAAGCGGTGCTTGATGGAAGGGCTCGACGATATCGGGCTGACCATGGAAAAAGTGGCCTCAATCGACACATTCGAAGCAGCAGCAACGCAAGCGCGTCCTTGGGTCTGATCGACCATCGACGGCGTAAGCCATTGTGAAAAAACCAGAAAGGGCTGCGCGAGATCGCAGCCCTTTCCTTTTGTGCTGCATGGGGGAGATGTCATACAGCACTCGATCGTATCGTAGGACAGAATTCCCAACTGTGCGGGGGGACATGTGTTGGTCCGTCACTCCGAACATAAATTCACGTTATGCGGGAAAAATGATTTGCGATAGGGGGGATGTCAGAATTCTGGTGTATTCACCGTTTCTCCGCCGGAATTGAACGATCAGGGCCAAGTTGCCTGTGACGATGACCGGGGAAAAAAAGCGTACGTAGTGGTCCAAGGCAACCAGCCCACTACATCTGGGGGCTGCCCGAATCATGCCACAAAATTGATGCAAGAACGCACCACGCTCACCCCCAAAATGCCCCACACATTAGCGAATACTTACCTTGCGACTTGAGCCGCACTGCGAATGAAGGCACAAATGGGGCAAGAATGAGGCAGCCTGCCCAAAATGGAGCGGGATCAAGTTGGAACAAGTCTGCGGCACGTATCGCATCTGGCCAGTTTGAAAGGGATCGAGAATTGATAGCACGAATGACAGGCGCTGCGGCGCGTGGCTTCTTGGTTGCAGTGTTAATCGCGCTGCCAGCCTTGGTATTGCCAAATGCACACGCGGAATCCTCGCAGATTGTTCTGCTGATGGCGCTGATCGCGGCTGTGCTGACCTTTGCTGAATACAATTCCAAATCTCCCTCCATCGTCGAGTTCCGCGATGCAGGGCCGTTCAACCGCCTGCGGTTTACCTCATTGTTTGTGTCGGTTTTGCTGCTGTCACTGATCATGAAAGGTCAGACAGAGGCATCTGGCCTGACGGGCGCACTGACGTCCATCGGGCTGATCATCGGAAATGCGATCGACTTCCCCTATTCTCCGGTGCGCCTTGTCGTGCTGATGTTGCCTGTGGATGCTCCTGATCAAACGGTGAGCAATGTGCGCACGGCGGCGGGCCTCACTTACCTCATTTCGCTGGTGGCGATGACCTGCTTTCTGGTGCTGGTGCGCGTGCTCAACTGGCCTGCGCGCAAGGGGGCATTCAACGTCTGGATCAATCTGCCCATGTTTGACCCCACAGCGGGCGGGGACGTGGTGATCCGCCTGCGCCGCGATGCACGGTTTAACGTGGCGGTGGGCTTCTTGTTGCCGTTCTTTATCCCGGCAGTGGTCAAAGCGGCAGCCGATCTGGTAGACCCGATCACATTAGACAACCCTCAAACCTTGATCTGGACAATGAGCGCATGGGCCTTCCTTCCCGCCAGCATGATTATGCGTGGCATCGCCATGGGCAAGATCGCCGACATGATTCAGGAAAAGCGCCGTCGCACATACGCCAAAGCGCAGGCCGACGGATTGCAGCTGGCTTAATCGCCTTTTGCGCGCAAACGGGATTTTCCGAACCCGTCATGGCCCGTGATGCCTTGCGCATTGCCACCTACAACACCGAATTGGAACGCAAAGGGCCCGGCCTGTTGCTGCGCGACATCGCCAAAGGCGAAGACGCCCAAGTGCGCGCGATCATCGAGGTGATCACCAAAGCAGACGCCGATATTCTGGTGCTTCAAAACATCGATTTCGACCTGACCGGCGCCGCGCTTGAACAGCTGACCGACCGGCTGAATGACTACCCCTACACCTTCGCAGGGTTGCCCAACACGGGCATGCAGACGGGTCTGGACATGGACGGTGACGGTGAATTGGGAGGTCCCCGCGACGCCCAGGGCTACGGGCGGTTTTCGGGGCAGGGGGGGATGGCTGTGCTGTCGCGCCACCCCATCGATCTGGACGGGATACAGGATTTTTCGGCGCTGTTGTGGGTCGATCTGCCCGATGGGCTGTTGCCCACGTGGAACGACGCCCCTTTTCCCAGCGCGGAGGCGTTGAAGGCGCAGCGTTTGTCCTCCACCGCGCATTGGGTGCTGCCGATCGAGGTGCCAAAGATCGGCACGGTGCACCTGTTGACCTTCCACGCCACGCCGCCTGTGTTCGACGGGCCAGAAGACCGCAACGGCAAACGCAATCACGACGAAATCAGGTTCTGGGGGCAGTACCTTGACGGGATGCACGGCGCGGCCCCTCTGGTGCAGTTCATCATTGCAGGGGACGCGAACCTTGATCCCATCGACGGGGATGGGCTGAAATCCGCGATCATCTCGTTGCTGCGCGACCCGCGCGTGCAAGACCCCGCGCCCACGGGGGCTGCGGGCACAGACACCGCCGACTGGCGCGACCCAGAGCCGGGGAACTTGCGGGTGGATTACATTTTGCCGTCAGCAGATTGGACGGTGCAAGACAGCGGCGTGATGTGGCCCTACCCCGACGATCCGTTCTGGGAGGTGGTGCAAGAGGCCAGCCGGCACCGTTTGGTTTGGGTGGATGTGAGCAAATAGGACCAAGGACGTTGGTGTCAGATACGGCACGCGAAAAGAGTGAGGCGGACCATATGCCAATCCGCGACAGCGCTGGTGCCGATACCTTTCGCTATGACCCACTATGCTGTTCACCAAGACGCGCGTGATCTCTTTCGCAAAACGCAGGGAGCGTTGTGGCGCGCAGGTCAGGCTCGAGGGGGCAGCGCACCACCGTTTGTCAAAGCCGTCCAACCGCGTTGGTTGGGAGAATTCGACACTCAAATCCTGATCGAAAAATTGGACCTTCAGGCCGTGCCGGCCAGATGTTGCCCCCCATCCATGCTGCGGCAAAACACGACCGGTTTGTCGGGGGACGCCTTTTTGCACTCATACATCGCGGCGTCGGATTGTGACAAAACCGTCTCCCACTGGGTGCCGGGTCTGGCGATCGCGAGCCCGACAGAGGGAGCGATAATGTGATCGTGGGAATCAAAGGAAAACGTGGACTGCGAGATATCAATGATCCGCTGCGCGATGGTTTGCGCCACTTCCTCCGCATTCTTGTCCAAGATAACACACACAAATTCGTCCCCGCCCATCCGCGCAACAATATCAGCAGAGCGGACACAGGACCGCAGGCGCTCGGATGTAATGCGCAGAGCGACATCGCCAGCTTGATGACCATAGGTGTCGTTGAGCGCTTTGAACTTGTTGAGATCCAGATACAGCACGGCAAGGTGCCCGTCCTCGAGGCTGCGCAGCACGTCCCATTGTCTGAGCCGCTCCGACAATCCCGCGCGGTTCAACAGGCCGGTCAGCTGATCGGTCATGGCGATCTTGTTGGCGCGTTGCAGCGTCATGTGTTGCGTCCAGAAATAGCGCGCTGCGGCCCCGCAAATACCAAGGATGCCCAATGCCATGAGCAAGACGCCGGGTAGGAGTTCCTGACGCAACTGGGAGCCGATATTCTCCATGTCCCAGCTTAGGGTCGCGACAGGGACGCCGCGTAGGTTGCGAACGGCCAGGTTATGATCGGGATCATCGGTCACAAGTGCCTCTTGAGGGGGGCCAATCCAGGTGCTGTTGACCTGAACCCTTTGGCTCATAGAGGCCAACCGCTCTTCATCCAGATGAATGACGCCAAAAAGAGCGGCATATTGTTCATCTGTGCGGGTCGCGACATCATCCGGTGTGATCCATGCGGCCACCAAAAACGAATAGATACCCTCATGTTCGAAAAACGTCGTGAACGAGTCCTGATCGGCGGGGGGGCTGGTGCTGACTTCGGGCCAAACAGACTGAAGGACCGCGTCTGTGAACAGGGGGGCCGCTTCGGCGCCCAGCTCTTCGTCAAACGCATGAAGGAGATCACCGCCTTGACTGACCACGAACAGCTGGTCAAACAATTCGGTCTCTGTCGCACCTGTTCCGATGTTCTCGAGAATGGCAGCAGGGTCGCCTTCTTTAATGAGGTCGTGTGAAAAGTCCCAAAACGCATAGTCTTCGACCACAAGGCGCAAGCGTTTCTCGGTTTCTCTGATCTTTAACTGGATCAAGGCATGGGTTTTGCTGTGCTCTACCTGATTGATGCGGTCGGTCATCCAGAACAGCATGATGATGATTGTTGCGGATGCGAAACCGCCTAAAAAACACAAAAGAGCAAAAATATACTGCCAGGTTGTTGTGCGCATGTGGCCCTCGACCGTTAAACTCATCGTCCGTATATCTGAAACCTGCCTCAAAAGGGCTAAAAACGCGAAGTTAACTCCGGCTATTTCAGCACAATTTTCTGAAAAAAGCTATGAATTACGTGAATTGTCCTGTAGCCCCCCTGCAAACTTGACCCGACACCCCCTACAGGCTACCCCGCGCGAAACCATTTCAAACCGGAGACGCTCGCATGTCCAACCCTTCGCTTCTTATCCTCGCCGGTGACGGCATCGGCCCCGAGGTCATGGACCAGGTCAAACGCATCATCGACTGGTTTGGCGCCAAGCGCGACATGGCCTTTGACGTCAGCGAAGACCTTGTCGGCGGGTGCGCGTATGACAAACACGGCACGCCATTGCACGATGATACAATGGCACGCGCGCTTGAAGTGGACGCCGTTCTGCTGGGGGCTGTGGGTGGTCCGAAATACGACGATCTGGATTTTTCGGTCAAACCCGAACGCGGCCTGCTGCGTCTGCGCAAAGAGATGGATTTGTTTTCCAACCTGCGCCCTGCGCAGTGCTTTGACGCGCTGGCGGATTTTTCCTCGTTGAAAAAAGAGCTGGTTGCGGGCCTCGACATTATGATCGTGCGTGAACTGACCTCTGGCGTTTATTTCGGGGAGCCACGCGGCATTTTTGAAGAAGGCAACGAGCGGGTGGGCATCAACACCCAGCGCTACACAGAATCGGAAATCGCACGCGTTGCCCGCTCTGCCTTTGAACTGGCACGCCGTCGGAGCAACAAAGTGTGCTCCATGGAAAAAGCCAACGTCATGGAAAGCGGCATTTTGTGGCGCGATGTGGTGACCGAAGTGCACCAAGCCGAATATGCGGACGTTGAACTGTCCCACATGTACGCCGACAACGGCGCGATGCAACTGGTGCGCGCGCCCAAACAGTTCGACGTGATCCTCACCGACAACCTGTTTGGCGATATCCTGTCTGACTGTGCGGCGATGCTCACCGGTTCTTTGGGCATGTTGCCGTCCGCGTCCCTTGGTGCGCCGGCTGCAAACGGACGGCCAAAGGCACTCTATGAGCCGGTACACGGGTCTGCTCCTGACATCACAGGTCAAGGCAAAGCCAACCCTATCGCCTGCACGCTCAGCTTTGCGATGGCGCTGCGCTATTCCTTTGACCAGGGCGACGAGGCCACGCGCCTTGAGCAAGCGGTCGAGAAGGTTCTGGCCGACGGCGTGCGCACGGCCGACCTGATGGGCCCTGATGGCGGCACCCCTGTTTCGACCACGCAAATGGGCGATGCGATTTTGGCGGCGCTGGACGCCAGCCTCTGATCCGCACCACCCATACGCGACGCACTGGAAAAGAGTGGCAAGGACACCCCCTGCCACTCTTTTTCTTTTGAGCCTGGCGGATCCCGCCCCGGATGTCTGACTTGCACGCCGCGCGTCAAAGCCCTACATCGCTGTGTCATGGCCATTGGTAAAAAATCAGACCCAAACTACAAAGTGATCGCCGAAAACCGGCGGGCGCGGTTCGACTATGCAATTGATGATGACATTGAATGCGGGATCATCCTTGAGGGGTCCGAAGTCAAATCCATGCGCGTGGGCGGCACCAACATCGCCGAAAGCTATGCGGCGGTGGAGGATTATGAGCTGTGGCTCGTGAACAGCTACATTGCCCCCTACGCCGGAGCAAAGACGTTCAAACACGAAGAACGGCGGCGGCGCAAACTTCTGGTGTCCAAAAAGCAAATGTCCGACTTGTGGAATGCCACGCAGCGCAAGGGGATGACCCTTGTGCCGATCGTGATGTACTTCAACCACAAAGGGCTGGCCAAGATCAAACTGGGCATCGCCAAAGGCAAACAGAACCACGATAAACGGGCAACCGAAGCAAAACGTGACTGGTCCCGTCAAAAATCACGCTTGATGAAAGACCACGGCTAGGCTCAAGATCAATCGCAGCGACAAGGTGCCCCCGCCGCTGCGATAAAATCAAAGCGTCCGTTCAGTCGCGGCACACCTCCATGATGAAACACGCGCGGGTGTCTTGGTGAAGGCAGACATCAAAACACACGCCGTTCAGTTTGATCGCATATTTCCCCTCGGCCGCCCCACGGGTGCGCACAACAAATTCGCGGCTTGTGCAACTGCATGGCGCAAGGTCCCCGAAGCACTGCGGGCCACGCGGCACCAGCGTGACTGATGGCGCTCCGTCCGGCAGGGCAGGCACAGGGGTTCCGTCAGGCAGGGTGACCACCATTTCATGCACCACCAGATTGCTGAGGCGCACGTTGGAGTACGGATTGCAAATGGTGATAGACATGGTCTCGACATCGTCGCTTTCCATCCCGTCGCATCGGCTGGCGCCCCATTTGATCTGGTAGCTGGGCTGGACGTCGGGCAACTCAAGAGGGGTGCAAATTGTCGGCTCGAACGGGCTTGCCGCGCTGTCATCGCAGGGCTCCAGCACATTTTCAAATGTCTCGGCCTGCTTGTCGAGTTCGGTGTCGATCGCTTCGGCCAAAGCAGCACAAACATCCGTATCACGCACGGCGCAGGCATCGCTCAGGCGGGTAAAGGTGGGCAAGCCATGCCGCCACGGACGCGACGCTGGGTTCGGGGTCAAGGTGATGACAGTGCCATCCGCATAGGTCGCGTTCGGCACAACAGCAGGGGTCAGGGGGGTGTCGGGCTGACCAATCTCAAGCAAATTCGAAGCACGCGACGCTTTGCCATAGATTTTGCCGTTGGGCGCAAGCTGCAAGGCACCGATGCGCACGCCCGCAGAGATCAGCGGCAAAGTGGGGTAGGACACAGGTCCGCTGGCAATAGAATGAGCCCTCACATCGTCGCGTCGATAGGACGAGACATAAAGGGTCTGGTTGTCAGGCGAAAACTCGATCCCGTAGCAATAGGGAACGTCTTGGATCAAATGCATGTCCGTGAACAATCCGGTCGCAGTGTCAAAGGCCAGCACCACAACATGGTCCGACCTGAAATCCGCATAAGCGAGCATTTTTCCGTCGTGGGAAAACTTCATGTACCCGCCTTCCCATGCGCCCGATTGCTGCAAGCCAGAAGTGCTGGTGACGACCGTGGTGGGGGCCGCGTTTGAGTCGACAAGCAGCGCATGCAAGTTCGCAGATTGGCCGTCTTGCAGGATCACCCAGTATTTCTCGCAATCGGCATGGGAGGTCGCGGCCAGCCGTTCGGTGTTGTCATAGGAGGTCGAGATCATGTCACTGATCGGGGTCGGGGCAAGGATGGGGGCAATGGTGCCCGACGCGGGGCGGAAGGTGGAGTGATAGACTTTGTCGGCAGGGGCGCGGTCATCGGTGCCGATCGCAAAGACGTGGTAGTCCGTGCCGCCGATGCCTGCGGGGGGCACAATGATCGCCGACTGGGTGGATGAAGGGTCACCGCCAAGGGACGGGGTGGTGATCAGGGACGTGGGGGTGAGGGAGCCGTCCCAGATGGACTGACCGTCTGTGTACATCAGCAACGCGCCCGTCTGATCGCTGATCGCGGCCAGTCCTTCCAAGGTGCTGAGCTGGGTGGACGGGGCAGGAACAGGGTCGCCGCCATTTGGAAATTCAATGTGATCGTAGTGGCCAAGCACCCAATGATATTCGTTTGGTCGTGTCATGTAAAAATGTCCTACTGGTCAGAAAAATGCGGGTTCGCTAAAAAAGCCATGACCGCCTGTCGCGCCCATGTGCTTGCCGGTGATGGTGGCACGCAATGCACAATACTGCAAATTTTTCCCCCTGACGCCGTAGCCCGCAACCGCGCTACGGTGCGGTCATGGGTGGGGGACGCAGGGCTGGCACAAATCAATACCCCCTAAAGGGAACGACTTATGGAACTTATTCTTGGCCTTATCTCTGGCGCGGTTGGTGGCAACGTTGCAGGCAAACTGCTGGGCAGCCTGAACCAAGGGACGCTCATCAACTCGATCAGCGGGATTGTCGGCGGAGGCATCGGGGGCTCTATTCTTGGTATGCTGGGGGCGCCCGATCTGGCAGGAGCGGCTGGCGACGCTGGGGGGCTCGATATCGGTGCGATCATCGGCCAAGTGGTTGGTGGCGGTGTCGGTGGTGGCGCAGTGTTGGCGATCGTTGGCATGGTGCGCAAAGCGACTGGCAAATAGGGTTACGCCCTCACAGGTCAGGGCCATCGATCTATCTTTGGGTGGTCCTGATCGAACAGCTGTAAAAAGCAATCGGACATTGAGTTGGCAGGGCGCATCCCGCAGAAGGCAACGACTTGTCGGCCTGTGCCTGCGTCTTTGGAGCGGATTGGGGATATTCGGCAGCGTCAGGGTCGGTTTTGTGGGGTTTTGCCTATCAACTTTGACGGTTTGCGCACGGCCGCTCTTGCCCGAACGGGCTTGCGGGGTTAACCACAAGGCGCATTGCAATCGCGCGAGGGCCCTATGACCGACGATCCCAAAACACTCGTCTCGACAAGCTGGCTGGCCCAGCACCTCAAAGACCCCGATTTGCGGGTTTTGGATGCGTCGCTGTATCTGCCCGGCGTGGAACGTGACGCCAAGGCGGAGTATGACGCCAAACACATTCCAGGCGCGCGGTTCTTTGATATCGACGACATCAGCGACGCACGGTCCGACCAGCCCCATATGGCGCCGCCTGTGGAAAAATTCATGTCACGCCTGCGCGCTATGGGCGTGGGCGACGGGCATCAGGTTGTGGTCTATGACGGGGCTGGCCTGTTTTCGGCAGCGCGGGTGTGGTGGCTGTTCCGCTTAATGGGGCAGATGAACATTGCCGTGCTTGACGGGGGCTTGCCCAAATGGATCGCCGAGGGGCGCGAAGTCGAAGACATGCCGCCCGTGATCCGCGACCGCCACATGACGGTGCGCTTTCAGAACCACCTTGTGCGGGACGTGACGCAAGTGGCGTCGGCCTCCAAACTGGGAACCACACAGATTGTGGATGCACGCGCCGCCGCGCGGTTCCGCGGTGAGGCACCCGAGCCGCGCCCGGGCCTGCGCTCTGGCCATATACCGGGGTCGCGCAGCGTGCCCTACACCAGCCTGCTCAATGCGGACCAAACCATGAAAGCGCCCGAAGACACCCGTGTCATTTTCGAAGCGGCAGGCGTGGATTTGAGCAAACCGATTATCACCAGCTGTGGCTCGGGCGTGACCGCCTGTGTTCTTGCGCTGGCCCTCACCCGTTTGGGCCACGACAGCTGGTCCCTTTACGATGGATCTTGGGTCGAATGGGGAATGTTCCCCACCGTACCCGTCGCAACCGGAGACGCATAAGCGATGTTTGAAACCCTTCAGGCGCAACCTGCCGACAAAATTCTCGCCCTCATGGCCCAGTACCGTGAAGACCCGCGCGAGACGAAAATCGACCTTGGGGTCGGAGTCTACAAGGACGCAACGGGGCTGACGCCGGTGATGAAGGCGATTAAATCCGCCGAGCATAAACTGTGGGAAGATCAGGACAGCAAAGCCTATGTGGGCCTTGCAGGTGATCCGGCTTTTGGCGATGCGATGATCAAACTGGTGCTGGGCGATGCAGTGCCCCGCGAAAATATCGCAGCGGCGGCGACCCCCGGCGGGACGGGCGCGATCCGTCAGGCGTTTGAACTGATCCGGATGGCGCGCCCTGATGTGCGCGTGTTCCTGTCCAATCCGACATGGCCCAACCACCCCTCCATCCTGAAATACCTCGGGATCGAAATGGTGGATTACCGCTATTTCGATGACGAGACCCGCGGTGTGGATTTCGATGGCATGATTGCCGACCTGAAAACCGCGCGCAAAGGCGATATGATTTTGCTGCACGGCTGCTGTCACAACCCGACCGGTGCTAACCTGAACATGACGCAATGGGGCGAAGTGATCAAAGTGCTGCTGGAGACAGGCGCGACCCCGATGGTCGACATTGCCTACCAGGGATTTGGTGACGGGCTTGAGGTGGATGCCGAAGCGACCCGCGCGGTTGTGGCTGCTGTGCCCGAGTGTATCGTGGCGGCGAGCTGCTCAAAGAACTTTGGCATCTACCGTGAACGCACGGGCATCTTGATGGCGATTTCCACAGACACCTCTTCCAAAGGATTGAACCAGCAAACGCTGGGGTTCCTGAATCGCCAGAACTTTAGCTTTCCGCCCGATCATGGCGCCCGTTTGGTCACAATGATTCTGAATGACGACGCCATGCGCGCCGAATGGGTGGCCGAACTTGAAGCCACCCGCGTCTCGATGCTGGGCTTGCGCAAGCAACTCGCCGGTGAATTGCAGCGTCTGTCCGGCTCTGACCGTTTCGGGTTTCTGGCCGAGCATCGCGGTATGTTTTCCCGTCTTGGGACCACGCCCGAGATGGTTGAAAAGCTGCGGGTGGATGCGGGGATTTACATGATTGGCGACAGCCGTATGAACATCGCCGGATTGAACGCGACCACTGTGCCTATTTTGGCCAAGGCGATTGTTGACGCCGGCATTTAAGCGCCTGCGGCGGGCAAGAAGGGGGCTCTGCCCCCAACGCTGCGCGTTTCCCCCGAGGTTTATTTCGCGAGATGAAGCGGACGCATGTTTCTGTGTGTTTGATAGGCCTTCGCGGTGTCTCGGTCGTGCTCTTTACCGGTGCCTTCACAGAGCAGAAATGCTGGGCGGAATTTAAGAACCCATCATGGTTTTGAGGGTTGGCGCGGTCTTGTGACTTTTGCCCCATGATTTGTACAACACTGCAAAATGCGTCCCGAATCTGGGTGATATGGTCTGCGGGTTTTGCAACCAATGGCTTCAGTTTTGTACAAGACGATTGTGTTTGTTTGGCCTTCGGGTGGCTTTACGCATCTGCCAGACATGAAAAAGCCCGGACGCGAGGGAGCGTCCGGGCAGGTGTTTCTCTAGTCGTTTCTGAGAGGAAGGAGACTCAGCCTTTCGAGAATTCAGGATAGGCTTCCATGCCCATTTCGGTCACGTCGAGGCCCATGATTTCCTCTTCTTCGCCGACCCGGATGCCCATCGTCGCTTTCAGGATCATCCATACGATGCCGGAGGCGACTACGGTGAAGATCCCGACCACTGCGATAGAGTACAGCTGGATCATCAAGGACGCTTCAGGGTTTGTGATGACCACCGCAATGGTCCCCCAGATCCCTGCAAAGAGGTGTACCGGAATGGCGCCAACCACGTCGTCGATCTTGAGCTTGTCGAGGAAGGGCACCGCGAAGACCACGATCACACCGCCTACGCCGCCGATCAGGGTTGCCGTGCCCAGTGAGGGGGTCAGCGGTTCTGCTGTGATGGACACCAGTCCCGCCAATGCGCCGTTCAGGATCATTGTAAGGTCAGGCTTTTTGTAGAGCAGTTGTGACAGGATCAGAGCGGTCAGTGCGCCCCCTGCGGCAGCTGCGTTGGTGTTGGAGAAGATGCGTGAGACATCTGCCACGTCGCCGACCGTACCCATGGCGAGTTGTGATCCACCGTTAAATCCGAACCACCCCATCCACAAGATGAACGTCCCCAATGTGGCCAGTGTCAGGTTCGAGCCTGGCATTGGAATGGTTTTGCCGTCTTTGTATTTGCCGATACGTGGTCCGAGGATAAGCGCGCCAACCAAAGCGGCCCAGCCACCTACAGAGTGCACGACTGTGGAGCCCGCGAAATCGAGGAAACCCATTTCGTCCAAGAAGCCACCACCCCATTTCCACGACGCTTGCAGCGGATAGATGACGGATGTCAAAACGATCGTGAAGATCAGGAAGGGCCATAGTTTGATGCGTTCGGCGAGTGCGCCTGACACGATGGAGGCCGTTGCAGCACAGAACATCAGCTGGAAGAAGAAGTCCGAACCGGTGGCGGCGTAACCGTAGTCATCCGCTGCATCTGCAGTGATGCCGACGGCTTCAAGGACGCCGGGGCCCCAGACGCCGGAGAGCACCCCTTCGACGGACCATGTGCCGAGTGGGTACATCAGGTTGTAGCCGATCAGGTAGTAAAAGATGGAGGCGAGTGAAAACAGCCCCATGTTTTTGGTCAGCTGCATTGTCACGTTTTTGCCGCGAACCAGCCCGGCTTCGAGCATGGCGAACCCTGCGGCCATGAAGAAGACCAGAAAGCCCCCGACAAGGAAGAGCAATGAGTTGAGGATAAAGACGGTGTCAGTCGAAGCATTGACGCCGGGTGTCGGGCCGTCTTGGGCCAGGCCAAGTGTCGGGAGGGCTGCAATCGCTGCCGCGCCGACAAGAGGTTTGATGAGTTTCATAATTCCGTTTCCCTGTGTGCGGCGCTTAAAGCGCGTCTTCGTTGGTTTCACCGGTGCGCACGCGCACGGCTTGGCTCACGTCGAGGACAAAGATTTTGCCATCCCCGATTTTGCCGGTGTGTGCGGTTTTGGTGATGGTTTCGATAATTGAGTCCACGGTGTCGGCTGGAACGACGATCTCCAGCTTCACCTTTGGAACAAAATTCACGGCGTATTCCGCGCCGCGGTAAATTTCTGTATGCCCCGATTGTGACCCGAACCCTTTGATTTCAGTCACCATCATGCCCCGAACGCCGGCTTCGGTCAGCGCTTCGCGAACCTCTTCCAGCTTAAACGGTTTGATTGTCGCTATGATCAGCTTCACACCTAGTCCCCTTTTGCCTGTTGCGGCCTTCGATTGATGGCGCCAGTTGTCCTGAGAGGGTGGGGATATGGAATGCACGCTGCCCAATTTGAGCAGGTAAAAACCGAAATTGTGCGTAAAAAATGCGCTAAAATTTATGAATGACTAAAAATTAGGCTAAAAATTTACTGACCTTTGCGAATCTCATGCCCTGTCAATTTCTGTGCAGGCAGGTAATATGGGCGAAACAATAAAGGCCGAGCAGGGCTGCCATGACTGATTCACGAAAACCACGTAAGCCACTGGTGGCCGAGCGGCGCTATTCCAAAGCGTCCAAAAAACCTGCGCCTGCCAAGAAGGCAAAGGCACTTGCGCGCAAGCCCGCGCCGCGCCGGAAAGCGTCCCCCAAGAAGCCCCAACGTGGCGGGATCTCGGGGTTTCTTTTGCGCGCGTTCCGGTGGGTTTTCCGTCTGATCTGGGTCATCACATGGCGTTCGACGGCTGTGGCGCTGCTGATGCTGCTGTTGGCTGTGGGATATGTGTATACGACGCTGCCGTCCCTGAGCGAGTTTCTGGATGGCCGCGCACGCGGTTCTGTAACCTTGACGGACCGCGAAGGCGCTGTGTTTGCTTGGCGGGGGGATCAATACGGCGGGGCAGTGGACGCCAAAACCGTTTCCAAGCACCTGAAGAATGCGGTGATTGCGACCGAAGACAAACGGTTCTATCGCCACATCGGTCTGAGCCCGCGCGGGATTGCCAGTGCGGTGCGCATCAACCTGAGTGAAGGGCGCGGCCCGTTGAGTGGGCATGGTGGCTCTACGATTACCCAGCAAACGGCCAAATTGTTGTGCTTGGGGGTGGAGTATGACCCCGCCGATTGGGACAGCGAAGTTGACTACGTGCGCGACTGTCGCCGTGGCTCGCTCAAACGCAAGGCCCATGAGGCCGTGTTTTCATTGGCGATGGAAGCAAAGTACTCCAAGGATGAAATCCTGTCGATTTACTTGAACCGGGCTTATCTGGGTGGGGGCGCATACGGCGCAGAGGCCGCATCTCAGCGCTATTTCGGCAAATCGTCGAGGGCGTTGAGCGCAGCCGAAGGTGCCATGTTGGCAGGGCTTTTGACAGCGCCTTCTACGCTGGCGCCGACGCAAAATCTTGAGCGTTCGCAAAATCGTGCTGCGACTGTTGTTCGTTTGATGCGCGAACAAGGGTATTTGACGGTTGCCGAAGAAAAGGCAGCACAAGTCAACCCTGCCGTCCTGAGCCAAGCCGCCCAGAAACAAGCGGGCGGCTATTTTGCGGATTGGGTGATGTCTTCCGGCCCCGAATTCTTCACGCGCAACACCACCGAGGATGTGATCATCCAGACAACGCTGGACCAGCGGCTGCAAAAGGCGACTGAGGACGGTTTGAAGTGGGTGTTCGACAACAAAGTGCGCGCAGGGTCCAAAGCTCAAGCGGCGATTGTTGTGATGTCGGCGGACGGTGCTGTGCGCGCGATGGTAGGCGGGCGACAAACCAAAGTTGTCGGGGCGTTCAACCGCGCGACCCAAGCGCTGCGTCAAACCGGATCGGCGTTCAAACCTTTCGTCTATGCCACGGCGTTGGAATTGGGCTACTCGCCGCTTGACCTGATCATGGATGAGGCGCGGTGCTGGAACACCCCCGGATCAGGCGATTGGTGCCCGTCTAACTATGACCGCAAATTTCGCGGCTCTGTGACCCTGACAGAGGCGCTTAAACAGTCGCTCAACATCCCTGCGGTTGCGATTTCAGAGTCGGTAGGCCGCGGTATGGTGCAGCGGGTGGCCAGCGATTTCGGGATCGACAATGATTTGGCGAATGGTCCGGCGATGGCTCTTGGCGCGTCCGAGAGCACGTTGATCGAGATGACAGGCGCCTACGCAGGCATCCTGAACGGGGGCTCCGCCGTGACACCTTATGGGCTGATCGAATTGCGACTGTTGGGGGATGAAGACCCCTTGATGGACGTCAGTGGCGGGATCGAGGAGCGGGTGATCCAGACCAGCTCGGCCGAGCAACTGGTGTGGATGATGGAAAAGGTTGTGAGCGAAGGCACCGGCCAGCGCGCCCGCTTTGGCAATCGCGAAATCGCGGGGAAAACCGGTACCACGCAGGCGGCACGCGATGCGTGGTTCATCGGCTTTACGGGGGATTACGTGGCCGGTGTCTGGATGGGGTACGACGACAACACGCCACTGACAGGGGTAACGGGTGGCGGACTTCCCGCGGACATCTGGCGCGAAGTGATGGAGCGGGTGCATGAGGGAGTGCCACCCAAAGCATTGCCGATGACGGCTCCTGTTGGTCTTCCTGCAGCGCCTGCGCCGCAACAACCCGCAGGACAGCCACGCCCTCAATCCACCGAAGGGATCATCGAGAACCTGTTGCGTGATATTTTCGGGGAAAGTTCGAGCGGGTCTCGCTCACAACCGGAACCGATCACGAGCGAGAACAGATAAGGGCCGCTCGGGCCAACGCCCCAGGCGTTAGCTGAGTTTCTTGAGGTCTTTGATCATCTTGTCGATGTTGCCGCCATTGCGGTCGATCATCGCGCCAATCTCTGTGCGTTCGGTCAGCAACAGGTTTATGCCTTCGATGAACATGTTGAAGAACAAATCCTTGCCGGTGCGATCCGACACTTGGAAGGTCACTTCAAACGGGGACTGTCCGCGCAGTTTGGCCAAGGTAGACACTTCGTACCATGTCTTGACCTTGCGCACGCCTTTGACTTCGAGCTGACCGCCGATGAATTCACGGAAACGGCTGCCGTATTTGTTCGCAACATAGGATTGGAAGGCCTTGGAGAAGGCGCCTTTTTGCGACTTGTTGGCGCGACGCCCGTCTGCACCAATAGCATAGGCGGAGATGTAGGAGGTGTCGGAGTAACGGGCAAAGATGCGTTCAAAGTCGCGGATCATCGCACTTTCGGATTTGCCCGAAGAGATGGTTTTGTTGATGTCGGCCACCAGCGTGTCGACCAACACCTTGGCGCGGGACTCGGTCAGGGCGTGGGCTGTGGATGGCACCATGGGTGCAATGGCAAAGCTGGCAACGACAGCTGCGATAAAAGAACGACGGTTCATGCTCAGAAGCCTTCAGTGTTCAGGTCAAATGGATCAATCTCGGTGCCTGGATCAGCCTGACCCAGCTCGAAGCGGCGGTTTTGCAGATATATCAGACGCGCTTGGGCATAACTGTCCGCACTCTCGTATAATATGGAATCGATTGTATCGGAATAGCGACCCCGATCCCCTAGGCGGGCACCCACCGATGCGCCTGTGCCATAGTATTTTTCGGGGCTGTCAACAATGTAGGTCAACGGGTTGGTGAACAGATCCACAACCTTGCCGACCGTTGCGCGCTGGGTCGATGGACCAAGCGCGGGCAATTCTACATAAGCGCCTTCGCCGACACCCCATGTGTGCAGCGTTTCGCCAAAATCTGTCGTGTGATCGGGCATATTGAATTCAGCGGCCGCATCCACAAGGCCGCCAAACCCGAGGAAGGTGTTGGTGACAAACCGCGCCGAAGAAAGTCCGGCACCTTTAAGGTCGCCCTGAAGGAGGGAATTCACAACAACGCTGGGTTGCCCGAGGTTGGTGGCAAAATTGCCGACACTGTCCTCGATCTCGTCCGGAAGGACTTGGGAATATCCTTTTGCCGCCGGGCGCACCAACGCACGGTCCAAAGACCGGTTGAACGCGTGGACCTTGCGGTTCGCAGCTTCATGGGGATCGTTTATGCCGTCAGAACGCAACTCGGCGGGTTGGGACGTTGCGCATGCGGAAAGCAGCCCAATCCCCGCGATGACCGCGAAGACTTTGACTAACCGGAAAAGTGCAGACAATGATGCGAACAATTCAATTCTCCGAAACGAGGATTTGTCGACTAAGTAATAGATTGTGGGCCAATTCCCAGATGGGTGATGGCGTAAATATAGGTCTGTGGCACTTGCGTGACAGGGTGAACACAGGCAGTTTGCCACAAATTGCGTCAAAGCGCATATAATACAGGCGAAAAGGTGCCGATGCAGAGCAAAGTAATCCAAAACGGTCAGGGTGAACTCAGACAGGCACGCGGGCAAAGCCGCAGCCTGTACTGGACGGTTGGAATTTTCAGCATGTTTGCGAATCTTCTGATGCTGACAGGCCCGATGTATATGTTGCAGGTCTATGACCGTGTTCTTGGCAGCAAATCCGAAGAAACCCTGATCGCGTTATCGCTTTTGGTGTTGTTTTTATACAGCATTATGGGGGTCCTCGATTTCACCCGCAGCCGGATCATGGCGCGGGTCGGGGCAAAATTCCAATCGACGCTGGACCGGCGTGTGTTCGATGCAGTGGTGCGCAAGTCCGCTGTCGCCCCTGACCTTCAAACCCAGTCCGGATTGGCAGATCTCGAGGCGGTTCAGCGCCTGATGACATCGCCCGTTTTGATGGCATTTTTCGATTTGCCGTGGACCCCGATTTTTATTGCAGGGATTTTTATCTTTCACCCGATGTTGGGATGGATGGCTGTTGGCGGGGCCGCGCTTTTGATTCTGATCGCGCTGGCAAACCAGTTTTTGTCTCGCCAACCCCAGCTTAAAGCCGGAATTTCGAGCCAGCAGGCCTCGACCATGTCCGACCAGATCCGGATCGAAGCAGAAATGGTGCAAGCCATGGGGATGCGGGACGCGGCGTTTTCGCGTTGGCAGATTGCGCGCAACAAGGCGCTGACCGGTCAGATCTCGGCCTCCGACATCAGCGGCGGTTTTTCCTCGCTGACCAAAACGCTGCGGCTGTTTTTGCAATCCGCGATGCTGGGTCTTGGCGCCTATCTGGTGTTGCAGAATGAAATGACGCCGGGTGCGATGATCGCAGGTTCGATCCTGTTGGGTCGCGCGCTGGCCCCTGTTGAGATGATGCTCAACCAATGGCCAATTGTGCAACGTGGCGCAAAAGGCTGGAGCACGCTGGCTGAACTTTTGGGCACCGTTCCACCAGAGAACGCCCGCACACCGCTGCCAAAGCCCAAAGCAAGGCTGGTGGCAAAGTCGCTCACTCTTGTTCCGCCGGGTCAAAAACAAGCGTCCTTGCGGGGGGTGGCTTTTGAATTGAATCCCGGTCAGGCCATGGGTGTGATCGGGCCATCGGGGGCGGGGAAATCAACGCTCGCGCGCGCAGTGACGGGCGTTTGGCGTCCTGCGGGCGGGTCTATCCGCCTCGACAGTGCGGCACTCGAACACTACGCCCCTGCCGTTCTGGGAGAACACATCGGATATTTGCCCCAACGGGTTCAACTGTTTGACGGCACGATCGCGGATAACATTGCACGGCTTTTGGCTGAACCGGACGCGACCAAAGTGGTGGAGGCCGCCAAGCAGGCTGCGGCCCACGAGATGATTTTGGAATTGCCCGATGGGTACGACACCCGTATCAGCACCGCGCAGCAGCGCCTGTCGGGGGGGCAAATGCAGCGGATCGGATTGGCACGTGCGATGTACGGGGATCCTGTGATCCTGGTTCTGGATGAGCCCAACTCTAATCTCGACAATGTGGGGAATGAGGCACTGAACCGCGCCATTCGGGCGATCAAAGCCCGGGGTGGGGCGGTGATGATTATGGCGCACAGACCCGCAGCCATTCAGGAATGCGACGTCCTCTTGGTCATCGACAACGGCATACGCACAGCCTTTGGCCCCAAGGACGAAGTGCTGAAATCCATGGTTAAAAACCACGAACAGATCAAAAAAGCGCCCACTGGCGCAGGAGGCGTGACATGAGCCGCAAGAACAACCCTTGGTCTGCCGTAGTGCCTGCCTGCATCGGGTTCTTTGCGCTGGTCGGCCTGTTTGGTGGCTTTGTGGCGTGGGGCACGTACACCCAGATTGCAGGCGCTATTATTTCCCCTGGACGGATTGAAGTCGAATTCAATCGGCAAGTCGTACAGCATCAAACCGGCGGAATCGTGTCTGAAATCCCTGTGAGTGAAGGGGACACGGTCAAGGCCGGCGACATTCTGGTGCGCCTTGATGATCGGCAATTGCGCTCTCGCTTGGCCATCGCTGAGGGGCAGTTGTATGAGTTGCAATCGCGGCGCGCGCGGCTTCAGGCTGAACGCGACGAGGTGGACACCATCGAATTTGACGCCTCCCTTTTGGCCATCGGGGCGCAGAACCCCGACATCGCAGAGTTGATCGGAGGACAACGCAACCTGTTCTTTGCGCGGAGGGACTCGGTTGATCGTGAAATTGAGCAAATGGGCAAGCGGCGCAGTCAAATCGGCAATCAGATCGACGGGATCGAGGCCCAAGAGGCGTCATTGTCCACGCAATTGGGGCTGATCCGACAAGAACTGGCCAGCCAACAATCACTTTTGGATCGTGGATTGGCCCAAGCCGCCGCAGTTCTGAATTTGCAACGCCAAGCCGCCAGCCTGAACGGGCAAATTGGTGAACTGGCCGCGAACAAGGCGCAGGCGGAAGGACGCATTACCGAAATCGACATCGAAATTCTCAAGCTGGGCACCGGCCAGCGCGAACAGGCGATCACTCAACTGCGGGACCTGCGTTACCGCGAGTTGGAACTGATCGAGCAGCGCGCATCTACGCTGTTGGAAATCGAACAGCTTGATCTGCGCGCGCCTGTGTCCGGGATCGTCTACGGGCTGCGCGTACAAACGCCGCGCTCTGTGATCCGTTCGGCGGACCCTGTGCTGTTTCTCATCCCGCAGGATCGCCCGCTGCTGATCGTGACCCGCGTGGACCCGATCCACATTGACCAGATCGCAATTGGACAGCAGGTGAATTTGCGTTTTTCCGCGCTGGATCAGCGCACCACGCCCGAACTTGTGGGGCAAGTGACGTTAATCTCTGCGGATGCTTTTGAGGATGAGGCACTGGGGTTGGCCTATTACCGCGCTGAAATCACGCTGAACCCCGGCGAGTTGGCAAAGCTCAATGAGGGCGATGTTCTTATTCCCGGTATGCCGGTTGAAGCATTTATCCGCACCGCGGACCGCTCTCCGCTGGCGTATTTGATCAAGCCGATGGCCGACTACTTCAACCGCGCCTTCCGCGAGTCATAATGCCCCTTTTCGTTTGTGCGTGGTGCAGGTAGCGTCCGGCGCACATCAATTTGTAAAAGGATCAGCCTTATGAGCATCGAAGACCGCCTGACCGAACTTGGGATCACATTGCCAGAGGCCGCAGCCCCCGCGGGCAACTACGTGCCCTACGTCACCGTGGGCGACATGGTCTATATCTCGGGCCAGATTTCGATGGGACCGGATGGTTTGATCAAGGGTAAACTGGGCGCAGACATGAGCACCGAAGACGGCGCCGCAGCGGCCAAAGTGTGCGCGCTGAACTTGATCGCTCAACTCAAAGCCGCGTGCGGAGGTGATCTGGAACGTTTGGTCCGGGTCGTGAAACTGGGCGGATTTGTGAACTCCACGCCTGATTTCACCGAGCAACCGCAAGTGATCAACGGGGCGTCGGACTTTATGGTCGAACTCTTCGGGGACGCAGGCCCGCACGCGCGTGCGGCCGTGTCGGCGGCATCCTTGCCTTTGGGCGTTGCCGTCGAAATCGAAGGCACGTTCCAGATCATATGATCCCGCGTCTCCACCCCGATATCCTCACGTTGCCTTTGGCCCATAGGGCGTTGCATGACGTCACTGACGGGCGACCGGAAAACAGCCTCTCCGCGATTGAGGCGGCGATCGCGCATGGCTACGGGGTGGAAATTGATCTGCAACTCAGTGCTGACGGTCAAGCGATGGTGTTTCATGACGACGCACTTGATCGCTTGGCCGAAGGCGCCGGGCCGGTCCGGGCACGCACCGCCGAAGACCTCGGCCAGATCACGTTGCTGGGCGGAGCCGAAGGCGTTCCAACCTTGCGTGCAGTGCTTGATTTCGTCGCGGGGCGCGTGCCGTTGTTGATCGAGATAAAAGACCAAGACGGCGCAATGGGACCAAACATCGGAGCGTTGGAAAAAGCGGCAGTTGCAGATTTGACAGGCTACACTGGCCCCTTCGGGTTGATGTCGTTCAACCCGCACAGCGTGGCCTTCATGGCTGAGTTGATGCCGCATGCGCCGCGCGGTTTGGTCAGCAGTTCCTATGATCCTGCGAAGTGGCATCCGTTGCCCGCCGCTGTGTGCGATGCCTTGCGGCCGATTGCGGATTTCGAGCGGACAAAATCGTCTTTCATCAGCCATGAAGTCGCGGACCTTTCGAACCCGCGTGTGGCCGAGTTGAAAAATGCAGGCGCTGATGTGTTGTGCTGGACCGTGAAAACCGCCGATGAAGAGCGCATCGCACGCGACGTGGCGCAGAATATTACGTTTGAGGGCTACCTTGCCCAACATGGCAGTTGATCCTGCCCCCTCGCGCCACACATAAAGAATTATGAACAGCGCAGACACCAGCACAACAGAACACGAAATTGAAATTTCGGTTGTCCCGAAGATTTCCCAGATCGGGCAGGTCGACTGGGATGCTTGCGCTTGTCCAGAGGTGGCGGACGGCGGGCCTCCGCATGACCCGTTTACGACCTACCGGTTTTTGAGTGCGCTTGAAGACAGCGGTTCGGTCGGTGCGGGCACGGGATGGCAGCCACAATATTTGATGGCGCGCATGGGGGAGCACGTGATCGGCGTTGCGCCGCTCTACGCAAAATCCCACTCCCAAGGCGAGTATATTTTCGATCACAATTGGGCGCATGCTTATGAGCGGGCGGGCGGTCGGTATTATCCGAAATTGCAGATTGCTGTGCCACATACACCTGCAACGGGGCGGCGGTTTCTGGTGCATCCGGACTTTGCGCAAGCCGGGTTCGGCGCGTTGGTCCAGGGGGCGGTTCAGTTGGCGCAAAACAATGGTGTGTCTTCGGTACATGTGACGTTTTGCACGCAAGCAGAGGCCGAAATCGGGGCTGATATGGGGCTAATGCCGCGTGCCACCCAGCAATTTCATTGGCTGAACAACGGCTATGCATACTTTGACGGGTTTTTGGCGACGATGAGTTCGCGCAAACGCAAAAATATCCGCAAAGAACGCGCGCAGGCCCAAAGGTTCGGCGGTGACATCGTGGTCCTGAGCGGGGATCAGATTGAACCCGAGCATTGGGATGCGTTCTGGGTGTTTTATCAGGACACTGGCGCGCGCAAGTGGGGCACCCCGTATTTGACCCGCGCATTTTTCGATCATGCGCAGCAGTCTTTGCGGGACGATATGGTTTTGGTGTTGGCTCGCAGAGACGGTCAATGGGTGGCAGGTGCGCTGAATTTCGTCGGGCGCGATGTGCTTTACGGGCGCTACTGGGGCTGCATTGAACACCATCCGTGTTTGCATTTCGAACTGTGTTACTATCAGGCAATCGATGTGGCCATTGCCCGCGGGCTCGGTCGTGTCGAAGCAGGTGCCCAAGGTCAGCACAAACTGGCTCGCGGGTATCTGCCGACGCAAACGCACAGTCTGCATTGGGTCGCAGACGAAGGGTTTGCCAACGCCATCGGGGACTACCTTGTTGCGGAACGCGAAGCCGTTGAGGAAGAAATTGAAATTTTGACAGACTACGGCCCGTTCAAACGGGTCGACGTCGAGGAGCAGGAATAATGGAAAAACTCAGCGAAGAAACCCGTGGCACGCTTTTGGGACCATTGTTGGAAAATGGCTGGACAGAGCAGGCAGACCGCGATGCGATTGAAAAAACATACAAGTTTACAGATTTTGCGGATGCTTTTGGCTGGATGACCAAAGCGGCCATCTGGGCCGAAAAATGGGACCACCATCCCGAGTGGTCCAACGTCTATTCCAAAGTAACCGTTGTGTTGACCACCCACGATGTGGATGGGTTGAGCACGTTGGACGTGAAGCTGGCCCGCAAAATGGACGGGCTTGTCGGCTAGACCCTAGCCCGGGAAGATGCTTTGCATTTGGCGGTCAAAAGAGGCCCACGTCATGGTCGCTTTGTTGCCAGCATAGCCGTGATAGTGCGACTTCCCGCTGGAATTCGGTAACCCTGCCCAGATTTTCGCAAGGTTGTTCATGAACGTGTGACGCGACATCTTTCCTTTGTTCATTTCCATCAGTCCTGCTTCGACCAGTAGAATATCCCCCAACTGGTCCTGAATACGGGGGCTGAACACCGTATCGTGGCTCACACCCAACCGTTTCACCAGACTGCGCAGGGTAGGCGGGATAAACTGGTAGCGTCCGATGGCATGTGGTTGGCCCGGGGTGTCTTTGATCCATTTGTATATTTCGGCAATGGTCATGTTTGTGGGGCGTTTGCTCGGGCGCACTGTCGCCCCGTATTGCACCGCATCATAGCCCATGCGGCCTGCCTCCGCCTTGGCGATCAAGCTGCGCAGCCGCTCGACCTGCGTGCCGGATTTGCCTGAATACAGAACCTCGCGGGCGACGGGGGCACGTTCGGGAAAGGGGGCGAACATGCTTTTGCCCTCGACGCCCACAAACAAGCTAGAGCCTGAAGGGCGCGGCGTTTCGGTTTGCGCACGGGGCAGCAGGGCGCGGCGTTCACCAAACAATGTATCTTCGCGCAAAAGCGAAAACGCCTCTGCCCGCACCACGGCGGGCACCGTGCACAACAACATCAATAGACTTAAGGTAATGCCAATTCGTACTGCCACGTAGGGACCTCTTTCGGTAGTGTTCGTTCAACGACACCTTTCATCAAATTCTTTGATATTTCGTTTCCAGCCCCTCAGTTGACGCGGCGTTTGACGTGACATGGACAGGGCGCATGGGCGATCTAGGTTACAACACACACTCTTTGGAGGCCGCCATGTCTGATTATCCACATCTTCTTGCACCCCTTGATCTTGGGTTCACCACGCTGAAAAACCGCGTCTTGATGGGGTCCATGCACACGGGCCTTGAAGAAACCAGGGACTGGAACCGTGTTGCCGAATTCTATGCAGAGCGCGCGCGCGGTGAAGTCGGGCTGATGGTGACGGGGGGCATCGGGCCAAACCTTGAGGGATCCGTGTTGCCGGGGGCCGCTATGATGACCACGGATGCCGATGTAACCAACCACAAGGTCGTCACGGACCGCGTCCACGACGCTGGCGGCAAAATCGCGATGCAAATCCTGCATGCGGGACGGTACGCTTATGGCCCGAAGTGTGTGGCGCCGTCGCCTGTGAAATCCCCGATCTCCCCGTTTCCTCCGGCAGAGTTGGACGAGGATGGCATCGAGAAACAAATACAAGACATCGCAGACACCGCCGCACGTGCCCAAAAAGCGGGCTATGACGGGGTAGAGATCATGGGGTCGGAAGGGTACTTCCTGAACCAGTTCCTTGTCACCCACACCAACAAACGCACGGACCGCTGGGGGGGATCTTATGAGAACCGGATGCGCCTGCCCGTCGAGGTCGTACGCCGCACCCGCGCCGCAGTTGGCGCGGAATTCATCATCATTTACCGCCTGTCCATGATCGATCTGGTGCCTAACGGCTCTACCCATGAAGAAGTCGTGCAGCTGGCAAAAGAAGTCGAAAAGGCAGGGGCCACCATCATCAACACCGGCATCGGCTGGCATGAAGCGCGCATTCCGACCATCGCGACTTCCGTGCCACGGGCTGCCTTTTCGTGGGTGACCAAAAAGCTGATGGGCGAAGTGTCGATCCCTGTGATCACCTCCAACCGGATCAACACGCCCGAAGTGGGCGAAGACGTCCTCGCCACAGGCTGTGCCGACATGGTGTCGATGGCGCGCCCCATGCTGGCGGATGCGCATTTCGTGGCCAAAGCGATGGCGGGCAAAAGCGCCCAGATCGCACCGTGTATCGCGTGCAACCAAGCCTGTCTGGATCACACCTTTGGCGGCAAGATTTCCTCCTGCCTCGTCAATCCACGGGCCTGCTATGAGACAGAGTTGACGGTCTCCCCTGCGACGACGCTTAAAACAGTGGCCATCGTCGGGGCGGGGCCTGCGGGGTTGTCCACGGCAATGACCGCGGCAGAGCGCGGGCACACGGTGACGCTGTTTGACAAAGCAGACGAGATTGGTGGCCAGCTCAACATGGCCAAACAAGTCCCCGGCAAAGAAGAGTTCTGGGGGTTGGTCGATTGGTACCGCACCATGATCAAAGAAATGGGAATCAAGGTTGAGCTGGGACGCAGCGTGTCGGCGGATGATCTGACCGGCTTTGACGAGGTAATCGTCGCCACGGGTGTTATGCCGCGCGATCCCGGCATCCCCGGACAAGACGGTGAAAACGTGTTGAGCTACATCGACGTTCTGCGCGGCAAAGCAGAGGTTGGCAAAAAGGTTGCCGTGGTCGGGGCAGGGGGCATCGGGTTTGATGTGTCCGAATTCCTCGCGCATGAAGGGGAAAGCACGACGTTGAACCTGCCTGCGTGGATGAGCGAATGGGGGGTCACGGACCCTTCCGAACATCGCGGCGGACTGGCACCGGAAGGGCCGCAACCCGAAGCCCCCGCGCGCCAGATCACATTGTTGCAGCGCAAGGCACAAAAGCACGGCAAGACCCTTGGGAAGACAACAGGCTGGATCCACCGTGCCGCGCTCAAGATGAAGAACGTCGAATTTGTGGGTGGTGTGAATTACGAAAAGATCGACGCACAAGGGCTGCATGTGTCCTTTGGGGAAGCACGTGAAAACCCCACCTTGATCGAGGCGGACACGATTGTGATGTGCGCAGGGCAATTGCCTGAACGCAGCCTTGCAGACGGGCTTGAGGCCAAAGGCATCACCGCACACGTGATCGGGGGCGCAGACGTGGCCTCCGAACTCGACGCAAAACGGGCGATTGATCAAGGAACGCGCTTGGCTGCGACCTTGTGAGCAAGGGCGCAATCGGGCAGGTTGGCAAGAAACAGGATCTTGCCCATGCCCATTTGCGCCTTTGACATAGCTGATGACGGCACCGCTGTTGCAGTTGTTGACCTGTCTCGTGCTCAAAAGGGATACCGCTGGGTGCATTTTGACCGTGCGGATGATGCACTGGACGCGTGGGTGGCGCAAAATGTACCAGAGTTGCCGGGGCAAGCGCTGTTGCAGGCTGAAACCCGACCAAGGTGTGATCGTCAGGATGGCGGGCTGATCCTGAACCTGCGCGGGGTGAACCTGAACAAGGACGGCCCTGCAGATCAGATGGTGTCGGTGCGGTTGTGGGTCTGTGCGCAGACCATCGTGACCGTGCGGGTGCGCAAAGTATTTGCTTTGGATGCGTTGCGGAAAAACTGCGAGGCAGGGCAAGCGCCCACAAGCGTTTCCGCATTTCTTTTGCAGTTGTCGCAAGGGCTCAATGCGCGGGTCCAAGACGTGGTGTTTGATCTTGCGGACCGTGTGGAAGAGATCGAAGAGACGCACCTGAGCACGCGCATCCTGCCGGATCACATCGGTGAGCTGCGCCGTCAGGCCATTCGTTTGCACCGCTACATGAGCCCCCAACGCACGGCTTTGGGGCGGCTGACGGACGCGGTGGGCGAGATGTTCGGGGATGCAGCACACCAGCGTGAAGTGAGCAACCTGACGACCTTGCACGTAGAGGAGCTTGAGGCGCTCAAAGGGCGGCTGGCCGGAATTCAGGATCAGCATGACAGCCACGTCAGCGCGGCGCAAAACAGCCACGGGCATGTGCTGTCTATTGTGGCGGTGGTCTTTTTGCCGCTCGGGTTTTTGACAGGGTTGTTCGGTGTCAATGTCGCTGGAATGCCGGGTCTTGAAACACCACAAGCATTTCTTCTGCTGTGTGTGGGGATGTTGGTCAGTGCTGTGGCTGTGCTGGTGTTTTTGCTTAAAAAAGCGTGGATCTGAAATATTTCCTCACAACAGTGTTCCTTTCGCGCGCAGTCTCACTATGGTTGGATTGACGAAAAGGACCAACACTATCTCTCACGCGCCACATACCGAAGTTCAGGACGGCATAAATGCAGTCTTTCCGCGGCTGTGGCGGTATTGCATGGCGTTGACCCGCCAACGCGACTGGGCGGATGATTTTGCCCAAACCACATGCCTGCGGGCGATCGAGCAATCGGACAAGTTCGAGGCGGGTACACATCTGGACCGCTGGATGTTCCGGATGGCGCAACGGGTGTGGCTCAACGAATTGCGCGCGCGCAAAGTGCGCATGGGAACAGGGCTTGTTCCGGTTGAGGATGTGGACCTTGTTGACATAAAGCCGGATGCGGAAACGAATATTTTCGCCCGTGACGTGTTGTCTCAAGTGATGGGATTGCCCGAAGGACAGCGCCAATCGGTTTTGTTGGTCTACGTTGAGGGCTATAGTTACAAAGATGCTGCGGAGATCATGGAGATTCCGATTGGCACTGTGATGAGCCGCCTTGCCGCTGCACGGCGTGTGATTACCACCCGAATGCCCTCCGGTGAGACGGTTGGCAAAAAGGCCAGTGAAGGGGCCGCTGAATGAACATGGACGCGCAGTTTACGGACGAGCAGCTGACGGCTTACCTTGATGGGGAAGCCGCAGATGAACTGTGCACTATGATCGACGCGGCATTGGACGTCGATGAGGTTTTGGGCGAACGGCTGGCAGATCTGGACATCGGGTTGGATCAAATCAGCGCGGCGTTCGACGGGCTTTTGGCACAAGCCCCTGCAATGGCCTGAACTGAGTCCGCCTGCCGCCGCAAGCTGCCAATCTCAATCGCGGAATCGGGTGGCTGGGCGGTTTTGGGGTCTTTGGCACGGGGCTCGCGGCAGGAATTGCCATGATGCTCTTTGTGGGCGCCGGGTGCCCGCACCCGAGCCAAAAGCACCGGGGTGGAAGGCTGTCGTCGCCAGCTACCAGTCGCTCTATACGGCAACAACGATTGCAGGCTGGACCCCGACCCAAGAGCAGACCCAAACCCAACTGGCCGCCGTGTCCCGACTGGTGGGCGCGGACCTCACCAGTTTGCCTGCTATCGAAGGGCTGACTTTCAAGCGCGCCCAGATACTGGGCTTTAACGGTAAGCCGCTGGTGCAGATCGCATTCGCACGCGCGGATGGAACGCCGGTGGCGCTGTGCATCATTGCCGCAAACTCGACAGAGGCCAAGGCGATGCAGGGCGAAACGCTTGGGGGTATGGCCGCGGCCAGCTGGAACGTTGAGGGGCGTGCGTATTTGTTGATCGGCGGGAGCGCAGCGCAGGCCACTCAAGCCGAAGCGGCTGCGTTTGAAGCATGGGCGCAAACGGTTGTAGATATCTGAAGGTAACGCGGTGCGCGACCCACATGGGGTTCCGAGCCTGCGCGGGATCAAGAGCCGCTAGGGCACTGTGATCCCTTTCTCCTTCGCCCAATAGTTGAAGTCTATTTTTATCGCCCCGTCTTCTGATCCATACATAGAGTGCGCGTCGCGTTGGCCCACGTAGGCGATGATTTCAGCCAAAGCG
Organism: uncultured Paracoccaceae bacterium; assembly: GCA_943787985.1. Lineage (GTDB taxonomy): Bacteria > Pseudomonadota > Alphaproteobacteria > Rhodobacterales > Rhodobacteraceae > Ascidiaceihabitans. Next base: position 45,649 of record CALSOO010000005.1, on the reverse strand, counting down.
GTGCCTTTGAAAAGTCCGTTGGGGTCGCGGTCCTGCACGGTGCTGAGGAGGTCAGCAGGGATGGGGTCACGGTATCCGTGGCGCAGATCACCGGTCGCGTAGCTGTGCCAATTGTCCAGAATGATGCGGCAGACATGTTTTGGGTCGTGAAATTTTGCCTCGTCCAAGAGGGCATCTCCGATCCAGTGACCTAGCCCTTCAACGAAAAAGATGTGCGCCGCTATCACAAGCAGTCTGATTTAGAATCCATGTGAGAACCTTGTCCCCGTAGTCATAGTTCCAATTGCTTACGACGCAGTGCCACGTCTGTGGAGGTTGCCCTTTGAGCCACTCGATTATCGCGTCAGGTTCGCCCGCAGGCACAATCAGCACATCGGGGTCGCTCCATTATTGGAACCATGCGTCCATGTGAGCCATCGGGTGATCCTTTCGCTTTGCGACATCCTGTTGGGCACACTTAAAATCGGACATCGCGATAAGAACAAGGGTGTTTGTCACCACGCAACTGAAAACCAACAGAGTTTTCCGATCAAGAAACACACTGTTCCGCTGTTTCCGTGCCATCAACGATCCCTGCAAATACCCCCGTATTATCCCACCCTCGCCCTGATCTTGCCCAGATTGGCGCAGATATATGGTCCCTAGAAAACGAGCAGATAAACAAATTCGAAGGGAACGGCCAATGGACCGCCTTACTGAAATGGAAGCCTTCGCCACAGTCGTGGATCAAGGTGGATTTACCGACGCGGCCAAGAAGATGGGCATCTCCAAGTCGGCCGTCTCCAAACATGTTTCAAGCCTTGAGGCGCGCCTTGGAGCCCGCCTGTTGAACCGCACAACGCGCCGTGTGTCGCCCACTGAAATCGGGTTGGCCTACCACGACCGTGCCCGCCGCGTTTTGAATGACGCTGGCGAAGCTGATGCGTTGGTGACCTCGATGCAATCCGCGCCATCAGGCCTGTTGCGCATTTCGGTGGCCACAGATTTCGGGGTCAATCACTTGTCTCCGGCCTTGTCAGAGTTCCTTGAGGAATTTCCCGACATCACTGTGAACATGGTGTTGAACAACCGTTACGTAGAACTCATTTCCGAAGGGTTCGACATGGCGGTGCGCATCGGTGAGCTGGAAGACAGCACATTGCGGGCCCGTAAACTGACAGAAACAACCAAACGCATGATCGCCTCACCCGCCTACTTCGAAAAGTATGGCCGCCCCGAGAAGATCGACGATCTGAATGATCACAAGCTGTTGCACTACTCGAACCAAAGCTCCGGCAACATGTGGAAACTGATGGCACCGTCTGGTGAAAAACGTCAAGTGCGCACCGCGGGCTGGCTTTCGGTGAACGACGGACAATCCCTTTTGAACGCCGCGATCTCGGGGCTTGGCATCGCATATTTGCCCAGCTTCCTTTACGCCGACGCGATGGACAAAGGGCTGATTGAAGACGCCATTCCAGACCTCCCGCTGGAAACCCAAGGCATCTACGCAGTCTATCCTCCGGGGCGTTTCACACAGCCAAAAGTGCGCGCATTTATCGATTTTCTGGTTAGCGAGTTTGCCTCGAAAGGGCCATCTGACTGGAGCTAAGAACTTCTTTTCCGTCCTCCCTGAGGAAAAGAAAAAACTGGCCCCGATGCACAACAGCATCGGGGTTTTTTTCGATGTGCGGGGATCGTTTCCGAACCTCGCCACAGGGCTGTTCCATCGGAATTATGCGGTCAGAGCGCTATTGCGCAGGCAATACAATCACTTCGACGCGGCGGTTGGCTTCGCGTCCTTCTGGCGTGAGGTGCGAGGCCGCAGGGGAAAGGTACCCCATCCCTTCAGCATCCAGCCGGCTGGGGTCTACGCCGTGGGTATCGATCAAACGTTGGCGGACCGATTGCGCCCGACGTTTTGACAAGGCGATGTTGCCGCTCAACCCGCCAACGCTGTCGGTGTGCCCGACCAATGCAAGCCGGATATCGGGGCGCTCTTTCAACAGAGCGGCCAAGTCGCCAAGCACTGCAAACGGTCCCTCCCCAAGGTCGGACGTACCAGTCGCGAACTCAAGGTCATTGAGCACCATGGATCCACGCGCAATCAAGGCAGTGACGGGCACTGTGGGAAGAACCACGGCCTCCCCCGGTTGAGTGGCCACTGGTACGGCTCCAGACGCCTGAACGCCGTCCTCACTGGAAATCGAACCGGCTTGGACGACTTGCACATGTGCGACCGTGTCGGAGGTGCTGACCATCAATGTCACGACTTGTTCGGGGGCGTCTGTTGTTCCTGTGAAGGCGGATAAAAACCGAAAGGCGCGGATGTTCACATACATGTTCGGGGCGGGCAGGACTTCGGTGGCAAATCGGAAGTCAAAGCCCCCACAACTGATTTGATCGCAATCCAGGGCCACGGTGTAGCCTGCTGCGATGATTTGCGCACGCAAAGGGGCCAGCACTTGCAACGTGGTCAGGCCCGGCGAAGCAATGCGCCACGCCGCGCGGCGCACTTTGCCTTCAATCGTGCGCGCTGGCAGGATCCGCGCGCCGTATGCCTCGATTGGCATGGCGTAGCTGTCCAACACCGAATTTCGCTCTGCTGTGAGGCGGGCGTTTGCGGGCAGGGTCAGTTCAAGCGCGCGTGCGGGTGCAGCGCCCAGTCCACCGGCGACCAATGCAGTCAAAAAGGTAAGGATGCGGATCATCTATGCTGGCTGTGATACGCGTCATTGGGGCGCATGTCGGTGGCGCTGGCCACGCGGTTCGTCATGTTGAAGAACCCCACGACAGAGGCGATATCGAATATGTCGCGGTCGCTGAAACCGTGATTGCGCAGCTCTTGACGGTCGGCCTCGGACGTCTTGGCACTGGCGATTGTGAGGGCCTCTGCAAAGGTCAGAACGGCCACCATCCGTGGCTCTAGATCGGCCACCCGCCAGTTCATCACCAGCTGTTCCCCAAGCATCGGATCGCCAGACAATTGGCGCACGGCGGCTCCGTGGGCCGTGAGGCAATAGTAGCATTTGTTGATGGACGAGACGACAACCGCGATCATCTCGCGTTCCAGTTTGCTCAGTCCGCTGTCGCCCAACATCAGATCGTTGTACATCGCAGTAAAAGCGTCAAATTTGGTCATGTCAAAGGCGTAGGTTTGCAACACATTCGGGATCATCCCCAGCTTGTCCTGACAGATGTCAAAGTACTTTTGCTTGTCGGCAGGCAAAGGATCGACCATCGGCAGATCAAGGGCTGTGGGGGATTTGGTCATCGGGCTACTCCTTAAGGGCGCGGTAATGATAGCCGCCAATGGCCTCAAAACCCAAGCCTTGGTACAGTAAATTCGCGCCATCATTATCATGGGTGGTCAAAAGGCTGATGGTTTCAGCGCCCTGCGCCTGTGCCCAAAAGGCCGCCTGGCGCATGATCCACTGTGCAACCCCTTGGCGGCGTTGATGGGGGAGCACTTCGATGCCATGCACCATGGCGATCTTTTCGTGTATCCCGACGAACCCCGCGCCGGCGGGTTTCTCGTTCCAGCGCGCCAGAATACCGGTCTTGTGGGCGGCGCGCTCCATTGTTGCCAAACGGGCCGGGCCAAGGCCGCCTGTTTTCCAGATCTCCACCATGATCGCCAAAGGTTCCCAGATGCAAAACGTGGTGACGCGGGGAATCGGGGTGTCTGTGAGGGCGTGGAGGGGGGCGTGGTACAAAGCTGTCGCATCGTGGCTGTGATAGCCGCGTGCTTCCAGGTGCGCGTCCAGCGCGTCTTCGCCTGCGCGCACCATGAAACGGGGCACTTGGGACAGGGCGCGCATGTCGGCCTCGGCCTGATCAAAGTCGATATCGCCAACGGGCGCGTTGATCGTCGCGGCAGAGACGCGGCTGCCCCCGCCCAACCCTTCGCGCAGGGTCAGGCCTGCGCGTTCAATACGGCGGGCGGCGGGCCACGTGGCATCAAGGACCGCAAAATAGGGGGCTGTGTCAGTCATTCAGGAAACAGGGTGGCGAGCTTGGAAATCGCTGTATCGATTTGCGCGTTGTCGGTGCCACGGATCACGATGTTGGCGCCGTATTTGCCATCCTTCTGGAACGGATAACTGCCCATGCTCAGGTCCGGGAACTCTTCGGCCAACGTCCCGAGAGGGCCTGCAATGTCCCCCTCACCGCGATCAATGCGCAAGGTTTGCGAGATCAGCGGCGCGCCACCTGTCAAGGTGGGTAAAACGCTGGCGACCATCGCTTGAAAGACCGCAGGGACGCCTGCCATCACGTGCACATTCCCGATGGTGAACCCGGGTGCGACCGAGACGGGGTTGTCAATCAACGTCGCGGTGTCGGGGATGCGGGCCATGCGCAAACGGGCGGCATTCAGCTCCACCCCTTGGCGGTCGTAATGGGCCTGCAACAGGGCACGGGCATCGGCGCGCACATCGTTCTTGTCGTCAAAGGCGGCTGCGATGCAATCTGCGGTGATGTCGTCATGGGTCGGACCGATTCCACCCGAGGTGAACACGGTCTCATGCGCCTGCGAGAGGGCTTTGACGGCGGCCACGATCGCATCCCTGTCATCGGACACCACACGGACCTCGCGCAAATCTATCCCGGCTTGGGTCAATTGCCCCGCAAGATAATGCATGTTTGCATCGCGGGTGCGTCCAGACAGGATTTCATCGCCGATGACCAGCATCGCGGCAGAAGGATTTGGCATGGAAGGCTCCTTGATGGGCAGATGTGCGAGGTATAGGGCTAGGACCATGCGCTTTCAAACCGAACTTGTCCCCGCCCGCCTTATTCGTCGCTATAAACGCTTTTTGGCGGATTGCGTGCTGGAAGACGGGCGCGAGGTGGTGGCCCACTGCGCCAACCCCGGCTCGATGATGGGATTGGCACAGGAGGGGATGAAAATCTGGCTCGAACCCAACGATGACCCCAAGAAAAAGCTGAAATTCGGCTGGCGGTTGGTGGATCACGAGGACGGCAATTTTACAGGGGTGGATACGTCCGTGCCCAACCGTGCATTGCGCCGCGCATTGGAAAATGGGGACCTGCCTGAACTGGAGGCCTACAAAACTGTGCGACCAGAAGTGAAATACGGCGAGAGTTCCCGCATCGACTTTCTGCTGACCGAAGTGGGGCTCAAGGACGCCTATGTCGAAGTGAAATCCGTCACGCTTTCGCGTCAAACTGGCCTTGCGGAATTTCCCGACAGCGTCACCGCACGCGGGGCCAAACATTTGGTCGAACTGGGCCGGATGGTCGAACAAGGGCACCGCGCCATCATGCTGTATCTGGTGCAGCGCACAGACTGCGACCGCTTTACCTTGGCACAAGACATTGACCCCAAATACCACGCGGCCTACATCGCTGCACGCGCCGCAGGGGTCGAAACCCTTTGCATTGGCACAGATATTTCGCCGGGTCAGATCACATTGGGGACGCCGCTAAACATTGGCATCCGCGAATAGGCAGGTTACATAAGCAAAAAGATCAACGCCGGAGCACCGCGATGAACACTGAATCCCGTGGCCGACTAACCAAAGACGGCATCCGTATCTACGACCCATCTGATTCCGCCGGAATGATGGCAGCGGGCGCGTTGGCGTCCAGAATTCTTGATGATATCGCGTCCCATGTTTTTGTCGGGCAAACGACCGCCGCCATCGACAAGGCGATTGAGGACATGGTGACAGCGGCGGGGGCAACGTCCGCCACCATCGGGTACAAAGGGTACGAACACGCCTCGTGTATCTCTATTAACCACGTTGTGTGTCACGGGATCCCCAGCGACAAACGCCTCAAAGACGGTGACATCGTGAACATCGATGTCACCGTGATTGTGGATGGCTGGTTTGGCGATACGTCGCGGATGTATGTGGCGGGCAAACTGCCCCGCAAGGCAGAGCGCCTTATTCAAGTGACCCACGATGCGTTGATGATCGGGATTGATGCGGTCAAACCCGGGAACACATTCGGGGACATCGGACACGCAATCCAAGCCTTTGTTGAAAGCCACCGCATGTCCGTCGTGCGCGACTTTTGCGGGCACGGGTTGGGCCGCGTGTTTCACGCCCCGCCCAATGTATTGCACTATGGCAAACCCGGGAATGGCGCGGTGCTGGAGCCGGGAATGTTTTTCACGATTGAGCCGATGGTCAATCTGGGCCGTCCCGAAACCAAAACGCTGGCGGATGACTGGACGGCCGTGACACGGGATAAATCCTTGTCTGCGCAGTTTGAACACTCGGTCGGGGTGACGGAAACAGGCGTGGAAATCTTTACGCTTTCGGCCAATGGCACGTTCCACCCGACCTACGCGCAAACCTAAGGCTGCACCTTAGGCCAGATGTTGCAGGATCGTTACATGGGTGTCGCCGTAGCGGCGCTGGTCCAGCAGTTCAAACCCGGGGGGCGCTTGCATCGCGAGGGCTTCTTCCCACACGATTGTGGCGTCTGGCGCGAGCCAACCCCCGGCTTTTGCAGCCGTTAAGGCGGTCTGTCCCATGCTCTTTCCATACGGGGGATCAAGGAACACCAGATCAAACGGATCGCTGGGCCATGCGCCCAGTTTGGTGGCATCATTGCGCATCAACTTGGTCTGATCCTGCGCTCTCAGTTTCTCGATGTTCTCTTTGATCAAACGCTGGCCAACCCGCCCGTTTTCCACAAACACAGCCGACGCGGCACCACGCGACACGGCCTCAAGGCCCAAGGCGCCAGTGCCCGCAAACAGATCCAGCACATGCGCACCGCCAATCACATTGCGGCTGTTGAGCGCGGAAAACAGGCTTTCGCGGACACGGTCCGACGTGGGACGCAAATGTGCGCCTGCGTCACCCTTGCCCACTGCCGCCAAGGCCGTGCCGCGCCATGTTCCTGCGATGATCCTCACGACTTCAACAGGGCTTTCATGTCTGTGCCCATATCCGCGATAAGCTCGGGGGCAGGGGATTTACCGGCCTCGATCAAGCGTTTGCCGATCATGTACCCTCTGGGGTCATTGGCCGCGTCCACGGCCAGCAATTCAGCGCCGCGATAATACCAGAACGACGTGGCCCCATCGCCTGCGCGGGTGACCACGCGGTCATAGCCAGTGTTCAAGCCTGCGATTTGCAGTTTCACGTCATATTGGTCTGACCAGAACCAAGGTTTCGCGACATAGGATTTCCCCGCTCCCATGATGTTTTCAGCGACGCATTCTGCCTGATCAATGGCATTTGGGACGCTCTCAAGGCGGATGCGAGCATCGCGGTACGGGAATGACGCGCAATCGCCTGCAGCCCAGATTTGGGCGCAGCTGGTGCGCCCCTGAGCGTCCGTCTGTATGCCGTTGTCGAGGGTCACGCCTGCCTCTTCCGCGAGGGCGGTGGCCGGGCGAATGCCGACACCGACAATGACAAAATCAGCGTCGATTTCAGACCCGTCCGTCAGACGCGCACCGGTGACTGCCCCCTCACCCAACAAGCGGTCCAGCCCGACGCCTTCGCGGATGTCGACGCCGTGGTTGGTATGCAGCGTGCGAAAGAAATCACTGGTTTGGGGGGCGGCGACGCGTTGCAGGATGCGGTCTGCCATTTCCACCAAAGTGACGTCCAAACCCAGTTTGGCCGCGACCGATGCCGCCTCCAGTCCGATGTAACCGCCACCGACGATCAGGACTTTGGCGCCGTCTTTGAAACGCGGAGCCATGGCGTCCACATCGGCCAGATCACGGACCACAAACACCCCGTCCAGCGCGCCGCCAATGGCCTCAGGCAGGCGATTGGGTGTGGAACCGGTGGCCAGTACCAAATCGTCATAGGGCAAGACCGCGTCGCCCACGCTCACGGTTTGGGCCGCGGCATCAATGGCGGTGACGCGGGTGCTCATGCGCAAATCAATGTCATGTTCAGCGTAAAAACTTTCAGGGCGCAGAAACAGCCGTTCCAGAGCCATGTCACCCATCAGATACGCTTTGGACAGCGGAGGACGCTGATAGGGGGGCACGGGCTCTTCACCGATCAGGGTCACTGCGCCTTCAAAACCGCCATTGCGCAGCTTGGCAACACAAGAAGCTCCCGCCTGACCTGCGCCGATCACGATCACTTTGTGCATTTTGCTCTCCTGTTTGCCAATTCCGCTGGTCGGAACACATCCGCGACCCTATATCTGCACGAGACGCAAATACAATTCCTCACGAAAGGTTCTAACCATGGCGATCCAGCAAGGCGATACACTTCCCGACACATCATTGGTCGAAATGACCGCCGACGGGCCAGCAGCCGTAAAACTGTCGGACAAAACCAAAGGGCGCAAAGTTGTGATCTTTGCGGTTCCCGGCGCCTTCACGCCAACATGCCACTCTGCACATGTGCCAAGCTTTATCCGCACCAAAGACCAGTTCGATGCCAAAGGCGTGGACGAAATCATCTGTGTGTCGGTCAACGACCCTTTCGTGATGAAGGCGTGGGGCGAAGCGACAGGCGCAACCGAGGCGGGCATCACAATGCTGGGCGACGCGGAAAGCGCGTTCACCACAGGCATCGGCATGGACTTCAGCGCCCCACCAGCGGGATTGATGGCGCGGTCCAAACGCTATGCGATGTTGGTTGACGACGGCGTTGTGACCTTGCTTCAGGAAGAAGAAAACCCGGGCGTGTGCGAAGTCTCCGCCGGTGAAGGTCTGCTTGCCTCCATGTGAGCGACGCTTTCGAACAAGATCAAAGGCCTATCGATTGCGATGGGCCTTTTTTTGTGGCCTGTCCCCTGATAGACGCCTGCCAACAAGGAGAACACCATGACCCCCGAAGAGATCGCAAAACTACCCTATCGCCAGAACGTCGGTCTGATGGTGTTGAACGCACAAGGTGAGGTGTTTGTCGGGCAGCGCAAAGACAACGCGGTGGCCGCATGGCAGATGCCTCAAGGGGGGATAGACAAAGGCGAAGATGCCCAAACGGCGGCTCTTCGCGAACTTGAGGAAGAAACAGGGATATCCCCGGATCTGGTGCGGGTTGTGGCTGAAAGCGCGGATTGGATTCCTTACGATTTGCCCCATGCTTTGGTGCCAAAACTGTGGAAAGGGCGCTATCGCGGCCAAGAGCAGAAATGGTTCCTGTTGCAATTCACAGGCACCGATGCAGATGTGAATATCCAGACCGAGCACCCTGAGTTTTCAGCGTGGCGGTGGCTGAAATCCGCTGATCTGGTTGATAACATTGTACCTTTCAAGCGCGATGTTTACGTTAAAGTTGTCGAAGCCTTCAAAGAGTACCTGTAATGCGCACCCTTGCTTTTCTATTGTGTATGTTTGCCCCGATGCCCGCATTGGCCTTGTCCTGCGCGCGCCCTTCGGTTGAACAGGCCTACAGCAATGCGGCCAAATCCGAGGCCATTTTTACAGTGCTCAAAGGCACGCTTACCTTTGATGAGGGGCGCCTGCCGCAGCCTGATATGAAGACGCAAAAATCCCCGCAACGCACTGTGATCCCGGCACGTTTCAAAGGGCATTCCTTGAGCAAAGCAGGGTTCGTCACCGCGTTTGATCGCCCGGTCGATCTGGTCGTGCGCTGCGCGGTTGTGTGGTGTGGCGGCGGCAAAAGTGGTGAAAACCTTGTGGCTTTTGTCGAGAAAACCGAAACCGGTTATGCCCTTGAGGTCGGCCCATGTGGCGGACGCGCATTCGAGGCGAGCGCGAAAAATGTTTCGCGTGCGAAACAGTGCATGACCTCTGGAAACTGCAGCCGTTAATCAAAAATCGGGACGTGGGGGGCATGGTCACGGGTGAACCCTGCACGCCCTTTGATCCTGGGGTCTTCTGCAACTTCAAACTTTTGGCCCGTCGCGACAAAACCTGCGCGCTGGTAAAACGCAAAAGCTTGCGGGCTGTCCAAAGAGCAGGTGTGCAGGTGAAACCGTGAAATCGGGCGCGCCCATGCTGATTGAATGGCATGCTCTATCAGCGCGCGTCCGGCACCCGTTCCGATCAAGGGCGCAGTCAGGCCGAAAAACATCAGCTCACAGGTGTCTGCTGTGCGAAAATCCAGTTCCAGAAGAGCTTCGTCTTTGCCGTCTTTGGTCAGTGTGAATATCACCACATCCGGATCGTGAATGATCCCCGACAGCGCATCGTCGTCCATTCCAAGGCGTGAAAACCAAAGCCAGTCGGCGCCCACACGGCGAAAGATGTCGCGATACCAGTCCAGCGTCGGATCCGTGACAGCCCGCAAAGTGATGCCGTCCGCAAACGAGGGGATGCGCGCAGCGGGGGCCGCGCGCATTTCCAGTTCTCTGACAACAATCGCGAGTTTACCATTTGGCACGTCGTGAAAGCCGTCTTGCAACATCAAACGAGGCCTTGCGCCTTGAATGTCTCCATCATGTCCTTTTCGGGGCGTGGCCCGATGTGGCTGATGACTTCGGCGGCACATACGTTGCCCATGCGTCCGCATGTCTCAAGGTCGCGACCTGTGGCCAAACCATAAAGGAAACCGGCAGCGAACTGGTCGCCCGCGCCGGTGGCATCGACAGGCACCACTTTTGTGACAGGCACATCAACACGTTCTTCGCCGCGAATGATGGTCACGCCTTCACCGGAACGGGTGCAAACAACCAAGGGGCACATGGCGGCGGTCTTGGCCAAAGCGGCCTCAAGGTCGTCAGTCTCGAACAGGGATTTGACCTCGGCCTCGTTGCCAATGACAAAGTCCAGCTCGTCCGCGATCATCCGCAAGAAATCGGCGCGGTGGCGGTTGACGCAAAACGGGTCAGAAATGGCGATGCCGGCCATGCCGCCTGCTTGACGGGTGAAACGGGAGGCTTGCAAGAACGCCTCCTTGCCCGCGTCCTTGTCGAACAAATACCCCTCAAGGAACATGATTTTGGTGTCGCTGGCCACGTCCAGTGGCACATCGTGAGGGCCAAGGTCTGTGGAGATGCCCAAATACGTGTTGAGCGAGCGTTCACCGTCCGGCGTCACAAAAATCATGCAGCGCGATGTTGGCAATTCTTCGTCCGCCACAGGGGCGTTCACGAAATCAGTGCCATCGGCGATCATGGATTCTGCATAAAACGTGCCGAGGATGTCGTCGCGCACCCGCCCGATAAAGGCGGTGGGCAATCCGAGTGATCCGATGCCAGCGATTGTGTTGGCCACAGACCCGCCTGGGGTTTGCATCCGGTCATCCGACATGCCTGAAAACAGTGCCGCAGAGCGGTCTTTGTCCACAAGTTGCATGATGCCTTTTTCGATATGGTTCTCTTTCAAGAACGCTTCGGAGCATTGGGTGATTACGTCTACAACAGCGTTGCCGATGCCGACGACTTGGTATTTGGTCATTGGGTTTTATCCTCAAAGGGGCAGAGATCGCGAATGATACAAGTGGGACACATGGGTTTACGTGCCTTGCAGTGATACCGCCCATGCAGGATCAACCAGTGATGGGCGTGAAGCTGGAAATCAGCGGGAATGTTGTCTTCGACGGCGCGTTCGACCGCGTCCACGGTTTTGCCCGGCGCGATGCCGGTGCGGTTGCCGACGCGAAAGATGTGGGTGTCCACGGCCTGGGCCGGTTGCTGCCACCACATGTTGAGCACCACATTGGCCGTTTTGCGCCCGACCCCGGGAAGGGATTGGAGCGCTGCTCGCGAATTGGGGACAACGCCGTCATACTCTTCAACCAGAATCTGGCTCAACTTCATGACGTTTTTGGCTTTTTGGCGGAACAGCCCGATGGTCTTGATGTGCTCTGTCAGCGCCTCAAGCCCGAGGTCCAACATTTTCTGCGGGGTGTCCGCCACCTCGAACAACGCGCGGGTCGCTTTGTTCACACCCGCGTCTGTCGCTTGGGCCGAAAGGGCGACCGCCACAACAAGGGTGTACACGTTCACATGGTCCAGTTCCCCTTTGGGTTCGGGGTCCACGTCCTGGAAGCGTTCAAAGATTGTACGTATCGTGTGGTAGTCGAGCTGTTTTGCCATGTGCCTCGTATGCCGCCATTTTCGAGAAGACACAACTGTATGCAGCGTCATGAATTTCGAGTATGATTTTGGCACTGAATTTAATGTGAGATTATTATGGATACCGATTTTATTAAGGACTTGTCACCGGAAAAACGCGAACAATTGTTCCGATTGGCGCAACGCAACGATGTTTTGAAGTGGTTGATCGGCTCGGTTCTGATTGCCCTTTTGGGGTGGATTTCTTCAACATACTTCCAGAATCGGGAAGCTAATTTACAATCTGCGCGCTTTACACATGAACGGGAGCTGCAAAGGCTTCAGTTCGAACATAAGTCCGCGCTTGAACGCAAAGACGCAGAGCGGACCTATCTGAGTGAATATCTGACATTTGCGCTGGAAGATGACATCGAGAAACGCCTGCGATTTGCGCATTACTTTAAAAGCCTTGTGGCGGACTCTGACATGGCCCCTCTTTGGAGCGCCTATTATCAAGAACTGCTAGATGCGTCCGGCACCCTCCCCGACACAGGAGCCAGTGCAGAAATTATCGCGGCGGCGCGAATTGGGGGATTGGATCAGTTGGGAAGTGAGCGAAACATCTCGCGAATCTTGCTTGGAACTGTAATTGACACCTCCATCGAAAATCTCAGGGCGGCACATCTAGAGATTGGATATTCTGACGTTGGCGCGCATTTTCTGGTGCGCCCAAACGGTGACATTCAAAGGGGGCGCCCGATAGAGAAGACGCCTGCTTTTGCCAAAAGATTCAACACTGGATCTATTGCGATTGCTTTGGCATGTGAAGGATCTACCTCAACGGCCTCATGAACGGAATGTGCTTTTCCGACAGTGCAAATTGAAGCGACGGTGCAATTGGTTGCACGATTGATACAAGAATATGAACTTGAAATAAGTTCTGTGCAAAATCGGAGTGATGTACGCCCTATTACGGATCAGTTTGGCGGGATGTTCGAAGTCATTCAGAGTAAGGCGGGTAAGCTTGTCGATAAATAAAGCCGGAGGGCTTTAACACAATGCGCATATTTCGGGTCGCGCGGGTGGGCAGGGCCGCTTAGACTTCCTGCATGACACAAAATGATGAACAAAACACTGGCTATCACTACGGCGTCATGCGCCGTGCGATAGAACTGATTGATGCCGCCGAAGACAATCTGGGCCTTGAGGACCTTGCGCAACAGATGGGCATGAGCCCTGCGCATTTCCAACGGGTGTTCAGCCGCTGGGTCGGGGTCTCTCCCAAGCGGTATCAACAATACCTGACGCTGGGCCACGCCAAGTCCCTGCTCAAAGAGCGGTTTTCCACGCTGGATGCAGCCCATGCCAGTGGCTTGTCAGGGTCTGGACGCTTGCATGATTTGTTTCTGCGGTGGGAGGCCATGAGCCCCGGAGAATTCGCAAAAGGCGGTGCCGGTTTGACCATCTCTTGGGGGTGGTTCGAAACCCCGTTCGGGCGCGCGGTCGTCATGGGCACGGATCGCGGCATTTGCGGCTTGGGGTTCTCGGCAGAACTGGGCGAAGAGGCCGCGATGCAGGACTTGGTGCAACGCTGGCCGGACGCAGGGTTTGTCGAAGATGCAGATTTGCTGCGCCCGTGGGTTTTAGCGGCATTCGGGGCGCAGGACAGCGGGTTGGACAAAGCGCCATTGTTCCTGATCGGCGCCCCGTTCCAGCTCAAAGTCTGGGAGGCTTTGTTGCGCATCCCCTCAGGGCAGGTGACGACCTATTCCGAAATCGCACAGCATGTGGGCAACCCCAAAGCGGTTCGCGCCGTAGGAACCGCTGTTGGGCGCAATCCTGTCAGCTGGTTGATCCCCTGTCACCGTGCCTTGCGCAAATCCGGTGCGATGGGGGGATATCACTGGGGCTTGCCTATGAAACGGGCCATGCTGGCGTTTGAGGCTGCCCAAAACGAAGCGTAACGGCCTGTGACCTTGGGCAAGATGCCGCCGATAAATTATTCCCCTTATTTTGTCGCCGCACGATTGCCATATATACTGGCATGACAACGACGCTCCGCCCGAACGGGGCCGCATCACATGAAGGCAGTATAGAATGACACGTTTGAGAACATCCGCAGTATTTGCGTTGTGTAGCGTTATGGCGCTGGGCGCTTGTACCGACCCTGCAATGTTGGGCGGCGATGGCACCAACCAGAACACCAGAAAAGGCGCCGCAGTGGGCGCGGCGGCAGGGGCCGTGTTTGGCGCATTGGTGAGCAAAGACGGCGACCGTGCCGACGGGGCGCTCAAAGGCGCGCTTGTGGGCGGAGCAGTCGGGGCCGGCGTCGGATACAACATCGACAAACAAGAAGCCGATTTGCGCCGTGATCTGGGCAACGAGAACGTGACCATCACCAACACGGGTGAGCGTTTGATCGTGACCTTGCCGCAGGACATCCTGTTTGCCTCGGGCAGCTTTGATGTGCGCTCTGACTTGCGCCGTGACCTTGGTGCGGTGGCTGGCAACTTGCAGGCCTACCCCAATTCTACGATCCAGATTGTCGGGCACACCGACAGCGACGGGGATGCGGCGTACAACCAGCAACTCTCCGAGCGGCGCGGCAATGCGGTTGCAGATGTGTTGCTGGACGCGGGCATTCCGTTCTCACGCATCCAGACTTTCGGGCGGGGCGAAAGCCAACCGATCGCGAGCAACCTTGATCCGGCCGGCAAGTCCCAAAACCGCCGTGTCGAGATCGTGATCTTGCCCAACGCGTAAACTTTTAGGGGTAAGAGGCCCGTTCCGGCGCAGCATACCCCTTGCACCTCGCGGTGCTTGCGTCATCTTATGCCCGAACGATTTATAGGGATGATGTGATGGCGGCTTTGAAACTTCTTGGTATTTCCGGTTCTTTGCGCAAAGACGCAACAAACACGATGTTGTTGCGCGAGGCGGCGCGCCTGTTCGGGGAGTGCACCTACGTGCAGGGGAATATCATCTTTCCGCTCTACAATGGTGATGATGAGGCGGCCACTGGCGTTCCTGCCGTGGTTGAAACTCTTGCGCAGCAAATTGCGGATGCGGATGGGGTTCTGATCTCTACCCCCGAATACAACAAAGGCCCCTCTGGCGCGCTCAAGAACGCTTTGGACTGGGTCAGCCGGGCGTCTGTAAAGCCATGGGGCGACAAACCGGTCGCCGTGATGTCAGCCGCCGCAGGGCGTGCAGGCGGGGAACGCGCACAGATGGTTCTGCGCGGTTACATGGTCGCGTTTCGGCCGCGTATTTTGCAAGGCCCCGAAATCCATCTGGCTGGCAGCGGCACCGCCTTTGACGCAAACGGGCATTTGACGGGTGAGATATACGTCAAGGACCTGACCGCGTTGATGAACAGCTTGCGCGCAGAAATCGCGCGTTAGGCCGCGCTATGGTCGCGTTTGACCCGGAACAGGTTTGTGTCGTTGACGATGTGCTTGATCCCGCACGGGCAGCGGCCCTTCAGGCAACGCTGGGTCAAACTGCGCAGAGTGCCGCAGGCCTGCCATTGCCTGCGTTTTTCCATCACATCTATTTTTGGGATGCGCAGCCGCCCGCGCAATTGGGGCGAGACGGGCACCCGCGCGTCGGGGGCATCATTCCCGACATGGGCTTGGCGCGGCGCATGTGGGCGGGGGGACGGTTGCAGTTCGTTCAGCCGCTGCGCGCAGGTGTTGCAGCCCAAAAGCGCACCCGATGCGAAGCCGCCACGCGCAAAACCGGGCGCAGTGGGCCCCTTGGTTTTGTGACGTTGCGCCATGAATACTGGCAGGACGGTTCATTGTGCCTGACCGAGTGGCAGGATCTGGTTTACCGCGAAGAAGCGGGGCCGGACACGCCGCGCTCCACGCCACCTGCGGCCCCTGCAGATCACACCCACAGCGAAGCGGTCGCGTGCAATCCGACAATGCTGTTTCGCTATTCCGCGTTGACCTTTAACGGGCACCGCATCCACTATGACCTGCCCTATGCCCGCGAAGTCGAGGGCTACGATGGCTTGGTTGTGCATGGCCCGTTGCTGGCACAACTGCTGATCTTGATGGCGCAGCGTCAACTCGGGGCGTTGTCCGCATTTTCATTTCGCGCCACTGCCCCCTTGATGGATTTCGAGGCGGCAACCCTGTGCATGAATGGCACTGACATGTGGGTGCGTGCACCCGACGGGCGGCAATGCATGACGGCCAAAGCCACTCCGACGGCCTAAAGCGAAGCTTCCACTTCAAACCCCGCGGGGATCGTATTGCGCCCGTCCAGCAGCAAGGTCGCCATGGTGTCTGCGACTTTGGGGGCCATGCCGAACCCGATCTTGAACCCGCCGTTCGCGATAAAATGTCCGGGGCGATCTGGCCAGGCACCCAGCATCGGGGCGCGGCTGCGGCTGCGCGGGCGCGCACCTGCCCAACGTTGGATCACTTTGGCCTCTGCCAGCACAGGCAAAGCGGTGCGCACCCGCGCAATTATGTCATCCAACTGGTCGTCGGTCGTGTCGGGCGCTGTGTAGGCGCGCTCGGACGTTGACCCGACCCCCACCGTGCCATCCATGTGCGGAATAATATGCAGCCCGTCCGTGAACAATTGGGGCGCACCTTGCGCGTCAAACTCAAGGAGGGCGGCTTGCCCTTTGACCCCTGCACCCACAAGGCGGGTGTGGTTGCGGGTCAGCGTGTCCAGTCCGGCCACACCTGTTGCCCAGACCACCTGACCGGCCTCATCGCCGTCTGGTTCAACCGCTACGCCATGGGCCGCCAGTGCCGCAACAAGGGCATCACAGGCGCGGCGCGGGTGCAGATGGGCAGACAATGTGTCGAAAATCAACTGACCGCTTGCGCTTTTCGGGGCCCATGCACCGGCGCGCGCAACGATGCTCCAGTCTGCCTGACCTTGCCACAAGGTGGCCGCTCCGGCCTGCCGTCCTTGGGCCAAAGCCAGCGCATGATCATCGGCGACAGGCTGCAAACGGCCCGTGCGCGCATAGCCTGCGCGGACACCGCCTGCGGCCTCGATCTGCGCCCAGAACCGCGCGGCCATCAACAGGCTTTCCAGTTGGAACTGCTTTTTGGCGTTCCAGTTTTCGGGCACATGCGGGGCCAGTGCCCCGACCACGCCGCCGCTGCTGCCTGATCCTGCGCCATTGGGGTCGATCACGCGCACGCCAGCCCCGCGCTGGACGCAAGCCCACGCAATGGACAGCCCGAAAATACCTGCGCCGCGAATGGTGATGTCTGGCGTTGCCAAAGCCGCTTCCTTTCTACACTGTCCCCCTGATTGAGCGGACCATACAGAGGCATATGATGCAGGACCAGCAGGCAGAATTGGAATGGCGCGACGGGGGCGTGCCTGTGTCTTTGCGCTTTGACGACCCGTATTTCAGCCTTGAGAACGGATTGGCCGAGACGCGCCATGTTTTTCTGGATGGCAACGGGTTGGTGGAGCGCTTTGACGCGGCGCTGCATGTGGCAGAGTTGGGGTTTGGAACGGGGTTGAATGTGCTGACCACGGTGCTGGCATGGCAAGAGGCGGGCAGACGGGCTCCGTTGCGGTTCACCAGTTTCGAAGCCTTCCCGATGGGCGCGCAGGACATGGAAACCGCGTTGAACGCGTTTCCTGAACTTGCGGCAATCGCTCCGGCGTTTTTGGAGAAGCTGCGCTATGATGCGCCGGTCGAACTGGTCGAGGGTGTTACCGTTCAGGTGATCACAGGGGACGCCCGCCAGACGGTGCCCGGGTGGGATGACACAGCAGATGCGTGGTATCTGGACGGGTTTTCGCCTGCCAAAAACCCTGAGCTTTGGGCGCCCGATCTGATGCAGGCCGTTGGAGCGCATACGAAAACGGGGGGCACCTGCGCCACCTACACCGCCGCAGGGTTCGTGCGTCGTGCACTGGACGCGGCGGGGTTTGACATCACGCGGGTCACAGGGTTTGGCCGCAAACGGCACATGAGCGTCGGGCGGCTTCGGGAATGAGCGCAGGGATGAACACCCGCGCCGGCATTCTGTTGATGGTCGGATCCACGTTTGTGCTGGCGATGCAGGATGGAATTTCACGGCATCTGGCCAGTGAATACAACGTGCTGATGATCATCATGATCCGCTACTGGTTCTTTTCGGCGTTTGTGCTGGCCATTGCCGCGCGCGGGGCGGGAGGGTTGAGAAAAGCCGCCACAACCCGTCAGCCCGCGTTGCAGATCGGGCGCGGGGTGTTGTTGGCCGCGGAGATCTGTGTGGGGGTCTTGGCATTCACCTACCTTGGGCTGGTGGAAACATTGGCGATTTTCATCTGCTATCCGCTGATCGTGGCGGCCCTGTCCGGCCCTGTGTTGGGGGAACGTGTCGGGTGGCGGCGTTGGGCCGCAATCGGGGTCGGGTTTGTCGGGGTGATGGTGATTTTGCGGCCGGGGATTGGTGTTTTCGAACTGGCGGCGGTTTTGCCATTGGCCTCTGCCGTGATGTTCGCGCTTTATGCGCTGATGACGCGGTTTGCGGCCCGTCAGGACACGACGGAAACCAGCTTTTTCTGGACAGGAATTGTGGGGGCGATTTTTATGACCGCGATCGGGATCTGGTCGTGGGAGCCGATGACACAGACCGACAGTTTCTGGATGTTCTGCCTGTGCCTGACGGGGGCGATGGGGCACTGGCTGCTTATCAAATGTTACGAGATGGCAGAGGCCAGCGCGGTGCAACCCTTTGCCTATTTCCACCTTGTGTTCGGGGCACTGGTGGGGGTGAGCGTGTTTGGGGAAAGCATCGCGTGGAATGTGGCACTTGGGGCCGTGATCGTTGTGGGGGCGGGGCTATTCACTTTTTGGCGCGAACGCCAGCAAGGTTGAGCCGACCAGTTCCGCACTAAAGGGTTGGGGGAGAGGGTCGCGCCCCAATCGCGCGCGATACACCGGCAGGCTTTCACTCACCCGCATCACGTAGTTTCGGGTCTCGCGGAACGGGATGTGTTCGATCCAGTCCACAAGGTCGAAATCACCCGAAACCGTGCGCAGATCACCAAAGCGTTCTTGCCAGCGGATCGGGCGGCTGGGCCCCGCGTTATAGGCGGCGGACATCAGGATGACGTTGCCGTCAAAACGCCCCGCCAAGGTCGATAGGAACTTGGCCCCCAAGTCGGCGTTATACTCCGGATCGGTGGTCAGGCGGGCGGTGGTGTGTTCATCGCTGCGCCCCAAATCCGCGGCGACTTCTTTGGCTGTGGCTGGCATGAGTTGCATCAACCCGCGCGCGCCCACGCCGCTTTGGACCTTGGGGTCAAATTCGCTTTCGCGCCGGGCAATGGCGAGGGTCATTTCAGGGGCCATCGGCAGGGCGCGCGTGGCCACAGGGTGCAGCGCGTAATAGGGTGCTGGCAGAACGATACCGCGCTGTGCAACCCGCTTGCCGATCATCACGGCCAGATGGGGCTGGCCTGTATCAATGGCGGCCTGCCCCAATTGGGCGGCTTGGGCGGGGTCCAGATCTTCGGCCAGGTGGGTCCAGAACCGCTCTGCCACGTCCAGTTCGCCAGAGGCTTGCAGCAACAAGCCCGCCTCAAACAACGGGCGTTTGGTCAGGTCCGAGCTGCGCCACTCCGGAGCCTGCGCGCCTGCCAGATCAGCGTCAAACGGGGCATCCGTGCGTTCGGCGGCCAGCAACCCGTAAAAGGAGGTCTGATGCTGGGCGCCTGAAAGATAGGCCTGATCGGCGGTGGCCACATCCCCCAACGCTTCATGGGCGCGGCCAATCCAGTAACCCGCCCGCCCTTTGGAGATGGGAGAGACCGTCGCCAGATCGTGGCGGCGGAAATGGGTAAGGGCGGTGGCCGGATCGCCCAGTTTGCGCAACGCGATGTAACCTGCCAGCCACTCCAGATCCGCAAAAGCAGAGCCGGATGTCAGATGGTGGCGCGCGGCCATCTGATAGGCGCGCTTGGGGTCGCCGTCGCGCATTTCATCGCGCGCCAAGGCGCGGCGACGGTTGGACCATGCTTGAGGCTTGCCAAGGGTTTTGGCGCTGCCGGATTGAGCCAGCAACAAGTCTTTGGCACTGTCCGCCAAGCCACTGCGCGCCCGCCAAACGAAACGGTCATAGGCAAGGCCGGGGTCGCCGCTGACGGAGGCTGGCAGGGCTTTGACCAAAGCATCGGCGTTGTCGGCGCGGTTGACCAAGGCGAGCCTTGCGCAGGCCAGTGCGGTTTGATCTTTGGAGACCAGATCGAACATGCGCCGCGAGTCGGATCCCGCCCCTTGCCACAGCATCTCTGACAGGCGGGTGGCGTGGTGGGGCGCAAGCAGCTTGTCGTGGGCGGCCAGAAACAGCGCTTGGCTGGTGTCGTTCATCTGCATTGAAGTCCACGCGGCGATCACGCTTTGCTCTGCGGCTTTTGTATCACCGTTGCGGATTTGGACTTGGGCAAAGGCCAACACCCCGCGCGGGGTTTGCGGCGTGTAGTCGGCAAAGAAATCAACGACGGCCCGGGAACCTGCATCAATCACGGCAGGTTCCGAGCGGCGCAGCAAATACGCTTCGCCCGGCCAGTCGGGATTGCGGGTCAGGAAATCCATCAGCATCGGATAGTCGCCCTGTGCGGCGCGCAACCGGTGCCACGTGATGACATCGACAGCGACTTGCCCATCGCGCGCAGCCACGTCTGCCGCAACGTCCCAATTGCCATTGCGCATAGCATCCATAGCCCATCCCAAGGGGCGGGGGCGCTCTGCATCGGCAGGCAAACAGAAGCAAAAAGCCAGTACAAGGCTCAGGACAAGGCGTAAGGTCACTTGCAATTTGGCTCCATGCAGGGCAACAGGCTGTCACCATACTGTCAATGTGCGCCTGATCAACACAGGATCAAGATGCAGTTTGGGTCACCAGGCCATTTGCCGGCCAATTTTGATAAAAGGAGCGTGAATATGCTTAAAGGCTCATTGCCTGCCCTCATCACGCCGTTTCGGAACGGCGAGCTGGATCTGGAAACACTGAAGAAACTTGTGGAATGGCACATCGGTGAAGGAAGCAACGGCTTTGTGCCGGTTGGCACCACCGGTGAAAGCCCCACCCTGACCCATGCAGAGCATGAAACCGTGATTGAAACGGTGGTCAAAGCCTCCGCAGGCCGCGTGCCTGTCGTGGCGGGTGCCGGATCGAACAACACGGTCGAGGCGATCCGCTTTGTGCAATTCGCGCAAAAGGTCGGCGCCGATGCCGCGTTGGTTGTGACGCCCTATTACAACAAACCGACGCAGCGCGGCATGATCGCGCATTTCACGGCCCTGCATGACTGTGCGGACATCCCGATCATCATCTACAACATCCCCGGTCGTTCGGTTGTCGACATGACGCCCGCGACCATGGCCGAGCTGGCAAAATTGCCGCGCATCGTCGGGGTCAAGGATGCCACCGGTGATCTGGCGCGGGTGTGCGATACCCGTTTGGCCTGCGGCCCTGATTTCGTGCAACTGTCCGGTGAAGACGCCACAGCGCACGGCTTCAATGCCCAAGGCGGCATCGGGTGCATCTCGGTCACGGCCAACGTGGCACCGGGATTGCTGGCCAGAATGCAGGCCGCGTGTCTGGCCGGTGACTTTGCCACGGCTTTGGACATTCAGGACAAACTGATGCCCCTGCACAAAGCGATCTTTACTGAGCCGGGTCTGGTTGGCGCGAAATATGCGATGTCCAAACTGGACCTGTGCAGCGACGAAGTGCGCTTGCCGCTGACGGCACTTGAGGACAGCACCAAAGCGTTGATTGACGCCGGTCTGGCCCACGCCGGATTGCTGTGAATTCAGAAACAATGCGGTGAAAAGGCGGGCATTGTCCCGCCTTTTTTGCGTTTTTGGGCAGCGTTTGACATCGTATTTGGGGCGACATCGCATCAAAGGCGAACCTTGGGGAATTTTCAAATGTTATACTTACTGACCCTCATGGGCTTGGCCGCAGAATCAGCGTTTGTGGGGTCTAATGACGATGACGAGATCATTGGAACCACAAACGACGATATCGTTCGTAGTGGCCGTGGCGATAACCTCATTGAGGGCCGCGGCGGAGATGACAACCTTGAGGGTGGGAACGGGAACGACACGCTTCGTGGTGAAGGGGGCAGTGACCGGATTTTTGATGGCGCTGGAAACGACATTTCGCGCGGCGGGGCGGGCAATGACATTATGGAAAGCGCTGACGGGTTCGACGGGTTCGACAGGCTCTACGGTGAAACAGGCAATGACACGCTGAGCGGTGGCGTTGGTGATCTATTGGATGGTGGGACCGAGTCTGATGATTTTGTTGCGGACCTGACTATGAGTTCTCAATTTTCCGAAGCCAACATCACTGATTTCAACCGCTCCGAGGATCAGCTTGTGATCGTTAGCGATCAAGATATCGTATTCGAGGACTTGTCCTTTAACTTTGAAGGTAGAACCGGCGACACCGAAGTCTGGTTGGGTGATGTCGATATCGGCCAACAGGTGGCCAGGTTGCAGAATGTCAGCAACGTCTCTGGCGGGATGTTTGCTTTCGTGAACGCATCTTTATGACAGCTTGACGGTGTCTTCTCAAACGGTCAACTTTCAGCGACCGATACAAAGGACACCCCATGAACATCCTGCCCACCATCGACGCCGCCACATCCGAGCTTGAAGCGATTTTTCAAGATTTGCACGCGCATCCTGAAATCGGGTTTACCGAAACCCGCACCAGTGCAATCGTGGCGGACAAGCTGAAAGCCTATGGCGTGGACGAATTGCACACCGGGCTTGGCACCACGGGTGTCGTTGCTTTGGTAAAAGGCAAAGGCGGTGGCAAACGGCGCATCGGGTTGCGGGCGGATATGGATGCACTGCCGATCGACGAGACGACCAACCTTGCGTACTCCTCGAAGAACGAAGGCGTCATGCACGCCTGTGGCCATGACGGGCACACAACAATGCTGCTGGGGGCGGCCAAACACCTGTGCGCGACCCGCGACTTTGACGGCACCGCCGTGCTGATTTTCCAGCCCGCCGAAGAGGGACTGGGCGGCGCACGTACCATGCTGGCCGAAGGGCTGTTCGAGAAATTCCCCTGCGACGAAATCTACGGAATGCACAATATGCCAACGGGCGTCCCGAACGAAGTCGGGGTGTGCAAAGGCGAAGCGATGGCGGGGGCGTCGTTCTTTGACATCACAGTGCAAGGGCGGGGCAGCCATGCCGCGCGCCCAAGCGATTCCAAGGATGCGCTGATGATTGCGGCCAGCCTCGCCACTGAAATCAACACCATCCTGAGCCGCAACATCCCTGCCTCTGATGTGTGCGTGCTGTCGGTGACGCAATTGCATGCGGGCGCGGCCTATAACGTGGTGCCGGACACGGCGACGCTGGCAGGCACGATCCGCTATTTCAAGGACGAGGTGTACGAGCTTGCCGCCGCCCGTTTGCAAAGCCTGTGCAACGGCATGGCCCTTGCCCATGAGGTCGAGATCCGGCTGGAGTTGCGCAATGTCTTTGATGTGCTGCGCAACAACGCCGAGTTGTCAGACGCCTACATAGAGGCCGCGCAAGACATTGTCGGGGCCGAGAACATCAAACATGATGTGCAACCCGTGACAGGGTCCGAAGACTTTGCGGACATGCTCAAAGTTGTCCCGGGGGCCTATTGTGTTGTGGGGCACGCTGGCACCATGCCGCTGCACAATCCGGGCTTTGTTCTGGACAAGGGGATTTTGCCGGTCGGGGCCTCGATCATGGCGCGGGTGGTCGAGCGGCGGCTGCCGCTCTGACCAGTAGTTTTTAGCGTTTGCCGTAGTACAGGCCGACGACGTGCTCTGCTTCGGCAAAGAACAACCACCGCGATGTCACAACGCCTGCGATGTGGCTCGCGACGGCGATGACTGCCAGCCAGTGGGTAAAGGCCGCACTCATCAACGCAAGCAGGATCACAGGGACAACAACCGCCAGCACAAAGGAAATGACGCGCAGCTTTTGGCTGTGTTTGCGCCCGATCACATGCACAAATTCACGCAGCAGGTAGTTGGTGCCAGTGTGCGGAGGTTCAAACGCGGTCACGGCGCCGATGTTGCCAAGTCCTGTGGCCGTCGCAATCGTGGTGCCGGATTTTTCAAAGGCTTTGTCGCCCTGCACCCAAGTCATCACAAGGATCACACCGGACACGGCCAGCAACAACATCGCCCAGATAACGCTGCCCTTGAGCAATGCGCCGCCCGCCAGTGACAGTGACAGGTACATCGCGGGGGTCAGATTGCTGTTCCAGCGCGGGATGGTTTTCATCTGCGCGTAGATCATCGACGTGGTAAAGACGGTCGCAATCGCCCCGATGGCCCCGAGCCATCCCAATGGTTGCCATGCACTGCCAAAGAACACCAGGCCAAGACCGTAAAGCCCCATCAGCACCAGGGTCGCGACGGCGGCGATGCCTTCGCGGCTGAGCCAGCTCGAGCGCCACTGGCGTGAACGCCTTGAGCGCGCGTTCGGGGTGTCCAAGGTGGAAGGTCGAGGACAACAGGCCGCCCACAGCCATCACATAAGCGATGAGCCAAAAGGCAAAGGCGGTCCACCCTGTCGGAGGGGTGTGGTCAATGCCCAGCCAGAACAGCAGGCCAAAGCCCATGCCGGAGAAGACGGTGAAGATGATGACTGAAGGTGCCGGATGCATCAGATTTTCTCCAGTGTTTTGTCGAGCCAGCCAAGGAAGCCTTTGGGGTCCTCGGCCACAGGTGCAAGGTAGGGGGCCAGAACGTCAAATTCGGGCAACACGTCTTTGGGACGGGGCGGTAAGTACTGGTTTACGGGCTTGGTGCCTTGCTCCGGCATCAGGTCCATACCACCGCGTTCCGCGACCAATTGGCTGACTTCACTGTCAGGATCACCCAGATCCCCGAAGTGGCGCGCGCCTGACGGGCAAGTGCGAACGCAAGACGGGACGCGGTCCACTTCCGGCAGGTTTTCGTTGTAGATGCGGTCCACGCAGAGGGTGCATTTTTTCATCACCTTCTCTTCTTGATCCATTTCGCGGGCTCCGTACGGGCAGGCCCATGCGCATAATCCGCAGCCGATGCAGTCTTGTTCGTTGACCAGAACGATGCCGTCTTCGACCCGTTTGTAGCTGGCACCCGTCGGGCACACTGTGACGCAAGGGGCGTCTTCGCAGTGTAGGCAGGATTTGGGGAAGTGGATGGTCTGCGCCGCTGGCTGCACCTTTTCGGAGGTTGCGAGCGGCTGCACCTGATAGCTGTGTACGCGGTTGAGGAATGTGCCGGACACATCCGCACCGTAGGCGTTTTGATCCGACAGGGGCGCGCCGTAGTTTTCGGTGTTCCAGCCTTTGCACGAGATCACGCATGCGTGGCAGCCCACACAGGTGTCGAGGTCGATGACAAGCCCGAGTTTCTTTTCGGTTTGGGTTGGGAGTGTGGTCATTTATGAGCGCTCCGCTTTGAGTGCGAGTGTCGGCCGGGGGCCAGCCCCCAGACCCCCGAGGTTTATTTGGCGAGATGAAGACCGGATCATTTGCCCACCTTCCATGCGAGGTTTTTGGGACCGGTGCCGACGGGCGATTTGATCGGCGGCAGGACCGGTTGTGCCTCGTTTGGTGTGTCGGCTTTTTCGATCCGCACCTTCAGGTCGAACCATGCGGCTTGTCCTGTGATCGGGTCAGAGTTGGCCCACCGCAGCCCGTCCCCTTTGGGGGGCAAGAGTTCGTGGATCAGGTGGTTGAGCAAGAACCCTTTGGTGACTTCGGGTGCGTCCTCTTCCAGGGCCCATGTCCCTTTGCGTTTGCCGATGGCGTTCCACGTCCAGATCGTATTTTCGTTCAGCGCCGCCATTTCGAGGACCGGCACGGTGATTTCCCCGTGGGGCGATGTGACTTTCACCCAGTCCTCGTCCTGTAGCCCGTGTTCGCGCATCAGTTTGGTCGGGATGTAGAGCGGGTTGTGGCCGTGCAGTTGGCGCAGCCATGCGTTCTGGCTGCCCCAAGAGTGGTACATCGCCATGGGCCGTTGCGTGAGTGCTGTGATCGGATATTCGTCGACTTTGTTTTCATCGGCGTTGGAATACCAGATCGGTAGTGGGTCCATCGTTGCTTTGATCCGTTCGCGCAGGTGGTCGGGTGGCTGATGCTCTCCGTGTCCTTCGGCGGCAAGCTGGAATTTGCGCATCGGTTCCACATAGAGTGAAAACAGGTAGGGTTGCGGGCTGTCATAGATGCCCATGTTCACGGCCCAGTCCTGATACGCCACGTTCCACGGTTTGTAGTAGTTCGATCCTTCGGGAATGTGTTCGACGAAAAAGCCGCCATTCTCGATGTAGTTGTCGAGCTGTCCTGCGTTCACGCCCCCGCGGCCTGATTGCAACCCGTTTTCGCCCATGCGCCAGCCTGCAAGTGGCCCGATGCCGGGGCGGCGCTGGTGGTTGACGATGTAGTCTGCGTAGTCTTCGTATTTGGCGGTGCCGTCGTCATTGGTGAAGCCCGGCAGCCCCATTTTCGCACCCAACTGGCACAGCACCGTTTGGAACCCGCGCACGTCGCGGTCGGGTTCGATGACCGGCCAGCGGATGGCGTCTGCGGCGGCGTCCGCTTCGCAAATCGGGCGGTCCAGCAGGGAGATACAGTCGTGGCGCTCAAGGTAGGTGGCGTCAGGAAAGATCAGGTCGGAGTACGCGACCATCTCAGAGGAATAGGCGTCGGAATAGATGATGTGCGGGATCACGTATTCGCCGGTTTCCTCGTTCTTGTCCGTCAGCATTTCGATCACGCCGCGGGTGTTCATGGAGGAGTTCCACGACATGTTTGCCATGTACATGAACAGAGTGTCGATCTTGTAAGGATCGCCCGCATAGGCGTTTGAAATCACCATGTGCATCAAGCCATGGCTCGACATCGGGTTTTCCCAGGTGAAGGCTTTGTCGATGCGTGCCGGCTGTAACACCGTCCGCGCGATAGGCGAGGTCCTCCGGGCCTTGCACAAAGCCCAGATGCGGCCCGTTGAGAGGCTGGCCGGGGTTCAGCCAACATGCGGCTTCGGGTGCGCTTTGGCGGGTTTGGGGTAGGGCGGCTTGAAGCGGAAGCCACCGGGAACTTCGACGGTGCCGAGCAGGATTTGCAGCGTGTGCAAGGCGCGGCAGGTCTGAAAGCCGTTGGCGTGGGCGGAAATTCCGCGCATGGCGTGGAAGGACACAGGGCGGCCCGTCATCTTTTTGTGGGTCTCGCCGCGGAAATCGGTCCACTCGATGTCCAGTTCGAACGCTTCTTCAAAGGCGACGCGAGCGATTTCATCGACGATAGCGCGGATGCGCCCGGCAGGGATGCCGCAGCGCTCGGCCACGGCTTCGGGGGCGTATTCGTCGCTCAGGTAACGCTCTGCCATCTGGTGGAACACAGGGCGGTGCGTGACGCCTGCGACGCGGTAGGTGGCGGACAGATCAGGTTTGACGCCGGGGGTGTCAAAGGCGGCAGGCTTGCCGGTGACGCGGTCGATGACCAGTTCTTTGCCGTCCTCATCGCGCATCAAAAGACCGAACTCGGGGGAGCCTTCATCGCTGTTCACCAGACGGGGGCGTTGGTGTATTGGGCCAGATAGTTCAGGTCCATCTTGCCCGCCTTCATCAGGCAATGCACCATCGACAGGATGAACAAGCCGTCTGTGCCGGGTGTGATGCCGACCCAATCGTCAGCTACGGCGTTGTAGCCGGTGCGGATCGGGTTGACGCCAATAACACGGGCGCCGCGTTCCTTGATTTTGCCGATGCCCATTTTGATGGGGTTGGAATCGTGGTCTTCGGCGACGCCGAATAACATGAACAGCTTGGTGTGATCCCAATCGGGTTGGCCAAATTCCCAAAACGCGCCGCCCATCGTGTAGATGCCGGCGGCCGCCATGTTCACGGAACAAAAGCCGCCGTGGGCTGCGTAGTTGGGGGTGCCAAAATTCTGGGCCCAGAAAGAGGTAAAGGACTGCGATTGATCGCGGCCCGTAAAGAACGCCAGCTTGTGACGGGTCGTCCTTGCGGATCGGCTCAAGCCAGTCGGCGGCGATTTGCAGGGCTTCGTCCCAGCTGATCTCTTCGAATTCACCGGAACCGCGTGGGCCAACCCGCTTCAGAGGGGCGCGCAGTCGCGATGGGGCATTGACCTGCATGATGCCAGCGGAGCCTTTGGCGCACAGAACCCCTTTGTTCACAGGGTGGTCGCGGTTGCCCTCGATATAGGCCACTTTCAATCACCCAGGGGTCCTTTTTCATGTGAACGTTGATGCCACAGCGGCAGGCGCACATGTAGCAGGTCGTCTTGCGGATCTCGTCAGACACCTTTGGCGATAGGTCGATCTTCGGCTGGTTCATCTGTTAGATCCTTTCGATCAAATTGCACTGCGCATCAAGGATGCAGCCCCGAGGCCGATCAGAAGCGTCAGGCAGGCGGGTCGATAGTAGGGTTGAAAACGGGGGGTGAAAAGACGCTGGCCCAGCAAGACACCCAGCACACATGGCAGGATGAACGCAAAGCCGCGCAAAGTCGAGGTGGTGTTCATGGTGCCAAACCACAGGTGGGTCAGCAAGGAAGTGGTGGAACTGATAAAGAGGAATGCAACAAGGGTCGCGCGCATTTTGGCGGGGTCGTCATTGCGCGCCAGCACGTAGAGCGCGACAACCATGCCGCCCACCCCTGCAAGGCCCGTGGCAATGCCAGCCACAACACCGGTGCTGACCGTACCGGTCTGTGTGGTCAGGTTTGGAATGCGGACTTTCGCAAGCTGGAGAAGGGCCAAAGCGATGAGCAGGCACAAGGCAATCTGCTGGGACAGGCCCACATCGATGGAGGTGGTCAAGGACAACCCGATGATAAGGCCAAAGATGGAACCGACAACCAAGGTCACCGCCGCTTTCATATCCGCCCCGCCCCAGCCATGGCGGAGCATCACAACAGAAGCGGCCATCTCGAGCCACCACATGACAGGGATCAACTCAACCGGCGGAAGGATCAGAACGGCCAAGGCGAGGCCAAAGGCAGAGAGGGCAAATCCTGTAAAGCCGCGCACCAAACCGGCCACAAAGCAAATCGCGGCGAGCGCGATTGCCTCGGAGAGGGTCAGGGACAAGAGAGGCCACAGATCAGCCCCCATATCAGGTATGCGCCGCCTGTAGGGCCGTGACCGCGATCATGTGGAGCACATCTTCGGCGACGCACCCGCGCGACAAGTCATTGGCAGGTTTGGCCAGCCCTTGCAAAACAGGGCCGATGGCTGTGGCCCCGCCGATGCGCTGGGTGATTTTGTAGCCGATGTTGCCTGCATCAAGGTTGGGAAAGATCATGACGTTGGCATGACCCGCGACAGATGATCCGGGCGCTTTGCTCGCGCCAACGTCGGGGACAAACGCCGCGTCAAACTGCAATTCACCGTCCACGTTCAACGCGGGGGCTTGGGCGCGCACCAGTGCTGTGGCCTCGGTCACTTTGTCGACCTTGGAGTGGCGCGCAGAGCCTTTGGTGGAAAAAGACAGCATCGCCACTTTCGGGGTCTCGTCCATCAACGCTTGGCAAGACACGGCAGATTGTTGGGCGATGGCCGCGAGCTCTTCGGCGGTTGGATCAATCACCAAGCCGCAGTCGGAATAGATCATGCCGCCGCGCCCCGAGGGATGGCCTTCGGGCAGAACCATGAGGAAGAACGAAGACACCAACGCGGCGCCTTCGTGCTTGCCGATCACCTGCAAGGCTGCGCGAACCGTGTCAGACGTGGTGGCAACCGCGCCGCCCACGGTGCCATCGGCATGGCCGTTGCGCACAAGCATCGCGGCAAAGACCAACGGGTCTTGGGCCTGCTTTTCAGCGGTCTCTATCGATACACCCTTGTGCTGGCGCAACTCGAAATAGGTTTGGGCGACCTCAGCGGTCAGAGCGGATGTGGCGGGGTCCTCGATGCGGATGGCGTCAGAGGGCGCGCTTCCTGCATCAGACAGTTGTTTGGTGATATCAGCCTCGGGGCCGACAAGAATAATGGTCGCAATTCCTGCGGCAACGGCAGAAACGGCGGCAGCCACGATCCTGGGATCGTGGCCTTCGCTGAGTACGATGCGGGCAGGGGACTTCGCCGCGCGTGACTGTAAGATTGTCCAGAACGCTCATCGCATTCCCCCTGCCTTTATTTATCGCAAACAGCCACTTAGACTTTTTGCTGCTGCATGTCGTCTTTGTTGATGCCGGCAACTTCAACAGGGTTCTTCATCGCGTCGCGACGGAAGGGGTCACCCAGTTCTTGGTTGATCATCGCTTCGATCAAGGTGGTGATGCCGTTTTCCATTTGGTCTTTGATCGCTTGGGCAAGGGCGGCTGTCAGCTCGTCTTGGGTGCGGGCAACGACGCCTTTGAGGCCACATGCGTTGGCGATACCGGCGTAGGACACATCTTCGTCCAGCTCTGTGCCGACGAAGTTGTCATCGAACCACAAGGTGGAGTTCCGCTTTTCAGCACCCCACTGGTAGTTGCGGAACACGATCTGCGTGATCGCAGGCCAGTCGCCGCGGCCAATCGCGGTCAGTTCGTTGACAGAAATACCGAACGCGCCGTCACCAGCGAAACCGACAACCGGCACATCACGGCGACCGATTTTCGCGCCAACGATGGAGGCAAGCCGTAGCCACATGGGCCAAACAGGCCAGGTGCCAAATACTTGCGGCTCTCGTTGAAGGACGGATAGGCGTTACCGATCGCGCAGTTGTTGCCGATGTCGGACGAGATGATCGCCTCAACCGGCAAAGCCGCCTGGATTGCGCGCCATGCCATGCGTGGGGCCATCCAGTCAGGCTTGGCGCACGTGCGCGCACGTTCCAGTCAGTGCCCGGATCGTCCTGCTCTTCGGTCATGGAGGTCAGTTCTTGAGCCCATGCAGATTTGGTCTGTGCGATCAGGTTCTTGCGATCGGCGCGGCCTGCGTCGCCAGCACTGTCGGCCAGTTTGGCAGTGATGCAGTTGCAACTTTGGCAGCAGTCGCCAACGATGCCAACGGTGACCTTCTTGGTCAGGCCGATGCGGTCAGGGTTCATGTCAACCTGAATGATCTTTCGCGTCTGTCGGCCAGTAATCCATGCCGTAACCGGGCAGGGTGGAGAACGGGTTCAAACGTGTGCCAAGGCACAGAACAACGTCGGCTTTGGCAATCAGTTCCATGCCGGCTTTTGAGCCGTTGTAGCCCAACGGACCTGCGTAAAGCGGGTGGTTGCCCGGGAACGCGTCGTTGTGCTGGTAGCCAACGCAAACTGGTGCGTCGAGGGCTTCAGCCAACACGCGGGACGCTTCGATGCCGCCTTTGGACAGGATCGCGCCCGCGCCGTTCAGGATCACTGGGAACTTGGCAGCGGACAGCAAGATCTGCTGCGTCTTGAACGCAGCTGTCGCCGCCCTGTGGCAATTCAAAGTCAACGATGCTGGCAGTTCGATGTCGATGACCTGGGTCCAGAAGTCGCGCGGGACGTTGATCTGGGCGGGGCCAGAGGCGCGCTTGGCTTGCATGATCACGCGGTTCAGCGTTTCGGCGATGCGGGACGGGTCGCGGACTTCTTCTTGGTAGGCAACGCAGTCGGCGAACAGGTTCATCTGTTCCATCTCTTGGAAGCCGCCCTGACCGATTGTCTTGTTGGCCGCTTGGGGCGTGACCAACAGAACCGGCGTGTGGTTCCAGTAGGCGGTCTTCACAGCTGTCACGAAGTTTGTGATGCCGGGGCCGTTTTGCGCGATCATCATGGACATTTTGCCGGTGGCGCGGGTGAAACCGTCCGCCATCATGCCGCCGGATGTTTCGTGGGCGCAGTCCCAGAACGTGATGCCCGCATCAGGGAAGATGTCGGAGATTGGCATCATGGCAGAGCCGATGATCCCGAAAGCGTTGTCGATGCCGTGCATTTGCAGCGTTTTTACAAAAGCTTCTTCAGTGGTCATTTTCATGAGGGAGACTCCGGTCGATGGTTTGCAGGTGATTCACGAATTCTTGGGCAAAGTACGGTGTGAGAGGTGCGCGATAGGGCCAATTGTATTTCCGCATAGGTCCAGATCATCGAGCATTTCCCTAATCGGGCGGCAACCAGCGAACTCCGTGCGATCCGTGCTGCGGGGATCGAGGAATAGGCCAGCCGGTAGAAGTGTTTGGGGCGTCGTTCGCCCCGAAAAACGGCTCGCCGGGTTCGATCAGCACGCCTTTGGCCTGCAAGGCTTGGGCCAGTTGCGTGGTGTTCACATGTTCGGGCGCGCGCATCCAGAAAGAAGATCCGCCATAAGCCCCCTGTCCCGCGATTTGCAGACCGTTTTCTTCAATGGCGGCCTGCATCACGTTGCGGCGCTCGTGAAAAGCCATGCCCATGCGTCGGATCAATGCATCATAGTGCCCAAGTGACAGGAAATAGGCGGCAGTGCGCTGGATGTGGCCGGGAGGGTGGCGCAGACACAGACGCCCGCAAGGCGCGGGCCTCGCGGATGAACGGCTCCGACCCCACCAGATAGCCAAGGCGCAGGCCCGGAAACAGCGATTTCGAGAAGGAACCGACATAGATCACGCGCCCGTCCGTGTCCAAAGATTTTAGCGCAGGCGACGGGGATTTGAGGAAGGACATCTCGAACTCGTAGTCGTCCTCAACGATCAGCGCCTCCATCTCGCGGGCCCGCTCCAGCAAGGCGCGGCGGCGGTCCATCGGCATGGTGCCGTGGTGGGGCACTGATGGCTGGGAGTCGTGAAAATCACATCCGTGTCGGGCGGAATCGCATCGGGTGGAAGGCCCGACTTGATCAACCCGCACAGGGGCCAGGTGGCAGCGCGACTGGGACAGGATATCGCGCAACGCGTGATAGCAGGGATCTTCAAACGCGGCTTTGCGGCGCTGGGTCAACAGCACTTGGGCTGTCAGCCACAAGCGCATTTTGCGCGCCCAGGGTGATCAGGATCTGCTCGGGACGGGCGGAGATGCCACGGCGCGGCAAGGTGTGGCGCGCAATAAATTCGATCAGCTGCGGGTCATCCTGATCGTAGTAATCTGTGGTCAGCGGGGTAAAGTCGCGCTGGCCCAATGCCTGCAGCGCACACAAGCGCCAGTTGGCATGGTCAAACAGGGTTGGATCGGCTTGGCCATAGATAAACGGGTAACGGAACTTGGCCCAATCCTGCGGTTTTGACGGAGTTTGGCCACCCGAAAAACGCTGCCCGATGGCGCGGGTCCAATCGACTGCATCCGGCCCTGTCGGGGTGGGTTTGAAAGACGGCGGTGCAGGCGCGTTGCGCGACACATAATAGCCCGACCGGCCCCGCGAGGTGAGGTAATCGTTGGACAGCAATTCTGTGTAGGCCAGCGTCACGGTGATGCGGCTGACACCCAGATGATGGGCCAGTTTTCGGGTTGATGGCAGCTTTTCGGCAGGTTGAAACCGACCCGACAGAATGCCTTGGGCAATCATCTGCTGGATCTGGGATTGCAAGGTGCCCTGATGGTCAGGGTGCAAAAAGAATGTTTCGACGGGTAAAGCCATATGTTGCCTATACGCTGGCTATAAGAGCGGAGCAATCTGGATCTATAATAAAGTGAAACGAAAAGTGAGGAGTGTATTCTCTTTATGTATAGCACAATTAAATTGAGACTGCACGTCTCAATTTTTATAAAATTCACCTAATTTACCCAATTCGCAAAATTTTGGAGGGATCAGCAGACGTTGGCCCTACGGCTGGCCCTACTGAGGACGCCACAATCGACGTATTTCCCGGCTCATCCGCGCATACTGGCCAGATTGGAGCGGACCTGCGCGCATAGCGGGAATGATCATAGCCATGACGCGCCCTTGCCACCAAAACTCCGCAATTGTCGTAGAAACTGATTTCAAATTGAAACAAATTCGAGGGACACCATGAAAAAACACCTGTTCACATATCTGTCCTTTTGCGCGGCCTACCTTTTGTCGTCGGTGGTCTTGGCGGGGGGGTCCTACCTTTTGCAGAACGTCATCGGGCGCGGCTTTACGATGAGCGGGCTGTTTGCGGCCGTGTGCGCGGCTTACGTCGCTGGCGTCGTCTATGGGCGCATGGCGGGACGCACCCCTAGCAATCTTACATCCACCGCACACACCTTGATCATGGGGGGCTTTGTCCTGTTGATCACACTGGTTCAATTGCGCAGTGCCGCGGTTGTGCAATCGCCCGAAGCCTTGTCACCGATGACAACCGGCTTTGTGATCCCTGCCTTGCTCGTGATGCACTTCATCGTTTTGCGGATCTGCTTTCCGCTTGGGGCCAAACCCAAAGTTGTGGCGACCAAACCAACGCACAGAATGGTCTACTAGGCTCTGGCCTCACAAATCGTAAGCCCGAACGCAAAAAAGGCGGACCCACAACAGGCCCGCCTTTTGATGTCTCTGACACACGTGCGGTTTTAGCCGAAAACGCGTCCCAATGCACCGTCCACGGCAGAAACGATCTGGTTGATGTCGTCCTTTGTGGCGATCAGCGCCGGAGAGAAGCACAACGTGTTGTTGCGACCGGGCAATGAACGGTTGGTGGCGCCAATGATCACAGCCTGCTTCATGCAATCGCCAACGGTGGCTTGCACCATCTTTTCGACAGCCGGCTCACGGGTTTCACGATCCGCAACCAGTTCGACACCCAGAAACAATCCCTTGCCGCGCACATCACCGATGCAAGCGTGCTTGTCTTTGAGGGCGCTCAACTGGTCGAACATATAGTGACCCATGTCGATGGTGTTTTGCAGCAGGTTCTCGTCCTCGATGATGCGCATGTTCTCAAGGGCGGCCGCCGGACCCGCAGTACAGCCCCCAAAGGTGGAGATGTCGCGGAAGTAGTTCATCGGATCAGAGCTGTCGTCCTTGAACATGTCAAACACAGCTTCTGTGGTGACAAGGCAGGAAATTGCGGCGTAACCGGATGCTACACCTTTGGCCATGGACACCATGTCAGGCTGGATGCCGTAGTGTTGATAGCCGAACCACGTGCCAGTGCGGCCCACACCACAAACAACTTCATCGATGTGTAGCAAGATGTCGTATTTCTTGCAGATCTCGGCAACGCGGGGCCAGTACCCCTCGGGGGCCTCAATGACGCCGCCGCCCGCTGTCACGGGCTCAAGGCACAACGCGCCGACCGTGTCAGCGCCTTCGCGCAGAATGACGTCCTCGATCTGGTTGGCCGCCCATTCGCCGTAGTTCTCGACTGGTGCGCCGTCCTGCTCGTGCTTGCGATACTCAAGGCAATGGGGCACGCGGATGAAGCCCGGGGTAAAGGGGCCGTATTGCGCATTGCGCTCGTCTTGGCCGCCTGCGGACATGGTCGCGATGGTAGAGCCGTGATAATCGCGGTCACGGTACAAAATCTTGTGCTTTTTGCCGCCGTACTTTTTGTGGGCGATCTGGCGGACAATCTTGAATGCCTTTTCGTTGGCTTCAGACCCGGAGTTCGCATAATAGACGCGGTCCATGCCCGGCATCTTGGAAATCAGTTTCTCGGCGAACAATGCGCCGGGGATGGTGCCGACCGTACCACCAAAGAAGTTCATTTTGACGATCGCGTTCTTGACCGCGTCACCCATGCTTTCGCGTCCGTAGCCCACGTTGACGGTCCAGACACCGCCCGCAACCGCATCAAGGTGCTCAATGCCCTTTTGGTCCCAGACCCGCATGCCTTTGCCTTCGACGATGATCTTGGGGTCGGCGCCGGTGAAAAATTGCTCGTGCTGGATCAGATGGTGCCACACGTTTGCGCGGTCCGCCTCTACAACGCGGCTGATGTCGTTTTCGTTGAAGTTACCGTCCATGACTGAACCTTTCCGGGGCAAAATGAGAATCAGATGCGATTTCAGAGCACGAGGGATCGCCTATGACACTAATTCGCTTGATTTTGATGCGCGTCAATAGGGCCAAAAACAATGCTTAAGTATAGCCAGAAATTGGACTTGGCGTGGGTATTGTTCATGTTTTAACAGAATTTTCATAGAGTTGAGGCGGCGGACAACGCTGTTCAGCCCAAGAGTTTAAATTGACCCAACGCCGATGCAGCGCCCACAATTCGGGAATGAGCCACACAGATGCATTCTGGCAGGTCACTGCCATCCCGCCCGAAGACACGCCGCCTTTGGCCCAGGACCTCAAGGTCGATGTGGCTGTTGTGGGGGCGGGGTTTACGGGGCTGCGCGCGGCCCTTGATGTGGCCGAAGCCGGCACAAACGTGGCTGTTTTCGAAGCAGGCGACGTGGCCCAGGGGGCCTCGGGGCGCAGTGGCGGTCAGGTCAATCCCATGTTGCCCTGCCCCCAACCCGCCGATTTGCGCAAAGCGGTCGGGGACACTTATTTCGAGCGGATGGCGCATATGTCCCTGCGCTCTGCCGATGATCTGTTCGAGATGATCGAGAAATACCAGATCCAGTGTCAGGCCCGTCAAAAGGGGTGGGTGCGGGCGGATCACTGCAAAAGCGCACAAGCGGTGTCGCACCGCAACGCCAAGCTGTGGAACGCGCACGGTGCAGGGTTCGAGCTCATCGACAGCACACAAGTGCGTGACCTGACGGGGGCACACGGGTATGTGTCGGGCGTCGTGTCACAGCGGGGCGGGGCAGTGCAGCCCTTGTCTTTGACGCGAGGGTTGGCCAAGGCAGCGATCAGCGCCGGGGCCGCGATCCATTCGCACTCTCCTGTCACCAAACTGGAGCGCAAAGGGACCACGTGGCACATGCAGGTGGGCCAACACCGCGTGCAGGCCAAAACCGTGATCATTGCCACCAACGGCTACACCGATGCGTTGGTGGGAGGGCTGAAAACATCCGTCATGCCGCTGACGTCGGTGCAAATGTCGACGAACGTGCTGGACGAGGCCCGCCTTGGGCCGCTTCTGCGGAAAGGGCACACGATTTCGGACACCCGGCGGATGATCATCTATTGTCGCCGCGAACCGGGGGGGCAGTTCCTGTTCGGGGGGATGGGCTTTCGCACCCCGCTTGGCGGGGCAGGCGGGTTCGGGTGGATGATGAAAGACGCCGTGGCCCGCTTTCCCATCCTCAAAGGGGCGACGTGGACGCACCAATGGAGCGGGCGGATTGCGCTCACGCCGGACCGCGTGCCGCATCTGCACGAACCGGAACCGGGGTTGATCGCAGGGCTGGGATACAACGGGCGCGGGGGTGGCGATGTCGTCGGTGATGGGGCGCGAAATGGCGCGGCGGGCGTTGGGGGCAGCCCAAGAGGATTTGCCGATGCCCACCACCAGGATCGCACGCTATCCGTTCCGATTGCCGCAAGTTCTAGGGGCTGGACTGGCCATGGCATGGCTGCGCTTTCGGGACGAACACGAGGCGCGCAGCGCACAACGTATGGGCTAGGCAGGATTATAACTGGACTCATTCGGAAGCAGTATGTGGTCCTTTCTTCACAGCGTTTTGTCACCAGAGTGCACACAGCTTGAACTTGCACTGCGCAGGGTTAAGGCAAAAACGAAAAATGCGGGTTTTCAAAACGTGAAAACAATGATGAGCGGTTGCACAGATGGAAACTTAGGTTCAGTCTGATTGCGCTACGCGCTTCATTGTCACAGGCAATGTAAGCTCCGCGTCTGCTGCCGGCCTTGAAGCCGGTGGTCAACAAACCCGAAGCCATAAGGCTTTGATTTGATCAACAGGGAGTATGTTATGATCAAGACAACAACACGCGCCATTCTGGCAAGCACAGTAATGGCACTGACCGGCACTGCAGCATTCGCAGACGGCCACGGCGAAATCACCGTTGGTTATTTCCTTGAGTGGCCAATGCCATTCCAGTTCGCAAAAGTGAACGGCACATATGACGAAGCACTGGGCGTGAAAGTGAACTGGGTTGCTTCGACACAGGCACAGCAATGTCCGCGGCGATGGCATCCGGCGACGTGCAGATTTCTGTCAGCCAAGGTGTCCACCATTCGTTGTCGCGACGTCAGCGGGTCAAGACCTCCAGAGTGCTCGACGTTGCGGTTTCCTATGCTGAGAACGACAACTGCGTTGTTGCATCCGGTCTGGAGATCGACAAAGACTCCGCGGCGAACTTGGCTGGCAAGAAAGTTGCGGTTCCACTTGGGACAGCCGCGCACTACGGCTTCCTGCGCCAGATGGACCACTTCGGTGTTGACTGGCGTCCTCGACAGTTGTCGACATGGCACCAGCTGAGGGCGCAGCGGCTCTGGCGCAAGGTCAGTTGACATGGCCTGTGGTTGGGGTGGTGCGCTGCGTCGCATGAAAGAGCACGGCAACATCTTGCTGACTGGCGCTGAGAAAAGAAGCCTGGGCATCTTGGTGTTTGACGCGACAACAGCCCTGCGGGTTCATGCAGAGAACGGCGATACTGGTCGCGAAGTTCCTGAAAGTCACAGCAGACGCAAACGCATGTGGAACGATGAAGCCATGCGAGCAGAAATGCTGCCAGTGATCGCGAAAGACGCGGGTATGGACGTAGATGCGACGCAGACATGCCACATTCGTGATTCCCAGACGTTGACGACCAGCTGTCCGAAGCATGGTTGGGTGGCACGCGCACAGCCTTCATGAAAGGCGTTGCAGACGTCTTCGTGGACAGCCGGTTCCATCCCGCTGCGCTGGACAGCTATGATGCAGTTGTAAACACAGGGCCATTGAAGCGCGCAATGCAAGTAAGACTTTCTTGAGGGCGGGTGCATCCCAGCGACCGCCATTTTTCCTTTCCTGACAGCTCCAGAAAATGGATCGGAAAGGGACCATGTCAGGACTTCAATAGACAACATTTCCATGCGTTTCGAATCTGCCCAACGGTGGGCATCGTGCAAGCGCTTGAAAGACGTCCGCTTGAACTTAAAGCAGGCGAATTGTTGAGGTGCTTGGCCCTTCGGGCTGCGGCAAGACGACGCTGCTGAACATCGTTGCAGGTTTCTTGGCCCCACCGAAGGGCAGATGATCCTGAACGGCAGCAGTTGTCAGGCCCGAGCGCCGAACGCGGCATGGTCTTCCAGCAAGGGCGCTTGTTTGAATGGATGAGCGTGCGTGACAACGTGCGCTTTGGTCCCGACATGAAGGGCATGCCGCAAGAGCGAAAGACCGAAGATGTGGATCATCTGCTGGACGTTGTCGGCCTTGCAGGATTTCAAGGAAAAGGCGTCTACGAACTGTCCGGCGGCATGCAGCAGCGTGTGGCTTTGGCCCGTTGCCTTGCCAATGACCCTGATGTGATCTTGATGGACGAACCGCTTGGCGCGCTGGACGCGTTGACCCGTGAAAAGATGCAAAGCCTTGTTCTGAAGCTTTGGAAAGAGACGGGCAAGACGATCATCCTGATCACCCACTCTGTTGAAGAGGCCTTGCTTGCTGGGAGAACGCTTGTTGGTCATGGCCCCACGCCCAGGCCGTATTCACAAAGAATACCACTGCCATTTGCAGAACTGGGCGTGGGCGCGACTGCGCGAAGTGAAAAAGCACCCGAAGATTCAACAAGACCGCGAGGAGATCCTGAAATGATCTGGGACATGGAAGAAGAAATCATGGGCCGGACGAGGAGACGCATAATGGACAGTTTTCAAAGACTCTGGGGCGAACTCTGGCGCGTTCCTGTCGACTATCGGTATCTGCCGCCTTAGCGTGGTATGTGCTCTGATCCTGCTGACGATGGATCGATGGAGCGGTTCGCAAGCAAATGACGCCCAAAACGGACTACGGCTCGCTGAAAACGGTGACCTTTGGCGACGAAAGCGCCGGTGACGGCCAAATGCAGCGTCGGTCATTTCGATTGTGCTGATTTTTGTTCTGGGGCGCGTTCACGGGATCAAATCTGTTGCCCGGGTTCTATGCATGCACCCGGTCCGTTTGAGGGAGAGGCGAGTTCACTTACACTCGCACCTCGAGGACGGCACAACGCAAATGCGACGGTCATAGTGCGTGTCATCCTAAAGGTGCAGGATGTGCCCCCCCCGATGTCGCCT
Source organism: uncultured Paracoccaceae bacterium (assembly GCA_943787985.1). Classification (GTDB taxonomy): domain Bacteria; phylum Pseudomonadota; class Alphaproteobacteria; order Rhodobacterales; family Rhodobacteraceae; genus Ascidiaceihabitans. The sequence goes on along the minus strand of CALSOO010000005.1, from coordinate 5,800 downwards.
GGGCGAGGGCATCGCCAAGAACGATACACTTGTGGTGCAATCGTATCGGTCCAAGCTGTTGATTTGGGACGCCAACGACGAGATGAGCCGTAAGGCAGGGGCTAAATCACTGCCGTTGACGGGCAGGCGATTGCACCCGGTGTCGAAGTTGGTTTGGCCCGCGTCGCGATGTCGGATAAAGGCACGTTGAACATCACGCCGGGCAAAGGTTGGCAGATGGAACCATCTGGCTGCCCTCTCCCGACAGAGGTCTGGTCACGTCGCTTTCGTGGCCAAAGACGGGCTATCAGAACGTGACCTTGGCAGAGCATCTTGGCTTCTCGCTATTTCGCGTTGTGGTTGGCTTTATGTTGGGCGCAATAGTGGGGATTCCGCTGGGCTATGCCATGGGCCTGAGCAATTGGTTCCGCGGTTGGTTTGATCCGATCGTGGAATTCATGCGCCCTGTGCCACCGCTGGCGTTGATTCCGCTTGGTGATCATCTGGGCAGGTATCGGAGAGGCAGGCAAGATTATCCTGCTGTTCCTTGCTGCCCTTTGGATCATGGCCATCGCGTGCGCGATCTGGCGTGTCTGGCGTCAAGATCTCCAAGGTGCATGCTGCATACTCATTGGGCGCGTCAAAGGGCAAATCATGCGCCATGTTATCATTCCCAACTCGCTGCCCGAGATTTTACGGCGGCGCGTGTGGCGATGGGCGTGTGCTGGGGTACGGTTGTTGCGGCGGAACTTGTTGCGGCGGAAAAGGTGCGGCATGATGATCATGGCGGCGTCCAAGTTTCAAACACCGACATCGTTTTGATGGGGATTATCCTCATCGGGATCATCGGCTTTGGCATTGATATGCTGATGCGCTGGGCCGAACGGATCCTGGTGCCATGGAAAGGCAAAGGGTGATCCCGCAAGGGTAAACAGGGGGCACATGCAAGGGTTTTGCCTGCGCCCGCCCAAATGAACAAAAAGCAAAGCCGCACCTTCGGGGAGCGGCTTTTTGTCAAAAAATGAGACTCTACATTTCAAAAAATGCAAAATTGGCTTTCATATTTCGAGTCTGCGCCGATTTGAATTGTCGGACGACCCCCTTGTGTGGGATCAGGACGCAACCCTAGACAATGCATGGAGTCCGCCGATGGCACGCGACTATCTGAAAAAAGCCACTATGACCGCTCAATCAGGGTCGGACGAGGTGCGTGAAACCGTCAAGAACATTCTGGCGGACATTGAGGCAGGTGGCGACGAGGCCGCGCTGAAATACGCTAAAAAGTTCGACAACTATGACGGACCTGTGATGTTGGGCGCCGAGGACATCGCTGCCGCCGCTGCCAAAGTGCCGCAAAAACTCAAAGAAGATATCGCTTTTGCCCACGACAACGTGCGCCGCTTTGCCGAGCTGCAAAAAAGCACCATGACAGACGTGGAAACCGAAATCGTTCCGGGCCTGATCGCGGGTCAAAAAGCCATCCCCGTTCGCGCCGCAGGCTGCTATGTTCCGGGGGGGCGCTACAGCCACATCGCCTCTGCAATCATGACTGTGACAACGGCCAAAGTGGCGGGATGCGAAAACATCGTCGCCTGCTCGCCACCGCGCCCGAATGAAGGGGTCGCGCCTGCAATCATCTATGCTGCGCATTTGTGCGGGGCCACGCAAATTCTGGCCTTGGGCGGGGTCCAGGGGGTCGCGGCCATGACATTCGGGCTGTTTGGCCTGCCCAAAGCCGACATTCTGGTCGGACCGGGCAACCAGTTTGTGGCCGAAGCCAAACGCTTTCTGTTTGGGCGGGTCGGGATCGACATGGTCGCAGGCCCGACCGACAGCCTTATTCTGGCCGATGCAACAGCAGACGCCCACATCGTGGCGACCGACCTCGTTTCGCAGGCGGAACACGGGTACAACTCTCCGGTGTGGCTGGTGACGGACGACCGCGCCTTGGCCGCCAAAGTGATGGAGCTGGTCCCCGAACTGATCGCAGACCTGCCGGAACTGAACCGCCAGAACGCCGAAGCCGCATGGCGGGACTACGCCGAAGTCATCGTCTGCGATGACCGCGAAGAAATGGCAGCCTGCTCGGATGATTACGCACCGGAACACCTCACCGTGCAAGCGGGGGATCTGGACTGGTGGCTGAACCGCCTGCAGTGCTACGGCTCATTGTTTTTGGGCGAAGAAACCACCGTGTCCTACGGCGACAAAGCCTCCGGAACCAACCACGTTTTGCCGACCTCCGGATCGGCGAAATACACAGGCGGTTTGTCGGTGCACAAATACATGAAAATCGTGACGTGGCAGCGGTCCACGCGCGAAGGGTCCAAAGACGTGGCCATCGCGACAGCACGGATTTCGCGCCTTGAAGGAATGGAAGGGCACGCCCGGGCCGCGGATGTGCGTCTGGCCAAATACTTCCCGGATGAAAACTTCGACCTCACGGCCGAGGAATAACAGATGAGCGCCGCCCTCTTTGATGTCGCGGGCCGTGTGGCCTGCGTTACCGGAGCCTCCAGTGGCTTGGGGCGGCGCACTGCAACTTTGCTCGCGCAAGCGGGATGCAAAGTGGTGGGGGGTGGCGCGCCGCGCTGATGCCCTCGCCGCATGGCAGACCGAGGCGGGCGGGGACACGGCAACGGTGGTGGCGGATCTGGGCGATCGCAGCGCGCATCACGCTATCGCAGAGCACGTGCGCGCACCGTTCGGGGCACCGGATATCCTGATCAACGCGGCCGGCATCAACACACGCGAACACGCAGACGATGTGACCGCCGCAAGGGTGGGACACGACCCTCGACCCTTAACCTGTCGGCGCCGTTCTTCCTTAGCGCAGGCGCTGGTGCCCGCGATGAAAGCCAAGGGCTGGGGGCGGATCGTCAACTTTGCCTCGCTGCAGATCACCGCGCGCCTTTGCCAACGGGATCAGCTACGGAGCCGCCAAAGGGGGCGTGGATCAAATGACACGGGCCATGGCCGAGGCGTGGTCTGCCGCACGGGATCACGCGCCAACGCCGTCGGCCCCGGGATTCTTTCGCGACCGAACTGACCGGGCCCGTGTTTGCCGAACGCGGAACTGTCGGGCGCAACTGCGGCGCAAACCTGCATCGGGCGCAACGGGGAACCCTGCCGATCTGGACGGGCCGCTGCTGTTTCTGTGCTCGGACGCGTCGGGCTATGTGACGGGACAAATCACTTGATGGTTGACGGGGGGTTCACGGCCAAATGAGCGACACCATGAAAGCACTCGTTTACACAGGCGTCGAAACGCTGGACGTATCAGCGACGTGGAAAAACCCGCCGCAGGGGCAGGGCGAGACGCTGGTCCGCATCGACGGCGGTCGGGGATCTGCGGCTCGGACATGCATGCCTATCTCGGGCACGATGACACCGACGCCCCGCGCCGCTGACCCTGGGGCACGAGGCCGCGGGCGTATCACCGGCGGCCCGGGACGGCCGCGTGACGATCAACCCGCTGGTCACCTGCGGAACATGCGCTGCGTGCAGACGGGGGCAGAACCAACATCTGCCGCGCGCGGGAGATCATCTCGATGCCGCCGCGCGAAGGGGCGTTCGCCGAATACGTGGCGATGCCTGATGCGAACCTTGTGGAGGTGCCCGATGACACGCCGCTGGCAACATGCCGCATTGGCCGAGCCGCTGGCAGGTGGGCTGGCATGCGGTCCGGCTGGCTATGGAGGCCGAAGACACCACAGACGTGAGCGCCGTGGTGATCGGGTGGCGGACGCCATTGGGCGGGCGGCGCTTGCAGGCTTTCGGGCGTGCGGACGTGTCACCATCTCGGAACCCAACCGACGCCGGCGCGCTTTCTGGCGATCGCTGCGGGCAAGTCGGGCTGTGCAGCGCCGCCAAGGCGCCAATTCCCGATGGTCGTCGATGCGGTGGGGTATGCCGCCACGCGCGCTGCGGCCTCGGCCCTGTGCGCCCGGCGGTGTGCATCGCGCATATCGGCTGGGCGAGGATACCGGCGGGCTGGATATCCGCCGCATGACCCTGCAGGAAATCACGTTCATCGGCACCTACACCTACACCGCGCAGGACTTCCGCGACACCGCGCGGCCATATTTGACGGCACGCTTGGGCGCTGGACTGGACCGAAAGCCGCGCTTCCGATGGGCCGGCGCCTTTGCCGATATCCGCGCAGGCCGGACCGCCGCGAAAATCATGCTCACCCACAACTAACGGCATCCACCCGGCCGCAACAGGAGTAACTCGACGTGACTATCAGTCCCAAAATCGTCGACGATTTGTCGCCAACGGCAGTCTCATTCGTCACGACGGTGCCGTGCAAACAGCTTGCGGGCGTCATCGACGAGAGTCGAAGCGCGACGAAATTTTCCACATCCCGTCCAACAAGGAAGACGAAGGCATGGGCCTGTGCGCTGGGGCCTTCATGGGCGGCAAGCGCCCGCGATCATCATGCAGAACACGGCCATCGGGGTGACCATCAACACGCTGGCGACGCTGACGCAGTACTACCGGATGCCGCTGCCGATGCTGATCTCTATCGCGGCGAGCTGCGCGAGCCGGTGGCCTGTCAGGTCGAAATGGCCGTGCACACCAAAGCGCTTGCTGGCCCAGATGAACATCCCGACCTACCATTTCCACTGGCAGAAGGACGTCGAGAGAGTTCGACAACATCCTGAAATACACCTTCATGTGCAACAAACCTGTGGCGATCCTGACGGATGCGCAACTTCTGGGGAGGCTACGGCGACCAATGATCCGTTCTGAAATCCTGCAAGAAATCGCCCCGATCCTTCGTGACCAGCTGGTCGTCTGCAACATCGGCTGCCCAGCCAGGAACTGCATCATGATCGACGACAGCCGACGAATTTCTACATGCTGGGCACCATGGGGCTGTCTTCCTCGATCGGCCTTGGCCTGGCGCTGGCGCAAGACAAAACGGTCATCTCCATCGACGGTGACGGCTCTGTTCTGACCAACCTGGGCACGCTGCCGACCATCGCCAACAACGTGGCCGACAACTATATCCTGTTGATCATCGACAACGGCTCCTACGGCTCGACCGGCGATCAGCCGACCTATGCGGGCAAGAAAACCTAGCTTGAAAACGTGGCCAAGGCCTGTGGTTGCGAAAACGTGGTCGAGTGTCAGGACGTGGACACGGGCAAGGTGCTGCAAGCCGCCATCGACAGCGACAGATGACGGTGATCGTGTGAAATGCGACAGCGGCAACATCAAGTTGCCGGTGATCACGATGGACCCGGTCGTGATCCGCGACCGCTTCATGAAAGCCGTGGCCAGCTAAAGCTCCAAGGCGCGCGGGGACTTTCCGCGGTGCGCCTTACCCCACCCCTCGGGCCACGCTCGCGATGGCCTCAAGGGTGATGCGCGTGATCCAGCCGCGTAAAAACAACCAATCCGAAAACAACGCCGCCATAAAGATCATGGCGACCTGATACCCCGGTGCCGCCCAGTCCTGAAACAGGATCGAAAGCGCCCAGTTTTGCCCGTAGATATACCCGTAAGACGCCCAGGCCGCGTAGGCCGGTCATCGCCACGCTCAACGCGGCGAACCGCCAGTTGAGGTGATTGCGAAACACAATCAGCCCATCATCAGCGCAAACACCACCACATTCACCATGCCAAAACGGCGCAGATCAAGGATCAAACCGCGCACGGTGGCCTCATATCGCCCGACAATGAAATCCTGCACCGTGGCTTGCCCGAAACGCAGCTGTGCAATGCGCTCGATCGCAAGACTGTCGGCCGCAACGCACCCCCCATCAGACCGGCAAACCCGCAATTCTCGCCGCAGCGATCCGACAAGGGCATA